>NZ_JAIWNC010000017.1 GCF_020216025.1 Jidongwangia harbinensis | reverse complement strand
GCGTGACCATCATGTCGAACGGCAACACCACCTGGCCCACGATCACCTGCCGCACGGGCTGACGTAGGCGTACCACCGCAAGACCGCACCGTGATGGCGCGGCGGCCCCGGCCGCCGCGCCATCCGCGTCTGTCCACCGGGATCGGGCGCCCCCGCCGCACCGCGATCACCGCCGGGCGGCACCGCCCGGCCGCTACCGGGTCTCCGGGCGGCGCGGCCCGGCACCCCGCAACAGCGTGTCGATGATCCGCCCGGCCAGGACGTCCGGATCGGCCCCGGCATCGTCGCCGTGCAGCGACTCGCCGATCAGCGCGTAGTACACCCGCCGGGTCCACTCGAGGTCGACCTCCGCGTCGAGCACGCCGAGGTCCCGGATCCGGCCGAAGAGCTCCAGGCAGCGGTACGCCACCCGCTGCTGCATCCCGGCGACGACCGAGCCGGGGGCGGCCGGCTGCCCGAGCGCGAACGCCCAGCTGACCTTCGTGCGCAGGACGTTGACCGTGATCTGGTGCAACGCCACGAGCGGGGGCGCGGTTTCCGGCCGGCCGGCCTCGATGGCCTCGGACAGGTGGCGTACGGCGGTGGCGGCCATGGCGTCCACCAGCGCCTGCCGGTTGGCGAACCGCCGGTGGATGGTCGTGCGGGCCACCCCGGCCGCCTCGGCGACCTGCTCCATCGACGCGGCCGGATTGTCACTGAGCACCCGTTCGGCGGCCTCCAGGATCGTGCGCACGCTGCGCTCGGCGTCGGCCCGCAACGGCTTGGTGGTCATCGCACTCTCCTCCACTCACGGACGACGTCACGATACACGCTGGTAGCTTCTTCAAGATAAAACGCTACAAGACTGTTGCAGTTAATGAAGAAACTGCTACGGTCATGTCGTCAAACGAGCTGAAGGAGAAACCCCATGACTCACCGGCAGAACACCGCCGACGCCGCCACCGCACTCGTCACCGGAGCGTCGGCGGGGCTCGGGGCCGAGTTCGCCGTCCAACTCGCCGAGCGCGGTCACCACCTGGTCCTGGTGGCCCGCTCCGCGGACCGGCTGCGGCGGCACGCGGAGCACCTGCGCACGACGTACGGCGTCCGGGTCGACGTCATCGCGCAGGATCTCGGCGCACGAGGCGCTCCGGACCGGATCCTGACCGAGCTGGTCGCGGCCGGGATCACCGTGGACGTGCTGGTCAACAGCGCCGGCTTCGGCACCGCCGGCCGGTTCGAGGAAATCGACGACGGGCTCGACACGGAACAGCTGATGGTCAACGTGGTGGCCCTGGTCGGGCTGACCCGCGCGCTCGTCCCGGACATGCTGGCCCGGGGCCACGGCTCGGTCGTCAACGTCGCCTCGACGGCGGGCTTCCAGCCGTCGCCCTATTTCGCCGCCTACGGCGCGGGCAAGACGTTCGTGCTGAACTTCAGCCTCGCGCTGCGCTCGGAATACCGCGGCCGCGGCGTGCGCGTCCTGGCGTTGTGCCCGGGCCCGACCCGGACCTCCTTCTTCGACACGATGGGCGAACGGGCCGCCATCGGCGGCGCGATGATGCCCGCGGAGGCGGTCGTCCGCGCCGCGCTGGCCGCGCTCGACCGGGACCGGGCGTACGTGGTGCCGGGCCTGGGCAACTCGCTCGGCGCGCATCTCACCCCCCGGCGCCCCCGCCGGCTGGTCACCGCCATCTCCAAGCTGGTCACCCGCTCGGTCCTGGAGGGCCCCGGGCCGGCACCGCGCGACCAGTCGCGGGCCGCGTAACCACCCCGGGTCCGGCAAGCTGGCGCCATGCGCGCGCCCGCCCGATCACCCCACACCGGCCTCCCGCGAGCCCAGTCCGGCCCGAACCCGCAGCACCTGCTGGCCACCATCCTCGGGGAGTACCTCGACTCCGCGGACGCCGATCTTCCCTCGGCGGCGGTGGTCGCGGTGCTGCGGGAGTTCGGCATCAGCGACACCAGCGCCCGGGCCGCGTTGTCCCGGCTGACCCGGCGCGGACTGGTCGCCGCCCGCCGGCCCGGCCGGCCGGCGGTGTACCACCTGACCCCGGCGGCGATCGCCCGCCACCGGTCGCGAATGGACCAGTTCCTGACGTTCGGCGCCCGCCCACCCCGGTGGACCGGCGAGTGGACGGTCGCGGCCTTCTCCCTGCCGGAGACGTCCGAGGCGCAACGGGTACGGCAGGCGCAGCGGCACGAGGTCCGCAAGGCGCTCGGCGCGCTCGGCCTCGTCCGGCTGTACGACAGCATGTGGATCAAGCCGGGTGACGACCGGGCCCGGGTGGACCGGGCGCTGCGCGACGTACTGGGTGATCTCGGTGCGGCCCGGTGGTCGGTGATGTCCGCCCGGTTCGACGACGAGGCGGGGCCGCACGGGCCGACCGCCGCCTACGATCTCGACGGGCTCGCCGCGGCCTACTCGGCCTTCATCGGACGGTACGCCCCGCTGCTGGACGCGGTGCGCGTCGGGCGGGTCGGCGCGGCCGAAGCGCTCGTCGCCCGTACCTCGGTGATGGATTCCTGGCGAACGTTCGCCGACACCGACCCGGACCTTCCCGACCACCTGCTGCCCGCCCCCTGGCCACGCCGCGAGGCGCGGGAACTGTTCCTGGAGATCCACTCCGCCCTCGGCCCCCTCGCGCAGGCCCGCCTGGTCGAGATCACCGAACCGCACTGGCCGGACGCCGCGTCGTGGATCACCCACTTCCGCCACAGAGATTGACAGTCGTCGCTTGACGGTTACCGTCACTGCCGCAAGGATAAGTGTCAAGTCAGTCTGTCGGCGCGGTGGCACACGAATACAGACCGGCAATCCCCAGTCCCGTGGAGGACACAGATGCGACGTACCCCCCAGCGGTTCCGCGCCGTGATCGCCGGCGTGGCCGGCTTCACGGTCATCACCGCGGCCGGTGTGCTGGCCGCCACCCACGCCAGTGCCGCCGCCGGCTGCCGCGCCACCTACGCCATCTCCAGTTCCTGGCAGGGCGGCTTCGGCGCCAACGTCACCGTCACCAACCTCGGCGACCCGATCAACGGCTGGCGGGTCGGCTGGTCGTTCGGCGCCGGGCAGGCCATCACCCAACTCTGGAACGGCACCCACACCCAGTCCGGCGCCGAGGTCACGGTGACCAACGCCGCGTACAACGGCTCCCTGGCCACCGGCGCCACCGCGTCGTTCGGGTTCAACGGCTCGTGGACCGGCAGCAACCCGGTCCCCACCGCCTTCACCCTCAACGGCACCGCCTGCACCGGCTCGGTCGGCGAATCACCGTCCACGCCGCCGTCCAACCCGCCGTCCAACCCACCCTCGAACCCGCCGTCCAACCCGCCGTCCAACCCGCCGCCCACCTTCCCGGTGCCGGCCGGCTACGAGACGGCGGCCAGCCTGCCCAACCACACCATCTACCGGCCGGACACCCTCCCCTCCACGCTGATGCCGATCGTGGTGTGGGGCCAGGGCGGCTGCCAGGCCAACGGGACGAGCGGACAGAACTTCCTCCGGTACATCGCCTCGTACGGCTTCCTGACCATCTCCAACGGCAACCCGAACGGCTCCGGCTCGACGACCGCGGCCATGCTGACCCAGTCGATGGACTGGGCGGTGGCGGAGAACGCCCGCCAGGGCAGCAAGTACTACGGCAAGCTCGACACCACCAAGATCGCCGTGGCCGGATTCTCCTGTGGCGGGCTCGAGGCGTACAACGTCTCGACCGACCGCCGGGTCACCACCACCGCGATCTTCAGCAGCGGCTACCTGAACGAGTCGGACCGGGCCCGGCTGAGCCAGCTCACCAAGCCGATCGTGTACTTCATCGGCGGCCCCAGCGACATCGCGTACTCCAACGCGATGGCCGACTGGCCGCGGCTCCCGGCCGGCCTGCCCGCCTTCATGGGCAACATCAACGTCGGCCACGGCGGAACGTACGACCAGCCCAACGGCGGTGAATTCGGCCGGGTCGCGGTGCTCTACTTCCGGTGGCGCCTGAAGGGTGACACGACCGCCGGCACCACCTTCGTCGGCCCGAACTGCGGACTGTGCACCAACTCCCAGTGGACCGTCCAGCAGAAGAACCTCACGCTCTGACCCCGACGCCGCAACGCCGCCGCCGGCCCTTGGCCGGCGGCGGCTCTGTCTCCGCGGCCGCCGGCCCGTTGCCGGGCGGCGGCGCCCGTCGCGTGGCGTCACCCGCTTCGGCTGGTGCGGCCACGCGCCCGATCCGCCAGGAACAGCGCGACACCACGGGCCTTGCTGAGATCGCCCCAGTGGTACACCAGCGTCGTCGATCTCCGATGAGTTGACCGGTCGTTGCGCAGGTACACGTTGTTGACGATCATGGTGCGCTGCGGGGGAATCGATGGGGGCGGCTATGGCGCGGCGTGACAACTGGCAGTCGGCGATGTCCCGCATGCTCCATCACCATGAGGCCGCTCGGGCCCGACTCCGCGGGCTCACCGCAATGCTGGCGCAGCAGGCCGGCCCGGAACTCGCCGAGGCCGCGCGGCGCAGCGCCGAGGAACGCGATCGGAACAATCAGGCCACGCACCGGCGGCGGCAGCTTGAGGTTCGGGAGGCGGTTGCTCGGCTCCGCGGAGAACTGGCCGACTACGCGGGCTGGCAGGTCGCCCCGTGGTCGGCGATCGGCGCCGACGACCTGGAACGGCTCGGCACGCCGGACGCCACGCCGCATCTGGTACGCCTCGGCTCGTCCACGCTGGTCGACGACGAGGACGTGCCGTTCGTCGCACCGATCGGCAACGGGCGGCACCTGTGCATCTCGGAGAGCATCCGTGAGCCGCAGGTGGCCGGCCTCGTGCAGAGCGTGCTGGCGCGGATGCTGGCCATGCGTCCCGGCACCGTGCGGATCGCCGTCCACGACCCGGTCGGGCTCGGTCAGATCCTGAGCCCGTTCCAGCCGCTGGTGGAGCGGGGCGTCGCCAGCCTGCACACGAGCGTCACCATTCTCCTCGACGAGGCCGAACGGTTCGCCCAACGCGCCTTCCTGGAGAAGCCGGCGGACCGTACCCACCTGGTCGTGTTCATCTCGGATCTCACCGACCTGGACGACAAGGTGGTGGCCCGGGTGCATGCGTTAGCCCGGGTCGGCGCGGCCGGCAACGTCCACCTGGTGCTCGCCGGCGCACCCGCGAGTTTCCTGCCGCACGCGACATCCGACGGCTCGCCCGACGGGAACTGCACCACCGCGGTCTACCTGTCCCGCGGTGTGGTCTACGTACACGAGACCGGTTTCCTCACGATGATCAGGTACGACGCCGCACCCGGCGCCGACCTCGTGACCGGGCTCTGCCGCGCGCTCACGCAGAAGTCGGCGTACGGGATCGGTGATCTCGTACCGGCCGCACTGTGGCAGGAGTCCTCGGCGGACCGGCTGGCGGCGCCGATCGGGCGCAGCGGCGGCGACGAGGTCGTGGTGCGATTCGATGATCAGACCCCGCACTGGCTGGTCGGCGGCCGCTCCGGTGCGGGCAAGACGAACTTCATCCTGAACGCCGTGTTGAGTCTGTGTTCCCGCTACTCACCGGACGAACTCGAGCTGTACCTGCTGGACTTCAAGGAGGGCGTCAGCTTCCACGAGTTCGCCCCGACCGGGCCGGACCCGGTCTGGCTGCCGCACGCGCGGGCCGTGGGCATCGAGGCGGACCGCGAGTACGGCCTCGCCGTACTGCGCCACCTCCGCAGCGAGATGAATCGCCGGGCCGACGACATGAAGCGGGCGGGGGTCTCCAGTATCGGGGCGTTGCGGGCGGCTCGACCCACGGTCCGGTGTCCCCGGACGGTGGCGATCGTAGACGAGTTCCAGGTGCTCCTCAGCGGGAACGACGCCGTGGCACGGCGAGCGGTGGAGATGCTGGAGGAGATCGCCCGCAAGGGCCGCTCCTACGGCATCCATCTCGTTCTGGCGTCACAGACCCTCGCCGGCATCGAGGCTCTGTACACGAAGAACGATTCGATCTTCGGGCAGTTCGCGTTGCGGATCGCGCTCGCCGGTGGTGGCGGGGTGCTGGACAAGCTCAACGACGCGGCGAGCACCCTGGTCCTCGGCGAAGCCGTCATCAACCCGCTGGCCGGCATCGCCGAGGCGAACCTCGTCGCCCACGTACCGCACGCCGAACCGTCCGAGGTGACCAGGTACGTGTCGCAGCTGTGGGCCGCGCGTCCCGCCACCCTCGGCCCGCCGCCGGTGTTCCAGGGCTTCGCGGAGCAGCTCCTGGACGACGACCCGACATTCCGCAGGCTCACCCCGGACCGGTCTCCGCCGCTCCTTCTCCTCGGGCGCCGCATCGACGTGCGCGGGTCGACCGCGACGGTTCCGCTACCCGCCGACCCCGGACGCCACCTCGCCGTGGTGGGCACGTGGCGGCAGGGCGGGGAGGTGGTGGCCGCCGCGGTTCGCGGGCTGGCGCGTCAGCACCGGCCCGGCTCCACCCGGTTCCTGCTCGCACCGTTGACGGCCGACACCCGGGCGATCGCCGACGAACTGCACCACGAGCTGGCCCGGGCCGGCCATTCCACCCGGCTGGTCACGGTGGAGCGGGTGACCGCCACCATCGCCGAGCTGGCGGCTGCCGACTCGGCGCCGGCCTACCTGGTGCTGTTCGGCGCGGACGCCGCGGGACCGTCACTCGCCGCGGGCGGCTCGGGCGCTTTCCGTACCGGCCGGGACGCGCTGAAGGCCCTGGTGCAGCAGGGGCCCTCGCACGGCGTCCACCTGATCGGCTGGTGGCGGCTCCTGGGCCGGCTGACACAGGACGTCGGGCCTACCGCACGCGAGGACATCGGGTGCATGGTGGCCCTCAACGTGCCGGAGGAGGATCTCCAGCGGTACTCCGGGGACTTTCACCTGCGGTACACGCCACGCCGCAACCGTGCGTTGGTGCTCGATCGGCACACCCGGACCACCGCACCCGTCGTGCCGTTCGGTTCGCCGGACGGCCGGATGGACGAGGACGACGAATGAGCACCTGGGAAGCCCACGTCACGGCGCATGCCGGGATCGCCGCGGCGCGGCGCGCCAAGGTGGACGCTCTGCGCGATCCGGCCCACCAGGAGGCGCTGGAATCGGTGGCGAGGCGCCGCGCGGAGGTCGCCTCGTGGACGGACTCGGTGGTGTCGCAGGAGGGGGACATCCGCGAGGTGGCGGCTGCCGTCCGCACTCTCGTCCCGCTGAGCGACATTCGTTTCGGTCCGGCGCCGCCGGCCCTGCCGTGGGGGCAGGCCGTCGACCACCTGCGGGCGGAGCTGGCCGCTTCCCGGGACGCCACCGGCGAGGTCTACCGGCTCGGCTACCGCGCTCGCCTCTTCCCCGGGTTGGCACAGACCTCCCGGGCCGTGTTGATCTTCCTGCTCTGCTCGATACCGATGGTCGTGCTCAACGCGATCGTGATGATCCAGGTGCTGGGCAGCGCCATCCAGCGCCCCGGTGAACCAGCACCCGAGCCCTCCTACAACGCCGTGCTCCTGCTGTGCAGCGGCATCGTGCTGCCGGCGCTCACGTCAGCCGTGGCGGCTCTCGTGACGGCCACCGTCGGGCGTCCTCGGATCCGCTTGACGAACAACGTCCTTCCCGGCATGGCGATCGGCACGGTTCTGTGTTTCGTCCTGAGCATCGTGTCTATGTGCCTGAGCCAGCCGCTGTCGCTGCTGTGACGATTTTTTCGCAATTTCGATGCCGGTCTATCATTTGCAGGTGGGACGCGGATTCGGCTCTGATAACGAACTGAGTCCTAAATTCTTTACTCCAGCTTTACACGCATCCGCGTAAGTATTCGACAACCAACTAATGGCGTCCGTAAATGGACGCAAGAAGGGGATGTTGGATGCGCACCCTGCGAGCACTGGCGGCCACCGCCGCCCTGGCAGTAGCCCTCACTTCCGCCTGGCCCGGCAGCGCGGCCGCGGCCGAACCGCCCCGGCCCCCGGTCGCTTCGATCATCGGTGGCACCGAGGTGCCGGACGGCAAGTACCCGTTCATCGGCTCGCTGCAGCTCCAGTGGGAAGAGGGGGTCTGGGTGCACAACTGCGGCGCCACCCTCATCGACGCCCGCGGCCTGGCACTCACCGCGGCACACTGCGTGGCCGGCGCGACGGAGGAGGACCTGGCGAACCTGCGCCTGGTGATCGGGCAGACCACGCAGTCCGCGACGCACGGTCAGGTGCTCGGCATCGCGGAGGTGACCGTCTACGAGAAGGCGGACGCGGCCCTGCTGTGGCTTGACGGAGCGGTGTCCGGCATCACCCCGGTCCAGCTGGTCACGCCGGGCACGGACGCCCTCGAGCGCCCCGGCCGCAACGTCATCACGGCCGGTTGGGGCAGCACCATCCTGGACCCGTTCAACCCGGGCGTGGGCGGCCCCGGTGAGCTTGCGCCGGACCGGATGCAGGAGGTGAGCGTGCCGATCGTGTCCGACGACGAGTGCAAGGTGGCGTACCCGAACCTCAAGCGCAACACCGAGATCTGCGCCGGGCGCCACGGCAAGGACTCGTGTCAGGGCGACAGCGGCGGGCCGCTGTTCACCAAGGTGCCCGGCACGGACCGGTACCTGCAGCTGGGAATCGTGAGCTGGGGCTTCGGCTGCGCCGCGCAGGGTCTGCCCGGCGTGTACACCCAGTTGAGCAACAAGAGGCTCGGCGAGTGGATCGCCAACTTCGGCACGGAGCGGATCGCCACACGGCGCTGACATTCATCGAAACAGATTCCTGGGGGCGTGCCGCGAGGCACGCCCCCAGGGTGCTGAAAAGTGAGCGTTCACCTGGCTCGCGTAACACTTTTGGCCTCGAAGGACCGTTCTGATTTCCGTTCTTGACCCACAAAATGTGAAGGCTAACATCGATCAAATTGAGTACCTGAGCGCCGAGGCCCGCCCCGGCATCTCTGCATAGGAGCGCGTGACATGTCTTCCTCCGCCCTCAGCCGGCGCCGTCTCCTGCAAGCCACCGGGGCCGCTGCCGTGGTCACCGCCACCGGCGCCGCCCTCGACCAGCGTCCGGCCGCCGCCGCGGTGGTGCCGCCGGTCCGTGCGGACATCGGCGCGGCGGCGTTCGCCTTCGAGCCGGGCCAGGTGCGGTTGACCGCCGGCCGGTTCCTGGACAACCAGACCAGGACGCTGAGCTACCTGCGGTTCGTCGACGTCGACCGGCTGCTCTACGTGTTCCGGGCCAACCACCGGCTCTCCACCAACGGCGCCGCGGCCAACGGCGGGTGGGACGCCCCGAACTTCCCGTTCCGCTCCCACATGCAGGGCCACTTCCTGACCGCCTGGGCGTACGCCTACGCCGTGCTCGGCGACACGACCTGCCGGGACAAGGCGAACTACATGGTCGCCGAGCTGGCCCGATGCCAGGCGAACAACGGGGCCGCCGGGTTCGCCAGTGGCTACCTCTCAGGGTTCCCGGAGTCGGACTTCACCGCGCTCGAGGCGCGCACGCTGTCCAACGGCAACGTGCCCTACTACGCGATCCACAAGACCCTCGCCGGCCTGCTCGACGTGTGGCGCTACACCGGCAACACCCAGGCGCGCACCGTGCTGCTCGCCCTGGCCGGCTGGGTCGACACCCGCACCGCCCGGCTGAGCGCGAGCCAGATGCAGTCGATGCTGGGCACCGAGTTCGGCGGCATGAACGAGGTGCTCGCCGACATCTACCAGCAGACCGGGGACGCGCGGTGGTTGCCGGTGGCGCAGCGCTTCGACCACGCGGCCGTGTTCAACCCGCTGGCCGCGAACTCCGATCAGCTCAACGGGCTGCACGCCAACACGCAGGTGCCCAAGTGGATCGGCGCGGCCCGGGAGTACAAGGCCACCGGCACCACCCGTTACCGCGACATCGCCACCAACGCCTGGAACATCACGACCAGGGCGCACACGTACGTGATCGGCGGGAACAGCCAGGCGGAACACTTCCGGCCACCGAACGCCATCGCCGGCTACCTGGCGAACGACACCTGCGAGCACTGCAACTCGTACAACATGGTGAAGCTCACCCGGGAGCTCTGGCTGCTCGACCCGGCCAACGCCGGCTACTTCGACTTCTACGAGCGGGTGCTGCTCAACCACCTGATCGGCGCGCAGAACCCGGCCGACAGCCACGGCGGCGTCACCTACTTCACGCCGCTGCGGCCCGGTGGCCGCCGGGGCGTCGGCCCGGCCTGGGGCGGTGGCACCTACTCCACCGACTACAACTCGTTCTGGTGCTGCCAGGGCACCGGCCTCGAGACCAACGTGCGGCTGATGGACTCGATCTACTTCTACAACGACACCACGCTGACCGTGAACCTCTTCGTGCCCTCGACGCTGACCTGGGCGCAGCGCGGCGTCACCGTCACGCAGACCACCACGTACCCGGTCGGCGACACCACCACCCTGACGCTGTCCGGCACCATGAGCGGAAGCTGGACCATCCGGGTCCGGATCCCGGGCTGGACGGAGAATCCGGTCATCGCGGTCAACGGCACCACCCAGACCGTCACCGCGACACCGGGCAGCTACGCGGCCGTCACCCGTGCCTGGGCGGCCGGCGACACGCTGACGGTCAAGCTGCCGATGCGCGTCGTGATGCGGGCCGCCAACGACAACCCGAACGTCCAGGCGATCACCTACGGGCCCGCGGTGCTCTGCGGCAACTACGGCAACACGGCCCTGTCCGCGCTGCCGTCACTGAACGTATCGTCGATCACCCGGACCAGCACGTCCAGCCTCGCCTTCACCGCGACCGCCAACGGCGCCGCGGTCAGCGTCGGGCCGTTCCACGAGGCCCACGGCTTCAACTACACCGTCTACTGGAGCACCAGCGGCGGCAGCGGCACCGCGACCACCTACAAACTGGTGAACGCCGGCACCGGGCTGGTGCTGGGCGTACAGGACATGTCGACCGCGGACGGCGGCCTCGCCGTGGTCTGGGGCGACACCGGAACGGCAGACCATCAATGGGTACGGGTCACCGACGGTGACGCGGTCCGGTTCCGCAACGTCCACAGCGGCAAGGTCCTCGGCGTCGAGAACATGTCGACCGCCGACAACGCCCGGGTCCTGCAGTGGTCGGACACCGGCACCGCCGACCACCGCTGGACGCTGGCCGCTCTCGGCAACGACACCTACAAGATCCGCAACGTGCACAGCGGCAAGCTTCTCGCCGTCCTGAACGGCGCCGGGACCTGGGGCACCCAGGTCGTGCAGGAGCCCGACAACGGCACCGCCGACAACGTGTGGCGCCTGGTGCGGATCGGCTGAGAAAGGCCGGCGCCGGCCGGCCGACCGCCATGGGTCCTGCCCGTTCCAGACGGGCAGGGCCCGCCGTGCGTCCCGGCCAAAAGTTCCGAAAAGGTTTCCATTCCCCTCCGCGCCGCGGAGGCGACTTGCGCTGCCCGGAAAGCGTCGCGTTCGCAATGATCAATATCTTGACATGTCGATTCATCTCTTCGTAGTTTGAGCGACAAGTTCCGGAAACACAGCGAAACTTTCGAAACCAGAGGTGCACCTTATGGCACTGAATAGAACCCTTGCCGTGGCTACCGTGGTGGCGCTGAGCACCATGGGCCTCGCCGCCTGCGGTGGCGGCGACGACGACGGCAGCTCGGGCGGCAACGTCACCATGCAGTTCTGGCACAACGCCACGTCCGGCCCCGGCAAGGTCTTCTGGGACAAGACCGTGGCGGACTTCCAGACCGCCAACCCGAACGTCAAGATCAAGATTCAACAGGTGCAGAACGAGGACCTCGACGGCAAGCTGCAGACCGCGCTGAACTCCGGCTCCGCGCCCGACATCTTCATGCAGCGCGGTGGCGGGAAGATGGCCGCGATGGTCGAGGCGGGCCAGCTGAAGGACGTCAGCGCCGACCTCACCGCCGAGACCAAGGAGGCGGTGGGCGAGGCGGCGCTGCAGACCGGGCAGGTCGACGGCAAGCAGTACTCCGTGCCGACGTCGATCCTGCTCGGCGGGTTCTGGTACAGCAAGGACCTGTTCACCAAGGCCGGCATCACGGCGCCGCCGACCACGATGGACGAGCTCAACACCGCGGTGACCAAGCTCAAGGCGATCGGTGCGCCGGTCGCGCTCGGCGGCAAGGACGCCTGGCCGGCCGCGCACTGGTACTACTTCTTCGTACTGCGGGCCTGCAACCAGGCGTCGCTGGACGCCGCCGCCAAGAACAAGGACTTCAGCGACCCGTGCTGGACCAAGGCCGGCAACGACCTCAAGGCGTTCGCGGACACCAAGCCGTTCAACAACGGATTCCTGACCACGTCCGCGCAGCAGGGTGCGGCCAGCTCGGCGGGCCTGATCGCCAACCGCAAGGCCAGCATGGAGCTGATGGGGTCCTGGAACCCGGGCGTCATCGCGGACCTGACGAAGGACAAGAAGCCGCTGCCCGACCTCGGCTTCTTCCCGTTCCCCGCGGTGCCCGGCGGGCAGGGTGACCCGGCCGCCGTCATGGGCGGCGCGGACGGCTACTCGTGCTCGGCGAAGGCGCCGAAGGAGTGCACCGACTTCCTCAACTACATCGTGACCAAGGACGTGCAGGAGGCCTCCTACAAGGCGTTCAACTCGCTGCCGGTCAGCAAGGCGGCGCAGGGTGCGGTCACCGAGGACTACCTCAAGGCGGTTCTCGACGCCTACAACAAGGCGCCGTACGTCTCGCAGTGGCTGGACACGGTGTACGGCCAGAACGTGGGCAACGCGCTGAACATCGGCGTCGTGAACCTGCTCGCCGGCAAGGGTGACGTCCCCGGGATCATCAAGTCCGTGAACGACGCCGCCAAGAAGGGTTGAGGGGTAACCCGGCGATGAGCAGCACTGTGGATGCGCCGGGCGATCGGGTACGGAGCGGGGGCGGCGTTCAGGCGCCGCCTCCGCTCCGTCCACGCCGGCGCGGCATCGGCTGGGCCCAGCGCTTGGAGATCGTGGCGCTGTCCGGTCCGGCGATCCTGATGTTCGTCGGCTTCGTGATCTTCCCGGTCGTGATGGCCGCCTACTACGGCTTCTACCGGTGGAAGGGATTCGGAAGGCCGACCGACTTCGTCGGCCTGGACAACTACGTCACCATCCTGCAGGACACCGCCTTCCAGGAAGCGCTCTGGCACAACGGGCTCATCGTGGTGCTGTCGCTGGTCTTCCAGGGCCCGATCGCGATCGTCCTCGCGCTGCTGCTCAACCAGAAGCTGCGGGGCCAGTCGCTCATCCGGGTGCTCATCTTCGTCCCGTACGTGATCGCCGAGGTCATCGTCGGGACGGCCTGGGCCCTTCTGCTGCAGACCGAGGGCGCCGTCAACGGCGTGCTGCGGTCCGTCGGCCTGGGCTGGCTGGCCGAGGACTGGCTGGCGAACCCCAGCCTCGCCATCTGGACCCTGATGCTGATCCTGACGTGGAAGTACATCGGGTTCGCGGTGATCCTGTTCCTGGCCGGGATGCAGAACATCCCGGAGGAGCTCTCCGAGGCGGCCGCGGTGGACGGGGCGTCCTACTGGCAGATCCAGCGGCGGATCACGGTGCCGCTGCTCGGGCCGACCATCCGGATCTGGGCGTTCCTGTCGATCATCGGCGCGCTGCAGCTGTTCGACCTCGTGTACATCATCTGGGGTCAGTACGTGTCGTCGACGGCCGGCACCTCGACCATGGCGACGTACATGGTCACCGAGGGCCGCAACGCCGGCAACTACGGGTACGGCAACGCGGTCGCGGTCGTGCTGTTCGCCATCTCCATGTTCATCGCGCTCGTGTACCAGCGCTTCGTGCTGCGCCGGGACACCGAGGGCGCGCTCACCGAAGGGGGGTAGGGCATGGCCACCACGACCCGTTCCCGGGGAAACCCGATCGTGTACGTCGCCACCATGATGCTGATCGGTCTCATGCTCGGACCGGTCATCTACATCATCATCGGGGGGTTCCGGACCAACTCGCAGATCACCACGGACCCGGCCGGACTGCCGGACCCGTGGGTCGCCGCCAACTACACCGACGTGCTGAGCGGTGAGACGTTCTGGCGCCAGGTCGGCAACTCGACGATCGCGGCCGTGGCCACCACGATCGGCGTCGTCGTGCTGGGTGTGATGGCGAGCTACGTCCTGGCCCGCTACCGGTTCCGCGGTCGCGGCGCGATGTACGCCCTGTTCGCCGCCGGCCTGATGTTCCCGGCGACGGTCGCCATCACGCCGCTGTACATCCTGATCCGGGATCTGGGTCTGGTGAACACGCTGCCCGGCGTCATCCTCCCGCAGATCGCCTTCGGACTGCCCACGACGATCATCATCCTGGTGCCGTTCCTGCGGGCGATCCCCAAGGAGATCGAGGAGGCCGCCGCCATCGACCGGTGCAGCCGGCTCGGCTTCTTCTGGCGGATGGTGCTCCCGCTGTCGGTGCCGGGCCTGATCACCGTCGGGATCCTCGCGTTCATCGGCAGCTGGAACAGTTACCTGCTGCCGCTGTTCATCCTGAACGACCAGGACACGTTCACCCTGCCGCTGGGCGTGCAGGCGTTCTCGTCGCAGTACTCGGTCGACACCGCGAAGGTGCTCGCGTTCACCTCGTTGTCGATGATCCCGGCGCTGGTGTTCTTCAGCCTGTTCGAACGCCGCATCGTCGGCGGCCTCACCGGTGCCGTCAAAGGATGAGCCGATACACCCGAAGTGCGGTCTGTCCCCAGATCAGGTCCTGCTGCTCCTGGTGACATCCGGTCAACAGTTCATGCAGGGTCCGAACCCAGTCGTGGTAGCCGGCGGCCAGCAGGCACACCGGCCAGTCCGAGCCGAACATCAGCCGGTCCGGTCCGAACGTCTCGAGGGCGTGGGACACGGCCACGGCCAGGTCGGCCGGCTGCCATGACGACCAGTTCGCCTCGGTGACCAGGCCGGAGACCTTCGCGGACACGTTCGGCAGGGCCGCCAGCGCCCGCAGGTGACCGGCCCATCCGCGGAGGTCCTGGCCGGCCAGCGGCGGCTTGCCGAGGTGGTCGAGCACGAACCGGGCCTGAGGCAGGCCGGCCGCCAGGTCGGTGGCCGCGGGCAGCTGATGGTGCCGGATCACCAGGTCGAAGGCCAGGCCGGCGTCGGCCACCGCGGCGATCCCGCGGCGGATGTCGGCGCGCTCGAGAAACGCCGGGTCGGGTTCGCTCTGGACGAGATGGCGGACGCCCACCAGCCGGTCGCCGCCGGGCCCGGTCCGCAGGCGGCCGATCCGGTCGGCGACGTCCGGGGCGGTGAGGTCGACCCACCCGACGACGCCTTTGATCAGGTCGCTGCGCGCCGCGGTGCTCAGCAGGTCGACCGTCTCCGCCTCGGAGTGGATCGTCTGGACGGCCACGGTGCCGCGGACTCCCGACGGTCCGGCCTGCGCGGCGAGGTCTCCGGGTCCGAAGTCGGCGTCGATCGCGGCCATCCGCACCGGGTCGATCCAGGGCTGCGGATGGCGTCCGCGGTCCCACAGATGGTGGTGGGCGTCGATGACGCCTCCGGGCACGTTGCGCCATGGCTCCATGACGGCGTCCTCTCGTGGTGGCCGGCGGCCCGGCGCTACTCCTGTGCCTTGCCGCCGGTGATGCGGGAGACGACCAACGCGACGATGATGATCGCGCCGTTCAGTGCGCCGATCCACTGGGCCGGCACTCCGGCGAGGGTCAGCACGTTCTGAATCATGAAGAGCAGCAGGATTCCGGTGAACGCGCCGAACATGGTGCCCTTGCCACCGTTGAGGCTGACCCCGCCGATGACGGCGGCGGCGAAGACCGTGAAGATGGCCCCGTTGCCCTGGGAGGCGGCCACCGAGGCGAGCCGGCCGGAGAGCATGAGCCCGCCGAGCGCGGCGAGGACGCTGGCACCGACCAGGGCGATCCACAGCACGCGGTCGGTACGGATGCCCGCCGCCTTCGCCGCGTCGACGTTGCCGCCGATCGCGTACAGCGCCCGGCCGAAACCGGTGTAGCCGAGCAGCACGATGCCGGCCGCGAGCAGGATCACGCAGATCCAGATCGACGCCGGGACGCCGAGCCAGACCGCGGTGCCCGGGTACATCATCGACTCGGGCAGGTTGAAGAACGTCTGGCCGCCGGAGATGCCGGTGAGCAGGCCCCGGAGGACGATCAGCATGCCCAGCGTGACGATGAACCCGTGCAACCCGAAGCGGACGATCAGGGCCGCGTTCGCGATCCCGATGAGCGCGCCGACGAGCAACGTGATCGGGATCGACCAGGCGCCGGAGAGCAGGCCGGTGCCGTGGCCGGCGCCGACCGCCACGGTCATCCAGGCCGCCACGCCCGGTGCCAGCCCGAAGGTCGACTCCAGCGACAGATCCATCTTGCCGGCGATCAGGACGATCGTCTGGGCCAGCACGAGCAGCGCGATCTCGGCCATGGTCTGACCGATGTTGATCAAGTTGTCGGGTTGGAGGAAGACCGGGTTGACGATCTGCCCGACGATCGCGATCAGCACGATCGCCGGCACCAGGGCCAGGTCGCGCAGCCGGGCGACGGCCAGCCTTCCGGTGGTACGGCGAGGTGGTGGTTCGGCGGCGGCCGTGGCGCTTCCGGTGGCGGTGGTGACGGCCTCAGGCATCGACGGTCAGTCCTTCCATTGCGGCCACCAGATCGTGTTCCCGCCAGCCGCTCGGCAGCTCGGCGACGATCCGGCCCTGGAACATCACCAGAACGCGATCGCAGACGCGCAGGTCGTCGAGTTCGTCGGAGGCCACGACCACGGCAGTGCCGGCGGACGCGACCTGGTCGACCTTGTCCAGCAGGAACTCCTTCGACCGCACGTCCACCCCGGCGGTGGGGGTGATGAGCACCAGCACCCGGGGATCGTTCGCCAGGGCCCGGGCCATGACGACCTTCTGCTGGTTGCCGCCGGAGAGCCCGGAGACGGGCAGATCCGGGCCGGGCGTCTTGATGGCCAGGTCATCGATCAGGGCACCGGCGACGGCGTCGCGGCGGCGGGTGTTCAGGAAGCCCGCCGTGCCGAGCCGGTCCGGGATGGTCAGCGTGGCGTTGTCGGCGATCGACATGCCGGCGACCAGGCCCTGGTGGTGCCGGTCCTGGGGCACGAACCCGACACCGCGGGCGAGGGCGTCACCGACGTGGCCGGCTCGTGGCGTCCGACCGTCCACCGTGATCGTGCCGGCGTCGGCCACCCGGAGACCGACGATGGTCTCCGCCACCTCGGTCCGGCCGCTGCCGCCGGCGCCGGCCAGTCCGACGATCTCGCCGGCACCCACCCGGATCGAGACGTCGTCGAACCGGCCGTCGAGACGCAGGCCGGCGACGTCGAGGACCGCGCCCGCCCGCGCGGCCGGCGCGCTCCGCGACCGCGGGGCGGCGAGCGCGGTGGCCTCGCCGGTCATGGCGGCGACGAGGGCATCCCGCGGAAGGTCGGCGACCGGCGCGGTGACGATGTGCCGGGCGTCGCGGAAGACGGTCACCATGTCGCAGATCTCGTAGATCTCCTGGAGGTGATGGCTGATGAACAGGAAGGTGACGCCCTGGCCCTGCAGATCGCGGATGTGGCCGAACAGCCGGGCGATCGCGCCGGCGTCCAGCTGGGCGGTCGGTTCGTCGAGGATGATGAACCGGGCGCCGAACGACAGTGCCCGGGCGATCTCCACGAACTGGCGCTGTTCGACGCTCAGATCGCCCGCCCTGGCGTCGACGTCCATCCCGATCGACCAGACGGCCAGCAGGTCCCGGGCACGCCGGCGCACCGAGCGCCAGCTGATCAGTCCGCCCCGGTTCCGGTCGTACCGGTTGAGGAGGAGGTTCTCGGCCACGGTCAGCTGCGGGATGATGGTGGACTTCTGGTAGACGCACGCCACGTGTCGCCGCCACCTGTCCCGGTCGGACAGCCGGGGCGCCGGCACGCCGTCGAACTGCACCCGTCCGGTGTCCGGTGCCTGCAGTCCGGTCAGGATCGAGACGAGCGTGGACTTGCCCGCGCCGTTCCGGCCGACCAGGGCATGGGTCTCCCCCGGCAGGACGCGAATTCCGGCCCGGTCGAGGGCCACCGTCGAGCCGTAGCGCTTGCTGATTCCTACCGCCTCGGCCACCGGACGGCCCGATTCCTCCGTGCGGCTCATGCCCGCACCCCTCCTCCCGCGACCGGTCAGCCGATGTTGTTGCCCCACAGGGTCTTGTCGTCCGGTTTCCGGCTCGGCACGCCGCTGTAGTCGCCGCCGTCCGCGGTGACCAGTGGGGCGGAGAGCTGGTCCTCGAGCAGGCCCTCGCGTACCTGGAGGATGGTGCTGTCGTGGTCGGTCGGCCCGGGCTGGAACGTCCTGCCGTCGATGGCCGCCTTGAGGTAGTAGAGCGCGTACTTGGCGTAGAGGTCGGCCGGCTGGGAGACGGTGGCGTCGATGTTGCCGGCGGCGATCTCCTCCAGTTCCTTGGGGATGCCGTCGTTGGAGACCACGAAGACGTGCTTCGGATCGCCCGGCGGGACGAGCAGGTTGCGCTGCTTCAGCAACTGCAACGTCCCGGCCAGGGCGAAGCTCGACTGCATGTAGACGCCCTTGATGTCGGGGTGCTCGGTCAGCCGGATCTGGAGTTTCTGCGACGCGACCGCCCCGTCCCAGTTGGTGGCCTCGCCGAAAATCGTGATCCCCGGGTAGTTCTTCCGCATGCAGTCGTTGAACGCCTCGGTGCGGTCGCGGCCGTTGATCGACGCCAGGTCGCCCTGCAACATGACGACCTTGCCGCTGCCGCTCAGCTTCGTACCGAGGAACCGGCAGGCCTTCTCGCCGTAGGCGCGGTTGTCGGCGCGTACGACCATGAAGACCTCGCCCTGGTCCGGGCGGGTGTCGATGGTGACGACCGGAATCTTCTTGGTGGCCAGCGTCTGCAGGGCCGGTGCGATCGCGGCGGTGTCCTGCGGGGCCATGGCGACGCCCCGGACGCCCTGGCTGATGAACGACTGCACGTTGGAGGTCAGCTTGGCGACGTCGTTCTGCGAGTTGGTGGTCTTGAGATCCAGCCCGAGCTCGGTAGCGAACCGGGGGGTGTACTTGATGTACGAGTTCCAGAAGTCGGTGTCCGACCTCGGATAGTCGACACCGACCACCGCGGCCGCGCTGCCGCCGTCTCCGGTCGCCGGATCGTCGCCGCCGCACGCGCTCAGCAGCGCCGCGGCGGACGTCAGGACCAGGGCGGTCGAGGCGATGCTTCTCGGGTTCATCACGACTCCTCGCTCATCTCCCGGGCTGCCACTGCGGACCGCCGGGGTACGTGTACGCGGTCACCGATTCCGGGCGCATCCGCGCTCCGACGCCGGGGCCCTCTGGGGTGACGTAGCGGCCGTCCCGGATGACAACCGGATCGACGAAGTGCTGGTGCAGGTGGTCGACGTACTCGATGACCCGCCCCTGGGTGGTGCCACTGACCGCCAGGTAGTCGAACATCGCGAGGTGCTGGACCATCTCGCAGAGGCCGACGCCACCGGCGTGCGGGCAGACCGGCACGCCGAACTTGGCGGCCAGGAGCAGGATCGCGATGTTCTCGTTGACCCCGGCGACGCGGGTGGCGTCCAGCTGCAGGATGTCGATCGCCTGGGCCTGCAGGAGCTGCTTGAACATGACCTGGTTGTGGCAGTGCTCGCCGGTGGCGACCTTGATCGGTGCGACGGCCCGGCGGATGGCGGCATGGCCCAGCACGTCGTCCGGTGACGTCGGTTCCTCGATCCAGTACGGCTCGTACGGTGCCAGCGAGGTCAGCCGGCCGACCGCCTGTCCGACGCCCCACGCCTGGTTGGCGTCGATCGCGATCCGGATGTCGGGGCCCACCGCGCTGCGGGCCAGGGCCATCCGCCGGAGGTCCGCCGCCTGGTCGGCGCCGACCTTGAGTTTGATCAGGTCGAAGCCGTCGGCGACCGCCTCCCGGGCCAGGCGGACGAGTTTCTCGTCGGTGTAGCCCAGCCACCCGGGCGTGGTGGTGTACGCGGGGTAGCCGCGCGCCACCAGGTCCCGCTGCCGCTGCTCCCGTCCGGGGCGGGCCCGCCGCAACAGGTCGAGTGCCTCCTCCGGGGTGAGCGCGTCGCGCAGATACCGGAAGTCCACGAGACCGACCAGTTGTTCCGGCGACATGTCGGCCAGCAACCGCCACAGCGGCTTGCCCTCGCGGCGGGCGTACAGATCCCAGGCCGCGTTCAGGACGGCACCGGCGGCCATGTGCATCACGCCCTTGTGCGGACCGAGCCAGCGCAGTTGGCTGTCGCCGGTCAGCCGCTCGGAGAACGCCCGCAGGTCGCCCAGGACGTCGGCGACCGGCAGGCCCACCACCAGCGGCGCCAGCGCGCGGACCGCGGCGACCTGGACGTCGTTGCCGCGCCCGACGGTGAACGCCAGCCCGTAACCCTCGTCGTCACCGCTGGTCCGGATGGTCACGTACGCGGCCGAGTAGTCCGGCTCCGGATTCATCGCGTCCGATCCGTCCAGCTCCCGGGAGGTCGGGAACCGGACGTCGACCGCATCGACCGCGGTGATCACCTCAGACACTACCGGTCCTCCGTCGCCTCGCCGCCGGAACGCACGTCATGGGATGTCTTTATAGACCTCGACCTCCGTCGCGTCTAGACACATCTCTGAAACAAACGTCTCTAGCAGGAAGTTCGCACTCGCAGTGCCGTCCGTCGCGCATCCATGACGAGACGAGCCCTTCCGAGACATGGGATCACGCTGTTAGCGTGGGTCACCGCCGCCCGACCACCCGCACACCGGTCCGGCCAGTCCAGGAAGATCACCAGATGTCGCAGACGGACAAGGCGCTGACCCGCCTCCGCGAGATGATCCAGTCGGCCGAGCTGCCGCCCGGGTCCAAGCTGCCGCCCGAGCAGCAGCTCGCCTCGGAGCTGGGCGTCGGGCGCAACATCATGCGCGAGGCCGTGCGGGCCCTGGTGGCGGCCCAGGTGCTGGAGGTACGTCGCGGCAACGGCACCTTCGTCACCAGCCTCGAGCCACGCCTGTTGCTGCAGGGCATCGGCGGCGCGGTGGAACTGCTGCGGGGCGAGACCATGCTCGAACTCACCGAGGTGCGCCGGCTGTTCGAGAGCGCGGCCACCGGCCTGGCCGCGACCCGCATCTCACCTCGGCAGCTGGCCGAGGTCCGGGGTCATCTCGAGGCGATGCGGGCGGCGGCCGACGACGTGGAGCTGCTGAACCAGCACGACGCCGCCTTCCACCGCGCGGTGGTCGCCGCGACCGGCAACGAGACGCTGCTGACGGTCCTCGAGGGCATCTCCAGCCGCACCCTGCGGGCGCGGGTGTGGCGGGGGCTGGTCGACGCGGACGCGGCCGGCCGGACGCTGCTCGAACACGAGGCGATCTACGCGGCGCTCGCCGCGGGCGACGCCATCCAGGCGCAGGCCGCCGCCCTGATGCACATCACCACCACCGAATCCTGGCTGCGTGCCCACCTGCGCGACGATCCCGGCGCGCCGACCGGCACCTGAGCCGACCGACCGGCCTCCCCCGCCGACCAAAGCGAAGGGTTTCCATGCGTGCAGCCTTGTACACCGGCAACTCGACCATCGTGGTGGAGGAGCGGCCGCCCGTCCCGCCCGGCTCCGGCGAGGTTCAGATCGACGTCGCGTACACCGGCATCTGCGGCACGGACCTGCACATCCTGCACGGCGGCATGGACGGCCGGGTCCGGATTCCCCAGACCATCGGCCACGAGATGTCCGGCCACGTCGCCGCGGTCGGCGCGGACGTCGCCGGCCTCCCGGTCGGCACGCCGGTCACCGTCCTGCCTCTGCGGTGGTGCGGTGCCTGTCCCGCGTGCCTGGCCGGTCACCAGCACATCTGCCATCGGCTCGACTTCATCGGGATCGACTCGCCCGGCGCGATGCAGCAGCGATGGACCGTCCCGGCCGGCGTCGTGATACCCCTGCCGGCCGGCCTCGCGCTCCCCCACGGAGCCCTGGTCGAACCGACCGCGGTGGCCGTGCACGACGTGCGCCGGGCCGCCCTGCACGCCGGGGCGAAGGCGGTCGTCATCGGTGGCGGGCCGATCGGCGTCCTGATCGCCCTGGTGGCCCGTTCCGTCGACGCGGACGTGGTGCTCGTCGAGGTCGACGCCCGGCGGCGGGCGATCGCCGGAGAACTCGGCATCCGCACCCTCGACCCGGCACACGACGACGTCGGCGGCGAGGTGGCGGAGTGGACCGGCGGCGCCGGTGCGGCCGTGGCCTTCGAGGTCTCCGGTTCCGCGGCCGGCGTCACCACCGCCGTCGACCTGCTCGCGGTACGCGGCCGCTTGGTCGTCGTCGGCCTGCACAGCCAGCGGCGCGAGATCGACCTGTTCCGCTTCTTCTGGCGCGAACTGACCATGGTCGGCGCTCGGGTCTACCAGCGCCGCGACTACGCCACCGCCATCGACCTGCTGCGCGCCGGGCGGGTCGGTGCCGAAACCCTGATCACCCACGTGGTACCGCTGAGCGACGCGGCCGGCGCCTTCGACGCCCTGCGCGGTGGCGGTGGCGTCATGAAGGTCCTCGTCGACTGCCGGGACGCGGCATGAACCCGTTCGACCTGTCCGGCCGGCTCGCCGTCGTCACCGGCGCCCGGCGGGGCATCGGCCTGGCCGTCGCGGACGCGCTGGCGGCCGCCGGCGCCGACATCGTCGCGGTCAGCGCGCGGCTGGAAGCCACGGGCAGCGAGGTCGAGGAACGCGTCCGCGACCACGGCCGTGGTTTCACCGGGCACCGGGTGGACTTCACCGACCGCGCCGCCGTCGCCGGTCTCGCCGCCCGGTTGGCGGACGGCGAGCGGCCGGTCGACATCCTGGTCAACAACGCGGGCACGATCAGGCGGGCACCGGCGACCCAGCACACCGACGCGATGTGGGACGAGGTCCTCGCGGTCAACCTGTCCGCGCAGTTCGCCCTGAGCCGGGAGGTCGGCCGCGCCATGGTCGCCCGCCGCCGCGGAAAAATCATCTTCACGGCGTCGCTGCTGAGCTTCCAGGGTGGGGTGAACGTGCCCGGTTACACGGCGGCCAAGTCCGGCCTGCTCGGGCTCACCCGCGCACTCGCCAACGAATGGGCACCGCACGGCGTCAACGTCAACGCCATCGTGCCCGGCTACATCAGCACCGACAACACCCAGGCGCTGCGCGACGACCCGGCCCGCCACACCGCGATCCTGGACCGGATTCCGGCCGGCCGGTGGGGCGTACCCGGCGACCTGGCCGGTGCCGCGGTGTTCCTCGCCTCGGCGGCCGCCGACTATGTCCACGGCGCCGCCATTCCGGTCGACGGCGGCTGGCTGGGACGGTAGGCCACCGATGAGATCTGTGGCCGTTCCGCGCCGGCCCGGCGTCCGCCTCACCGCACTCGGCTTCGGCGCCGCCCAGGGCGGCAACCTGTACCACGCCCGGAGCGAGGAGACGGTCGCCGCCGCGGTCGATGCCGCCTGGGCGGCCGGGATGCGGTACTTCGACACCGCACCCCACTACGGGCTCGGCCTGTCCGAGCGGCGCCTCGGCGCCGCCCTCCGCGCCCGACCACGCGACGAGTACGTGGTCTCCACCAAGGTGGGACGCCTGCTCGTGCCGTCTCCGGAAACCGCACACCTGACCGACGCCGAGGGTTTCGCGGTCCCGGCGGACCACCGCCGCGTCTGGGACTTCAGCCGCGACGGCGTGCTGCGCTCCCTGGAGGCCAGCCTGACCCGCACCGGCCTGGACCGGATCGACGTGGTGTACCTGCACGACCCGGACGAGCACTGGGAGCAGGCCGCCACCGAGGCGGTACCGGCCCTGGTCGAACTGCGGGAGCAGGGCGTCGTCCGCGCCATCGGGGCCGGCATGAACCAGTCGGCGATGCTCACCCGCTTCGTCCGGGAGACCGACATCGACGTGGTGATGTGCGCCGGCCGGTTCACCCTGCTCGAACAGGGTGCGCGACACGACCTGCTGCCGGCCGCCGACCTGGCGGGGGTCGCGGTGGTGATCGCCGGCGTCTACAACTCCGGCCTGCTGGCGCATGACCGGCCACCGGCCGACGCGACCTACGACTACCGGCCGGCCCCGGCCGGCCTCCGCGACCGGGCCATCCGCATCGCCCGGATCTGCGAACGCTTCGGCACCACCCTGCCGGAGGCCGCGCTGGCGTACGTGCGCACCCATCCCGCGGTCGTCAGCACGGTCGTGGGCATGGGCGACGCGGGCCAGGTGACGGAGACCGTCCGGCGGGCGGGTGCGGAGATCCCGGCCGCCCTCTGGCCCGCGCTGGCGTCCGCGGGGCTCCTCGTCCCGTAGGGGGTGTTCCGGCCGAAAGCAGCTGTTGATCAGCCCGGTTGTCCCCGGCGTGCATGATCGACCCCATGCCCGACATCAAGTTGCGCCCGGTCCGGCGGGAAGACCTTCCGCTCCTGCACGTCGATCACACCGAGGATCCGGTCGACTCGTTCGGCTGGACCGCCACGAACGCGCTCGAGCGGGCTTACGCCGCCGACGGACTTCTCGCGTACGACCAGGGCACCTTGATCATCCAAGACGCGGACGGCGCGGCGGCCGGCCGGGTCAGCTGGCGGCCGGTGCCGCATGGGCCGAACCTCCCGTCCCGGGCGCTGAGTATCGGCACCCGGCTGCGCCCGGCCTTCCGCGGCCGCGGGCTCGGCACGGTGGGCAAGCGGTTGGTGGCCGCCTACCTGTTCGAGACCACCACGTTCGAGCGGTTGCAGGCGGAGACCGACGTCGAGAACGTCCCCGCCCAGCGGAGCCTGGAAAAGGCCGGCTTCACCCGTGAGGGCATCGCCCGGCATGCCCAATTCCGTGGCGGCGCGTACCACGACCTGGTCGTGTACAGCCGGCTGCGCGGCGACTCCTGACCACGGCGGCCAGCTCACCAGTCGGCCGAGCGAGCGCGCTGCCCACCTCGCCGGGGCGGCGGGAGATCACCCCTTGACCTTGTCGTAACTGGAGGGCGGACCATGAGGTCATGTTGTCCATCAGCGAATTCAGCTTCATGTGTCAGCTCTCGCCGCAGGCGCTGCGGTTCTATCACGCCGAGGGTCTGCTCGTCCCGGCCGCTGTCGACGAGCAGACCGGCTATCGCTGGTACGAACTCCCGCAGGTCGAGCGGGCCATGCTCATCTCCGTGCTGCGCAGCACGGGCATGAGCGTCAAGCTCGTCCGGCGTGCCGTCGAGGAGCCGGACGCGGCCCGCGACCTGTTGGCGCAGCACGTCACGGAACTGCAGCGCCGGCGGCAGACGCAGGACGCGGCCATCAGCGACGCGCACGCATTCCTCACCTCCTGGCCGGAGGTGCGCAGGGTGCACGCACCCGCGACAACCGTGGTGTCGGCAGCGGTGCCGGGCCTGGCATCCGGGAGCGACCGGTACAGGTGGGCCGCGGTCGATGCCGCCTGCACCGCCGCCGCGGCGGACCTGGTCCGCACCGTGACGTCGTGTGGTGCGGTCGTGTCCGGGACACCGTGGCGATCATGGGCGATGGGGATGCCCGAGCTGATCGCCGGCAGCGAGTCCCCGGGAGGACCGCAACTGCGGGTCACGGTTCCCGTCAGGGCGGCCGAGGGCTCCCTGGCGGAACTTCCGGACGATGT
Source organism: Jidongwangia harbinensis (assembly GCF_020216025.1). Lineage (GTDB taxonomy): Bacteria > Actinomycetota > Actinomycetes > Mycobacteriales > Micromonosporaceae > Actinoplanes > Actinoplanes harbinensis. The sequence goes on along the minus strand of NZ_JAIWNC010000017.1, from coordinate 207,568 downwards.
CGAGGTGCGGACGTTCGAAGCCCACGACGAGCTGTCGATCCTCGTCCCGGGGCGGACCTCGATGGCGAAGTTCGGCACCGCGTTGTCACGCCTGCTCGCACATCCCCTCGAGGACGCCGTCCTCGACATCTCCCGCATGCGCCAAGTGCCGCACCCCGACGGCATGGAAACCACCGTGGCGATCGCCGAAGCGGCCCACGACGATCGGGAGCACGAGTTCCCGAACCTGACCAACCGCGCGCACACGGTGCTGGACCTGGCCATCGGTCAGGCCCGGGCAGAGTTCTCACCCCACGTCGGAACGGGGCACCTGCTCGGCGGCATCTTCGCCGAAGGAGCCAACCTGGCGCTCGCCATGCTGCGTGCCGTCGAGATCGACCCCGCACGGGTACGACGGGACCTGGCGCAACGCACGGAGCCCGAGCCCGGCGGTTCGCAAGAGGCGGCGTCACCATCGTTGAGCACCGCGGCCGCCCGAGCGTTGGCGTTGGCCACCTCCGAGGCGGCGGCGCAGGGGTCCACGTACGTCGGGTGCGAACACCTGTTGCTCGGGCTGCTCGGCGAGACAACCGGCAGCGCCGGACACGTACTGCGGGCGTTGGGCGCCGAGATCGGATCGGCCCGCCGGGTCCTGGCCGCGGCGCTGGCCGGCGTAGCCACTCGAACGGCAGGGCGAGCTGCCGTCAGCGACCTGGCCGGGCCGGACCAGCCGGGGCACGGGCCGGCGCGGCAGTCGCGCAGTCCACCGTGATGTCGGAGCTGCCGCTGCTGTGGTAGCCCTCGGTCGCCATCACCATGAAGTTGGGGGTGCCCGGGTTCCTGCCGGCCCGGAGCCCCTACTCCGAAAACACGCCCTGACTCAGGCCCGGGCCCAGCGCTGGTTGGCTCCGCCGTGGCAGCTCCACACGATCACCGCGGAGCCGTTGGCGGTGCTGCCGCCGTTGACGTCGAGGCACAACCCGCTCTGCGCGTTGCTGATGGTGCCGTTGCCGTTGACGGCCCACTGCTGATTCGCCCCACCGCCACAGTCCCAGACCCGCACCGCGGTGCCGGCGGCGGCGTTGGCCGGCGCCTCCAGGCACTTGCCCAGCACCTGCAACGCCGGTCCGTTCTGAGTGAACTGCTGGTTCGTGCCGCCGTGGCAGTCCCAGACGATCGACGGTGTGCCGTTGCCGGCGTTCCCGCCGTTGACGTCCAGGCACCGGCCGGCGGCCTCGTTACGCAGCCGGTTCCCGGTGGGGTTCGGGCTCGTGCCGCCGTTGAGGGCGTCGAGGACCGCGGTGTAGGCGGCCTTCTTGTTGCCGGCGCAGTCGAACAGCAGCGGGTTCGCGCCGGTGCGCCAGGAGTCGCAGTCGCGCACGCCCCACACCGTGATGCCGGTGCAGCGCGGCACCGCCAGGCAGGCCCGGGTCACGGTGGCGAAGATGTTCGCCTGGTTGCCGCCCTGCTGGACGTCGAGCTCGGTGATCTGCACGTCGACGCCGAGGTCGGCGAAGCGCTGGATGTTGGCCTGGTAGGTGGAGTCGATGGTGGTGCCCAGGTGGGACTGCAGGCCGACGCAGTCGATCGGCACGCCGCGGGCCTTGAAGTCGCGGACCATGTTGTAGATGCCGGTGGACTTCGCGTTGATGCCGTCGGTGTTGTAGTCGTTGTAGCAGAGCTTCGCAGCGGGGTCGGCGGCCCGCGCGGCGCGGAACGCGGCCTCGATCCATTCGTTGCCGGTGCGCTGCAGGTTGGAGTCGCGGCGGCCGCCGGAGTTGCCGTCGGCGAACGCCTCGTTGACCACGTCCCAGGAGTGGATCTGGCCCCGGAAGTGGGTGGCCACCTGGGTGACGTGGTTGATCGCCGCGTTGCGCAGGTCGCTGCCGGACAGGCCCTCGGTCCACCGTGGCTGCTGCGCATGCCAGAGCAGGGCATGGCCGCGCACGCTCATGCCGTTGGCCCGGGCGTGGCTGACGATGCGGTCGCCGCCGGCGTAGTTGAAACCGCCCCGCTGCGGCTCGGTGGCGTCCCACTTCATCTCGTTCTCGGCGACGAGGCTGTTGAACTCCCGGTTCAGGACGGACATGTACGTGCTGTCGGAGAACTTGTACGTCCCCACCGCGGCGCCGAAGTAGCGGCCCTTCTCCGCCGCCGAGGCGCCCAATGTGGTCGCGGCCTGAGCGGCGCCGGCGAACACCAGCCCCGTACCGGCGGTGAGCAATGCGGACAGCAGCACCAGCAATGGCACTCTGGTCCTTCGCCGCCGCCGGGACAGGCTGTTCGAATGCACGATGCCTCTCATCGATCAGTACCTTCCGGAAAGGGGCGACATCGCTGCGGGAGCGCTGAAGATGCTGGCCAGCATGGGATCCGCCCGGACCACAATTGACTGACGCAATGGTTTACGTCTATGTCTGTGACATTGCCAGATTGTTTCGCGGCATTCAAGGGCGCACGTCGATGCGTACCGGAAATCTGTGCAGGGAAGGCGCTGGACCGGCGCCCGGCATCCTGGATAACACATTCTTACATTGATTTTCAGAATGGCGCGATCGTTCGGGCGAATGGCGCGGGAAACGCTCGTCCGGTGCCGGCTTCCCGGAGCGGGCCGGCGGCGCGACCGGCGCGCGCAGCGGAGCGACACCGGGAGCGAGCCGTTCCAGCGGGACCAGGTCACGGGCGGCCCGACCGCAGACCGGACACGACCGGGTGTGCCGGGTGATCCGCTTCCGCCACAACGGACTCGGCACGCCGTCCCAGCCGGCCACCGCCGCGGTCAGGTCCGGGCACCGCGGACGGGCCTCCAGCGCGGCCACGAGCGACCGGCTCAGCTCCAGGTGGTGCCGCATCCGCTGGACGCGCACACCGGAATGCGCGACGTTCCGGCCCAGCGCCGCCGCGAGTTCGGCCCGGGTGAGCCGGCCGGCGGTCTCCAGCCACCACAGCGACAGCAGCGCGCGGTCGTCCGGATCGAGCCACCGGCCGGCGCGTGCCGCCTGCCGGCGATGCCCGGACAGCTCCACCTCGGCCAGGGCCAGGCTCTCCGTCCCGGTGTCCGGCAGGTCGGGCACCTCGTCCGGGGACGCCGCCCGCCGGAGTTCGATCTCCCGCCGGTGCAGGTACGTGCTGACCTGACGGGTGGCGATCGTGGTCAGCCAGGGCCGGAAACTCTCCGGGATGCGCAGCGTGCGCAGGTCCCGCAGGACCCGCAGCATGGTCTCCTGCACCACGTCGTCGACGTCCGGAAGCCCGCCCAGCGCCCGGCGCACGATCGTGTACACCAGCGGCAGGCACGCCGCGACTAGCGTGTCGAGCGCCCGCCGGTCCCCCGCCTGCGCGGCGCCGACCAGCTCCGGCCCGTCCATCCGGCCGGCTCGTGTCACGTGGTCCGCACCGCCTCTTCGGGCCGGCGAGGGGCGCACCGCGACCTCCCTTCGGCGAACGCGGTCGCCGGCCGCCCTAGGGCGTGCCGACGTCCAGGGGATCCGGCTGAGGTACGACGCCGTTGGTGACGGCGAGCAACTGCCGGCCGGCCCGCTCGGGCCGTACGTGCGGACCGTCGGGTGCGGGCGCGGCCCGGCGGTGCACTGCGGTGATCGCTTCCTGGTGGACCCGGATGCCGAGACCCGGCGAGCCGCCGAGGACGTAGGCACCGTCCGCCACGTGCAGGTCCAGGGCCACGCCGACCGGCGGCCGGAGATCCTGCAGTTCGCTCACCAGGTGGTTGGGCACCGAGGTGGCGGCGTGCAGCAGGGCGATCGGGGTGGTGCCGATCGGGCTGACCGGCAGGTCGTGGGCGTGCGCCAGGGCGGACACCCGCAGGAAGTGGGTGACGCCCCAGACCGCGGCCGTCTGCACGATGTCGAGGCCGCCCGCGGCGAGCAGCGGACGGAACTGTTCGAGCCCGGTCAGGTTCTCGCCGCTCGCGACCGAGGTGCGTACGCCGCGGCTGACCGCGGCGAGCCCGTCGGCGTCCCAGCGCCGGACCGGCTCCTCGATCCAGGTCAGATCCAGGGTGCGTTCGAGCTCGCTGACATGCCGGACCGCCTGCTTGCGGGTCCACGACTCGTTGGCGTCCAGCATCAGTCCCGGCCGGGTCCCGTGTGCCGCGCCGGCCAGCACCTCCCGGACCAGGGTCAGGCGGTGCCGGTCCCGCTCGACGTCCAGGCCGCCCTTGAGCTTCGCCGCCCGGAGCCCGAGTTGGGCGTACACCTGGTAGAGGGCGACGAGTTCCTCGTCGGTCAGGCCGATGTCGAGGCCGGAGGCGTAGGCGTGGACCCGGGGGTCCCGGCCGCCCAGCAGCCGCCACAGCGGCTCCCCGGCGGCCTGCGCCTTGATGTCCCACAGCGCCGTGTCGAACGCCCCGATCGTGCCGAACACCACGCCGTTGTGGCCGGCCTTGAAGGTCTGCCGCAGCATCCGGTCGTACAGCGCCGGCACCGCTCGTGGATCCTCGCCGTCGATGGCGGCGAAGATGGCGCCGGCCTCGACGTGCGGTCCCAGGCCGACTCCGGTGATCCCCTCGTCCGTGTCGACCAGGATGATCGGCACGGGCATGACGCCGTCGGCGTAGACGCCGTTGGCGTCCCCGACGGGACGGCCCCACTCCTGCACTGTCGTCAAGGTCCGGTATCCGGTGATCCGCATGTCAGCCCTTCGTCGCACCGGCGGTCACGCCGTCGGCAATCTGGCGCTGGAGGAACAGGTAGGTCACCAACACCGGCACCGCGGCGATCAGCACCCCGGCCGCGAAGGTGGGGATGTCGTCGGAGTACTGACCGCGCAGGGAGGTGACACCCACCATCAGCGTGCGATGGTCAGCCGACGGCATCATCAACAGCGAGATGAGTACGTCGTTCCAGCAGAACAGCGCGTTGAGGATGCCGACCGACAGCAACGCCGGGGCGCCCATCGGGAGCATGATCCGCCGGTAGACGCCGTACACGGTGTTGCCGTCGATCCGGGCCGCGTCGATGATCTCGGACGGCACCGCCCGGTAGTAGCTCGTCATCAGGAAGACGGTGAACGGCAGGAACTGCGCCACGTACGCCAGGATCAGGCCCGGATAGGTGTCGATCAGCCCGAGGTCGGCCATGGTCCGGGCCAACGGCACCATGATCACCTGGAACGGGATGAACAGCGCCGCGAGGCAGATCAGGAACAGCGCGGTCGAGCCGCGGAACCGCAGCTGGCTGAGGGCGAACCCGGCCATCGAGCCGATGATCAGCAACAGCGCCACCGCACCGGCCACGACGACGAGGGAGTTGACGAAGTACCGCGCCATGCCGACGCTGTTCCAGGCGATGCCGAGGTTCTCCCAGTGCAGGGTGCCGGTCAGCGAGAACCGGTCGAGGATGTACTCCCTGCGGGTCTTCATCGCGACGTTGGCGGCGAACAACAGCGGATAGACCGTCGCCAGGGCGAGCACCGCCATCGGCACCGCGACCAGCCACCGGCCCAGACGGCGCGACATCAGTCCTCCCGTCCCACGCGGCGCAGCAGATGGATCTGCACCAGGCCGACGACCAGCATGATCAGGAACAGCACCGTGGACGCGGCCGAGGCGAGGGCGGGACGGTTCATCTGTCCCTGCTGGACCCAGATGTAGTACTCGGGCAGGTAGGTCGACCCCTCCGGGCCCCCGCCGGTCATCACGTAGAGCAACCCGAACATCGAGGTCAGCATCCCGATCATGGTGGTCACGAAGACGAACTGGATGGTGCGGGCCAGGCCGGGGATGATGACGTGCCGGATGGACTGCGGCAGGGATGCGCCGTCGACCCGGGCCGCGTCCAGAAGCGCGGGGTCCAGGGTGGCGAAGCCGGCGAGGAAGACGACCAGCGCCATCCCGAACGTCGCCCAGACGTGCACGCCGACGACGGCGAAGACGGCCACCCGTGGATCGCCGAGCCAGTCCACCGGGCCGGCGCCGGCACCGCCGAGGACGGCGTTCAGCGGGCCGTCGTAGGCCAGCAGCAGGTTGAAGATCGCGCCGACGATCACCGGGGAGAGTACGGCCGGGAAGAAGTACACGCTGCGGAACAGCCGGTGCCCGGGCACCCGCAGGTAGATGAAGGTGGCGAGCAGCCCGGGCAGCGCGACGGCGACCGGGAGCAGCAGCACCAGCAGCCCCACGTTGCGCAACGCGGTGCGGAACAGCGGGTCGTCGAACAGGTCCGCGTAGTTGTCGAGTCCGACCGACGTGCCGTTGCGTTCGCCGTCGCCGGTGAGGGAGAAGTTGACGCCCAGCATCAGCGGCCACAGCCGTAGCCCCACGATGATCAGGAGGGCCGGCGCGATCAGCACGTAGGGCGCGAGGCGTTCGGCGCGCCGGCCGTCCCGGGCCTTCCGGGAGCCGCTCGTCGCGGCGCCCGCCACCGGCTCGCCGGCCCCGGTACGGTCCGCCGGCCTCGGCTCGGCGGGGCGCACCGGCGAGGAACTTCCGGCCGGCACGATCAGCCCGGCTGGTCGGAATCGGCGAGCTGCTGCACCGCCCGGTCGACCGTGACCGACCCGCTGAGCAGTTGCTGGGAGAGCCGTCCCATCAGGTCCACGGTCTTGGACGACAGGGCGACGTGCAGCGCCGGCTTGCCGTCGTCGATCGCCGCGACGATGGTGGCGACCGCGGGACCGGCGCCGGACACCTCGATGGTCCGGTCGGCCGCGATCGCCCCGGCGTCGGCGTAGAACGCGGTCAGCGCCTCGGCCGAGGTGAGCGACCGCACCAGGTCGGCGGCGACCTTCGGGTCCTTCGTCCACTTCGCCACCGCGTAGCCGATGCCGCCGTCGTACGGCAGGCTCGGCGTGGTTCCGGCCGTCACCACCGGCGACTTCATGACCCCGACGTTGCCGGCGTCCAGGAACTCGGCGAAGTCCTGCCAGTGCCCGACGTCCGACATCAGCCCGATGACGTGTGCGGCCTTGCCGGACTGGAACACCGCGAATGCGTCGTTGAACATCGCCGTCGAGTTCGCGCCGGGGTTGTTCAGGCCCTTGTCGTTGACCTCTTTCCAGAGCGCGAAGACCCGCTTGACGTTCGGCGAGGTCCAGTTCCGTTTGCCGGCGATCCAGTCGTCGTACTCCTGCGGGGTGAGGATGCCGGAGCCGAGACCGGACAGGAAGAACTGGATGCCGATGCCTTCCTTGTTGCCCTGCGCGAAGCACTTCGCCCCGGTCGTCCGGGTGATGGCCGCGCAGTTGGCGACGAAGGTGTTCCAGTCGGCGGGCGGTCGCTCCGGGTCGAGCCCGGCCTTCCGGTAGAGCGACTTGTTGTAGTAGACGGGGTGGCCCTGCAAGGTCACCGGGGCGGCGTAGGTCTTGCCGCCCGAGGTGAAGGCCTCCCACCCGGCCAGCCGCTGCCGGTCCGCGCCGACGTACTCGTCCAGCGGCAGCAGCGCGTCCGCCCGGTCGCGGATCTGCCCGCCGCCGTTGAACAACATGACGTCCGGACCCTTGCCGGCCTGGATGGCCGCTCCGAGCAGCGTGTAGTACTGCTCGAACGGCTGCGCCACGAACTCGACGGTCACGCCGCCGTGCTTCTTGGCGAAGTCCGCCTTCGCCTTCTCGACGTACGAGGCCGCGGACGCGTCCCCGGACTTCCAGTCCCAGACGACGAGCTTGCCGCCGGAACCGCCGGACCCGGAATCGGGCTCCGCGGCGCTGCCACAGCCGGACAGGACCAGCCCGGCCACCAGGATCGCGCCCCACACCGCTCGCTGCTTCATTGCCGCTCACACTCCAGGTTGCCGGCGGGCCGGATGTTGACCAAGAGGACGCGAAACATAACTCGTATGACGTATGATGTCAAGGCGGTGCTCTATAGTACGGGGGTGCGCGCAGTCACGGCGGGCTACGGAGGGTGAAATGACGGCAGCAGCGAAGTCGGCCGCCAGCGTCGCCGGGCCTCCCGCCTGGTCCCGGCGACCGGCGAACCTCGCCACGGCGGTTACGGCCGAGCTGGCGGAGCGCATCATCCGCGGCGTCCACCCGCCGGGCTCACCGCTGCCGCCCGAGCCGGTGCTCTGCGCGACCTTCTCGGTCAGCCGCACCGTGGTGCGGGAGGCGGTGAAGATCCTCCAGGAGAAGGGGCTGGTGCAGGTGCGTCAGGGCACCGGCACCATGGTCACCCCGCCGGCCATGTGGAACATGCTGGACGAACTCGTCCTGGGCGCCACCATCGCCGAGGACGCCAGCCTGGCCATCCTGGACGACCTGGTGGTCACCCGGCGCGTGCTGGAGTCCGACATGGCCAACGTCGCCGCCCGGCTGGCGGACGACGCGACCCTCGACCGGCTGCGCACGCTGGTCGACGAGATGGACGACCTGGTCGACGACCACGTCACCTACCACGACCACGACCGCGCCTTCCACGACACGGTCATGCAGGCGTCCGGCAACCGCATCGCCCGCGCCGTGGTCCGCGCGCTGGAGAGCCAGGTGAGCAACACCGCCCGCTACATGGGACGCACCGAGCGGGCCCTGTGCGTGGCCTCCAACCGCGGCCACCGGCACATCTACGAGCGGATCGCGGCCCGTGATCCCGAGGGTGCGGCCGACGCGATGTTCACCCACATCACCGAGGCGTGGGTGGTACGCCGCAGCGGGCCGGACGAGCCCACCCGCCTGCGGCGCTGACCCGCCGCACCCGTCCCCGCGCCTCATCGGAGCGCCCACTGCTGGTTGGCGCCGCCGTGGCAGGACCAGAGATTGATGGTGGTGCCGTTGGCGGTACCCGCTCCGGTGGCGTCCAGGCACAGTCCCGACAGGACCCCGACGATCGTCCCGTCGGCGCGGACGTTCCACTGCTGGTTGGCCTGACCGTTGCAGTCCCAGATGATCACGGCGGTGCCGTTGGTGGCGCCCTGCCCGCTGGCGTCCAGGCACTTGGTGCCGCCGTACACGGTCAGCTGCCGGGCGGAGGTGTGCGTCCAGGTCTGATGTGCGGCCCCGGTGCAGTCCCCCAGTTGCGTCCGGGTGCCGTTGCCGGTGGCCGCGCCCGGTACCTCGACGCACCGGCCGGACTGGGTACCCACCAGCCGGGCGCCCTGCGGGCTGCTCCCGCCCTGCGGTCCGGCCGACGCCTTTACGGCCTGGGCGCCGGACGGCCAGTTCCCGTTGGTCACCGTGACGTTGGTGTGCACGACGTTGCCGCGGTCGCCGTTGGTCACGTTGCTGTTGCCGTTGCTCGCCCAGTTGTTGGTGACCGTGAACGTGCCCATGTTCTCGCCGCCCCAGTAGTTGGCGGTGGCCCAGGTGCCGACGGCGTCGAAGACGTTGCCGGTGGCGGTGTAGTACTTGGAGCCTTCGTCGAAGTACAGACCGAACCAGCCATTGGTACGCAGGCAGTGGTTCCCGCTGATCTGGGCGCCCGGGTTCCACCCCAGCGTGTAGATGCATCCGCCGTCGGTCATCTGCTGCATCACGTCGTGGATGTAGTTGCCGACCAGCCGGTTGTTCGCGGCGGTCGTCGGCGTGGTGTACCGCGGCTGGTAGTTGTACAGGCCCCGGTTGGCGTAGTGGTTGCTGCCGCCGGCGTCGTTGGAGCCCCAGCCGTACCCGATCGACATGCCGGAGTACGGCAGGTTGTAGACCTCGTTGTGCGACACGGTGGTGTTGGTGACGTAGGTGGTGAGGACCGAGACGCTGCCCCGGTACTCGATGCCGAGGTCGTGGATGCGGTTGTTGCTGACCGTGATGTCGCGGTTGACCATCCGCTGGTCGCCGGGATGGTGCGCGTCGGCGCGCACGCCGCCCACCACGATGCCGCCGGCCGAGTTGCGGGCGATCTCCGATCCGGTGACCGTGATCCGGCTGGCACCCAGCCCGACGCCGCTGGCGTGGGCGTTCGCGTCGTTGCCGATGCCGACGGCCGTCTGCCCGAGGTTGACGAACCGCGAGCCGCTGAACGTGATCGAGTCGGCGGCGGAGACCTGTACCGCCGCGGGCATCTGGTTCCAGTGCGGCCGGGCCGCCTCGAACTGGGCACAGCCCTGCTGGCAGGCGGACAGCGCCGGCCAGTTCCAGTTGCCGGTGAGGTACGCGCCGGTCTGCTGGTCCGCGAAGCCCTGGTTGCTGCTCGGCGCCAGCCAGCTCGTGCCGGTGAAGGTGATCCCGCCGAACGTGATGTGGTGCGCGGGCGCGTCGTAGGTGCCGCCCAGGTGCACCAGCGACGGCAACGTCGGTAGCTCCACCGCGGCCGTGCTCAGGTTCTGGCCGGGTAGCGGGGCGTAGTAGAGCACCCCGGTGGCCCGGTTGAGATACCACTCGCCGGCCGCGTCCAGGAACTCGTACGCGTTGGTGAGATACAGCGGGCCGGCCCGGTGCGGGCTGGAGAACGTGTCGTACCCGAAGATGTTGTTGCTCCAGCCGGGCTGCTGCATCGTGATGACGTTGCCGGCGATGCTCTGCACCGACACGTACCGGTCGGTGAACGAGTTGACGCTCTCCATCTGGATCCGGTTCTGGTCGGCCAGGTTGTTGAGGTAGCTCAGAGCACCGTTGCCGAACCGGAGGCCGGTGCTGGTGGCCGTGAAGTCCGCCCGGTTCACCTGGGTACGCGCCCGGGTGGCGATCGCGCCGTCCACGTAGAGCTGCCGGGTGTCGAGGCCGGCTCCGACGTCGGCCCGCCAGATGTTGCGTCCGGCGTCGGCCAGGGTCCACCCGGTGACGGCCCGGGCGCCGCTGATCACCGGGCGGGCCGACGGAGCCGCCTGCCACACCACGGTGTGGCCGTTGGTGCCGGAGTCCTCGGCGGTCAGCCGGAGCGGCGCCGACAGCCGGTACACGCCGTCGGACAGCTGCACCACGATGTCGTCGGACATCGCGTCGTTCAGCGACCGGACGGCGGCCTGCGCACCGGTCAGCGAGCACGGTTGGGCGCTGGAGCAGGTGGTGCCGCTGCCGGACGGCGCGGCGTAGAGCATCGTGGGCGCCGCCCAGGCCGGGGACGCCCCGGCCACCACCCCGGCCGCGGCGATCGCCGCCGCCGCGGCGGCGCCGGCGAGCACCTGCCTTCGCAGCGTGGACAACGCGGGTACCGGCACGGGCCTCTCCTCGTCGTGGGGTGGTGTACGGGGGCGCGCCCCTCCGGGCGGGTCGGCGAAACCGACCGGAGGGCCGCGCCAGGCGGTATGACGTATGACGTATGACACGACCAAATTAAGCGCATGTCGCGGGCAAGTCAAGTGACGTCCGTCGATATCAATGGGCCACCCCGCGCAGGTACGCCAGACCGTCCGTCGCCAGCCGGTCCTGCGACTCGGCGAGGGGCCGCCAGATCGAGGCGGCGGTGGCGATGGCCTCGTTCCGGGCGGTGAACGACTCGATGCAGACCGCACCGCGGTAGCCGGTGGTCCGCAGCGCGCCGAAGAAGCCGGGCCAGTCGAAGTGGTCCCGGCCGGGTGTGCCCCGGTCCGTGCCGCTGACCTGGACGTGCTTGATCCGGGAACCGGCGAGGCGCACGGCCGCGCAGGGGTCGGACTCCTCGATGTTCATGTGGTACGTGTCGATCATCAGGCCGACGTTCCGGGGCAGGCCGTCGATCAGGTCGAGCGCCTGCGACACGGTGTTGACGACGCTGGTCTCGTACCGGTTGAGCGCCTCCACCCCGATGCTCACGCCCCGCTCGCCGGCGTGGTCGGCCACCGGCCCCAGGGCCTCGCGGAACTCCGCGTGGCAGGCCGCCCGGGCCGCCGGCGACAGGTGCCAGGTCCGGCCCACCGAGGCGTAGACCGGGCCGCCGACGCACGGCGCCCCGAGCACGGCCGCACTGTCCACACAGGTCCGCAGATACGCCGCGGTGGACGCGACCACGGCGGCCGGAGCGGCCACCAGCTCCCGCCCCGGCGGCGTCACCGCGCAGACGCTCGCGGCAGCCAGGCGGTACGACGCCAGCAGATCCCGGGTACGGACCGGGTCCCAGTCGCCGGGCTGCTCGAGCGGCAGTTCGACCGCGTCGAAGCCGAACGCGGCGATCCGCGGGATCAGCTCGGCCAGCGCCGCGTCGTCGACGGGCGAGGTCCACACCCACGGGCTGACCCCGATCGCGAACACGGACTACTTCCAGCGCTGCGGGTAGCCGGGCAGGTCCGCGCAGCCGCACATGGCGTAGTGCAGCGGAGGCATGCCGGGATCGAGATACCGGTCCAGGTTGTCCTGGGTGATGGTCGGCTGCGGCAGCTTCCACGGGCTGGACACCGGTTCGCCGTTCAGGATGCGCAGGGCGGCGATGATCGGCGTACGCCACTGGTAGGTGGGATACGTCGGGGCGATCGCGGTGAGCTTCTTCTCCTTCCACAGCTTCAGGAAGTCCAGCTGGTCCTCGCCGTTGATCGGTGGCACCGGGCGGCCCGCGTCGAGGAACGCTTCGACCGCGGCGACCGCGACCGCACCCGCGTCCATCCAGACGCCGTCGATCGTGCCGTACCGCTGGATGTAGTCGTTGACGATCTTCTTGGTCTTGGCCGGGTCGCCGTCGGTGAACTCGACACCGACCAGGTCGACGCCGGCCTTGTCGAACGCGACCTTCGCGGCCGCCCAGCGCGTCTCCAGCACGTCGACGCCGGGCAGGATGCGCAGCGCGAGGACCTTGCCTCCCGGCTTCATCCGCCGGCCGACGAACTCGGCCGAGACGTGGCCGAAGCCGTACCCGCCGATCGGGTTGATGAAGGTGACCGGGCAGGTCGAGTCGACGCCGCGGTCGAAGACGATGACCGGCAGCCCCTTGCGGCAGGCCGCCTCCACGGCCGGGGTGAGCGTGGCGGTGGTGTTCGGCGACACGATGAGCGCGTGGCATCCCTTGCCGAGCAGGTCGTTGATGTCCGCGATCTGCTTCTGGTCCTTGCCCTCCGCGTCGACGTGCAGGAACTGCCTGATGTGGCTCCCGTGCGTCTCGACCTCGGCCTGCATGGTCTTGAAGCCGACCTGCCGCCACGGGTTGTTCAGGCCCGCGTTCGAGAAGCAGATCTTGTACGGGCCGGGCTTCTTGAACTTCGCGGTCTCCACCATCGCCGGGTTGAGCACCTGTTCCCACGGCTTGTCGGACGGCCCGGCCGGCGTGGCGCCGAGGAGCGCGAGTTCGGCGTCGTACGCGGCCTGTTCGAAGAACGTCGACTGTTCCCCGGTGCCCGGCGCGGCGGTCCCGGCCGAGGCGCTCGGCGTGGTGCCGGTGGGTTCGTCGGTGGCGCAGCCGGCGAGCGCCACCAGCGCACCGACCGCCAGGGCGGCTATCGAAGATCGCACGGAATCCCCTTACCTGGAAACGGAACGCACGGACGAGACCGCCAGGGCCAGCAAGATGATCGCGCCCTGGACGGTCGATCGAAGGGCGCCGGAGACGCCGTAGAAGTTCATCAGCGTGAAGAGCGTCTCGAGGGTCAGCGCGCCGAGCATCGCGCCCACGACCGAGCCGCGTCCGCCGCCCAGGGCCACCCCACCGAGCACCACCGCGGTGATGGCGCCGAACTCCAGGCCGGCGCCGGCCTGGAAGGAGACACCGCTGTAACCACCGATGAGGATCGCCGCGACCGCCGCGGACAGTCCACTCAGGACGAACGCCGCGGTCTTGACGGACCGGACCCGCACGCCGCTCAGTTCGGCCGTCCGCGGGTTGCCGCCGACCGCGACCAGGGTCTGGCCGAAGTCGGAGCGGGTCAGCAGCGCGGCCAGCCCGGCCACGACCAGCAGGACGAGCAACGCGTACGGTATCCGGCCCAGCAGGGGTACGTCCTCGAACGCCCGGCGGCCGAACCGGCGGAACTCCTCGGCGAGCCCGCCCTTGGGAGCGCCGTCCGACCACAGGTAGACGGCGCCGACCAGGATCAGGTACATGCCCAGGGTGGTGATGAAGGAGGGCACCCGCAGCCGGGTGGTGATCAGCCCGTTGGCGAGGCCGACGGCGGCACCGAAGGCGAGCAGTAGCAGGATGACCGGCCAGGTGCGGGACGGTTCGCTGTCGATGAGCCGGGCGGCGACGACGACCTGCGCGGTGACCAGGGACCCGACGGAGAGGTCGAACTCGCCCGCGACGATCACGAAGTACTGACCGGCGGCGAGCAGGATGATCGGTGCGGAACGGCCGAGGAACGACATCAGCGACGGCGGCGAGAGGAAGTCGGGTTGGCGGAGCGTGAGCGCCACCAGCAGCGCCACGAGGATCGCGAGGATCGGCAGGAGGCTGCCGGATCGGCTCCGCCCGGGCCGCACCGGAAGCCTTCGGCGTTCGGCGATCCGCATGGTCAGGCCGCCTTTCGGAGCGCGCGGCGGGCGTACACGGCGACGGCCGCGATGATGATCACGCCGCGGATCACCTGCTTGACGAACGCGTCGACCTCCAGCTGGTTGAAGATGGCGTCGATGCTGGCGAGCAGCAGCACGCCGCCGACGGTGCCCGCGACGCCGCCGCGCCCGCCGGCCAGGGCGGCGCCGCCGAGCACCACCGCGGCGATCGACTCGAGGTCGTAGAGTCCCTCGGTGCCCACTCGCGGCGCACCGGCGCCGAGCCGGGCGGCGAGGTAGATCCCGGCGAGGCCGGCGCAGAGCGAACACAGCACGTGGGCGGTGACCAGTATCCGGTCGTTGCGGACCCCGGAGAGCCGGGCGACCTCCGGGTCACCGCCGACGGCGATCAGGTGGTGGCCGAAGCGGGTGCGGGTGAGCGCGAACCAGGCCGCCGCGGCGACCGCGAGCAGCAGCAGGAAGGAGACGGGTACCGGGCCGATGCGCTGGTATCCGAGCGTCCGCACCAGCGCCGGTGCGGCCTTGCCGGCCGGGCCGTCGTAGCCGTTCTCGAGGTATCCCTTCAGCAGCAGGCCGACGCCCACGGTGGCGATGAACGCGTTGATCCGGACCTTGGTGACCAGCACGCCGTTGAGCAACCCGATCGCCGCGCTGACCGCGAGCGCCAGGCCGGCACCGGGCAGCAGCGCGCCGTCCCGGCCGTTCATGGCCTCCGCCGCGACCAGGGTGCTGAGGCTGAGCACGTACGCCACGGACAGGTCGAGCGAGCCGCCGATGATCACCATGGTCTGCCCGACCGCGACGAGCCCGAGGCCGGCGGCGACGTGCAGCAGGCTGACCGTGGTGGACTGGCTGAACAGCTGGCCGCCGTCGATCGTGACCAGCAGCCAGCCGACGGCCAGGGTGAGGGCCAGGGCGACGAACACGCCCGGTGCGGCGGACCGGGCCGGGCGGCTCAGCGCGAGGCTCATCGGGCCGCCTCCGGCGCGGTGCCGAGGGCGAGCGCGAGGACGTTCTCCTCGGTCGCGCCCGCGGGCAGTTCGCCGGCGATCCGGCCGTCGCGCATGACGATGATCCGGTCGCTCATGCCGAGCAGCTCGGGAAGTTCGGAGGAGATCATCAGCACGGCCGCGCCGTCGCGGGCGAGGCGGCGGACGAGGTCGTGGATGGCCGACTTGGCGCCCACGTCGATGCCCCGGGTCGGCTCGTCGAACAGCAGGACCCGGGGTCCGAGCGCGAGCCACCGGGCCAGCACGACCTTCTGCTGGTTGCCGCCGGACAGGAAGCGGATCTCCTGGTCCTCCCCGGCGGCACGCACGTCGACGGCGGCGAGCAGCTCCCGGATCCGGGCGGTACGGGCACCGCGACCGCGCCACGCGGGGGCGACCGCGCGGCTGGCCAGGAGCGCGTTGTCGAGCACCGACCGCCCGCCGACGATGCCCTCGCCCTTGCGGTCCTCGGTGACGTACGCGATGCCGGCCCGCATCGCGGCGCGGGGCGAGCGCAGCCGGACCGGTGCGCCGTCGAGCGTGACCTCGCCCGTGGTGAACGGGACCGCGCCGAACAGGGCGCGGGCCAGGGCCGACCGCCCGGAACCCTGCAGGCCGCCGACGCCGAGCACCTCGCCGGCGCGCAGCCGCAGGTCGACGCCGCGCAACGTCCGGTTGCCCCCGTCGCGGACGGCGAGCCGGACCGCGCCGGATTCGCCCGGCGCCGCCCGGCCCGGGTAGTAGCTGGACAGGTCCCGGCCGACCATGTGCCGCACCAGTTGACCGGCGCCGACGTCGCCGGCGTCCACCGTGGTCACCAGCCGGCCGTCCTTGAGCACGGTGATCCGGCTGGCCAGGTCGAAGACCTCCCGGATGCGGTGCGAGACGTACAGCACGCCGATCCCCCGCCGCTGAAGCCGCCGGACGAGCGTGTACAGCTGCTCCACCTCGTGATCGGCGAGGGCGGCGGTGGGCTCGTCCATGATCAGCAAGCGCGCGTCCAGGGCGAGCGCCTTGACGATCTCGACGACCTGCTGCCGCGCCACGCCGAGATCGCCGACCCGGGCACCGGGCGGCAACGCGCCCTCACCGATCGAGGCCAGCAACTCCGCGGTGCGGCCGAGCATCGTGGCGCGGTCGACGAGCCCGCGGCGCACCGGCTCGTGGCCCAGATACACGTTCTCCGCCACGCTGCGCTCGGGCAGCAGGTTGAACTCCTGGTGCACGATGCCGATCCCGGCCCGTTGCGCGTCGCGCGGGCCGCGGAAGGTCCGCGGTACGCCGGCGAACTCCATCGTGCCCTCGTCGGGCGCGTACCCACCGGACACGACCTTCATCAGCGTGGACTTGCCGGCACCGTTCTCGCCGACGACCGCGTGCACCTCGCCCGGCACCACGTCGAGGTCCACTCCGCCGAGCACCCGCACGCCGAGGAACGACTTGCCGATGCCCCGGAGCGTGAGCAGCGGAGACGGCGGAGGGTCAGACATCAGCGGCCCCTACGATGCGCGATCGGCGAATGGCATGGTCGATAATCGAATCGTTTGCATACGCTTCCACCTGCGGTTCCCGCGAGCAGCGTGGGCCGGATTACCAGGCGATTCCGACCGCGTCGATCAAGCCTCGCGTTCGACGGAAGCGTAGATGCCCCGAGAATTGCTGACAACGCCGCGAATCTCGAACGGATTGATGAAGATTCAGCGCTGGAAATGTGTAATCGAATCGGTTCCGCCAAGGTCGTATTGACTTCCGACGATTCATCACCGCATGCTGGCCGGGCAGACCACGGGACCGCACGACGCTTGCTCCGGCGCGGCGTCCTCCCGGAGGGACCTGACTGCCCGTCGCGGCGGACGGCATGACGATCTGACCGGCACACGCACGCCTTCGGTACGCCCGCGTACCGAAGGCGCGGCGCCGCGTGCCCGTGGTCTCAGCCCTTTCCCCCGCCAGCACAGGAGACGGCATGCGTCGCAACATATTGATCATCGGAGCGATCGCGGGGCTGCTGTTGTCGCTCGCGTTCGCCGTTCCACCGGCATCGGCGGCGCCCGCGTTCCGCGCCCTGCTGTTCACCAAGACCACCGGCTACCGCCACGACTCGATCCCGGCCGGCGTCGCCATGGTCAAAGAGCAGGCCGCGGCCAACAACTTCGAAGTCGTGCACACCGAGGACGCCAGCGTCTTCACCCCGGCCAACCTGGCCACCTACGACGTACTCGTGATGCTCCAGACCTCGGGCATGGTGTGGACCACGACGGCCCAGCGCCAGGCGGTGGAGGGATTCCTCGCCTCCGGCAAGGGCATCGTGGCCATCCACAACGCCACGGACATGGGTATCGAGAACGAGTACCCGTGGTGGGACCAGACCATCAACGCCGGCGCGCACATGCCGGAGCACTCCCCCGGCGTGCTGGCCGGGACCGCCGTCGTCGCCGACACCAAGCACCCCTCGACGGCCGGGCTGCCGGCCCGCTGGAACCGCAGCGAGGAGTGGTACAACTTCGACCGCAACCCGCGCGGCGACGTCCACGTCCTGGTCACCGCGGACGAGCGCACCTACAACCCGGGCTCCCGGGCGATGGGTCCCGACCACCCGATCTCCTGGTGCCGCAACACCGGCGGCGGCCGGGTGTGGGCCACCGGGATGGGCCACGCGATCGCGTCCTACAGCGAGACCAACTTCCGCAATCACGTGCTGGGCGGCGTCAAGTGGGCGGCCGGCAGCGAACCCGGGGACTGCGGCGGAACCGTCTGGAGCAACTTCGAGAAGCGCACGCTCGACGACAACACCGCCGACCCGATGGCGCTCGCGGTCGCCCCGGACGGGCGCGTGCTCTACGTCCAGCGCGGCGGCCAGGTGAAGATCTTCCGGCCGGCCACCAACAGCACGGTCACCGCCGGCACGCTGAGCGTGTACACCGGCGGCGAGGACGGACTCACCGGGCTGGCGCTCGACCCCAACTTCGCCAGCAACGGCTACGTGTACCTGTACCACTCGCCGGCGGCCAGCACGACGGACGTCAACCGGGTCTCCCGCTTCACGCTCACCGGTGACACGCTCTCCATGTCCAGCCAGGTCACCGTCATCGACATCCCGGCCTACCGGGACCGCACCTTCCCCGAGCCGGGCCACACCGGCGGATACCTCGAGTTCGGACCGGACGGGAACCTCTACATCGGCACCGGCGACGACACCCCGCCCAACCTCGACCCCGCCTGGCAGGGCTACGCACCGCTGGACTGGCGGCCGGGCAAGGCCAACCTCGACGCGGCCCGGACCGCCGGCAACACCAACGACCTGCGCGGCAAGCTGCTGCGCATCCGGCCCTCCGCGAACGGCGGATACACCGTCCCGGCCGGCAACCTCTATCCGCAGGGAACGGCGCAGACCAGACCCGAGGTCTACGCGATGGGTTTCCGCAACCCGTTCCGGTTCTCCATCGACCCCTCGACCGGGTGGGTCTACGTGGCGGACTACGGCCCCGACCGGAACCCGCCGACGACCAACCGCGGCCCGGAGGGGCTCGTCGAACTCAACGTCATCAAGACGCCGGGCAACTACGGCTGGCCGTTCTGCCACGGCGACAACCAGCCGTACGCGCCCTACAACCCGGACAACGGCTCCGTCGGCGCGAAGTTCAACTGCGCCGCGCCGGTCAACAACTCCCCCAACAACACCGGCCTGACCAGTCTCAAGCCGGTCGTCGCACCGAACATGTGGTACGGCTACGGCACCTCGCCGAACTTCCCGGAACTCGGCTCCAGCGGCTCGGGGCCGATGGGCGGACCGGTCTACCGCTACGACGCGGCGAACCCGTCGGCGACGAAGTTCCCGCCGTACTACGACGGCGTCCACTTCTTCTACGAGTGGACCCGCAACTACATCAAGGAAGTGCACTTCGACTCGGCGTCCGCGGTCACCCGGACGAACGCGTTCCTGCCCGGGCAACGCTTCGTCAAGCCGATGGACCTGGAGTTCGGCCCGGACGGCTCGCTGTACCTGCTGGAATGGGGCTCGAACTTCGGCGGCGGCAACAACGACTCCGGCCTGTACCGGATCGACTACGTCCAGGGTGGACGGTCTCCGGTCGTCAAGGCGGCCGGCACACCCACGAGTGGGAACGCGCCGCTGACCGTGCAGTTCAGCAGCGCCGGCACGACCGACCCGGACGCCGGCGACGCGCTCAGTTACCAGTGGACCTTCGGCGACGGCGGCACGTCCACGGCGGCCAACCCGGCACACACCTACACCGCCAACGGCAACTACACGGCGCAGCTGAGGGTCACCGACAACACCGGCAAGGCGGCGTTCGCCAACGTGCAGATCACCGTCGGCAACACCGCACCGGTGGTCACCATCACCGTCCCGCCCAACGGCGGCATGCTGACCTTCGGTGACCGCGTCGCGTACTCGGTCACCGTGTCCGATCCGGGCGGCGCACCCGTCGACTGCACGAAGGTCCTCGTCAACCCGGCCCTCGGCCACGACGACCACCAGCACGAGACGACCGACTATCCGGGCTGCTCCGGCACCATCGCCACGGAGCTGCTCGGCGGGCACCCCGACGGCGCCAACCTGTACTACGTCCTGCGGGCCCGCTACACCGACGACGGCGGCGCGGGCGGCGCGGCCCCGCTCACCGGTTACGCCCAGGCGGTCCTGCAACCGAAGCACAAGCAGGCGGAGTACTACACCAACCAGTCCGGCGTACGGGTCGTCGACCAGGCCGCCGCGCAGAGCGGCAAACGGGTCGGCGACATCTCGAACAACGACTGGCTGGCGTTCAACCCGATGAGCCTGTCCGGCATCACCAACGTCAGCTACCGGGTGTCGTCACCGAACAGCGGCGGATCGATCGAGTTGCGCGCCGACTCGCCGACCGGCACGCTGCTGGCCACCACACCGGTGCCCAACACCGGCGGCTGGGACACCTACCAGTCCACGCCGGCGGTGAACACCGCCGCGCTGTCCGGGACGCACACGCTGTACATGGTGTTCAAGGGTTCCGGCACCAGTCTGTTCGACCTCGACTCGTTCGTCTTCGGCGGAAGCGGCGTGGGGGTGGGCGGGTCCGATCCGGGCGGTGTGGCCGGGCGTACCTGGACCGTCACGGCCCAGCACAGCGGCAAGCTGGTCGACGTCAGCGCCGCGTCCACCGCCGACGGTGCGCAGATCGTCCAGTGGGCGGCCACCGGCGGCACCAACCAGAAGTGGCAGGCCGTCGACGCGGGCGGTGGCGCGGTCTACCTGAAGGCCGGGCACAGCGGCAAGTGTCTCGACGTGGTCGGCGGCTCCACCGCTCAGGGCGCGTTCCTTCAGCAGCTCACCTGCAACGACAGCAACCAGCAGAAGTTCCAGGTCATCCCGGCCGGCACCACCGGCGTGTACCAGGTCAAGAGCGTGCCGAGCGGACTCTGCGTCGACGTCAACGGCGGCGCGGCCACCGACGGCGCACGCCTCGTGCAATGGGGCTGCCACACCGGAACCAACCAGCAATGGCGGTTCGCGCAGGCCTGATTCCGGAGCGGGACCGGCCCGGAGACCCGGGCCGGTCCCCCTTCCCCCCGTCTCGACACCATCGAGGACATGCCATGACCGTTTCGAAACGCCGGCGCAGCCGTTACCGGCGGCTGTGCACCGCGGGCGCCGCGCTCGTCCTCACGCTCGTCGCCGGCGCCGCGGTGGCGGCACCCCTCCAGCCGGGGCAGAGCGCCCCGATCCTGGGCAGCCAGTCCGGACGCTGCCTGACCGTCCCCCAGTCCGGCACGAGCAACGGCACACCGACCCAGTTGTGGGACTGCACCGGGGCGGCCGGCCAGGCGTGGACCTACACGCCGGCGAAACAGCTCATGGTGTACGGCACCATGTGCCTGGACGCCTCCGGGCAGGGCACCGCCAACGGCACCGCGGTGATCATCTGGGACTGCAACGGGCAGGCGAACCAGCAGTGGAACGTCGACTCCGGTGGAACCATCACCGGCGCGCACTCCGGTCGCTGCCTGGACGCCGACCGGCAGGGCACGGCCAACGGCACGAACGTCATCCTCTGGGACTGCCACGGCCAGAGCAACCAGCGGTGGGACTCCCCGGTCCCGCCGACCACGCCACCGACGACCCCACCGGCCGACGGCGGCCCGTGCGACATCTACGCCGCCGGCGGCACGCCCTGCATCGCCGCCCACAGCACGGTGCGCTCGCTCTACCGCGCCTACCGCGGCGACCTCTACCAGGTCCGGCGCTCGTCCGACAGCACGACCCGCAACGTCGGCGTCCGGAGCGACGGCGGCAGCGCCGACGCGGCGGCCCAGGACTCGTTCTGTGCCGGGACCAGCTGTGTCATCACCGTCGTCTACGACCAGTCCGGCCGCGGTAACGACCTCTGGTACCAGGGATCGAGCGTCGTGCCCGGCTCCACCCAGAGCCGCCCGGCGATCGCGACGTCCGAGTCGCTGACGGTCGGCGGCAACAAGGCGTACTCGCTCTACATCAACCCGGGCAACAGCTACTGGCGGGACGGCCACCTGACCGGCGTGCCGACCGGCAGCGCACCCGAGGGGATGTACGCGGTGGTCAGCGGTACCCACGTCAACAACGGCTGCTGCTTCGACTACGGCAACAGCGAGACCACCCGGGCCGCCGATGCCGCCGGCGCCATGGACGCCATCAACTTCAGCACCCAGTGCTGGTTCGGCGGCTGCGCCGGCACCGGGCCGTGGGTCCAGGCGGATCTCGAATGGGGGCTCTATCCCGGCGGAAGCCAGTCCTGGAACCCGAACCAGCGCGCCTTCACCAGCAAGTTCGTCACGGCGACGCTGAAGAACAACGGCACGTCCCGCTTCGCCATCAAGGGCAGCAACGCACAGTCCGGCAGCCTCTACACGCTCTGGGACGGCGCCCTGCCGCCCGGATACAGCCCGATGAAGAAGCAGGGCGCCATCATCCTGGGCAGCGGTGGGGACTGCTGCAAGCCCGGCGGTGGCGCCAACCTCAGCGCCGGCACCTTCTACGAGGGGGCCATGGTCGCCGGCTACCCGTCCGACGCGACCGAGAACGCGGTTCAGGCCAGCGTCGTCGCCGCCGGCTATCGCTGATCCGCCACACCACGAGGAACGGAGCACCCATGCCCAGAGGCACTCGCCGCCATCAATGGCGGACGCTGCTGGTGGTCGCCGCGACGGCCGCCCTCACCTCGGCCGGCGTCACCGGCGTCCGGCCGGCTCCCGCGGCGGCGGAAGAGGCGACCCTCGCGGCGACCGCCGGATGCGGCAAGGCACCGACGCTGGCCAGCGGCACCCGGACCATCCAGACCAGCGGCCGGAGCCGCAGCTACATTCTGCGGGTCCCGGACAACTACGACAGCAACCGCCCGTACCGCCTGATCTTCGGGTTCCACTGGAACGGCGGCACCGCGAACGACGTCGACTCGGGTGGCACCAGCGGCTACCCCTGGTCGTACTACGGGCTCCGGGCCCTGTCCAACGACAGCGCCATCTTCGTGGCGCCGCAGGGACTGAACAACGGGTGGGCGAACTCCGGCGGGCAGGACGTGGTCTTCGTCGACGACATGATCAGAGAAATCGACGCCGGCCTGTGTGTAGACACGACCCAGCGCTTCGCCGGAGGGTTCAGCTACGGCGGCGGGATGAGCTACGCGCTCGCGTGTGCCCGTCCGACGGTGTTCCGCGCGGTCGCCGTCTACGCCGGCGGGCAACTCAGCGGATGCAGCGGCGGCACCGAGCCGATCGCGTACATCGGGTTGCACGGTCTCCGCGATCCGGTGCTCAACATCTCCCAGGGCCGGTCGCTGCGCGACCGGTTCGTCCGCAACAACGGCTGCACACCGCAGAACCCGCCGGAGCCCGCGCAGGGCAGCCTCACCCACACCGTCACCACCTACTCCGGCTGCCGCGCCGGATATCCGGTGGTCTGGGCGGCGTACGACGCCGGTCACACCCCCGGTCCGGTGGACGGGTCGGCCGGCGACTTCGAACCCGGCGAACGGTCCTGGACCAGGCCGGTGGTGTGGAACTTCTTCGCCCAGTTCCAGACCTCGGATCCCGGCCCGGACCCCGGCCCGGACCCCGTTCCGACCACGTTCCGGCTGCGCAGCGAGTCCGCCGGCCGGTGCCTGGACGTCAACGGCGCCAGCTCGGCGAACGGTGCGCAAATGATCCTCTGGGACTGCCACGGCAACGCGAACCAGCAGTTCAGCCAGAGCGGGCAGGAACTCCGGGTGCTGGGCAAGTGCCTGGACGTGCCGGGCAACGCCGCCGGCACCCGGGTGCAGATCTCGGACTGCGGCGGCGCCAACCAGAAGTGGAACCTGAACAGCAACGGCACGGTCAGCAACGCGCAGAACGGGCTGTGCCTGGACGTCAACGGCGCGGCCACCGCCAACGGCACCGCCGTGGTCGCCTGGACCTGCCACACCGGCGCGAACCAACGCTGGGCCCGCGCCTGACCCGCGGCCGGCATGGCGCTCGAGCCCGCTCCCGGAGGGGAGCGGGCTCGAGCTCGGCGGGGTGGGGCCGTCCGGTCAGACGCGCTGGAGCCGGAACCGCTGGTGGGTGCTTCCGGTGACCGTCCACTGGGAGATCCGGGCACCGTCGCCGGTCGACGCCTGCCAGACGTCCATCGCCAGGCCGCTCTGCCGGTTGACCAGGCTGCCCACCTCGCCACCGTGGTCGACGAACCGCCACTGCTGGCCGGTGGCGTCGGACTCGGGCTGCTGGGTGATGTCGGCGCCGGTGCCGGTGCCGGCGGCCTGGAGGACCAGACCGCTGTGCCGGGCCCGGATCCGGTAGTGGCCGCCGTCGGCCGGCAGGAATTCGAACTGCTGGTTGGTTCCCCCGCCGGTCTGCCACTGGACCAGTGCGGCGCCGGCGGCGGTGGACGCACCGTTGATGTCGGCGGCCTTGCCGCTGTGCTGCGCCACCAGCCGGTAGTGGACGCCGGCCTGCACCGGCCCCGACCCGGTCCGGAGTGCGGACGCACGGTAGGTGTGCCCGGCCAGACCGGCGAACTCGATGAGTCCGGCCTCGGGCCGGGCCGGCTGGATCGCGGCGCCGGTCGTCTCGTCCAGCACCTCGACGTCGCCGGCCAGGATCTGGCTCCGGACCCGCACCGCACCCGCGCGGTCGGGGGTGACGACGAACTCGGCCCGGTCGCTGTTCCAGGTGGCGCCGACCGTGTATCCGCCGCGGCCGCGCAGACCGGTGAAGCTGCCGGCCGGCCAGGCCGGCGGGAGCGCCGGCAGCACGTGCAGCTCACCGTTGTGGCTCTGGAGCAGCATCTCGGCGATGCCGGAGGTGGCACCGAAGTTGCCGTCGATCTGGAACGGCGGGTGCAGGTCGAACATGTTCGGTGCCAGGCGGTCGGTGCGTACCAGGTCGCGGAGGAGCTTGTGGGCGCGTGCGCCGTCCTCCAGCCGGGCCCAGAAGTTGATCTTCCAGGCGAGGGACCAGCCGGTCCCGTCGTCGCCGCGCAACTCCAGGGTCCGGCGCGCGGCCTCGTGCAACTGGGGTGTCCCCCGCCGGGTGATCTGGTTGCTCGGATGCAGCCCGTACAGGTGGGAGACGTGCCGGTGGGCCCGCTCGGTCTCGACCCAGTCGGCGAGCCATTCCTGGATGTTGCCGCGCGAGCCGACCCGCATCGGCGCCAGCCGGTCGCGGGCCGCCAGGACCTGGGTGCGGAAGGCGGCGTCCACGCCAAGGACCTCGCTGGCCCGTGCGCAGCCGTTGAACAGGTCGCGCAGGATCTGGTTGTCCATGGTGGGGCCGGCGCACACCGAGGCGTCGGGGTGGTGCGCGAGTTCCGGCGAGTTCGACGGGTTGGTGACCAGGTGTCCCAGCGTCGGGTGGGTGACCAGGGTGTCGAGGAAGAACTGCGCGGCGCCGCGCATCGCCGGGAAGTTGGCGCGGAGGAACTCGACGTCGCCGGTGAACAGGTAGTGCTCCCAGATGAGGGTGGCCAGCCAGGCGCCGCCGGTCTGCCACATGCCCCAGAACGCGCCGTCGACGACCGACGAGCCGCGCCACGCGTCGGTGTTGTGGTGGGTGACCCAGCCGCCCGCGCCGTACTGCGCCTGGGCCGTGCGGGCACCGGTCACGGTCAGGTCCCTGATCAGGTCGAAGACCGGCAGGAAGCACTCGGCGAGGTTCGTGGTGTCGGCCGGCCAGTAGTTCATCGGCAGGTTCGCGTTGACGGTGTACTTCGAGTCCCACGACGGCGCCATCTGGTCGTTCCAGATGCCCTGCAGATTCGCCGGCTGGGTGCCCGGCCGCGAGGACGAGATCAGCAGATATCTGCCGTACTGGAACAGCAGCGCGGAGAACTGCGGATCGGTGGTGCCGGCGTGCTGCGCGATCCGGACGTCGGTGGTCTGGTCCGCCGCGGCGGTGCGGCCCAGGTCGATCGTCACCCGGTTGAACAGCGCCTGGTAGTCGGCCAGGTGCCGGGCGCGGAGCTGGTCGTGGGCGAGGTTGCCGGCGGCGCTCAGACGGGTACGCGCGATGCCCTGGTAGTCGCCGTTGACGGTACGGAAGTTGACGTAGCTGGAGCCGATCGACACCAGCAACGTGACGGCGGTGGCGCCGGACACCCGTAACGTGCCGCCGGAGCTGCTGACCGTACCGCCGGTGACGGTGGCCCTGGCCAGGGCGAGGAACCGGACCGTGCCGTTGATGCCCTCCATGTTGCCGGAGATGCCGTCCAGCGCGACCGTCGCGGAGTCCGGGCTGGACACGGTGGTCCGCTGCGGGCTGTCGAAGGTGGCGCTGAAGGTGATCGCGTTGGCGCGGTCCGCGGTCAGCCGGACCACGATGACCTGGTCGGGGCTGCTCGCGAACACGTCCCGCTGATACCTGACCCCGTTCAGCAGGTACGTGGTGGTGACGGTCGCGGTGGTCAGGTCCAGGGTCCGGTAGTACTGCGTCGCACCGCCGGCACTGCCGAACGCCAGCCGCAGGTTGCCGACCGGCTGGTACGCCAGTTGCCCGGCCGGGCTGCCGAGCATCGTCTGGTTGATCAGGTCCTGCGCCTGGGTCCACTGGTCGGCGAACACCCGCCGCCGGATCTCCGCCAGGTTGGCCGCGCCCCGGGTGTTCGCCGAGTCGTACGGGCCGCCGGCCCACACGGTGTCCTCGTTGAGCTGCAACCGGTCGGTGTCCAGGTTGCCGAACACCATCGCGCCGAGCCGCCCGTTGCCGACCGGCAACGCCCGCAGCCAGTCGGTGCCGGCCGGCTCGTCGTACCAGAGCGCCAGGTCGCCGGCCGCCCGCACCTGCGGTGGCGCCGCCGCACCGGCCCGGGCGGCGGCCGTCCATCCGGTGGGCAGCAGCGCGGCCCCGGCTCCGGCCGCCCCGGCCGCGAGGAGTTTCCTTCGGGTCACTTCCGACATGGTGCCTCTCCAAGCAGTCTTTACGGGAGGGTCCAGCGTTGGTTGGTGCCGCCGTGGCAGGACCAGACGATGAGTGCGGTGCCGTCGGCGGAGCTGCCCCCGTTGGCGTCCAGGCACCGGCCGGACTGCTGGTTGACCAGCGAGCCGCCGGTTCCGGGGGTCCAGGCCTGCGCGCCGCTGCCGGTGCAGGCCGACAGCTGCACCGCGCTGCCGTTGGCGGTGCCGCCGTTGGCGACGGTCATGCACTTGTCGAGCGCGCGCAACGTGTTCCCGCTGACCGTCCAGCGCTGACCGGTGCCGCCGTTGCAGGTCCACAGCTGGATCTTCGTGCCGTCGGCGGAGTTGGCCCCGCTGACGTCGGCGCATCGGCCGGCGACGCCGGTGATCGGGCCGACCCGGGTCGCCGGGCCGCCCAACTCCTTGATCCGGATGTTGCGGAACGACACGTCGTCACCGGTGCCGTGGTTCTGGATGCCGACGTGGCCGGAACTCAACGACCGCACCGGATCGGTGTTGGTGAAATCGTTGATCTTGACACCGTTCAGGAGGACCTGCAGCCGTTCCCCCTCCACCAGCAGCTCGTACGTGTTCCACTCGCCGGGCGGGTTGAGCGCGGCGTCCCGGGCGCCGACGTCGGCCGACTGGAACCCGTACACCGCTCCGGTGGTCCGGTCCGCGGTGTCGGTGGCGTCGATCTGCACCTCGTACCCGTTGGTCAGCGCCGCGTTCGGGTCGTCGCCCGCCGGGAAGCCGATGAGCACACCGGAGTTGTCGTCACCCGGCACCATCCAGTCCAGCTTCAGGGAGTACGAACGGAACTCCTTGGTGCGGTACCAGAGCATGCCCATTCCGCCGGACGACGTCAGGGTGCCGTTGCTGTTGGTGAAGGCCCCCGGGCCGGCCTGGGACCAGCCGGTGGTGGCACCGTCGTAGAGGGTGGTGTAGCCGGTCTCCGGCCGGCAGTCCGCCCGGGTCCGGTTGGCCGCGTACCGGATGCCGCCCAACACCTGCGACCGGAAGCCCGGCTCGGCGTAACTGGCCTGGGTGTGGCCGCTTCCGGTGTAGAAGGACCGGCCGCCCTGGAGGGTCTTGCACCAGGTGTGCGGGTGATCGGCGCCCATCGTCCCGCCGGAGTAGGTCGACTCGTCCAGCACGGACAGCACGCGCGCCGACGCACGGGGGTTGGAGCGGAAGTTGTACCACTCGTCGGTGCGTACCAGGGTGGGGTTCAGCCCGGCCGTCGCCGCGTGCGCCCGGTTCTGCACCCGGACGGTGGCCTGCTGGATCGCCGGGTGTGAGGCGAAGTACGCGCCGACCAGCTCGCCGTAGAACGGCCAGTCGTACTCGGTGTCCGAGGCCGAGTGCACGCCCACGTAGCCGCCGCCGGCCCGGATGTAGTTCTCGAAGGCGGTCTGCTGGGTGTTGTTCAGCACGTCACCGGTGGTGTTGAGGAAGACCACCGCCTCGAACCGGGCCAGGTTGTCCGCGGTGAACTGGGCCGAGTCCTCCGTCGCGGTGACCGTGAAGCTGTTGGCCGCGCCCAGATCCCGGATCATCTGGATGCCGACCGGGATCGTGTCGTGCCGGAAGCCCGCGGTCTTCGAGAAGACCAGCACGTCGTACGGCGAATCCGCGGCGTTCGCCGGGGTGCCGGCGGAGCCGGCCAGGAGCACCGACGCCGCCGCGACGCCGAGAAGCCTACGAACGAGATGGCGCATGGCCGATTCCTCTCAGGGCAAGGTCCAGCGTTGATTGGTGCCGCCGTGGCAGGACCAGATGATCAGTTGGGTGCCGTCCGCGGAGTTGCCGCCGTTGGCGTCGAGGCATTTGCCGGACGACGGATTGACCAGGGATCCGTTGGATCCCACCGTCCAGGCCTGCCCGCCGGTGCCGGTGCAGGTGGACAGCTGCACCAGGCCGCCGTCGGCGGTGGCACCGCCGGCCACGCCCATGCACTTGCCGAGCGCCCGCAGGGTGTCGCCGTTGCGGGACCACTGCTGGTTGGCGCCGCCGTTGCAGGACCACAGCTGGATCTTGGTACCGTCCGCGGTGCCGGCGCCGTTCACGTCGACGCACTTGCCGCCGGCGCCGGTGATCGGACCGGCCGTGCCGCCCGCCGCCGCGGCGAAACCGAACGCGTCCACTTCGAACAGCGTGCCGGTCCCGCCGTGGAAGGTCAGGTACAGCGTGGTGGTGCCGGCCGGGACCCCGGACAGCGCGGTGGACACCTCGGTGAAGGTCTCCCAGCCACCCGTGACCGGAATGGTGACCGTGCCGAGCACGGTGCCGGTGGGTGAGCCGGCGCGGACCGAGAGCGTGCCGCCGGAGCCGGCCGAGGACGCCCGTACCGTGAATCGACCCTGGCCGGCCAGCGCGTAGGGCTCGAACGCGATCCAGTCGCCGTTGCTGATGTCGCCGACGGTCTGCCCGCCCTCGGCGGCGGCCTTGCTGACCACCGTGGTGCCGGACTGGGTGTCGTGGTGCTCGGCCTGCCGGTGCCGTGGCTGCAGGACGCTCTGCGTGTGGGTGGTCAGCGGCGCCTCACCGCCGCCGCCGTTGTCGGTGTACTCGGCGTCGAACACCGCGAACAGGTTGGCCGCCGTGTCGTGCTCGCCGTCCACCGGAATCTGCAGGGTGCCCGAGCACCCGGTACGCGAGGTGATCGCGTGGCCGTGGTCGTCGTGGCCGAGCAGGTAGGTCAGCTTCACCCGGGAGCAGTCGACCGTGCCGTCCTCCGGGTCGGAAACCGTGATCGTGTACGGCACGTTGTCGCCGAAGCTGAACAGGGTCCCGTTGGTCGGCGCGCTCAGGGTCACCTTGGGTGCGGTATTGCCCACGGTGATCGTCACCGTCGCGGCGGCGCTGCGGCCGGCCGGATCGGTCACGGTCAGCGTGACCGCGCGCTGGCCGTTTCCGGTGAAGGTGTGGCTCGGGTTCGGCTGCGTGGAGGTGCTGCCGTCGCCGAAGTTCCACGAGTAGCTCAGCGCGCCGCCCTCCGGGTCCGAGGACCCCGCGGAGGAGAAGTTGACGGTCAGCGGTGCGGAACCGGAGGTACGGTCGGCGCCGGCCCGGGCGACCGGTGCCTGGTTGCCGGCCGGGTTGTACTCGATCCGGTACAGCGCGGAGCTGGCGTCGCCGCTGCCCCACCCGGTGCCGTAGTCCAGCACGTACAGCGCGCCGTCCGGACCGAAGGCGCTGTCCATGACCTGCGTGCCGCGCCACGGGAAGTCGCTGATCTGCCCGGGCGACCCGTCCGCGTTGACGTCGATCGTCTTGATCCAGCGCCGGCCGAACTCGGTGGCGAAGTAGTGCCCGTCCAGGGCGGGCGGGAACTTGACCGAGGACGGGTTGGCCGCGTCGTAGCGGTACACCGGGCCGCCCATCGGCGATTCGGAGCCGCAGCCGAACGCGGCCAGCGAGCAACCGTCGTACTTGATCCACGCCGGACGGGCGGCCGGCAGGGTGGTCAGCCCGGTGTTGCGCGGGGAGTTGTTGACCGGCGCGGCGCAGTTGAACCGGCTCCCCGACGGCCCGGACGGGAACACGTAGTCCACGTACGTCTCCGAGGTGGTGTTCGATCCGGTGCAGTACGGCCAGCCGTAGTTGCCGGCCGACGTGATCCGGTTGAACTCGACCTGGCCGCCGGGTCCGCGGGTCGCGCTGGTGGTGCCGGCGTCGGGTCCGTAGTCGGCGACGTAGACCGCGCCGCTCGCCTTGTCCACGTTGAGCCGGAACGGGTTGCGCAGGCCCATGGCGTAGATCTCCGGCCGGGTCCGGTCGGTGCCGGGCGGGAACAGGTTGCCGGCCGGAATCGAGTAGGACCCGTCCGGGTTGACCTTGATCCGCAGCACCTTGCCGCGCAGGTCGTTGGTGTTGCCCGCGCTGCGCTGGGCGTCGTAGACCGGGTTGCGGTTGCTCCGCTCGTCGATCGGGGTGTAACCGGCCGAGTCGAACGGGTTCGAGTCGTCGCCGGTGGACAGGTACAGGTTGCCGGCCGCGTCGAAGTCGATGTCGCCGCCGACGTGGCAGCACATGCCGCGGTTCGTCGCCGTCTCCAGGACGGTCACCTGGCTGGACATGTTGAGCGTGAAGTCGGCGTTCAGGGTGAACCGGGACAGCCGGTTCACGCCGTTCCACGCGGAGAAGTCCGTTCCGTTGGCGGGGGCGTCACCGCCCGGGGTGGACAGCGGCGGCGCGTAGTACAGGTAGATGAACCGGTTGCCGGAGAAGCCCGGGTCCACGCCGACGCCCTGCAGGCCCTCTTCGTCGTGCGTGTAGACCGGCAGCGTCCCGATCACCGCGGTGACCCCGGCGGCGGTGGTGCGGCGGAGCACCCCGTTGCGGGCCGTGTGCAGGACCGAGCGGTCCGGCAACACCGCCATCGACATCGGCTCACCGAGCTCGGCCACCCCCCGCGCGAGCTCCACCTGCTGGAAGTCGGCCGCGTTCACCGGATGCGCGGCGGCCGGCGACGCGGGGCTGATGACGGCTGTCGCCGTGCCGGCGGCCAGGAGGACTGCGACCGCCATCGCGGTCGTTGCGCGGGTTGCCATAGAGGGATCACCTTCGGGTCGTCGGCTGCGGGACGGGGACGGGTCGGCGACTCTCCATGGCGGTTGCCGAGCGTCGTAAGACGTCATACGTTATAAGCGCCATTGGTAGTGGTCAATATCAAGCGGTCGGCGGCACGCGACGGACAAAACGGCCCTGACCAGACGTGGAATGCCTGGTCAGGGCCGTGCAGTCAGGGCGTGGCGGCCAACCGCCGAATCTGCGAACGGGCGGTTCAGAAATGCGCTGGCCGAAACCGTTGCGGGGCGGGCGATGGTCGGGCCGCGCCCTCGGTCAGTCCGCCCGGTCGTAGGCCGCCTGTGACGCCGACACGTCGCCCAGGTGGGCGATCGACCACTCCTGGAGCGCGCGGAGCGGTTCCAGCAACGTCCGGCCGGCTTCGGTGAGCCCGTACACCACCCGAACCGGCACCTCGGGATAGACCGTGCGGCGCACGAGTCCGTCGCGCTCCAGCCCGCGCAGCGTCTGGGTCAGCATCTTCTGCGAGACGCCGTCGATGCGCCGCCGAAGCTCCGAGAAACGGGCGTCGCCGTCGCCCAGGACACCGACGATGAGGACGGTCCACCGATCACCGATGCGGTCGAGGATGCGACGGGTCGCGCAGCCGGCGTCATAGGGGTCTCCGATGAGCTTCGCGCCTGCCTGGGTGGTTACCACGAAGTGCCTTCTTCCCGACGGAGATCTGCTCTCCTACGGTAACTGAAACGGCCCGGTCACCAGCCTCGGCCGAACCTTGAAGGAAGGCACCACATGTCCCGCATCACCGTCATCGGCGGCACCGGTTACGCCGGCTCGGCCATCGTCGCGGAGGCCGCCGGCCGCGGTCACGAGGTCACCGCGTTCAGCCGCTCCCGTCCCACCGAGCCCGTACCGGGCGTGACCTACGTCCAGGGCGACGCCACCGACGAGACCGCGCTGTCGTCGGTCGTCACCGGTGCCGACGTCGTGGTGGCCGCACTCGCGCCGCGCGGCACGCTCGCCGGCTCGTTTCGCGACGTGTACCGCACGACCGCACGTCTCGCCGACGCCGCGGGGGCCCGGCTGTTCGTCGTCGGCGGCTTCTCGTCGCTGCGGCCGGCGGCCGGGGCGCCGCGCTTCGTGGCGGACCTCGGCCACGCCCCCGCCGAGTTCCACGACGAGATCCGCGCCGGGGCCGCACTGGTGATCGAGGACCTCCCGGCCACTCCCGAGTCGCTCAACTGGGTGTTCGTCAGCCCGGCGGCCAACTTCGGCTCGTACGTGCCCGGCGAGCGACTGGGCCGGTACCGGCTCGGCGACGACGTCGCCGTCCAGCCCGACGGTGGTGGAGCGATCTCCGGCGTGGACTACGCGCTCGGGCTCGTCGACCTGATCGAGAAGGACAGCCACCACCGGGCGCACGTCAACCTCGGGTACTGAGAGCGCACCCGGTCCGGAGCCCTCGGGCGCCCGCTCAGCCGAGAGACTCGATCCCGAACAGCGAGAGCTGTCCCGGAATCGGCGCCCGCGGGGCGGCCAGGCCACGCCGGAAGACCCAGCGTGGCAGCTCCGGCGTCGGGTCGGTCTCGTCCGCCGGGGGCGTACCGCCGGTCAGCGCCCACAGCGACGGCCCCAAGGTGATCGCGCGGGCACGCAGCGCCCGGCGCATGACCGCCATGCTCAACGGGAGCCGGGCCGCTTCGAGCGCCGGCAACTCCAGGTCGGCGCGCATCCGCATCAGCCGCCGGTTGCGGGCCACCACCTCGCGGGCCGCCGGATCGCTCAGGTGCCTGGTCGCCAGGTCCCCGACCGCCTCCCGGACCAGGTGGGTCCCGTGGAAGTCGAGCGCGGACCAGACGGCGTCCACCGACCCGAACGACGCCAACAGCCGGGCCGCCGTGGTGGCTCCGAACCGGGGCACCCCGGGCAGATTGTCGGACGGGTCGCCGCGCAGGGCGGCGAAGTCGCGGTACTGCCCCGGGGTCACCCCGCACACCCCGGGCAGTGCCGCCTCGTCGATCAGGACCGCCTCGGCGAAGCCGCCGTTGCGGACCCGCAGCACCGACGTCGACGAGTCGATCAACGCGAACGCGTCCCGGTCACTGGTCATCAGCACCGACCGCCAGCCGTCCCGCCGGGCCGCCGCGGCCGCGCTGGCCAGCACGTCGTCCGCCTCGTACGCGGGTGGCACCACGACGCACACCCCCGCCGCGCGCAGCAACTCCGGGGCATCCGCGATCTGCTCGGCCAGGTCGGCGGGTTTCGCCGGGCGGTGCGCCTTGTAACCCGGATAGTCGCGTTTACGGGCCGAGTCCTCGGGACAGTCGAAGCCCACCAGCACCGCGGCCGGGCGCAGGTGGGCGGCGGCCCGGGCGATGAAGCCGACCAAACCGTGCAGCGCCCACATCGGGCGCCCGTCGGTGTCGAGCCAGCCGTCCCCGGAACCGGCGTGGTAGGCGCGGTGCAGCAGGCTGTTGCCGTCGACGGCGAGCAGCAGCGGCGGGGCGGCGGGGGCCATCCGGCCAGTCTGCCACCCGGTGTCGGAGGTGAGGCCACGCGAGTAGCCGGGGGGCGGACGCGGGCGCGTTCGCGGCGCCATGCCGGCGCCTCGGCAATGCCCGTGATCCCCCGTGAGCGGGATGGCCGGGCCCCCGCGGCGGGTGACTACGTCCGCCCCTCCGCGTCCCTACGGTGAAGCCGTCAACGAGCCACCGCGACGAAAGGACCGAGCCATGACCAGCACCTCACCGGAGGTGTCCCGGCGGACCCTGCTCCGCGGTGCCCTCGTGGGCGCCGCGGCCGTCACCCCGGCCCTGTCCGGCTGCCAGACCTCGCCGCCGCCGCGGACGGCGCCGGTCGCGGCGCGACGCCGCCTGCTCGACGGCCTGCCCGAGATCCACTCCTTCCCCACCGTCGACGGCATGCGGGCGTTCGGCGCCCGCACGGCGAACCGGTACCCGGACCGGGCCACGCTGACCGACGTCGGCCGGTCCCGGTCCGGCGACCCGATCCAGATGCTCACCGCGCGCGCCGGCCGGCCCCGCGGCCGGGTGCTGGTCGTCGGCCAGCCGCATCCCAACGAGCCGATCGGCATGGCCACCGTCGTCGCGCTCGCCGAACGGCTGCTGGCCGACCCCGCCGCCCTCGACGCCACCGGAGCGGACTGGCACTTCGTGCTGTGCGCCGACCCGGACGGGACCCGGCTGAACGAGGGCTGGTTCCACGGACCCCGGACCCGCGAACGCTATGCCCGCAACTTCTTCCGGCCCGGCGGGGACCAGCAGGTCGAGTGGACGTTCCCGTTCCGGGCCGGCGACTTCGCCGTGGACGCCCCGATGCCGGAGACCAGGGCGCTGATGACCGCCATCGACCAGGTACGGCCGACGGTGCTGGCCTCCCTGCACAACAGCGAGACCGGCGGCGCGTACTACTACGCGACCCCGGGGGCGCCCTCGCTGTACCCCCGCCTCACCGACCTGTGCGGCGCGCACGACATCCCGCTGCACCGGGGCGAGCCGGAGATCCCGGTCGCCGCCGAGCTGAGCCCGGCGGTGTACACGCTGCCCACCGGCCGCATGATCTACGACTACGCCACGGCGGCCGGTGCCGACCCCGCGGACTACGTGACCGGCGGCAACTCCCTGGACTACGCGAGCCGGCACGGCACGGTGTCCG
The DNA here is from genome assembly GCF_020216025.1 of Jidongwangia harbinensis. Classification (GTDB taxonomy): domain Bacteria; phylum Actinomycetota; class Actinomycetes; order Mycobacteriales; family Micromonosporaceae; genus Actinoplanes; species Actinoplanes harbinensis. The sequence continues at coordinate 172,755 of NZ_JAIWNC010000017.1, read as the reverse complement.
GACTGGCGATCGAGTTGCCGTACTGGCGCGACGCCCGGGCCGCCGACACGTCGCCCGCGCCCCGTCGGCTCAGCCGCCGCGACGCCGCGCTGCGCGGTCTGGACATTCAGGCCCAGGCGGCACGCCAACTGCACGTCTTGCGCGCCGCCGCGGAGCCGTTGCGGCCCACGCCGTTCCGGGACGCGCTCGACTCGTTCCTCACCCCCATGTCACCGGAGGCGCTGCGGGCACAGCGCCGGCAGATCGAGACCGGTCCGGAGTACCAGCGGCCGGCGACGGTGGCCGAGGCGTTCAGCGCGGTCGCCGACGCGCACTCCCTGCGGCTCCGGCTCGGCGGCATGCTGCTGCGGGCGATGCCGCGCGGAGCCCGGGCACGCCGCCGGGCCGACACGCTGCTGACCCGTTGGTGCGCCGAGGCGGACGCCTACAGTCCGGCGGATCCGATCGCCATCCGCGACCTGGTCACGGTGCAGGGTGAGGCGGTCCTCGCCGCCGCCGCGCACCATCTGCGGTGACCGCGACGCACACCCGCGGCACCGCCGTCACCGCCGGCTGAGCCCGGCCGGACCATACTGACCGGCATGGAGTTCCTGTGCCTGCACCGCGACCGGCCCGGCTCCGCGACGCTGCGCGACGAGCTGGTCCAGGACCACTGGTCCTACATGGACCGGTACGCCACGGCGATGATCGCGCGCGGGCCGACCCTCGCGGACGACGGCGACACGGCCACCGGCAGCCTGCACATCGTCGACCTGCCCGATCCCGCAGCCGCCCGCGCGTTCGCGTTCGACGAGCCCAACTACCAGGCCGGCGTGTACCGCGACGTGCTGCTGCGGCGGTGGCGCAACACACTGGGACGCACCATGTGGGACTTCCCGGGCGGCCCGGCCGGCGGAAACCGCTACCTGGTGGTGGCGCTCGGCGCGGAGCCGGCCGCCGACCTGGCCGTGCCGCCGCGTCCGGACCGGCTGATCGCGTACGGGCCGCTGCTGTCCGACGACGGCGGCACCTGGCTGGGCACCGCCATGCTGGTCCAGGCGCCGGACCCGGACGCGGCCCGCGCCCTGTTGTCCCCCGATCGGTACGCCGCCGTCGAGGTGCATCCCTGGCAGTTCGGCGGGCGGCGATGAACCGGGCGGCCGGGCGGCGCGACACGGCCGGCGGATCAGGCGCGGAGGCGCGTCACGCCGACCAGACGAACCGGACGTCGGGCGCCTTCTCCTCGTTGCCCGAACCGTCCGTCGTCTCGGCCACCACGAATCCGTGGCGCCGGTAGAACCGCTGCGCCCCGGTGTTGGTGGCGAACGTCCAGAGCTGCAGTCCGTCCGGCAAAGGGACATCGGCACCTCGGTGACCGTCCACTGTCTGCCGGCCGGCCGATGCTCGGTGCTGCCCCGAAGGCTGCCCTCGGGACCTTGTCCGCATGCCCACGGCCCCGGACCATGGTGGACATGCCAGGCCCGGAGCGTTCGAGGGGTGCTCAGCCCGTGGTCGACCCCGCCCTGGTGACGGCCGTGCAGGAGGCCGCCAAGGGGGCGCCGAACACGAACGCGGCGCTCGCCCGCCTGATGTCCATGGCGAATTCCACCAGCGGCCCGGTGTACGCCACCGGCGCGGTCTTCCGGCTCCCGCTCGATCCGACCGGGTTGCCGCCGGAGTGGACACACGACCCGGGCCACCGCGATCCGAACGGATCACGGTGGCGGCACCCGAGCGGCGAATACCTCGACTTCCACAACGGGCGGCCGGGCCAGCCGGGCTGGCGCGGCCGGGATCACTGGCACCACAACGGCGGGGATGACCATCTCACCCCCGGACAGGACGAGATCCCTGATCCGGAGCCGGTGAGTCGCCCGGAGCGCCAGCCGGAACGGACCCCGGTGGAGGGTGGCGAACCCGTCGTCGTGCCGGTTCCGGCACCGGAGCCGACCGGGGAACCGGCGGTCGACCCGGATGAGCCGAGCCTGCGCGAACGCATTTCGGAGATCACCGGACTGACCGGCATCGCCCTGACCATTTACCTCATCGTCTCCGAGGGCTCCCGGATCGTGTTCCCGCCACGGAATATCATTCCCGTACCATGAGCGCTAACCCGGACACCCGGCCAGTTCACGTCGAGCTGCACGATGCGCGGCTCGCTGCCGCCGCGACCACCTTCCACCTCGGCGGTGCGGTGGTACTGCAAATCGCGCACCTGGTCACCTATCACGAGATCGAGCCCGAGCGCTTCGCGTTGTACTCGCGAGCAGCCGAGCTGACGTTTCTCGGATGCCGCGCCGCTCATCTGGACGGCGTGCTTTCCGATCCGTCCGTCGTCTCCGAGGCCCATCTGCTGCTCGGCACGGATGAACAGCCACTGTGGAAGTGCCTGGAGGACTGCTCGGCCACCGCGTTCACTCTGGTCACGACGGCCGGCGCGCAGCTCGCCCTGCACATCACCGGCGCCCGGCTGAGACTCGCCAATCCGCACCGGCGCCTGAAGGATTTCGAAGGTCCGCTCGTCGCACGCCCGGAATAGTCATCAGGACTTGACGGCAAGCGTGCTGTTCAAGCTGTTCCACCCATGCTTCGCGTCCCAGATGCCGTCGTTGGCGAACCGGATCGCGTACGCGCTGTTCGTCGCCTCGCCGCTGATCAGGGGCATGGTGGACCGGAGCGACCGATCGGGATCGGGCAGGTTCAGGTAGAGCCGGTAGTCCGCGGCGGCGGTCGGCGCGGTGATGGTGGCGTACAGGTCGATCGTCCTTCCGGGCGTCCAGGTGCGGAGATCGGCCGGTACGACGAACTTGACCCTCTTCATCCTGGTCTTCAACACGAGCTGGACCGGACGGTTCGCCACCGGCGCCGCGTACCCGACGTTGACCAGCCGGATCCGTACGGTGCCGACGGCGCCCGGCCGGAGCGTGCTGGGCGCCGCCACCTCGGTCAGCCTGATCCGGTACCCGAGTCGCCGCTTCGCCTCGGCCAGCCCGGCGGTGCCCCACGACGACAGGACGGCGCGATCGAAGTCGGCGTTGAGGTAGGTGAGGTGGTAGCGGGCGAGTTCGCTGGTCGCGCTCGCCCACTCGCTGCGGGGTGGGTTCACGCCGCAGGTCTCCCCGCCGACCAGCACCGACCTGCTCTGCGCGGCCAGCCACTGCCGGTCCGCGTCGCTGGTGAAGGTGCCGTAGTCGTCCGCGCTGGCCAGGAAGCAGTCGTTGTGAATGCCCACCCGCGCCGCCCGCGGGTCGGCGGCGTCACTCAACAGGCGCTGCTTGATGGCGGGGTAGCGCACCTGCACCGGGATGGCCGGGGACGTGGTGTCCAGCAGGGTACGCAGGACCGCACCGCGCGCACGCCAGTCGGCCTCGGTCAGCACCCAGGGCCGCGCCGGATCGCCGGCGAAGTTGTCGGTGTAGTACCACTCCCCCCAGCGCCCGATGAATCCCGCCTGAACGGCGGCGACGACCGCGGCGTTCTCGTTGAGCAGCCGGGCCAGCTGGCGGATGTGAGCGCTCACCCGATACAGCGGGGCGTCCCTCGACGACCATTCGCTGTAGGCGAAGCGCACGATCAGCTTGACGCCGGCCATCCGCGCGGCCTGGAAATCGGCTCGCACCAGGGCCAGGTCGCGGCTGTCGATGGTGGTGCGGTCGTGGTAACCGTCGAGGTAGAAGTACCGGAAGTAGAGCGTCGTCCCGTCCTGCGCCCGCTGGGCCGCCATCCTGGCCGCGCTGAGCGGGCGGTACGCGTCGGGATCACCGGTCAGGTGGGTCTCGGTGTAGTGGTAGAACCCCCGCCCCGGGTTGGGCACGTCGATGTCGCTGGCCGCGAACCGGACGATCGCCGCACTGCTGCGGGCCGCCACCGCGACACCTGGCGCCACGACGGCGCCCGGGAGAGCGAACGCGAGGGCGACGACGGCAGCGCGCAGAACACGGTGACGAGACATGAAAATGATTCTTCACCGGCCTTCGGGACTCGTGACGAATTCCGCTGACTGGCTCCCGATTTGCTCCCGAGTGGTCATGGGCGGCGCAGCAGGACGCCGGTTCGAGGCGCGAGCACCACGTCCCCCGGAACCGTCCGGCCCGCGTCGTCGACCAGGCCCGCCGGCACGTCGATCCGGACCGGCTCGTCGCCGGCGGACCCCAGGTGCACGGCGGCCCAGCCCTCGGTGAACTCACGGAACCGGACGTCTGCGGACTCCCCGATGTCCGTGACCGGCACCCCGAGATCCCACAGTGGGCCGACGCTCGGGGTGCCGTTGTACTGGTCGTGTGCGGTCGCGGTGAAGCTGACCCCGTCCCGGCCGCCCCCGAAGATCCAGCACGCGGCCAGCCCGTAGCGGATGTTGGGATGGTCCGCCGTACCGTCGGAGGCGGTCCGGAGGATCGACAGCCCCGGGCCGTCCAGGCACTCGGCCTGGGCGATGGCGTCCCGGCTGGCCAGGAACTGATCCGGTGCCCAGGCCAGCCACACCTCCTCGAATCCCCCGCCGTACGCGGCATGCCGCTGCCATCGGCCCGGTTCGCGGCGGGATTCGGCGATGTTCGGGACGAGAATCTTGCCGGCACGGATGAGAGCCCGGCCGGCGTCGGCGATCAACGCGTCCAGGCCGGCCCGCACCTCGGGAAGGGAGTAACCCCCGTCCAGCGGCGGCTCCAGCCCGTAATAGTCGTCGAAGACGTCGTTGTCGGCCATGACGCCGTCCCAGACGGTGCCGCCGATCTCCGCGATGACGTTCGCGGTCCACCGGTCCCGGTACTCCCGCTCCCACACGGCCATCTGCCAGTGACCGGGATAGCCGCGCCACTGGATGCGGGACCCGTCGGCGGCACGATGGGCGAACAGGTGCTCTCCGGCGGCCTCCGCCTCCGCGTGCCCGACGCCAGACGAGAAACACGGGCCCGGTTCATAACTGCGAGTCGAGGACAGACACTTGTACGCCAGCACCACCATGTCCGGGCGCGCCCGTTTGAGTTCCGCGGCCACCGCCGTTTCCCAGGGTTGGAGGACCGCGGTGGCGCAGTGGTCGACGGCGAATTGCAATTGGTCCGGCCGCACCGGGTCGCCATAGCGAATCCAGGCGCCGAAACGTCGCTGTGTCATCAGATTCCTCGGCATCTCGGAAGTGGCGAACGGTACGCCAAGCTCCGCACATTGACTAGTCAACAGAAATCGATTTTCACTCTCCTGGGTGTAACGCAGGTCCCCCGTTTCTCCGATTGGCGGCGAGGCGTTCCATCTCGGGAGGCGAACGACAATTTCAACGATTCAGATACGTCGCAGCGGTACGGCACTCATCATTCTCGGTCTGGTGGGCGCGGTCGCGGTCCTACCCACGACCGGCGCTCGGTCGGCGGTGCTGCACGAGGTCGTCCATCGCGACGCGGTCACGTGGAGTGCCATCGGTGTCGCGGCGACCGCCGTGCTGGCCCTGGTGTTGTGGCGCAGCCGGCTGTCCCGGACCGGGCTCAGCCTCGCCGGTGGACGCGGCGCCGGCCTGCTGCTGCACCTGTGGCCGGTGGTGACGCTCACCGCGGTGTACCCGATCGCGAGCACCCGGATGGCCGGGCATCAGGTCGGTGGCGTCGACATGACGGTGTTCCTGCTGGCGGTCGCGCTGACCCTGCCGTGGTTGCTGCAGGGCGCCTGCCTGCCGATGTACCGGTCCATCGGGGCCCTGGTCCACGAGGGCGACGTGACCGCGATGCGACGGGGATTCTGCGCCGCCGTACCGGGAACCATCGTCCAGGCGGTACCGGCGGTGCTGATCTCCGCTCTGCCGCTGGTCGTTCTCCTGCACTGGTCACCGCGGGCGATCGGGGCGTTCGTCGGGCTGCTGGTGCTGGATGTGATGTTCGCCCAGTCACTGGTGCTGGCCAACGTGACCCGGGCCAGGGGCGAGTGGGTGGCGGGCTGGTCGGCGTACGCCGCGGCGGTGTTCATCGCACCGACCTGGTGGTGGCTGCCGCCGCTGGCCGGCCTCCTGACCCAGATGGTCCCCCTGCGCCGGCACCTGCTGACCCGGCCGGTATGGCTCGGTGCCCGCACCGCCGCCGGCGACATGGCCCAGGGGGTCCTGCTCGGTGCGGTGATGTGGGGCGACAAGGTCTTCTACTTCTACCGCACCGACGGTGACTTCCCGGTCATCACCCTCTTCCTGGCCTCGCTGCCGGCGATCATCGCCTACAACTTCTATTTCGTCTGCCGCTCGCCGGACTTCGACTCGTCCATCAAACGGCTGCACACCGCGATGGAAAACGAGCCGCTGAACCGTCTGCAGGCACATTCGGAGGCGGTGTACCGGACCGCGATCCGCTCGATGCAGGACTCCGCGTTCGTCGGCGCGGTCCTGGTCGGACTGACGGCGGTGCTGTTGTGGTCGGCGGCCCCGGACAATGCCGCGTTGATCGGCGGGATCGCCGTCGCCGGCTGGTTGAGCGCCGTCATCTCGATCGCCTGCTACAAGTTGGAATACGTCGACGAACGACGGGCCACGCGCATCATCGGCGGCTCCCACCTGCTGCTCTGCGCGGCGGTGTTCGCGAGTCCGATTCCGGCCTCGTCGGCATATCTGAGCCTGGTCGCCGGCGACGTCGTGATCCTGCTCGGCACGCTGCTGCTTTTCCGGCGTACGTGGAAGACGCCGGAACACACCCTGTTCTGGCGACGTGCCCTCAACTGGTAATTGTTCTGTCCCGTCGATGACCGATTAGAGGATATTGCGTGTCCCCCTCGTCCGCACTCCCGCAAGTGGACGTCGCGATCGTCATGGAGTCGACGTACCCCTACCTCAAGGGCGGCGTGTCCGCGGTCGTCCACGACATCGTGACCAGCAACGCCGGCCTCACCTTCGGCATCATCCACATCACCTGGGACTCTCAGTCACCGAGCGAGGACCTCTACGGTATGCCGCCGAACATCGCCTGGGTCCACCCCGTCTACCTCAGCATGCAGGAGCATCGGGACAGCTTCATGGCGCTGCGCCCGGACGACCTGAACATGAACGCCCGGGAACGCACGGTGCTCACGGCCCGCCTCTTCGATGCCCTGACCGCCGTGACGACCGGCGACATGGCACCGATGTGGCAGCTGTTCGACGAGGGCATGAATCCGCTGACCCGGCGCTATCCGATCTGGGCGCTGCTCGGCTCGCGCGAGTTCCTGCAGGCTCTGCCGACCCGGCTGCCCGATCTGGACCTCCCGCTCTCGCAGACCTTCTGGCTGATGCGGGAGTTCTTCTCGCTCTCCTTCGCCCTGCTGGCCGAGGAGATCCCGCGCGCCGACGTCTACCACGCCCACACCACCGGTTACGCCTCGCTGGTGAGCGCCGCCGCGGCCCGCCAGCACGACGCGCAGTTCCTGCTGACCGAACACAACCTGTACGTCCGGGACACGGTCAACACCCTGCTGCGCCGCAACATGGCGCTGCCGGTGCGCGGCGAGGACTGGCGCGAGTTCGACGTGACGCCGGTCCAGCGGGCCTGGATGGCCTGGTGGATCGAGATGGGCCGGTTCTGCTATCCCAGCGCCGCGCACATCACGTACCTGTATCCGAAGGCCGTGGACGAGGCCCGGGCGCTGGGCGCCCCGGACCGGGACGAGGTCTTCTCGATCGTGCCCAACGGCATGACCATCAGCAACTTCGAAGACGCCTACCGGCAGCGGCTCGAGTCGCTCGAACGAATCCTGGCGCAGGGGCTGCGGATCTGGCGGTTCGCCTACATCGCCCGGGTCGTCCCGATCAAGGGCCTGTACGAGTTCATCGCGTCGGCCCGGCTGCTGGTGGAGCGCGGCATCCGGAACTGGACCCTCGACATCCTCGGGCCGACCGACCACGTGCAGGACGGCTACCTGGAATCGTGCTTGAGCCGGATAGCCGAGTACGGCCTGGAAGAGCACTTCGTCTTCCGCGGAACCGTCAACGTGCCGGCCGTCATCGGCGACTTCGACCTGTTGGTGCTGCCGAGTTACAACGAGGGCCAGCCGATGGTGGTGCTCGAGGCGATGACCGCGGCCGTCCCGACGGTCGGCACCGAGGTCGGCGGCATGCGTCAGCTCATCGGCGACCGGCTGGTGCACTCCACCGGTCGCAGCTGGGAGGCGTGCGGCGTCCTGGTGGATCCGATCGACATCGTCGGCGGCATGGCCGACGCGATCGAGATCGTCCTCGACGACCTCGAGCAATACGAAGTCCTCGCCCGCAACGCCCGCGGCCGGGTCGAGGACTTCTTCCAACTGCACGAGGCGATGGCTCTGTACCACCACCTCTACCGGCGGCTGCGACGGCAGGGCGGAGCCGGCGCCCCGATCATCGATCGCCAGGCCCGAGGTGTCGCCCGAGTGCGCCCGGACCTGCTGGTGAGCCCGGACCTACTCGTGCGCAGGGACCTGTCCCGCTCGGCGTAGCCCACGATCTTCCGCGACTGAGGAGCAACATGCACGTCCTGATCACCGGCGGCGCCGGCTTCATCGGATCCCATCTCTGCGCTGAACTGGTCGGCCGCGGCATCGAGGTTTCCGTCCTGGACGATCTCTCTTCGGGCCGGCTCGACAATCTCGCCGACTTGCCGGTCGACGTCCGGATCGGCAGCGTCACCGACCGCATGGCCGTCAACCGGTCCGTCGCGGGTGTCGACGCGGTCGTCCACCTCGCGGCGCTGGCGTCCGTACCGCAGTCCCTCCACGAACCGATGCGCACGCACGAGGTCAACGTCAACGGAACGCTGAACGTGTTGCAGAGTGCCCGCGAGACCGGCGCACACGTCATCGTCGCGTCGTCGGCCGCGGTGTACGGCAACCGGTCCGGCGCGGCCACCGCCGAGTCGACTCCACCGCATCCGCTCTCGCCGTATGCCACCAGCAAACTGGCCACCGAGGCGTACGCGACGAGCTGGCAGGAGTCGTTCGGGCTGCCGACTCTGGCGCTGCGTTTCTTCAACGTCTTCGGACCCCGGCAACACCCCGGCGACGCGTACGCCGCGGTGGTCCCGGCCTTCGTGTGGGCGGCCATGGCCGGGCACCCGATCCGCATCCACGGCGACGGCAGGCAGACCCGCGACTTCATCCCGGTGTTCACGGTGGCCAGCCTGCTTGCCGATGCGGTACAACGTCGGGTCGTTCACCCCTTGCCGGTCAACGTCGCGTTCGGCCAGGGCGTCAGCCTGCTCGACCTCGCCGATCTCCTGGAGAACGTCATCCAACGGCCGCTGGCGCGGGAGTTCACCTCCGTCCGGCCGGGCGACATCCGCAACTCGTCGGCCGACGACTCCCTCTTGCGCGACCTCTTCCCCGACCTGCGACGCACCGGCCTGGCCGAAGCGCTGCAGCGCACGGTTTCGTGGCGGCACTCCCTGACCCACTCGCCGGTACCCCTGAGGGCGTCCGCCGACGCGGCTTGACCGTTGACGCAGACGGGGGCTCGCGACGGCGCGTGGTGCCCGGCTTGTCATGGCTCACGATCATGGGGAGGGGCCGGCAGGCCACGACGGCGCCGGGGCGGCACCAGCACCATGACTCGGCCGATCACCCGTCGGGGGATGGCCGGTGAACACGTCACCCATCTGCAGACGCGCCTGACCGATCCCGGTTACGCCGTAAGCCGCGACGGGGTCTTCGGACCCGGCACGGAGGGTGCCGGTCATGACCCGGCGGTCGTCCTCGGTCGTCGTGCGTTCTCCCGCACGCCCAGGTGACCCGTTCGTAGCTACGTACCGTCTGGCGGGGGACACCGTTAGTGTTGGTGTCATTACCGAACGTCAGAACAGGAACTGTCCATGACCCCAAGCGTAAGACGCCGGCTCACCGCTGACGCGGTGATCGTGGTGCCCGGGGTGATGGGCAGCGAACTCGTCGACGGCGACGGGAACGTTCAGTGGGGGTTGAAGCCGGCGCTGCTGGCGCGGGCTTGGGCCACCCACAAGATGGCGACGCTTCAGGTGACCGAAGATGACATCTCCGGCGGCGGTCGGCTGCGACCGTCCCGATTGTTGCGCGTACCGGGGCATCTGCCGATGCTCGGCGGGATCGAGCCGTACACGGCTCTGCTGCGTCGAGTGGCCGAGCACGTCCTCGATCCGCGCGCGGTGCTCGAGTTCGCATACGACTGGCGGCTGTCGATCGAACACAACGCGCGTCTCCTGGTGCCGTGGTGCGAGCAGCGCCTGGCAGTCTGGCGGCAATTGGTCGCCGAGAACAGGTGGGCGGACCCCGCGGACGTCCAGTTGACCGTCGTGGCGCACTCGATGGGAGGGCTGGTGGTCCGGTACGCCATCGAGGTACTGGGCATGTCGTCCCTGGTCCGGCAGGTCATAACGCTCGGCACGCCGTACTACGGGGCGGTGAAGGCGGTCCGCATGATGGCCGCCGGGAAGGGCGCGCCGGTCCCGCGGCGGGTAGCGCAGGAATTGGCGCGCACCGCACCGGGGGTGTACGACCTGCTACCGCGTTACCGATGCATCGACCCGGACCGGTTCCTGAGCACCGCCGACGTGGCCAGCGTCGGCGGCACCGCCGAACTGGCCGAGCAGGCGGAACAGCGATGGGCGGCATTGCGTCTGCGTCCCGGCGATCCGGCAGCCGCGGTGCCGGTGCACCCGCTGGTGGGAGCGGAGCAGCCGACGTTGCAGAGTCTCCGCTTGGCCGGCGAGACGTGGTCCTTCGACGAGTCGCTGGCCGGGCTGGACCACGGCGGCGACTCCACCGTTTACCGCAACGCCGCCGCCCCGGCGGGGATGACCGCCTGGCCACTGCCCCAGAAGCACGGCGCGCTGGCCAAGACCGGCGAGGCGCTGACCTTCGTCGCCGACAAACTGATCGGTGCCGACACCGGTCCGCCGCTGGGCACCCGGCCGGTCGGCGCTGACATTCCCGATCTGGTCCAGGCCGGCGCCCCGGTCGAGATCACCGTGACCGGCGCAGGCGGCGACCCGATCGGTGTGACAGTCGCCTGCACCGATCTGACTACAAACGTGCCCACTCCGTGGACCCTTGTGCGCCGCGACGGCGATCTGCTGCGCTATACGCGGCCTGGCCTGGCCCCCGGCTTGTACCGCGTGCAGGTCAAGGCCGGGGGTTTCTCGCCGGTCTCCGAGCTCGTCCTCGCCACCGACCTGACATGACCGACTTGCGGCTGATCACGGTCGGACTCGCAGAGTACGCCCACCGGCCCGACTGGACTGTTCGCGCCGCCGCGGACAGCCGCACGCGGATGGAATCGTTGCTGGCCCCGCACGGTGTCCCCGCGGAGGACTGGACCGACCAGGCGACCACGCAGCGAATCGCCGGGCAGCTGACCTCCTGGGCGCGCCGCGACGAGGAATCCGAGATCGTCTACTGGACTGGGCACGGCGAGTTCACCGGCGACGGCTACTTCCTCGCCCTGGCCGACAGCGAGGAATTGGTCGGCAATGACGCCCTGTCGGACGCTCAGCTCAGTGCCGCCCTGCTCCGGCTGGAGCGGATGCGGGCCGCGGGTACCGGGACCGACTGGGTACTGCTGATCCTCGACACCTGCGGTTCGCTGGGCGGGGCGTGGAAGATCTGGACGTCCTTCCGCTACCCGCCCCGCAATGTCGGGGTGATCGCGACGACCGACGACGGCGCCGCGCACTCGGGTGCCTTCCCGGAGCTGCTCGCCGATGTGCTGACCAGCTTCAACGGCAACGACACCGACGCCATCCCCGTCACCGAGCTGCTGCGACGGCTGGAGGCGCGGCTCGGCGCGGGCAAGGTCAACGCGAAGTTCGAACCGACTGCCGTACTGCCCAACCGGCTCGACGACCTACCGCCGCTGCAGGCGGCGGTCGACGTCTACGCCGAGCTCCGCGAGGTACTGGCGACCGCCCCGGCGGAGCTCCGCAACCACTTCTACGCCAAAGCACAGGGCGCCGAGATCGGCGAGGCCGCGTGGAACTTCACCGGCCGGCTGGCGGAACGCCGCCGCATCGCCGAGTGGCTGCGAACCGCCCCGGCCGGGCTGCTCGTGGTCTCCGGACCCGCCGGGTCCGGGAAGTCGGCACTGCTCGGAATGATGCTCGCCGCCGCCGACCCGCAGGTACGGGCCGCGCTGACCGTCGCCGGTCATACCGCCATCCCGGACGACCTGACCCCCGGCGACCTGGTGTACGACGCCGTCTTGCACCTCACCGGGCAGACCGTCGCGGACACCGTGGCGTCCCTCGTGCAGCGACTCGGCCTCAAACCGGCAGCAACGCCGGACGAGTTGTTCGACCACCTGTATGACCAGCAGGACGCACCGCGCACCGTCATCGCCGATGCCCTCGACGAGGCACGTGACCCCTACACCATCGCCGGGCTGCTGCGCCGTCTCGCGGCGGTGCCCGGGCACCGCGTCCTGGTCGGCACGCGCCCTTCACTGCGCGACGACCTCGACCAGCGGGGCCCGTCCGCCAGCGACGTGCTAGATGTGCTGGCCGCCGACCCTAGCGAGATCATTCGGCTAAGCCGTGATCCCGGCGCGGTGCGCGGTTACGTCCGCAACCGCCTGGCGGAGCTGCCGCTCGCCGCAGATCGCGTCGCGGACGTCGCCGCGCGGGTCGCCGCCGCGGCGCAGCCCTTCCTTTACGCCCGGCTCGCCGTGCACGAGATCCGCGCCGATCCGGCGCTCGCCGAGTCCGACGAGGCGCTGGAACGGCTTCTCGGCGCTGGCCACCGCGGCATCTTTGGTCAGGCAGTACACCGGCTGGGCGTCCACGCTCCGGATGCGGCGGCATTGCTCGAGGCGCTCGCGTACGCCCGCGGCAGCGGATTCCCGCGTACCGGCGGCATTTGGGAAGACGCGGCCCGGCACCTGCGCGCCGGCTCGGTCACCGACGCGAGCGTCACCCGTGTCCTGGAGCTCGCCGCGCCGTACATCATGCAGGACAGCGAGTCCGGGCAGGCGGTCTACCGGCTGGCGCACCGCACCTTCACCGAGTGGTACCGGCGCCGGGAGTGGCGATGACCGATCCGGCGCGGGAGGCGGACGAGGGGCTGGCACGCGCGCTCGTGTTGCGGGCGAGCCGCGACGTGGCGTCAGGTAGGGAAGTCAGCGCATACCTGGTGCATCACCTGGCCGAGCACGTCGGCGCCGGTCGCGCCTGGGATCTGCTGGCCGATCGCGCCGAGGTGCTGAACCGGCTGGAACCGCGCAGCGTGGCCGCGGAGGCGTTCCGCTCCGGCTACGCCGCCCAGCAACTCCCCGCCGCGATCCTGGCGACGATGACCGTGGCGGATGAGCTGGCGGAGGCCTCCACCGGGCAGCGCCGGCTGGTGCGCGCGCTGGCCGTCGGCCGTCTGCGGGACCTCCCGGCAGGAGACGGACCGCTGCGGTGGGGCCGGCTCGATCGGGTCACGCCGCATCTTCCCATCGCCGGGCACCGGAACCGCGGACGCAGCGTCGCCTTCGGCCGGCTGCCTGACGGACGTGCGGTGGTCGCCTCGGCCGGCAACGACGAAACCGTACGGCTGTGGGATCCGTACTCGGGCGCATCCCTCGGCGAACCGATCCGGGGACACGAAGGGCCGGTGACGTCGGTGGTTTTCGTGTACCTGCCTTGGGGAGAGGTGCGCCTGGCGACGGCCGGCGATGACGGCACGGTGCGGCTGTGGAGCCCGTACACCGGCGCCTCGCTGGCGCCGCCGCTGCGCGGGCACCGGAACGTGGTTTCCGGCTTGGCGTTCGGATCGTCGCTGGGCCATCCGCTGTTGGTGTCGGCTGGCTGGGACGGGACGGTCCGCTTCTGGGATCCGGTCAGCGGCGAGTCGCTCGGGGCTCCGCTGACGGGTCACGAAGGACCGGTGACGGCGGTGGCGTACGGCGCCGTGCCCGCTTCCGGGGGCGACGACGCGACGGTGCGGATCATGGACCGGGTCGTCGGGCGTCACCAGGGACCGGTGCGTGCGCTGGCGTTCGGGCGCCTGGGCCGCCGGTGGGTGCTGGCCTCGGGCAGCGACGACGCCACCATCCGGCTCTTGGATCCGCTCTCTGCCACCGAGCCCGTACCGCCGCTCATCGGGCACGTCGGACCGGTGTTCGGGGTGGCCTTTGGCCGGCTTCCCAGCGGGTTGCGGATCCTGGCGTCCGCCGGGCACGACGGGACCGTCCGGCTGTGGGACCCGGTCACCGGTGGTCAGCTGGGCGCGAAGCTGGCCGGGCACGTCGGCCCGGCGGCCGGAGTGGCGTTCGACGATGCGTCGCCGGGCCGCCGGTGGCTGGCGTCGACCGGCTGGGACGGGACAGTGCGGCTGTGGGACCCTGCGACGGCGGCCGGCGCTGGCCGGTGGGAAGGCGATGCGACCGGCGGCATTTGCAGCGTGGCGTACGGCGGATCGTTGCTGGCTTCGGGCGGCTGTGACGGGCTGATCCGGCTCTGGAACCCGGACATCGGTGACCTCCTGGGCGAGCCGCTGAACGGACACGAGGGCGCGGTGCGGGCGCTGGCATTCGCCCAGCTGGACGACTCACGGCAGGTGCTGGCGTCGGCTGGTGACGACGGGTTGATCCGGCTGTGGGACCCGGACACTGGTGCACAGCGCGGCGAACCGCTGGCCGGCCACGTCGGTGCGCTCCGGGTACTGGCGTCCGGCCGGTTGCGCAACGGCCGGCCGGTGCTGGCGTCCGGAGGCGACGACGCGCGGGTGTGGTGCTGGGACCCGGAGACCGGTGCCCGGCTGCCCGGCCCTCAGGACAGCCATGTGGGGGTGGTCCGGACGCTAGCGTTCGGCCGGTTGCGCGACGGACAGCGGGTCCTTGCCTCCGGTGGCGACGATCAGACGGTCGCGTTCTGGGATACGGACACCGGGGCGTACCTGCCCGACCTGGCCGTGGCAGCTCGCGCAGCGGTGCACGCCTTGGCGATCGGGCAACTTGCGGACGGCCGCACGGTGCTCGCCGTCGCGGGTGACGACGCCCGGATCCTCCTGCGAGAACTGGACACACCGGAGTCGGCGCAAGTCGCTCTGCGCGGGCACGTCGCAACGGTCCGTGCCCTCACCTTCGACCGGTCGATGCTGATCTCCGCCGGGGACGATGCGACCGTACGGTCCTGGGAACCGGATCCGCGGGGCGACCCGCGGCAGGTCGTGGTGCACCGGACCGCGCCGTCACTGCCGGGCACGCTCTGCGTTACGCCTCAGAACCTCGTCGTCGGTTGCAGCGACGGCCTCATCGCCTTGACTCCCGCTCAGCCCGCTTGACAACGACGATCGGATGCCGCCATGCCGGACGAAATCAAGGTCTTGCGCCACGCCGATCGGCTTGTGGTCGAGATCGACCGCAGCTGGTTCGGCATGGAGCCGGTAAATCCCCGCACCTACCGTCAGGCGACGCAATGGCACGAGGTCCGCGTCAGCGGTCCGGTCGCGAACTGTACCGGCCGGAACGGCAACAGCTTTCCGGGCATGTACTACTACCACCCCACGCGGAAGATGCAATGGGTGGTGATGGCCGACGGTCCAGTCGACTGGCGCGAGTGCCGGTTGGACGTCGTACCTGGCCAGGGAGTGCTGGAGCTGGGTCTCTTCTCGACCGGGACAGTGGGCTCCGAGGTTGAGCTCAAGGTGTGGAGCTCGGGAAGCGATGTGGTGCCCAGCCAGTGGCGTGCGCTGGAAACACTGGTCACCCAGAGTTTCCAGCTAAGTCCGCTGCCGACACGATCGGGCAGCGGGCCCGACTGGATGGACCAGGCCGGGCGCTGCCTCGCCGCGCTCACCTCGGAGCGCACCATGCATCCGCTGGCCAGACAGCTGGGTGGGATCGCCTACCACTCCATGCTGGACGAGCATCGCGCCATGTACGCGCAGCCGAAGGCGTACATCGAATTGATCTGCCAGGCGGGCATCTCCCGTGCCCTGCACCAGGCAGCACAGCGGCTACGGCTGCCGGGCGCCATCGGGATCAGTCAGCGGCTCGCCGAGCACGTGATCCCGCGCTTCTTCAATCCGGCCATGGGCATCTTCGAGAACACCTACGCGGGCGCGGGCGACCGGTCCGGGCACGGGGACGCCGTGGTGGAAACCTGGTACGCGTTGACCAGCCTCGGCGACATCCTGTACTTATGTGCCGCCTTCCCTGAGAACAACAATCTGCGCGAGCAAGCCACCCGAGCGGTCGAGACCTGGCTGACAATCGGCCGAGACGTCCGGCACATCTTCCCGCTATTCATCGACGTGACCACGCGGGAGAACCGGGGCGGCCGGCTCAACATCGCGGTGAGCGGGCTCTACGCGGATGTGATGCTCACCGCCGCAGAGATGCTGCCACATCGCGCTGACGAGTTTCGGGTGGAGGCCGCCGAAGCGCTCACTGTGCTGGGGCGCTTCCCGGTGCAGCAGATGTTCCATCAGCCGGAGCTGCTGGCCCGGGCCGCGGAGAGCGCCTTTCGGCTGGGCGGTCCGTTTCGCCAGATAGGCGCAGACATGGTCCACGCCATGCTCCTCATGCAGTACCGGAACGCCGTCAACGGCGGACTGTTCGAGGGGTGCGCGGGGATGATGTATCCCACCTTCCGCGAGTCGGTCGCCGCGCTGGTGGCCCTGGTGTCGCTGGGAGATCAGCTGCCGCACCTGCCGGTGCGGAAGATCGGTGAGTTGGGCATGGCCCGCTGCTTCCGGTTCCTGAAAAACTACGGTACGGACGCGGTGCTGCCGGCCGAAGGGCTGGCGACCACCGAGATGCCGGACGGCGCGAACGTCGGCACCGCCGTCTACGCAGCCGGCGCCGTATTCGATCTCGCGTACCTGCAGAGATTGCTGGGCTGAGATGCTGGCGCACCTCAGGTTCCTGACTCGGCAGCTGCCCGGCGGGGAGCCTCCGGCGCAGGCACTCGCCGTCTACGCAGAGCCCGAGGGCACCGGTTTTTGCCACGTCGCGGCGAACGACGGGGAGTTTGAGGGTGTCGCCTGCCTCGACGATGCCGCCAGGGCGGTGGTGCTCTACTGCCGGATGTGGCGTGAGTGCCGAACACCGTGGCTGGCAGCCGAGATCGCCGGACTGCTCGCCTTCATCCAGCGGATGCAACGCGACGACGGGGCGTTCACGAACTTCATCCTCGACTGGACGGGCACGCCGAACCTCAGCGCACCGACGTCCCAGCCCGGCGGCCCGTGGTGGACGGCACGAGCCATGCGTGCGGTGGCGACCAGCCTGCGGTCGTTCCCGTCCGCGCAGATGAGTCGTAGCTTTCTGCTCGGGCGGCCGTGGCTGCACGAATACCGGTCTCCTGGCGCGCTGGCCGTGGCGATCGAAGCCGAGCTCGACTACTGGCGGGTCACCCAGGATCCGCAGGCGGCCCGCTTCTGCCGGGATGCGGCCGAGGCGCTCGCCGGGCACCGTGTCGGCCAGACCCTGGCCGACGACCTGACAAAGCCACGCTTTTGGGGCCACCACCAGGAACGGGCGCTGCTGCGCGTCGCCGCCGTCTTCGACCGGCCGCACCTGGCCGAGATCGCCATCGCCTCCGCGTTCGAGCATTTCGGCCCCGCTGTCGCGGCCGGCTTCGCCGGACCGGAACCGACCACACCGTACGAGGTGAGCTGCGCGGTCGCCGCCTTTGACGCGGTGCACCAAGCCCGCGGCGACCCGCGTGCCGCGGAGCTGGCGGACCTCGCGCGAGCGTGGTTCCACGGACGCAACGCAGCCGCATCGCCGGTGTACGACCCGCGTCGGCATATCGCGTACGACGGCGTCAGCAACCGCGGGGTCAGCCCGAACTCGGGTGCCGAGGCCAACATCGAGACCGCCTTCGCCCTGTACCGAAGTCGCCGGCGCCGAACACCTCTTCGCCCCAGCGACGATCCAGCTGCCTGACAGCAGGATGGAGTACCCGGTGGACTCGGGTGACCAGGTGAAGTGCATCGAGCCGGCCACTGCCCAGGGCTGCGGCGGTGAGCAGCCCGGCCGCAGTGGTGTCAGGCGGTTCTGTCGTCGAACGGGGGAGGGACCGCGCTGCGGGCTGCCGCTCATTGGGTTCTGACCAAGCCGCACTTGTCATGTGGAGCGGCCCGCCTGCACCGTTGGGGGTGCGTCAATCGATGAGCAAAGTGGGTGGCTCGGCCGACAACGCTCGGGCCGAGTCGTTCAACGCGACCTCCAAACGCGAGACCCCGCAAGGGCGCCGAGTTACGCTGGCCCCAGCCGCCTGAACCCGTGTCCAAGATCCGGGGGTAAGGCCCGCGGTCACATACACCTACGCGTGGAATGGCTCGTCGTTCGCCTACGACACTGCTCGCATGGCGGCGCAGACGTCATGGACGTCGTCGCGTTGTGCGCGTGTCCGGTGCGCGCAGCTAAGGGCGTGCCTCAGTTGGTTGCTTTGCGGAGTCGGCGGTAGGCGAGTAGGGCGCTGGCGAGGTTGGCGAAGGCTTGGAAGTGTTCGGGTTTGCGGTCGTAGCGGCGGATGAGGCGGCGGTTGCGCAGCAGCCAGGACAGGCAGGCCTCGACTATCCAGCGGTGCCGGCCGAGGCGGTGGGAGGCTTCGATGCCTTTGCGGGCGATCCGCACGGTGATACCGCGGTGGCGGATCTCGGTACGGAGGGCGGGCTGGTCGTAGGCCTTGTCGGCGTGCAGCTTGCCGGGTCGGTGCCGTGGCCTGCCGGGCGGGCCGCGGATCGGGGCGATCGAGTCCAGCAGGGACACACCATCAGCTGTGACTCGTGGGTGTTCGCGGCGGGAGATCAGCACGGTCAGTGGTGTGCCGCAGCGGTCGCACAGGACGTGGATCTTCGACCCGGGCTTGCCCCGGTCGACGGGGTTCGGGCCGGTGAGCGGCCCCCTAATGAGCGGACCGCGATGGAGTCCACCACGGCCCGCGACCAGTCGATCTCTTCGATGACCCCGAGCTGGTTCAGGAACTGGTGATGCAGGCGGGCCGGGAGCTTCCACCAGGAACAGCCTGCTTGGACCAGGTACACGATCGCGGCGAGGACTGCCCGGTCGTCGGCTCGACGTTTCCCGCCGCCCTGCGGCCGCTTCGCCGGCACCGGGATCAACGGCTGCGCGACCTGCCAGAAGTCATCGGTGCCCAGGTCCGGATCATGTCGTCCGTCACGAACCGAAGATCATGGCGCAGATCAACAACTATCCATCTGAGACACGCCCTTGTTCGAGGAGACGAACCGCAGGGAATCAAGCAGTCGCGTAGCTGCAGGGCGTCGCTGGGTAGGAAATTGTCCAGCCACTGCCGTCCGTCCGGCGTTTCGCTGAGGCGAACGGCCATCACGTGGCGAGGCTATCTCGCGAACTCGATCCGGTCACGGGCTGCACGCGTGGACTGGCTCGAGCGCAGCTTCTGATCCGGTGAAACAGTCGTGCCGCCTCTTCGAACTCATGCGCGACGTAACAGGGGAAATCGCGCCCGACATGCAGATCATCGTCTGGGGCCACGCCAACCTGCCCGAGTCCTGGTTCCAGGACGCCGTACGCCATAACTGGCGAGGTGACGCTCATCCCGCTCCGCTTTGCGCTCAGGCCGTGGTGGGCGTGCGGACGGTTGCCCGCTGTGGCCAGACGCAGCAGACGACGATCGCGAGGATCGGGACCAGCGACAGGATCGCGAGCGGCTCGGCCCCGAAGAACACGAAACCGCCCCAGTACACCGAGGGACCGGGGCCGTTGCGGTGGGTGTTGGCCAGCAGGGAGCCGGTCGAGGTGGGAATGTTGCCCAGACAGGCCGGGGCGAGCATCAGCAGCGTGGCAACGCAGAGTCTGGAGTACGCCCGCTGCCTGCCAGGCCGGAAGCGGCGCATGCGCTTCGAGGTGTAGAGCCCGAGCAGAGCGCCGAGCAGAGCGCCGGCCAGGCCGCCGAGGATGGTGTCGCGCAGGTGGCCGGGCGGCTCGGACCACATCAGGTCGAGGGTCAGGGCGGACGGGTTGGCGGCCTGGGAGATCTGCACTGCGGCGAGATAGCCGGTGCGCGTGCCGGTCACCTCGGCGAAAGCGGCGGGCGCAGTCTGCGGGCCAGTGCGCCGGACCGCGGTCCGCACGTCCTGCCAGCCGTGTGCGCGCATCTGCCGGGTGACGGCGGCGGCAAGCTGCTCCACGCCGGTCTGCGGGGGCATCATGCCGGTCACACTGGTCCGGCCGACACGTACGCCGGTCCCGCCGAACAGAGAGTTCCTGCTGTACGGGTTCCAGAAGGTGTGCCGCCCGAACTGGTCGACCCGGTCGTCGAAAGGCACCGGCAGGACCGTGGGCGCGAGGCCGATCGCTGTGGTCTTGTCCGGCGCCATCGGGTCCACGTCCCGCCAGGCCAGCCACGAGCCGAGCGCGATCCCGCTCAGCCCACCGAGCACGGCCGCGAAGGCCGCGATCACGAACGCCCGACGCCCGAACTCGGCGAGACGTCGTCCGAGGCCGTGCCGCAGCAGCAGAGCGGCCTCGCGCGCGGCCGGCCGCGACCGGTCAGGATCGGCGGCGTCGAGCAGCGTCGCGAGAATCTCCGGGCCACGCTCGTGCCGATACGTTCGCGGGTAGGCCAACAACCACCGCCGGTACCGGCGGGCCAGACGCATGGTGCGGAGGTCGTCGGGCATGTGGCTCCCTTCAGGGGCCGGCGATGGCACCGGGGGTCGATTCAGGCCGGGCGGGGCGCACCGGCGGGGCGGGCTCCGCTCAACCGTTGGGTGACCATCCGTGCGTCGCGGCGCATCTGCTCGGCCTCGGCGGCCAGTGCGGCGATGCCCGGATCGGTCAGCCGGTAGTAGCGGCGGAGCCGGCCGTCGACAGTCTCCTCACGGTCGACCTGGACGAGGCCCTCGTCGTTGAGCCGGTCGAGTGCCGCATACAACGTGCCGGCGGCGAGGCGGGTCCTGCCGTCCGACAGCCGCGCCACTTCCTTGATCACCGCGTACCCGTGCAGCGGGGCCGGAGCGAGCGCCGACAGGATCAGAAAGCTCGGTCGCTGCATGCTCGCCATGACCGCCAATATACAGTTGATCGTCCTATCGGCGAAGACGGACGCGAATACGGTCGGCGAGGCGCGCCAGAAGTCACGAACGAGCGGCTGGAACGGCCCGCGAGCCTCCGGTCGGACACCGGTCCGGGCGAGGCCACCGTCGGCAAGCCGCGTCTGCGGCGGCGCGCCACCTGAGTACGGTGCGGCAGCGCCGTCGAGCCGGCGTCGGATAGCGCGGCTACCGAGCTTCGGAAGGACACGCGGACGTCGAGTACGCTGGACATCCGTCAACGAGGGACACGAAAAAGGTTCCGACCGATCCGGGCCGCGATCACCACCGCCTCCGATTGGGTGCCGGCTCTCGACTGCGATGGCAGCCTGCGCGACGGCGCGGAACTGGTCGAGCTCACTGACTATCTCGACCCGGGTGTGCTGGCCTCGTTCCCGGCCGGCACGAGATTGATCTGCCGCCGGGAACGCCCGCACCCCGGCGCGCAACTGTCGCTGTTCGACCAGGTCAACGGGATGCGCCACCAAGTCTTCGCCATCGACACACCCCATGGTGGTGGTTCGATCCAGTTTCTGGAAGTCCGGCACCGTTGCCACGCCCGGGTCGAGGACCGCATCCGCACCGGCAAAACCACCGGGTTCGGCCGGTTCCCGTCACGGACCTTCGCGATCAACCAAGCGTGGCTCGAACTCGCCCTGACCGGTATCCACCTGCTCTGCTGGACCCAGCCCCTGCTCCTGGACGGCGCGATGGCCGCCGCCGAGCCGAAGAAACTGCGCTACCGGCTGTTGCACGTCGCCTCGAAAATCACCCGGACCGCCCGCACCACCACTCTGCGCATCGCCGCCGACTGGCCCTGGACCAACGAGCTCATCCGAGCCTTCGAACGCCTCGCCGCGCTACCCGAACCCGTTACCTGACACCGAATCCGCCGCACCAGTGACCAGGACCCACGGAGAAACCCGGCCTCCGGCCGGGCGACACCACCTGCCCGGACAAGGTCAACACCAAAACCCGCCACCTCGATCAACAGCTGGCTCAAGCAGCGGCGCTCAATGAAAGACGGAGGCTAGCGTCGCTCGCTGATCAAAGCTGCGGTGGTCGGCGTGCAGTACGTCGTCGATCATCGCGCCCGCGGGGCCTACAACCTTGCCTCGACCCGCACGTAGAACGGCAGTGCCGCTACACCCGGCACGGGCGCGCGGACATGCCGATGAGCGGATGTTCGCCTACCCGGTTCCGTGGCCTTAACCAGATTCGCCTTCGGTGGCGACATCGTCGACAAGCTCAGTATGGGCATGCCGCGCGATCCTCCACGCCATTCGCCGGTGCGCATCAAGTAGGTGGTCGGTGCGCGGCCTTACCATCGGAGGATGCTGACCTGAAGGGGATCCCGCGATGCTGAGCCGCGTCAATCGAGAGACCGTTGACCTGTCGTCCTATCCCGACCTGGTGGTGGTCTATCTGGGTATGCGCGTCAACCGGCTCTACGGCCTGCGCACCCTGATGGCCCGTGGCCCGCGAATCGACCGGTCGGACGACATGCCGGAGGGGCTGCTCGCGCACGAGCCGCTCTTCTGGTCGTTGTTCCCGATGCACCTCGGCATCCGCCAGTACTGGCGGGACCTGCCCGCGCTGCTGTCCTGGGCCCGCTCCGAGCCGCACCGCCTGTGGTGGCGCGACTTTCTTCGCGACAGCGGCGGCACCGGCTTCTGGCACGAGACCTACCTGCTGCGCGGCGGCATGGAGGCGGTCTACGACGACATCCCGCAGCGCCGCGGCTTCGCATCCTTCGCCCCGGTGCACCCGGCCCGCGGCTCGATGTTCGGCTCGGCCGCGCGGGTCGGCCGCCCGGAGGACGACCTCGCCCCGGTCGTCACCGAGGACGACCTCTACACCCCCGGGACCGGGCACTAATACTGCAACGGCACTCATCGGAGGGCGTAGCCTCGGCGTTTGTAGTGGCTGAGGCGGGCTTGGTGCTGGCGTCGGCGGCGCCAGCGTGACCACCACCAGACGTGTGGTGGCCGAGGGCGGCGCACGAACAGTGCGGCGATGAGGCGTCGGATTTCCGGTACCGTGAAGCCGATCATCATCTCGTCGCCGGTGCTGGTTCCCCTTTTGCGGCAAGGGTTCTGGCGACTACGAGCCACGCGAACGCGGCCATGGACAAGGTGATGTGGGCGTGCCAGGCTCGCCAGTCGCGAACTTGGTATTCGTCGAGGCCGGCCTGGTTCTTGGCCTGCTGGAAACATTCCTCGACCGCCCAGCGGCTGCCGGCGACCCGCGCCAGGTCCATCAGCCGGGTTTCCGGGGTCCGTAGCAGACGTAGTAGGCCAGCTCGCCCGTGCTGATGTTGCGACGGGCGAGCAGCCAATGCCCACGCCCGGCACGCCAGAACACCCGGATCGGCACCCGCGCCCAGTCGTACTCGCGGGGGCCGTGAGCCCCGGCCCCGCACGAGATCCGCGACCAGGCCCGTGCGGGTAGCGACGCGATCAAGGTGTCGACCCGGGCGAAGCCCATGCTGGTGGTGACCACGTCGTCGTTGCGGCGGGTCGCGACCACGTGCGGCTGGTCGTGCTCCTCCATGAACACTCGCAGCGATTTCGATTGGCCGTAAGCCTCGTCCATCGTCACCCAGCCGGCCGGCACCCCGGCGGCGAACGCCCGGGCCAACATCTCGCGGGCCATCTGAACCTTCGTCGCGAACTCGACCTCGTCCGGGACGCCCGCGGTCCGGCACCGGTCGCGGTCGTCGGTCCAGGCCTGCGGCAAATACAACTGCCGGTCGATCAGCGCATGACCTTTGTTCGAGCGGTAGGCCATGAACACACCCACCTGGCAGTTCTCGATCCGCCCCGCGGTCCCGGAGTATTGCCGGGCCACACCCGCCGATTTGACACCCTTCTTCAGAAAGCCGGTGTCGTCGATGATCAGCACACCCTGCGGGTCACCGAGATGCTCGATCACGTAGTCACGGACCTCATCGCGCACGGCGTCGACGTCCCAGTCAGCCCAGCGCAGCAGGCGTTGCATACCATCCGGCGTCAGGTCGCCGGCCTGTTCAGCCAGAGTCCAGCCATTGGTACGGTCCAAGCCCGCGACCAGCCCAGACAGATACTGCCGGGCCCGCCGACGTGGCTCCGAGCGCGCGAACCGGCCCGCGAAACGGGCATGCAACCGATCCAGCTCCGCCGACCACACCGCAACATCGACATCAGTCACACCATGCCCAACGAGCCGATCATGAAGACGTCTCGCCTGCTTACTGCCGTTGCGGTACTAGAGGCCGTGTTTCTCACTCTTACTGTCATCGGTCTTGTTGGCGTTTGTGGCCAGCCGACAGCCGGAGCTTGGCGCCAGGGCCCGCGTCGGTCGTCCGCTGGTCGAAGTTGGTGAGCTGATACTCGGAGACCTGGCCCGATGCGATGTCCTGCACCGAGATGACCACCAGGTGATAGGCGTCGACGTCGGCGACGAGATTCACCTCGGTGCCCTCGGACCGGATCTCGATGTGCCCGAAGCCCTCATCGCCCGCCTCCGGCAGCTCGACGAACTCGAGCACGTGCGGGGTGCCCGGCGGCCCGTCGAGCCGGACCATCTCGCTGCGCTTGGTGGGGATGGTCGTCGCCGGCTCGATCAAGGGGAAGACGTCGACGTTGGCGGCCGGATCGGCCGCCAGGATGCTCGGGTTATCGAGGCGCTCGCCCTCGCTGGTGCCGCGCCGGCAGCGGAAACCGATCCCGAAGCCGAGCGCGTCTAGCAGCAGGACGTTCGACAGCCAGCCCTTGAGCACACCGGTGTAGCGGCCGAGCCCGTGGACCACGGCCGTCTCCTGGAACCTGGACACCACCGTCACACCCGGCAGGAGCTGTTCGATCTGCTCCCGGACGGTGAAGATCTTGCCGCCCTGCCCGGCCAGCATCACCTGGCCACCGTCGGCCAGCCACTGGTCGGCCGGCACGGTCCAGAGCCCGGCGTCGAATGTCGCCGCAAGCGTTCCCCGGATGATGCCGTCGAGCTCGGCGGTGACCGACCGGAAGGTGTCCCGGTCGAGCTCGATGCTGACGTCCTGCAGACCCCGGTCGCCGTAGTCGAGATCCTGCAACAGCAGCGTCGTCGATTCCCGGCGTCCGAGGTCACGCTTGGCCCGTTCGGCCTCCCGGCGCAGGGCGGCCCGCACCCGCGACGGCAGTTCGCCCTGCCAGCCGTGCTGCTCCCGGAGCTGACGCTCGGCGAAGGCCACGATGGCGCGGTCGTAGTCGAGGCCGCCGACCGTGCTGCTGCCGTTCGCCGACTTGATCTCCGCGACACCGTCGCCGGACTCCACCAGCGCGACGTCGAAGGTGCCGCCGCCGAGGTCGACGACGAGGAACTGCTGCTCCTCGTCGAACCCCGGTTCACCCTCGTCCGGACTGGTCAGCACCGCCGCGATGTTCGGCTCGCCGACCAGCCGGTGCAGTTCAAGGTCGGCGAGTACGAAGGCGCGCTCCAGTGCGGCCGTCTGCCGGCGGGTGAAGTTGGCCGGGCGGGCGGCGAGGCAACGGCGCACCGGGGTGCCCAGCGCCTCCTCTGCATTGCGACGCAACGAGCGCAGGATCAGGCTCGCGGCCAGCTCCGGCGCGATGCTTCTGCCGTCGATCTCATAGTTGGCCGTGGTGCCGAGGGAGCGCTTGACGTGCCGGATCGTAGCGTCGGGCCGGTAGTGGTCGGCCTCGACTGCGGCGGCGCCCACCAGGTAGTCGAGTCCCGGCAGGAAATGCACCACCGAGGGCACCAACGGTCTGCCGTCCGGCCCTGGCAGCAGCTCGACCGTGCCGTCCCGGCGGAAGTACGAGACGACCGAATAGCTGGTGCCGAAGTCGATCGCGATCAGCGGGTCGGGTTCGCCGTCGGCGGTACGCGGCACCCGGCGGCTGCGTTGCTCGGCGCCGATCGGCGTGGCGGCTCGCCATTCGTTCCGCTTGCGCTCGGAGACGATCTCCAGCTGCTGGACGCCGAGCGGCTCCACCCTGGAGTGCGGCACCTGACGTGGTTTGCCCTCGCCCACCGCGATCTCGGGCACCCGACGGCTGAGATAGGTGTCCAGCTCGTAGACCGTGCGGCAGCGGCCCTGGTCGCTGAACGCCTCGACCAGCGCTTGGCTGAACACTCCCGCCTTCAGCCCCTCCGCCTCGTACGAGACGGTCCCGGGCACACACGAGCAGAACGTGACCACCCCCGGCGGGCACAGCGCGCTGACGTCGACGGAGGCCAGGCCGGCGGTCGCCGTCTTGCCGCCGTCGACGACGTTGCGACAGGCGTCGAGCAGCAGCACGACGTGCGGGGCGGCCGCCGAGCCCAGGTACCGCACGATCAGATCGAACCGCAGCGCGGTCTCTTCGATCGCGCCTCGGACGCAGTCGATCGGCAGCAGATAATGAGCGGTGTCGGCGGCTTGGAAGCCGTGGCCGCTGAAGTAAAAGAAGAGGATCCCGTCACCGCCGTCGGTGGACAGCCGGGACAGGTGCCGGAGCACGTTGGTGCGCGTCGGATGGCTGCGGCGGTCGGGCAACCCGTCGTGCAGCAGGGTCAGCGCGTCACCCTCGACCCCGCAGACCGTACGCAGAACCTCGGCGATCCGCGCGGCGTCCCGATCGGCGTACCGCAGCGGAGCGATGTCCGGATCCTCGTAAGCGGCACAGCCCACCACGAGGGCCCGATTCACGACCTGACCGCGCCGGGTCGGCGGAAAATCAGCTTGACCCCGCCCTTGACCTCAGTCGACGCGGAGCCGATCAGCCGGACCTCTCCTTTCGCGGTCAGCTCCAGAATGACCTCGAACTCGTCCAGTTCGAATTCACCGCTCAACTCACGCGTGGCCGCGAACATCTCACCGAGCCGCCCGCACATGGCCCGCAGATTCCCGCTCAGTTCCCCCACGCTGACGGCGCCGACCTTGGTGGCGGCCGCCTGGGCGGCGCTGAACAGTCCTTTCTCACCATCGACACGCTCGTCCACATAGACGATCGGAATAACGGCGCCAGCGGTCGACAGCTCGGTCATCACGGTACCTCTCACAGCGACGAGTGACAGACCGTAACGTATCTATCACCCCGGAGCCCGACAATCATCCACATGGCTGACTGGTCGCGCGATGCCCCGCCGCTCGGACCGGGCCCGCCGGTCATGGACGACTCCCGTGGGCGGCGGGCTCCCCGTCACTCGGTGCGCGGCGCCACCGCGACCCGTGCCTCGCCGCCCAGCAGCTGTCGGGTGGCCGACACCGGCCAACAACGCCGCACCGGCCAGAGACGAACCAGACGACAGCCCATCGAGCCATCGGAGTTCCGCCATGAACCGTTCATCCGGGCACCGCCGTCGGGTCGCCGCCGTCGGGTTCGCCGGGGCGCTCGCCGGCGTTCTCGTCGCCGGTGGTCCGCTGCCGGCCGGGGCTGCCGTACCGGACGACACCACGCCCCCGCAGATCCAGGGCGTCTCCTTTTCGCGGGGGTCGGTCGCGGTCTCCGGGCCTGCCGAAAGCGCACCACAACGTCGTTCTCAGCGTCGGCGGGTGGCGCATTGTCGACGATGATGATCTGGGCACCTTGCTCCGCTGCCGACAAGCCACGTGCGCAGGTGCTTGTAGAAGTCCGCGATCGTGACGGTGTCGGCGAACTCGCCGTCACGTTCGCCGGTTTGGCCGAGATTCTTCTGCGGGCTGTCCAGAAAGAGGAAGCCCGGATGCGGTCCACCGGAATCCCAGGAGACCTCGAAGATCGCGAGGGTCCAGGCGAGGGGGATTAGGGTTCGACCCCCAGAGGAGGCTGATACGTACCGGAGATCCCGCACGAATGGCACGAGTTCATCGTTCAGGCGCGCACCGCTCAGTTTCGGGTACCGCCAATCGGCCAGGATCGCGGCGAACCGGTCACTGATGGTCCGGATGATCGCGGCTCGATCCGTCTGTTCCTGCCCGACGGTGTCGAGTTCCTCTCGGAGGGCTTGACCGCGGTGTCGAGCCGGAGGACATCGTTGGCTCGCCGTTCAACGCTGCTGATCATCTGCAGGCCTTTCGACGACCCAGCGGCGGGGCTGGCCAGCGAATCCTTTCTACTCGACGGGCTTACACACGATCCCGCCGGTGGTGCGGAGCACGGGGGTGCAGACAACTCCTGGAACGTGGGCGACGGGGTCAACGATCCGAATGAGCCTTGGGCGGTCGTTCTCCCCTGCATCAGGCATTTGGTCGACCGGCACCCAACCATGGCTCAACTACGGTCGATCTACCGCTCGGGTATGAGGCCTACCGGGGACGGGCCAAGACCAGCCGCGTCGAGGTCAATTCCCTGAAGTTGGTCGCACGGTAGGGGGAGCGTCACGGCCGGCCCGTTCGGCAGCGAGCCGGCCGGCGAAGTCGACCCCGGCGGCGATGAGGCTCGCGCCGCTGATGGCGACGTGTTTCTGCGCGGCTCGGACGGCGATGAGCAGGTCGCTATGGAGTTCCTGTGGCAGGCAGGTGTTGAGGGCTGCGGCCCGGTCGCAGAAATCCTTGATTTCCTCGGCCCCCCACGGCCTGTTGCGGGCGGCCTCGATCGAAGCTCGGGTTTCTGGTGGCTGGGACCAGCGGCCACGCTGGTTGCGCTCGTTCCAGTAGATTTGAGCCCAATAGCGCTGACGGTCGGGACGCTGGTACACCTGGACGGCGTCCACCAGCCAGCCCGCGTCGATCTGATCGACGGTGTCTAGCAGACCGGTGTACGCCTGGCGCTGCTCATTGAGGGGCACATGACGGCCGCCCGCCCTTTCGTGGCCCTTCTGGTATCGGCTCAAGACGTTGAGTTGGCTGGTCGCCTCGTGCACGGCCACGACGACCATGTACACCTGGTAGCCGGCTTCCCTGAACTGGTAGATGGTGCGCCGTGCGGAGTCGGGATTGCCCATCGTGGCGCTTAGCACCACGTTGTACCGGTGAGCGATGCAGTGATCCTTGGCCATCTTCACCCAACGCTGGACCTGCGGGTGCGTCAGCGTCGCCGCGGTCTGGTCGTTCGTGATCAATAGCTGCCCGTAGGCCGGGTGATGCTCTCGCAATTCATCGGCGTCGATGGTTACCGTGCCGGGACCAAGGTTGGCGCGCACACGGTCCTCGGCGCTGGTCTTCCCGGCGCCCGGCTGACCGGCAACGATGACCAGCACAGGGCGGTCCTGGGGCACGCCGTGGGCAAAGTCCCGAGGCACGATCCGCTCACGGAACCGGTGGGCAGACTCCTCTGGCGGGAGGAGATAGGTAGCGGGCTGGACACTCACTCGGTCAGAGCGGTCCTCAGCTGCCGCACAATGGCGGGGTACTCGGTGATCACCCGGTACACCGCGGCCTGGTCGGTGGCGTGGAGCTGCCGCCGTTCGCCGGCGTACCGCTCGGCATCGGCCCGCAGCTGTTGGGCTTTGGCCGGGTCGGCCTCTCGGTCGATGACGGCGTTCAGAAACGTGAGGAGGACGTGGTAGATGTCTACCGCCTGCTCGTACGCTGCGGCGTCGGCCGCAGTCTCCTCCGGCGCGCCGTTCATGTCCATGCCAACGCCCTCGCCCAGATCGCCCGGTGCGGTCTTGGGCCGCATCGGGTCAGTGATCCTCGGGAGCGTAGTGCTACATGGCACCGGACTCACATCCTCCGCATGGATGATCCAGTTCTCGCTGTTCAGAGCATCGCGCGGCATGCCTGGTTCATCGGCGATGCGTTAGCAACGGTGAGAATTCTTCGGAAGGACCACACTACCTCCAGAATCTGAACAAGTGCGGCTAGTTACTCATGTCGGACATCTACAGGTGTGGTGCATTCATCCCAGCATCATCATCCGCCCCATAGATGTCGACGAGGCTCGCTCCAGCGCCTGCAGCCGTTCCCCTGGCGGTTTCCCACGGCACCTGCTCCGCCGCGTGTCTTGCGCCTCTCCGGCCGGCGACCAGCACTGCACGTGCACGCCGCCGGCGCGGCGGCGTTATCAGGCGAAGCTCTCCGGGCCCCTGCTCGACCGGGTCGACATCCACCTCACCATCCGGCCGATGACCGGCGTGCGCCTGCTGCAGAAGTCGCAACGCCAAGTCGGTCGTGGCGGCCGTTACCGATGGTTGACCTGGGTCACCTGGGGCCGCTGTGTCGGTAAGTACCACGCCGTACCGCCGGATGTCGAAAGCTCCAGAGCACACACGGATCACACATTCGTCCACAAGGGAAACGAGAAGGCCCCGACCTGACATGAAAGCCAGTTCGAAGCCTTGATCAACTGTGCGCCGCGTAGGACTTGAACCTACAACCCGCGGATTAAGAGTCCGCTGCTCTGCCAGTTGAGCTAGCGGCGCTCTCTGACAACGACGGAAACGATAGCACGCACCCCGGTCCGACTTTTACCGGGTATCCCCCACCGGTCGGACGCGCCGGTTCGCCCGCGGAGTTGACCTTGCCGCTTGCGTTCATGAGGCACAATGCGCCCGCGGCTTGTTACGAACGGGGACGAAGATGGTCGGCAGACGGCTGGTAGCGATTCTGACGGTGGCGGTGGCGGCGCCGTTCGCGCTGGTGGCGTGCGGGGAGAAGCAGAAGACCACGCCCGCGTCGTGGGTGGGCAGCGCGCCGGCGTCGTCGGCGCCCGCCGGCACGGAGCGTAGCGGAAACGCTGCGGTGGGGCCACTTGCGGTCTCCGTCACCCCGGCCAGCGGGAAGAAAGGCGTGCCCATCAGCGCAGAAATCGGGCTGAAAGTTACGGGCGGCGAATTGAAGAGTGTCACGCTGCGCGACGCCAAGGGCAAGACCCTTTCGGGTGAGCTGCGCGCGGACGGCTCGTCCTGGGTGCCGGGCAAGCCGCTGAAGAACTCCACCTCGTACGAGGCGACGGTGGTCGCCGCGGACGCCGCGGGGCAGGCGAAGACCGTGACGACGTCGTTCACCACGATGGCGAAGCGCGGGCGGGAGACCGGCACCGGGCTCTACCTGTTCGACGGGCGTACCTACGGGGTGGCGATGCCGGTGGTGGCGGAGTTCAGCCCGGGCGTCAAGAAGAAGGACCGGGCCGCCGTACAGAAGCGGATGTTCGTCAAGACCGACCCGCCGCAGCCCGGCACCTGGTCGTGGACCCCGAGTGGCACCCAGGCCTACTACCGCGCGCCGGAGTACTGGAAGCCGGGCACCACGCTGACCGTGCGCCTCGGTCTGGCCGGCGTGCCGACCGGGGGCGGTCGCTACGGCGACCAGGACCGGTCCGCCACCGCCGAGATCGGGCGCCGGCTGGAGATGACGGTCGACAACAAGTCCAAGAAGATGACGGTGGTCCAGGGCGGCAAGACGGTCAGGACGATGCCGGTCAGCCTGGGCAAGAAGAGCACGCCGTCGGCGAGCGGGACGATGGTGGTGATGGAGAAGAAGGCCGCGACCGTCTTCGACACCACGGACACCGACGGCGACGAGGGGTACGTCACCGACATCGAGTTCGCCCAGCGCATCACGTGGAGCGGCCAGTACCTGCACTCCGCGCCGTGGTCGGTCGGCGATCAGGGCCGCCGGAACGTGTCACACGGCTGTGTCAACGTGTCCCCGTCGAACGCCCGCTGGCTGTTCGACAAGACGCTGATCGGTGATCCGGTCGTCGTTCGGGGTACAGGCGAGAAGCTGGGATACGGCGACGGGTGGACGGCGTGGAACGTGAGCTGGAAGGAGTTCGTGAAGGGCAGTGCGCTGCCCGTACCGGACGAATTGGGGTGATCCCGGCATTTGCCGGACCGTGTTCCCCCGACCGTTGTCCACAGCGGCACGAATCCGGGATTGGTCGTCCTTGCATTCATGACGGAGGATTGGCCACCGGACGACATGGCGATGAGGGAGACATGGTGACGACTCGAGTTCGGTCCACGGGCACAGGCATCGCCCGCGCGGCCGGCCGCGCCGGGGCGCCGCGCTGGCGGACTATCGCGGCCGCGCTGGCGGCCGGTGCGGTCCTGCTCAGCGCCGGCTGCAGCGGCAAGGACGAGTCGCCGGCGTGGCAGGGCGGCGGCGCGAAGGGTGACGCCGCCGGCGGTGCGTCCTCGGCCTCGCCCGCTCCACCGCAGAGCACGGTGTCGGTCACCTCCCCCGAGCCGGAGGCGACCGGGGTGAAGGCGCTGACCGAGGTGAAGTACACCACCGAGGACCCCCAGAACACGACCGTGACGGTGACCGACCCGGACGGCGACAAGGTCAAGGGCGAGGTCGACAAGGACAACAACGTCTGGACGCCGGCGGCCGCGCTGACCTGGGGCAAGAAGTACACCGTGACGGTCGACGGCCCCGCCGCCGAGGGCAAGGTGGGCACCACCAAGAGCACGTTCACGGTGATGAAGAAGCCGTCGAAGCTGGTCCGGGTCTCCAGCTTCCTGGGCGACGGCGCGACCGTGGGCGTCGGCATGCCGCTGATCGTCCGGTTCGGCCGCTCGGTGCCCGAGAAGTACCGCGACGACGTGCAGCGCCGGATGACCGTGCGGGCGACGCCGGCGCAGGAGGGCATCTGGCACTGGACCAGCCCGACCGAGGTCCACTACCGGCCCCGGACGTACTGGAAGGCCGGCACCAAGATCTCGTACAACGTGCGGCTCAAGGCGGTGCCGATGGGCGACGGGTGGTACGGCCGCTCGGACGTCTCGGTCGACATGAAGGTGGCCCGGGCCCTGGTCATGACGGTCGACAACCGGACCAAGAAGCTGACCGTGCGGGAGAACGGCAAGGTCATCAAGACCATCCCGGTGAGCCTCGGCAAGCCGAAGACGCCGTCGTCCAGCGGCACCATGGTGGTCATCGAGAAGAAGAAGCACACCGTGTTCGACACGCTGGACGAACTCGGTCCCGAAGAGGGCTACCGCACCAAGATCGACTACGCGCAGCGGATCACGTGGAGTGGCCAGTTCATCCACGCCGCGCCGTGGTCGGAGGGTGTGCAGGGCCGGCGGAACGTCTCGCACGGTTGTGTGAACGTCTCGATGGCGATGGGCAAGTGGCTGTTCGACCGCACGATGATGGGTGACCCGATCACGGTCAAGGGCACCGAGGAGCGGCTGAAGAACGGCAACGGCTGGACCGACTGGAACATGAGCTGGGAGCAGTACAAGAAGGGCAGCGCGATCTAGTCCCGCCGACGGCGTTCCGCGTGGCCCCTCCCCTGCGGGAGGGGCCACGCGGCTTTTCGCCCGCTTGTCGCCGGTTTGACTCCTACGCTGGGCAGATGCCGCGATCTTCGTTGCTGGTGCCGGTGTACGCCCTGATCCTGCTCGGCGGGTGCCCCGTCCTGCTGGGTGCGTGCACGGACGACGCCACGCCGCCCCCTTCGGCGGCGTCGGTCACCGGCTCCCCGGCCGAGGCACCGGTGACCGAGGAGACACCCGGGCTTCTGGCGTGCGGGACGCTGTCGACGGCCGTGACCGACGGGACGCTGATGACGCCGGGTGTGGTGGACGGCATCGTCCGGGCGTCGGCCACCGCGGACGCCCCGGTGGCGGACGCGGCGCAGCGGCTGGCGGCGGCGTACGCCTCGGCGGTGGCGGCCAGCGGCATGGAGAGCGAGCCGGACGCGGTGGCCGCGGTGAGCGCGGCGGCCGCCGACATGACCGGCGTGTGCGACGACAGCGGGCTGGAGCGCGTCGGCTGAGGCCCGGCCGGCGCCCGTCTACCGGGGCGTGCCGGCGGTGATCCGGGCGAACGGCGTGACCGGGTACCAGCGGACCCGTACCGGTGCCCGCCGCACGCCGCCGGGCCGGAATTCCGGGCGGGCACCCAGCGCCGCCACCGCCCGGCCCAGCGCGGCGAACCGGACGTCGTAGATCATCACGCGGCCCACCGGGCGCGGCACGCGGGCGAACTCGGCCGCGGCGGCCGCGGGGTCCGGCCAGTGGTGCAGGCTCAGGGTGGACACCACCACGTCGACGCTGTGGTCGTCACAGGGCAGCGCCGCCACGTCGGCGACCTGGAAGCTGATGCGGTCGTGCAGGCCCGTCGCGGTCGCCGCCCGCCCGGCCACCGCGATCATGTCGGCGGAGGCGTCGACGCCGGTCAGCGTCAGGTCGCCGCGGCGGCCGAGGCGTCACTGTCGATCGTCGAGCACGCGGCGGAATGCGACGCCGCGGACATCGCCACCTGCCCGCGCCTGCACGCCGAGGTGACCGCCCGCCTCCCCGCCGAACTACGGCCGGTGACCGGATAATTGGCGCCCCGCCCGTCTCGCCACCGACGCCCGCCCGCCCCCGGGAACGGCGAACGGCCCCTGACCGGAGGGCAGGGACCGTGGGACGTCGGCAAAGATCAGTCTTGCTTGGTGCGTTCGTTCTGGCGCAGGGCTTCCTCGAGTTGATCCTCGAGAATGATGATCCGGCAGGCGGCCGCCATGTCAGTGCCCTGATCGCACAGTTCCCTCGCCCGGGCCGCCAGCCGTAGCTGATAGCGGGAGTAGCGGCGGTGCCCACCGGCGGACCGGAACGGGTCGATCAGCTTCGCCTCCCCCAGCCGGCGCAGGAAGTCCTGTGACACGCCGACGATCTCGGCGGCGCGGCCCATGGTGTAGGCGGGATAGTTCTCGTCGTCCAGCATGTCGTCGGGTTGAGCCATATTGCCTCCATGTCGAGGGCCCCGGCGCTCATCGCACCGGGGCCCTGGGTTACGGGTCTGAAACACCATCTACCGACAGTCGCGTCGGGTTCTGTTGTCCGCACCGGCCGCTGACGACGGCTCAGGGTGCAGGGATCGCAAAAGCGTGACCGAAGACCACCTCTCTATCGATCCAAACGGTGTACGCCCTCCCCTTCCTCTGCGCTCTTGTCTGACGTGCGTACTTTCTCTTTTCAGGTCGAGCCCTCTCAGAACCTCAGCCCGACCTGCTCCTGCGGTGTTGCCGAACGGGTGCCTCCGGTGTTCCTCGGCCCCGCCCCTTCGCCTCAGACGGGCGGTCCGTCTGCGTCTTTGTCTTCGCGTTCGTCTCCAGAAACACTAACCGAGGACAATCAGAAAGTCTAGGAACACGCGGATAGATTTCTTGGGTGCCGGGCGGTACTTGACCTGAAGCCGGGATGAGGTTCGAGGATGCCGCCATGACGGACGCGGAGAACCCGGCTCCCCGGGTCACGGTGATCGGCATGGGCGCGATCGGCAGCGCGGTGGCGGACCGGCTGCGCGCCGGCGGGCGCGACGTGGTCACCTGGAACCGCACTCCCCGCCGGGGCGCCGCGCCGGCGCGACCGCTCGCCGAGGCGGTGGCGGCGAGCGCGCTGACCTTCATCACCGTGACGGACTACCCGGCAGTGCAGAAGATCCTCACCCAGGCGGGTACGGACCTGAGCGGGCGGACGATCGTCGTGATGTGCACCGGTACGCCCGGCGACGCCCGGGCGGCCGCCGAACGGATCGCCGGCCTCGGTGCCGACCACCTCGACGCGGGCATCCAGGCGTCACCCGCCACGATCGGCACGGACGCGGCGACGATCCTGTACAGCGGTTCCCGGCGGGCGTACCAGACGCATGTGCCGACCTTGCGGCTGCTCGGCGGACCGCGCTTCGCCGGCACCGCGCCGCACGCGGCCGCGGTCTGGGATCTCGCGCTCTTCGGTCTCTGGTACGACGCCCAGCTCGGACTGCTCCGCGCCCTGGACACGGTCCGGTCGGCCGGCATCGACATGACCGACTTCGCCGGTACGGCCGGCACCCCACTCGGACACGTCGTCGCCGGCACGCCGGACACCGTGGCCGAGCTGCTGCGGGGCACCTATCCGCCCGGTCCGGCGGACCTCGCCGGGCATCTCACCGTGGTGCGCCACCTCATCGAGCTGCGCACCGGCCAGTGGCTCGGCGACGGCGGGCTGACCGCGGTGGCGGCGAGGTTGGCGGCGCTGATCGACGGCGGACGGGGAGCTGACGGGCTGACCGCGACGATCGGCCAGGCCCGTCCCGGGGATCTCGGGACCGAACCTGAGGCGGTGGAAACGACTCAGGCCCGGCCATGAGGCCGAGCCTGGCGTTCTTCCGTTACCGATGGGGTGATCGACGGGACTTGAACCCGCGACCCCCGGGACCACAACCCGGTGCTCTACCAGCTGAGCTACGACCACCATGCCGTTGCGACCGCGAGGTCTCCCCCGCGCTGCACGCCGGACAATCATAGCTAGTCCCGGTACGGCCGCGTCGACCGGGTTCCGGCGCGGCGTCCCGGCGGCGGCCTAGAGTTCGGCGGCGATGGCCTTGGCGGCGTCGACGTCCGGGCCGGGCAGCGGCACGAAGACCGTGCGCCGGTAGTACTCCAGCTCGCGGATGCTCTCCCGGATGTCGGCGAGCGCCCGGTGGGCGAGCCCCTTGGCGGGCTGGCCGAAGTACACGCGCGGGTACCAGCGGCGGCACAGTTCCTTGATCGAGGACACGTCGATCATGCGGTAGTGCAGGTGGGCGTCGAGCGCCGGCATGTCGCGGGTGAGGAAACCCCGGTCGGTCGCGATCGAATTGCCGCACAGCGGCGCGGTCCGCGGGTTGGGGACGAATTCCCGGACGTACGAGAGAACGATGTCCTCCGCCTCCGCCATCGTGATGGCGGACCGGCGCACCTCCTCGGTCAGCCCCGACCGGGCGTGCATCTCCCGCACCACCTCGGGCATCGCGTCGAGCGCCGCGTCGTCGGCATGGATGACCAGGTCGACGCCGTCGCCGAGAACGTTCAGCTCAGGATCGGTCACCAGCGCGGCGACCTCGATGAGCTTGTCCTTGCCGAGGTCGAGGCCGGTCATCTCACAGTCGATCCATACCAGAAGATCCGCCACGGCCTCAGACTACGCGCAGGCCGGAAACGCCGCCGGGCACTGTGCCACCGACACCCGTCCGGGCACTTCCACCCTGTTATGTCCGCTTTCCGGCAGGGACTTCCCAGTTCGGTTGTTCAGGGGTTAAACTGGGCTTAACGGACGAAGCCCCCCTTCGGTTACTCCGTTCCCCCGGTAAGGGCCCTTCGCGTCGGCAGCGCGGAGGGCCCTTCGGCGTACGGTTGTGGATACACCGAGGGGCCGCCCTGCCGGACGGCCCCTCCCTGGTGCGGTCATTCCTTCGGCTTCGCCTGCCCCTTACGCAACGGGCGGCTCTCCTTGCCCTCCGCGTCCTCGGCCACCGGATCCTTCCCCTGCTTGCGCCGGGCCGAACCGGAACCACCCAGCAACCGCGCCGCCTCCGCGGCATAGCTGGACAGGCGCGTGGAGGCGGACCGGTCGCC
The DNA here is from genome assembly GCF_020216025.1 of Jidongwangia harbinensis. Lineage (GTDB taxonomy): Bacteria > Actinomycetota > Actinomycetes > Mycobacteriales > Micromonosporaceae > Actinoplanes > Actinoplanes harbinensis. The sequence goes on along the minus strand of NZ_JAIWNC010000017.1, from coordinate 135,625 downwards.
GGACTGTTTCGGCTTGGCCGCCTTGGCGGGCTTGCTGGGCGCTTTGTCCGGTGTCGCGGTGGTGGTGGTCGTGGCGCCGGACTTCGGAGGGTCGGATCGGGTGGTCGGGTCCGCTGCCGGGGTGGGGTGTGCGGGCTTGGTTTCCGGGTGCGGTGCGGCTTCTGTCGCCTGCTTCAGCCCCGCCTCCGTCGCCTGCTTCAGCCCCGCCTCCGTCGCCTGCTTCAGCCCAGCCCCCGTCGCCGGCTGCAGCCCAGCCCCCGTCACCTGCTTCGGTCCGGCGCCGGTCGCCGGCATCGGACGGGATTCGGCGCTGGGCTTCGGCCCGGGCTCGATCGCCTGCTTCGGCGCGACATTCGTCGGCGTCGGCGTCGGCGTCGTGGCTTCGGTGATCGATTTAGGCGCGGCGGCCTGCGCGATCGACTTCAGCGCCGCGGACTCCGTGACCGGCCTCGACGTGGCGGCCGATCCGGCGGTGTCGCCGGTCGGATGGCCGCTGGTTGCCGGGCTGTTCGCTCCCGGGGCACCCACGGCTTCGCCCGGTTTCGGCGCCGCGACGGATCCTGATTGCGGTGCGGCGGGCGTGGCGGTGCGGGCCGACTCGGGAGTGACACTCGTGGTTTGCGACCCGCTGCGCGGCTCCGGCGTGCCCCCGGATGGACGCTGTGCCGTAGTTCCGGTCGCTGGCACCGGGGCGGTGGCCGAGGGTCGAGCCTCGGTCACGGTACCGCCGCCGGGACGGCCGGACTGCGACCGGTTCGCGGAGGTCATCCCGGTCGGGACCGCCGGCGCGGCGGCCGGCCTCGGCGCGGTGCCCGGCGGCGTCGGCGAAGTGGTGCGGTCGGCACCGGGCGAAGCGGAGGTACCGGGCGTCGGCGGAGCCGGGCGCGGCGGGACCGCCGGGCGATCGGGGTTACTCGGGCGCGCCGGGGCGGGCACGGTGGGCCGAGGCGGCGCGGGGCGCGCGGGGGCGGGGGCGGTGGCGGCCGGCTCCTTCGGATCCTCATCCTTGAGCGCGGGGGCGGCGGCGCCCGACTCCGGCGTCTGCGGGGCCTTGGTGGCCGCCTGCTTCGCCGCCGTGGGTGACTCGGCCGGCGCAGACTTCGCGGACACCTCCGACGCCGACTTCCCGGACGCAGCCGACACCGCCGATCCAGGCTTTTCGGACGTGGCCGACAAGGCCGGCTCCGGCTTCTCCGACGTGGCCGATCCCGGCTTCCCGGAGGTGGCCGACGCAGCCGACCCCGGCTTCCCGGACGCGGGCGACACAGCCGGCCCCGGCTTCTCCGACGCGCCCGACGCAGCCGACCCGGGCTTGCCGGACGCGGGCGACACAGCCGACCCCGGCTTTTCGGACGTGGCCGACAAAGTCGACCCGGGCTTGCCGGAAACGGCCGACTCCGACTTCGCCTTCTCGGATGCGGCCGACGCGGCCAGTTCCGGCTTCGCCGCCGGACGGACCTCGGGCTGCTTCGCCGCCTTCTCTGCCGCAGGCAACGCGCCCGCCTTCCCCGTCGCGGTCGCCGGCTCGGTCGCCGGCCTTAGGGGCGGTTCGCCGGAATCCTGCTTCGCCACCCCGGACGCCGGGACGGTCGCCGGCTTTGACCCGGCAAAGGGCGCAGCCGGCTTCGGCACAGCAGACGACACGGACGGCTTAGCCACAGCGGACGGAGCGGCCGCCTTGGGTGCGACAGAAGAGACAGAAGGCGTGGCCGGCTTCGACGCGGCAGAGGGAGCAGAAGGCGCGGCCGGCTTCGACCCGGCAGAGGGAGCAGAAGGCGCGGCCGGATTCGGCGCAACTGGCGGGACAGCCGGCTTCGACGCGGCAGCCGGGACAACCGGCTTCGACGCGGCGGGCAGCGCCGGCGTGCCCGTGGGCTTCACGCCGGCAGGACCCGCCGCAGCCTCCCCCGCCTTCTCCGGCGAGGACGACGGTCGCGGCTCCGCACCCGGCGTGACGACCTCGGACTTCGCCGTGCCACTCGCGACCGGTGCAACGGGTGGCGTGGGCAGCGCCGGAGTCGGGCCGGTCGAGGGCTTTTCGTTGGCGGTCGGGACCTCGACGGCCGGTTGGCCGGTGGGCGGCTGGCCGGTGGGCGGCTGGCCGGTGGCCGGCTCACCGGTCGGACGGGCGGGTGTTTCCGGCGTGCCGAGGCGAATGCCTGACGAGTCGGCGCGGGTCAGGCCGGTCGCCGCCCAACCGGTCTTCGGTGCCACGGGTTCGGTCGGCTTGGTCGGGGTCGTACCGCCCTGGTTCGGGGAAGCCGTAGACCCCGGCGACTTGGCGGAAGGGGTGGAGTCTGCCGACTTGCCCGGTGCGGTGGCGGACTTCTCGCCCGGTGCGGTCTTCTCCGCGGCCGGGTGGACCCGCGCCAGCGCTTCCGCGGCCTGCACCTCGGTCTCCCGTGCGCGGGCAGCTGCCGTCTGCGCGACCCAGGCTCCGACCGCGGTCGCCTCGAACACGGGTGTGTCGGTGGCGGGGGTGAGCCGGCGGGCGGCCCGCTCGGCGGTCTTGCCGAACAACGACTGCCCGCTGGCCGGCACCGGCTTCCCGTCCGGCGCCGGAGACACCTCCCCCGGCTTCAGCGGAGCCTTCGCCGACGCCCCCGCCGCAGCCTGCCCAGGCGGGGGCGCGGTAGCAGACACGGCGGCAGAAGAAGACGCGGAGGCAGAAGCAGGTCCGGAAACAGACGGGGCGGAAGGAGCGGAGGCAGGAGCGGCGGGAGCGGAGGCAGGAACGGCGGGAGCGGGAATTGTCACGGACGGAGAGGAAGAGGCGGCGGAAGCGGGCGTCAGGGCAGAAACGGCCGACCGACCACCGATCAGGCCGATCGGTTCCCCGGGTGCCGGTGTCGACGCCCCGGCGGGGGCCGCCGGCTTCCCGCCGGTGGACGCCGCTGACGAGGAGGCGGTGTCGGGAGACGTCTCCGCCGGCGACGACCCGGCGGCCGGCTCACGGGTGAGCGTCGCGACGGAGCCCGACGTGGGGGGCCAGCTCAGCGACGGCGGCCGGTACGACGCATCGGCCAGGGTGCGGGGGCGGTTTCCGGCGGCGTGCCGGCCGCCGCCGCTGCGGCTGACGGGTAGCGGTGCGCCGATGGCCTTGACCAGGTCGGGGACCTGGCTGGGTTCGACGACGTACACGATTTCGCGCTTGCGGCCGGGCCAGGCCAGGGCGATCAGGCCGGCCATGACGGCGAGGGTGCCGAGGATGAGCAGCGCCCAGGTGGTGGTGTTGAGCCAGCGTGGGCGTACCTCGGCGGTGGCCTGGAGTTGCAGGCCGGGCTGGGCGGCCGGGTTCATGATGACCAGGCTGTAGCCGCGGTCGCGCAGTTCCGACGGGTTCCAGTCGACGGCGCCGGCGCCGGTACGCAGCCAGAACCGCTCCTGTGCGGGCAGGGTGGCGGGTGCCCGGGTGCCCGGAACGCGTTGCGTGGCGACGGGCAGCGCCCCGGTGCCGAGGTCGACCGTGGCGACGGTGGAGTGCGGGACGGCGGCCAGGTACCGGGCGACGTCGGCGCGCGGCGCCAGGCCGACGAAGGTCTGGTCGTCCGCACTGCGCGCGGTGAGGCGCAGGCGGGTGTCGGCGACCCGGGTGAACGGTGCGTCCGCGCGGAGCAGCGCATCGACGTCGTCGACCACCACGGCGTACCCGTTGGTGGTGATCCGCTGGAGCGGGCCGCTGAAGGCGCCGCCCGCGTCGCGGTGCTGCATCGCGGCCCAGAATCCGGCGCCGACGAGCAGTGCCGGGAGTCCGATGGTCAGCAGCAGCATTCCGAGGATCATGCGGAGCACCCGCATCTGCATTCCCCCTTCTCGGGCGTTCTGCGCAGACCATACAGACCGAAATAACACCAAAGTGGTCAAACGGTTACTTACGGCCCGAGAGGTACAACAAAGGAACGCGAGAAGGGGGAAAGGCTATGAAATTTTGGCGGTCATGGTGAGTGTGGACTGGTCGATCTCGCTGGTCCGGACGGTGAACTTCAACGCCCAGTCGCCCGCGGCCGGCAGTGCGATATCGCCGATCGCATGGAAGTCGGTGATGCGCAACAGCGGTATCTCGATCGGTTCCACGCCCTTCGCGGGTAGTGCCGCGGTGGCACTCCACTCCACTACCGGCAGCGGTTTGTTGTCGGGCGTGTAGGCGTACAGATGGATCGAGTTGTTGCCTACCACCGCGGGGAACACATCGACCTGCAGCGACATGCTGTCGTTGCGCAGGGTCTGGGTGATCGTGGTGCTGGTGGTGGCGGTCTCGGCCGCCTCCGCGGTGCGCGGCGGCGGGATCTGCACCAGGACGGCGGTCACCCCGAGCACCACGGCGGTGATCGCCAGCTCGGCCAGGACCGCGCGGCGCAGGGTGCCGGGCCCGCTCTCGGCGGATCGGCGGATGACCAGCTTGCGGGCGTACGCCGCGATGCCGACCGCGCTCGCGGCCAGCGCCACCTTGACCAGGATGAGGCGCCCGTACGTCGAGTTGACCAGCCCGGAGAGCGTCTGCACCTCGATCAGCGCCTGCACCACCCCGGCCAGGAGCAGCGCCCCGACCGCGGTGGCCGCCCAGCGGGACCAGATCGGCAGGATCGCGCCCAGCTCGCTCTCGTTCGCCTGGCGCAGCAGGAACGACACCAGCATCACCAGGCCACCCAGCCAGACCGCCATCGCGGTCAGGTGGATCGCGTCGACCACCACGGACACGCCGGCCACCGGCGACGCGCTGGGGTGCCCGGTCAGCGGCCAGGTGGCCACCGCGGCCACCCCGAGCACGCCGAGCAGCGCCAGGTCGGTGCGGGTGTCGCCGCCGGAACCCCGCAGCAGGGGCCGGAGCAGGAACGCCGCCGCGCAGATCACGCCCAGGCGGACCAGCATCACCGCGCCGAACGTGCTGCCCAGCACGTCCCGCAGGTCGTCCGGGCCGGCGCCGAACAGCCCGGTGCCGGTCGTGTACGGCGCCTGCAGCCACAGGCTCAGCAGCGTGCTGCCCAGCACCAGGCCGACGCCGGTCCAGACCAGGCGGGCCGGCCCGCGGCGGGACAGCCGGTGCGGCCAGAGCAGCGCCAGCACCAGGATCGGGCCGACGAGCAGCACCAGTCCGGCGTACCCCAGGTATTTGGCGATCGGGATCAGCGTGCGCACCACCGGGTCGGCCGTGTCGTCGACGTCGGTCGCCGTCGGCGGCGCGGAGGCCGCGCCGACCGAGTAGGTCAGGCTGCCCGCGACCGGGTGGCTGTCGGCCGAGATCACCCGGTAGCTCACCAGGTAGGTGCCGCGGCCGCCGCCGGTGCGCAGCGGGATGGTCACCGTGGTGCCGGCCACCTCCGGCTCGCCCTGGTCGGCCCGGGACCCGTCCGGCGCGAGCACCTGGATCTTGCCGGAGAGCAGTTGGACCGACTCGCTGAAGGTCAGCGTCACCCGGTTCGGCGCATCCGGCACGATGGTGCCGTTGCCCGGGTCGCTCGCCACCAGCGCGGCGTGCGCGCTGGCCGGGGCGGCCGGGCCGAGCACGACGCAGAGCAGCCCGAACAGCACGCCCAGGACCGCCGCGGCGGCACGCGAGGCGCGGGATCGATCAACGGTCATGACCGTCATGCTCCCCGATGGAGTGGGTACCGCTCTCGGGCGGGTGGTCGTCGGCACGTTCGACATGGTTCCCGATCGGACCGACATTTTCGATTCGGCGCGAGATCGGGGGCGGACGGGTGGGTTCGACCCACGTAGGATCTGACGTCGTGACCGGCAGCGACCCGACGACCGACCTCGCCCTGCGGGCGCGCGACGGGGATGCCGCGGCGCAGGCCGCGTTCGTGCGGGCGACCCAGGCCGAGGTGTGGCGGTTCGCCGCCGCGCTGGTCGATCCGGGCAGCGCCGACGACCTCACCCAGGAGACGTTCCTGCGGGCGTTCCGGGCGCTGCCCGCCTTCGAGGCGCGCTCCAGCGTGCGGACCTGGCTGCTCGGCATCGCCCGCCGCACCTGCGCCGACCATCTGCGCGCGGTGGTCCGGCGGCGCCGGCTCGACGCCCGGCTGGCCGCACAGGCCTGGACCGACGGGCCCGCTCCCGACCCGGCGCAGCGGCTCGGCGCGGCCGACCTGCTGCGCGGCCTGAGTGAGGAGCGCCGGACGGCGTTCGTGCTCACCCAGGTGCTCGGTCTGTCCTACGCGGAGGCGGCCGCGGTCGAGGACGTGCCGGTGGGCACCATCCGGTCCCGGGTGGCCCGGGCCCGCGACGAACTGGTCGTCGCGGTCGCCGCCGCGCGGGCCAGCTGACTGCCAGCGCACACCCAGCAGAGTCACAGCCCGCACCGGGAACTCCGGCGCACCGGTCTCCCGACCAAGAAGCGTGACGAGGGAGAAGGCGTGGCCGTGGATCGCCACGGCGGCACGGGCCGGTCTGGCCGGCGTGTGGATCGCGGCGGGCGCGCTCAAGGTCGGTGACCTGGCGGCGTCCGGCCGGGCGGTGAACGCGTACCAGTTGATGCCGTACGAGACGGCCAAGGTGGTGGGCGCCGTCCAGCCGGTGCTGGAGATCGCGCTCGGCCTGCTGTTGCTGGCCGGCCTGGCGGTGCGGCTCAGCGCCGGGCTGTCGGCGGCCCTGCTGACGATCTTCATCGCGGGGATCGGCTCGGCGTGGGCGCGCGGGCTGCGGATCGACTGCGGCTGTTTCAGCGCCGGCGGCGAGCTCGGGGCCGGCCAGAGCCCGCAGTACGCCGCCGAGATCGCTCGCGACCTGGGATTCCTGCTGCTGGCCGGGATCCTGCTGTGGCGGCCGCGGACCCGCTACTCCCTCGACGGCCTGCTGCTTGGCGGCCCGACCGACGGAGGTAAACGATGAGCAAGGGCGAACGCGACCGGGCCAGAGCGCGGCGGATCGTCGAGCACCAGAAGGCCCAGGCCCGGCGCCGGACCGTGACGATGTGGACGTCGGTGTCCGTGGTCCTGGTCCTGGTCGTCGCCGGGCTGATCGGCTGGGGCATGCTGGCAGATCAGGAGAAGGCCACCGCCGGCGCGTTGCGAACGCCGGCGGCCGCGGTCGACGACGGCACCGCGTTCGCGGTCGGCAACGGCCCGGTCACGGTCGACGTGTACGAGGACTTTCTGTGCCCGATCTGCCACGTGTTCGAGAACGAGTCCGGAGCGACGTTGCGTCAGCTGGCGACCACCGGCCGGATCACGCTGCGCTACCACCCGATTGCGATCCTGGACCGGGCGTCGAACGGCACCCGGTACTCCACCCGGTCCGCGGCCGCCGCGGCCGCCGCGGCCGAGGGCGGGAAGTTCAGCGAGTACCACGACGTGCTGTTCGCCAACCAGCCCGCCGAGGGCAGCGACGGCCTGGACGACGCCCGGCTCGTCGAGCTGGGCCGCTCGGTCGGCCTGAACAGCACGGCGTTCGCGGACGCGGTCACCGGCCGGACCTACTGGTCGTGGGCCGCCAAGGCCACCGACACCGCCTCGGCGCGGGGCGTGACCGGCACGCCGACCGTGCACGTCGACGGCAAGGCGATCACCGAACCGAGCGGCGGACCGCCCCGCCCGGCGACCCTCGAAGCGGCGGTGGCGGCGGCCGGGTGAGCGGGACCCAGGACCTGCTGCGGCGCACCTCACGGGCCCTGCTGCTGCTCCTGGTGGTGGCCGGTGTCCTGCTCGGGCCGGCCGCCCCGGCCGCCGCACACGGTGGCGAGGCGCCGGACGCCACCGCGTACCGGATCACCGTCACCGGCATCGACCCGCCCCGGCCGGGACTGACCGTCCGCGCGGTCGAGGCCGGCACCCGGCTGGAACTCACCAACGACACCGGCCGGCCCGTCGAGGTCCTCGGCTACTCCGGCGAGCCGTACCTGGAGGTGCGCCCGGACGGCACCTACGAGAACGTGCACTCCCCCGCCACGTACCTCAACCGGACCCTTGCCGGCGACACCCCCGTGCCCGCCACCGCCGCACCGACCGCGACCCCGCAGTGGCGCCGCGTCTCCACCGGAACCACCGTGCGCTGGCACGACCAGCGCCTGCAATGGCGCGCCGGTGACCCGCCGCCGGCCGCGCGGGCCGACCCCTCGCGCCCGCACCGGCTACGCACCTGGACCGTCCCGCTGCGCGACCAGACCCAGATCTTCGAGGTACGCGGCACGCTCGACTGGGTGCCGCCGCCCCGGGCCCCGCTGTGGTGGGCCGGCGCGCTGCTGCTCGCGGTCGCGGTGGCCGCGCTGGGCCGGTGGCGCCCCGCGCTGATCCCCGCGGTCGCGCTGGTCGCGGGCACCATCCCGATCGGGTACGCGGCGGCGCGCGCCGCCGACTCCGGCCTCCCGCCCGTGCTGCTCGCCGCCGGCCTGGTCACGCTGACCGTGGCGGTGTGGCGCACGCCGTTCCTGACCGCCCTCGGCGGGGCCGTGCTCGCGACGTTCGGCGGGCTGGCCGAGATCGGCGCGTTCGGCGCCGCCGTGGTGCCGTCGGCCGGGCCGAGCTGGTTCGCACGGGTCGCGGTGCTGGTCGCGCTGGGTGCCGGGGCCGGGCTGGCGCTGACCGGGGTACGCCGGCTCCGCGCCTCCGCGCCCCGCCCTCTCCGTCCAGACGTGTCGGACCGCCGAACTAAGGTCGTGCCATGACCGCAACCCGCCTCGCTCCCGGCGACGCCGCCCCCGACTTCACCCTGACCACCGACACCGGCGACCAGCTCGCCCTCAAGGACCTGCACGGGCGCAAGGTCGTGCTCTACGCCTACCCCAGCGCCATGACCCCCGGCTGCACCACGCAGGCCTGCGACTTCCGCGACTCCCTGGCCTCGCTGCAGGCGGCCGGCTACGAGGTGGTCGGCATCTCCCCCGACCCGCCGGCCAAGCTGGCCAAGTTCCGCGAGCGCGACGCGATCACCTTCCCGCTGGTCAGCGACCAGGACAAGAGCGTGCTGACCGCGTACGGCGCCTACGGCGAGAAGAAGATGTACGGCAAGACGGTCACCGGGGTGATCCGGTCCACGTTCGTCATCGACGCCGACGGCACCGTCGAGCACGCCCTGTACAACGTCAAGGCCACCGGACACGTCGCCAAACTGCGCCGTGACCTGGGAATCGACTGACGCTTCGCGCCGTTTCTCCGCGGATCGGCCCCCGGGCTGCCGATAGTGAGACTGTCACCCTTCGACAGCCCGGAGAGCCTCCATGCCGCCTGCCGCACCGACCGAGACCGGCCGACGCTCTCCGTCGTCCGCGCGCGGCTCCCGGCGGGCCTCCGCGGGCGGCTCCCGGCGGGCCGCCAAGGCTTCGCGGCCCGGCACCCGGCGCGCCCACACCCGCGGCGGCCTGCTGCGCAACCTGCAGGTGTCGCAGAAGCTGCTGGTCAGCTTCGGCGTGCTGTGCCTGCTGATGATCGGTGTCGGGGTCACCGGCCTGGTCGAGCTGGACCGCTCCGGTCAGCGCCTGGACCGCATGTACGAACGCAACCTGCACGCCACCGCGATGATCGGCAACATCCGCGCCAAGGTGCAGGAAGCCACGTCGATGACGGCGAAGCTGATCCTGCACTCGCCGATCACCGACGTCAGCAGCATCGAGTCCAGCATCGCCCAGTTGGACGCCGAGATCGACAAGATCTGGGCCGAGTACGCCGGTCTCGCCGCCGACGGCACCCAGAACGACCGCGACATCTTCGTCTCCTCGCTCGCCGACTACCGCGACGCCCGCACCACCAAGCTGGTGCCCGCCGCCCGCGAGGACGACATGACCGGCTTCCTGGGTGCGCAGAACTCCTACATCGACCCGCTCACCCGCGGCATCACCGTCTCGCTGAACAACCTCGCCAAGGCCGAGGACCAGGCCGCCCAGCAGCAACGGGCGGCGGCCGCGGACACCGAAAACACCGCCCGCATGGTCATCATCGCCCTGATCCTCGGCGCACTGGCCTTCGCCCTGGCACTCGGCGTCCTGGTCAGCCGCGCCATCACCCGCCCGCTGCGGGAGACCGTCACGGTCCTCGAGGGCCTCGCCGAGGGCCGCCTCGACCAGCGCCTCACGGTCACCGGCCGGGACGAGGTCGGCCGGATGGCGGGCGCGCTCAACACCGCGCTGGACCGCCTCACCGGCACCCTGCGCGGCATCAACACCAGCGTCGGCACCCTCGCCTCCGCGTCCGAACAGCTCACCGCGGTCTCCAGCCAGATGCGCTCGTCCGCCTCCCGCAGCGCCAGCCGCGCCGAGGCGGTGTCCGACGCCTCCCGCCAGATCAGCCAGAACATCACCACGGTCTCCGCGGGCGCCGAGGAGATCGGCAGCTCGATCAGCGAGATCGCCCGCAGCACCTCCAGCGCCGCCGAGGTGGCCGGCAAGGCCGTGCGGATCTCCACCGAGGCCGGCGCCATCCTGCAGCAGCTCGGCACGTCCTCCGCCGAGATCGTGAACGTCGTCAAGATCATCACGAACATCGCCCAGCAGACCAACCTGCTCGCCCTCAACGCCACCATCGAGGCGGCCCGGGCCGGCGACGCCGGCAAGGGCTTCGCGGTGGTCGCCGGCGAGGTGAAGGAACTCGCGCAGGAGACCGCCAGCGCCACCGAGGACATCCGCACCCGGGTCAGCGCCATCGAGGCCGACTCCGCCGCCGCCGTCACCGCGATCTCCGAGATCGGCGCCGTCATCGACCAGATCAACAACACCCAGACCGCGATCGCGGCGGCGGTCGAGGAACAGACCGCCACCACGAACGAGATGAGCCGCAACGTCGGCGAGGTGGCCGGCGGCTCCCACCAGATCTCCGCCAACGTCGCCGAGGTCGCGGAAGCGGCCGCGGAGACCACGAACGCCGCCGGCAACACCGCCACGGCCGCGGACGACCTGGCCCGGGTGGCGGCCGAACTGCAGAAGAGCCTGGCCATGTTCCGTTACTGATCCGGCTCTGCCGGCCCGGCCGGCAGCCCCGGACCGCCGACCCACGGCGGCCGTCATGCGGCCCGGACCCGCGAGGCGGCCGCCGTGCCGTGCGCCGGAAACGTGTCGTACCCGATCGGTACGTTCCTACCATGCCCTACGCCAAGTACACCCGGGAACGACTCGCCGCTGCGGTGGCCGCCTCCACGTCCATGGCCGGTGTCCTCCGCCACCTGGGCCTCGGCCAGAACGGCGGCGCCCACGCGCACCTGCGGCGCCGGATCGACCGGCTGGGCATCGACACGTCACACTTCCTCGGCCGGGCACATTGTCGCGGCGTGCCGAGCCCGCGCCGGCGTACGCCGGGTGAGGTCCTGGTGGTCCGGCCCGCCGACGCCAAGCGGGCCGCGCCACCGGCCCTGCGGCGGGCGCTGGTGGAGAGCGGCCGGCCGTATCGATGCGCGGCGTGTGGCGGCGGAGCCACATGGCAGGGGCGGCCGTTGACGCTCCACGTGGATCACATCGACGGGCGATACTGGGACTGCCGGCCGGACAACCTGCGGTTCCTCTGTCCGAACTGTCACAGCCAGACCGCCACGTACGCCGGGCGCAACCGGAGCACCCGCCGAATCCCGGTGGTACGGGTCGATGCGCACGGCGACCCGATCGGCGACGACCGGCCGGGCCGGCCGCTGACCGATGCGGAGAAGGTGGACCTGCTGCGGTGCGTCGACCGGCGCGAGGTCACGGTCATGGATGCCGCCCGGCGTCTTGGCTGCCACCGCAACCACGTCTACGCGCTGCGACGGCGGCTGCGGGAGCGCGGTTCGCTGGCGCCGGCGCCCCGCCGCCCCCGGATCCCGGCCGACGTCGGCGAGGCGGTGGTGGCGTTCGCGCTCCGGCATCCGGCCCTGGGCGCCAAGACGATCGCCGCCGCTCTGGCCCGGCAGCCTGAGCCGATCCGGGTCTCCCACGGGACGGTCGCCACCATGTTGAAACGCTCCGGACTCGGCACCCGCGCCGCCCGCGCGGCGGCCGCCTCCACCGGATCCGGACCCGGCGGCGACCGCTAGACTCACACCACGGTTCGCCCTCGGGCGAACCGGAGCGGGAGTGGCGAAATTGGCAGCCGCGCAGGTTTTAGGTGCCTGTGTCCGAGAGGACGTAGGGGTTCGAGTCCCCTCTTCCGCACCTGGTGGTCATGCCGCGGCGCCGGCCTAGCAGCGCTTGGACGCCCCCGCGGCGAGCGCCACCCCGTCGTCCGCGGGCGGCACCTCGGCGCTCTCCGCCGGTTCCGACCCCGGCTCCACCGAAGCCGAAGCCGAAGCCGAAGCCACCGCCGAGGCCGAGGCCGAGGGCGTTGCCGAGGCCGACACCGAGGGCTTCGCGCGCGGCGCCTTCTTCTTCTTCGCCGGGGCGGCCGCCGCTGCGCCGCCGGTCAGGCGTACCGAGGTTTTCTGGGTCTTGCCGGGGGTGAGTTTGACGCCGGTGGCCGTGGTGGTGCGGCCGTTCACGTCGGTGATTCTGATCGAGAAGGGGCCGGCGCCGGCGCCGCCGTCGATGATCCAGTAGTTGAAGTCGGCGCGTTTGGCGGTCTTGCCGGCGACCTTGACGGAGGCCAGCGGGCTGGCGTGGTTGTCGATGAGGACGGCGAGCCAGAAGCGGGACGAGCCTTCCTTCACCCGGACGGTGACCGGGCCGGGGGTGGCGGCGCGGGGCACGAGCTTGTATTTGACCTTGATGATGCCGTCCACCTCGTTGCCGATCTTCTTGAAGGCGGTGCGGCTGAGGTCGAGGTGGCCGGGTGCGCAGGGCGGGCAGGAGTCGGTGACCTTGACGCGGACCTTGCCCTTGGGGCCGGTGACGTCGAGGTAGCTGCCGCACGCGGCGGCGTCCGCGTATTCGGCGGCGCCCAGCGCGACGAACAGGTCGTCGGCGGGGGCGCTGGGGAAGGAGCAGTTGCCGGTGCCGCCGCCGAGGTCGTAGAACGTCGCCTTCCCGGTTTTCGCCGTGGTGGTCGGCGGGGCGGCGCAGGCGGAGCCGCCGTTCTGCAGCAGCAGCGCGACGCCGAGGACGCCGGCGAGCACGACGGCGCCGCCGGTGGCCAGCCAGCGCGGGGTGAGGAGGCGATGTGCGGTCACGCTCAGGCATCCTGCGGGCCGGGGCGCGCCGGGGCAACGTTCCTAAGCGAGACCTAAGACAGTGGGGTGACGGGGTCACCCACCCGGAGGATTGCGGTGCGGTCGGGCACGAGGAGCACGCCGAACGGCAGGCCACCGGCGATTCTGCGGTGCCGGCCGAGGGCGGCGAGGGGTTGCCGGCCCCGCTCGCCGGTCTCCTGGTCGATGGTGGTGACCACGCACCGGTTGCAGGCTCTGGCGGCGCGGACCACGGCGGCGCCGAGCCGCAGCCGGCCGCCGGGCCAGCCGTCCTCGGTCCAGGGGGTGGCACCGTCGATGACGACGTTGGGCCGGAACCGGGTCATCGGCACCGGGCCGGCGCCGGCGCCGGCGAGCCAGTCGTTGAGCGCGCCGAGGGATGCCGTGGTGGTGGCCAGCAGGGGGTAGCCGTCGGCGAGGTTGACCCGGTCGCCGTCGTGGGTGGACGCGGGGATCGGGCGGCCGCCGGGGTCCTGCTGCCAGACCAGGTGGGCGGGGCGCCCGAGCAGGGCGGTGACCCAGGCGCCGGCAGGGTCGGCGCGGCGGACGGGCACGGGAGGCTTGTGGGTGAAGACCCGGGCCTGCAGGGCGGGACCGTCGGCGGGTTCGGGCACGTGCAGGTCGGGATGGCCGGGGGCGCGCAGGGTGAGGCCACCGGGGGTGACCACGGGATGTAGTGCGGTGAGGGCGGCGTGGTCGCGCTGGGTGAGACCGACGCCGTCGGCGTCGACGATCATCCAGCGGCGGTCGCCGGCCAGCCCCCACGGTTCGACCTGCGCTTCGTGGTGGTCGAGGCGGTGCGAACCCTTGACCGGGTACGTGTGCAGCGACTCGATCCGCATGGCTTGAGCCTCGCACGCGGGTCCGACGCTGTCAGTCCCCGTAGCGGCGCCAGGCGTCGTCGGCCACCGCGTTGACGCTGTCGCCCGCGGTGCGCAGGTCGGCGACGGTGAACTGTTCCGGTGCGCCGGCGCGCCAGCGGTTGGCCCGGTGCGCGAGGGCGGCGTACTCGGGGAAGAGCTGTGCCAGGTAGTCGCCGGCCGCGGTCTTGGCGATGATGTCGCCGTGCGCCAGCGTGTGGTGCAGGCGCGCGGGGCCGTGCACGAACCAGGTGACGACGGCCGGGTCGAGAACCTCATCGGGCGCCGTGTCGGCGAGTTCGGTGGGGAACGTCGCGACCGCCGCCTGCCAGTAGCCGCGCAGGTTGTCCAGGTTGTAGCGGCGCAGTTTGGTCCGGTCGACGCGGACGTCCAGGTCGGCGACGGCGGGGCCGCGTACCGGGATGCCGTGCCGTTGCAGGGTGAGCCAGAGCACCGGGGTGAGTTCACCGCAGGGCCGGTCGGTCTGGAATTCGCCGTTGACGACGAACGGGACGGTGCGCCGGTCGTCCGGCCATTCACGGGCCAGGCCGGGTTCCAGGTAGACGCCGTCGAAGAGCGGCGACCGGGGCATCTCCGCGTGGATCTGGGCGAGCGCGGTCAGGTCGTCGGCCGTGGCCGGCCGGGACGTGAGGATCACCGTGTCGACGTCGCTGGCCGGCGGCTGCCAGGCGCCCAGCGCGACGGATCCGACCAGATAGAGGCCGCGCACGTAGCCGGGCAGGGCGCGGTCGACCGCGTCCAGGTAGGTGTGGGCCGTTTCCGTCGCCATGCCGGCGAACGTAGCAGCGCGGTGTGAGCTCTCAACGGACCTGATCTCTTTGGGCCGACGACGACCGGGCGGTGCGTCGCAGCCTGCCGGCTATTCGCCAACTCCAACCCCATGCCGCCGAAGACGCCACTTGTGAAAACCGCGAGGCAGACGGTGCTCGTAAAGCACGGCGAAGGAGGCCCCTCCCACGAACAGCGCCGCGTAGGTCAGCAGCGAGAGTCCTGGCGGCAGCAGCCGATCGCCGCCTCGCAGGTCGGCGGTCATGTTCATCAACTGGATGAAGAAGCCGGTGAGCACACAGGCGAGGAAGACGACGAGGCTCAGGCCGTAGCGCCGCTTACGACGATCGAACTGCTCGGCGTAATCCTGCGCCGAGCCGAACTCTGCCTGAGGTGTTGACCCGCACGCCCACGACAGTTCGCGCGCTTCCTCCAGGATCCGCGCCACCTCCGCCTCAGGCAGGTGCCGCAGCCGGAGGTTGAAGGCTAGGGTGCGGTAGTAGCCGATGGGCTCGGTGGCGCCGGGGCCGTCCTCGGCGGCCGGGGCACCCTCCGTGCGCGGCGCCTTCTCTGCCTGCCGCGATTCGCCGGATTGCGAGCGGCGGGGTTCTGGAACCTTGGCCGTGGTGAAGGCGCGGGGCAGGCGGTGGTCGAGCGCGAAGCGTGCGACCTCACCCGCCGCCAGCACCGCAAACCACCCTCCCAGCACCGCCCACCAGGGCAGCAGCATCTGCCCACCCTGCAGGCGTAGTTCGGTATTGAGGATGACGAAGCCGAAACCGGCCAGCCGTGCGCCCCAGTTCACCCAGCGACTCAACGTCCAGCGCGTACCGCCTTCGCTGAAGGTCGTGGCGTAGTCGTCAGCAGGACCGAACTCCTCCTGCGGCGCCTTCGCCGAGGCGGTGGACAGGTCCCTGACCTCGCTCAGGACTCGGGCGATCTCGTTTTCGGGCATACGTCGTCGACGGAGGCGGTAGGCGAGCTGGCGGTAATACCTCATCGCTCTCCTTTCGCGCCGTCCGCAGCCACTGCGGCCACGGCGGTCGTGACAACCTCGTTCAGCGCAGACCAGTGCTGACTCAGCAGGGTCAGGTCCCGGCGACCGGTTGCGGTGATGGAGAACACCTTGCGAGGCGGGCCTCCGCTGTCCGGCTCCCACCGGTGCCCCACTCGCCCCAGCTCCTCCTGCCGGGCCAGCAGGGGGTAAAGAGTGCTGCCCCGCAGGGAACCCAGCCCGAGCGCTCGCAGGCTCTGCAACAGCACGTACCCGTGTGCCTCCCCTCGGTGCAGGACCGAGAGAACCACCAGTGGCAGCGCGGCACGGATCCAATCACTGGGCCATCGCTCCCCGTCCACATCTAGAACGTAACACGAACTAGTACGTCAGGCGACCCAGTCGAACCCATTGTTCGCGTTCGGTACGGCCCTTCTGGTTGTCGCCCGCCACCAGGCCGCCCAGCCACGCCATCCCCGGATCAAACCGCCCAAGAAATATCGACGACGCTCATCGACCGATGAGTTGGGCAGATCAGAACCAGCAAGACGGATCAGGTAGGGATCAGATCGGATGGGAACGGGTCCGGATCCGGCCGGAACCTAGCGCGTTGAAAGTTTTCATGCATAGGCTGTGGGGGTGAATGACACAGTCGTCAGGGTGCTGGACCTCGTCCAGGGCGCACGACTCACGCCGACCCAGCGGCGGATCGCCCAGTGCCTGGTGCAGCACGCCCCGCGGGCGGCGTACCTGTCCGCGGCCGAGGTGGCGGATCTGGCGGGGGTGAGCCAGCCGTCGGTCACCCGGTTCGCGCTGGCGCTGGGGTACCCCGGCTATCCGGCGCTGCGCCGCGAGTTGCGGGGGGCGGTGGACGCGGCCGGCGTGCCGGACGCGGGCGCGAACGCGATGCAGCGGGCGGTGCAGGGCGAGGCCGAGCACCTGGCCCGGCTGCGGGACGAGCTGACCGATCCGAACCCGGTGCAGCGGGCGGCGAAGCTCCTGGTGGCGAGCCGGCCGTTGCCCGTGCTGGGGTTGCGGGCGGCGGCGCCGCTGGCCGCGTACTTCGGATACTTCGCGGCCAAGGTGCACCCGGACGTGCGGGTCCTCGACGCCGGCGGCACCGGGCTGCTGGACCGGCTGGACCAGGCCCGCGCCGCCGGGGGCACCGCGCTGCTCGCGGTGGTGCTGCCGCGGTATCCGCGGGAGTCGCTGCAGGCGGTCCGGGAGGCCCGGGCGATCGGGTACGCGGTGGTGGCGGTGACCGACTCGCCGGTCAGCCCGGTCGCCGAGTACGCCGACGTGACGCTGCCCGCGGCGGTCGGCACCCAACTGGTGTTCGACCTGCACACCGGCCCGATGACGATGGCCATGGTGCTGCTGCAGGCGATGTGCGACGCGGCGCCGGAGCCGGTGCAGCGCCGCCTGGAGGAGTTCGAGGCGAGCGCCGCCCGCCGCAACGTGTTCACTGCCTAGAGAGGGGACTTCGGTGCAAGCGCCACGCGGCACGTCGTACACCGCGAAGGGTTGGCCCCAGGAGGCCGCCAAGCGGATGCTGATGAACAACCTGGACCCCGACGTGGCCGAGCGTCCGGAGGATCTCGTCGTGTACGGCGGGACCGGCCGGGCGGCGCGGGACTGGCCGTCGTTCCACGCGATCGTCCGCGAGCTGGACGTGCTCGCCGACGACGAGACGCTGCTGGTGCAGTCCGGGAAGCCGGTCGGGGTGTTCCGCACCCACGAGTGGGCGCCGCGGGTGCTGCTGGCCAACTCCAACCTGGTGGGCGACTGGGCGACCTGGCCGGAGTTCCGCCGGCTGGAGCAGCTGGGCCTGACCATGTACGGGCAGATGACCGCCGGTTCCTGGATCTACATCGGCACCCAGGGCATCCTGCAGGGCACGTACGAGACGTTCGCCGCGGTGGCGGCCCGGCGGTTCGGCGGCGACCTGGCCGGGACGCTGACGCTGACCGCGGGCTGCGGCGGGATGGGCGGCGCGCAGCCGCTGGCGGTCACCATGAACGGCGGCGTCTGCCTGATCGTCGACGTGGACCGGACCCGGCTGCAGCGCCGGGTGGACACCCGCTACCTCGACGTCATCGCGGACGATCTCGACTCCGCGGTGCGGGCGGCCGAGCAGGCCCGCTCCCAGCGTCAGGCGCGCAGCATCGGGGTGGTCGGCAACGCCGCCGCGGTCTTCCCGGAACTGCTCCGGCGGGGCGTGGCGATCGACATCGTCACCGACCAGACCAGCGCGCACGACCCGCTGAGCTACGTGCCGCTGGACACCGATCCGCGGGACGCCGCGGTCAAGCCGGAGGAGTACACCGACCGGGCCCGGGCCAGCATGGTCCGGCACGTGGCGGCCATGGTCGGGTTCCTGGACGCCGGTGCGGAGGTGTTCGACTACGGCAACTCGATCCGCGGCGAGGCGCAGCTGGGCGGGTACGACCGGGCGTTCGCGTTCCCCGGTTTCGTGCCGGCGTACATCCGGCCGCTGTTCGCCGAGGGCCGGGGCCCGTTCCGGTGGGCGGCGCTGTCCGGCGACCCGGCCGACATCGCGGCCACCGACCGGGCCGTGCTGGACCTGTTCCCGGACCAGGAACCGCTGGCCCGGTGGATCCGGCTGGCCGGCGAGCGGGTGGCGTTCCAGGGGCTGCCGGCCCGGATCTGCTGGCTCGGGTACGGCGAACGGGACCGCGCCGGGGTGCGGTTCAACGACATGGTGGCGTCCGGCGAGGTGTCCGCGCCGATCGTGATCGGACGGGACCACCTGGACGCCGGGTCGGTCGCGTCGCCGTACCGGGAGACCGAGGCGATGGCCGACGGCTCCGACGCGATCGCCGACTGGCCGTTGCTGAACGCGCTGGTCAACACGGCGAGCGGGGCGAGCTGGGTGTCCATCCACCACGGCGGCGGGGTGGGCATCGGGCGGTCCATCCACGCCGGGCAGGTGTGCGTGGCGGACGGGACGGCGCTGGCCGGGCAGAAGATCGAACGGGTGCTCACCAACGATCCGGGCATGGGGGTGATCCGGCACGTGGACGCCGGGTACGAGTCGGCCGCGGCGGACCGCGTGCACATCCCGATGGGGCGGTCGTGACCGGCGCTGGTGTTCCACTGGAGCGCTCCAGTGGAACACCGGCGTCGTTCCGCGACCTGTGGGCCGAGATCGCGCCGATCGGGCGCGACCCGGCGAGCGGCGGCTACCTGCGGTACGCGTTCACCGAGCCGGAACTCGCCCTGCGGGACTGGTTCCGCGCCCAGGCCGCCCGCCGCGACATGACGGTCACCGACGACGGCAACGGCAACCTGTTCGCCTGGTCCGGCGACCCGTGGCCGCCGGACACGGTACTGACCGGCTCGCACTTCGACTCGGTGCCGCACGGCGGCGGGTACGACGGCCCGCTCGGCATCGTCAGCGCGTTCCTGGCCGTGGACCGGCTGCCCCGGGACGCCGCCGCGAAGGTGGGCGTGGTCGCGTTCGCCGAGGAGGAGGGTGGCCGGTTCGGCGTACCGTGCCTGGGCTCGCGCCTGTTCACCGGCGTGATCGCACCGGACCGGGCGGCGGAGCTGCGGGACGCGGCCGGCGTGGGTTTCGCCGAGGCGCTCGGTGCCCGCCCGGCCGGCGCCCGGCCCGACCTGCTGGGCCGGGTGGCCGCGGTGGTGGAGCTGCACATCGAGCAGGGCCGGAACCTGGACGTGCCGGTCGGGGTGGCCAGCGCGATCTGGCCGCACGGGCGCTGGCGGTTCGACTTCACCGGCGACGCCGACCACGCCGGGACCACCCGGATGGCGGACCGGCGGGATCCGATGCTGACGTTCGCGTACACGGTGCTGGCCACGAACAAGGAGGCCCGGCTGTCCGGTGCGCACGCCACCATGGCCCGGGTGACGGTGCACCCGAACGCCACCAACGCCATCCCGTCGCTGGTGCGCGGCTGGCTGGACGCCCGGGCCGCGGACGCCGCCACGCTGGACGCGCTGGTGGAGGCGGTGACGAAACGGGCGGTGGATCGCGCCGGCCGGGACGGCACCGGGGTACGGGTGGAGCCCGAGTCGGTGTCGCCGGAGGTGGCGTTCGACGCGCGGTTGGCGGAGCGGCTGGCCGGGGCGCTGGGCGGCGTGCCGATCCTGCCCACCGGCGCCGGGCACGACGCCGGGGTGCTGTCCGGGCACGTGCCCACGGCCATGTTGTTCGTCCGCAACCCCACCGGGGTGTCGCACTCCCCCGCCGAGCACGCCACCGACGCGGACTGCGCGGCCGGCGTGGACGCGCTGGCCTTCGTGCTGGGCACGCTGACGTGAGGTACCACGCCGGATTCGCGTGGGTGGACGGCCGGGTGGCCACGGACGTGCTGCTCGAGATCGACGGCGGCCGGTTCACCGCGGTCCGTACCGGGGTCCCGGCGGGCGACGCGACCCGGCTGCCCGGCCTGGTGCTGCCCGGCCTGGCCAACGCCCACTCGCACGCGTTCCACCGGGCGCTGCGCGGCCGCACCCACGACGGCCGGGGCAGCTTCTGGACGTGGCGGGACCGGATGTACGCGGTGGCCGCCCGGCTCGACCCGGACAGCTACTTCGCGCTGGCCCGCGCGGTGTACGGCGAGATGGCGCTGGCCGGGATCACCACGGTCGGCGAGTTCCACTACCTGCACCACGCGCCGGACGGCACCCGGTACGCCGACCCGAACGCCATGGGTCACGCGGTGACCGCCGCCGCCCGGGAGGCGGGCCTCCGGATCACGCTGCTGGACACGCTGTACCTGACCGCGGGCGTGGACGGCACGCCGCTGCAGGGCGTGCAGCGCCGCTTCGGTGACGGCGACGCCGCCGCCTGGGCCGCGCGGGTGGACGGGCTGCGCGGCGACGACCGCACCCGGATCGGTGCGGCCGCCCACTCGGTACGCGCGGTGCCGGCGTCCCAGCTCGCGGCGCTGGCCGGCCGGGCCCCGCTGCACGTCCACCTGTCCGAGCAGCGCGCCGAGAACGACCGGTGCCGGGCCGTGCACGGCTGCACCCCCACCGAACTGCTGCGCCGGCACGGGCTGCTCGGCGCCGGCACCACCGCCGTGCACGCCACCCACCTCACCGACGACGACGTCAAGGCCCTCGGCGACGGCGGCACCGGCGTCTGCCTCTGCCCCACCACGGAACGCGACCTGGCCGACGGGATCGGGCCGGCCCGCGCGCTGGCCGACGCGGGCAGCCCGCTGAGCCTCGGCAGCGACAGCCACGCGGTGGTCGACCTGTTCGAGGAGGCGCGGGCCGTGGAGATGCACGAACGGCTGACCACCGAACGCCGCGGCCACTTCGCCGCCGCCGAGCTGATCGCCGCGGCGACCGCGCACTCCGCGCTGGGCTGGGACGACGCCGGCACGCTGGCGCCCGGCCGGCGCGCCGACCTGGTCGCGGTGTCGCTGGACAGCGTCCGCACCGCCGGTGTCGACCCGGCGGGCGCGGTGTTCGCCGCCACCGCCGCCGACGTCACCCACGTGGTCGCGGACGGCCGGCTGATCGTCGCCGAGGGCCGGCACACCGGGTTCGACGTACCGGCCGCGCTGCGCGACGCGATCCGGCAGGTGACCCGGTGAGCCTCCTGATCGACGCCATCGGCGAGCTGGTCACCAACGATCCGGCCGCCGGGACCGGACCGCTCGGCATCGTCACCGACGCCGCCGTGGTCACCGACGGCGACCGCGTCGCCTGGGTCGGTCCGGGCGCCGCCGCACCCGCCGCCGACCGGCGCATCGACGCGAGCGGCGCAGCGGTGCTGCCCGGCTTCGTGGACAGCCACACCCACCTGCTCTTCGGCGGGGACCGGGCCGCCGAGTTCGCCGCCCGGATGGCCGGCGAGCCGTACACCGGCGGCGGCATCCGCACCACGGTCGCCGCCACCCGCGCCGCCGGCGACGACGACCTGCGCCGGTCCGCGCGGCGCCTGCTCACCGAGGCGCTGCGGCAGGGCACCACCACCATCGAGATCAAGAGTGGGTACGGCCTCAGCGTCGCCGACGAGGCCCGCATGCTGCGCCTGGCCCGCGAACTGACCGAGGAGACCACGTTCCTGGGCGCACACGTGGTCCCCGCCGGACACACCCCCGTCGAGTACGTCGACCTGGTCACCGGCCCGATGCTGCGGGCCGCCGCGCCGTACGCGAAGTGGATCGACGTGTTCTGCGAACGGGGCGCGTTCGACGGCGACCAGGCCCGGACGATCCTCGCCGCCGGGGTGGCGGCGGGCCTGCAGCCGCGGATCCACGCCAGCCAGCTGGCCGCCGGTCCCGGGGTACGGCTCGCCGTGGAGCTGGGCGCCGCCAGCGCCGACCACTGCACCCACCTCACCGCCGCCGACGTCGACGCGCTCGCCGGCTCGGACACGGTCGCCACGTTGCTGCCCGGTGCCGAGTTCTCCACCCGCTCGCCGTACCCGGACGCCCGCGCGCTGCTCGACGCCGGTGCCACGGTCGCGCTGGCTACCGACTGCAACCCCGGTTCGTCGTACACGTCATCGATGCCGTTCTGCATCGCGCTCGCGGTCCGCGAGATGCGGATGACGCCCGCCGAGGCCGTGCACGCGGCCACCGCCGGCGGCGCGCGGGCGCTGCGCCGCACCGACGTCGGCGTGCTGCGCCCCGGCGCCCGGGCCGACCTGATCGTCCTGGACGCACCCAGCCACCTGCACCTGGCCTACCGGCCCGGAGTACCTCTCGTCCGTACCGTTCTGCACCACGGAGCGCCGCTATGACCGTCATCGTGGAACCCACCGGCGTCAGCCCGGCCGACGTCCTCGCCGTCGCCCGCCACTCCGCCCGGGTCGAGATCGCCGAGGCGACCGTGGCCGCGATGGCCCGCAGCCGCGCCATCGTCGACACCATCGAGGCCTCCGGCCGCCCGGTGTACGGCGTGTCCACCGGCTTCGGCGCGCTCGCCAACACGTCCATCGCCCCGGAGCGTCGGGCCGAACTGCAGCACGCGCTGATCCGCTCGCACGCCGCCGGGATCGGCGCACCGATGCCCCGCGAGGTGGTGCGGGCCATGCTGCTGCTGCGGCTGCGCTCGCTGGCGCTCGGCCACTCCGGGGTACGCCCGGTGCTCGCCCAGGGCATCGCCGACCTGCTGAACGCGGACATCACGCCGTGGGTGCCGGAGCACGGTTCGCTGGGCGCGTCCGGCGACCTGGCCCCGCTGGCACACTGCGCGCTGGTGCTGCTCGGCGAGGGCTGGGTGCTCGGCAAGGACGGTGCCCGGACGGCCGCCGCCGAGGCCCTGCACGCGGCCGGCCTGAGCCCGCTGGACCTGGCCGCCAAGGAGGGCCTGGCGCTGATCAACGGCACCGACGGGATGCTCGGCATGCTGCTGCTGGCCGTCGAGGACGCCGGTCACCTGTTCACCATGGCGGACGTGACCGCGGCGCTGGCCATCGAGGCCATGCTCGGCTCGGAGCGCCCGTTCCTGCCGGAGCTGCACCGGATCCGCCCGCACCCCGGCCAGGCGGCGTCCGCCGCGAACATCCACCGCCTGCTGCAGCACTCGGCCATCATGGACTCGCACCGCGACGACCTGGCGCACGCGGTGCAGGACGCGTACTCGATGCGCTGCGCCCCCCAGGTGGCCGGTGCGGCCCGGGACACCCTGGACTTCGCCACCACCGTGGCCGGCCGGGAACTGCGCTCGGTGGTCGACAATCCGGTGGTGCTGCCGGACGGCCGGGTCGAGTCCACCGGCAACTTCCACGGCGCGCCGCTCGGCTTCGCCGCCGACTACCTGGCCATCGCCGCCGCCGAGGTGGGCGCGATCGCCGAACGCCGGGTGGACCGCCTGCTCGACGTCACCCGCAACCGCGACCTCCCGCCGTTCCTCTCCCCCGACGCCGGCGTCAACTCCGGGCTGATGATCGCCCAGTACACCGCCGCCGGCATCGTCGCGGAGAACCGGCGGCTGGCGTCCCCCGCGTCGGTCGACTCGCTGCCCACCAGCGGCATGCAGGAAGACCACGTGTCGATGGGCTGGGCCGCGGCCAAGAAGCTGCGCACGGTGCTGGACAACCTGACCAGCCTGCTGGCGGTGGAGCTGCTGAGTGCGGTACGCGGCCTGCAACTGCGGGCGCCGCTCACGCCGTCCCCGGCCGGGCAGGCGGCGGTGGCGGCGATGGCGGGGGTCGCCGGGGTGCCCGGGCCGGACGTGTTCCTGGCGCCGGTGCTGGAGCAGGCACGCACGGTGGTCCGGGACCGGGCGTTGCGCGCCGACATCGAGCGCCGCATCGGCACCCTCCAGTGACGACGTCGGGGTGACCGCGCTGGTGTGCCGGTGGAGCGCTCCCCTGCACACCAGACGGAGGGCGGCGGCAGTGCCTGCGGTCGGGCGCCGAGGCGGAGGGCACCACGTTCCACTTCCTCGACGCCGCGCCCGCCGAGCGTTTGCTATCCCGCCCTTCTAGCCGCCCTCAGCAGCGGGCACGACGGTCGTCGAGGCTGGGCATTCCCGACTATCCCGGCGCGCACCGCGGCTACTCCCGGCAGATCTTGGAGCACTCGTCGAATCTTGGCGCGAAACTGCCCTCCTGGGGGCCGCCCGCCTCCAAGATTCGTCTTCGGCTCCAAGATCTGTAGCACTCCGGGGGGGTAAACCAACTGTTAACGGGCAAGTCACCGCCGTGGAAAGCGGGCACCGGGCCTCCGATTCACTCACCACAGTGCTCAGATAACCGGCAATCGCCGCACCTGCGGCCCAGCGCCCTAACTCAACGACATCGTGCAGTCTGCCTCGGGCGCGCCTCCAGGCGTGCGGGCGTGTGAACTTGCGGCGCGGTCGGCACCTCGGCTCCCCACGAGCCGCCCTGCCCACTGAGGCGTGCGGATCTACGGCACCCAGCGCACCACACCTCCCCACAAGCCGCCCCAGCCTGCCCGGGCGTGGCGCTGGCGGCGTAATGGAAAAGCCGCATTCCGCCCGTCTACGAAGAAGGTGTGGCCCCTGGTACCGGCGCCAGTGCGCCTGCAAGCGCCGAGACAGGAGGCGCTCCGCCCCCAGGCGAGACAGGAGGCGCTCCGCCCCCAGGCGAGACAGGAGGCGCTCCGCCCGGGCCGACGGGGCGGGTGCGGCGCGATGTGGCGGGAGCGGTCTCAGCGGGGCAGTTCGCGGGCGATGACCTTGGCCAGCTTGCGGAGTGCCTGGCCACGGTGGCTGATCGCGTCCTTCTCGGCCGGGGACAGTTCCGCGTTGGTGCGGTCCTGGCCGTCGCCCACGAAGATCGGGTCGTAGCCGAAACCGCCGGTGCCGCGGCGGGCGCGCAGGATGCGGCCGGTCTGGCGGCCCTCGACGAGGTGTTCGCGGCCGTTCGGCAGCACCAGGGCGGCCGCGCACACGAAGGCGCCGCCGCGGTGGTCCTCGCCCACGTCGGAGATCTGCGCCAGCACCAGGTCGAGGTTGGCCTGGTCGTCGCCGTGTCCGCCGGACCAGCGGGCGCTGAACACGCCGGGCATGCCGTTCAGGGCGTCGACGGCCAGGCCGGAGTCGTCGGCGACCGTGGGCAGGCCGGTGCGGGTGGCGCCCTCGCGGGCCTTGATCAGCGCATTTTCGCCGAAGGTCAGCCCGGTCTCGGGGACGTCGGGGTAGCCGGGGAAGTCGTCCAGGCCGGCCAGCTGGACCCGGCCGGTGCCCAGTGCGGCGTCCAGGATGCGCTGCAGCTCGGTCAGCTTCTTCCGGTTGGCGGTGGCCAGCAGGAGCTTGGCGGTCATGAGGTGAGCGCCTTCTGCTGGGCCAGCGCCAGGTCGGCGCAGCCCTGGACGCCCAGGTCGAGCAGGGCGTCGAGCTGGTCGCGGCGGAAGACGTTCGCCTCGCCGGTGCCCTGGACCTCGACGAAGTCGCCGTCGCCGGTGCAGACCACGTTCATGTCGACCTCGGCGGTCACGTCCTCGGCGTACATCAGGTCGAGTCGGGCCTCGCCGTCGACGATGCCGACGCTGACCGCCTGGATGGAGCGGCTCATCACCGCGGCCGGCTTGCCGGCCAGGGACTTGCGGTCGGCCAGCCACGACACGGCGTCGTGCAGGGCGACGTAGGCGCCGGTGATCGCGGCCGTGCGGGTGCCGCCGTCGGCCTGCAGCACGTCGCAGTCCAGCACGATCGAGTTCTCGCCGAGCGCCTTCAGGTCGATGGCGGCGCGCAGGCTGCGCCCGATCAGGCGGGAGATCTCCTGGGTACGCCCGCCGACCTTGCCCTTGACGCTTTCCCGGTCGCCGCGGGTGTTGGTGGCGCGCGGGAGCATCGCGTACTCCGCGGTCACCCAGCCCAGGCCGGAGCCCTTGCGCCAGCGCGGGACGCCCTCCGTGACGCTGGCGGTGCAGAGCACCCGGGTGTCGCCGAACTCGACGAGCACCGACCCCTCGGGGTGGATGCTCCACCGGCGGGTCAACGTGACGGGGCGCAGTTGGCCGGCTTCGCGGCCGTCGGGACGTGCCATGCGAGCCACCTTATGCGTAACGGGGAGTGCCGGTGTCGTCCGCCCCGGTAGTGCCGGCGGTGTGTGCCGTCCAGCTGCCGGACAGCGCGCCGACCGGCACCGCGGGGCGCAGCGGGGCGGTCCGGCGGTCCGGGCCGGTGACGGAGTTCGGCGCGCCGGTGGGGCGCGGTTGGCGTACCACCGCGGTGGCCGGCCGGTCGGCGCGGTGGGCCCGCAGGAAACCGGCCACGGCCTGCGGCCAGCCGAACAGCTCGGCGCGGGCACGGGCGGCGGCACGGCGGTCGGCCTCGGGGCGGTCCATCAGCCGGCGTACGCCCTCGGCGAAGCCCTCCGGGGTGCCGGGCATGGCCACGCCGGCGGCGCCGATCACCTCGGGCAGCGCGCTGGCCTGGTTGACCACCACCGGGGTGCCGCAGGCCAGTGCCTCCAGCGCGGCCAGCCCGAACGTCTCCACCGGGCCCGGCGCGACCAGCACGTCGGCGCTGGCCATCAGCGCCGCCACGGCCTCCCGGTCGGCGATGTGGCCGGCGAACCGTACCGGCAGCCGGGCGGAGCGGTAGGCGAGCGCGGCGCGGCGGGAGCCGTCCCCGGCCACCACGAGCACCGCGGGCGCCTTGTTGCCGCGGAGGGCGGCGACGGTGTCCACGGCCAGTTCGGGGCGCTTGTCGGCGGACAGCCGGCTGCAGTACACGATCAGCAGTTCGTCGGGGCGGGCGTACCGGGCCCGGACCGCCGGGTCGGCGGCGCGCGGGTGGAACGTCTCCAGGTCGACCCCGAGCGGGACCTCGACCAGGTTGGGTACGCCCAGGCGGCGGAACTCGGCGGCGGCGAACGCGGTGGTGCAGACGATCTGGTCGTACATCTGGGCGGTCTGGCGGTTGAGCCGGTCGGCGAGCGCGTCCCGGGCCGGCATGCCCCAGACGCCGAGCAGGCCGCCCAGGCTCTCGTGCGACACCATCATCGAGCCGACCCCGCGGTCCCGCGCCCAGCGACCGGTCCAGCGCAGGGTGGCCCGGTCGGAGACCTCGATCCGGTCGGGTTCCAGCGAGTCCAGCAGGCGGGTCAGCTCGCGGCGGCCGGCCAGGACCCGCTGGCCACCGGTACGCGGCAGCGTCGTGCCGGGCAGCGTGATGACCCGGCCCTGCGCGGTCGTCTCGTCGGAGTGGTGCCGGCCCGGGATGATCAGGACGGCGTCGTGGCCGGCTCGCTGGTAGCCCTCACCGAGGTTGCGCAGTGCGGTACGGAGACCACCGGAACGGGCCGAGACGAAGTTGGCCAGCCGGACGATGCGCATGCAGTGCACTCCAAACGGGGAAGGCTCGCAGGGCTCAGAGATCGTAGCGGCAGCCGGGCCGGACCACTTCGACCGGTCCCGCGTATGCGGCGGACGCGGCCTCCACAGTAGAGGCCTCGCTTCCCCAGGCCGGAACGAGGTGGGTCAACAGGAGCCGGCCCACATCGGCCTTGGTGGCCGCCTCGCCCGCCTCCCCGCCGGTGAGGTGCAGGCCGGGCGGGTTCTCCACACCGTCCAGATAGCTGGCCTCGCAGAGGAACAGGTCGGCGCCCTGGGCGAGTCGCAGCAGCGCCTCGCAGGGCGCGGTGTCCGACGAGTACGCCAGGACCCGGCCGCCCTGCTCGACGCGGACGCCGTACGTCTCGATCGGATGGTTGACCCGGTCCACGGTGACCGTGAACGGGCCGATCGGGAACGTGCCGGGCTGCAGACCGTAGAACGAGTACACGTCGTCGACCGGTTCCGCCTCGGAACTGTAGGCGGCGGAGATCCGTTCGGCGGCGCCCATCGGCGCGTACACCGGCAGCGGCGGGCGGGGGCCGTCCGGCGCGTACCGGCGCACCACCACGTAGGTGCAGGCGTCGAGCATGTGATCGCAGTGCAGATGGGTGAGCAGGATCGCGTCGACGGCGTCGAGGTCGGCGTACCGCTGCAGAGCGGACAGTGATCCGGATCCGAAATCGATCAGGAGCCGGAATCCTTGGGCCTCCACGAGGTACGCGGAACACGCCGCCTCGGGGCCGGGAAAACTGCCGGCACAGCCGAGAACGGTCAGTCGCATGCGGGTCCCTCTGGCTCACGCTCGGTCGTCCACGCTCCGCCCGACCGGCCCGTGGTGCAGTCTGCAGACCAGTCAATCACGGACCGAAGCGTACGCCGGGACCAGCACGCGAAGTAAATGTCTGATGGATTTGTCGCCAAATCGACAAGGAACGTCACAGCGATGGTGACCGGATTCATCGACAACCGCGTTACGCCTCGTGAGCCATCTGCGTTGCACACGGTGAAGAGATATCGATCGCAATTCGGAGGCGCAGTGACGACCGAGGTGGAATCGGCAAGCGACGTGCTGCCGTTCGGGTGGAGTACCGACTCCGACGAGGGCGACGTGCTGTTCCGCTTCCCGGCGGCCGGCGACCCGGCACCGCGTACCCGGCGCCTGCTGATCATGACCTTGTACGCGTCCGCGCTGGGGCTGATCGGCGTCGGCGTGGGCATCCGCGGCCTGGTCTCGGTGATCGGCGGCGGCGTACCCGGCTGGTACGTGCCCACGCTGGCCGCCGCCGGCCTGCTCAGCGTGGGGCTGGTGGTCGGCGCGGTGCTGTCCATCCACCGGCGCCGGTTGCCGTGGCTGCTGCTGGGCGCCGCCGCGGCACCGGTCACCGGCGATGTCTTCCTCGCGGTGGCCTACTGACCTAGGCCCAGAGCTGGCCGTCGAGGGCGTCCTCGGCCTCGGCCAGGGTGCCGCCGTACGCGCCGGTGGACAGGTATTTCCAGCCGCCGTCGCAGACCACGAACGCCACGTCGGCGCGGCGCCCGGCCTTGACCGCCTCGTGCGCCACGGCCAGCGCCGCGTGCAGGATGGCGCCGGTGGAGAAGCCGGCGAAGATGCCCTCCACGTCGACCAACTGCCTGGTCCGCAGCACGGCGTCCCGGGTGCCCACCGAGAAGCGCCGGGTCAGCACGGACGCGTCGTACAGCTCGGGGACGTAGCCCTCGTCGATGTTGCGCAGCCCGTACACCAGTTCGCCGTACCTCGGCTCGGCCGCGACGATCTGGATGCCGTCGACCTTCTCCCGCAGGTAGCGGCCGGTGCCCATGAGCGTGCCGGTGGTGCCCAGGCCGGCCACGAAGTGGGTGATCGTGGGCAGGTCGTGCAGCAGCTCGGGGCCGGTGGTCTCGTAGTGCGCCCGGGCGTTCGCCGCGTTGCCGTACTGGAAGAGCATCTTCCAGTCGGGATGCTCGGCGGCGATCTCCTTGGCGGTCGCCACGGCCTGGTTGGAGCCGCCCGCGGCGGGCGAGAAGATGATCTCCGCGCCGTACATCCGGAGCAGTTGGACCCGCTCCGAGCTGACGTTCTCCGGCATCACGCAGACCAGCCGGTAGCCGCGCAGCTTGGCCACCATGGCCAGGGAGATGCCGGTGTTGCCGCTGGTCGGCTCC
The DNA here is from genome assembly GCF_020216025.1 of Jidongwangia harbinensis. Classification (GTDB taxonomy): domain Bacteria; phylum Actinomycetota; class Actinomycetes; order Mycobacteriales; family Micromonosporaceae; genus Actinoplanes; species Actinoplanes harbinensis. The sequence continues at coordinate 106,049 of NZ_JAIWNC010000017.1, read as the reverse complement.
AGAATGGTGTCACCCGGGCGCAGCCGCCCGGCCTCCTCGGCCTCGCGGACCATGAAGAGCGCCGGGCGGTCCTTGATGCTGCCGGTCGGGTTGCGGTCCTCCAGCTTTGCCCAGAGGCGCACCGGCGGTGCCCCGTCGGGCACCGTCGGCGAGAGGCGGGGCAGGCCGACCAGCGGCGTGCCCCCGCACGCGTCCAGCAGGCTCTCGTAGCGCGCCATGGCGGCGCGCCTCAGCGACCGAGCAGCGCCGCCGCGGCGGCGAAGCCGAGCGCGCCACCGGCCACGGCCGGCAGGATGGTGATCGAGTCACCGTCGGCGACCTTGGCGTCCAGCGCGCCGAGGAAGCGCACGTCCTCGTCGTTGAGGTAGATGTTGACGAAGCGGTGCAGCCCACCCTCCGGCGTGATGAGCCGGCCCTTGAGCCCGTTGTGCTTGGCGTCCAGGTCGTCGATCAGGCCGGAGAGCGTGTCGCCGGAACCCTCGACGACCTTCGCACCGCCGGTGTAGCTGCGCAGAATGGTGGGAACGCGAACTTCGATAGCCATGACTGTGATGCTCCTAGAAATACGGTCGAACGGCGGGCGGGTCGGTCGGTCGGGGCGGTCGCTCAGCGACACTCGTAGTACACCGACACGGGACTCTGCCCGAACATGTACGACTGCACGGCATGCACACTCACGCGTCCACCGTCGCATCCACGATGTTGACCTCTTCCTCGGTCACCACGTTGTCCACGATACGGAACGAACGGATTTCCGTGGAGTCCGGCTCACGTGTCGAGACGAGGAGGTAGTGCGCACCCGGTTCACCGGCGAACGAAATGTCGGTCCGCGACGGGTATGCCTCGGTCGCCGTGTGCGAGTGATAGATGATCACCGGTTCCTCGTCGTTGTCGTCCATCTCGCGCCAGACGCGCAGTTGCTCAATGGAGTCGAACTCGTAGAACGTCATCGACCGGGCGGCGTTGTCCATCGGGATGAGCCGGGTCGGCAGGTCACTGCCGGCCGGGCCGGCGACCACGCCGCAGGCCTCATCGGGGTGGTCCCGGCGAGCGTGGGCGACGATCGCGTCAAGGATCGCGCTGTCGATGGTCAGCACGTGTCTCACATTACCGTGGCTTTTCGCCCGGCCGGGCGTGGCCGTGCCCACAGCGGGTACGCCCGGTGTCATGAAGCAGCGGACTATCGGAAATGTTCAGGTGAGCGCCGTCGGACTGGGCGGCATGCCGATGTCGATCGAGGGCCGGCCGGACCACGCCCGCTCGATCAGCACGATCATCGCCGCGCTCGACGCCGGCGTCACGCTGATCGACACGGCCGACGCGTACCACCTCCACGCCGACGAGGTCGGTCACAACGAGACGCTGATCGCCCAGGCGCTGGCCGCCTGGAACGGCGACGCGTCCGCGGTCCTGGTCGCCACGAAGGGCGGTCACCTGCGGCCCGGGGACGGCTCGTGGACGCTCAACGGCGACCCGGCGTACCTCAAGCAGGCCGCCGAGGCGTCGCTGAAGCGGCTCGGCGTCGACGCGATCGGGCTGTACCAGTTCCACCGGCCCGACCCCAAGGTCCCGTACGCCGACTCGGTCGGTGCGATCCGCGACCTGCTCGACGAGGGCAAGATCCGGATGGCCGGCATCTCCAACGCCGACCCCGGGCAGATCCGCCAGGCCCAGGAGATCCTCGGCGGGCGGCTGGTGTCGGTACAGAACCAGTTCTCGCCGGCGTTCCGGTCCTCGGAACCGGAGCTGCGCCTCTGCAACGAGCTGGGCATCGCGTTCCTGCCGTGGTCGCCGCTCGGCGGCATCGGCAAGGCCGGCGAGCTGGGCTCCCGGTTCGCCCGGTTCGCCGAGATCGGCCGCGACCACGGGGTCAGCCCGCAGCAGGTGGTGCTGGCGTGGATGCTCGCCAAGTCCGAGCAGGTGATCCCGATCCCCGGGGCGAGCCGCCCGGAGTCGATCACCGACTCGGCGAAGGCGCCCGAGCTGGCGCTGTCCGAGGCCGAGCTACGCGATCTCGGGTAACGCGTTGAGCAGGGACTCCTGCAGGTAGCCCAGGTACGCGTACACGGACAACTGGAACACCCGGCTCGACGCCGGATCGTGCAGCACCGCGTCGTCGAGCTCCTCGCCGAGGTCGGTGTCGGGGCGGATGTCGAGCCGGGTGCCCATCGCCAGCCGCGCATCGTTGATCGCGCGCAGCCAGGCCTCCGCGGTCTCCGCGTCCAGCCGCACCTCGCCCGGCCCGTCGTCGGGCAGCGCGGCCAGGATGGCGCCGGCCTGGTCGATCTTGCCGGTCTTCAGGTCGCCCTCGGTGTACTCCCGGAACTCGGCGGAGTCCTCCGGCCGGTTCGGGTAGATGTCCGGGAACAGCCGCCCGACCACCGGGTCGCCGTGGTCGAACCCGTCGGTGAGCAGCGCCACCACCTCGGCGGCGACCTTGCGCAGCACCCGGACCTCGTCCACGGCGAACGCGGCCACGCACTCGTTGCCTGTACGTCGGAACATGCCTAGCCCACCCGCCCGCTCACGCCCGGTCCACCGTCGCCCACAAGCCATACCCGTGCAGCTGGGCAGCGTCCATCTCCATGCGCTCGCGTGCACCGGTGGAGACCACCGCCTTGCCCTTGTTGTGCACGTCCAGCATCAGCTTCTCGGCCTTGTCCCGGCTGTACCCGAAATGCTTCTGGAAGACCCAGGTGACGTACGACATGAGATTCACCGGATCGTCCCACACGATGGTGACCCAGGGCCGGTCATCCGCGGGGACCTCCTGGATCTCCGGCGTCTCGACGGGAGCGACCTGAGGCAACGCCATGCCCCCCATCGTGCCACGCGGCTCCGGACCCGTACGGAACCCGGCGGGCGTACCCGTCGGCGAAGCGGTCTGCGGGTAGCGAAAGCGCTGGTCCGAGCGCCGGCGGCGCCCGGACCGTCCCGCCAGACGGCCCGGGCTGTCCACCGACCCCGGGAACCGTACGCACCGCCGCGGCCACCACGAAGGAGGCGCGTTACTCACGGTTCGCTATAGCGCTACTCATTGTCGGCTTGAGTACAGCCCGTGACCGGGGCGTGACGAATATCGATATGCTGACCGGGTGAGGCAGTGGAGGTTCGTCGGCCGCACCCATGAACTCTCCCGCTCCCGCGCCGCGGCCAGCCGCCGCGGCGGTGGGCTGGTCCTCAGCGGCGCAGCGGGTGTCGGCAAGAGCCGGTTGCTGCGTGAGGCGGTGGCCGCGCTACCCGCGGAGGAGTATGCGGTCCGCCTGGCCGCCGCCAACATCGGCAGCTCCGGGCTGCCGTTCGGCGGCCTGGCCCAGGTACTCCCGCCGGACCCGCCGGCCGGGCTGTCCGCCGCCGGGCTGCTGCGCTGGGCCGTGGACGCCCTGCGCGCCGAGGCCGGCGACCGACCGGTGGTCCTCGCCGTGGACGACGCCCACCTGCTCGATCCGCCCTCCGCCGCGCTGGTCCACCTGCTGGCCCGGGAGCGCACCACGCTGCTGGCCACCCTGCGCACCGGGGAGCCGGTGCCGGCACCGATCGGCGCGCTCTGGACCGAGGGCCTGGTGGAACACGCCGAGCTGGCCCCGTTGACCACCGACGAGTCCCGGGAACTGCTGGCCGGGATGCTGGGCGGGCCGGTCGACCGCGGGTCGGCCGGGCGCCTGACCCGGCTGGCCGGCGGCAACCCGCTGATGCTCCGCGAGCTGGTGCTGGCCGCGACCGGGGGCGGCGAGATGCACCAGGTGTACGGGGTCTGGCGCTGGACCGGCCGGCTCACCTTCGCGCCCAGCCTCGCCGACCTGGCCGACGCCCGGGTGGGCAACCTCACCCCGGGGGTACGCGAGGTGCTCGAACTGGTCGCGTTCGGCGAGCCGATCGGGTTGCCGCTGCTGCTGCGGGCCGCCGACCCGGCCGACGTCGAGTCCGCCGAGGAACGCGGCCTGATCCGGGTCGTCGAGTGCGACCGCCGCCACGACGTCCGGCTGGCCCACCCGCTGTACGGCGAGGTGGCCCGCCGCCAGTGCGGGTTCACCCGGTCCCGCCGCCTCCTCGCCACGCTCGCCGACCTGGTCGAGAGCACCGGCGCCCGGCGCCGCGACGACCTGCTCCGGGTGGCCGTGTGGCGGCTCGACTCCGGTACCGCCCAGGACGGTGCCCTGCTGCTGAACGCCGCCGCGCAGGCGTTCGACCGGTTCGACCTGGCCCTCACCCAGCGCCTCGCCGAGGCCGCCCGGGACGCCGGCGCCGGCTACGAGGCGGAGGAACTGCTCGCCACCGCGCTGCTGTTCGCCGACAAGCCGGACCGGGCCGTCGCGGTCCTGCGCGCGGCCCCCGGCGGCCCACCGGCCCGGCAGGCCACCGCGCTGAGCACCGTCGCGTTCTGGGGACTCGGCGACGTCCGGGCCGCCGACGACCTCGCCGCCGCGCACACCGGCGACGCCGCCGACCGCGCACACATGCGCGCCGTCGAAGCGCTGATGCGACTGCAGATCAAGGAACTCCCCACCGCCCGGGTGCTGGCCTGCGACGTCCTCGCCGACCCCGACGCGGGCCGGTCGGCGCGGGAGGTGGCCCGATGCGTGCTGGCGTTCCTGGCCGCCGCGGAAGGCGACCCCGACGCCAGCAACCGGCTGCTCGCCGACGTGCAGTCGAAGACCGCCGCCTGGCGCCGCGACACCCCGGCCCTGCACTACGCGCTGCCGATGACGATCGGCACCCAGGTCTGCGTCGCGCTCGACCTGACCGCCATCGACCAGATCCTCGCCGACGAGTTCGCCGACCTGGCCCAGACCGGCGGATTCGGCTTCGGCTCGGGCTGGGCCGCGCTGCTCCAGGCGCACGCCGCCTGGCTGCGCGGGCGCACCGGGACGGCGCTGGAGGCCGCCGAGCAGGCCTGTGCGGCGCTGGCGTCCGGCCGGTGGTACGCCGGGGACGCGCACGCCGCCCACGCCCACATCGCGGCCCTGCGCGGCGACGCCGGCCAGGCCGTCGCCTCGATGGCCATCGCCGACCGGGCCGACAGCAACGGCAACGGCCCGTTCTTCCCGTGGCGCATCCAGTGCCGGGCCTGGGTCGCCGCGGCCACCGGGGACAACGCCGGCGCCGTCCGGATGCTCCAGGACCTGATCGGCCGGGTCCGGGCCGACGGCTTCGCCGGGCACGAACTGCTCGCCCTGCACGACCTGGTCCGGCTCGGCCGGCCCGACCTGGCCGCCGAACGGATGGCCACGCTGCTCACCACCGTGCCCGGCGGCCCGGTCGCGGACCTGCTCGTCCGGCACGCCCGGGCGGCCGCCGACGACTCCGCCCGCGACCTGCTCGCGGTCGCCCGCCAGTTCCGGGCCCGCGGCTACCTGACCTTCGCCGCGGAGGCCGCGGCCGGCGCCGTCCGGCTGTTCCGCGCGGCCCGCGACGCGCAGGGTCTCACCGCCAGCACCCTGCTCGGCGACATCCTGGAACACTGCGACATCCTGCGCACGCCGGTCCTGCGCAGCCTGCAACCGACGCTGACCACCCGGGAACGGCAGGTCGCCGAGCTGGCCGCCGAGGGCAACCGGAGCCGCGAGATCGCCGACCGGCTCTACCTGTCGCCCCGCACCGTGGAGAACCACCTGCAGCGGGTCTACGCCAAGCTGGGCGTCAACAGCCGCACCGAGCTGGGACCGGCACTGCGATCCCTGCCCCAGTGAACGCCCCCGTGCGGACCGCTCGCCGATCACCGCCGGGCTGACTCCCATAAAGTGAGGGCGTGACCGACTTCGCCCCCGCGCTGATGACCGACCAGTACGAGCTGACCATGGTCAGTGCCGCCCTCCGGGACGGCACGGCGAACCGCCGGTGCGTCTTCGAGGTGTTCGCCCGCCGGCTGCCGGTGGGCCGCCGGTACGGCGTGGTCGCCGGCCAGGGCCGCCTGATGGACCAGCTCCGCGACTTCCACTTCACCGGCACCGACATCGACTTCCTGCGCGGCGCCGGCATCGTCGACGCGGACACCGCGGCCTGGCTCGCCGACTACCGCTTCAGGGGCGACATCGACGGGTACGCCGAGGGCGAACTGTTCTTCCCCGGCTCCCCCATCCTCACCGTCTCCGGCACGTTCGCCGAGTGCGTGGTGCTCGAGACGCTGATCCTGTCGGTCCTCAACCACGACTGCGCCATCGCCGCCGCGGCCGCCCGGATGGTCACCGCCGCCCGGGGCCGGCCGATCATCGAGATGGGTTCCCGGCGCACCCACGAGGAGGCCGCGATCGCCGCCGCCCGGGCCGCGTACCTGGCCGGCTTCGCGTCCACCTCGAACATGGCGGCCGGGGCCCGGTACGGCATCCCCACCACCGGCACCTCCGCGCACGCGTTCACGCTGCTGCACGACGACGAGCCGGCCGCGTTCAAGTCCCAGGTCGACGCGCTCGGCAAGAACACCACGCTGCTGGTCGACACGTACGACATCGCCCAGGGCATCCGCAACGCCATCGCGGTGGCCGGTCCCGACCTGCGGGCCGTGCGGATCGACTCCGGTGACCTGTCCGTCCTGGCCCAGCACTCCCGCGAACTGCTCGACTCGCTCGGCGCCACCGAGACGAAAATCATCGTGTCCGGTGACATGGACGAGTACTCGATCGCCACCCTCGCCGCCGAGCCGGTCGACATGTACGGCGCCGGCACCGCGGTGGTCACCGGCTCCGGCGCGCCCACCGCCGGCCTGGTGTACAAACTGGTCGAGGTCGAGGGGCGGCCGGTGGTCAAGCGCAGCGAGAACAAGGCGACCGTGGGCGGCCGCAAGACCGCCGTGCGCCGGCACAAGCCCACCGGTACGGCCACCGAGGAGATCGTCTTCTCGCAGGGCGTACCCGATCATCTGTCCAACGACCGGCTGCTGCAGGTCTCGTTCGTGGCCGGCGGCGAGGTGGCCGAGCCGGTGCCGCTCGCCGAGTCCCGCGACCACCTGCGGCAATGCCTGATCTCCATCCCCTGGGAGGGGCTCAAGCTCTCGGCCGGCGACCCGGCCATCCCGGTCACCGTCGTCAGTGCCTGAGGTTCCGTCCCACCGCTAAGGAGCTGCCCGTGTCCCGCGCCCTGATCATCGTCGACGTGCAGAACGACTTCTGTGAAGGCGGCTCGCTGGCCGTCGGTGGCGGCGCCGCGGTCGCCGCCGGCATCTCGCTGGTGCTGGACCGGGTGGGCGACCGCTGGGACCACGTGGTCGCCACCAAGGACTGGCACATCGACCCGGGTGCGCACTTCAGCGCCCACCCCGACTTCGTCGAGTCCTGGCCCGCACACTGCGTGGTCGGCACCGGCGGCGCCGACTTCCACCCGGAACTCGCCACCGACCGGATCGAGGCGGTGTTCCACAAGGGCGAGCACGCGGCGGCGTACTCCGGCTTCGAGGGCCACACCGACGACGGCGTGGGGATGGCCGACTGGCTGCGGGCCCGGGACGTGACCGAGGTCGAGGTGGTGGGGATCGCCACCGACCACTGCGTACGGGCGACGGCCCTGGACGCCCGCGCCGCCGGCTTCGACACCACGGTGGTGCTGGAGCTGACCGCGGGTGTGGCGGCGGCCACCACGGAGGCGGCGCTGGAGGAGTTCCGCCGGGCTTCGGTGGCGACGACCGGCACGCCGGTGGTCGACCCGCAATAGGCCCGGTGGTCGACCCGCAGCAAGCCCGGTGATCCACCCATAGCAAGCCCGGCGGCCGACCCGCAGCAGGCCGGTGACCGAGCCGCGGTGATCGGCACCGGCCGGGCTGGGTTCGGTCCCGCGGATCATGCGTGGCGATCATGGATGATGGTCGTTGTATCGGTGTGGCACGTGGTGATCTGAGTAGCGAGGAATGGGCTGTGCTGGAGCCATTGCTGCCGGCGCAGCCCGTCCGCGGCGGTCAATGGCGCGATCACCGGCAGGTCATCAACGCGATCTGCTGGGTCGAGCGCACCGGTTCTCCGTGGCGTGACCTGCCCGAAGGTTACGGGCCGTGGAAGACCGCGCATCAACGCTTCACCCGATGGGCGGCCGATGGCACTTGGGCCCGGATGAAGGCCGAAGTCATCGCGCCGGCCGAGCTCGACGGCGACATCGACTGGGACGCGCAGGTCGACGCCACGATCGTGCGGACTCACCAGCACGCCGCCGGAGCCGCTTAAAGGAGCTGACCGTTGCCGAAACGCAGGCACGCGAAGGCATCGGCCGGTCCCGCGGCGGGCTGACCACCAGAATCCACACCCTGGCCGACGGCCGTGGCCGGTCCCTGGCCACGCTCATCACGCCCGGTCAGGCCGCTGACACCCGGCAGCTGATCCCACTGCCAGAGCAGGTCCGCGTGCCCCGACCGGCGGTGTCGGCCGGCCCCGCACCCGGCCCGCATCGGGTCACCGGTGACAAGGCGTACTCGTCACGGGCGAACCGCCGTGCCCTGCGTGGCAAGCGAATCCGCGCGACGATCCGGGAACCCAACGACCAGATTGCCAAACCGGAAACGCCGCAGCTCGCGGCGGCCGACCGACCGCCTTCAACCCAGACGCCTACCGCCGTCGCAACCAGCTCGAACGCGGTTTCAACCGGCGCAAACACTGGCGCGGACTGGCCACCCGATTCGACAAGCTCGGCATCAACTACCAAGCCACCCTCGACCTGGTCGAAACGCTCGACTGGCTACGCGCGGTCCCCGACGGACATGATTCGCGGGACAGAACCTAGGCGGGCCGGGCCGGCTATGCCCGGGCCGGCACCGGGGGCTCCATCGGTTCGGTCGGCCCGGTCGGCCCGGTCGGCCCGGTCGGCTCGGCCGGCCCGGTCGGCTCGGCCGGCCCGGTCGGATCGGTCGGCCCGGTCGGCGGTTCCGGTGGCGTCTCGCGGTCGCGGCGGCGGTGGCGCAGCTCGCTCGGCAGGACCGCCAGCGCGACCAGCACGCCGACCCCGCCGACCGCCGCGAAGCCCCACGGCGGTGAGCGCCAGTCCATCACCAGGCCGGCCAGCGGTGCGCCCAGCGCGACGCCCACGGTCAGCGACGAGTTGTGCCAGCCCATCGCCTCGCCGCGGGCCGCTGCCGGGATCATCCGGCTGACCGCGTCGGCCGTCGCGGTGATCGTGGGCGCACACAGCGCGCCGGCCGGGAGCAGCAGCAGCGCCAGCAGCCACCAGTGCCCACCGCCCAGGCCGACCGGGACGGTGAGCAGGGCCATCGGAGCGAACAGTGTCAACGGCGACAGTCCCCGCCGGACCGTGCCGTACGCGAAGCCGCCGACCAGCGAGAACGCCGCCCACGTGGCCAGCACGGCACCGGTCCACTCGACCTCGCCGGACGCCCGCAGCACCGCCACCACGGCCACGTCGGTGCCGCTGAGCACCAGCGTGGCGGCGGACGTCACGGCCAGCACGGCGACGAACCGGGGCTTCAGCCACGTGCGGCGGGGCACCCGGACGCCGGAATGCTCCCGCGTCTCGTCGGCGCTGCGGATCGGCGGATTGAGCACGAAGAGTCCGACGCCGGCGATGAGGATGCCGGCCCCGACCGCGAGCATGCCGGCCCGCGGCCCGGCGGTGGTGCAGATCAGCACGCCCGCGGCCGGCCCGATCATGAACGACAGCTCGGTGGTGATGGAGTCCAGCGCGAACGCCGGCAACCGGTGCGACTCGGGCGCAAGCGCCGCGATCGACTGGCGGGCGACCGCGAACGCCGGCAACGTCAGGAAGCCCCCGACCAGGGCGGCCACCAGCAGGGCCCAATACGGCATCGCCTGCGCGGTGGTCCAGAACAGCACCTCCGCCACGGTGGTCAGCACCAGCACCGGGCGCAGCCCGCGGCGGTCGGTGATGCGGCCCATGACCGGCGCGCCCAGCGAACTGCCGACGGTGAACGCGGCGCCCACCAGGCCCGCGGCGAAATAGCCGAGCCGCAGGTCCTGCACCACGTGCAGGGTGAGTGTCACGGTGCCGGCGGTGATCGGCATGCGGGCGAGCGTCGCCACGACCAGCAGCGACTTGATGCCGCGCAGGGCGAGCGTCTCCCGGTAAGGCGTGAGTGTCATCGCGGTCCTAACCTCCGCGGAACAGTCTCCCGCCCGGGTACGACAACTTCCTACCGCTTTCCAACCGCACCCCATACCGAAGGGGCATCGAGGCGCCCACAGCCTCGACGAACGAGCCTCCCCGCGATCTCAGCTGCACGACTGCACCTTCCAGGGCCGTCCCCGGTGCCGCGTGCGGAGGAACGGTGCGCTCCGCGCCGAAACTCCACACGCCCCGATCGACCCGCCCACGCGTGCGAAGGAACGGCGCGCTCCGCACCTGCAAGCCACACGCACTCCGTAGCGACCGAATGATGCGCATCCCTGCATACCGACCCGCCACCCGCCGACTCCGGCGGTCGTGAAGTCAGCTGTCGGTGGACAGCAGAACGCCCGGCTGGAAGGCCAGCCGGGCGTCCGATGCTCAGGTCAGTGCTTGTCGCGGTCCGTGGCGACATCCTCCTGGTACGTCGCGCCGCCGTCCGACTCGCTGGTCAGTACGGTTGCGCCGCCCTCCGGTGGGCCGGCCAGGGACTGGCTGCCGGCGGCCAGCTCGGGGAACTTGACGTCGAAGGCGGGGCGCTCGGAGCGGATCCGCGGCATCCGGTCGAAGTTGCGCAGCGGCGGCGGGCTGGACGTCGCCCACTCCAGCGAGTTGCCGTGGCCCCACGGGTCGTCCACGGTGACGAGCTGGCCGACCTTGTACGACTTCCACACGTTGTAGATGAACGGCAGCGTGGAGGCGCCCAGGATGAACGAGCCGATCGTGGAGATGGTGTTCAGCGTGGTGAAGCCGTCCGAGGGCAGGTAGTCGATGTACCGCCGCGGCATGCCTTCGGTGCCGAGCCAGTGCTGGACCAGGAAGGTGGCGTGGAAGCCGAGGAAGGTGAGCCAGAAGTGCACCTTGCCGAGGCGGTCGTCGAGCATCCGGCCGAACATCTTCGGGAACCAGAAGTAGATGCCGGCGAACACCGCGAACACGATCGTGCCGAACAGCACGTAGTGGAAGTGCGCGATGACGAAGTACGAGTCGGAGACGTGGAAGTCGATCGGCGGGCTGGCCAGCAGCACGCCGGAGAGGCCGCCGAAGAGGAACGTCACGAGGAAGCCGATGGCGAACAGCATGGGCGTCTCGAAGGTGATCTGCCCGCGCCACATGGTGCCGATCCAGACGAAGAACTTCATGCCGGTGGGCACCGCGATCAGGAAGCTCAGGAAGCTGAAGAACGGCAGCAGCACCTGACCGGTGACGAACATGTGGTGCGCCCACACGCTCATCGACAGCGCCGCGATCAGCAACGTCGCGGCGACCAGGCCCTTGTAACCGAACACCGGCTTGCGGCTGAACACCGGGATGACCTCGGTGATGATGCCGAAGAACGGCAGCGCCACCACGTACACCTCGGGGTGTCCGAAGAACCAGAACAGGTGCTGCCACAGCATCGGGCCGCCGGTCTGCACGTCGAAGACGTGCGCGCCGAGGATGCGGTCGGCGGCGAGCGCGAACAGCGCGGCCGCCAGGAACGGGAACACCATGATCACCAGGAGGCTGGTGACCAGGATGTTCCACGTGAAGATCGGCATCCGGAACATCGTCATGCCGGGGGCGCGCAGGGTCAGGATCGTGGTGATCATGTTGACGCCACCGAGGATGGTGCCCAGACCGGAGATGGCGAGGCCGACCACCCACATGTTGCCGCCCACGCCGGGCGAGTGCAGCGAGTTGCTCAGCGGGGTGTACGCGAACCAGCCGAAGTCGGCGGCGCCGCCCGGGGTGAAGAACCCGGCGATCGTCATGGTGCCGCCGAACAGGTACAGCCAGTAGGCGAACGAGTTCAGCCGGGGGAACGACACATCGGGCGCGCCGATCTGGATCGGCACCACGAAGTTGGCGAACGCGAACACGATCGGCGTCGCGAAGAACAGCAGCATGATCGTGCCGTGCATGGTGAACAGCTGGTTGTACTGCTCCGGCGACAGGAACTGCATGCCGGGCTGAGCCAACTCGGCGCGCATCAGCAGGGCCATCAGGCCACCGAGGAGGAAGAACACGAAGGACGTGATCATGTACATGATCCCGATCTGCTTCGCGTCCGTCGTCCTCAGGATCCGCGCGATCGCCGAACCCTTGACCTGGGGCCGCACGGGCCACGGCCGGGTCACGATCGGCTTAGGCGCGACGGTCGTCACGGATGGCCTCCGGTGTCTCGTTCGTCCCACTCAGTACGCCTGTACGGGTTGGCGCACCTCGCAGGCAGAATAGTCCCCCGGCGACCTACGGCGGGCGCGGGGTGACCAAACACCGGGTCGCGGTCGGCGCCGCGGTCAGAGCGGTTCGGCGAACTCGCGGTACTGGTCGGAGAAGATCCGTTGTCCGCGGCGGCGCAGCATCGGGTCGCGCTGGGCGGGCGGGACGTCCCGGGTGCGGTCGCGCTCGCGGGTGTGCTCGCGCAGCTGCCGGCAGCGCGGGCGGCGGCGTTCCTCGTAGCGCCGGAGGGCCGCCGGGATGTCGTCCGGGGTGGCCCGCAGCACCTCGCCGAGCACCACCGCGTCCTCGAACGACATGGCCGCGCCCTGGGCCAGGGTCGGCGCGGTGGCGTGCGCGGCGTCGCCGACCAGCAGCACCGGGCCGCGGGACCAGGCGTCCAGCACGACCTCGTCGGTGCGCGCCACCTGCACCTTCTCCATGGCCTCCAGGATGGCGGGCACCGGGCCGCCGAAGTCGCCGAACAGCTCGCGCACCCGGCCCAGCGGGTCGGCCGGGTTGGGTGCGCCGTCCTCGGCCGTCTCGTCGGCGTAGCAGTAGAGTCGCCGGCCGCCCATCGGCATCACCACGAACGCCGACCGGCTGCCGAGCAGGCAGACCCAGTCGCTGACCGGCGGCCCGCCGCTGACCACGCTGCGGTAGACGATCTGGCCGGTCGGCGTCGCCGGGCCGCCCAGGCCGGCCTTGGCGCGGATCGTGGAGCGCCGCCCGTCGGCGCCGATGACCAGGTCGTACTCCGCGATGCTGCCGTCGCCGAACTCGACCTTCGCGGCGCCGTCGACGACCTGCAGGTCACGCACGACGGTGTCGTACCGGACCGCGCCGCCGACGCCGGTGACCAGCACCTGCTGCAGGTCGGCCCGGGACAGCGCGCGGGACTCCCCCACGCCGGCCCAGAGCGAGGCCACGTCCATCTCGAACAGTTCGCCGCCGGCGGCGTCCAGGAACACCTGCCGGAAGATCAGGTCGCCGAGTGGACGCAACGGCGCGTCCAGGCCGAGCAGGCGCAGCGCCCGCGAGGCGTTGCCGGGCAGGTAGATGCCGGCGCCCGGGGCCATGGTGGCGGGCAGTTCCTCGACCACGTCGGGGCGGAAGCCGGCGACTCGCAGACCCCTGGCCGCAGCCAGTCCGGCGATGCCGGCGCCCACGACGAGGATGCGCAGGTTCATCGCAACGCCTCCCGGGGGATGGACACGCGTCGGAGCCAAGACACTACCGTTCGCCACCGAAGCGCGAAAGTCGCGATCATGATGACGTCCGTTTTGTTCAAGACGGATCGGGGTGTCGCTCGTAGGTTCGGTGCATGGCTCCTACTTTCAATGCAATCGGGACGGCGGTCGCCGACATGGCCGCCACGCTGGACTTCTATCGCCGGCTGGGGCTGGATTTTCCGGCCGGGGCGGAGACCCAGCCGCACGTCGAGACGGAACTTCCGGGCGGGATCAGGTTGATGTTCGACACATTCGACACCATCCGGTCATTCGACCCCGACTTCACGCCGCCCACCGGCGACGGCATGAGCCTGGCGTTCCTCTGCAGCGGTCCGGACGAGGTGGACCGGGTGTACGCGGATCTGGTCGCGGCCGGTCATCCCGGCGCCAAGGCGCCGTGGGACGCGGACTGGGGCCAGCGGTACGCCGTCGTCGAGGACCCGGACGGCAACGGCGTCGACCTGTTCGCCCCGCTCAACCCGGCCGGCTGAGCGGTCCGATCGTCGGCACGTGGTGACCCGGCCCGGTTGGGGTAGCCAGCCCGCGGCGCCAGCAACGTGCGCAGCGGCACGCCGGCCAGCGCCCGCACGTCGCGGGCCAGGTGCGGCTGGTCGGCATAGCCGGCGGCCACGGCCACCTCGGCGAACGGCGTGCCGCCCCGGGCCAGGCCCAGCGCCCGCTGCAGCCGCAGCACCCGGGACAGCAGCTTCGGTCCGTACCCGAACGTGGTGGTGCAGCGGCGGTGCAGTTGCCGCAGGCCGAGCCCGCACGACTCGGCGATCGCGTCCACCGGCCGGGCGGCCCGGGCCAGCGTGGCCACCGCGACCATCGCCCGGTCCGGCGTCCGCCAGCGGCGGGCCGCCACGGCCTCCAGGGCGGCCAGCGGATCGTCGGCCTCGGCGAGGCGGCGCACGTCGGCCGGGTGCCACAGGTCGGCCAGCGGCACCTCCCGGTCGGTGAACTCGTCGGCCGGCGCACCCAGCACGGCGGGGCCGGTGCCGACCGCGAACCGCAGCCCGAACGTGCGGGTGCCGGGCGGCGCGTCGGCGACCTCGGCGGTGGTGTCCGGCCCGGCGATGAAGACCCGGCCCGACGACCAGATCAGGTCCAGGCAGCCGTCCGGCAGGATCCGCACCGGACGGCCGCCCGGCGGGGTCTCGGAGCGCCAGGCGGTCGCGTAGGGCAGGCGGGACGGTCGTTCGGCGTACATGGGGACACCCTGGCACCGGGGTACGACAACTTCAGAGTTACATCGGTGTATTTCCCGCCCGGGCCGGGCAGACAATGGTGACATGACCGACCGGCTCGAGGAGTACCGGCGCAAGCGGGACGCCCGCCGCACGCCGGAACCCGTCCCGCGCGGCCGCCCGCGACCCGGCACCGGCGGACGGTTCGTCATCCAGCAGCACCACGCCCGCAGCCTGCACTGGGACGTGCGGCTGGAACGCGACGGCGTCCTCGTGTCGTTCGCCGTGCCGCGCGGCCTGCCCCGCGACCGGGGACGCAACAACCTGGCGAAACACACCGAGGACCACCCGCTGGAGTACCTGGACTTCGCCGGCGAGATCCCGGCCGGCGAGTACGGCGGCGGCCGGATGACCATCCACGACCGCGGCACCTACGTGACCGACAGGTGGCGCGACGACGAGATCAGCGTGACCTTCTCCGGCGAGCGCACCGCCGGCCGGTACGTCTTCTTCCAGACCGGCGGCAAAGACTGGATGGTCCGGCGGATGGACCCGGCCGAGCCGGGCTGGGAGACGATGCCGGAGACGGTCCCGCCGATGCTCGCGACCCGGTCCGCCGGCCTGCCGCCGGACGACCCCGACTGGGGGTACGAGATGAGCTGGGGCGGCCGCCGCACCACGGTCTTCGTCTCCGGCGGCCGGGTCCGGCTGCACGATCCCGACGGCGCCGACGTGACCTCGTGGTACCCGGAGATCCGGCCGCTGGGCGAGGCGCTGGCCCCGCTGGAGGCGGTGCTGGACGGCGAGATCGTCGCGTTCGACGGCGCCGTGGTGTCGGCGGATCTGCTGGCCCGGCGCAAGCAGCCCCGGGACTCGGCCGCGGCCCGCCGGGCGGCCGAGCGCACCCCGGTGCAGTTCCTGGCCTACGACCTGCTGTGGCTGGAGGGGCATTCCACCGTGGAACTGGTGCGGTACGCGGAACGACGGGAGTTGCTGGAGGGGCTGTCGGTGGCCGGCGGAAACTGCCAGACCCCGCCGTACTTCCCGGGCGGTGGCGACTTCGCGCTGGAGGCGGCCCGGTCGCAGGGCCTGCCCGGGGTGGTGGCGAAGCGGCTGGACTCGCCGTACCTGCCGGGCCGGCGGAGCCGACTGTGGCTGGAGATCACCGTCTGACCGGACTCGGCGTCCGTTGGCGGCGCCGCCGTTACCGGTTTTCCTTGAACCGGCCCTCCGCCGACCGATCAGGGGGGTTTACCGATCGGCGCGGTGGAAAGGTAGTAGCAACGGTGATCCCTGACATGTCTGCCGAACTCTGGAACTCCGCCGCCCACGTCCTCGACGCGAACTGGTCCGCCGACCACATGGTGCCGTCCCGCCAGCTGTACCCGCACCAGTGGAGCTGGGACGCCGCGTTCATCGCGATCGGGCTGGCCTACGTCAACCCCAACCGGGCCTGGCGTGACCTGCGCAGCCTGTTCGAGGCGCAGTGGCCGGACGGCCGGGTGCCGCACATCGTCTTCGACCCGGGTACCGCCGAGGCCGACTACTTCCCCGGGCCGGCGTTCTGGGACGTGCCCGGCTACGGTGACCGGCCGGCCCGCGGCAGCACCGGGCTGGTTCAGCCGCCGCTGCACGCGGTCGCCGCCTGGGAGGTCTACCGGCGGGCCGCCGCGCACGGTGCCGCCTGTGCGCACGCCGCCCGGGCGGAACTCGAGTGGCTGTACCCGCGCCTGGTGGCCCAGCAGGAATACCTCACCGGGCGGCGGAACGCGGGTGGCGCCGGACTGGCGAGCATCGTGCACCCGTGGGAGTCGGGCCTGGACAACAGCCCGGCCTGGGACTCGGCGCTGGCCGCCGTACCCGCGGATCTTGATCTTCTGGACCGGTTCCGGCGCCGTGACCTGGCGGTCGCCGACGCGGCGCACCGGCCCACCGACACCGACTACGCGCGGTACGTCGGCCTGGTGCTGGCCTACCGCGACGCCGGGTACGCGGACACCGACCTGGCCGCGCGGCACGACTTCGTGGTGGAGTGCCCCTCGTTCAACGCGATCCTGGCGGCGGCCGAACACGCGCTGGCCCGGATCGCCGGCGTGGTCGGCGCGGACCCGGCGGCCCACCGGCAGCGGGCCAAGGAGATCACCGACGCGATCGTGGGCCGGCTGTACGACCCGCGTACGCACACGTTCCGGGCCCGGGACGTGCGGACCGGCATGCTGAGCCCGAAGCGGTGCGTCAACGGCCTGATGCCGCTGATCCTGCCGGACCTGCCGGTCGAACACGCCGCCGCGATCATGGCGGAGGCCGAGTCGGCACGCTTCGGCCTGCCCGAGCGGACCGGGCTGCCGGTGCCGAGCTACGACCGCACCGCCGCCGACTTCGACGCCCTGCGGTACTGGCGCGGGCCGATCTGGATCAACATCAACTGGCTGCTGCGCCGCGGAATGCTGCTGCACGGGTACCACGACCAGGCCGAGGACCTGCGCACGTCGATGCTGCGCCTGGTGCACCGGGCCGGGCACTTCGAGTACTACCACCCGGACCACGGCGAGGGCATCGGCGCGCCCGCGTTCAGCTGGACCGCGGCGCTGACCCTGGACCTGCTGGCCGACCGGTCGGTGCCCGCCTACGCCCGGGCGGCGTGACCACGGCTCAGATCTGCTCCGAGGCGATCAGCGTGTCCCGGCCGTGGCCGGTGTGCACGGTGGTCGCGCCGGGCAGCGTGAACAGCCGCTCCCGGATCGACGCCACGATGGTGTCGTAGTCGCTGAACGACCGGCCGGTGGCGCCCGGACCTCCGTGGAACAGGGTGTCCCCGGTGAACACGCGGTTCAGCTCCGGCGCGTAGAAGCACACCGCGCCGGGGCTGTGTCCCGGCGTGTGCAGCACCCGCAGGCCGGCGATCTCCTGGCCGTCGGCGAGCGGCTCCGGCATCGGCCGGTCCGGATGCACCAGCTTCCACAGTGGTTCCTCGGCCGGATGCAGGTAGAGCGGGGCACCGGTCGCCTCGGCCAGCTCCGGTGCCACCCGGACGTGGTCGTCGTGGGCGTGGGTGAGCAGCACCGCGGTGACCGTGCGACCGCCCACGACCTGCAGAATCCCGGGTACGGAATGCGGCGCGTCGATCACCACGCACCGTTCGTCGTCGCCGACCACCCACACGTTGTTGTCCACGTCGAACGTCTGCCCGTCCAGCGAGAACGTGCCGGACGTGACGCCGTGGTCCACCCGGACCGCCATCAGAAGATCACCACCGAGCGCAGCACGCCGCCGGTGTGCATCCGGTCGAACGCGGCCTCCACGTCGTCCAGCGCGATCTCCTCGGTCACGAACGCGTCCAGGTCCACCCGGCCCTGCAGGTACAGCTCGGTCAGCATCGGGAAGTCGCGGGTCGGCAGGCAGTCGCCGTACCAGCTGGACTTGAGCGCACCGCCGCGACCGAACACGTCCAGCAGCGGCAGCTCGATGGTCATCTCCGGAGTGGGCACGCCGACCAGGACCACCGTTCCGGCCAGGTCCCGGGCATAGAACGCCTGCTTGTACGTCTCCGGCCGGCCGACCGCCTCGACCACCACGTCGGCGCCGTGCCCGCCGGTGAGTTCCTGTACCGCCGCGACCACGTCCGTACCCCTGGCATTGATCGTGTGGGTGGCGCCGAACCTGCGCGCCCACTCCAGCTTCCGGTCGTCGGTGTCGATCGCGATGATCGTGGTGGCGCCCGCCAGGGCCGCACCCACCACCGCGCCGTCACCCACCCCGCCGCAGCCGATCACCGCGACCGAGTCGCCCCGGGTCACCCCGCCGGTGTTGATCGCCGCGCCGATGCCGGCCATCACCCCACAGCCGAGCAGCCCCACCGCGGCCGGCCGGGCCGCCGGGTCGACCTTCGTGCACTGCCCCGCGTGCACCAGCGTCTTCTCCACGAACGCGCCGATGCCGAGCGCCGGGGTCAGCTCGGTGCCGTCGGTCAGCGTCATCTTCTGCGTGGCGTTGTGCGTGTTGAAGCAGTACCACGGCCTGCCCTTGCGGCAGGCCCGGCAGTCGCCGCAGACCGCACGCCAGTTCAGCACCACGAAGTCGCCCGGCGCGACGTCGGTGACGCCGTCGCCGACCGTCTCGACGATGCCGGCCGCCTCGTGGCCGAGCAGGAACGGGTACTCGTCGTTGATGCCGCCCTCGCGGTAGTGCAGGTCGGTGTGGCACACCCCGCAAGCCTGAATCCGCACCACCGCCTCGCCCGGCCCCGGATCCGGCACGACCACGGTGGTCACCTCCACCGGTGCACCCTTGGCCCGCGAGACCACGCCTCTGACCTGCTGGGACATGACCAACCACCCTTTCGCCGCCGATCTGCCGTCCCACCTTCTCATCTCCCGGCGGTTCCCGGGGCGCGGCATTCCCGTCGCGCGACGCGCGGGTGCCCGCGGCGAGCTCTACGGTGGGCGGGTGACGACGACCGCCCGCCGCACCCTGCCGCTCCTGCTTGCCCTGGCCGCCGTGCTGCTCGGACCGGCGCCGGCCCGAGCCGACCCGCCGCAACGCCTGGCCGCCCAGGTCACCGACGCGGCGGGCGCCCTGGGTAACGGACGCGCCGCGGTCGACTCGGCCCTCGCCGACCTGCAGGCCGACACCGGCGTCCAGCTGTTCGTGGTGTTCGTCGAGTCCTTCGACGGCCGGCCGGCGGCGGACTGGACCGCGGAGACCGCCCGGCTCAGCGGCCTCGGCGACCGGGACGCCCTGCTGGCGGTGGCGACGGCCGACCGCGCCTACGAATACTCGGTGCCGCCCGACTCCCGGCTGACCCAGTCTGAGATCGACGCGGTCGCCCAGGACGACATCGAGCCGGCCCTGGCCCGCGGCGACTGGTCCGGCGCCGTGGTGGCCGGCGCGAACGGCCTGCGCGACGCGGCCACCGGCGGCTCGTCCCTCCGGCTGACGCTCTGCCCGGTGCTGGTCGTCGGCGCGGTCATCGTCGGCGCCCTGGTGTGGCTGCGCCGCCGCCGCCGGCCCGCCGCCGCACCGCAGCCCGGCCCCGCGCAGCCCTCCGCGCAGCCCTCCGCGGTGCCCACCGAGCAGCTCGCCGCCGAGGCCAACGCGCTGCTGATCGAGCTGGACGACGACCTGCGCGCCAGCGAACGCGAGCTGGAGATCGCCGCCGCGCAGTACGGCGCCGACGCCACCGCCCGCTTCCGCGCCGCCCTGGACGCCTCCCGGCAGGACGTGGCCGAGGCGTTCCGCCTGCGGATGACGCTGGAGGAGGAGCCGGCCCCCGACGAACCGGCCCGGCGCCGCATCCTCACCGACATCATCGAACGCTGCCAGGCCGCCGACGCCCGCCTGGACGCCGAGAGCGAGGACTTCGACCGGTTGCGCGACCTGGAGGGCCGCGCGGCCGAGGTGGCCGCGGAGGTGGAGGGCCGGCGCACGGCCGCCGAGGCCGCCCTGCCCGGCGCGGAGACGGCCCTGGAAGACCTTCGATCACGGTACGCCGGGCCGCCGGTCACCGCGGTCTCGGCGAATGTCGGGCAGGCGCGGGAGCGGCTGGAGTTCGCGGCGGCGGCGTTGCAGCGGGCACATGCCGCCCTGTCCGGCGCTGCCCCCACAGACCCGGCCGCCACTGGCGCCGCCTCCGCCGGACCCGCCTCCACTGGCGCCTCCGCCGGACCCGCCTCCGCAGGACCCGCTTCCACTGGCGCCGCCTCCACTGGCGCCGCCTCCACTGGCGCCGCCTCCACTGGCGCCGCCTCCACTGGCGCCGGACCGGCCTCCGCGGGACCGGCCTCCGCGGGCGGGGCCGGGACCGGGGCAGTGCCCGGTGGTGGGCCGGCCGCGGCCGCGCTGGCCGTCCGTGCCGCCGAGCAGGCCGTGGACCAGGCCGAACAGTTGGTCGCCGCGATCCACCAGGCGGTCGCCGACGCCGCCGCCGCGCGCACCTCGGCCGACGCCCTGATCATGGAGGTGGAGGCGGAGATCGCCGCGGGCCGAGCGACCCTGGCCGGCGGCACCCCGGTGCCCGGACTGGCCGAGACGGTGGCCGGAGCGGAGCAGACCGTGTCCGACGTACGCCGCGAACTGTCCACCTCCCGCCCCGACCCGATGTCCGCCGCCGCCCGGCTGCAGGCCGCCGACGCCGCGCTCGACCAGGCCCTCGCCACCGCGCGCGACCATGCCGAACGCGCGGCCCGGGCCCGCAGTCTCCTGGCCCAGGCGCTGCCGGTGGCCCGCGCCGAGGTCGCCGCGGCGGGCGACTTCATCACCACCCGGCGCGGCGCGGTCGACGCCGGGGCGCGGGCGTCGCTGTCCGAGGCGCACCGGCACCTGACACTGGCCGAGAGCCTGGCCACCACCGACCCGGTGCAGGCGGTGATCGAGGCACAGCAGGCGCAGCGTCTGGCCGCGAGCGCCAACCAGGCCGCCCGCGCCGACGTCGACCGCTGGGGCGGTGGCGGTTTAGGCGGCGGGTACGGAGGCTTCGACGCCGGTTCGTTCGCCGGTGCGGTGCTGGGCGGGATCATCGCCGGCGGCGGGCGGTCCCGTGGCGGCTTCGGCGGCGGGCGGGGCGGCGGCTTCAGCGGCGGAGGTTTCGGCGGCAGCGGCTCCCGGGGCCGCCGCACCGGCGGCGGCCGCTTCTAGCCGGCATCCATCCGGCCCGGCACCGGGCGCTGGTGGTCCCACCGGAGCGCTCCTCTGACGTGATCTCAGTAACAAGGTGCTCGGGAGACACGGGCATCTCCGAGATCCGGTGGTCCTGCGGCGGGTCGCACGACAGTCAAACGATGCGCGCCGACAGCGTGGGCGACGTCCTCGGTCAGATCTTGGAGGCACGGTCAGATCTTGGAGCAGAAACGCCCCCATCGGGGCCGAGCGCCTCCAAGATCTGCCTCCGCCTCCAAGATCTGCCTTGGCCGCCAAGATCTGCCCTGGCCGCCAAGATCTGCCCTGGCCGCCACGCCCGGCACTGAACCGGTCCTCGGTGGCGGTAAGCCGGTCAGGGTGTGTGTACCGGATTCGGCCGCACCTCGACCGGCGACGACAGCAGTGCGTCCGCCACCTTCATCATCTGGCGTACCTGGGTGGGGGTGAGCCGGTCGAAGATCAACTGCTGCACCGCCTCGGAATGGCCGGGTGCCGCCTCGACGACCTTGTCGTACCCCGCGTCGGTGAGCACCGCGATCTGCACCCGGCCGTCTTCCGGGTCCCGCTCGCGCCGCACCCAACCCTGCGCCTCCAGCCGGGCCACCACGTGGGACAGCCGGGACAGCGACGCGCACACCTTCTTCGCCAGTTTGCTCATCGCGAGCCGCCGGTCGTCACGCTCGGAGAGGGTGGCCAGCACGACGTATCCCATGTGCGTGATCGCCGCGTCGCGCTGCAGTTGGGTCTCGAGCGCGGCGGGGACCCGGACCAGCACCTCAACCAGGAGCCGCCAGGCTTGCTGCTGCTCGTCGGTCAACCAACGGGGCTCCTCCATGTCTGGCAGGTTAATAACTGTGCGCCCCCGCGTCATGGGCCGGGTGGACAGGATCCGCCGCGGAGCGACAGCGGTCTGGGTAATGAGTTGGGAACAAAAGGGCACGTCGATCGACATGGTTGAAGGCCGCCGATACGCTCAGGGTGACTTTCCACCCCGACACGGCGCCGGAACCGGCTGGCTGGGGGGCCTCGGCCGGTTCCGGCGTCGTGTAAAAGGCGCGAGTCTGGGACGGAGTTTGCCCACGGCGCACCAGGGGTCAGGACGTGGGCGGCTCGTCCTTGCCGGCTTCCTCGAGTTCGTCCGCTTCTTCCTTGGTCTTGTGCACCGCGCCGTCGGCGTGCTCCGGCGGGCCGTACACGGTGTAGAGGACGAGCGGGTTCGGGCCCTCGTTGGTGAAGTTGTGCTTCTTGCCGGCCGGCACCACGACCAGGTCGCCCTGGACGACCTTGCGGGTCTGCCCACCGACCTTGGCCTGTCCGACCCCGCTGACGAACGTGAGGATCTGGTCCACCTCGTGGACCTCCTCGCCGATCTCGCCGCCCGGCGGGATCGTCATGATGACCAGCTGGGTGTGTTTCCCGGTCCACAGCACGCGGCGGAAGTCCGGGTTCTGTTCGGCGACAGTGGCGATCGTGTAGTGCTCCATGCCACCGTCATACCCCGTTTCGCCAGCTCCGCAACCTCGCCTGCGGCACCGGGGAGGGACGGCCGATGAGATACCCCTGTACGTAGTCGACGCCGAGTTCCCGCAGCATGCGCAGGGTGGGCTCGTCCTGGACGAACTCGGCGATGGTGTGGATGCCGTACGCCTGGCAGACCTGCACGAGCGCGCGTACCAGCACCTGGTCCTGGGGGTTCTGCACCAGGTTGACCACGTACTCCCCGTCGATCTTGACGAGGTCGATCGGGAAGAGCCGCAGGTACCGGAAGGAGGCGTAGCCGGAGCCGAAGTCGTCCAGGGCCAGTTCGCAGCCGAGGTCGCGGACCCGGTCGGCGAAGTGCCGGGCCTCGCTGAGGTTGCCGATCAGTGCGGTCTCGGTGATCTCGAACGTGAGTTGTTCCGGGTTGACGCCGTAGCGCCCGATCAGCCGTTCCACCTCGCCGGTGAGCCGCGGGTCCCCGACCGAGCGCCCGGACACGTTGATCTGCAGGTTCAGGTCGGAGTTGCCGGCGGCGAGCTGCATCGCCCGCTCGACCACCCACAGGTCGATGTCGTAGATCGCGTCGAGGCGTTCCGCGGCGTCCAGTACCTGGCTCGGTGACTGCGGCCCGCCGGCCTCGTCCAGCACCCGCAGCAGCAGTTCGTGCCGGGTGACGGTGTTGCTCTGCAGTTCCAGGATGGGCTGGGAGTAGAGCGTGAACCGCTCGGTGCCGAGCGCGTCGGCGACCCGTTCGCGGTACGAGCCCTGGCGGTCGCGGGCCGGCACCGGGTGGGCGACCAGGGTCAGCGGCCGGTCCGCGTCGCGGGCCTGGCGCCAGGCGTGCTCGGCGTCGATGAGCAGGTCGTGGCTGCTCGCGTCGGCGTCCGGCTGGAAGCGCACCAGGCCGGCCCAGGCGCGCGCGTGCGACCAGCCGTCCGGCAGCACGAACGGCTGGGTGCGCAGCGCCTCCACGAACAGGTCGGCCTGCCGGCGGGCCAGCGCCCAGGACGTGCCGGGCAGCAGCACCGCGATCTCGTGCGGCCCGACCCGGCCGAGCAGGTCGTCGGGGCGGATCACGCCTTCGAGCACCCGGGCGGCGCGGCCGAGCAGGTCGGCGCCGCGGTCGGCGTGGGCGGCGAGGCGGTCGGGGTGCCCGGCGGCCCGGTCGGCGTGCGGGGCCGCCCGGTCGGGTTCGATCCGCACCACGAGCACCGCGCCGCCGCCGCGGCGGAGTGCCCGGTCGATCTCGTCGGCGAACCGGGCCCGGGTCTGCAGGCCGGTGGACGGGTCCAGCTCGACCACCGACGCCTGCACCGTCTCGCCGCGCCGGGCCAGCCGGGCGACCTCGCGGCGGGCCCGCTCGCGGGCGGACACGTCGCTGACCGTGCCGCGGATGCCGCGGACCGTGCCGCCGGGGCCGGGGACGGACTCCAGGTGACATTCCACGTCGAACCAGCCGCCGTCGGCGCGGATCAGCCGGACCGTGGTGCGGACCGGGTCGCTGCTGGTCCACGCCTCGGTGATGGCGCCCAGGGCCTTGGCGTGGTCGTCGCGGTGCACGTACCGGGCCAGAACCTGACGGCTGACCTCGTTCTTCGCGGGCGCGTGGCCGAGCATCGTGCCGAGTTCCTCGGACCAGACGATCTCGTCGCCGGCCGCGGCGTAGGAGAACCAGGCCGGGCCGTCGTTCTTGCGGGTACGCGGGGCGGACGGGCGCTGCTCGGGCACGGCGGTGGGGCGGGTACGACGGGCGAAGCGGTCACGCAGCGCGCGCGGACGCGGGAAGCGTTCGTCGGGTGCCGTCATGTGCCCGCCGCGCCTCCCGCCTGTGTGTACCGTTGCCCCTCACCTATTACGACCCGTCACGGCCGGGTCCAACAGTGAACGTCCGAGCCAATGTTTTCGCGGATCACCCAACAAAACGAGGAACAGCAATTTCTCCCCCGAACAGGGTACGGAAATGACCGATCGGTCGACCACTGCGAAGCGTCATTTCCCCTCGCTTCCTGACCAGAGTCCATGACGGAACGTCACTGCGAGTGGCGACCGTGGAACCTAGTGCGATCCCTACCCCGGACCATCGACCGCTATGCACGCACCGCGCCGACACCCATGCGCGGAGTAACGGAGTCGCGAGGCGGTAGATATGGTGGCGATTCGACGACGCGAGCGAGGACGGCGCATGAGCGGGAGCGGTGAGGCTACGGCCCGGACCACCACGGCGAACGATCGCCGATCCGCGGAGCGGAGGTAAGCATGAGCGGGAGCGGTGAGGCTACGGCCCGGACCACCACGGCGAACGATCGCCGATCCGCGGAGCGGAGGTAAGTAGTGAGCATCATCCGCGACACGCAGCGGGCGCACGCCACGCAGGCCGCCGCCCAGCAACGGGCCGCGACCGCGGCCACCCGGCAGCGTGAGCAGATCCGGCGCAACGCCGACCTGGCGATCGCCGCGGCCCAGCAGGCCGCCCTCGACGTGGAACGCCGGCGGGAACGGCAACGGCTGTACGTGGAGGCGCGCACCGCCGACGCCGCCTCGGCCAACGCCGACGTGCGGGCCCGGCTGGCCGACCTGGACGCCCTGCTGCTGTCCACGCTGGACGTCGACGACCACATCGACCTGGACCGGTTCAAGAAGCCGATCGAAGTGCCGCCGTTCGATCCCGGGCCGCTGGGCCGGCCGCTGCCGGAACCGTCGTGGGCCAGCTACCAGCCGCCGGAGCCGCGCGGGGTCGGCAAGATCCTCGGTGGCGAGCGGCTGCACCAGCAGCAGACCGGCGCGGCCCGGCAGGCCTACCAGGAGGCGCGGAGCCGCTGGGTGGACGCCGAGGCACGCCGGCTGCGCCAGCTGGCCCAGCGGGAGCAGGCGTACGAGGAGAACAAGCGCCGGTACGCCGCGAAGATCGTCGCGTACAACGCCGAGGTGGACCGGTTCGCCGCCGCGGTGGCCGCGGCCGACCCCGCGTCGGTGGTGGAGTACTTCGCGATGGTGCTCGGCAACTCGGTGTACCCGGACGACTTCCCGCAGCACTTCCGGCTCGCGTACCTGCCGAAGCAGCGCCACCTGCTGATCGAGTACCACCTGCCGCCGGTCGAGGTGATCCCGGTGGTGAAGGAGTACCGCTACGACCTGTTCCGCAACGACCTCACCGCCGTGCCCCGCGACTCCGACGAGATCCGCCGCCGGTACACCGACGTCATCGCGCAGGTGGCGTTGCGTACCGTGCACGAGATCGTGGAGGCGGACCGGGGCGGCCTGGTCGCGCGGATCGCCTTCAACGGCATCGTGGACACGGTGGACCGGCGTACCGGTCGATTCGTCCGGCCCTGTCTGGTCTCGGTGCGCACCGACCGGGAGACCTTCGCCGCGATCAAGCTGCGCCGGGTCGATCCGGTGGCGTGCCTCAAGCATCTGGAGGCCGGCCTGTCGCCCGAACCGGACGCGCTGGACGGCATCCAGCCGGTGATCGACTTCGACCGCGAGGCGGACGCCGACTTCACCGAGGAGTTCAACGTGCTCGCCGAGATCGACGAGCGGCCGAACCTGCTGGACCTCTCCGACGACGAGTACGAGCAGGTGGTGCAGGACCTGTTCGGCAACATGGGCCTGGACACCGGCACCGCGACCCGGGCCGCCGACGGCGCACGCTGGCTGGCCACCGACCCGCGCCCGGTGTTCGGCGGCAAGGTGGTGATCTACACGACCCGCGGCGCCCCGGCCGGCGCCGCCCAGGTCGATTCCCTGGGCGGCGCGATCACCGAGGCCGGCGCGATGAAGGGCATCCTGCTCGCCACGGCCGGGTTCGGCGCGGACGCCCACCAGGCGGTCGCCGGCCGGCCGCTGGAACTGATCGACGGACCCGGGCTGCTCAACCTGCTGGCCGAGCACAGCCGGATCAAGGCGCGTCTGGAGCCGCCGGAGGACTCGGTGCGGCCGGAGCCGGCGGGCGGTCCGGCGCGGCCGGAGCCGGCGGGCGGTCCGGCGCGGCCGGCGAACTAGCCACCGGCTGAATCCCGAGGTCGGCGATGCGCTGCCAGACCGGGCGCATCGCGACGTCCGGCTCGCGGGCGAAGACACTGCCGCGGATGCGGACGAACACGCAGTTGCCGACCCGCTCCAGCACCGACTGCCGGCGCATGTCGCTCTCCCACTGCTCCGGGCCGTGGTACGCGTCGCCGTCGCACTCGATGGCCAGGCGCCGACCGGCTGTGTCGTTGCCGGTGCCCGGCGCTCCGGGTTCCGCGGAGAACCCGGGATCGGGAGCGTTCAGCACGAAGTCGATCCGGTACGCGCCGATCCGGAACTGCGGCACCGGCCGGTACCCGCGCTCGGTCAGCCGGCGCAGCACGTCCCGCTCGAAGTCGGTCTCCGGCACGCCCGCCGGGGTGACCGGCGCGGGCGACGTCGCGTACGTCAGCAGCAGGTTGCGCGCGTCGTCGGCGAGCAATGCGGACGGCTGCACGGAATGGAAGATCCACAGCTGGTCCCGGGCGCGGGACGCGGCCACGTTGATCCGGCGGTGGAACTCGCGCTTGGTGAAGGCGGCCGGGCGGCCGTCCTGACCTGACACCACCATCGACACCAGCACCACGTCGCGCTCGTCGCCCTGGAACGTGTACGCGTCGCCGACCCGCAACCGGCGCCGTTCCATCTCGTCCTCGCCGATCGCCTCGCGGATCCGTTCCAGCAGCAGCGCGGCCTGGCCGCTGGTGCTCAGCAGGCTGATCACACCGAGCGACTTCTGCGCGTACGCCGGGTCCGCCACGATCGCGGTCACCCGGTCGACCAGCGCGGTCGCCTCGGCCAGGTTCACGTCGCCGTGCGGTGCCAGGTGCTCGCGGACCCCGGAGGCCAGGAACACGGTGCGGATCGGGGTGAGCGACGGCCGGTCCGCGCGCAGCGGCATGATCTTGCCGTCGTAGTAGTGCTTCGAGGAGAACTCGATGATCTGCGGTACGCACCGGAAGTGCTCGGTCAGCAGGATGCGTTCCGGGGACCGGCGCACCGCGTGGTCGTACAGCGAGGACTCCGGGTCGAAGTGCTCGGCCGACGGCACGTCGTCCAGGTGGCTGTGGATCAGCCCGGTGACCGAGCCGACGAAACCCAGCTGCGGGCCGATCTGCTGGTCGTCGCCGACCACCACGGCCCGCTCGCCCAGCGACAGCACCGGCAGCGCGAACAGGTCGGCCTGCGACGCCTCGTCCACGATCACCACGTCGAAGTGCGCGCCGCCGGCGAACTGCTCGATCGCCCGGTCCACCGACATCACCCACACCGGCACGGCCTCGACCGCCGACTCCATGGCCCGCTGCGCGTGCGCCTGCCAGGCCGCGGCGTTGCGCCCGGTACCCTTCCCGATCTTGCGGAGCGCGGTGGTCCAGTCCGCCAGCGCGGCGCGGCGCCGGTCGTCCAGGCTGCGCGACACCTCCAGCCACGCGGACGCCACCACGAGTTCCGCGGTGAGCCGCCGGATCCGGTCCCGGGCCTGCTCCACCCGCCGCCCCAGCACGGCCGGGTCGACGCTGCCCACCACCTCGTCGAACCAGGTCTGCGCGCGCCGCCACTCCCACGCCTGCCGGCACAGCGTCCCGGACACCGCCGGCACATAACCGGCGTCGATCTGCCCGGCCCACTCCGGCGCGGCCTGCGCCAGGCGGTCCCGCAGCTCCGCATACCGGGCCACGTCGGTGCGCAGCGCGACCAGCCGGCGTACCTCGGCCACCGCCTCGTCCCAGCCGTCCAGGCCGGCCCAGGCCGCGGCGAGGCGCGGCCAGGGCGCGATCCGCTCGGCCACCGCGGCGTCCGCGGCCGCCGACTCGTCGGCCGCGAAAACCGCCGGGCAGGTGTCCAGCAGGGCGGAGACCGCGGCCAGCCGGCTCGCGTCGAGGTCCAGCTCCTGCTGCGGTACGAGGGTACGCAGCCGCGCCGACAGTTCCGGCCAGTGCCGGACGTCGAAGTCCAGCGACTGCGCCGCGTCGGCGAGCAGCGTGCCGGCCCACGCCTCCGGGTCGTCGCCGGGATCCGGCACGGCGAGCCGGTCCAGCCACTCCGCCCAGTGGTCGCCCAGCCGGCGGCGCAGTTGCCCGCGCCGCACCCAGGCCGCGGCCACCTCGACGTCGGCGACGGTACGCAGCGGCTCGTCGTCCACCCGCACCTCGTCGGCCAGCCGGTACAACGGTGCCTGCAGCAGCCGGCTCAGCCCCTTGCCGGCGGCGAACCGCTGCCGCACCTCGTCCAGCTGCCCGAGCAGGCGTTTCGGTTCCGCGGCCAGCGGCGCCGGCACGGTGACCCGGTGCCCGGCGAGCGACCGCCGCAACGTGGCCAGGTCGGACAGCAGCGCCTCGGTGGCGGCGACGTGGTCGGTCCACAGCGTCCGCCAGTGCGGGTCGCCGAGCAGCCGGCCCAGCCGGTCGGTCCAGCTGCCCTCCCGGCGCCGCAGCCACGCCACCGCGTCCCGCAGGTCGTCGAGCAGTTCGGCCAGCGCGGCGGGACCGTGTGCCCGTACCGCCGCGAGGTCGACGCCCCGCTCCGCCAGCCGGACCGTCTCCGCGACGGCCTCCGCGCGCCGGGCCCGGTCCTGCCGCGCCCGTGCGGCGTCCGGCAGGTCCGCGGTCTCCGGCTGCGCGCGCACCGCCGCCGCCCGGTCCGCCGGCGTCAGCTTCGCGGCCAGGTCGAGCAGCGTGCCGAAGTCCTCCGCGGTGAGCGGGGACTCCCCGGTCACCGCGTCCGGGATGCCGCCCTCGGTGCCGGCCCGCTCGCGCAGCCAGGCGCCGACGTCGGCGGGCGACAGCGGCACCCCGTCGATCGGGTACGTCGCGGCCTCGCCGGCCGCGATCGCCCGCAGACCGGCGAGAGTCTGGCCGAGGTCGGCCTCGGCGTCCTCGAGCAGTCCGGTGAGCCGGTCCACCCGGGCCGCCTCGGCGGCCTTGTCCAGGGTGGCGGCCCGGTCGGACAGTTCCCGCGCGGCCAGTTGCAGCTGCACCAGCTGGTCGGTGGTCCGGCCGAGGACGGCCAGGCAGAGCGCGCGTACGCCCTCCGGCAGGCCGTCCCGCAGCACCCGCAGCGGGTCCTCCTTCTGCGCCACCACGAGCACCCGTTTGCCGTTCGCCATCAGGTGGCAGATCAGGTTGCGGATGGTGTGCGTCTTGCCGGTGCCGGGCGGACCCTGCACGACCACGTTGCGGTGCTGGGCGAGCCGGCGGGCGATGGACTCCTGCGCGGCGTTCGTCGGCAGCGGCATGAGCAGCCGCTCCCCCACCCGCCGCCACTGGTCCGGCCGGTCGTCCGGCATGCGCAGCCGGCTGGGTTCGTGGGCGACGATCGCGGCCAGCGCACCGATGCTCGCGGTGTCGCCGGAGAGCAGCCGGTCGCGCAGGCTCTCCAGGAACCCGCGGAGCTGCCGCTGCTTCGGCCGGGCGAAAAGCACCCCGGTGTCCACGATGTGCGGCCTGCTCTCCTGGTCGCCGGGCGTGGTGATCAGCCGGTCGTACCCGAGGCGGCCGAGCGCCCGCTCGAACAACTCCCGCCGGTCGAGGTCGTTCCACAGGTCCGCCTCGATCGTGCCGGCCGGACCGGCGAGCGCCAGCAGCTGGCCCAGGTAGCGCTCGTCCATCCCGGACAGCGCGTCGGTCTGCAGCCGGGACGGGCCGGCCGGGGACACCGTGATCAACGACCGGTCCGGCTGGTACTCGATCAGTACCGGCGTGGCGACCAGCGGGTACCGCACCCGGTGCTCGCCGATGCCGGTCTCCAGCACGCCGTGGCCCCAGACCAGTTCGGTGGTGGCGGCGCCCATGTCGAGGTGGTGCATGAGGTCGAACAGCCGGCGGTGCAGGACCCGGGTGCGTTCCGCCTCGGCGGTCAGGCGGGCCCACGGCCGCCAGGTCTGGTCGCGCCAGGTCTCGAACAACCCGTCGCCGCCGGCCGCCGGCCCGCCCGGACCGCCGGGGCCCGGCTCGGCGGCGTCGACCTTGGGCTCGTCGGTGGCGGACACCTCGGTCAGGCGGCGGCGCAGCTCGGCCGGCACCGGGACCGGCGGGGGCAGCTCCGGCAGGCCGACCCGCAGCCAGGAGATGCCGTCGGCGGACGGTCCGGCCTGGCACGCCGGGTGGTCGGGCAGGGTGTCGAGCCAGAACGTGTCG
Source organism: Jidongwangia harbinensis (assembly GCF_020216025.1). Lineage (GTDB taxonomy): Bacteria > Actinomycetota > Actinomycetes > Mycobacteriales > Micromonosporaceae > Actinoplanes > Actinoplanes harbinensis. The sequence goes on along the minus strand of NZ_JAIWNC010000017.1, from coordinate 75,116 downwards.
GGCGGCACGGTGCGCGCCGGCCGGTCCATCTGGGCCCGGACGGCCAGCAGGTAGTCGGCCACCGAGACGGCCCGATCGCGGATGACGGTCGGCGACTCCGGCGGCGTCGGTTCCGGCGGCGTCGACATTCTTCGCAGGTTAGCCGATGTGTGCCGCCGCACCCGCGACCCTCGGCCCGGCCACCCTCAACAGGGCCGGTCGGTGGCCTTGCCGCGGACGATGCGGTAGCCGGCGGTGGTGTCGTGGCTCAGGTCGTACCGGATCTGCCAGTGCGTGCAGGTCTCCTGGGACCGGCCCTTCGGGCCGTCGCCGGCGTCCTGCCGGCTGCGGAACGTGACCAGTGCCCGGACCGGGTCACCGTCCGCGCCCTCGATCGAGCGGAGCGTGATGTCCGAATCCTGGGTGGTGGCGGTGCCCTCGGCGAACACGGCCATCTGCGCGTCGTCGGTCGGGTCGACCACGCCGGCCGGGTCCAGCACCGGGCGCACCGAGTCGTAGTCCTTGGTGTTGATCCCGGAGAAGTAGGTGTCGAACACGCGCGCCACCTCGGCGGCGGGCGGATCCGGCAGACCGGCGTCGATCCGGACGAGGCCCACCTGATCCGGCACCTCCGGCGTGGGCTCGGGCACCTCCGGGGTGGGCTCGGTCTGGTCCGGCGGGAGATCCGGCGTCGGCTCGGTCTCGTCCGGCAGCGGCGGAACCGTCTCCTCCGGCGGCACCACGCCGTCGTCCGCCGCCCCGCTGCCGCCGGTGGGCGGGCCGTCCGCACCCGGGCCGGTCAGGCGCGGCACCAGGATCACCGCGGTCAGGGCCAGCACGACCAGGCCGACCAGGGCCGGCCACCGCCAGGCCGGCCGCGGTCGAGGGGCCACATACCGGTCCGCGACCGGCGCCGGGCCGGCCGGCAGCGTCGGGTCCCCGGACGACGGGCGAGGGGACGCGGCCGGTGCCGGACGGGCACAGACCGCACAGACCGCGGCGTCACCCGCATTGGTCTCGCCGCACGCGCTGCAGGTCCACATGTCGTACTCCACTTCCGGTGTGCGGCGTCTCCACAGTCGACGCCGACGGACCCATGCTCACCACGTCGCGGCGTCGACGACACTGGGTGTTCGGCCCCACAACGGACGGTGTTCGGTTGTGCGACGGCGGCCACATCGGAGGCGCCCGGCCCCCTGAACGGTCGATGTCGCCGAAAGCCACCGGGCCATTACTTTCGGCTCCTGAATCGCCGCGGCACCGTCGCGACCCTGCCGACAGGAACCTGGCCATGACTGCGTCCCCGGACACCACCGGCGCCCGCCACCTCGACGACCACCACGCGGAACTGTTCGAGCACGACGACGGCCTGTCCCGGTCGTCACCGGAGCGCCTCAGCTCCACCACCCGCTACCTGTGCGGTGCGGCGTACATCGACGAGGACTTCGCCGACCGGGCGATCCGGGAGATCGTCGCGGACAGCCACCGTGCGGTGATCCCGGCCATCGGCTACGACGTGGAGGCCGTGCTGCGCCACTGCTTCCAGGCCCGGCGCCTGTGGGCGGCCCGCAACGCCGCCCTCTGCGTCACCCTGCTGGCCGCCATGGTGATCGCGCCCATGGTCACCCTGTCGCTGGTGACGCTCGCCCTGCTGGTCGCGCTGCCCACCCTGGCCCGGCGGCAGAAGCGCTGGCCGGTGTGGAAGTTCGTCCTGGTGGCGCTGGTCGGCCTGACGGCGCTCAGCTGCCTGGCCGGACCGCTGGTGGCGGTGCTCAACCTGGCCGGGTCGTCGAGCGGGTACGGGTACGGGTACGCGGACACCCCGGCGCTCGCCCCGGACGGCGGTTCCGTCCGGACGTACCTCGTGGGCCTCGTGGTTCTGGCTCTGGTCCTGCTCGGGGTGCTGACCTGGGCGCGGCACCGCATGATCAACACGATCATCACCGAACTCGCACCCGGCGCGCCGGTCCGGCCGCCCCGGCTGCCGCGCACCGACGTGGAACACCGGGTCGGCACGGTGAGCCGGGCCCAGCACGGAAACGTGGTGCTGCACTCCGGCTTCGAACCGTTCGTCGGCGCCGGGAACCGGGTCGACGCCTGGTCCATCGTGGTGGAACTGCGGCCGGACGAGGAACCCCCGGACGGCGTGCCACCCCGCCCGGTCCGGGTCGACCCGGTCGCGCTGGTCGCGCACGTCCGCCAGCGCCTCGCCGCGCTGCGCTCCCGGGACCTGCCCGAACAGGAGCGGATGACCGGCCTGCAACTGCGCGACCAGGTGGTCGCCGCCGGCACCCGCTGGCACGGCTACCCGCTGATCGACCAGCAGGTCCGGTTGCCCTACGCGTTCGCCACCGGCGAAGCCGTCGACGCCATCATCCGGTTCCCGCAGACCAGCGCCCGGCACTTCCTGCGCGCCTCGGTCGGCGCGCAGGAGAAACCCGCGGTCGCGGCGGACGGCCAGACCATCATGCCCAGTGAACACCAGAGCGTGGTGGCCACCGCGTTCACCCACATCGCGGTCGAGGGCGGGATGCTCTACGTCGAGGTGGTGGAGACCGTGCTCGGCCCGCTGCGGCAGCAGTACCTCGACATCGACCGGTACGCGCTGAGCGGCGACTCGACCATGAACACCGCGCTGCGCGAGGCGGTCCAGGAGTTCGCGGTGGGCGTCGTGACGGCACCGGTCGGACTGGCCCGCGCGATCCGGCGCCACCTGCAGCTGAACGGCAGCATGACCCGGGCGGACACCGAGTCCCAGCGCGAGCCGGTGTACGACTTCGGCGCCCGGGTGGACGTACGGGAGATCGCCTCGCGGAAGACCTTCGCCAGCTACGTGCAGCGGCTCGACTCGGAGAAGTACCTGCGGCTGATCGAGCGGCGCATCGCCGAGGCGGTGATCGAGTTCCTCACCGCCGAGGGCGTGGACACCTCCGAGTTCCGCACGAAGTTCACCCAGAACTGGACCGCCACGATCAACGGCGACGTCAACGGATCGTTCGCCATGGGCACCGGTGCGACCGCCACCGCCTCCACCCCGAAGGGACCGAAGCAGTCATGAGGGATCACGACCTGCACATCACCGGCGACGTGAACGGCGCCCTCGCGATGGGCACCGGCGCGACCGCGAACCAGTACGGCGGGCCGATCGTCGGGTCCGCGCACGGTCCCGACGTGCTCGCCGCCGTGGCGCACCTGCGCCGGCTGGTCGAGGCCGGCATCGGGCAGGTGCCCCAGGCCCCGCTGGTCCGGCGGGACCTGGACGAGCTGGAGGCGGAGGTCCGGCGCGCGGACCCCGACCCGGAGAAGCTCGAGGGGTACGTCGACCGGATCCGGCGGCGGGCCGCGTCGGTCGGCGGCGTGACCGCGGCGGCCGGCAGCGTGTGGGCGCTGATCGAGCAGCTGATCGCCTGAGCGGGCGGTCGCGGTCAGGCTTCCTCGGGATCGCGGCCGACCGCCGAGCGGCCACCGTCGACCGGCAGGACCGCGCCGTTGACGAAGCTCGCCGCGTCCGACACCAGGAACGCCACCGCGTCCGCGACCTCGTCGGTGCGGCCCATCCGGCCCAGCGGCTGCACCGACCGGATCTCGCGCCGGAACCTCTCGGCGGCGTCCGGAGCCAACCCGCCGAGGTACGCGTCGGAGCGTTCGGTGGCGATCGAGCCGAGCGCCACCGCGTTCGTGCGGATGCCCCGCGGCCCGTAGTCGACGGCGAGCGCCCGGGTCAGACCCTCCACGGCGGCCTTCGCGGTGGCGTACGCGAGCGCGCCGCGCACCGGCCGCTGAGCCTGGTGCGACGACACGTTGACGATCGCGCCGGGTCCGCCCGCCGCCAGGAACCGACGGATCGCCACCGCGCAGCCGGTCACCGCCGGACGCAGGTTGTCCCCGATCAGCTCCGCCACCCGGGCCGCCGGCGTCTCGTGCAGCCACGCGTCCCGGAACACCGCGGCGTTGTTCACCCACCCGGCGAGCGGCGCGGCCGACACCGCGGCGCCCGCCGCGCGTTCGGCAACCGCCTCGTCGGCGGCGTCCCCGAGCACCGGCACGATCCGGTCCGCCGCCGGATGGGTTTCCGCCCAGGCGACCGCCGCCGCGTCGAACTCCAGCACCACCACGGTGTCCCGCGCACCGAGCAGGCGCTCTACGATCGCCCGGCCCACCCCGCGACCGCCGCCGGTGACCACGTACGACGACGTCACGAGAACAGGGCGCTGTACGCGTTGAGCGCCGGTTGCCCGCCGAGGTGGGCGTACAGGACGTGCGAACCGCGCTCGATCTCGCCGCGGGTGACCAGGTCGATCAGCCCGGCCATCGACTTGCCCTCGTACACCGGGTCGGTGACCATGCCCTCGGTGCGCGCCGCGACCCGCATGGCGTCCAGGGTGGACTCGTCCGGGATGCCGTACACGCCGGCGTGGTACCGGTCGTCCAGCAGGATCTCGTCGTCCCGCAGGTCCCGCTCCAGGCCGACCAGCCGGGCGGTGTTCCGGGCGATCCGGGCCACCTGGTCGCGGGTCTCGGCCGGCTTCGCGGAACCGTCGATCCCGAGCACCCGCCGGGGCCGTTCCTGCCCCGCGAAACCGGCGATCATGCCGGCCTGGGTGCTGCCGGTGACCGAGCAGACGACGATCGTGTCGAAGAAGACGCCCAAAGCCCGCTCCTGCTGCTCGACCTCCGCGGCCCAGCCGGCGAACCCCAGCCCGCCCAGGCGGTGGTCGGACGCCCCGGCCGGGATCGGGTACGGCTTCCCGCCGGCCGCCGTCACCTCGGCCAGCGCGGCGTCCCAGCTCTCCTTGAAGCCGATGCCGAACCCGGCCCGGACCAGCCGCACGTCCGCACCGGCCAGCCGGCTGATCAGGATGTTGCCGACCTTGTCGTAGACGCTGTCCGGCCAGTCCACCCAGCTCTCCTGGACCAGGACACACTTCAGGCCGGCGTACGCCGCGACGGCCGCCACCTGCCGGGTGTGGTTCGACTGCACGCCGCCGATCGAGACCAGCGTGTCGCAGCCCTGCGCCAGCGCGTCCGCGACCAGGTACTCCAGCTTGCGGGTCTTGTTGCCGCCGTACGCGATGCCGGAGTTGCAGTCCTCCCGCTTCGCCCAGACCGTGGCGCCGCCCAGGTGCCGGGTGAGCCGGTCCAGGCGGTGCACCGGCGACGGGCCGAACAGCAGCGGGTAGCGGGCGAAGTCATCCAGCGACATGCAACCTCCTGAGGATTCCGGTACGGGTCGGCGTGGCCGTCACGGGAGGGCGCCCAGCACCACCCGCTCCGAGGTGAGCAGATAGTCGCGCAGCATGTCGGCGGCCCGTTCCGTGTCGCCGCCCTCGTACGCCCGGGTGATCTCGTCGTTCATGTCCACGAACGGGCTGTGCAGGCCCCGCATGTCCGGGACCGCGGCGAAGGCCAGCCGCAGCTCCGCGGTGAGCTGGCGCATCCACGAGTCCAGCCGCGGGCTGCCGGCCAGCGCCACGATCTGCTCGTGGAAGTGCATGTTGGCGGTGGCCACGGCCCGCCAGTCCCCGGCCGACGCCGCCGCCCGGGCGTCCCCGACCGCGGCCCGCATCGCCCCGGCCCGCGGCGGATCGGTCGGCGCCTGCCGCAGCGCGGTGCATTCCAGCAGCCCACGGACCCGGTAGATGTCGGCGATCTGGGCCGGGCTGAGCGTGGCCACGAACACCCCCCGGTGCGGGCGCCGGACCAGCAGGCCCTCCTCGATCAGCGTGGAGAACGCCTCCCGCAGCGTGTTGCGGGACACCTTCAGCGAGCCGGTGAACGAGGTTTCGGACAGCCGGGTGCCCGGCGCGAGTTCCCCGTCGATCATCTGGTTGCGCAGTTCCGCCACGGCACGGGCCGCCGAGCCCACCGCCGGGGGTTCGTCCGCGGCCGGTTCCGCCTTGTTCGCCTGCCCTGCGTCCACCCGTCCAGTCAACCAGCCCCAGGTCGCCGGCGGTCAGCCGTCCCCCGTCCGCGACCGGTCAGACCTCCCCGGACGGTCGGGGGCTTCGGCAAAGCGGACCTTGCCGCCGGGCCGGATCTGGGCGGCCAGGTCGGCGGCCGGGGGTGTCAGGACGGCGATCACCGGGTAGCCGCCGGTGACCGGGTGGTCGGCCTGGAAGATGATCGGCCGGCCGTCCGGCGGCACCTGGACCGCGCCGCGGACCACGCCCTCGCTGGGCAGTTCCTCGGGTCGTGCCCGGGTCAGTACCGGCCCGGCCAGGCGCAGCCCGACCGCGTTGCCGGCCGGGGTGACGGTGAACTCGCCGCCGAGGAACGCCGCCACCGCCTCGGCGGTGAACCAGTCGTCCCGCGGCCCGAGATCCACCTCCAGGACCACCGCCGCGCCGGGCGCCTCGGCCGGAGCGGGTCCCGCGGCGGGCGCCTCTGCCGGAGCGGGTCCCGCAGCGGGCGCCTCGGCCGGAGCGGGTCCCGCAGCGGTGGTCGGGTCCGGCTCAGGCGCGGACGCCGCACCGATCGGCAGCACGTCGCCGACGGCCGGGCGCGGCGGCCCCACACCGCCGAGGTGATCCGTGGAGCGGGACCCGAGGACCGGCGGCACGTCGAACCCGCCCCGGACCGCCAGATAGCTGCGCAACCCGCGCCGGGGCGTGCCGACGGTGACCTCGGCACCGGCGCCCACCTCGACCGCGCGGTCCGGTGCGCACCGCCGGCCGTCCACGATCAGCGCCGCGTCCGTGCCGGTCAGCGCCACCGTCGCCGGCCGGTCGAACCGGACCCGCAGCCCGCCGAGCGTGCACTCCAGCGCCGCGGCGCCGGGCGGGTTGCCGACCAGCCGGTTGGCCCGCGCGAACGCCGTCCGGTCGGCCGCCCCGGACGGCGCGACGCCGAGCGCGGCGTGACCGGGCCGGCCCCGGTCCTTGAGCACCGTCATCGGTCCGGTGCGGAGCACGGTCACGGTCATCGGTCCACCACCTGGAATCGGACCCGCACGCCCGGTGTGAGCAGCGCGGGTTCGGGCCTGCTCAGATCCCACATGCGCAGCCCCGTGTTGCCGATGAGCTGCCAGCCACCCGGGCTGTCGTGGGGGTACACGCCGGAGAACCGGCCGGCCAGCCCCACCGAGCCGGCCGGGATCCGGGTGCGCGGCGTGTCCCGCCGCGGCACCTCCAGCCGCGGGTCGCCGCCGATCAGATAGCCGAACCCGGGCGCGAACCCGGCGAACGCCACCGTCCACTCGGCGCCGGTGTGCCGGGCCACCACCTCGGCCTCGGACAGCCCGGTGTGCGCCGCCACGTCGGCCAGGTCCGGCCCGTCGTAGCGGACCGGGACCGTCACCGTGCCGAGGTCCGGCGGATGCCCCCGGTCGACCCGCAGGCCACCCACGGCGGCGCGGACCGCCGGCGGGTCGGTCACCGCGGGGTCGATCCGGACCAGCACGGTACGGGCGGCCGGGACCAGGTCGGTCACGCCGGGCAGGGCGGCGGCGCGCAGGGCGGCGTACAACGCCAGCGCCTCGTCGAGATCGTCGACCTCCACGAGGACGGCCTCCCGGCCACAGCGCAGGAAGCGCATCGTCATGTCTGGTAGTCCGAGTCGGGCACGTCAGTGATCAACATGTAGCCGGGCGCGTGGGTGACGGCGTACGGCACCCCGGACGCCATGACCGCCGCCTGCGGGGTCACCCCGCACGCCCAGAAGACCGGCACCTCGCCGGGCCGTACCTCCACCGGGTCGCCGAAGTCGGGACGGTCCAGGTCGGCGATGCCGAGCGCGGCCGGGTCGCCGATGTGCACCGGCGCACCGTGCACGGCGGGGAACCGCCCGCTGATGGTGACCGCGTCGGCGACCCGCCCTGCCGGAACCGGCCGCATCGACACGACCAGGTCGCCGTGCAACCGGCCGGCCGGGCGGCACGGGCGGGCGGTGCGGTACATCGGGACGTTGCTGCCCGCGCTGATGTGCCGGACGTCGATGCCGGCGGTCAGCAGCGCGGTCTCGAAACTGAAGCTGCAGCCGATGAGGAACGCGACCAGGTCCGGCCGCCAGGCGTCGGTCGCGTCCGCCACCTCCTCGCTGAGCGCACCGTCCCGCCAGATCCGGTACCGCGGCAGGTCGGTGCGCAGGTCGGCGCCGGGCGCGAGCACGGTGCGCGGATCGCCGGGTTCGCTCACGTCGAGCACCGGGCACGGCCGGGGGTTGCGCTGCGCGTACAGCAGCATGTCCCAGGCCCAGTCCCGCGGCACCGCGATGAGGTTGGCCTGGGTGGCACCCGGCACCAGGCCCGCGGTCGGGCGGACCGCGCCGTCCCGGAACTGCCGCCGCACCGCCGCCGCCTCCCGCCGCAGCCGGCCCCGGCTCCCCGCCGCCTCCGGGCCTCCTGCTGCCTCCGGGCCTCCTGCTGCCTCCGGGCCTCCTGCTGCCTCCCGGCTCACCGCCGCCGCCTCCCGGCTCACCGCCGTCTCCCGGCTCACCGCCGTCTCCCGGCTCACCGCCGTCTCCCGGCTCACCGCCGTCTTCGGGCTCACCGCCGTCTCCCGGCTCACCGCCGTCTTCGGGCTTTCTGCTGTTTCCCGGCTCACCGTCGCCTCGGGATGGGTCATCGGTCCTCCTTCGGGTCGGCGGCGAACGCCGTGATCCGGGCCCCGGCCGCGGTGAGAGCGGCACGCACCGCCCGGGCCATCGACACCGCCCCCAGAGTGTCGCCGTGCACACAGATCGAGTCGGCCCGCACCGCGAGGACACTGCCGTCGACCGCGGTCAGGCCGCCGCCGGTGACCAGGCGGGCCATCCGGTCGGCGACCTCCGCGGGGTCGTGCAGCACCGCACCCGGTTCGCGGCGGGACACCAGCGTGCCGTCCGGCCGGTACGCCCGGTCCGCGAACGCCTCGGAAAGGGTGGTCAGGCCGGCCGCGGCCGCCCGGGTGGTGAACACCGATCCGGGCAGGTGCAGGACCGGGAGCGCCGCGTCGTACTGCCGTACCGCCTCGATCACCGCGTCGGCCTGCGGTTCGTGATGTGCCAGCGCGTTGTACAGCGCGCCGTGCGGCTTCAGGTAGCGGACCCGGTCGCCGGCCACCCGGGCCAGGCCGTCCAGCGCCGCCAGTTGGTAGAGCACGTCGGCGACCAGGTCCGGCGGGTCGTAGTCGATGAAGCGGCGGCCGAAGCCGGGCAGGTCCCGATAGCTCACCTGGGCCCCGATGGCGACGCCGCGGTCGACCGCGTGCCGGCAGGTGGCCAGCAGGGCGCGCGGGTCGCCGGCGTGGAATCCACACGCGACGTTGGCGCTGCTCACCACGTCGAGCATCGCCTCGTCGTCGCCGAGGCGCCAGGTGCCGAAGCCCTCGCCCAGGTCGCTGTTGAGATCGATGCGATGTGCCGGAACCATGCCGGCTCCTTCCTTCGGAACGTGTAGCGGGAACGTCCGGAGCGGTCCGGCCGGCGTTGCCGCGCCGGCCGGACCGCGGGGGAACGTCGTTCAACCAACGTGCATGGGTCTACCGCCGCGGGTGGGCTCAGTTGGCCAGGTATTCGAAGATGGACCGCGTCGAGGTCACTCCCATGTACCACGTGAGGGCGGTGACCGCTCCGCCGAGGACGAGCAGCCACACCGGGTACCGGTAGCCGTTCAGGAGTTCCCGGCGGCGCCAGGCCGCGTACAGCAGGATGGTGAAGCCGATCGGGAGGATCAGCCCGTTGAAGCCGCCCGCGAAGACCAGCAGCGCGGCCGGGGCGGTGCCGAGGAACAGGAAGATCACCGTGGTGACCACGATGAAGGCGACGGTGGCCCAGGACCGGGTCCGGGGTTCGGCCAGCCGGTGGGAGAAGGCATCGAAGAAGGACACCGACGTGTACGCGGCACCGATCACCGACGTGATCGCGGCGGCCCACAGCACCACGCCGAACGCCCGGGTCCCGAACTCCCCGGCGGCGGATCCGAACGCCTGCGCCGTCGCGTTGCCCTTGGTGTCGAGGACGACGCCGCCGGCCACCACACCGAGGATCGCCAGGAAGAGCACGAAGCGCATGAGCCCGGTGACGGCGATGCCGGTGAGCGCGGCCCGGGTCACCTCGCGGGCGTGTTCCGGGCCGGTGGTGCCGCTGTCCAGCAGCCGGTGCGCGCCGGAGTAGGTGATGTATCCGCCGACCGTCCCGCCGATGATCGTGGTGATCGCGGCCAGGTCGATCCGCTCCGGCAGCACCGTCTGCCGCAGGGCGTCCCCGACCGGCGGGCCGGACGAGATCGCGACGTAGACGGTCAGCGCGATCATCAGCAGACCCAGCACGATGAGCAGGCGGTCCATCGCCAGACCGGCACGCTTCACCGCGAAGATGGAGATCGCGATGAGGGCGCTGAGCGCGCCGCCGAGCTTGGGGTTGAGCCCGAGCGCGGCGTTCAGGCCGAGGCCGGAGCCCGCCACGTTGCCGATGTTGAAGACCAGGCCGCCGAGGATGACCAGCGCGGCGAGGAGATGACCGGCGCCCGGGACGACCGTGTTGGCGATCTCGTGAGCCCGCTTGCCGCTGACCGAGATGATCCGCCAGACGTTCATCTGGACCACGAAGTCGACCAGGATCGACATCAGGATGCCGAACGCGAACGCGGCGCCGAGCGACACCGTGAACGTCGTGGTCTGGGTGATGAACCCGGGCCCGATGGCACTGGTCGCCATCAGGAAGATGGCGCCGACCAGGGCGACGCGGCGGGTCTGCTTGGTGGAGACGGGGGCCGTGGCGGTTTCGGTTCGGGTTTCGGGTACGGAGGACTCACGGGACATGGTGCACTCCTCAGGGGTCGAGCGCCGATGCGCGGGTACGTGCGACTGGCTCGAACTGACCGGCGATGACCGGCCCCGATGGTCGTCCGCCGGTTCCGTCGACCACCGATTCCCTGAAGGTAGAGATTGTTCAACGATCAGGCAAGAGTTGTTGAACGATCTGGCATAGCGGTGTCGTAAATTGCCTGTCTCCCCTCGGTTAACCGGCCGTCTGACGCCGGGCGAACAGGTACGTCGCCAGTGCATAGCCCAGCGCCAGGACACCGCCGAACCAGGCCACCGCGGTCCACGCCGTCGCGGCGTCCGGAGTGCCCGCCATCGCGGCCCGGAGCGTCTCGATGACCGGGGTCATGGGCTGGTGCTCGGCGAACCCGCGCAACACCCGTGGCATCGTCTCGACCGGCACGAACGCGCTGCTCAGGTAGGGCAGGAAGAGGAGCACGAAACCGAACGACGACGCGCTCTCGGCGGAACTGGCGAGCAGCCCGAAGCAGACCGACAGCCACGACATCGCCAGCACGTAGAGCGTCAGCACGGCCAGCGCGAGCAGCCAGTCGAGCGGACCGGCGGCGGGACGGAACCCGATCACGAACGCCACCGCGAGCACCAGCACGGTGGACGCCAGATTGCGGAGCAGGCCCGCGACGACGTGTCCGACCAGGACGGCGGAACGCAGGATCGGCAGCGAGCGGAACCGGTCGATCGCGCCGGTGGTCAGATCCTGCGCCACCGGGACCGCGGTGTTCGCCGCGCCGAAACCGGCACACAGCAACACGATCCCCGGCACCACGTAGGTGAGATAGGCGCCGCCGGTGTGCACCGCGCCGCCGAAGATGTACACGAACAGCAACAGCAGGAAGACCGGCAGCAGCACGCCGAGCAGCAGCGTGTCCAGCGCGCGCAGGTGGTGCCGGAGGCTGCGCCCGATCATCAGCCCGGCGTCGTCGAGTGCGGCAAACATGGTGATCAGCTCCGGGTCATGGTGAGGAAGACGTCGTCGAGCGTGGGCCGGTGAATGGCCACCCGGTCGACCGGCACACCGGCGCCGTCCAGGCGGTTGAGCAGCACCCGGACCTGTTCCGCGGAGCCGTCGGTCGGCACCAGGACGGCACCGCGCGGAGCATCCGGCTGAGCTCCGTCGCCCAGCACGGCCACCGCCCGGCGCACCGCCTCGGGCGCACCGAGGCGCAACTCCACCCGTTCCCCGGCGAGCTGCGACTTGAGCCCGGCGGGCGGACCCTCCGCGATGATCGCGCCGTGGTCGAGAAAGGCGACCCGGTCGGCCAGTTGGTCCGCCTCCTCGAGATATTGGGTGGTGAGCAGCACGGTGACACCGTCGGCCGCGAGCGCTCGCACCGCCGCCCAGGTGGTCTGCCGGCTCCGCGGGTCGAGGCCGGTGGTGGGCTCGTCCAGGAAGAGCACCCGGGGCCGACGAACCAGGCTCACCGCCAGATCGAGCCGGCGCCGCATGCCGCCGGAATACGTCCGGACCAGGCGGCGGCCCGCGTCCCGCAGATCGAACTGGTCGAGCAGCTCGGCGGCGCGCCGACGGGCGCCACCCCGGCCCAGGCGCCGCAGCCGGCCGAGCAGGATCAGATTCTCCTCGCCGGTGAGCAACTCGTCGACCGCCGTGGACTGACCGGTGAGGCTGATCGCGGACTGCACCCGACGCGGCTCGCGCACCACGTCGTGCCCCGCGACGGTCGCGGTGCCGCCGTCCGGCCGGATCAGCGTGGCCAGGATGCGGACCAACGTGGTCTTGCCGGCGCCGTTCGGCCCCAGCAGCGCGAACACCCGCCCCTGCGGCATGTCGAGATCGACGCCCCGCAGCACGGCCACCGACCTGTACGACTTCGTCAGCCCGCGTATCGCGATCATGAAACCCCCGATAAACTGTGTATGACGTAGAGCTGTGTTTAGGTTATACACAGTTTTAGGATGGCGGTCAATGGACCTCTCCCGCCTTCCGCCGAACCTCGTCGTGCTGTACGAACCGCAGCGCTCCCCGCGCCGCGGCCCGCGCCCGGCACTGACGCTGGACGGCGTCGTGGCCGCCGCCGTCGAGATCGCCGACGCCGACGGTCTCGGCGCCGTGTCGATGAGCCGGGTCGCCGAGCGCCTCGGCTTCACCACCATGTCGCTGTACCGGTACGTGAAGAGCAAGGACGAACTGCTGCTGTTCATGGCGGACGCGGCCAACGGGCAACCGCCGCCCCGGCCCACCCCGGAGTCCTGGCGCACCGGGCTGGACGGCTGGGCCCGGGCCGTCTTCGGCATCTACCGCCGCCACCCGTGGCTGTTGCGGGTCCCGATGAGCGCCCCGCCGGCCGGGCCGGCCCAGCTGCGGTGGATGGAGGCCGCCCTGGCCAACCTCGCCGAGGTCGGCCTGCACGAGGGACAAAAACTGCAGATCATTCAACTGCTGCACGGGTACGCCCGCGGCGAGGCCCAGCTCAGCACGGACCTGAGCGCGGTGGACGCGGGCGACACCAGCAGAGCCGGCTACGGCGAGATCCTGCGCACGGTCACCTCACCGGAGACCCACCCGGCGCTGCACCGGCTGGCCGCCAGCGGCCTGCTGGACGAGTCGACCGCCTACGACGACGAGGCCGATTTCGGTTTCGGCCTGCACACCATCCTGGACGGCGTGGAGCGGCTGATCGCCGGACACGTTCCGGCTCGCCCGGCGTGACCGGGCCGCGCTCGCGCGCCTCGCCCGGAGCCCAGCTGGGGGGTGCGCAGCGCGTCGGCCTCCCGGTCGTACCGCGCCGCCTTGTCCGGGTTGCCGGCGCGCCTCGCGGCCGTCGGCGGGCGGACCGGTCACCGACACGGAGCGGCCCCGGGCGCGAACCCGGGGCCGTCAGCCGTCGCCTACGGGAACCGCATGCGGCGCGGGCGCGGAATGACCGGTGGCGGCAGGGGCAGGTCGTCGAGATGGTCCCAGTCGAGCGACCCGTTGTCGGACGACTTGATCTCGCCGAGGCAGGCGCGCACCAGGCCGAGGTGCGGCGCACCGGCGAACCCGGCGATCACCACCTCGGGGGTCGGCTCGATCTGCGCGATGGCGGTGCAGATCTTGGACACTTCACGCTCGTCGATCGCATCGAGCGGCAGCGGCGCCTCGGTCTGCGAACGACGCCACGGCGGGCCGAAGCGGCGGAGCAGTTCCCGGGCGAGCCGGCCGAACGAGCGCCCGACCTCGGCCTCCCGCATCGACTCCCGCGCGGACTGGCCGTAGCACCACGGCACCACCACGTGGCCGTTGATGACGACAAGTTGGTAGACGGATTTGGGGACGCTGATTATCTCAGCGCCGGGGAGCGTGCCCAGGAAGAGCACAAGTTCCTCGTACGGCAAGGGCCAACGTGGGTTGGCGAGAACTCGTTCCGTGGCCTGCGTCGTGGTGGGGTGAGCATTGACTTCGCGCTCGATCGCGGTGCTCAACGCCTCGGGCACCCGGGTCCAAAGTTCAGCGGCGACGTCGTCACCGAACTGCTCGACCACCCACTCGCTCGGACCGACCAGAACGTCTGGACGCATTCTGTACCACCACCGTCCGTGTCGCTGGCGCTACTGCTGGCTAGAAGAGTTGCATCTCCGGTGATCGACTGGAAGGGGTAGCCAGTGAGATCCCAAAAACGCCCATGAATGAAATCCCGAGACCGGGCCAAACTGTTGCCGCGACGGTGGAGCAGCAGGTCCAGAGCTTGCGAAACATGCAACTTGCACGGCGAACCGCGCATGCAAGTTGCATGTTTGCTTCGCTATTCAACTCCGTACCGATATTGAACCGTCAGGTTATTTCAAGCCGGTGACCAGCATGCAAACATTCACCTACAGTCATAATCAAGGTCCTATGTGGCCGGTGGCGCGCACTGCCGGCCGCAGGGCCTTGCAACGCCAGACAAGATCTTGCGGATGATCTGTCGTATTTCCGACAACACGTATCAGGCAGCGGCCGACGGGTGTGCCAGATCATGGAAAGCCAGCCGAAGCTCGGCACCGCGAAGACGCGCGGGAGCCGCAGTGCCCGCCGCGGTCACTCGTCGAACGGCTGCAGCCGAGCGGTGTAGGACTCGATGATCGCCATGCCGGTCGCCGAACCGGCCCCGACCGTCTCGGTGGTCACGCTGGTGGCCAGCGCCGCCAGCGCGCTCTGCGCGGTACGCATGGTGCGAAGGATCAGCAGCGCGGTCTCCGCGGCCGGCAGCCGTCGAATGCCCTCGGCCAGTTCCAGGTCGGTGACCAGCCCGGACGGGCCGACGGTCACCCGGACCAGCCCGTCGTCACTGCGCGCCGAAGCGGTCAACGACGCCAACCGCTTCGACAGCGCGCGCGTCGTGGCGGCGTGCGCCGCGACACCGGACCGCTCGTCATTCGCGAAACGTGCGACTTCGTCCAGATCCCGACCGTCGAACATGGAGCCCACGGTAATACCGCCGGTACGCTGCGCGCTGCCCCGGCAAGCGGGCCGATCCGGATTCGTCGAGCCGACCCCGAGGCTGGTCACGCGCGCCCGCCCGCAGACCGGCCAGACCTCCGCGTGCGCTGGACCGACCCCCACACCATCCTCGCCGCCGGCATCCAACGGGGCAGACGATCAGCCCGAGCCACTCACCCCCGCCAGATGGGCCAACATCGACTGGTTGGCCTCCCACCCGTCCGGGAACTTCACCGGAACGTTGAGATGCACCGGCTCCGCCGACGGGTGCGCGTCCAGCAGTTCCGCTATCCCCGCCCGTGCCACCACCACGCAGGCGTGCCGGTGCCGCGACGTCAGCACGCACAACCGCCCGGACTCGAGGTGGAACGCGGTCGCGTCCTGCCGGCCGGACAGCGGGTGCAGGACGATCGTGAGGTCGTACTCCCGGCCCTGGAGGCGGTTTGCGGTGTCCACCGTGACGCCGGCCGCGGACGGGGGCAGGTAGGCCCGGATGGCGGCGGCCTGGTCGCGGTGGGCGGCGCCGATCGCCACCCGGTCGGCGGTGAGCGGGACGGTGCCGGACTCGGAGGTGGTGGTCGCCCCGCGGGTCAGGGCCCGGTCGGCCAGCGCGGCGCAGGCGGCGGCGGCCTCCGCGTCGGTGCGGACGGTGAAGCGGGCCGGCAGTTCGTGCAGGGCCCAGCCGGTGGCCCCGGCCACGTCGAGCACCTCGTCCAGCGCGGAGTCCGCGGGGGTGGCGAACGTGAGGGTGCGGTCGCCGGGTGCGGTGCCCGCGCGGAACCCGGTGAACGGGTAGAACGCGGCGGCGACCACCGGGGCCGCCGAGGAGGGCAGGCGCCAGGACACCGGAAGGCGATGCACGGGCAGGGACGGGTTGTGGCGCAGCAGCACCGCGACGGCGCTCTGCATCGGGTCCCAGGACAGGCCGGTCCACCGGTCCACCTCGACGGTCGAGAACGGGTCCAGTTGGCCGGGATCGCCCACGAACAGCGCCCGGTCGAACCTGGACGCGACGCGGAGCAGGGCGTCGGAACGCATCTGGTACGCCTCGTCGACGATCGCCCACGGCCAGGTGCCCTGGGTGACCGTGGCCCATTTGGCGGCCGTACCGATGGTGATCGCGGGCGCGCCCAGCTCGGCCACCTTGGCGCCCACCCGGCAGGCGGGATGGTTGCGGACCCGCGCGGTGGGCAGGTAGTCCACCGCGGACAACCGGCCCACCGCAACCGACGGGGAGGCTCTGCCGAGGCGGGCGATGAGGTCGTCCACCTGCTCGTTGGTCTGCGCCACGATCATCAGTGACGCACCGGCGGCGGCGAGCACCCCGGCGGCGCGGACCACCAGGGTGGACTTGCCGGCACCGGGCGGCGAGTCGACGACCACCCCGCGATGGTCGCCGGTGGCCAGGTCGGCCAGCACGGCGTCGATGACGCGGGTGGCTTCCTCGGCGGGTGGGAGCAGCGCGACGGGCATGGCAGGACGGTACTGCCGCGGTACGACAGATCCGCGGAGGAATCGACGACATGCCCGGCCGGCAACATTGCTCAGAGCACATGAACAACTACTCTTGGTACATGATGCATCCCGGGTCTCCGCCGGCCGGCATGTACCTGCCCATCCTGCGGCCCCGGCGCGGCGAGGTCACCGCGCTGCATCATCTGGACTCCCGGGCGGCCGGCCAGGTCCTGCCGATCTTCGAGTGGGAGCCGGGCGTCGACCTGACCGGCCTGATCCGGCAGAGGCCGCCGCGGACACCGGCCATCGGGGTCGACTTCGGGACCGTGGACGATCCGGCCGACGCCCTCCGGTCGCCTCCGCTCGAACTCGCCGAGCGCCTCGTCGACCTGGGCGTCGCGCTGGTGCCGGTGATCCGCTCGTACGAGAGTCGCCGTCGCCTGGCCGAGCACGGCCTGGCCGCACGCATGCACGCGGAGCGCGCCGTGCTCCGCCTGCAGCCGCACGCGGACGCGCTCAACCCGGCCCAGGCGAGCGCGGTGGCCGAGCGGGTGCTGCGCGGCACCGGCCTGACGCCGGAGTGCGTCGACCTGGTCATCGACCTGGCCGAGACGGCGTGCGTCGCGCACGCGGACCAGGTCGAGGAGCGCGCCAAGCGGGTGCTGCGCTGGGCCCGCGGCATGCCGTGGCGCTCGGTCAGCGTGGCGGCCGGCGCGATGCCGCCCAACCTGGACGACCTGCCGACGGACCGGCCGATTCCGGTCGGGCGGTGGGACGCCCGGATCTGGGCGCGGCTCGGCGCGGGCGAGATCGGGTACGCCGATTACGGCGTCACGTCGCCGGTCCACCGCCTCGGCGTGCAGCATCACCGGCAGTTGCCCACGCTGCGGTACACCGCCGACCGGGACTGGTGGATCTACCGGTGGGCACGTCGTGGCGGCCGCAGCGACGACCGGTGTTACGACCTATGCCGGACGCTGGTGACGTCGGCGCAGTGGCCGGCCGAGGGCGCGCGGTACTCGTGGGGCGACGCCGAGATCGCCCGCCGGGCCCGCTCGGCCCGGGGCGCGGGAAGCTCGTCGAGCTGGATCGCCTGGAGCACCTCGCACCACATTGCGCACGTCCTGCGGTCGATCGCCCCGCGCCGGCCGGCGTAGCCTCACGACATGCGAGCGGTGGTGCCGTTCCTGGTCTTCGCGGTGGCGCTCGGCACGGTCCTCGCGGCGCTGGCGTGGCTGGCCGCCCGCACCCGCCGCCGCGGGGTGGGCCGGGAGCTCATGGGACCGGTGGATCTGCTCTACCGCCCGCACACCCACCAGCTCAACCAGGAGATCCGGCAGCAGGAACAGCAGATGGTGGCGATGCCGCCGGCCGAGGGCGGGCGGGAGCCGACGCCTCCCGACTGACCGGAAACTGTCGTACGCTTGTTCTAATGTTGCTCCCGGCGGCGCACTCCTACGCCCGGCACGGCATCCCCGTCCTGCCGGTGCACACCCCTGCCGCCGGAGGAGGTTGCTCGTGTCGCGACTCCGGCTGCGACCGGCCCGGCAAGCACCCACGACTACGGCACGGTCTCACCGAGGCGAGCACCGATCCGCGGCGGATCGAGAGGTGGTGGACCCGCTGGCCGGACGCCAACATCGGCCTGCGCACCGGCGTCGTGATGGACGTGGCCGACGTCGACTCGGACGAGGGCCGGCACGGGCTGCGGCACCTGCTCGGTGGCGCGACGCCGGGCGGACCCCAGGTCCGCACGGGCGGCGGCGGGTGGCATTTCTGGTTCCGGCCCACCGGGTACGGCAACCGCGTGCGCCTGCTGCCCGGTCTGGACTGGCGCGGTGCGGGCGGCTACGTGGTGGCTCCGCCGTCGCGGCACGCCCGTGGCGCCGACTACACCTGGGTCCACCGTCCCGGCATCCGGCCGCCCGACGCGCCCGCGGTCCTGCTGGACCTGATCGCCGGTCCGCCGCTCCCCCGGTCCGGTGGCGTGATCGCACACCCGGACCGGTACGCCGAGGTCGCGCTGGAGACGCAACGGGACCGGGTGGCCCGCGCGCCGGTCGGCACCCGCAACGACACGCTGAACCGGGCCGCGTTTGCACTCGGCCGCCTGGTCGGCGCGGGGCTGCTGGACGCCACCGGCACGGCGCAGGAACTGGAGGCGGCGGCCCGACATGCCGGGCTGGGGCGGGCGGAGACCCGGCGCACGATCCGGTCCGGCATGACGGCCGGCCGGCGGCACCCGGTCGCCACCGGCACCCGGGTCGCCTGACCCGGAGCCCACATCCGAAAGCGGAACCGGAGCGCACATCCGACAGCGGAACAGGTGTGGCGGCGATCACGGACAAAGGCCAGGATGAGGGCGTGACTGACGAAAGCAGGCTGAAGCCGTACCACGTGGAACTGTCCCTACCGGCCGGCCGCGACGCGGTCTGGGACGCCGTCACGCAGGTCCCGGTGCTGCGGCAGTGGTTCGGGTGGGACTACGACGCCCTGGACGCGGAGATCGAGCAGATCTTCGTGACCGAGGCGCGGCTGTTGGCGCCGGAGCGGATGGGCTGGGCCGACGGCTCCTACCTGGAGGTCACCGGCGACGACGAGGCCTGCACGGTGCGCGCGATCCGGGAGGGGCCGCCGCCGGCCGACCCGGACCGGTACGACGGTATCGAGGAGGGCTGGAAGTCGTTCCTGACCCAGTTGCGGTTCCTGCTCGAGCGGAAACCGCAGGGGCGCCGGCGCACGCTGTACCTCACCGGCGAGACGACCGGACGGCAGGCGCTCGAGTTGGCCGACGGCGACTGGGAACGGTTCGGCAACCGGGTGGCCTGGACGGTGAACGCGGACGGCGACCTCATCGTGGTCTCCGCACGGCTTCCGCTCGACCGTCCGGGCGCCGGGCGCACCGAGGTCACGGTGTCGACCTACGGGCTGGACGACGCCGCGTTCGCGGAGCGCCGGGAGGCCTGGACGAAACGCTGGGCGCCGGTCGCGGCGGGCGCCGAGGTGACGACCGCCGACACTCCGGCACCGACCAGTTGATCCGCTCACGACCCGGCGTAAGTGCCCGCCCATCCGGGTAACGTTCCGGTCGGCCTGGCGCCGGTGAGGCCCCGGGGGCGAAGCCTGTGGGGGGTCACGGCGCCGCGGAAGCGGGACGGCGAGGGGTGGTGAGGGTCGTGACGGACGATGCGGCACGGGCGGACATGCTCGCCGACCCGGCACGCCTCCAGTCGTTGCAGCGGGCCTGCCTGACCGCCGAGCCGGACGAGGCGTTCGACCGGTTCGCCGGCCTGGTGAAGCGGTTGCTGGGCGTGCCCGTCGCGCTGGTCTCGCTGGTCGACGACGAGCGGCAGTTCTTCCCCGGCCAGGCGGGCCTCGCCGAACCCTGGTCCGGCAAGCGCGAGACCCCGCTGTCGCACTCCTTCTGCCAGCACGTGGTGATCGAGGGCCGGCCCAAGGTCTACACGGACGCCCGGCGGGACGCGCAGGTCCGCGACAACCTCGCCATCCCGGACCTGGGCGTGGTGGCCTACGCCGGTGTGCCGCTCACCGACGCCGACGGCCGTACCCTCGGGTCGCTCTGCGCCATCGACACCGAGCCGCGGGAGTGGACCGCGACCGAGCTGGCCGTCCTGGCGGATCTCGCGGCCGCCTGCTCGTCGGAGTTGCGCCTGCGCATCGCCCGGGAGCTCGCCGAGGACGCCCGGCGGCGCACCGAGACCGTGCACGACCAGCTCGCCATGCTGGCCGAACTCACCGAATCGCTGGCCGCCACACTGGACGTCGACGAGTCGTTGCGCCGGCTCGCCGAGGCGGTCACGCCGCGGCTGTCCGACTGGTGCCTGGTCTCCCTGATCGACGCGGCCGGCCGCAACCGCCACGTCGCCGCGGTGCACCACGACGCCCGGCGCAGCGCCGCGGCCCGCCGGTTCACCGAACTGATCGCGGACGAGATGACCGCCAACGCCATCCTGCTCGACGTGCGGCGCAGCGGTCAGCCGGTCCGCAACAACCGGGCCACCGTCGACGACATGCGTACCCGGGTGTCCAACCCGGAGACCGTCGACCTGGCGCTGGAACTCGGGTACGGCGCCCACCTCACCGCGCCCATCTCCGCCCCGGTCAGCCAACGGGTCCTCGGCACCATCACGTTCGTCAACGCGCCGGGGCGGATCTTCAGCGACGCGGACGTGCGCACCGCCCTGGACATCGGCCGGCGGGCCGGACTGGCCATCGACAACAGCCGGCTGTACAACGAGCAGCGCCACGTCGCCGAGGTGCTGCAGCGCAGCCTGCTCACCGATCTGCCGGAGATCCCCGGCATGGAACTGCACGCCCGCTACCTGCCCGCCCAGGACGGCGCCGCGGTCGGCGGCGACTGGTACGACGCGTTCGCCCAGCCGGACGGTTCGGTGATGCTGGCGGTCGGCGACGTGTCGGGGCACGACATCGAGGCCGCGGCCACCATGGGCCAGCTGCGCAACCTGGTCCGCGGGGACGCCTACGGCCGCGACGACGAACCGGGCCCGCTGCTGGCCCAGCTCGACCGGGCGGTACGCGGCCTGCACATCCCGGCCGCCGCCACCGCCGTCCTGGCGCAGGCGACCAGGCGGGACGGCGGGTACGCGGTGTCGTTCTCCAACGCCGGGCACCCGCCGCCGCTGCTGCTGCGCCCGGACGGCGAGGTGGACGTCTGGTGGACGCCGACCGAGCCGCTGCTGGGCCTGCTGCCCCGCACGGTGCGCACCACGCACCGGCGGACCGTCCCGGCCGGTTCCACGCTGCTGCTCTACACCGACGGCCTGGTCGAGGACCCGGCACACCTGATCGACGAGGGCATCGGCCGGGTCGCCGCGGTGCTGCGGGCCAACGCCGGAGCCCCCGGCGAGGACGTGTGCTCCCGGTTGATCGAAGCGGCCACCCGCCGGGCGGACGACATCGCCCTGCTGCTGATCCGGATGTCCTGAGCCGGCGGGATCAGCCGGCCCAGACCCGCAGGCCGTCCTTCGTGGCGGCCGCCTGCAGCCGCCCGTCCGGGGTGACCGCCTCGACCCGCCCCTTGCCGCCGACCACGACCGTGCCGTCCGGGGCGAACGACAGCCGCCCGGTCGACGCCGTGCACACCCCGTCGATCTGATTCCGGATGTCGCCGCGCCGGGACCACACCCGCACCGCGCCGTCCGCGCAGGCGGTGGCCAGCAGCGCGCCGGTGTGGTCGAAGCAGACCGCGCTCAACGCCCCCGGGTGCGCGCGTTTGAGCAGTACCCGCCCGGTCCGCACCTCGCGCAGCTTGAGCTGGCCGTCGTGCCCGGCGGTGGCCAGGTAGAGATCGTCGGCGGAGAACGCCACCGCGGGCACCGGTGCGCCGCACAGGTCGTGCATGAACTGCCGGGCCGGCCGGCCGGTGGCCAGGTCCCAGATCACCACCAGGCCGTGCGACGTGCCGACGGCCAGCAGCGTGCCGTCCTGGCTGAACGCCAGGCCGGCGCAGTGGTACTCCGACGTCGGCACCGCGAGGGCGAGGCGCTGGTCCGGGCCGGGCCCGTCCACGTCGAGCATGCTCCGGAGCGAGGACGCCGCGGCGGCGGGGTCACCGGCCGGAAACTCCGGACCGGCGGTCGGTGCGCTGCCCGCCGGACGCCCCAGGTACAGCCGGTAGGTCCGCTCGGGGGCGGCCAGATCCAGTCCGGGAACGCCACGCCGGCTGCGCAGCCAGCGCACCCCCGTTGCGGCGCGCGGCACGTCGAACACCACGCCGGTGTCCGTGGCGAACAGGAACCGGTCCGCGTCGACGCTCAGCCGGCCGGCCCGGGTGTCCGCCCAGGACACACGGAACCGTCGCGCCGAGGGGTCGTACCAGGCGGGCACGACGAGGGGGTCGCCCACACCGTCAACTCAAGCACCCGCCGCGTCCTCCCCGCCAGGGTCGGACGGCGACAGATCGGGCGCGGTTTCCGGCGGTCCGCCGTGCGTCCACGGGGTGTCCGCCGGGTCGGGGAACGTCGCGCCCGGGCGGTACGCCTCGCTGAGCGTGGTGAGCAGCAGATCCTCCCCGACGCCCGGCACACTGCCGGGCTCGGCGACCAGCTTGCGACCCATGCCGCCGGACAGTTCCAGCAGCACGTCCGTGCCGGCCGGGGTGGGCGTGAGCGACACGACCCGGGCCTTCTGCGCGGGGCGGGCCGGCGAGGTGAGCGTGGCACCCGGCTCGACCCGGACCGGTTCCGCGGTGGCGACCATGATGCGCGGGCGCAGCACCGGGCGTTTGCCGGTGTCGTCCACCCGGTCCGGGTCGGCCAGCGTGACCCTGCCGGTGAACGCCTGCCCGGTGAGCCGGTAATCGGCCATCACCAGCGGGTCGTCGAAGGCGCGCTGCACCGCGTACCGGCCCGCCGCGTTCTCCAGCCGGTGCAGGCGGGCGGCCGCCGCGACCGCGCCGTCCCGCCGGGGCTGCGGGGCGCCGCCGTCCGCGAGGTACTGCACGTACGCCGAGAACGTGTCCCGGTCGCCGTCCCAGCGCCCGGCCACCCGGTCACCGGCCGGCAGCGCGCGCAGCAGATCCAGCGACCGCCACACCTGTTCCCAGGCCGGGGTCATCTGCTCGCGCAGCACCGCGGTCAGCGCGGCGACGTCGGGTTCCGGGACGGACATCAGCGGGGCCAGCACGGCGTTGTCGAAGTCCGGGTCGGTGGCCGGGCCGGCCGGCGGTTGGAGTTCGGCGTCCCGGGCGGCCTCGACGCCGGTGCGGCCGGCGGGCGGCTCGATCCAGGCCAGCAGCGCCGCGAGATGCGCGTCCTCGACGCTGCTCTGCCCGGTCGCCCAGTGC
Source organism: Jidongwangia harbinensis (assembly GCF_020216025.1). Classification (GTDB taxonomy): domain Bacteria; phylum Actinomycetota; class Actinomycetes; order Mycobacteriales; family Micromonosporaceae; genus Actinoplanes; species Actinoplanes harbinensis. The sequence continues at coordinate 51,679 of NZ_JAIWNC010000017.1, read as the reverse complement.
AGCCCGAGCGCCTGCACCGCGTTGAGCAGCAGCGACGAGCCCGGCATCTCGGCGGAGTTGGCGAAGAACGTCAGCCACCGGCCGAGCAGCGGCACCGACGGCGGAACCGGATATTCGCCGTCCACCGACCGGAACCGGGTGGACCGCCCGAGCAGCCGGACGAACTCGACGCCACCGGTGTTGGGCACCCACAGCTGCGGCGCGTCGACGTACCGGTGCCGCACGTCCCGCCCGCGGTCGACGGCCACCGCCTCGGTCTCGCCGATGCACGAGTCCAGGTAGGCCAGAACCCGTTCGGCCAGCGCGGCGGCGAACGCGAAACGCTGGTCCCGGTTGCGCGGCTGCGCCACCACCAGCAGCTCCGGCGCGGCCCGGTCGGTACCGACCAGCGCGGCCAGCGGCGCGTTCGCCTCGCCCGCCATGGCCAGCGGCACCAGCACCAGCGGACGGTCGTGCACGTGCAGGTGGCGGACCGTGGCGATGGGCAGCGCCCGGCCACAGGCGAAGGCCTGCGCCCGGGCGAGGGCGGTGAGCGTACTCACCGGGTCAGGGCCTCCGCGCGCAGCCGGGCCGCGGTCCGCAGCAGCGCGGCCGCCTCGGCCTGTTCGGCGGCCGGTTCCCCGGTGCCGGCCGCGAACGCCAGCACCTCGTCGATCGTCTCGATGCCACCGAGCGCGTCCCGCACCGGCCGGCCCAGCGTGGCGGTGGTGCCCGCGGACTCGTGCCGGCAGAACACGGACAGCTCGCAGGTGGACAGGCATTCCGGCGCGTACCGGGCGGCGACCTGGTCGAGCGCGGCGATCAGCTCGGCCGGCGGCAGCGCCAGGTCGAACCGGACCGACGGCGGCAGCGCGGCGATCAGGCCGGACACGGACGCCAGCCGGGTGAGCTGGCGGCGCAGCGTGGCAAGCTGCTTGCGGACGTCCAGCACCACCGCGGTGGGCCGCAGCGAGAAGTTCTCCGGGCAGACCAGCACCACGTCGTGACTGACCAGCGTCTCGTCGTGGCCGAGTTCGGCGAGCAGCCGGCGCAGCGCCAGCACGTAGACGGCGGCCTGCACCGCGGCGCCGGAGACTTTCGCGCCGTCCGCCTGGCCGTCCACCACCGCGAACGACTTGATCTCCACCACGTGCAGCCGTCCCCGCACCTGCAACGCGATCAGGTCCGGTTCCAGGAACACCTGCTGACCGGCCACGTCGAGGGTGAGCAGCGGATGGTCGATCAGCGCCGCCCCGGCCGCCCCGGCCAGCAGCTCCCGGGTCCGGGCCTGCCGCGCGGCGAGCGTGTCGTCGGCGTCGGAGCCCAGATCGTCGTACCCGACGTCCGGCGCCTCCAGCCCCACCGTGTCCCGCAGCAGCGCGAGCAGCAGCGCACAGCCGTCCGCCTTGAGCATCGCCTCGAACCCGTTGCCCCGCGCCAGCGCGAACCGGGACTGCCCGAAGCTGCTCGGAAACCCGATCCGCTGCGCCAGGCGAGGCTTGTCCACCCCCGCCGCGTCCAGCACGGCCCGCCGCGTACACCCCGGATTACCGGTGAGCGCCGCGATGGTCCGGGCGTTGTGCCGCTTCGCCGGAACCGCACCCCGCAGCCGCGCCAGCTCGGCACCGCCCGTCACCCGAAACTCCCGCCCGACGCACACACACTGATCCCCGCCGGCGCGAACCCACGAGCCGGCGCACGCACACCGGCCCCCGCCGGCGCGAAACCACGAGCCGACACACGCACGCCGATCACCGCCAGGGCGAACCCACGAACCGACACACGCACACCGGCCCCCGCCGGCGCAGAACCACGAGCCGACACGCTCACGCCAGGCCCCGCCGGCGCGGAACCACGAGCCGACGCACTCACGCCGGGCCCCGCTGGTGCGGGACGGTGGCCATGCCGAACAGCTGCTGGCGCCGGGAGAGGAGGCGGGCACGGTCGGCCGCCGCGGCCCGGGCCGGTTCCTCCGCGGCCACCGCGTCGGCCAGGGCCGGGTCGGCCAGCGCGGCCCGCGCGACGTCGGCCAGCGCGGCCGGGTTCAGCGGATCGAACGCCTCCACCCCGTCCGGCACGCTCTCGGCGAGCCGGCGGAGGAGGGCCGCGGTGCAGGCGCCGGGACGCATCGGGGCAATCTCCGCGATCCGCACCACCATGGTGAGCGCGTCGGCCCGCGCCGCCGCCGGCGAACAGATCCGGTCCGCGACCGGCCAGGACCCCAGCGTCACGGTTCCCCGCGCCGGGGTGAGATCAAGGTGCAGACCAGGACAAATAAGGTACGACGAACGCCCAGTCCCGTCCCCACGCCAGCCTTCCGCGGTGGTCCAGGCCGTAGCGCCACCATCCGGCCCGCGTCCATCCCACCCGTGGGCCTCCCCGGCACCGAGCGCACCCGAACTCCCCACCCCACTTACCGAGCCCCCGCCGTGTGCACTTCCGGCACCCAGCGCGCCCGAACTCCCCACACCACTTACCGAGCCCCCGCCGTGTGCACTTCCGGCACCCAGCGCACCCGAACTCCCCACACCACTTACCGAGCCCCCGCCGTGTGCACCTCCGGCACCCAACGCACCCGAACTCCCCACACCACGCCCGGACCCCACGCCGTGTGCACCTCCGGCACCCAACGCACCCGAACTCCCCACACCACGCCCGGACCCCGAGCCGTGAGCACCTCCGGCACCCAGCACGCCCGAACTCCCCACACCACCCGCCGAACCCGCGCCGGGGGTATCTCCGGCGCGAAAGGCGTCCAGGGTTCCCGCGCTGCCGGTGAGCGGCTCCGCGCTGTGCGGATCCGGGGTGTGCGGATCCGGGGTGAGCGGATCCGGGGTGAGCGGATCCGGGGTGTGCGGATCCGAGGTGTGCGGATCCGGGGTGTGCAGCGCGCCGGAAGTCCCCACGCTGCCCGGTGGTGGCGGTGGGTCGGTGAAGTGCCGCTCCTCGTCGCGCAGCAGCGCGGCCAGCGCCGGCACGGACAGGTCGCCGTCGAGCAGGGCCGCGTGCACCTCGGCCACCAGCCGGAGCGGGGCCGGCACGCCCAGCAGCAGCAGGGCGTGGTGCGCCTGCTCCAGGGTGCTCGGCAGCGTGCTCAGGCGGGTCATCTCGGCGCTCTCGTCGCGGGATACGGCCAGGTCGACACTAGATCTTCGCCCACGGACCCGGCAATGTCCGTACGACCCACCACGATTCACCCAGCGGAGCTGAATAACCCCCACATATCGGACGGTGGTCGAGAGGCGCGCTACGTTCGGGATATGCCGAAGGCAATCTGGAACGACGAGATCATCGCCGAGAGCGACGACACCGTGGTGATCGAGGGCAACCACTACTTCCCGCGGGAGTCTCTGCGGGACGACCTGGTTCGCCCCTCCGACACGCACACCGTCTGCCCCTGGAAGGGCAAGGCGTCGTACTACAGCCTGCAGTCCGGCGAGGTGGAGAGCCGCGACGCGGTCTGGTTCTACCCGGACCCCAAGCCGGACGCCAAGGCGGTCCGGGACCGGGTGGCGTTCTGGAAGGACGTCAAGGTCGTCGACTGACCCGTAGGGCCACGTGGGCCGAGTGGCCCGCCCGCGTCAGGCGATCCGCGGGTGGGCCTCCTCGATCGTGGGCACCTCGAGGTAGTCCAGCATGTCCTGCTGCTCGGCCTGCCCCAGGGCGTAGAACGCCTCGTACGCCGCGGCCCGCGCGTGGGTGGTCTCGGCGGCGAGCAGCGCGATGATGCCCGACCAGGCCAGCGACACCCGGTCGAACAGGCGGGCGTCACGCAGCGACCGGAGCCGGCTCAGCATCGCCACCTTGGTGGCCGCGTCGTCGTCGGCCGCGATCCGGTCGGACAGCTCGAACAGAGCCTTGCCGCGGTACGGATGCTCGGCCTCCACCATCCGCGCCAGCTCGGCGTTGCTCATCTGCTCCACCGGCGGCGCCGGTCCCCGGCTGGGGAGTGGCGTGTTCATCTTCCGTCCTTCCTTGCCTGGCGTCAGCGTGCCCGGCTGTCGCGACCGCTCTCGAACCCGCCGCCCGGTGCCTGGTGCGGCAGCGACGGGCGGTTCTGGAACGTCGGAAACGGCGGCGGTGACGGCATCACCGGCGCCGCGGGCTCGTCGTCCGGCTCACCGGGGAACCGTTGCGCGAAGCTGTCCAGTACGGCGCGGCCGGTCTCGGTGTCGGCGCCGACCGTCTCGTCGACCGCATCGGCGACCCGCTCGGACAGGCCGGCCTGGGCCCGCCGCATCACCCGGAGGATCTCGGCGGACAGATCGGCAGCGGAGAGCCGCTGGACCCGGTCGGTCAGCTCCAGTGCGGTGACGTTGCCCGAACTGGCCACGGTGACCCGGACGCCGTCACCGGTCGCCGATGACGCCAGCCCCGCGACGCGGTCCGCCAGCGCCGCCGCGGCCTCGGCGCCTCCGGAGACCTGGGCGCTCCAGGAGCGGACCCATTCCTCGGCGTCGTCCAGATTTCGACCCAGCACAGTTTGTCCTCCGTTGCCGACTTTTCCCTGTGTCGGCGTTCTATGAGATCACGGCCGGGCAAACTCTTGCGACCCCCAGGGCGGCCACGCCGCCACATCACCCGACCCGGCGACCGCACCGTAATCTGGCGGCAATACATTGACCGTTGCCGGTCGGCAAATACCCGCCCGGCAGGAGGTAGGTGCCTTGCCCGAGGATGCGGAACCCGAGTGGCGCTCGGCGATGGTGGATCTCTCCGGCATGTCGCTGGCCGCCCTCACCGACCTGACCGAGGACGACGACTCCGCGCTGGCGCAGGCCGTGCGCCGGCTCGCCGACGACCTGGCCCGGCCGGGCGAGCCGATCGCCGGTTTCAACTCGGCGTTGTAGCGGCGTGGACCGGCTCAGCCTCTCCGACGCCGCGTACGCCGCGCTGGGCGCCGGGCGGCCCGACGCCGCCACCCTCGCCCACCTGCGCCGGGCCGCGCTCAGCCGGCACCTGCTGCTGCTCCGGGAGATCGTCCGGGCGGCACCGGACGAGGCCGGCCCGTGGTACGCACGCCTGTGCGCCGAGGAGCGCACCGCACCCGAACAGACCCGCGCCCGGCTCGCCGACCCGCTGTTCGGTGCGTGGGCGGCACACCGCCTGCGGGCGCTCCGCCACGGCGGGCCGCGGCCGGCACAGACGACAGAGCCGCACAAAACGGATGGAAGGCACGCAGCAAGAGCTCCGAAAGACGCGCGGCGGCTGAGCGTCGAGCACGACGGCCTCACGCTGCGCGTCCGGCTGGACGACACCGACCCGCGACGGGCCCTGCTCGGGCTCGTCCCGGCCGACCGGCTCACCGCGGCGGAAACCGCCCACTGGCAGACCTGCCTCACCGCGGCCTGGCGGCTGCTGGTCGAGCGGCACCGCCCGGACGCCCGCATCCTGGCCGCCGTGCTGGAGCTGGTGGTCCCGGTCCGGCCGGACCCGTCCGCCCGCGGGATCAGCGCCACCTCGGCCGACGCGTACGGCGCGGTGGCCATGTCGGCGCCCGCGGACGGCACCGCGCTCGCGGTCGGGCTGCTGCACGAGGCGCAGCACAGCGTCCTGAACGCGGTGACCGCCCTCTTCGACCTGGTCGGGGCGCCGGCGGTGCCGGACTACTCGCCGTGGCGGGACGATCCGCGCCCGCCGTCCGGGCTGCTGCACGGCGCGTACGCCTACCTGGCCGTCACCCGGTTCTGGCGGGCCGAGGCCGCCGCCACCGGTGATCCGCTGGCCGCCTTCGAGTTCGCCCGGTGGCGGGAGGCGGTGGCCGGCACCGCGGACCGGCTGCGGGCCGGCGGTGCGCTGACCGCGGCCGGGGCCCGGTTCGTCGACGCGCTGCGCGCCGAGGTCGGAACCTGGCTGGACGAGCCGGTCGAGCCGCGGGTGGCCCGCCTGGCCGGGCACGCCAACGCGGACCATCGGCTGCGCTGGCGCCTGCGCAACCGGGCGGTCGACCCGGGCGACGCGGCGGCGCTGGCGGCGGCGTGGCGGCGCGGGGCACGGCCGCCCCGGGTGGAGTCCCGGCTGGTGCCGTCGCCGCGCCGGGCCCTGGAGAACAGCGCCCGCCTCGATCTGATGCACCACTCGTTGCGCGGGGACACCGGGCCGGTGACCGTCCACCGGCCCGGCGGCCGCGCCTCGGCCGGAGACGCCGCCCTGCTGGGCGGAGACCACGGGACCGCACTGTCCGCGTACCAGAAAGGGATTGTCGCGGAGCCGGCGGACGACGCCGCCTGGACGGGCCTCGCCCTGGTCGCGGACCGCCTGGATCGCCTGGAGGTGGTGGTCGCCGGATACCGCGCGCTGGGCGCCCGCCCGGACCCGCTCGAGTTCGCCTCCTGGATTTCCGGTTAGCTCTGCTCATGTCGGCCGGGGTCGGGCCGATGTGCTCACCCGGAGGTGGAGCATGGCTCAGAAGACCGGTGGAGCGATGGACCGCGTACGACGGGGTACCGACGACGCGATGATCGTGACTTCCGTACTGATGGTGCTGTGGCCGTTGCTGTTCGCGGACCGCCAGCCGGGCCCGAGTGGCCTCCTGGTCCCGATCGGCGTGGTCGCGTTGACCGGCGCGGGACTGATCGCACTGACCCGCCGCTGGGCCCTGCTGCGCCACCTGCCGGTGGCCACCGCGGTCGCCATGGCGGCGTTCTGGCACTACCGGGACGGCAACGTCGGCCCGGAGCTGACCTGGCTGCTGATCGCGGTGTCGGCGATCCTGCTGATCCGCCAGTTCATCGGCACCCGCACCAACCTCACGTTGATGCGGGACCTGAGCCGGCAGCGCGCGGTCCTGGCCCGGCAGGCCTTCCACGACCCGCTCACCGAGCTGGGCAACCGGAAGATGTTCATGGACCACGCCACCGACACGCTGGCCGAGGCGGAAGACACCATGACCGCCGTGATCCTCGTGGACCTGGACGGGTTCAAGGAGGTCAACGACGTGTACGGGCACGCCATCGGCGACGAGCTGCTGCGGATCGCGGCGGAACGCCTGAACGCCACCGTGCGGGCCCACGACACCGTGTCCCGGCTGGACGGTGACGAGTTCGTGGTGCTGCTCCCCCGGCTGGTCGACGACCAGATCGCCGACACCGTGGCCAACCGCATCCTGCGTGACCTGGCCCAGCCGCTGATGATCGGCGACACCGTGCTGGCCATCCGGGCCAGCGCCGGCATCGCGCTGACCCGCGGCAACAGCAAGGACCTGGACGAGGTGATGCGCGAGGCGGACCTCGCGCTGTACCAGGCGAAGGCGGACGGCAAGGGCGTCGCGCGGCGGTTCGACCCGGCCCAGTTCGCGGCGGCCCAGCAGCGGCGCCAGGACGAGGCCGAACTGCGCCTGGCCCTGGCCGAGGAGCAGTTCGAGGTCTTCTACCAGCCCATCGTGGACCTGGACGGGGAGCACACGGTCGGCGTCGAGGCGCTGGTGCGCTGGCGCCACCCCGAGCGCGGGGTGCTGCCGCCGATCGCCTTCCTGGACATGGCCGAGTCGCTCGGCATGCTGCCGCAGCTCGGCGGCTGGGTGCTGGAGCAGGCGTGCCGGCAGGCCGCCGAGTGGCAGCAGCACCAGCCCGGCTTCGAGTTGAACGTCAACCTGTCCGCGTCCCAGCTGGGGAACCCGGAACTGGTCGACGAGGTCCGCGCGGTGCTGGAGTCCACCGGGCTGCCGCCGCACCTGCTGGTGCTGGAGCTCACCGAGTCGGTGGCCCTGGTCGACCTGGTGGAGTCCGCCCGGGTGCTGAGCGCGCTGAAGACGCTTGGCGTACGCATCGCGCTGGACGACTTCGGCACGGGCTTCTCGTCGCTGAGCCACCTGGGTGTGCTGCCGGTCGACGTGGTCAAGATCGACCGCTCGTTCGTGCAGGCCATGCAGGGCGGCAACGGTGCTTCGGTGGCCGAGGCGGTGCTGCAGATCGCCCGCACGTTCAACCTGGCGCCGGTGGCCGAGGGCGTGGAGGACGCGACCCAGGCGGAACGGCTGCGCGAGCTGGAGTGCGCGCAGGCGCAGGGTTACCACTTCGCCCGCCCGATGCCGGCGTCCGACCTCACCGACCTGCTGTCCCGCGAGTCGTCGCTGCGGCCCTGACCCCCGCCCGCTACAGCGGGGGCAGGTCGATGTCGGTCTCCAGCCGGGCGCCGGCCTGGGCCAGCCGGATCACCGGATGGTTCTCGCCGTACGCCTTGGTGAGCGAGTTCAGCGCCTGCTGCTGAGCGGTCTCGTCGGCGGCGTCCAGCGCGACGTTCCAGGCGCAGGCCGCGGTGTCCGGGTGGTCCGTCCCGCGGACCGTCCGGGACCGGGTCAGGGTGTCCGCGGCCAGCTCCCGCGCCGGTTGCGCCTCGCCCAGGTGCACCAGGTCGGCGGCCAGCCCGTTGGCGCAGCTCAGGGTGAACGGATGGTCGGCGCCGACGCTGCGCCGCAGACCGCTGAGCGCTTCCGCGTCGATGGTCCGGGCCTCCGCGTACCGGCCGCCGGCCCGCACCACGCCGGCCAGGTCCGCGGCCGCGGCGAGCGTGAACGGATGCTCGTCGCCGAGCACCGCGTGATAGCGGGCCACCGCGCGTTCGAGCAGCCGGTGCGCGGACTCCAGATCGCCGTCGACCCGGGCGGAGTTGGCCAGCGACACCATCGCGCCGAGCGTCTCCGAGTTGAGGTCACCGAACTTCTGCCGGAACAGCGCCACGTTCGCCTCGGCGAGGTCCCGGGCGTGCGGCTGGCCGCACCGGCGCGCGGCCATCGCGGCGTACCGGCGCACCAGCAGCACCATCGGGTGGTCGTCGCCGAGCGCGCCGGCGGGCCCGCCGGCCAGCAGTTCCGCCGCCCCGGGGTAGTCGCCGAGCCCGAACAGGTCGAACCCGAGCGCGCCGCGCGAGGACAGGGTCTCCGGGTGTCCCTCCACCAGCACCGCCTGCCGGTGCCGCAGCACCTGCTCGTCCAGTGCCCGGGCGCCCCGGAAGTCGCCCAGCAGGCGCAGGTCGGCGGCCAGGTTGTTGGCGCAGCGCAGCGCGGTCGGGAAGCTCTCGCCGAACAACCGCCGGTAGCGCACCAGGTTGTCCGCGTCGAGTTGCCGGGCCTGCCCGAAGTGGCCCTGCATGCGCAGGTCGGCACCGACGCTGTTGGCGGTGGCCAGGGTGGTCTCGTCGTCGCCCCCGAGCACCTCCCGCTGCCGCCGCAGCGTCTGCGCGTTGAGTGTGCGCGCGTCCGCGATCCGGCCTACCGCGCGCAGCGCGTTCGCCAGGTGGAACGAGGCCAGCAGCGTCTGGTCGTCGTTCTCGCCGACCAGGTCGCGCCAGCGGGCCACGGCCTGCGCGGCCAGGTCGCGGCTGCTGTCGTAGTCGCCGCGGGCGTAGAGGAACCGGATGCAGTTGACCACCAGTTGCCGGATGTCCTCGGTGTCGCCGCCGAGCACGTCGGAGTGCACCAGGTGGGCGGTGAGTTCGGCGTACCGGGGCCAGTTGGTCGGCGCGTCCGGGTCGCCGGGGTCGGCGGCGGCCAGCATGGCCCGGACGGTGCGCAGCTGGGCCGCGTGCCGGTCGGAGCTGAGCTGCTGCCCGAGCATGCCCCGGACCAGCGGGTGCACGGTGAGGCGCTCGCCGGGCGGGTCCAGATCGGCCAGTCCGTATTGTCCGATCAGGCGCATGGCGGCCTTGAGCCGGCGATCCAGGCGGACGGTGTGCGCGAGTTCCGGCGACAGGTCCAGCCCGCGGACCGCCCACAGCAGCTGCCACGGCACCGGCGCACTGGCCAGGAACGCGGCCAGTTCGAGCAGTTGGTAAGCGGACGGCGAGGCGGCCCGCAACGCGGTGGCGGCCAGGTCCCAGGCCACCCGGAACGGGGTCGGGAAGGCCAGCTCGGCGGCGCGCCGGTCGTACCGGCGCAGATATTCGTCGACCGACCAGCCGGTGGCGGCCCGGACCGCGGCCGCCTGTTCCAGTGCCATCGGCACGTCGTCGAGGTGGGCGGCGAGCCGGTCGGCATCCTCTGCGGACAGTTCCGGCGCGCCGCGGCGCAGGAAGTCCACGCTGTCCGGGCGGTCGAACACCGGCACCGGCACGGCCTGCGCCACCTCGGAGGTCCAGCGCGGGTTGCGCGAGGTGACCAGTACGTGGCCGGCGCCGCTCGGCAGGTACGGCTTGATGTCCTCGGGCCGGTTCGCGTTCTCGAAGACCACGAGCCAGTTCCGGTACGGCTCGCCGCGGCTCAGCGCGTCCCGGACCGCCCCGAGCGTGCGGTTGATGTCGCGCGCCTCGGGCAGCCCGAGCCGCTGGGCCAGCCCGACCAGCCCGGCCCGCATGCCCGCGGTCTGCTCCGCCGGGATCCACCAGACCAGGTCGTAGGTGTCGCCGTAGCGGTAGGCGTACTCGACGGCCAGCTGGGTGCGCCCGGTGCCGCCGAGCTGGTGTTCGGCGGGCGGCAGCAGCACCACCGGACCGTTGCCGAGCAACCCGCGCACGTCGGCGAGCAGGTGCTCCCGCCCGACGAAACGGGGGTTGCGTGGTGGCAGTCCGCCCCGGATCGGCACACCGCGCCCCTTCCACAAGTCGTTGTGCCGATTACCGTACGTGGAATCATCGCCACCGCGGTAGCGCTCGTATGCTTTGCTCGGCGATGACTGACGGAAGGCTGTGCGTTGTCCGAGGAACTTGTCACCAGTCTGGACCGTGCGGCCGACACGGTCACCGTCGCCCTGCGCGGCGAGGTCGACGTGGCCACGGTCGATCAGGTCCGCGTCGCGCTGGCCGACGCGATCGCCGGCCGTCCGCGCGCCGTGGTGGTGGACATGACCGACCTGTCCTTCATCGACTCGACCGGCCTGGGCGCGCTGATCTTCGGATTCCAGCGCTGCCGCGACGAGGGGATCGCGTTCCGGCTCGCTCACCCCTCGCGCGGTGTACGCCAGATCCTGGTGCTCAGCGGCCTACTGGAAGTCGTGGAACTCGCCGACTGAGACCAGCGCAGCCGAGCGGAAGTTCGCGTCCACGGTGCGCAGTTCGCCGGCGCTCGGGTACGCGTTGGTGCAGGACACCGGGGCGCTGCTGCCGGACATCAGATCCGTGCACAGTCCGGTGCGCCGGTCCGGCAGCCCGAGCAGGTGCCCGAACTCGTGCGCGGCGATGCGCGGCTGGTGGTAGCCGTCGTTGACCGCTTCCCGGCCCATGTACCACCGGCCGTTGCCCAGCGAGGTGGTGTAGGCGCGGGGCCAGCCGTTGTCGGCGTACACCCGGATGTTGGGGGTGCGCCCGGCCGGGACCGGCTCCAGCCGGACGTTGGCGGCCCGGCTGTTCCAGATCTGCGCGCCCTGGTCGACCACGGCCCGGAATTCCTGGGCCTGGCTGGCGTCGTAGTACAGGATCCGGGGCGCGGCGGTGGCCGGCGCGGCCGTGGCGACCTGCAGGCCGAGGACCGTGGCGATCGCCAGCAGCGCGGCGGACAGACTGCGTCTGAGCATCGGGGGACCTCCTGGTTGGGGCCTCCCAATCTAGTCAAAGAGTGATGTCAGTCGATGGAATGCGGTCATACCGGTTCCTGCCTGATGGCGGTGTGATGCACGGCCAGGCCGATGCCCGGTGCGATCGGCCGCATCCGCTTGCCGGCCAGCAGCATCAGGCTCAGCAGCGCACCCAGCAGCGCCAGCGCCCCGGCGCCGTACCAGGCCCAGTCGTACGAGCCGAGCGAGTCCCGGACCAGGCCGGCCGCCGTGGCCGCGACCGCGGCACCGATCTGGTGGGAGGCGAACACCCAGCCGAACACGACGGCACCGCGGGCGCCGAAGTACTCCCGGCAGAGCGCCACCGTCGGCGGCACCGTGGCCACCCAGTCCAGGCCGTAGAAGAGGATGAACACCACCATGCTGGGGTGTGCGGTCGCGGCGAACAGGGACGGCAGGACCAGGAGCGACAGGCCGCGCAGCGCGTAGTACGCGCCGAGCAGCAGGCGGCTGTCCACCCGGTCGGTGAGCCAGCCGGACGCGATGGTGCCGACGATGTCGAACAGGCCGACCAGCGCGAGCAGCCCGGCGGCCGTGGTCTCGGTCATGCCGTGGTCGTGCGCGGCCGGGATGAAGTGCGTGCCGACCAGGCCGTTGGTGGTCGCGCCGCAGATCGCGAAGCCGCCGGCGAGCAGCCAGAACGGCCGGGTGCGGGCCGCCTGGCCGAGCGCGGACAGCGCGTTGCGGGCCGCGCTGCCGGCCGGCGCCGCCGGGGGTGGCTCGTCGCCGGGCGCGGCGCCGTAGGCGGTCACCCCGAGGTCGGCCGGCCGGTCCCGCAGCCGCCACCACACCAGCGGTACGACGGCCAGCGCGGCACCGGACACGGTGAGCGCGGCGATCCGCCAGCCGGACTGTGCGGTGAGCGCCGCCAGCACCGGCAGGAAGACCAGCTGGCCGGCCGCTCCCCCGGCGGTCAGCACGCCGGTGACCAGACCGCGACGGCGGACGAACCAGCGGTTGGTCACGGTGGCCACGAACGCCAGCGCCATCGAGCCGGTGCCCAGGCCGACCAGCACGCCCCAGCAGAGCACCAGCTGCCAGCTGGCGGTCATGAACACGGTCAGCCCGGATCCGGCCGCGACCACCACCAGCGCGGACATCACCACCCGGCGCATGCCGAAGGAGTCCATCAGCGCGGCGGCGAACGGGGCGGTGAGGCCGTAGAGCAGGAGGTTGACCGAGACCGCGGCCGAGATGGTGCCGAGCGACCAGCCGAACTCCTCGTGCAGCGGCCGGAGCAGAACGGACGGGGTGGCCCGGAACCCCGCGGCGCCGACCAGCGCCACGAACGCGATGGCGGCGACGGCCCAGGCGGGATGTACTCGGTGGCGGATCACCCGCAAAGTCTGCGGAAGTTCCCGGCTCCCGGCGAGTGGCCGGGAGGCCATCATGCGTAAGAATCAGGCCATGACCCATGCGATCGCGCTGCTCGCCCTGGACGGCGTGGTGGCGTTCGACCTCGGCGTGCCGCCCCAGGTCTTCGGCGCGGCCCGGACCGGCGACCGCACCCCGCTCTACACCGTGGCGATCGGCACCCCGGACGGCGACCCGGTCCGCAGCACCGCCGGCTTCACCGTGCAGCCCGACCACGACATGTCCGTGCTCGCCACCGCGGACACCGTGATCGTGCCCGGCGTCGGGGCCGGGCCGACGGTCACCGACGGCACGGTGGCACCGCCGATCGCCGAGGCGCTGCACGCCGCGCACGCCCGTGGCGCCCGGATCGTGTCCATCTGCACCGGCGCGTCCGTGCTCGCCGCGGCCGGCCTGCTGGACGGCCGGCCGGCCGCCACGCACTGGGCCTGGGGCCGCCGGCTGGGCCGGCTCTACCCCCGGGTGGACTGGAACTTCGACGTGCTGTTCGTCGACGACGGCGACGTGCTGACCTCGGCCGGCGTGGGCGCCGGGGTGGACCTGTGCCTGCACCTGGTGCGCGCCGACCACGGCACCGAGGTCGCCAACCGGGCGGCCCGGCGCTGCGTGGTGCCGCCGTGGCGGGACGGAGGTCAGGCGCAGTACATCGAGCGCCCGGTGCCGTCCGCCACCGGCAGCGGCACCGAACCGACCCGGGCGTGGGCGCTGGACCGGCTGGCCGAACCGGTGAGCCTGGAGGACATGGCGGCGCACGCCCGGATGAGCGTCCGCACGTTCACCCGCCGGTTCCGGGACGAGACCGGGCTCAGTCCGGCCCGCTGGCTGCTGCGGCAGCGGGTGGCGCACGCCCGGCTGCTGCTGGAGTCGACCGACCTGGCGGTGGACGCGGTCGCCCGGCGGTCCGGGCTGGGCAGCGCCACCGCCCTGCGCCAGCACCTGCGGTCCACGATCGGGGTGCCGCCGTCGGCGTACCGCCGGACCTTCCGCGGCGCGGAGACCGCTGAGAGTGCCGGGGCCGCAGTGGCGCAGTGAGGCGGCGCGGGAGGACGGGCTCAGTTCGGCGTCCGGGTGTCCGATGGGACAGGCGTACACCCGGTCACACCGTGCCCCCGAGGATGACATGGACCAGACGTTCCGCCCGTTGCTCGAGGCGCTCAAGCAGCTCGGCGTCGACGCGGCCGCGGTCGACGCGGCCGCCGCCGAGGCACAGAGCAGTGGGCGGTCGGTCCGGGCCGTCCTGATCAACGATCAGGTGGTCACGGAGGAACAGCTCACCGAGGCGGCCGCGCACGCGTTCGGCCTCAAGACGCTCGACCTGATCGGGTTCTCGCCGGACCCGGCGGCGCTCAAGCGCATCCCGATGCAGGTGGTGCTGCGGCACCGCGTCCTCGGTCTGCAGATCAACGACGACGGCGAACTCGTCGTCGGGATGACCGACCCGGGCGACATCGTGGCGCTCGACGACGTCCGCGCGGCCACCGGCATGACGCTGCGCCCGGTGCTGGTGCAGCGCAGCGAGGTACGCCGGATCATCGAGCGGCTCCAGCGCGAGTCCAGCGATCTCGGCGACATCGTCGACTCCTCGCTCGAGGACCAGGCGATGACCGCGCAGGTCTCCAGCTCCGACGACGCGCCGATCGTGCGGTACGTCAACAACCTGATCGAGCAGGCCGTCCAGAACCGCGCGTCCGACCTGCACCTGGAACCGACCGAGGACGACATGCGGGTGCGGTACCGGATCGACGGCGTGCTGCACGAGCTGGACACCGTGCCGCGCGGCGTGATGGCCGCGCTGACCTCCCGTCTCAAGATCATGTCGGGCGTCGACATCACCGAGAAGCGGGTGCCGCAGAACGGCCGGATCACCGTGGCGATCCGGGACCGCACGGTGGACCTGCGTACCGCCACGCTGCCCACCGTGTGGGGCGAGAAGATCGTGCTGCGGGTGCTGGACACCGGCGGCATCGACCTGGAGATGACCAAGCTGGGCTTCACCCAGCACAACCTGGACCGCTTCGCGGAGTCGTTCACCAAGCCGCACGGCATGGTGCTGGTGACCGGTCCCACCGGCTCCGGAAAGTCCACCACGCTGTACGCCACCCTGGGCCGGATCAGCCGGCCGGAGATCAACGTGATCACCGTGGAGGACCCGGTCGAGTACCGCCTCAAGGGCATCAACCAGGTCCAGGTCAACCACAAGGCCGGCCTCACCTTCGCCGCCGTGCTGCCGGCGATCCTGCGGTCCGACCCGGACGTGGTGCTGATCGGCGAGATCCGGGACGGCAACACCGCGCAGATCGCGGTCGAGGCGTCCCTCACCGGTCACCTGGTGCTCTCCACGCTGCACACCAACGACGCGCCCGGCGCGGTCACCCGGCTCACCGAGATGGGCATCGAGCCGTTCCTGGTCGGCTCGTCGCTGGACTGCGTGCTGGCCCAGCGGCTGGCCCGGCGGCTCTGCGACTGGTGCAAGGAGGCGTACCTACCCACCGAGGAGGAGCTGGAGGGCGCCCGCTGGCCGTTCCAGGACCTCAAGGTGCCGGAGGCGCTCTACCGCCCGGTCGGCTGCCGGAACTGCGCCAACACCGGCTACCGGGGCCGGCTCGCCCTGCACGAGGTGATGCCGGTATCGCCGGAGATCGAGTCGCTGACCATCCGGCGGGCCTCCTCGAACGAGATCCGCGAGATCGCCGTCGAGCAGGGCATGTACGACCTGCGCGCGGACGGCCTGGCCAAGGCGGCCGGCGGCCTCACCTCGATCCGCGAAGTCTCCCGCGTGGCTGTCTGACCATCCGCCCCTAAACCCGAGCGGCCGGATGCCGAAGAGGAAGGCGTCAGACCACCGCGAGAGATTGTCGGTACACCGCATGCACTCGGTCGACCAGCACGTGCCGGCGCAGGCTCCGGCCCCGGCGGACGCGCCGTTCTCCTCCCGGGCCGGCGACCTCGCCGTCCTGAACCAGATGCTCGTCACTCTGGTCGAGTCGCGCGGTTCGGACCTGCACCTCACGGTCGGCTCCCCGCCGATGATCCGGGTGGACGGCGCGCTGTGCCCGCTGCCCGGTTACGGCAAGCTCAACTCCGCGGACACCGCGCTGCTGGCCCGCGCCGCCGTCGACGACAACCAGTGGGAGACGTACCAGCGCAGCCAGGAGATGGACTTCGCGCACAGCATCACCGGTGTCTCCCGGTTCCGCGGCAACCTGTACGTCCAGCGCAACTCCTGCGGCGCGGTCTTCCGGGCCATCCCGCACAAGATCAAGCCGCTGGACGAGCTGGGCATGCCGGACAGCGTCGCCCGCTTCGCGCACCTGCCCCGCGGCCTGGTGCTGGTGACCGGCCCGACCGGTTCCGGCAAGACCACCACTCTGGCCTCGGTGCTCGACCTGGCCAACCGCAGCCGCTCCGCGCACATCATCACCATCGAGGACCCGATCGAGTTCCTGCACCCGCACAAGCGCAGCGTGGTGAACCAGCGGGAGGTCGGCTCGGACACCGAGACGTTCGCCACCGCGCTCAAGCACGCGCTGCGCCAGGACCCGGACATCATCCTGGTCGGCGAGCTGCGTGACCTGGAGACCACCTCGACCGCGCTGACCGCCGCGGAGACCGGTCACCTGGTGCTGGCGACGCTGCACACGCAGAGCGCCACGCAGACCATCGACCGGGTCATCGACATCTTCCCGCCGCACCAGCAGCTGCAGATCCGCGCCCAGCTCGCGGCCAGCCTGCAGGGCGTGGTCACCCAGGCGCTGGCGCCCCGGGCGGACGGCAAGGGCCGGGTGGTGGTGTCCGAGATCCTGACCGCCACGCCGGCCATCCGGAGCCTGATCCGGGAGGGCAAGTCGCACCAGATCCCGTCGTTCATGCAGGCCGGTGGCAACGACGGCATGTTGGCGTTCGACCAGCACCTGGCCGAGCGGGTCCGGGAGGGCCTGGTCGCGTTGCCGGCCGCGCTGGAGATCTGCCACTCGGCCGAGGAACTGCAGCGACTCATCGGACGGATGTGACGCCGTGCCGGCCACCAAGACGTTCCACTACAACAGCATCGACGCGACCGGCCGCAAGACGAAGGGCACGGTCGAGGCGCCGAACGAGGCCGCCGCGACGCACCTGCTGCGCGCGCGTGGCGAAGTGCCGCTGGAGCTGAGCGCGGCCGGTCAGGGCCTCAAGCAGGACCTGAAGATCCCGGGCCTGGGCGGCCGGATGAAGGGCAAGGATCTCGCGATCTTCGCCCGGCAGTTCGCCACCATGACCTCGTCCGGCATGTCGCTGCTGCGTTCGCTCTCCATCCTCGAGGAGCAGACGTCCGCGCTCAGCCTGAAGAAGGCGGTCGGCGAGGTGAGCTCGGACGTCGCGGGCGGCACGTCGCTGTCCGGCGCGATGGCCAAGCACGACCGGGTCTTCCCCCGCCTGATGGTCGCGATGATCCGCGCCGGCGAGGCGGGCGGCATGATCGACCGCGCGCTGGAGCAGATCGCGGAGAGCCTGGAGAAGGACACCGCGCTCCGCGGCAAGATCAAGGGCGCGCTCACCTACCCGGCGATCGTGCTGGCCTTCACGTTCGTCCTGATCGCCGCGGTGCTGATCTTCATCGTTCCGGTGTTCGAGGCGATGTTCAAGAACCTCGGCGGCGAGCTACCCGCGATCACCCAGTTCCTGGTCACCACCAGCCACAACATGTGGTGGATCGGGCCGCTGTTCCTGGGCGCCGGGATCGGCGGAACCATCCTGTTCAAACGCCGTCTGCGCGAGAACGAGGGGTTCCGGCTGGCCGTGGACAAGGCGAAACTGCGCATGCCGGTGTTCGGCTCGCTGTTCAGCAAGCTGGCGATGAGCCGGTTCGCCCGCAACCTGGGCCTGCTGCTCAACGTGGGCGTGCCGGTGATGCAGGCACTGGCCGTGGTCGGCGAGACCACCGGCAACGAGGTCATCCACGCCGCCATGAAGGACGTGCAGAACGCCGTGCGCGGCGGTCAGCCGATGTCCTCGGCGATGCGCCTGCACAAGGTCTTCCCCGAGATGGTCGTCCAGATGATCGAGGTCGGGGAAGAAAGCGGTCAAATCAGTCAGATGCTCGACAAGGTTGCCGATTTCTACGACAGGGAAGTCGACAGCGCCGCCGAGTCCCTGACCGCCTCGATTGAACCGATCATGGTGCTCGTCATGGGTGCCGTGGTCGGCGGGATGGTGATCTGTCTGTACCTACCGATGTTCACCATCTACCAGAACATCCAGGGTTGACGCTCTGGAGCGGCCGGTCTCCGGTCGACGTCGGGTGCCCGAACCCGAAGTACTGCCCATTCCCCGCCCCACCGTGACGCCTACTGGAGGCACCACCCATGCAGGACATCATCAACCGGCTGCGCGCCAAGAAGCAGGACGAGGGCTTCACGCTCATCGAGCTGCTGGTCGTCGTGGTCATCATCGGCGTGCTGGTCGCCATCGCCGTGCCGGTCTACCTCAACTACCGCCAGGGCGCGGCCGACAAGTCGGCGCAGTCCGACGTGCGCGGCGCGGTCAGCGCGATCGAGCAGTGGTACACCGACAACGGCAACACCTACCCGGCCAGCACCGCGGTACAGACCGCGAGCTTCTCCCTGGCCGGGGGCTCCGGTGCGGCCAGTCAGATCACGCTCTCGGACAACACCAGCATGATGTACGTCCTGGTCCCCGGCGGCGCCGGCACGTCCGGCAGCTACCGGGTCTGCGCCACCAACTCGGGCGGCACCGGCAAGGTCTACATCTACAACAGCGCTCAGGGCGGCTCCGTCAAGGCGGCCACCACCGCCAACGCCGCCGTAGCGAACTGCGCCACCCTCACCTGATTCCGCTTCGGGTGGCGCCGGCTCCGGCGCCACCCGAAGCCACCCACCGACGCGACCCGGGGAGGACCGTCATGCCCCAGCCCATGCTGCTCGGCATCGCGGCTCTTCTCGGTCTCGCCGTGGGATCGTTCCTGAACGTCGTGATCCACCGGGTCCCCCGCGACGAGTCGCTGGTGCGGCCCGGATCGCACTGCCCGAACTGCGGGGCGGCGGTCCGCAACCGGCACAACGTCCCGGTGCTCGGCTGGCTGCTGCTGCGCGGCCGGTGCGCCGACTGCGCCGCCCCGATCAGCATCCGCTACCCGCTGGTCGAGGCCGGTACGGCGGCCCTGTTCGTCGCGGTCGCCGCGAAGTTCGGGACGTCGTGGGCGCTGCCCGGGTACCTCTACCTCGCCGCGATCGCGGTCGCCCTGGCTCTCATCGACCTCGACGTGATGCGGCTGCCGAACGTGATCGTGCTGCCGTCGTACGCCGTGGCCGTGGCCCTGCTCGGCGGCGCGGCCCTGCTCGCCGGTGAGCCGGCGGCGCTGGTCCGGGGTCTGGCCGCGGCCGGCCTGCTCTGGCTCCTCTACCGGGGCCTCGCCTGGTTCGGCGGGATGGGCGGCGGCGACGTCAAGCTCGCCCCGCTGCTCGGGTTCTACCTGGGCTGGCTGGGCTGGGACGCGGTCGCGGTCGGCGCGTTCGCCGGCTTCCTGCTCGGCGGCCTCGTCGGGGTCGCGCTGCTCGCCACCCGGACGGCGGGCCGCAAGAGCCGGATCCCGTTCGGCCCGTACATGCTCGCCGGCGCGTTCCTCGCCGTGTTCGCCGCGGCACCGGTTGCCGACTGGTACACCGACCTGCTTCTGCCCACCGTCTGACCGCTGACCGAGGAAGGAAACCGATGGCTGGCGTCACCCCGATCGGGTTGGACATCGGCTCGTCCTCCATTCGCGCCGTGGAGGTCCGCCGCACCAAGGACGAGTACGCGCTGACGAACTTCGGTCAGGTCCCGCTGGAGGCCGGAGTCGTGCGCAGCGGCGTCGTCGCCGATTCCGCCGCACTCGTCTCGGCGCTCAAGCAGCTCTGGGCGGCCTGCAAGTTCACCACCAAACACGTCCGGCTCGGCGTCACCAACCCGCAGCTGGTGGTGCGCGAGACCTCGGTGTCCAATCTGCCGGCCAAGGAGATGCGCCGGTCGCTGCCGTTCCAGGTGAGCGACCTGCTCCCGACCGCGGTGGAGAAGTCGCTGCTGGACTTCCGCCCGCTCGAGGAGCCGGGCGTCAATCCGACCGTGCGCGGCCTGCTCGTCGCCGTACCGAAGGACGCCGTGATGGCGCTCGTCGACGCGGTCGAGAAGGCCGGCCTGCACGTGGCCGGCGTCGACCTCGCGCCGTTCGCCCTGCTGCGCGCCGCCTCCCGGCTGGACGCCCAGGTCGAGGCGCTGGTCGACATCGGCGCGGAGGTGACCAGCGTCGTGGTGCACGCGGACGGCGAACCGCTCATCGTGCGGACCGTGCCGCGCGGCGGCAGTGAGATCACCGATGCCATGGCCACCCGGCTCGGCCTGCCGGCGGCGGAGGCGGAGACCCTGAAGTGCCGCTTCGGCCTGCACGGCGACGGCTCGCCGGCCACCGCGGACGCCGCCGCCGACGCGGTCCGCCCGCTCCTCAACGAGCTGCGCAGTTCGTTCACGTACCTGGCCTCCGGCGAGCGGCAGAAGCAGGTCACCCGGGTCGCGCTCTGCGGCGGGGGCGCGCTGATGCCCGGACTCGCCGAACTTGTCCAGGAGAAGCTCAGCGTGCAGGTCATGTACGCCGACAGCGCCGCCCGGCTGCGCGACATCCGCAAGGCCCGGGAGCGCGGTTTCGACCGTTTCGTACCGTCCGCCGCCGTGTCGATCGGCCTGACCCTGGGAGCGGCTGCCTGATGGCCACCACCCTGCTGCCCATCGACCCGCAGATGTCCCCGCAGCGGGTCAACCGGATCCTCACGATCTCGGCGAACCTGCTGCCCGCGGAGGTCGTCGTCGCCCGTCGTGCGCGCCGGGCCCGCACCTGGACCGCGGTCGTGGTCCTGTTCGCCGTCGCGCTGTGCGGCGGCTGGTTCGCGCTCGCGTACCACGGCAAGCAGGTGGCCGAGCGTGACCTCGAGGCCGCCACCGACACCGTGGCCACGTTGCAGTTCAAGCAGCGCGAGTATTCCGGTGCCGTGCAGGTCCGCAACGAGAGCACGGCGCTGTCCGCGCAACTCGACGCGGTGATGGCGAACGATCTCGACTGGGGCGCGCTGCTCGAGACGCTCCGCACGACCGCGGCGCCGTCCCAGATCGTGGTCAAGGGAGTGAACGGCAAGCTGCACGGCGACGAGAAGGGCGCGGCGCTGCCCGGCGCGACCACCACCGCCACCGTCGGCGCGCTCGTGGTGACCGGCACCGGCCCGGACAAGCGGGCCGTCGCCGCGTTCGTCGACGCGCTGGCCGAGCAGTCCACGCTCGCGAACCCGTACGTCACCAGCGTGACGACGGAGGACGAGGGCGTCACGTTCGCCCTGAACGTCGACCTCGCCGAAGCCGCGTTGTGCGGCCGGTTCACCGACCCGTGCAAGACCGGAGGCAACTGATGCGGATCACCGCGGACCGGCTCTGGATGATCGGCGGTGCCGTCGTCGTCGCCCTGCTGGTGGCGCTCACCGGACTCATCCTGGTTGCCGACCAGCGCAGCCAGGCGGACGGCTTCGACGAGCAGCGGGAGTCGGCACACACGCAGGCGGCGCAGCTGCGTACCCGGACCGCCAAACTCAAGGCCGACCAGGACCGCATCGGCGAACTCACCGCCGAACGGGACATGCTGAAGGCGGCGCTGCCGGCCGGCCCGGCCGTGCCGGCGTTCCTCCGCCAGCTGCAGGCGACCGGTACCGCCGTCGGCGTGGACGTCAGCGGCATCACCGTCGGCGACCCGGTCGAGGAGGAGAAGGTCAAGGACGTCTGGTCGCTGCCGATCCAGCTCACCGCGAGCGGCACCGCCACCCAGATGGGTCAGTTCCTCGACCAGCTCCAGGGTTCCGGCCAGAAGCGTGCGGTGCTGATCGAGACCGTGAACGCGGAAACCGGCGCCGACCCGCAAAGGCTGACCCTTGCGCTGACGGTCAAGGCGTTCGTGGCTCCGCCCGCGGGGGCCGGTGCGCCCACCGTCACCACGAACTGACGTGGGCGACGTCGAGGGAGCCATGCAGACCCCGGACGGCGTCTGGCGGGTCGAGGTGGTCCGCCGCCGGAACGGCCGCTGGTACCGGATCGTGCACGGCGAGGACGTCATCGACTGGCTGTCCATCGCCGCCGTGGAACGCATCCTCGACGAGGCCGGGGTCGACCGCCGCACCCTGACCGACGCCGGCCCCGCCGCGTAACCCACCCGGGAAACCTCAACCGCCCACGGGTTCGGCCGATGGAAGGGTGTCACCTCTCCCGCGCCGGCGAGCACCGCGGCACTGCGCACAGGAACGGAAGGCATGCGGACCGATCGAGCCATCACCGCGACGCGGCCCGGTCCGCGCCGGCCCGCCGCCGACGCCCGGGACGGTGGCTTCACGGTGCTCGAGGTGATGGTCGCCATCGGCATCATCGGCACCCTGATGACCGCCCTGACACCCTTCCTCGCCCGGTCCATGGTCGTGGTCAACGACCAGCGGAGCTTGCAGGCGACGGTGGAGGTGGCCAACGACGCCGTCGAGCGGGTACGCGCCCTCGACCCGTCGTCGCTGTCCTCCGGCCGCAGCGACCTCGCGACCGAGGCGCAGTGGAACGCGGCACCGCCCGAGGTGCAGGCCTACCTGGCGAACACCCAGCGGGACTTCGACTGGCAACTTCCGGTGAACTCGGTGGCGGGCGAGCGGGCGCCGTTGCCCACCACCCCCAACCGGATCACCACCGACAACGCCGTGTACGAGCAGCGCTGGTACGTCGGTCGTTGCTGGCAGGCCGCGCCGACCGACCGGACGCAGGCGGTGACGGCGATCAGCGAGTGCACGGCACCCGAAACGCCGCAGGCCACGGTTCCCTTCTTCCGCGCCGTGGTCTCGGTGACCAGGGTGGCGCCGGCGTGCGACCGGGAACGGTGCATCTACGTCACGGCGACCCTGGTGAGTGCCGGCGGCGACCCGACGTTCGACCTGAACCGTCCGCCGCCCACCGTCGCCGACCCCGGTAGCCAGTTCGGCTACGTCGGCGACCTGGTCAGCCTGCCGCTCACCGCCGCCGGTGGATGGATGCCGCGGACGTGGACGGCCACCGGCCTGCCGGCCGGGCTGGCCCTGGACCCGGCCACCGGGGTGATCTCCGGGACGCTCACCACCGCCGGGCCGTCCACCGTCGTCGCCAGGGTCGCCGACCGCGACGGGAAGACCGACGACATCACGTTCGCCTGGACCGTCTACGCCCGGCCGACGCTGGTCAGCCCCGGCAACCGGACCACCTACACCGGCGACCCGGTCTCGGTGTCCGTACCGGCCACCGGCGGACGCACCCCGCGGACCTGGACCGCCACCGGCCTGCCCGGCGGCCTGACGATCGGCCCGTCCACCGGCGTGATCACCGGCACCTCCCTGCCCGCACACCAGCAGGCCGCGCTGCCGGTCACGGTGACCGTGACCGACGCCGGCGGGCAGACCGCATCCGTGACGTTCACCTGGCGCGTCATCGTCCGCCTGACGGCGACCAGCCCCGGCGACCAGACCACCCAGGTCGGGGAACAGGTCTCCGTTGCCGTTCCCGGCACCGGCGGGACGGCGCCGCTCACCTGGGCGGTTACCGGCCTGCCCGGCGGCCTGTCGATCAACTCGTCCACCGGCGTGATCAGCGGCGTCTCCTCGCCCGCGCAGGCACAGAGTGCCTGGCGTCAGGTCCGGGTGACCGTGAGCAGCACCGACGGCCAGACCTCCGCGGTGACGTTCAACTGGCGGGTGCTCACCCCGCCGCAGATCAACGGCCTGCCCAGCAGCTACACCGACGAAATCAACACGAACATCGGCACCGTCCGGCCGAACGCCACCGGTGGCGTCACACCGTACACGTGGTCGGCCCGGGACCTGCCGGACGGTGTGTCCATCAGTCCGAGCACCGGGGCGATCACCGGCACGCTGCGGAGCGGCAGCCGGTACATCACCACCATCGTCGTCCGGGACGCCGCAGGCGCTACGGCGACCGCCACCGTGGTCGTCACCGTGACCCACGACAACAGCGGGGACCTGCGGGTGACGAACCCGGCGCCCGGCAACCCGGACCGCACCACCGCACTCGGCGCCTGGGTGTCGCTGACCGCCGACGCGGCTCCGGGCGGTGGGAGCCAGACCTGGTCGGCCACCGGTCTACCGCCGGGGCTGACCATCACCCCGGCCGGCGTCATCAGAGGCAATCCCACCGAGCGAGGCACCTGGGTCACCCGGTTGACCGTGGAGAAGGGCAACAAAGAAGCCCACCTGATGTTCACCTGGAGGGTGACATGAGCCGGCCGGCCGCGCGGCGGGACGACGCCGGCGTCTCGCTGATCGAGGTGCTCGTGTCGATGGGCGTCATGAGCATCGTCATGGCGCTGTTCACCACCGCGATCCTGCAGGCCTACCGGGCCACCGGGAAGGTGGAGAAGATGTCGATCGTCCAGTCCGAACTGCACCGCGGCTTCCAGCGGTTCGACCGGGAACTCCGGTACGCCTCCTGGATCGCCCAGCCCGGCACGGTCGGCACGGGCGTGAACATCGTCTACTACGTCGAGTTCGCCAGCGCGAACGGCACGGAGTGCCTGCAACTGCGCCTGGAGCCCGGTAACCAGTCCGCCGCCACCCGCGACGGTGAGGGGATCCTGCAACTGCTCAGGTGGACTCCCGGAGCACCACCGGCCCGCACCGCCCGGGGCCAGACCGTCGCGTCCTACCTCGTGGTGGACGGTACGGCCGCACCGTTCGCCTGGCGGGACCCCAACAGCACGCCGTCCGCCTCGCCCTCCCCCTCGCCGTCGGTTTCCGCCTCCGCCGCCCCGCCGTCGGACTTCGTCCCGGACTTCCAGCAGTTGCGGATCCGGCTGAAGAGCCGCTTCGACGGCGCCACCGCCCAGATCGACACGACCTTCACCGCGCTCAACACCTCGCGGTCCACCGCGGTGGCGCACCCCTGCCAGGAAGGGAGACCGACACCATGACGCACCGAGTCCGGCGGGCCGTCTCCCGCCTCGGCGCCGGGTCCGACCGGGGATCCCTGCCCATGGCCATGCTGGTCATCCTGGTCGGCATGCTGCTCAGCGCCGCCATCACCCCGGTGGTGGTGAACCAGGTGACCGAGACCCGGACCGTCGCCGGCCGCACCCAGGAGATGCAGGCCGCCCAGGCCGGGATCGACGTGGCCCTCGGCCAGATCCGGGCCGCCACCAACGCCGGCGGCGCCGGCCTGTTCGAGAACCTCCCGCCCTGTGTGCTGACCGGCGCCATGGACGCGTCCGGCCCGGCCGAGCAGTGGGGCTACCGGGTCGCGATCACGTACTACACGTTCCCCGACGCGAACGACGTGCCGCAGCCGCTGACCTGCCCGCTGCCGGACGTCCCGATCATCACCGCGACGCTGACCGCGACCGGCGGCCGGCTGTCCGCCGGCCCGGTCACCGAGGACCGCTCCGGCACCCGCACCCTGGAGGCGACGTACACGTTCCGCACCAGCAACGAGAACATCACCGGCGGGGCGATCCCGCTGGCGTCGACGACCCCGGCCCAGCTGTGCATGGACGGCGGCGCCAGCGCGTCGCCGGCCGACAACACTCCGGTGTGGATGCGGTGGTGCAAGCCCGGCGGAAGCAGCGAACAACGGTTCGCGTACACCAAGGACCTGAACATCAAGCTGGTCGGTTCGGAGACGAGCAGCGCGCCGGACGGGATGTGTCTGGACGCTCCGGTGCCGCGGGTGAGCGGTACCACCCCGATCCTGTTCCAGAAGTGCCTGGGCCTGCAACCGCGCCAGCAGTGGGGTCTCGACGACGGCTCCAACTTCGTGGGCGCGGGGACGGGGCCGAGGGTTTGCCTGAACGTCCGCGTCCGTGGAGACGAAAGTGAGCTGATCGCCGGCGCGTGTGGCAGTGGCGACAACGCCAGCACCTTCCGGCCCCAGCCGGAGGCGGGAGCGGGAATGGCTTCCCTCGACATGGGTCAGCTGGTCAACTTCAAGCAGTTCAGCCGCTGTCTCGACGTCACCAACTTCAACCGGCCGCAGCCCGCCACCTACATGATCGTGTGGTTCTGCAAGCAGGATCCCAACGGCAACATCGCCTGGAACCAGAAGTGGAACATCCCGGCGCAGATCACTCCCGACACACCTCCGGTGGGGCGTACGCCGGACAAGATCTGGACCACCGACGAGCACGGTGTGCGGCAGTGCCTGCGCAGCCCCGGCTCCACCGCGGCCAACGTGTACGTGACCGTGACACCCTGCTCGGGCGCCGTGTCCGGCCAGGGGTGGATGGTCTACGGCGACACCGGCTCCTACGCCACCAGCTACCGCATCGTCGACTCCTTCGGATACTGCCTGACCCCGACCGACCTCACCGTGACCCCCAGGGACACGCACACCGACGGCACCGCCAAGGTGAAGGTCGCCGTGTGCACCAAATCGGACCTGCAGAAATGGAACGCGCCGCCCGACCTGACGGAGCCGCTCGCGCTGACCGACACGAAAGAGAAGTAGCGGAACCGGTCTACCTGGGTGGGGTGCGGGTCACACCGTCTGCTCACGGTGAGTAGGCTTGCGGTATGTCTTATGCGGTCCCGCCGACCCGCACGGCGGCGGTCGTGCGGCAACTTCGCAATGAAATAGTCACTGGGGAGTTGTCGCCCGGCACCCTGATCAAGGACGCTGAGCTGGCCGCCCGCCTGGGCGTCAGCATCACGCCGGTGCGCGAGGCGATCGCCCAGCTCTCGGTCGAGGGCCTGATCGACATCGCGCCGAACCGGACCCGGCACGTCACCAAGGTCACCCAGAAGAACGCTCTGGAGCTGATCGACGTGATGGGCGTGCTGGCCTGCGCCGGTTTCGAGTGGGGCGTCGAGAACCTCACCGAGACGCATATCGTCCTGCTGCGCCAGCGGCAGAACGAGTTCGTCGAGGCGCTGAAGGCCGGCAACGTCCTCGCCGCCGGGGCGGCTGGGGCGGACTTCAGCACCACCGTCATCCTGGCCAGCGGCAACCGCGAGTTGCAGTCCATGGTGGACCTCGTGGTGGCCCGCACCACCCGGATACTGGCGATGACGCCTGACAGCAACCTCTGGCAGACCTGGATCACCGGCCACAACGAGATCCTGAAACTGCTCGAGGCCGGTGACCGGGCCGGTGCGGTGAGTCGCTACCGCCAGATCTACGTGGACTATCGCGCCGAGGTCGAGGCGCATCTGTTCGAATGACGGCCGGCCACACAACTTCCTGACAACGCGCCGCGATCCTACCTCCGTTGTGACCTGACCGACGGAGGGATCGACCATGGGTAGACGCAGGTCAGCCGCACTGCTCACCACGGCCGCACTGCTGGCCGCGGCCGGGTGCACGTCCGACCCGGAACCGCGGGCCGCACCGGAGATCGCGACGCTGGCCAGCGCCGGCAGCAAGCCGCCGGCGTCGGCCCCCGCGTCCCCCGTGCCGGAACGCCCCCGGGAGCGGCTGGACGACGACGCGGACGACTGGGAGGTGATGATCCGGCCGTACGAGAAGTGCATGGCGGGGTACGGCGTGTCGCCGAAGGGAATCCGGCTGCAGGGCAACGCCGGCGGCGGCCCGGCGGAGGCCGGTGTGGTCGACGAGAAGGCGTTCAAGAAGGCGGAGGCCGAC
Organism: Jidongwangia harbinensis; assembly: GCF_020216025.1. GTDB lineage: Bacteria > Actinomycetota > Actinomycetes > Mycobacteriales > Micromonosporaceae > Actinoplanes > Actinoplanes harbinensis. The sequence goes on along the minus strand of NZ_JAIWNC010000017.1, from coordinate 24,185 downwards.
TGCCGCCCGAAGTACTACCCGCTGCCGCCCTGGGAGCACGACCCGGCCAACCCGGAGGCCAAGGACTTCGTGCGGGACGTGGTGAAGTGCCTCAAGGGCAAGGGCGTGAAGTACGTCGAGCCGACCGAGGACGGGCTGTGGTACTCCTTCGGCGGCCCGCAGAACCACGCCGATTCCATCTCCCGCGGAATGAACAACGTGGACGACTGCGAGCGGGACGTGGCGACCCGGCGCAAGTGACCGGCGGGGGCGCGGCGCAGACCCCCCGCCGCGCCCCCGCGTCACACCGAGGCCAGCGCTTCGGTCGGGGTCAGCCGGGACGCGCGGATCGACGGGTACACCCCGGCGACCACGCCGACCAGCACCGCGCCGCCGAGCCCGGTCAGGGCCGAGGACAGCGGCACCACCACCGGCCACCCGTGGTATGCGGCGTAGATCGCCGTGCCGGCCAGGCCCATGCCGGTGCCGGCGATGCCGCCGAGCGCGGCGAGCACCACCGACTCGGTGAGGAACTGGCCCCGGATCTGGCCCCGGTTGGCACCCAGCGCCCGGCGCAGACCGATCTCCGACCGGCGTTCCAGCACCGAGATCACCATGGTGTTGGCCACGCCGATGCCACCCACCAGCAACGCCACCGCGGCCAGGCCGAGGAACAGGGCGGAGAAGGTGTTCTCGGTGGCCCGCTTGGCGGCCAGCGCATCGGACGGCCGGGTGACGATCACCTGGCCGGGCTGTTCCGGGTGGATCGTCTCCGGCAGTACCGACCGCACCGCCTCGACGGCGGACTCCACCGACTGGACATAGAGGACGGTGGGATGGCCGTCGAAGCCCAGTTCGCTGCGTGCGACCGGCCAGCCGACCAGCACCGAGCGGTCGATGTCCGGGGAGAGCGGGGTGGTGGCCAGGATGCCCACGACGGTGAACCACTGGTCGGCGATCATCACCTGCGGGCCGGGTCCGGAGTCGGGCACCTCGGCGAAGCCCAGCCGGGCCGCCGCCACCGAACCCAGCACCACGGTCGGGAACTTCTCGGTGACCGGGGTCAGCCACTGTCCGTCGTGGATCCGGGCGTTGATCGCCTCGGGCAGGTTGAGCCGGGTGGCCAGCACGGTCAGCCCGGACCCGTCCCGGGGGTCGAGGCGGTCGGACCGGCGTACCACGGTGTGGGTGTTGGCGACCGCGCTCGCCACCTGGACCGGGCCGATCCGGTCGACCATCCCGACCGACTCCTCCGGCAGCAGTGCCGGCGGATCCTGATCCGGCGCCGGCATCGCCTGCAGCATGCCGGCACCCAGCGCGGACAGTTCCTGCATCAGCGCGGCCTGGCTGGACGCCGGGATGCCGGTGACCACGATCATCGTGGCGATGCCGATGGAGATGCCGAGCGCCGACAGGGCGGCCCGCAGCTTGCGGGTGCGGATGCCGAGCAGCCCCAGCCCGAGCATGTCGAACGGCGCCAGCCGGACCGGCCGCACCTCCCGGTCGTCGGTCGGGTTCATGCTGTGCCTCCGCTGTCCCGGACCAGGCGCCCGTCGCGGATCTCCACCCGCCGGGGCAGCGACGCGGCGATGTCCCGGTCGTGGGTGATCACCGCAATCGTGGTCCCCTCGGCGTGCAGCCGGTGCAGCAGATCCAGCACGGCCCGGCCGTTCGCCGTGTCCAGGGCGCCGGTCGGCTCGTCCGCCAGCACCAGCCGGGGGTTGTTGACCAGGGCTCTGGCGATGGCCACCCGCTGCCGTTCGCCACCGGAGAGCTGATTCGGCCGGTGCCCGACCCGGTGCGCCAGCCCCACCCGGGCCAGCGCCTCCACCGCCAGGTCGTGGCGTCTGCGGCGGGGCACCCCGGCGTAGAGCAGGCCGGTGGCGACGTTCTCCGCGGCGCTCAGCCCGTCGGTGAGGTGGAACTGCTGGAAGACGAAGCCCAGCCGCCGACCGCGCAGCGCGGACAGCCGGCGGTCGGACAGCCCGGCGACGTCGTGCCCGTCGATCGACACCGTGCCGCTCGTCGGCCGGTCCAGCGTCCCCATGATGTGCAGCAGCGTCGACTTGCCCGAGCCGGACGGGCCGACGATGGCGAGCAGCTCGCCGCGGGCGATGTCCAGCGACACGTCGTCCAGTGCCACGACGTCCCCGGGATAGACCATGCCGGCGTTGCGCACCGACAGCACCGGTGCGCCGGTCACGACGTCGTCACCACGGACGCGCCCTCCTCCAGCCCGTCCGCGGTGACCTCCACCAGGCCCTTCGCGAACATGCCGACCTCGACCGCCACCAGGCCGCCGCCGGCCAGCTGGACCGCGTACCCGCCCTCGCTCAGCGCGACCAGCGCGCCGATCGGCACCGCCAGCACGTCCTCGTGGGTCTCCGCGGCGAACTGGACCTCCACCTCGGCCGAGTCGATCTTGCTGACCACCTTGGGGTCGTCCAGGGTCACCGTGGCGGCCAGCTTCGGCGCCGCGTTCGGGTCGGCCGACTCGCCGTCCGGCGGTTTCACCTCGGTGCCGACCGCGGTCACCTCGCCGGGCGAGGTCTTCTCCCCCGGCAGCAGGACGCTCACCTTGTCGCCGCGTTCGATCGCACCGGCCTCACCGGCCTCGACCGACACGGTGATCACCTTGGCGGTCGGCGTCACGTTCATCAGCGGTGCCGCGACCTCGTCGCCGACCGCCGCGGTGACCGAGTCGACCCGGACCGCGTCGCCGACCACCACCACGTCCGCGGGCGCGACGGTACCGGTCACCGGCCGGCCCAGGTCGGCCTGCCAGCGCTTGATCGCCCGGATCAGCGACGCGGTCAGCACGCCCTCGCCCTTGCGGACGGTGACCCGGGTGGTGACCGTGGCCGGCGCCGCCTTGGCCGGCGCCGTGCTGCCCGGACGGGGCTTGCCGGTCGGCTCGGGTGCCGCCGGCGCCGGACGGGTCTGCGACACCCGCTCGCCGACGCTCGGCTGACGGCCGATCGCGTACCCCAGCGCGTCCAGGTTGCGGGCCACCACCCGCACGTCGCGGCCGACCGTGTTGCGCTTGCCGAGCGCGCGGTACAGCGGCAGCGCGCCGTAGAACAGCACCACCGGCTGGTCGTCGACCCGGTACAGCTGCTTGCCGCGCTTCACCGACGCGCCCGGCTTTGGCAGCCAGGTCACCGTGCCCTCGCCGCGGCCCTTCACGGCGACCGCCGCGCCGTAGCCGAGCCGGCCGGGCAGCGACTCGACGGTCGACATGTCGGTCCGGACCACCTCGGCGGTCGCCACGTTGATCTTCTCCCCGGCGGGCTGGTCGGCACCGTCGGCCCGGCTCCACCAGACCGCCGGCACCGTCACCGCCACCAGGACCACCGCGACGGCGGCGGCCCAGCCGGCGCGCCGCCGGGTCAGCATGGCCACACCGGCCGGGCCGGCGGGACGGAAGAGGTCGTTGGGCACATGGCGTCGATCTTGATGGGCGGTTGTGTGGAACCTGTCAGACCGGTACAACGATTCCGACGGCGAAATGAGCTGCGTTCGCGTCCTATAGTCGGCGTCGTGTGCGCACATGTGCTGGTCGCCGAGGACGACGTGAAGCAGGCCGAGGTGCTGCGCCGGTACCTGGAGGCGGACGGGCACTCCACCGTCGTGGTGCACGACGGGCGCAGCGCCCTGGACCACGCCCGGCGGCAGCCGCCCGACCTGCTCGTGCTGGACGTGATGATGCCCCAGCTCGACGGCCTCAACGTGTGCCGGATCCTGCGCCAGGAGTCCGACCTGCTGGTGCTCATGCTCACCGCCCGGGCCGACGAGGCCGACCTGCTGCTGGGGCTGGATCTGGGCGCCGACGACTACCTGACCAAGCCGTACAGCCCGCGGGAGCTGATGGCCCGGGTCCGTACCCTGCTGCGCCGGGTCCGCCCGGCCGCGACCGGCGCCACCGCGGTCCGCCGGGTCGGCCCGCTGCGCATCGACCCGTCCCGGCACGAGGTGTCGGTGGACGGCCGGCCGATCGACTGCACCCCGGGCGAGTTCGCCATCCTGGCCGCCATGGCGGAGCAGCCCGACCGCGTCTTCACCCGGGCCCAGCTGCTGGAACACACCAGCGGCTTCGATCGCAACTCCACCGACCGCACGATCGACGTGCACGTGATGAACCTGCGCCGCAAGATCGAGGCCGATCCACGGCGGCCGGCCCACCTGGTCACCGTGTACGGCATCGGCTACAAGCTCACCGAGGGCGCCGGCTGATGCGCCGCCGCCGCGTACCGGTCCGCCGCAGCCTGGTGGTACGGCTGCTCGCCACCTCGGTGCTGGTGGCGGTGTGCGCGATCGTGGCGACGGCGTGGCTGGCCGTGCAGTCCACCACCCGGGCGATCCGGCAGGAACAGGGCCGCTCGCTGGCCGACGACAAGAGCGTGTACGACACCCTGCTCGACTACGCCGCCACCCATCGCACCTGGTCCGGCGTGGAGAAGGTGGTCGCCGAGCGGGCCGGCAAGCTCAACCGCCGGATCACGCTGATGACCGAGGACCGGCAGATCATCGCCGACTCCCATCCGGGCCCCTCGCTGCTGAGTGCCCGCCCGTCCGCCACCGTCGATCCGTTGCGCGTCGACCTCAGCCTCACCGGCGGCACCCAACGGATCGACCCCCGCGTCGTCGGTCCCTACAAGCCGACCGCCCGGCAACGCGAAGAACTCCGGAGGTATGCCGAGTTCCAGGTCCAGTGCCTGAACAAACTCGGCATCGAGACGAAGATCGTCACCGGCCCGGACGGCAGTCCCACGGTCCAGTCGGACCAGATCAACGCGGTACCGCTGCCCGCGGAGTGCCCACTGGCGGATTACGGCCCACGAGCGGACGTCGGCGCCAAGCCCCGTAAGCAGCTCGCCGAACGTACCGCACGCTGCCTCGGCATCTCCGACAAGGCGGTGGACATCTCGCCGGACTTCACCATCCTGGTGCTCGAAGGCCGGAAGATCGTGGCCGAGTCGCCCGCCTACCGCCGGGCGACGACCTGCCTGGAGAAGTCCCGGGTGGAACAGCTCCGGCCGTACGCACCGCCGCCCGCGCTGCTGTTCGTCACCGAGCCCGGCAACGTGGCCCCCGAGCCGGTGTTCAACCTGTCCCGCACGAACGCGGTCCGGATCGCCACCGTCACCGGTGCGGTCCTGGTCGTCGCGCTGCTGATCACGGTGGTGGTGGGACGCCGGCTGGTGCGGCCGTTGCAGGCGCTGACCGAGGCGGCCCGGCGGCCGGTCGACGACCAGGCCCGGGTGCCGGTGACCACGAACGACGAGATCGGCTACCTGGCCACCGCGCTGAACGACCTGTCCGAGCGCCGGGCCCAGGCCGAACGCCTGCGCAAGGCGATGGTCAGCGATGTGGCACACGAGTTGCGTACCCCGCTGACCAACATCCGCAGCTGGCTGGAGGCCGCCCAGGACGGCCTCGCACCGGCCGACCCGCAGCTGCTGAGCCTGCTGCTGGAGGAGGCCGTCCTGCTCCAGCACATCATCGACGACCTGCGCGACCTGGCCGCCGCGGACGCCGGCAGCCTGCGCGTGCACGCCGAACCGTGCCAGATCGCCGACCTGCTCGCCCAGGTCGCCGATGCGCACCGCAGCGCGGCGGAGACCGCCGGCGTACGGTTGCGCACCGAGATCCACGGCGATCCGGCGGCGGTGGTCGACCCGGTACGGCTGCGCCAGATGGTCGGCAACCTGGTGTCCAACGCGGTACGCCACACGCCGGTCGGTGGCCGGGTCACCGTGAGCGCCGGCTTCGACCAGCAGGGACTGGTCATCGCGGTGCGGGACACCGGAATCGGCATCGCGCCGGACGACCTGGACAAGGTGTTCGACCGGTTCTGGCGGGCGGACACGTCCCGTACCCGGGCGACCGGCGGGAGTGGCCTGGGGCTGGCGATCGCCCGGAAGCTGGCCGAGGCGCACGGCGGCGACATCACGGTGGCCAGCCGCCTGGGCGCCGGCACGGTCTTCACCATCCGGCTCCCGACCCCGGCGCTGCAGCACCCATGATCGCGGTCTACCCCGGGTCGTTCGACCCGTTCACCGCCGGCCACGCCGATGTCGCGCGGCGCGCTCTGCAGGTGTTCGACCGTCTGGTGGTGCTGGTCGCGGTCAACCCGGAGAAGGCGCCCGCGACCGCGTCGGACCGGCGCGCCGAGCTGATCCGGGCCCGGCTGGACGACGACCGGGTACGGGTCGAGGCGTGGACCGGTCTCACCGCCGAGTACTGCCTGCGGCACGATATCCCGGTGATCATACGAGGGGTCCGTAACGCGACCGACGCGATCCAGGAGTACGCGCTGGCCGCGATGAACGCCCGCCTCGGGGTGCAGACCCTGTTGCTGGGAGCCCGGCCGGACCTGGCCACGGTTTCCTCCACCACGGTACGGTCACTCGACCGCCGTACCTGATGACCTGGGACACCGCGCTGCTCGGCTTCGCCGCCGGGCTGCTCATCTCCGTCGTCACCGCACCGGTCGGCGTCTCCGGCGCGGTCTTCCTGCTGCCGGTGCAGCTCAGCGTCCTGCACGTACCCAGCCCCGCCGTCACGCCCACCAACCTGTTGTTCAACGTGGTGGCGGGGCCCGGCGCGCTGCTCCGCTACCGCTCCCGCGGCGGGCTGGCCGGCCCGCTGACCCGCCTGCTGCTCGCCGGCACGCTGCCCGGCGTGGTCGCCGGCGCGGTCATCCGGGTCTTCGCGGTGCCGGGCCCCCGGGTGTTCCGCCTCATCGTGGCCGCCGTCCTGCTGCCCCTCGGCGTCTGGCTCTGCGCGCGTGCGCTGCGCCCGGCGCCGCGGTCCGCCGCGGCGCCGCCGTCCCGGCGCACCGTGCTGGCCCTGGGCCTCGCCGCCGGCACCATCGGCGGCATCTACGGCATCGGCGGCGGGTCGCTGCTCGGCCCGGTCCTGGCCAGCCGTGGTACGCCGATCACCCAGGTGGCTCCGGCCGTCCTGGCCTCCACGTTCGTGACCTCGATCGCGGGTGCCGCCACGTACGCCGTCCTCGCCCTCGGCACGACCGGCGACATCGCGCCGCAGTGGACGCTGGGGCTGCTCTGCGGCCTGGGTGGCCTGGTCGGCGGGTATCTCGGCGCCCGCCTGCAACCCCGCCTGCCGGAACCGGTGTTGCGCTTCCTGCTCGGCGCGCTCGCCACCGGCCTCGCCGTGCTCTACCTGATCGAGGCGGCCCGCTGAGCCGGGACGCGGCGGCTCCGGACGCCGGATGGCGTCCCGACTTCCGCCGGCTGTGGGCGGCGTACTCGGCCAGCGAACTGGGCAGCGCGGTGGGGTACTCGGCGTTGCCGATCGTGGCGGTCCTGGCGCTGGACGCCTCCGACTTCCAGGTGTCGCTGCTGTCCGTGCTGGCCGGCGTGGTCAGCGCCGTGATCGCGCTGCCGCTGGGCCCGCGGATCGAGTTCCGCCGGAAGCGGCCGGTCATGATCGCGGCCGACCTGGTGCGGTTCGCCGCGGTCGCCTCGGTCCCGGCGTTCGCCCTGCTCGGCTGGCTGACCTACGCGCAGCTCTGCGTGGTGGCGATCATCCGGGTGGCCGGCACCATGGCGTTCAACGCCGCCGGTGGCGCCCATCTGAAGGCGATCGTTCCGGCCGGGCACCGGGCCGAGGCGAACAGCCGGTTCGAGACCACGCTGTGGACCGTGAACACGGTGGGACCACCGGTCGGCGGGGTGCTCATCTCCTGGCTGGGCGCCACCGCCTCGATGGTCGCCGACGCGCTCAGCTTCCTGGTGTCCGCGGTCGGCATCGGCCGGCTGCGTACCCCGGAACCGCCGCCCCCGGTGCGGAACGCCGACCACCACTGGGCGCGGGAGATCACCGACGGCTGGCGGTCCATCTTCCGCCATCCCGGCCTGCGCGCGCTGTTCCTGAACTCGCTGGTGTTCGGCGGCGGACTGATGGCGGCGGTGCCGCTGCTGACCGTGTTCATGCTGCGCGATCTGGGCTTCAGCACCTGGGAGTACGGCCTCGCGTTCGGCGTGCCGAGCCTCGCGGGTGTCCTCGGTTCGCTCCTGGTGCCCCGGATCGTCAAGCGGGCCGGCCTGCACCGGCTGCTGCTGTTCGCCGGCGTCGGGCGCAACCTGTGGCTGATCCTGATCCCGTTCGCACCCGGCTCGACCGCCGGGCTGATCCTGATCATCGTGGCCGAACTGCTGCTCACGCTGTTCGCCGGGCTGTTCAATCCGGCGTTCGCCACGTACCGGATGAACGCCACGCCGGACCGTTACCTGGCCCGCGTCCTCACCGCCTGGTCGATCAGCACCAAGGTGGCCCAGCCGGTGTGCGTCGCGGCGGCCGGCCTGTTCGCCACGGTCACCAGCCCGAAGGCGGCGCTGATCGGGACCGGGCTGGTCCTGCTCGGCGCCACGCTGCTGCTGCCCTGGCGGGAACCGGTCACACCGCGGGCGGACGAGTGACGTCGTGCCGGTCCCAGTCCAGGCGCCAGAACGACTCCAGGCCCTCGGTGCCGATGTACTCGGCCTCGGAGTCGTGGATCGGGTAGAGGCCGTACAGGTGGATGATGTCGCTGTCCTCCTGGCCGGGCGGCCCCACCTCGGCCCGGGCGCTCTCCGGGTCCAGCACGGTGGACGCGAAGACCAGGAACGCGGTCATCTTCGAATCGGGCGCGATCGGCGTGTCGAACCGGATCAGGTCGCCGTACCGGAACGGGCACTGGCCGCGCAGGCTCTCGGCCATCACGCCCAGCGCCTCCGGCCAGCTGTCGTCGGACGAACGCACGCTGAGGCACAGTTCGGGCCGGCCGGACGTCCAGCTCTCGTGCTCGGCCAGCGACACCCCGTAGGTGAACGAGGTCTGCAGATCCTCGGGCAGGTTCGGGTACGCGACGACGGTCACGTCCTTGAGGTCGTCGTGCGTCGACGGCACCGCGAGGAAGCGCGGTTCCACGCCCCCGGACAGGGCGTCGAGGTGGGTCAGGAACCGCTCGGCGCGGCTGGTCGGCTCGGACATTGCCACAGCCTACCGAGCCGCTCACGCCCCGGCCGGTGACACCTCCGCGGCGTCCGGCAGCGGCCGGCCGGTCTCCAGTAGCGTCTTCAGGCTGGACAGCAACGCCGGCCAGCCGTCGCCGACCATCTCGCGGAGGATGCTGCCGGGCTCGAACCCGTCGTGGATGACGGTCAACTTGACCAGGTCACCCTGCTGCTCGAGATCGAAGGACACCGCCGACCGGCGCTCCGCCGAGGCCCGGCGGAGGAACTCGGCGTCGAACCCGTGGGCCGCGGCGAACTCGGGCGTGACGGTGTGCCAGGTGTACGCCAGCCGCCGGTACGGCTTCGCCTCCAGCACCACCTGCTCCGGGTCGGCCGTGGTGACCCCCTGCTCGGTCCACGTCATGGCCGACCCCTCGGCCCAGTCGGTGTCGAACGTGACGCCCCAGTAACGGCTGGTGAAGGCGGGGTCGGTCAACGCCTGCCAGAGACGTTCCGGCGTGGTGTTGATGTAGGTCGTGTAGACGAAAGCGCTGTCCGTCATGGGTGGGCCCTCCAATGCGGCCTTGAGGTCGGCGAGCGCGCGGGCGCGTTCGCGGTGGTAGCGGTTGATCCACCGGTCGGCGATCGCGTTGATCGGCTCGGCGTTGAGGTAGTGCAGCTTCTCCCGGCCGCGGCGCACGGTGGTCACCAGATGTGCCGCCTCCAGCGCCGCGAGATGCTTGCTCACGGACTGCCGCGCCATGCCCAGCCCGGCGGACAGTTCCCGCAGGGTCTGCCCGTTCCGGCTGTTCAGCCGGTCGAGCAGCTCGCGGCGGCTCGGGTCGGCGAGCGCCTTGAACACCTCGTCCATCTCCGCCATCCGTCGCGATAGGCACCCGTTCGGCTGCCTTTAACATAGGCAGCCGACGGGCTGCCCGTCAATGCGCGGCGATAGTAGTCTCGGGGTATGCCGGTGCACCGCGTGCTCGCCACCCGGTCCTGAGCCCGTGCACTTCATCGGCCGCATCGCCATCTCGGTCGGCCTCGCGGCGGTCTGGATCGCCGGCCTGTCCCTCTACTTCACCCTGACCCGGGGCGGCGGGTGGCTGCCGCTGGCGGTCACCACCGTCGGTTGCCTGGCGCTGGTGTTCCGCCGCGGGCACGCGGTCCTCCCCTGGCTGATCTCCCTGGGCGGCACGGTCCTCCTCGCCTGGGAGCATCTGCTCTGGCCGGTGACCGCCACGATGAGCCAGCTCGCCCTGGCACATCTGGTGTCGGTCCGGGGGCGGCGTACCACGGTGGCGGCGGCCGCGACGACGTTCGCGGCGCACTGGCTCTGCCTGGTGTGGCAACGGCCGGTCGACGACTTCTGGTTCCTGTCCGCGGGCCTGCTGGTGTGGACCGTGGGATCGGTCTGCATCGGCACCGCCTTCCGGTTCCGGCGGGAACACGTCACCGGCATGGAGGAACGGGCCCGGTGGGCGCTCGAGTCCCGGGAGGCCGAGGCGCGGCGGCGGGTGACCGAGGACCGGCTGCGGATCGCCCGGGAACTGCACGACGTGCTCGGCCATCAGATGGCGGTGATCCGGGTGCACGCCGGGTTGGCGCGCCGGACACTGACCACCGATCCCGCGAAGGCGGCCGCCGCGCTGAGCGAGACGGAGACCGCCGCGCAGGCCGTGCTGCGCGAGATGACCGGCATCCTCCGGCTGCTGCGGGAGCCCGACGCGGACCCCACCACCGCTCCGGCCCCGGGCCTAGACGACCTCGACAAACTGATCGACGAGGTACGCCGCAACGGGCTCACCGTCACGGTCGCGCAGCAGGTGGACGCGGGCCGGGTGTCCAGACTGGTCGGCGTCACCGCGTACCGGGTGGTCCAGGAGTGCCTGACCAACGCCGGCCGGCACTCGACCGGTGCGGTCGAGCTGTCCCTGCGTACCGAACCGGAGGTGCTGGTGATCGAGGCGACCAATCCGCTGCCCGCGCCGGGCCGGACGCCGCCGGGCGGCGGCTTCGGCCTGATCGGGATGCGGGAGCGGGTGCGCGCGGTCGGCGGCCGGCTCACCGCCGCCGGGAGCGGGGGGTTCTTCCGGGTACGCGCGGCGCTCCCGCTCACCGCCGGAGTCGACCTGGAGGCGCAGCAGTGAAACCGCCGGTACGCGTCCTCGTCGCGGACGACCAGACGCTGCTCCGCGCCGGGTTGCGCGGCATCTGCGAGTCCGAACCGGGCATCGTGGTCGCCGGGGAGGCGGCCGACGGCGCGGCGGCGGTGGCCGCGGTCCGGGCCGGCGGGATCGACGTGGTCCTGATGGACCTGCGGATGCCCGGCATGGACGGGGTCGAGGCGACCCGGCAGCTGACCGCCGACCCGGGTGCGTCGGCCGGCGTCGCGGTGCTGGTGCTGACCACGTTCGAGACCGACGAGCACGTGCTCGACGCGGTGGCCGCGGGCGCCCGCGGATACCTCGGCAAGGACGCCGACCCGGAGGTGCTGCTGGACGGCATCCGGACGGTGGCCCGCGGCCAGACGCTGCTCTCGCCGCGGGCGATGGCGGTGCTCGCGGCGCGGGCCGGCGGGCCGTCCCGGACCGTGGCGATGCCCGATCCGCCGCCCGCCCTGGCCACGCTCACCGACCGGGAACGCGAGGTCGCCACGCTGGTGGCGCGCGGCCTGTCCAACGCCGAGATCGCCCGGCACCTGGTGATCTCGCCGCTGACCGCGAAGACCCACGTGAACCGCGCGATGGCCAAGCTCGGCGTGCGGGACCGGGCCGCCCTGGTGGTCGCCGTGTACGCCGCGGACGTACCGCCGCCGCAGTAGCCGCACCGGCCTGCTGCCCCGGCGGTACGCACAGTTGCCGCCACGGGACGACGACACCGGCCGCCCCGATCACGATCCTTGGGCACCATGGCTCGTCTACTCTTCCGCCTCGGCACGGCCAGCGCCCGGCACCGGAAACTCGTGTTCGTCGTCTGGGGACTGGCGTTCGCCGTCCTCGGCCTCACCGCGGTCCGCGGGACGGAGTTCAGCGACGACGCGTTCGTCCTGCCCGGCTCCGAATCCAGCCGGGCCCTGGACCGCACCGACCGCTACTTCCCCGGCACCGACGACGACGGCACGCTGCAGCTCGTGCTGACCGCGCGGGACGGCTCGCCGATCACCAGCGCCGCCAACCGGGCCCGGGTCGCGCAGACCCTGGCGGCGGCCGGGACGCTCGGGCGCGCCGGCGACCCGTTCGACCGCGAGCGCCCGTACGTCTCACCGGACCGGACCACCGCGGTCTCCACGGTGGAGCTGACCGACCCGACCGAGGCCGCGTACCACCGGGTGCTGGCGGTCGCCGCCCAGGCCCGGGCCGCGGGTCTGGGCGCCGAGGTTGGCGGATCGATCGTCGACCCGGCCGAGGAGAGCAGCCCGGCCGAGGCGGTCGGCGTGATCCTGGCGTTCCTCATCCTGCTCGTCACGTACGGCTCGCTGGTCGCCGCCGGCGCCAACATGCTCGGCTCGCTGATCGGCGTCGCCGTCGGCAGCCTCGGCGTCCTGGCCTTCTCCGCGATCCGGCCGATCGGCGACACCACACCCACCCTGGCGGTGATGATCGGCCTGGCGGTCGGCATCGACTACTGCCTGTTCATCCTGGCCCGGTTCCGCACCGAACTGCGCGACGGCAGAACCGTCGAGCAGGCCATCGGGTACGCCGTGCGGACCGCCGGTGCGGCCGTGGTGTTCGCCGGCACCACCGTGATCATCGCCCTGGCCGGCCTCGCCGTGGTCCGGATCGAGTTCCTCACCGAGATGGGCATGGCCGCCGCCTTCGCCGTCGTGGTCGCGGTCCTCATGGCGCTGACCCTGCTGCCCGCGCTGATGCGCTCGATGGGCCGCCGGGCGCTGCCCCGACGGGAGCGCCGCACCGGCGTCACCCCGCACCGGGGGACGTTCCTGAAACGGTGGATCAACCTCGTCGTCCGGCGTCCCGTCGCCGTCCTCGTCGTCGCGGTGACCGCGCTGCTCGCGCTGGCGACCCCGGTGCTGTCCCTGCACACGTCGCTGACCACACCCGGCGGCGACGACCCGGCGTCCACCCGGCGCGCCGCGTACGACCGGATCGCGGCCGCGTTCGGTGCCGGCCACCAGGGCCCGCTGATCGTGCTCGTCGAGGGCCGGAACGCCGAGCGGAGCGTCCCCGCGGTGACCCGCCTGCTCACCGGCCTCGCCGGGGTCACCGCCGTCGCCCCGGCCGGGGTCACCGCGGCCGGCGACGCCGCGCTCGTGCAGGTCGTCCCGGCCCGCGACGCGGTCGACCGGGCGACCCGCGAACTGGTCCACGACATCCGCGACCACGCCGGCGACGTCGCCGGGGTACGGCTGTCGGTCACCGGCTCGACCGCGATCGACATCGACACCACCCAGGCGCTCAACCGGGCGCTGGTGACCTACCTGTTCGTCATCGTCGGGCTGTCCCTGCTGCTGCTGATCGTCATGTTCCGTGCGCTGGTGGTGCCGCTGATGGCGACGCTCGGCTTCCTGCTGTCGCTCGGCACCGCGGTCGGCGTCACCGTCGCGGTCTTCCAGTGGGGCTGGGCCGCCGCGGTGTTCGCCGCACCGTCCGGCAACCCGCTGATGAGCATGCTGCCGGTGCTGCTGGTGGCGATCCTGTTCGGCCTCGCCATGGACTACCAGGTGTTCCTGGTCTCGCGGATCCACGAGGCCCGCCGGCCCGGCCGCAGCCCGGCGGACGCGGTGCTCGACGGCTTCGGCCGGGCCGCGCCCGTCGTGGTCGCGGCGGCCCTGATCATGACCGCGGTCTTCGCCGGCTTCGCGCTGAGCCCCACGCCGATCGTCGCGTCGATCGGTCTGGCCCTGGCCGCGGGCGTGCTGGCCGACGCGTTCGTGGTGCGGATGCTCATCACCCCGGCGCTGCTCGTGCTGCTGGGCGACCGGGCGTGGTGGATCCCGCGCACGCTGGACCGGATTCTGCCGCACCTCGACCCGGAGGGCGCGGCACCGGACGCCGAGCCGGCGGCCGCGGCGGCGCCTTCGGGTCCGGCCGGCTCCGGTCAGCCCTGATCGCGGCTGCCGGGCCGACCGGTCCCCGCCTGATCAGCCGCCGTAGTACCGGGGCCGGCGCGGGCGGTACCCCGGCCGGCGGTTGCGCACCAGCTGCCGGGTGGCGAACGCTCCCGCGGCCGACCCGGCGATCAGCGCGGCGAGCACCAACGGCACGTTCAGCCCGGACGGCTCACCACCCACCGAGGCCGACGACAGCACCTGGGCGGGCGCGCTGGTGGCGGCATCGGGCGGCGGGGCGGTGGGCAGGGCCCGGAAGTCGACGATCCCGCTGCTCTCCAGCAGGGTCAGGTGCGTCATCACGAACTGGTTCGCCTGCTGCGCGAGCTTGCGTACGTCGTCGTTGCGGGTGCTCGACCGGATCGTCGCGATGGCCGGGAAGATCTTGCCGTGCGCCGCCCGGAGCCGGTCGACGTAGATGTCGTCGAACTCCTCGCCCTCCGCCGCCTCCATCTCCGCGAGCCAGCCCTGCTGGTCCTTGTTGGGCTTGCCGGGAAGCTTGAGGTCCAGCTTCTTCGCGGTGTTCCGGGCGAGTTCGTCGAGCGCAATGTGCTGGTCCGCGATGGTGCGGCCGATCCGCTTGATCCGCGCGTTGTCGGACCTCTCCTGCGCCATCTCCCCGGCCGGGATCTCCCACAGCCCGGCCAGGCGCACCTTGATGACGAAGTCCCGGTCAGCCTCCGAGACGTCGCCCCGGCCCCGGTCCAGGAGCAGGTTCTCCGGTGGCACCGGCACGTCCGGGGCCGCCCGGGCCTTGTCCGGTACGAGCAGGATCAACGCAACGGAGAGAAACGCCGTGCCCCACATGCGGCGCCATGGGGACGACAAGCCGACAGCGGCCACCAAACCCTCCTCGACTCAGCTCTGCTTCGAGCACCTTCGACACCATGAGATACGGAGCAGTAACCGGATCGGATCAGTCTCGACGGGGCCAATATCGACGACGGTCAGGCAGCGCGGCCACCACCGCCGGCCGGCGTCCCGGTCAGGGAAGGCCGGGAGTGCCGCCGCCGCTCAGGACGTCGCGCACCGACGGCCAGCCCTCCAGCACGCGGCGTACGCCGGCGTGTTCCTCGTCCCGCAACGCCCGGGCGTAGGCGCTCTCCAGCACGTCGCCGACCAGCTCGGTGCGGCCGCTCGCCGCCGACCGGACCGCCGCTTCCACCATCGCCAGGCTCATCACGTTCTCGTGCACCTCGCCGGAGGGACGGTCCCCGGTCCGCAGCGCCTCGACGAACACCCGCAGCGCGCCCGCGATGCCCGAGTACGGCGACGGGTCGGGCCGGCCGATGTCGCCCTGGGCGTCCAGCACCGGTTCGTCGTCACCGTTCCAGAGCGCGGTGCCCCGCTCGCCGCTCACCCGCCAGGCACCGTTCCACGACGTCACGGCACCCGGGCTGCACCAACTGCCGGTGAAGACGTACCGGGTGCCGCCGTCCATCTCGAACACCGCCGTGGCGTTGGCGTCGCCCGCGTACCAGCTCCACGACGGGTTGTACGTCTGGCAGTACACCGACACCGGCTCGGCGCCCAGCAGGAAACGCGCCGCGTCGAAGGCGTGGATCGCCATGTCGACGAGCAGCGGGTGCCGCATCTGCTCGCGGAACCCGCCGAACCGCTCGGACCGGAAGAACTCGGTGGTCACGCCGCCGATCGCGCCCAGCTGCCCGGTCATCGCGCGCAGCGCCGACAGTTGCGGGTTCCACCGGCGGGACTGGCTGACCATGAACAGCTCACCGGTCAGCTCGGCCGCGGCGGCCAGGGACAGCGCACGGCTCACGTCCTCCGCGACCGGCTTCTCCCCGAGCACCGGCAGGCCGGCGAGCAGCGCCGCGGTGGTCACCGGGTGGTGCGCCTCCGGAACCGTCACGTTGATCAGCGCCTGCGCCCCGGTCCGGCGGGCGAGCGCGACGGCGTCGGTGCCGACCGGCACCTCCGGCCGGCCGGCCGCGGCGGCCGCCGCACGTGCCACCGCCGGGTCCAGATCGGCGACGCCGACCACCTCCGCCTCGGCCGAGGCGATGACCGTGGCCAGCCACGCGCGGCCCATGCTGCCGGCGCCGGCCAGCACCACGCGCAGCGGTTCGTCCGCGGTGGACCGGACGGTCCGGAACGTCACTGCGCCGGCCCCGGGAAGAAGTCGCCGGTGTCGTGCCGCCGCAGCGTCGGATACCGCCGCTCACCGGGGTTGTCGCTGCAGGTCCAGCGGACGCCGTTGGCGATGACCCGGCGCACGTCGGAGTGGTGGTAGGTAGGGTACGCCTGGTCGCCGGGACGGAAGTAGAAGATCTTGCCGTGCCCGCGGCGGAAGGTGCAGCCGCTGCGGAACACCTCGCCGCCGCTGAACGAGCTGACGAACACCAGTTCGTCCGGGGTGGGGATGTCGAAGAACTCCCCGTACATCTCGTCGGAGTCGATGACGATCGGGTGCGGCACCCCGGCCGCGATGGGGTGGGTGGGGTTCACCGTCCAGACGAGTTCGCGGTCGTGCTCGGCGCGCCACCGCAGGCTGCACGTCGTACCCATCAGCTTGATGAAGATCTTGGACCAGTGCCCGGAATGCAGGACGACCAGGCCCATCCCCGACAGGACGTGCCGGTGCACGCGCTCCACCACCTCGTCGGCGACCTCGCCGTGCGCCGCGTGCCCCCACCAGGTGAGCACGTCGGTCTCGGCGAGGACGTCCTCGGTGAGACCGTGCTCGGGCTCGTCCAGGGTCGCGGTGCGGACCACGCATCCGCCGCCGAGGTTCTCCCGGATGCCCTCCGCGATCGCCGTGTGCATGCCGTCCGGATAGATCGCCGCGACGTGCTGCTCGGTCCGCTCGTGGCGGTTCTCCCCCCACACCGTCACGCGGACCGGATGCGTAGTTGCCGTGGTCACATCGAAACCCTTCTGCTGGCACGCAGGTGCGAATGGAGATCGCCATCAGGATATTGCCCGGCCGAGAGCGTCGAGCACCTCGTCCTCGCCGCGCCCGGCCGGCAAAGGGCGACATCCCGGCATCTGATTCGATCGGAATCGACGAAATGAACAGCTCCACGCAAGTTCACGGCACGTTCAACCGCCACCGGAACACGGACGCATAGCATCCCATCGACATCAATTGTGGGGAGCAATCCGTGAAGACGTGGTCCCGAAAGCTGCGGATGCTGGCCGCCGCCGTGGCGCTGAGCCTGCCCGTCGTCGCCGTCGCTCCGGCGGCGCCCGCGTACGCCCTCAACCTGGTGGCCTGCAACGAGGGCGGCTACCTCCGGATCTGGTACTGGTCGTGGACCAGCGACGGTTTCGAGTACGAGGACAGCCGGTGCTGGGCCAATGCGGGCGAGGACGACCAGCTCTACATCCGGCGCGCCACGCGGTTGTGGTCGGGAAACAATGCCGGATACGTCGAGATCGACGACGAGCGCCGGGTGAACTTTCCCAAGGACAAAGAAGTGAAGCTCGACGAGGGAGCGGTGACCTTCCTCAAGATTTACTGAGCTCGGTCACTATCGTGTCCGTCATGCGGTCGGACTTCACCGTCGTGCTGCGCGGCTACGACAGGGATCAGGTGGATCGGCTCTTCGCTCGGGCGGATGCGGCGGTGGCCTCATCGGACGACGCGGTGCGCGCATCCGCGCTCAGGCTGCTGCGGAGCCCGGGGTTGCCGGTGGTCCTCCGCGGCTATGCGCGTGACCAGGTAGACGACGCTGTCCGCGATCGCTTGGCCGCATTGGGATCGACCGCCCCGGACGATTCACCGCACCACCCCGGGTCGTCCTCCTTCGTCGTGGCGCTGCGCGGGTACGACATGGCGGAGGTGGACGACGCCTTCGGGCGGGCCGAGGCGGCGACCCGGTCGAACGACGTATTCGTGCGGGCCGCGGCGCGAGAGGCGCTGCGTGCGACCACCTTCCGTGTGCGCATTCGCGGCTACGCCCGCGCCGAGGTGGACCGCGCCGTGCGGGAAGCAGTGCGTCGGCTTTCCTGACGCGCCGCGCGGGCATCGGATACCGGCGCGGTCTCCACCGCCTCCCGTCGTGGCCCGCCTCGGCCGGCGCTCGGTGCCGGGACGCACCGGAGCGGTGGCCACACTTTGTCATGGTGATTCACCCCGCAATTGGCTACGTTGCCCTCACCTAGGCCGATTCCCACAGGGGGTGGCAGCCGTGCGGCAGGAGCACAAGATCTTTCGGGCGATCGAGGTCGGCGCCGGCGGCGACGGGCGGTGGGCCGCCTACGCCCGGGGCCTGTGGCAGGAGATGGAGGGCCTGCTGACCGAGGAGGGCCGGACTCCGGAGGGCGCGGATCGTGTGCGGACGCTGTTCCGTGCGCACATGCCGGAACTGGTCCCGGTTCTGGACCGCCTGGCCGGCCAACTCGACCGGCCCGAGGCGGAAGTCTTCCTCACCCACGCGGCACTGCGGCCGTTCTCCCAGGCGTGCACCCAGATCGCCCGGAACGGCACGCTGCTGCGCAACTATGACCTACGACCCGACCAGTGCGAGGGGACCATCGCCTCCTCCTGCTTCCTGCGCCCCGTGATCGGGATGCAGGACATGCTGTGGGGCCTGTTGGACGGGATGAACGACGCCGGTCTCGCGGTCTCGCTCACCTGGGGCGGACGTTCCGTCTACGGACGCGGCTTCGCCATTCTCATTCTCGTGCGCTACCTGCTGGAGACGTGCGACACCGTCGACGAGGCGGTCGGCAGGCTGCGATTTCTTCCGGTCGCCGTCCCCCAGAACCTCACCCTTGTCGATCCCACCAAAGCGGTGACGGTGTTCGTGGGGCCGGACATGTCACCGACGGTGGCGCCGGATGCCTGCGCCGCCAATCACCAGCACCTGCCGGTGACCGACGAACAGGAACGGGCCATCCGGACGCAGGAGCGGCTGCGCGCCATCCGCGCCGCGGGCACGGACGTGGCGGCGATGCTGGAGCCGCCGCTCTACCGGTCCGTCGACGAGCAGGGGTCGCGAACGCTCTACACAGCCCACTACCGGCCCGCCGAGGGCCGTGTGACGTACCACTGGCCCGGTGCGTCCTGGCAACAGTCCTTCGGTGACTTCACCCCCGGATCCCGCACCGTGACCTTGGGCCGGACCAGCTGAACGGCTTTCCGGACCCCTGCCCACCCGGCATGAGAATCCGGCAGAAACGTGATGTCACCCGCCGCCGAGGAGCGCGCGTCGCCGGACCGGTGTGGCGGAAAGCCTCAGCCGGTGCCGGTTGACGCGGTAATGCCGGTACGCAGTAGTGCGACCAGACGGCGGGCCTGCGCGGCGTCGGCGGTCAGGGCCGCTCCGCCGGCCAAGGTCAGCACATCGGTTGCGGTGAGGTCAGAACGGAGTGCTGGCTGCGCGCGTCGGACAAGGCGATCGGCGATCGAGGTGATCGACGCGTGCCAGTCACGGAACAGTGCGGTGCGGCGTTCGTCGGTGCCTTCCGTCGCGGCCAGGGCAAGGGGACGTTTGGTGGCCACGTGCACCACGAATTCATCGAGCCAGGCGAACAGCGCGCCCGTCGGCTCCGCGGACTCCAACAACTGCTCGCCGCGTTGGCACAGGGCGGCGACCTCGTCGGCGTAGACGGCGACGAGCAGGTCGGCGCGCGTCGGGAAGTGGCGGTACAGGGTGGCGTTGCCGACCCCGGCGCGTCGGGCGATCACGTCGAACGCGACGTCGTTGCCGGCCTCGGCCAGCGCTTCACGGGCGGCGGCCAAGAGCCGCGCACGGTTACGGGACGCGTCGGAGCGCGAGCCACGCTTGCCATCCGGGGACATCCCCACATACGGTACCGGCAGCTAAGCGGGGAGTTCCCCATCTAGGTTGCGGAGGAATCGGGATGCCCCTCACCATGGAGGACCGGATCACCATTACGGACCTGATCAACTCGCACGGCCACCTGACCGATCGCGGCGACTTCGACGGCCTGGCGACGCTGTTCACCGAGGACGTCGTCTACGACGTGTCGGCTCTCGGCGGCGGCACATTGGTCGGTCTCGCGGCAGTCCGCGAAGCCGGCCTGGTCCTGGCGGACGCCAACCCGGTAGCCCACCACGTGACCAATATCGTGCTCCGCAAGACGGCGGACGACACGGTCCAGGCCCTGTCCAAGGGATTCGGGGTCATGGCTGACGGATCGACCGGCAGTGTCACGTACGAGGACACCGTCGAACGGACCGCGGCCGGATGGCGCATCACGCACCGAATCGTGCGCGCCCGCCGCACGCCCCTCCATCAGGACTGACTTCGACAGGATGGAGTGCCCGCTCAGACCGGCGAGCGTGCGCGCCGGCGATCAGCAACGACGTCGAAGCGGCCGGGCGGCGTCGGTTATTCGATGTCCTTCGGCCGCGAACGTCGCGATAGTTGGCTGATGATCGAAAAATTCAACCCGCCGACCGTCCATGAACCGGACGGCTACAGCCACGTGACGATCTCCCACGCCGGTCGGCTCGCGCATCTTGCCGGCCAGTGTCCGCTCGACCTCTCCGGCGAGGTGGTCGGCGAGCCCGGCGACTACGCCGCCCAGACCGACCAGGTGATGACGAACTGCCTGGCGCTTCTCCAGGCCGCAGGTGCCACCCCGGCCGACGTTGTGCGGTCGGTCGTCTACGTGGTGAGCCCGGACAGCGCGGTCCTGTCCGCGGTATGGCGACAACTCAACGCGTCGCCGCTGGCCGAAGCTTTCACCACCGCCAGTACGTTGCTGGGGGTGGCATCCCTCGGCTATCAGGGACAACTCGTCGAGGTGGATCTCACCGCAGCGCTGCCGGACTGACCAACGCTCGCCATTCCGCCCCTTGTTTCACGCCCGCGACCATGTCAGGTGATGAGTCGAACCCGCGTCGCACCGCGGCCCCGCCGCCCCGCGGGCGGATACAGCTGCTGGGCGGGGTCCTGCCGAGCGAACTTCTCCTCCATCTGCTTCTCGGTGTACGGCCAGTCTTGACCGGATCGCCGGTCGACCTGTGAGACATCGAGCATGAGAAGCTCCTCCCCAACAAGGATGGGGTCGGCGGGAAGTCGGGCCACCACCAGCTCACTCCACCACACTTACATTTCGATGCTCTTCTATGTGAGTTACGAAAGTATTACTGCCCCAGGGGGATCTGAGGAAACCAGGTGGCGACCTCCTGGCCGCATGACGACGGTGTTCCGAAGCCCGGCTCACACCGCCGCCGCGAGCTCGTCGGGACGCTCGAGCGGCAGGAGTGCCCGCAGTCGACGTGCCGCACTCGGACATCGGCGAAGAACTGGTCGAGGTCGCTGGGCCGGCCGTGGAGCAACACCGCGCCGGGGCCGGGCCGGTCGTAGACGAGCCTGAACCCGTCAACGAGCCGTGCCGACGAGCGGGATTCGTCAGCGAGCCGTCGACTGCGCTCCGGCGCTCTCTCGTTCGGCGATGGCGGCCTGAATGCGACGCAGCGTACGCAACGCCTTCTTCGCCGCAGCGCGGACTTCCCCGTCGAACACGGTCACGCCCCGGTCGCCGGCCATCAGCCGCTCCAGCGTCGGGACCGCCCGGTCGTCGCCCGTCGATCCCAGCGCGACGGCCGCCCAGTACCGCTGATCCGGATCCGGGCTGCCGGCCGCGGCCAGCAGCCGGGGCACCACCTCCGGCGCGAACAACGCCAGCGTGCTGGCGAGATAGCCGATCCGGGGGAACCGCCGGTGCTCGAACTCGTGCCAGAGTGCCGCCAGCGCCGCGTCGCCGCCGATCCGGGCCAGGGCGTCGGCGGTGCGCTGGCGGAGCCACTCGGCCTGGTCGCCGAGCAGCGGTTTCAGCGCGGGTACGACCGAGGCGTCGCCGAGGCGGCCGAGGGCGGTCACCGTCTCGCCCCGGACGATCCACTGCGGGTGGTCGAGGAGCGTGACGAGCTGTGGCACGGCGGCCCGGATGTCCATCGCCGCGCAACCCATCGCGGCCCAGGCCTGACAGTTGTATCGGGTGTCGCCGAGCGCGGCGAGCAACGGCTCCTGCAGCCCGGGGTCCGCGAAGACGGCCGCCTGGTTCATCGCCCGCGAATACAGCGACCGGTGGAACTCCCGGTAGTCACGGACGAGCACGTGCAGCGCCGCGACGGCCGACTCGTCGCCGTGCGTCCTGGCCCGGTCGAGCAGACGGTGCACGTGCGTTTCGCGGGTGTCCAGGTCTCCCGATCGAAGGCCCTGCAGGTCGGCGGGATTCACCGCCCGACCATACGCGCCTCCGGCGATCACTCGAACCGGGCCTGTTCCTCGCACTTCTCCTCGATCTTCCAGACGTCCCGGGAGAACGCGTCGCCCTCCTTGCGGTAGTCGACGAAGGGGCCGTCGCCGCGCGGGGTGACCTCCACGCCGGCGGCCTTAACGCAGGCGACGTAGGCGCGGAACCGGTCGGCGTACTCCGCGTAGTCGTGTCGTTTGAGCCGGTCCACCGCGAGCTCGGGATTCTTGACGTGACAGGCGGCGAACGCGGCGCGGTGCTTGCCGCCCTCGGCCTGCTCGGTGGGCTTCCAGTACCCGCGGCCGACGTCCTGACCGGGCACGCCCTGGTCGCGCAGGCACAGGTTGTAGGCGTTCAGCATCTTGTTGACCTCCTCCTGCGAGGTGTCCGCGCGGATCAGCGGACGCTGATCGTCGGCGGCGGCGGAGGGTGTCGTCGTGGCGGGCTTGCTCTGCAGGGTGGCCACCTCCGGCCGCGCCTGTTCCGCCGCCGGCGAGTCGGTGCAGCCGGGCACCGTCAGGGCGGCCAGGATCGCGGTCGCCACGCATATCTTCCGGTTGATCACCGGCGCCAGTGTTCCCGGGGGGTGTCAGAAAGTTGTTCGGACCGCAGGCGGCCCGGTCCGGCCCGGCCGGCTTCCGCGCTGAGCTCCCGCCAGTACTGCTCGACCAGGAATCAGTTGCTCGGCGGCGGAGTCGACGACTCCGGTCCGGGGGTGCTGGCACTCGGCTGCGGACCCAGGACCTCGCCCACGGTGATGTCGGAAGTTCCGCTGCTCTGGTAAGCCTCGGTGGCCAGGATCTGGTAGTGGTGCGTGCCCAGTTGCGCACCGTACCGGACCCACGCGTCGAAGTGGTTGCCGACGGTGATCGTGCCGCCGACGCGCTTCTGCCGCCGGACGCTCCAGTACTGGTAGAACGTCGCGATGCCGTCGATCGACAGCTGGTTCACCCGCAGGGAGCGGTAGACGTCGTAGGTGCCGCCGTCGCTCTGGATCGTCCCGAGCCGGCTGGCGCCGGCGGTGGGAATCAGGGTTCCGAACGTCTCGACCACGTAGTACTCGACCAGCGGGTTACGGGTCCAGCCGTACAGCGCCAGCCAGCTGTTGCCGTTGCTGCGCCAGGTGCCGGAATAGTTGACCACCCGGCGGGTGCCCGGGTTCCAGCCCTTGCCCACGACCGTGTTGTTGGTGCCATTGGCCCACCGGACCCGGTAGTTGCCGGCGGGGCCCAGCGTCATCGTGACGTCGCCGCTGTCTTTCCAGTACGAGAAGAAGTACCCGTTGTGGGTGCCCTCCTCGTTGGCGGTGATGGTCCGGTCGGCTTCGGCGTGGGCGGTTCCGGCCACGGTCACCCCGGTCACGGCCAGCACGACGGCGCAGGCACCACCGAACAGCGCCCGCACTCGACCACCTCGCTGGCGCACCGGCCTGACGGAAATCTCGGTCATCTGTACTCCTGCCTCGGCCGGCCGACCACTGTGGAGTCCCAAGAGTCAACCCAGTGATGAAGGTCGATTTCTGGGGATGGGCACCAGTATTCGGTGGGGTCCGCGACAGTGTCAACAACTTCCGGAAATCCCCCGGAAATCTCGGTCGGATGTCACCGCAGGTTCTGCAGACGACCGCAATCCTGTCCGGTGGCAGCCTCGACTGGCTCGTGGCCGCCGTCCGCCTGGCTGAACGGGCGCGGTCAACTGCTCGACCTCGTCGACCGCGCGGAGGTTCGCGACGCCACGGCCGGGTGGGCCGCCTGATGGCTGTGTCGGCTGGGGCCGTGTGTGTCGGGCGAGACGTTGATGTCATCACGCTGGTGGGGGGCGGTGGGCCTCTGGTTCGACCGGTCTGAGCGGCGCATTAACGGTGGTCTCAGATTCGCTCGGTACGAAGTCGGCATCAGATGAGCGAGTGACCGGTATGCAGGAGGCTTGTGATGGCAGTCAACGTAGCGCGGCCCGGGGAAGCACGGCGCGGGGAT
>NZ_JAIWNC010000016.1 GCF_020216025.1 Jidongwangia harbinensis | reverse complement strand
CGGTCGAGAAGTTCGACTACACCAAGGGCTACAAGTTCTCCACGTACGCCACCTGGTGGATCCGCCAGGCCATCACCCGCGCCATGGCCGACCAGGCCCGCACCATCCGCATCCCGGTGCACATGGTCGAGCAGGTCAACCGGATGGTGCGCGCCCGCCGTGACCTGGCCACCTCGCTGGGACGCGAACCGAACATCGCCGAGATCGCCAAGGCGATGGGGGTGCCGGAGTTCCAGGTCATCGAGCTCATCTCGTACGACCGCGAGCCGGTCAGCCTGGACCAGGCGGTCGGCGACGACGGCGAGAGCGCACTCGGCGACTTCGTCGCGGCGGTCGACCCGCGCGGCGAACCGGGCGACGGCGTCACCCAGGGTGAGCTGCGCAACGAGGTGGAGATCGTGCTCGCCACGCTGAGCGAGCGCGAGTCCGCGGTGATCCGGCTCCGCTTCGGCCTGGACGACGGCCGGCAGCGCACGCTGGACGAGGTGGGCCGCGAGTTCGGCCTGAGCCGCGAGCGGATCCGTCAGATCGAGAAGGTCACCATGCTCAAGCTGCGCGACCCGCAGCGCGCGTCCCGCCTGGAGGCGTACGCCAGCTGAACGCGGTAACGCCCCCGCGGCGTCACCACCCGAAAGGTCGGTCGCCATCCGCGACCGGCCTTTCCGTGCGTCAAGGGGTGGACAGGCGGCGGGGGCCGGAGTCGCGGCGGGTGCCGGCGGTGCCGATCTCCATGGCGGCGTGCAGGACCGAGTAGCCGTCCGGGCGGGTCAGTACCGGGTTCAGGGACAGGGCGCGGATCCGTGGATGGTCGTCGGCCAGTCGGCCCACCCGCAGCAACAGGTCGATCAGCGCGTCCCGGTCGACCGGCGCGGAGCCGCGGTACCCGTGCAGCAGCGGCGCCGCCCGCGGCTCGTCCACCAGCGCCTCGGCCGCCCGGTCGGTCAGCGGCGCGGCGCGCCAGGCGATGTCGCCGAGCAGTTCGCTGGCCACGCCGCCCAGGCCGAAGCCGACCACCGGGCCGAACGCCGGGTCCTCGACCATCTCGATCGTGCACGCCACGCCGGGCGGCACCATGGTCTGCACCAGCACGTCCGGGCCGAAGGCGGCGCTGAGCTCGGCGTACGCGGCGGTGACGTCGTCCGGGTCGGCCAGTGCCAGCCGCACCGCGCCCAGATCGATGCGGTGCCGCAGGGCCCGCCCGGCCGCCTTCAGGGCGACCGGGTAGCCGACCTCGGCGGCGGCCGACAACACCTGGTCCAGGGTGGACGCCGAGGTGGACGGGACCACCGGGATGCCGTACGACGCCAGGATCTCGGCCGGCGGTCCGTCCAGGTCGGGCGCGGCGTCCACGCCGGACAGGGCCGGGACCACGCCGGGTGGGCGGCGCAGCCAGTCGGCGTACGCGGCGACCCGGCCCAGCGCCCGCACCGCCTCCTCCACCGACGGGTAGGACGGCACCCGGCTGGCCAGCGCGCCCAGCAGGAACGTGGCCACCGTCGGCTTCTCCCCGGCCAGCGCCACGCTGCCCAGCGCCGCGGCGAAGTCGGTGTCCTCGTCCGGCAGCTGCCCGGGCAGCGGCGGCGCGAACACCACCACCAGCGCGTCCACCCGCTCGTCGACGGCCGTGTCGGCGAGCGCGTCGGCGAAGTCGTGCGCCGACGCCTGCGGGCTGATGTCGTGCGGATAGCCGTCCGCGACGGTGAGCCCGTTCGCCCGGCAGGCCGCCACCGCCAGGCCGGACAGCGCGGACGAGTTGCCCACCACGCCGACCCGCCGGCCGGCCGGCAGCGGCTGGTGGGCGAGCAGGATGCCGACGTCGAACAGTTCCGCCACGGTGTCCACCCGGATGACGCCGGAGCGGGCGAACAGCGCGGTCACCGCGTTCGCGTCCGGGCCCGGCAGGTCGCCGGCCAGGCCGGGCGGGCGGGTCGCCGACGCCACCGCGACCACCGGCTTGATCCGGCTCATCCGGCGCGCCAGCCGGGCGAACTTGCGCGGGTTGCCGAACGTCTCCAGGTAGAGCAGCACGGCATCGGTGCCGGGATCGTCCTGCCAGTACTGCAGCAGGTCGTTGCCGGACACGTCGGCGCGGTTGCCGGCCGACACGAAACTGGACAGGCCGAGCCCGCGCCGGTCCGCCTCGGCCAGCAGGGCCACGCCGAGCGCACCGGACTGGCTGAAGAACCCGACCCGCCCGGCCGCCGGGAGCCGGGGCGCGAGCGTGGCGTTCAGGCGTACCCCGGGGTCGGTGTTGGCCAGGCCCATGCTGTTGGGACCGACCACCCGCAGCCCGGCCGCGTGGGCCTGCTCGATCAGGGCGCGTTGCGCGGCCGCGCCCGCCGGGCCGGCCTCGGCGAAGCCGGCCGACAGCACCACCAGCCCGCCCGCTCCGGCGGCGGCCGCGTCCGCCACGGCCGCCGCGACGACCTCCGGGGGTACGGCGATGACGGCCAGGTCGATGTCCGCGCCGGCGCCGACCGCACTGGGGTACGCCGGGAGCCCGCTGACCCGGTCGGCGTGCGGGTGCACCGGCACCACCGCGCCGGTGTACCCGCCGTCGCGCAGGTGACCGAGCACCGCCGCGCCGATGCCCTGACCGCTGGCGCTGGCGCCGTAGACCGCCACGCCGCGCGGCTGCAGCAGCCGTGCGATGGACCGGGCCTCGGTCCGGTGCTCCCGGCTCTCCTGCACCTCGCGAGACTTCTCGGTGGCCGCGATCGGGAAGCTCAGGTGCACCACGCCGTCGTCGTACTTGCGCTGGATCTGATAGCCGAAGTCGCTGAACACCCGGAGCATGCCGCCGTTCTGCGGCAGCACCTCGGCGACGAACCGGGTGATGCCGTTCTCCTGTGCCGCCTCGGCGAGGTGTTCCAGCAGCACCGAGCCGATGCCGCGGCCCTGGTGCGCGTCCTCCACCACGAACGCCACCTCGGCGTCCGGCGAGCCCGGGCCGAGCCGCTCGTACCGGCCGACCGCCATGATCCGCGGGCCGCTGACGATGACGAACGCCTCCCGGTCGCGGTGGTCGACGTTGACGAAGCGTTCCAGGTCGCGTTCCGGGATCCGCGGGTACGGCGAGAAGTAGCGCAGGTACCGGGTGCGGTCGCTGAGCTTGGAGTGGAACTCGACGATGGCCGGCGCGTCGTCCGGCCGGATCGGGCGCAGGTGGACCGCGCTGCCGTCGGAGAGCAGAACGTCGGCACTTCGGTCCACCACGACTCCTCTCGGTCCACCTTGTCCGGTCGGCACCGAACGTCCGGCCAGTCCCGGGCGTCCGGCCGGTCCCGCCGTCCGGTCAGTCCCGGACGTCCTGCGGGTCCAGCCCGTGCAGCGGAAAGACCGCCTTGCGGGTCGCCAGGATCGCCTTGTCCACCGGGTCCGGGGTGGTGCCCGGTGCCCAGCGTTCCACCGGCGGCTCGACGCCGTCGCCCATCGTCCGCGGAATCACCGCACCGGGGCAGCGCTCGGCGGCGAGCCGGCGCCAGCCCGGCGGGGTGGGCGTGGCCGGGTCGAGCGGTTCGCCGGTGATCACCGCGAGCAGATGCGTCCAGGCGCGCGGGACGACCTCGGCGAGCGCGTACCCGCCGCCGCCGGTGGCCACCCAGCGGCCCGCGCAGACCTCGTCGGCGAGATCCCGCAACGCCAGGTACGCGGCCCGCTGCCCGTCCACCGACAGCTGCAGGTCGGCGAGCGGGTCGGCCCGGTGCGCGTCCGCCCCGCACTGGGTGAACAGCAGCTCGGGGGCGAACGCCCGGACCACCGACGGCACCACGGCGTGGAACGCGCGCAGCCAGCCGGCGTCCCCGGTGCCGGGCGGCAGGGCCAGGTTCACCGCCGTACCCTCGGCGCCGGGCCCGCCGGTCTCGGTCGGGAAGCCGGTGCCCGGGAACAACGCCAGCGGCGTCTCGTGCAGGCTGACCGTGAGCACCCGCGGGTCGTCCCGGAACGCCGCCTCGACGCCGTCGCCGTGGTGCACGTCGATGTCCACGTACGCGATCCGCTGCGCGCCGGCGTCGAGCAGCCGGGTGATCGCCACCGCCGGGTCGTTGTAGACGCAGAAGCCGGAGGCCCGGTTCGCCATCGCGTGGTGCAGGCCGCCGGCCACGTTCACGGCGGCACCCACCTCGCCGTGCCAGACCGCGTCGGCGGCCGCCATGGTGGCGCCGCAGATCCGGGCGCTGGCCTCGTGCATGTGGTCGAAGACCGGGTTGTCCGGGGTGTTGAGTCCCCATCCGGTGAAGAACGGGTCGCTCGGTGCCGCCCGCACGGCGTCCAGGTAGTCCGGCCGGTGGACGCGGGTCAGGGCCGCGTCGTCCGCGCTCGCCGACGACACCATCCGGACCCCGGGCCGGTCCAGCACGCCCAGTTCCCGGGCCAGGGCCATGGTCAGCTCGAGCCGGACCGGATTGAGCGGATGGTCGCCCATGTCGTACCCGAGGAACGCGGAGTCCCAGACCACCGCCGTCGTGCCGTCCGCCATGCCGCCATCGTCGCACGGTGCGGCCGAACCGGCTCCGCTCAGAGGGCGCCCCAGGTGACGTGGTGATGGCCGGTCGCGGTGACGATCTCGTACCGGTGGGCGGCCGCCCACTCCTGGGCGCACGCGCGCAGCTCCGGTGATCCCGAGTTCAGGTACACCTCGGCGATCGGCTCGCGGCCCATCCACCAGAGCAGGCGGCAGAGCACCTCCTCGGTACCGGGAATGCCGAGCTTGATCGCCAGGTACACCACCCGTTGCTTGGCCGGGTCGACGGTGACCAGCCGCTCCAGGGCGGCCAGATACATCTCGACCGGCGCGGCGCGCAGCTGCTCGGGCAGCGACGTGCCGATCGGCTTGTGCGCGCTGCCGACCGGCGTCAGCGTGTCGGCACCGCGGCGCAGCAGCCGCACCACCTCGGCGAGTCGCGGCATCTCGGCCGGCGTGAAGCCGTGCCGGTTCCGCACCCGTTCCCCGGCGCCGTGCCGGATCAGCCAGGCCACCGCGTCCGGCCGGTTCTCGTAGTACGCCACGTGCAACGCGGTGTCGCCGCCCGGGTCCGTGGCGTCCGGGTCGGCACCGGCGCGGAGCAGCTCGGCGAGCAGCTCCACGTCACCGCGGCGCGCGGCGCCGTGCAGCGTCGGCGGGAGAACCACCGGCCGGCGTACCGGCCTCCGCCTCGACCACCAGACCGCGACGGCGAGCAGGAGCAGGAGCGCCGTCGTCGCGAGCACCACGTCCATCGGCGCATCCTGCGGGTCGGCGGCGGCGCCGCTCCGCGGGTGGCCGGAAGCGGCCACCGACCCGTCGGTCACGCCTTGTCGCGCCGGGATTCGGCAGTGCGTAAACAACTCGACTAGGATTAATCGTTGCAGCAGCTCCTGGAGGTATACGTGGCGGCCCGAACGCACAACACGACCAGCAATTCGTCGAGCGCTCATAAGCACGATCTCGTCGACACGACCGAGATGTACCTGCGTACCATCCTCGAGCTAGAGGAAGAGGGCGTGACCCCGTTGCGGGCCCGGATCGCGGAACGCCTGCACCAGAGCGGTCCGACGGTCAGCCAGACGGTCGCCCGGATGGAGCGCGACGGGCTGCTCACCGTCGAGAACGACCGGCACCTGGTGCTCACCGAGCAGGGCCGGCTGGCCGCCGTCGCGGTCATGCGCAAGCACCGGCTCGCCGAGCTGCTGCTGGTCAACGTCATCGGCATGCCCTACGAGGAGGCCCACGAGGAGGCCTGCCGGTGGGAGCACGTGATGAGCGACTCGGTGGAGAAGAAGGTGTACGAGCTGCTCAACCGGCCGACCCGCTCGCCGTACGGTAATCCGATCCCCGGTCTCGAGGTGCTCGGCGTGCCGGACGACGAGCCGGTGGAGAGCAGCGCCGCCCAGGTCAGCGTCGGCGAGCGGAACCTCGCGTTCCCCGGGCTGACCGGCAGCGTCGTGGTGCGGCGCATCTGCGAGAGCGTGCAGACCAACGCCACCGTGCTGCGCCAGCTGCACGCGGCCGGCATCGACCCGGGCGCGACGGTCACCGTGGCGCAGGAGCGCGACTCGGTCACCATCGACCGGTCCGGCGACAAGATCAGCCTGCCGCGCGAGGTGGCGTCCCGGGTGTTCGTGGACGCGCACTGACCCGGATCAGCCGGCCGTGGTGCTCAGCGCCTTGGCCAGCGAGACGAGGCGCGCCGAACCCTGATCGACCTGGTCGCGCGGCGCGCCCTTGGCGAACGTGTAGGTCAGCGTCTGCACCTGTCCGGCGTCGCTGAGCCAGCCGATCTCGATGCTGTGGCCGTACCCTCGGGCGGGTTTGCGCACCAGCCGGTAACCGGCCTTGCCGAGGCCCTTCACCTTGGTCGCCTTGGCGGGCATCGCGGCGTCCAGGAACGTCGCGGCGTCGGCCTTGGTGCTCTCCACCACGGACAGCACGAGGTACGGCGCGTCGCCACCCTCGGTCTGCACCACGCAGGTGGAGGTGTCGCCGATGCTCTGCGACGCCGCGACCGTAAACGTCACGCCGAGCGTCTTCTTCAGGAGTCCGTAGTCCCAGAGGATGCACGCGCCGCCGGCCGAGGCAGCGGGTTGCTGGACGACCGAGACGGGCGGCAGCTTCGCCGGCGGCTTCTCCTCGGTGCAGCCGGCCACCGCCAGCAGGGCGGCCGCGATGCCGACCGCGATGGAACGGGAACGCACCTTGGTCCTCCCGAATGAGCCGGGCCACACCTTATGGGGTACGGCGGCGGTTACGGAAGGTCGAACTTAGGCACCATCGGTGTACGGACAGTGACGGCACCCGCGTCCGCAGCAGGTGCCGCGGTCGGCGAGGAATCCGGCGGTCAGCACGAACAGTCCGGTCTCCGGATCGAGGTAGCCCGGCCGTCCCTCGCCCAGGGCGGCGGCGTGGGCAGCCAGGATCTCGGCGCGCCGGGGATGGTCGGGCGCCAGCCGCGTGGGGTGCGGCTGGGTCAGCGGGCGCGACGACAACTCCACCGGACGACCCTAGCCGAGGCTACTTGACAGCGCCCGTCAAGTGGCGGAACGATGTGCCGGTGGATGATCGCGAGGCGCTGGTCGAGCAGATCGTCCGGATGCTCGACGTCCGGCTGCTGGACCCGCTCGAGGTGCTGCTCGACGGCGACGACGTGGTGCACGCGCTGCGCGACCTGATCCGGATCCGGGCCGGGCGCTGGGCGGACGGCCTGCGCCACGGCGACGACAGCACCGCGCTGGGCACGGCGATCCGCCTGATCGCCACGCTCCACCCCGACGACCGCGCCTTCGACCCGCCGCCCGAGTGGTGGCAGACCCCGCTGGGAAAGATCGTCGCCCGGCGGGTCGGCCACCCGGCCGCCGAGTCGCTGTCCTACGCCACCGCCGGCGCCATGCTCGGCATCAGCCGCCAGGGCGTGCACGACCTGGTCCGGCGGGGGCGGCTCCCCCGCCACCCGAACGGCGGGGTGCCCACGTCCGCGATCCGGGACCGGCTGCGCGCCACCCCGCCCGCGACCGCACCGCGGACGCACCAGCCACCGCGTCCGGCCGACGCCGGACCGCAACCCACCTCCGAGGAGAAGCAGTGATCAACGACCGCCTGATCGACGCCGGCGAACTGCCGATCGCCGTCCGCGACTTCGGCGGTGACGCCCCGCCGGTGCTGCTCCTGCACGGCGCGGGCGGCAACCTGGCCCAGCTGACCACGCTGGCCCGGGCCCTGCGTCCGCACCACCGGGTGATCACCATGGACCTGCGCGGCCACGGCCGGTCCGGCGACGGCACCTGGACGTGGGACGCCGCCCTGGCCGACCTCGCCGCGGTCGTGGTGCAGCTGGACCTGCACCGGCCGGCGATCGTCGGGCACTCGCTGGGCGGCATGCTCGCCGCGCTCTGGGGTCAGCGGCACCCGGAGGCGGCGGGCGTGGTGAGCCTGGACGGTAACCCGCCGCCGACCCGGCCGGACCGCCTGCCCGGGATGGACCCGGAGAAGGCCACCGCCGAACTGGCCCGGCTGCACGCCGCGTTCGACACCATGCACGCCGGCATGGGCCGGGTCATCGAGGCCGACCAGCTCCCCGACCTGGTAGAACGTCAGCGGATGGCGGCCCGCGACATGGGCGCCAACGAGAAGGTGTGGATCGAGGGCTTCCGCCGCAACCTGGCACACGTCGCCGGCGAGACGTCGATGCGCCCGTCGGCCCAGGCCGCGGCCGAGATGCGCACGCTGATGAACGAGCTGGACCTCGGCGACGTCTACGCCACGATCCGCTGCCCGGCCCTGGTCGTGCTGGCCACCCGCGACCTACCGGAACAGGAACCGTTCGCCGACCTGTACGCGGCCCACCGCCGCTACCTGCTCGACCAGGTGGCCGCCACGCCGGTCCGGTACCTCCAACTGGCGGACGCCTCGCACGCCATGGTGATCGAGCAGCCGGTCCTGCTGGCGCGGGTGATCAGCGACTTCCTGCTCCAGGGCCGGTAGCCGGACGGTCCAGATAGGCCGGCGGCCGGTCCAGGCAGCTGGCCCAGCCCGCGCGGTACGCCTCCGCGGTCTCCGCGTCGACCTGGTCGTGCACCACCAGCAGGTCGGCGCCGCCGCCGGCCGGGGTGAGCGTGATCGTCACCCGGCTGTCCCGGTCGTCACCACCCCGGCGCCACGACTGCACCATCCGGCGCGGCGGGTCCATCTCCCGGTAGACGTCGGCGAATCCCCTGCCGTGGCCCGGACGCCGAAGGCGCCGCCCGGTCGCGGGTCCGCGGCCGCCTGCGGGTGCACGGACGCCGGCCGCCCACGGGACAGCGTGGTCAGCCATCGCGCGTCCACCCGCGGCATCCGGGCGTGGATCGCGCGGGCCGTGCGGACTTCCGGCGCCCACCTCACCCGAACTCCACACACACCCGCGGCACCCACCAACCGTGCGAACTTCCGGCACCCACCCCACCCGAACTCCACACACACCCGCGGCACCCACCAACCGTGCGAACTTCCGGCACCCACCCCACCCGAACTCCACACACCGGTGGCACCGGCAGGCTCGGCGCAACTGCGGCACTGCACGAGCGGCGCGGACCTGCGACGGTATGACGACGCTGGTGTTGCACTGGAGCGCTCCAGTGGAACACCAGCGTCAGAAAGCACCGGACCGGCGGCCCCGGACGGACCGTGGTCAGCCGACGGTCAGCGTGAACTCCGCGGTGTTGTCGCTCGGGTCGACGTCGTCGAGCGACCCGAACCACTGTGCCGACACGGTCGTCGAGCCGGTGCCGGTGGCGCCCGGCGCGATGCCCGGTTCCGCGCTCACCAGCAGGTCGAACGTGCGGCTCTCACCCTGCATGTACGTGCCCCCCGGCAACGGGCAGCTCTCGCCGCACGGTGCCGACGGGTCGGTGCCGGTCCAGGTGAAGCCGGCCGGCAGCGCGAACCGCGCGTCCAGGTCGTAGTGCGGCGCGTCGCCGGCCCAGTGCACCGTGACCGGGACCCGACCGGCGAAGCCGCCGTCGGGCTGCGGGGTCAGCGTCGCGTCGCCCGCGGTGACCGACAGGTCGGAGCGGGTGTCCTGGGTGTACGGCTGCGGCTTGGACAGCGAACCGGTGGTGGACCGGAACAGCGTCCGGGCGGCGGCGGTGGCCCGGACCGCCGGGTCGGACTGGAGCGAGACCTCGAGCGTCGTGTCGGCCGCCCGCATCGCGTGGCCGCGCGGGGCGGTCAGCACCTGGAACTCGAGGCGGACCCGGCGGGTCTCCCCGGGCTGCAGTTCCGCCACCGAGCAACTCACGTCCAGGCGGCCGGTCTCCGACGGTCCGGACATGCAGGCCTCGGACGGGAGGACGGTGACGAAGGAGCCCGCGACCGGCTCCTCGAACTCGAGGTTGGCGCCGGTGGGCTCGTCGCCCTGGTACGTGATGGTGATCGGCAGGAGGCCGCGGTAGCCGCGCTCACCGGGCTCCAGCACGAGGCGGCCGGCCTGGACGGTCACGGAAGGTTCGGCGGCCTGGGCGGTCGTCCCGGTGCCCAGGGTGGTGCCGGCGAGGACGGCGGCGACCATCAGGCCACGGCCGACGTAGGTTCGGATAGACACGGCCGGGAGCCTATCCAGGATGATCTACGCCCGCTGCCCCGTCGACGCGGTGCAGCGGCCGGGCGGCGCCGGACGCGGCCAGGCCGATCGCCACCGCTCCGAACACCACCAGCAGCGCCCGGAGCACCCCGAACTGCTCTGCCAGGAGGCCGATCAGGGGCGGACCGGCGAGGAACGCCCCGTACCCGATGGAACCCGCCACCGAGACCCGGATCGCGGCCCGCAGCGGGTCGTCCGCGGCCGCGCTCATGCCGATCGGGAAGCCCAGCGACGCGCCGGCACCCCACAGCAGCGCGCCGAGCAGCACCAGCGGCACCCCGGCACCGGACACCACCAGCAGCAGGCCGAGTGCGGCGGACAGGGCGGTGATCCGGAGTACGGTGACCCGGCCCCAGCGCTCGATGCCGTACCCGCCGAACAGCCGGGCCAGGGTCATCGCGGTGACGAACGTGCCGAAGCCGAGCGCGCCGACCGTCTCGCTGGCGTGGTAGCCGTCCACCAGGCTGATCGCCAGCCAGTCGTTCGCCGCGCCCTCGGTGAAGCCGAAGCCCAGCATGATCATGCCGATGAGCAGCGTGCGCGGCTCCCGCCAGGCCTGCCGGACGTTCATCGCCGGCTTCTGGCCGTCGGGCAGCGGCTGGTGCGGCAGGAACCGCCGGACCACCACGGCCATCACGGCGGCGGTCAGGGCGGCGGTGAAGAAGAGTTGGGTCGACACCGCGACGCCGGACGCGGCCGCCGCGGCGCTGAGGCCGGCGCCGAGTACGGTGCCGAGGCTGAAGCCGGCATGAAAACGGGGCATCACGGTACGGCCGAGTTGCCGTTCCACGTCCGCGCCCTCGACGTTCATGGCGACGTCCCAGGTGCTGTTGCCCATTCCGGCGAGGACCAGGCCCGCGCCGGCCAGCGGGACCGAGCCGAGCGCCGTACCGCTGCCCAGCGCGACCAGGCCGAGCACCATCGACCCGGAGCCCAGCATCACGGCCCGCGCCGGGCCGACCCGCTGGACCAGCGGTCCGGCGAGCGGGATGGCCGCGATCGCCGACGCCGACAGGCAGAGCAGCAGGAGCCCGAAGCCGGCCGCGGACAGGTGCAGGTCGTCGCGGACCGCGGGGGCCCGGGCCAGCCAGCCCGCGTACGCGAGCCCGTTGGCGGTGAAGGTGACGCCGACCGCGACCTTGGCGGTCGCCAGCCGGGCGCGGTCGTCGATGGCGGTCACCACCTCAACTTAACCGTTAAAGCGGCGGGCCGCGAACGGCACCGGCCGGTTAATCGCTCGGCAGTACGGCACGGAGCTGCTACAACCGGGCAATGAGTGACGAGCATCTCGATCGGCGCCAGGCAGAGCTGCAACAGGCCGGACGGGAGATGCTCGGCTCGATCGGCAGCCTCTTCGACGGCCTGGCCGCGCCGATCCCGACCGGCAGCTTCGTGTCCGGGCTGATGGTGTGGCCCGACCTGGACGTCATGGTGCTGGGCGGCCCGTCATTCCGCCCGCACGACGTGCTGGCGCTGCTCGGGCGGGCCGTCGAGCTGCCCGGCCTGACCGGCTTCGACTACACCGACGAGCGCGGCGACCGCTCGCCCACCGGCGAGCAGCGGGACGAGCGGTACCACGTGACGTTGGCGCTGCGCGGCTGGCGGATCGACCTGTCCGTCTGGCTCTACGACGATCACGCCAACGTGACCGCGTACCACGAGGAGCTGGCCCGCACGGTGACCGCCGAGCAGCGGGTCGCGATCCTGCGGATCAAGGACGTGTGGCACCGCCGGCCGGAGTACCCGGACGAGATCGGCGGCTTCGAGATCTACCAGGCGGTGCTGGACCAAGGGGTACGCACGCCCGAGGAGTTCGGCGCCCACCTGGCCCGCGGCTGACCGGCCCGGTCAGCCGATCCGGATCGTCTTCGCCACGCTCGGCACCCCCTTGGCGTCCAGCGCGAACAGCATCCAGTACCCGGGCAGCGCCACCCCCGGGTCCGCCGGGATGGTGACCCGGTAACCGCCGCCCTCCGCGGCCGTCGAGGTGAGCGCGAGGCGCCGCTGGTCGGTGTTCACCGTGTGGGTCACCGTGCCCATCCGGACCAGCGAGAACGCCGTCACCGGCCGGTCCGTCGCCACGGTCACGGACGCGCCGTTGGCCGCGGTCGCCGGGGCGTCGGTGATCACCGGGCGGGCGGCCGGCGTACCGTCCGGATTGAGCAGGTACGGCGGCGTGAAGATCTCGCCGTCGAAATGGTTCCCCGGACAGTTGCCGCACAACCCGCCGCCGCCGGTGAAGACCCGGGCGTCCGGCATGAGCAGACCCACGCTGTGGTACGTCCGCGGCACCACCGCGGACGCCATCCGGGTGAACGTCTCCGTCGCCGGGTCCCACAGCTCGGCACTCAGCACCGCGGTGTTGTCCGAGAACGGCGCCGGGAAGTTCTGTCCCCCGGTCACCAGCACCTTGCCGTCGGGGAGCGCCACGCTGCTGTGGAAGGCCCGCGCGTTCGCCATCTCGGACACCTTGCGGGTGCTGACCGTGGTGCCGTTCACCGTGATCACGTACGCGTTCGTGGTCGAGCCGATCCCCTCGTAGCTGGTCGCGCCCCCGACCGCGAGGATCTTGCCGGCGTCGTACATCACCGCGGTGCCGTTCATCGCGTCGTTGTCGTCGCTCCGCACGCCCGCCGATGTGACGCTGCCGTTGCCGGTGGTGGTGTACCAGTTCATCCGCCTGCTCGGCCCGGCCTGCAGCACCCGCCCACCACTCCAGGCGAACAGCCACGCGTGGTTGTCCTTGCGGTAGTCACCGTCCGGGTTGGCGTCCGCGGTCAGCATCGGTGCGGCGGGGGCGCCGGACAGGGCCCGCCAGCCGGTCGCCGCCGACCACACCTCGCCGCCCTTGTGCGGGGTGCCGGCGATGCCGCCGATGCCGCCGCTCCACGAACCGCCGATGGTGAAGACCCGGCCGTCCGACAGCGTGGTGCTGGCGTGGTAGCCGCGCGGGGTGGTCATCGTCGGCCCGGTCGTCCAGGCGTCGGTGGACGGGTCGTACCAGCTCGTCTTGCCGGCGTCGTTGCCGCCGGTCACCATGACCCGGCCGTCCGGCAGGTAGGAGATGCCGGGGCAGAACATGTCGTGCCCGGTCTCGGTGACGGTGCGCTGGGAGACCACGCCGGCCACCGGGTCGTAGGTGGCCGTGACGGTCTTGCCGCGCCCGCCGCTGAACGCGTTCGGTGCGTACGCCGACCAGGTGAGGATCCGCCCGTCCGGCAGCTGGGCCGCGGCCACCGGCACCAGCGGGAACCCGACGGGCGCGCTCCACCGGCCGCGCTGCGCCACCACGGCACCGTTCGGCCCGAGCAGGTTGATCTCCGCGGCGCTGCTCCACGGCCCGCGCCGCCCGGCCTCGGAGTGCGCGGTGAGCCGGACGTACCGGGCGGTGACCGTGGGGAAGACGGCGGTCTGCAGGGCCGGGCTGTCCGGGAACGCGTCGTTGCTGACCCGGGTGGTCCACGACGAACCGTCGGTGCTGGTGGCGATGGTGTACCGGCCGATCCGGCCGTTCGCCGCGGCGGCCGGCCGGGGCAGATAGGTCAACCCGCCCAGCGGTCTGGCGGACTTCGTGTCGATGGTCAGCGTGTGCGGCAGCGGGGCCGCCGGCGTGGTGTTGTACGCCGAGTGCCAGATCGTGGTGGCGTTGCCGTCCAGCACGCTCGCGGCCAGCAGGCCCGGGTGCTGGCTGTCCGCGGTGACGGTCCAGCCGGTCCGGGCGAGCGTCGGATTGGCCCGGCCCAGCACGTTGAGTTCCGCGGCGCTGGACCACGGGCCGCGGCCGCCGGCCTCGGACAGCGCGGTCAGCCGGACGTAGCGGGCCAGTTCGGGGCTGAACGTGACAGTCTTCGCGGTGCCGGTGTCGGCGAACGACCCGGTCGTGGCCGCCGGCCCCCAGGTCGTGCCGTTCATGCTGGTCTGCACCCGGTACCGGCCGATGGCCCCGTTGCGGGACGCGCCCTGCCGGGGCAGATAACTCAGACCGGACACCAGATTCGGGGTACGCAGGTCGACGGTGAGCTGGTGCGGCAGCGCCGCCGCCGGGGGCCGGCTGTACGCGGTGTGCCAGAACGTGGCGGTGTTGCCGTCGAGCACGTTGGCGGCCGCGTAGTTCGCCGCCGCGGTCTCCTGGCTGTCCGTGCTGACCGTCCAGCCGTTGCGCGGCAGGGCGGGGTCGACGCCGCCGAGCAGGTCCAGTTCCGCCACGCCGACGATCGGGCCGCGGCCGCCGGCCTCGGTGATCGCGGTCAGCCGCACGAACCGGGTCACCACGGTGCCGATGGTGACCGTCTTGAGCACGTCGTCGTCGGCGAACGTACCGGTGGCGACCGGTTGACCCCAGGTGGTGCCGTCGGTGCTGACCGACACCGCGTACTGGCCGATCCGGCCGTCCGCCGGGTCGGCCGGCGGCAGGTAGGTGAGTCCGTTCACCGCCACCAGATTGTGCGTGTCCACCACGATGGTGTGCGGCAACGCCGTGCCGCCGGAGCGCCACACCGTGTCGGAGTCGCCGTCGACCGCCCGCTCCGCGACGTCCGGAGTGGTCGCGCCGTCCGCCTGGACCGTCCACCCGTCCCTAGGCACCGGACCGGGCAACGCCACGGCCACCGGCACGCCACGCGGCATGACGTGCGCCGCGTGCGGATCGGCCGCCACCGACCCGGAACCGGGCGCGTGGGCCACGACGGCGACGCCGGTGAACAGCGCCATGATCAGAGTCGCCGCACCTGCGCGCCGCTTCATTCCCCGCCCCCATCAAGCCCCGTCAATCCTTCGATTGGACCCTGCCGGGGCGGCGGGAGGAATGGGTCGATCGGCCATCGACTGTGTCCGATTCGATACCCGGCCCGCGTTCTCGTCGATACACAGCCCGCGTTCTCGGGCGCCGGTGCCCGATGCGATACCCGGCCCGCGTTCTGGAACGCCGGTGTCCGGCTCCGATGTGGGCGTACCGCGGTCAGGCGAACCAGGTGATCGACTGTCCGTGCCCACCGGTCCAGGCCAGCGGCCTTCCGTCCAGGGCGAGGAGGTTCCGAAACGGTCCGGCCGGCGACGGCGGCAGGTCGTCGACCGGAATCGCGTCCCGGCCGTCGTTGGCCAGCCAGTGGCCGGGCAGGGTGCGGACCACCTCGGCGAACGCCGCCCGGCGCGGGGCCGGCACCTGGTACAGGACGGAC
Source organism: Jidongwangia harbinensis (assembly GCF_020216025.1). Taxonomy (GTDB): domain Bacteria; phylum Actinomycetota; class Actinomycetes; order Mycobacteriales; family Micromonosporaceae; genus Actinoplanes; species Actinoplanes harbinensis. The sequence continues at coordinate 56,866 of NZ_JAIWNC010000016.1, read as the reverse complement.
GAGTGGAACACCACCAGAGTGGACCCGGCCGGCGCCTGCGCGGCCAGTCCCGGCAGGTCGTCCACCAGGTCCCCGCGGACCAGGCGCGGCGGGTCGGCCGCGGCCACCGCGGCGGCGGCCCGCAACCGGGCCCGGCGACGGGTGTGCTCCGGCCAGATCAGCGCCTCCAGCCAGGCCAGGTCGGCCGGGTCGGTCACGTCCAGCGGGTTCCGGTCCAGGCCGGCCCGCCACACCACCTCGGGCCGGCGGTCCGGGGGCGTGAGCCCGGTCGCCGCGCAGTCCAGGACCGGTGCGCCGTCGCCCAGGACGTGGTCGCCGTACCGGTAGGCGTACCGGTCGGGATACAGGCACAACCCGGCGGACGCGCCGACCTCCAGCAGGGCCAGCGGCTGCGGCAACGCGGCGAGCACCGGCAACAGGACGGCGCACCGCCCGGCCTCGTTCGTCTGGGTGCCGCGGTGCCGCAGTTCCGCCTCGACGGCCGGCCAGTTGCCCGCCACGTACCCGTGGAACGCCGCCGGGTCTCCGACCGGGCCGCCGAGCAGACGGACCACGCCGAACAGCAGGTTGGGCTGCCGCTTGGCCGGCGGAACCGTCGCCAGCAACGCCAGCAGACGGTCGTCGCGGGACACCGCGTCCGCGAGGCGCTCGTACGTCGGCGAGACGCCGCGCGCCTCGCGTGCGGCGAACTCGGCGTAGCTGCGGCGAAGCGCGGTCACCTGCATGTCGGTCACCGCGCCTCGCCCCTGTCGCTGATCCGGCGTCAGCTGCAGCCGGAGGTGGAGCCGCAGCCCTCGCAGACGTAGCAACTGCCCGCCGGGCGCATCTTCGTGCCGCAGGTGAAGCAGAGCGGCGCGTCCGCCGACGTGCCGAGGACCACCTCGAGCAGTTCGGTGGAGGAGCCGGCCGCGGACGGTGCCGCCTTCTCCGCCTCGACCGGCGCCGGAGCACCCGGCTGGGTGGCGGCTCCGACCGGTGCGGACACCGGCGCGGACGCGGCCATGCCGGCCAGGTCGACGCCCGCGGCCTCGGCCGCAGCCTCGGCCTGGATCTGGGCGGCCCGCTCCTTGGCGGTGAAGATGCCCAGTTCGGCACGGGTGTCGTACGGCAGGAAGTCGAGCGCCAGCCGCCGGAAGATGTAGTCCATCACCGACGCCGCCATGCGGATGTCCGGGTCGTCGGTCATGCCGGCCGGCTCGAAGCGCATGTTGGTGAACTTGCTGACGTACGTCTCGAGCGGAACGCCGTACTGCAGACCGATCGAGATCGCCACCGAGAAGGCGTCCATCACGCCGGCCAGCGTGGAACCCTGCTTCGACATCTTCAGGAAGACCTCGCCGAGGCCGTCGTCCGGGTAGGACGACGCGGTGAGGTAGCCCTCGGCGCCGCCGACCGAGAAGGACACCGTCTCCGACGGGCGCTTCTTGGGCAGGCGCTTGCGGACCGGGCGGTACTCGATGACCTTCTCCACCACCGGCTCGACCTTCTCGGCGACCTCGGTGGTCGCCTTGTTGGTCTTGGCGGCGGAGAGCGGCTGGCCGACCTTGCAGTTGTCCCGGTAGATCGCCAGCGCCTTCAGGCCCAGCTTCCAGCCCTGGAAGTGGATCTCCTCGATCTCCTCGACCGACGCCGACTCCGGCATGTTGACGGTCTTGGAGATCGCGCCGGAGATGAACGGCTGCACCGCGGCCATCATCCGGACGTGGCCCATCGGGGCGATGGACCGCTCGCCCATGGCGCAGTCGAACACCGCGTAGTGCTCCGGCTTGAGGCCCGGCGCGTCCACCACGTGACCGTGGTCGGCGATGTGCTCGACGATCGCCTCGACCTGCTCCTCGGGGTAGCCGAGGCTGCGCAGCGCCCGCGGGACCGTCTGGTTGACGATCTGCATCGAGCCGCCGCCGACCAGCTTCTTGAACTTCACCAGGGCCAGGTCCGGCTCGATGCCGGTGGTGTCGCAGTCCATCATCAGGCCGATGGTGCCGGTGGGCGCGAGCACCGACGCCTGGGCGTTGCGCCAGCCGTTCTTCTCACCGATCTTGTTGCCGTCCTGCCACTGCTTGGTGGCGGCCCGGACCAGTTCGGTCGCGACCGTCCCCTGCGGACGGATCACGTCGTTCGCGGCGGCGTGCTTGCGCATGACCCGCTTGTGCGCGTCGGCGTTGCGGGCGTACCCGTCGTAGGCGCCGACCACGCCGGCCAGCTCGGCCGAGCGACGGTACGCGGTGCCGGTCATCAGCGAGGTGATGGCGGCGGCCACGTTCCGGCCCCCGTCCGAGTCGTACGGCAGGCCGGACGCCATCAGCAGCGCGCCCAGGTTCGCGTACCCGATGCCCAGCTGGCGGTAGGCCCGCGTGGTCTCGCCGATCCGCTGGGTCGGGAAGTCCGCGAAGCAGATCGAGATGTCCATCGCGGTGATGATGAACTCGACGCTCTTGACGAACTTCTCGGTCTCGAAGCCGCCGTCGGCCTTGAGGAACTTCATCAGGTTCAGCGAGGCCAGGTTGCAGGACGAGTCGTCCAGCGACATGTACTCCGAACACGGGTTGGACGCGGTGATCCGGCCGGTCTCCGGGTTGGTGTGCCAGTCGTTGATCGTGTCGTCGTACTGCAGGCCCGGGTCGGCGCAGTCCCACGCCGCCTGGGCGATGTCGCGGAACAGCTTCTTGGCATCGATGGTCTCGATGACCTCACCGTTCAACCGGCCGCGCAGGTCGAACGTGCCGCCCGCCTCGACGGCCTGCATGAACTCGTCGCTGACTCGCACCGAGTTGTTGGCGTTCTGGTACTGCACGCTCACGATGTCGGAGCCGCCGAGGTCCATGTCGAACCCGGCGTCCCGCAGCGCCCGGATCTTCTGCTCCTCGCGGGCCTTCGTGTAGACGAACTCCTCGATGTCCGGGTGGTCCACGTCGAGAATGACCATCTTGGCGGCGCGCCGGGTGGCGCCGCCGGACTTGATGGTGCCGGCGCTGGCGTCCGCGCCGCGCATGAAGCTGACCGGGCCGCTGGCCGTGCCGCCGGAGGAGAGGAGTTCCCGGCTGGACCGGATCCGGGACAGGTTGACGCCGGAGCCGGAGCCGCCCTTGAAGATCAGCCCCTCCTCCTTGTACCAGTCCAGAATGGAGTCCATCGAGTCGTCGACCGACAGGATGAAGCACGCGCTGACCTGCTGCGGCGACGCGGTGCCGACGTTGAACCAGACCGGCGAGTTGAAGCTGAACACCTGGTGCAGCAGCATCCAGGTCAGCTCGTGCTCGAAGACGTCGGCGTCGGCCGGGCTCGCGAAGTACCGGTGGTCCTCGCCGGCCTTGCGGTACGTCTTCACCACACGGTCGATGAGCTGCTTGAGCGACCACTCGCGCTCGGGCGTGCCCACGGCGCCACGGAAGTACTTCGTGGTGACGATGTTCGCCGCGTTGACGCTCCACGACGTCGGGTACTCCACGCCGCGCTGCTCGAAGTTGATCGAGCCGTCCCGCCAGTTGGTCATGACGACGTCGCGGCGTTCCCACTCGACCTCGTCGTACGGGTGGACACCCTCGGTGGTCCAGACCCGCTCGACCCGCAGCCCCCCGACCGGCACGCCGGCGCCGCTCGTGCGGCTCCGCTGCTTCCCTGCTGTGATGCCGTCCCCGGCCATGGTGCTCCCCCTCGTTGTTACTGCTACTTCTGGTGCTTTTCCGACAAAGCTCTACTGGTTGATCTTCGGCGCCCGTCCACCGGACCGCGGCGCAACGGCGTGTCGCACGGCGGCCTCCCGGGCGACCGTCGCCTCGCGCAGCGCGGCGATCTCCTTCTCGAACTCGTCCAGCGAGTCGAACGACTTGTAGACACTGGCGAAGCGCAGGTAGGCCACCTGGTCCAGCTCCCGCAGCGGCCCCAGGATGGCCAGGCCGACGTCGTGGCTCGGCACCTCGGCCGCGCCCTTGGCCCGGACCGTCTCCTCCACCTTCTGCGCGAGCAGGGCGATCGAGTCCTCGTCCACCGGACGCCCCTGACAGGCCTTCCGGACCCCGCTCATGATCTTGGTGCGGCTGAACGGCTCGGTGACGCCGCTGCGCTTGACGACCGCGAGCACCGCCTCCTCGACGGTGGTGAACCGCTTGCCGCACTCCGGGCACGAGCGACGACGACGGATCAGCTGACCGTCGTCCGCCTCCCGCGAGTCGACCACCCGCGAGTCGGCGTGCCGGCAGTACGGACACCGCACCGTGATCCTCCTGTCGCCCGGATGCCGCCACCCACCTCCAGACATGCCAAAGAGCACCGCTCGTGGCGGTGGACCTGTGGAAAACATGTGGAGAACGGCGGGGCCGTGACCCCAACCTGTGGACGACTTACACCCTTGTAACTACTAGATGTTGGGGTCGACGTTATGCCGCAGCGGACGCGGACGCAAGCTCAACCGGCGCGTCGGCGCGGCGTGTTTCCCGACTCGATGCGAGCGGTGCACCCGGGGTAACCGGTACGTGCCGGGGAGTCCGGTTCGGTGCGCGCACGGCCCCCAGGAGTGCCGATTTCGGACCGGATCGGCCGGGCGGGTCCGGGCTGGATTTGGTTCTTTGGGGCGAGCGCGCCCGGGCGTGTCGCGGGCTTCGGGGGGCGATGCGTGAGGGAGTCATCACGCCTGGCACCCCTGGGGCCTGGCCGCGCGGGTCGGGTGCGGGGCGCAGCGGCGGAGGGGTTGCCCTCGGGACCGGGCGGGCTTCGGTGAGCCGGGACCGGGCCGGCGGAGCGGGCGTGCCGTGACGACGGACCGGCCAGTCCGTCACCGGGAGCGCGGTAGCTCCAGCGTCTGACCGGGGTGCACCACGTACCCCTGGAGGTTGTTGATCTCGCGGAGCCGCGCGATTGCGGCATAACGGTCGGTCTCCGGCGCGGTGCGCGCCGCGATCGACCAGAGCGTGTCGTCGGGTTGCACGATCACGGTGGCGGGCGCGCCGGCGTGCGGGTCGTCCGCCCGCGATGCGGTGGTGAGCAGGATCGCGCTGGCGATCGAGGCCATGACGATGAAGAAGCCGAGCACGACGACACGGCCGCGCCTGGTCAGCCGCAGCGGGGGCTGCCGCATTTCACTCGTCACCATGGCCCACTCCCTCCCTCGTACGGGCGTTCGATCGAACGCCCGTACGACGGTCTATCAGAACGCGCGTACGAAAGTCGAGTACTTCCGGGCGACACGCCGCACCGAATGTCGTACAGATGTTTGAATATGGCGCACCGCGCCCATAGGGTTCTTGCTCAAGAGGGGTCAGCCGGGACAAACGACCATCCCCACGGTTGCGTTCCGGCTCCGCGAAGCACCACGTGCCGGCGACGGCACTGGCCGACAGGGAGGGCGACGTGTCCACCGACGACCGGACGAGCCGGCAGCACCAGCACCACAAGCCTGAGGCCGCCAACACATCGGCAGCGATCCGACGCCGGACGCCGAGCCGGGCCAAGGGTGAGGCGCCGCAGTTGCGCGCCGTGACGGCGGTGAGCCAGTTCCCGGAGACGGTCACCGCCGACCTGACCGCCCGGCAGCGACGGATTCTCGAGTTCATCCGGGACTGGGTGGAGCGGTACGGCTACCCGCCCAGCGTCCGCGAGATCGGCGAGGCGGTCGGGCTGGTGTCGCCGTCCAGCGTGGCCTACCAGCTGAAGGCGCTCGAGACCAAGGGCTTCCTGCGCCGCGATCCGAACCGCCCGCGCGCCGTCGACGTGCGCTCGCCGAGCGAGATGGTCGACGACGAGACGCTGCGGTCCGCCCGGCCCACCCCGGCGTACGTGCCGCTGCTCGGCCGGATCGCCGCCGGTGGGCCGATCCTCGCCGAGCAGGCGGTGGAGGACTTCTTCCCGTTGCCGCGTGAGCTGGTCGGCGAGGGCGAGGTCTTCATGCTCGAGGTCAAGGGCGACTCGATGATCGACGCGGCGATCTGCAACGGGGACTGGGTGGTGGTCCGGCAGCAGCCCAACGCCAACGCCGGCGACATCGTGGCCGCCATGATCGACGGCGAGGCCACCGTGAAGAGCTACCGGCAGCGCGACGGGCATGTGTGGCTGATGCCGGCCAACCCGGCGTTCGACCCGATTCCCGGCGACATGGCCACCATCATGGGCCGAGTGGTGGCGGTTCTCCGCCGGGTCTGACGCGGACGGGGCCGGAGGCCTGTGGCGTTCCGGGTGCCGCTGGCCGGTCACTGGTCGCCGGTCACTGGTCGCCGGTCAATTGCGGCGAGGTCTCCGGGCAGCCCAGCCGTCCAAGCAGCCCCAGCCACTCCCGACCACGATCCGGCCACCGGCCCCGGGCCGATTTCGGCGCGGGCAGGCACGGCAGGCCCCGGGGGACGGGCAGGGCCGAGACGGGCAGGGCCGGGGCCGGGCAATGCCAGGGCAGGGCCAGGAGCCGGGCAGGGCCAGGAGCCGGGCAGGGCCAGGAGCCGGGCAGGGCCAGGAGCCGGGCAGGGCCAGGAGCCGGGCAGGGCCAGGAGCCGGGCAGGGCCAGGAGCCGGGCAGGGCCAGGAGCCGGGAAGCCGCGGCCACTAACCCCGGTAAGTCCGTCCGTAGCCGGGATTGTCGAAGTCGCGGCCGTGGTGGCGGTTCAGGTCGGAGTAGCTGTTCATGCCGGGCTGCATCCCCCGGCCGCCCTCCCCCGGGTGCCCCGCGCCCTGGCCGAAGAAGCCGCCCGGCCGTGGTGTGCCCGCGGAGTTGTTCCGGCTGGGCGGGGGCGGATTGCCGTAGACGCCCGGTCCAGGGCGCCCGGGCGGTTGACCCGGACCCGGACGACCCGCCGGAGGAGGCGGCGGAGCCACCGGCCGGCCGGAGCGCCCGGGCGGCTGGCCCCCAGACCGACCCGGCGGCTGACCACCAGACCGACCCGGCGGCTGACCACCGGGCCGGGCCGCAGGCTGAGCACCAGGCCGGGCCGCAGGCTGAGCACCAGGCCGGGCCGCAGGCTGAGAACCGGGCCGACCAGCAGGCTGCCCACCAGGCCGGGCCGCAGGCTGACCACCGGGCCGACCAGCAGGCTGACCACCGGGCCGGGCGCCACCCCCGTACACGCCGGGTTGCGGGGCCGGGGGCCGGCCGCCGCCGTACACGCCGGGGCCGGAGGCGGGACGGTTGCCGTTGCCGCCGTACGTGCCGGTGCCCCGGCCGGCCGCCGCGCCGCCGACGGTCAGCAGTTCGGTTTCCGGGTCGGTGGGTGTGCTGGGCCCGTCGCCCTTGGTGGGTGGTTCGAGGGCACGGCGCTTGCGGGAGCGGACGATGCCGAAGATGCCGAGGCCCACCAGGATGGCGCCGAGTACGCCGACGCCGCCGACCAGGTAGGTGATGTCGTCCAGGCTGAGGTTCGCATACCAGGACGGGCCGCTCTTGTCGTCGCCGGAGCCGCCGGCCGCGCCCTTGGTGATGGCGGTCGTGGTGACGGGGGTGTACCGGAGGATGAAGTTGTCGACCTCGTCGGTGACGCCCTGCAGGTCGGAGACGGTGTAGAAGTACTTGCCGTCGGGGCTGTAGGTGATCGCCTCGCCCTGCGGCTCGTTGGGCAGCGGGGTCACCCGCGGCTTGCCCTTCAGCGCGGCCAGCACGTCGCCGCCTTTGACGGTCCATTCCAGCGCGTCGGTGTAGGTGCGCAGCACGACCTTGCCGCCGCCGGGGGCCACCGCGCCGCCGTCGATGGTGCCGCGGCCGACCCGGGCCAGTCCGTTGCCGGGGGTGGTGCTCGGCGGGACGGTGATCTCGCCGACCTTGCGCATCGGCACGCCGTCGCCCTCGCCGGGCTCGAGCGCGCCGGTCGGCGTGTACAACGCGGCCGGCTTGCCGGCCTCCCAGCTCACGATGATCGGGGTGCCGTCGCCGTTGAGCAGCAGGGCCTCGGCGTTGCGCCGGTCGCCCTCGGGGTAGGAGAGCCGGTAGAGCTTGGGCTTCCTGGAGCCGTCGACCGGCATCTGCCACACGCTGACGGTTTCCCGTTCGCGATCGTTGTCGCCGATGTCGGCGATCCAGAGGGTCTTGCCGTTCGGCGAGAGGATCAGGTCCTCGGGGTCGAAGGGGCCCTTCCCGCTGTACTCGACCTGGTCGGTGATCTTGCAGCTGTCGTCCAGGAAGAAGACCCGCTCGCGGCTGTTCTGCGGTGAGCTGTCGTTGATGACGACGAAGCCGTCGTCGGTGGCCACGATCCCGGACAGCTCGTCGAGCTTCGGGTCGGTAACCTTGCAGATCTTCTTGCCGGCCGCCGCCTTCGCCGCGCCGGCCTCCGGGGCCTGCTCGGCGTGGGCGGTGCCGACGCCTGTCATGGCTAGGCCGAGGGCCGCCAGGACCGACACCACGTGACGCCGCATCCGATCAGTGTCGCATGCGGCGTCACGTGCTGGTGTTACGTGTGGATCACCACACGTCGTTGTGCCGGGAACGTCCGTCTATCAACCCTGGAACGGGCCCAGTTCGGCGGCCAGCTGCTCGTCGACACGCACCCGCAACTCGGTGCCGTCGTCGGTGTGCCGGGTGCTCAGCACCTGACCCTTGCGGTGGATCCGGGCGACCAGGTCGCCCCGGTCGTACGGCAGGAGCACCTGGAGTTCGACGGCCGGCCGGGGCAGGCGCTGCTCGATCGCCTGGCGCAACTCGTCGATGCCGAGGCCGGAACGGGCCGACACGAGCACCGCGTCCGGCCAGGTCCGCTTGAGCCGGAGCAGGGTCTCCTCGTCGGCGGCGTCGACCTTGTTGACCACCAGCAGCTCTCCGATCCGGTCCGCGCCCACCTCGGCGAGCACCTCGCGGACCGCGCTGACCTGACCCTCCGGGTCCGGGTGCGCGCCGTCGAGCACGTGCACCACCAGGTCGGCCTGGGCCACCTCTTCGAGCGTGGAGCGGAACGCCTCCACGATGTGGTGCGGCAGGTGCCGGACGAAGCCCACCGTGTCGGACAGCGTGTAGACCCGGCCGTCCTCCGCCGCGGCCCGCCGGGTGGTCGGGTCCAGCGTGGCGAACAGCGCGTCCTCGACCAGCACACCCGCCGAGGTCAGGCGGTTGAGCAGGCTGGACTTGCCGGCGTTGGTGTAGCCGGCGATGGCCACCGCGGGCACGCCGTTGCGGGCGCGGCGGGACCGCTTCGTCTGGCGTACCGTGCGCATGGCCTTGATTTCCCGGCGCAGCCGGGCGATGCGGGTGTTGATCCGCCGGCGGTCGGTCTCCAGCTTGGTCTCACCGGGGCCGCGCAGGCCCACGCCGCCGCCCGCACCGCCGCCGCGACCGGAACCACCGGACTGGCGGGAGAGCGACTCACCCCAGCCGCGCAGTCGGGGCAGCAGGTACTGGAGCTGGGCCAGCTCGACCTGCGCCTTACCCTCCTTGCTCTTCGCGTGCTGGGCGAAGATGTCCAGGATCAGCGCGGTGCGGTCGACCACCTTGACCTTGATCTGCTGTTCCAGGTTGCGCAGCTGGGACGGCGACAGCTCGCCGTCGCAGATGACGGTGTCGGCGCCGGTGGAGAGCACCACGTCGCGCAGCTCGCCGACCTTGCCGCGGCCGATGAAGGTGGCCGGGTCGGGCCGTCCGCGGCGCTGGATGAGGCCCTCGAGCACCTCGGAGCCGGCGGTCTCGGCGAGCGCGGCGAGCTCGACGAGCGAGTTCTCCGCGTCCGAGACGCTGCCCTCGGTCCAGACGCCGACCAGGACGACACGTTCCAGCCGCAGCTGGCGGTACTCGACCTCGGTGACGTCCGTGAGCTCGGTGGAGAGGCCGGCCACCCGCCGCAGCGAGTGGCGCTCTTCCAGCTCCAGCTCACCGCCGGTGACGTCTGGTTCGAAAAGCTCGGTACGCAATAGTCTCCTCCTCGGCACCGATCGTGGCACGCCGGGACGAAGGGCGCATCCACATAACCGGGCCGGGCGTTGTCGCAGAGTGTCTGACGCCTACATAACCACCGGAGTGGAACCGGGTATTCCGGAAGCGCAAGAATGCGGTGACAGACCCGCCAACGTCGGAGGGAACACCGTGGTGACCACCCGCCTGCCCAGCGCAGGATTCTCGATCACGATCCGAATCGCCGTCACTGCCGACGCATCCTCGATCGGGCGGCTCACCACCTGTGTCGGCGAGGCCGGCGCCATCGTCACCGCGCTGGACGTGGTGGACTCCGATCCCACCCGCGTGCTGGTCGACCTGACCTGCGACACCGCCGACTCGAGCCACGCCGACCAGGTGGTCAAGCAGCTCGAGGAGCAGGACGGCGTGGACGTCCGCAAGGTCTCCGACCGCACCTTCCTGCTGCACCTGGGCGGCAAGATCGAGGTCAGCTCGAAGGTGGCGCTGCGCAACCGCGACGAGTTGTCCCGGGCGTACACGCCGGGCGTGGCGCGGGTCTGCATGGCGATCGCGGAGAACCCGGCCGACGCCCGCCGGCTCACCATCAAGCGCAACACGGTGGCCGTGGTGAGCGACGGCTCCGCGGTGCTCGGCCTGGGCAACATCGGCCCGGCCGCCGCGATGCCGGTGATGGAGGGCAAGGCGGCGCTGTTCAAGCGGTTCGGCGGGGTGGACGCCTGGCCGGTGGTGCTGGACACCCAGGACACCGACGAGATCGTGCGGATCGTCAAGGCGATCGCGCCGGCGTACGGCGGGATCAACCTGGAGGACATCGCGGCGCCGCGCTGCTTCGAGATCGAGATGCGGCTGCGCGAGCTGCTGGACATCCCGGTCTTCCACGACGACCAGCACGGCACCGCGATCTGCGTGCTGGCCGCGCTCACCAACGCGCTGCGGGTGGTGGGCAAGGACCTGGCCGACGTCAAGGTGGTCGTCTCCGGCGCCGGGGCGGCCGGCACCGCGATCATGAAGCTGCTGCTCCGGCAGGGCGTGGGCGACATGATCGCGTACGACCGCCGGGGCGCCCTGCACCGCGGCATGGACGACCTCTCCCCCACCTTCCAGTGGCTGGCCGAGCACACCAACCGGGCGAACTACTCCGGCGACCTGCCCGGTGCCCTGGTCGGCGCGGACGTGTTCATCGGGGTCAGCGCGCCGAACCTGTTGACCGGCGACGACATCGCCCGGATGGCCGACAAGTCGATCGTGTTCGCGCTGGCCAACCCGGACCCCGAGGTGGACCCGCGGGCGGCCCGGCAGCACGCCGCGGTGGTCGCCACCGGGCGCTCGGACCAGCCCAACCAGATCAACAACGTGCTGGCCTTCCCGGGCGTCTTCCGCGGCATGCTGGACGTGAGCGCGGAACAGTTCACCGAGGAGATGGCGCTGGCCGCGGCGCGGGCGATCGCGGACGTGGTGGGCGAGGACAAGCTCAACCCCACTGTGATCGTGCCCAGCGTGTTCGATCCGCGGGTCACCCCGGCGGTGGCAGCCGCCATCCGGGCCGTGGTGCGGGGTACCCCGGCGCCGGCGAACCCGGCGGCCACCCCGGAGGCCGAGCTGGACACGGCTCCGGAGGAGACCTTCTAGCCGCGGGTCGCCCAACCGGTCAACTCGCCGGCGCGGTCGGAGATCAGCCCGGCCACGCCGGCGCCGACCAGCGCCGGCCAGTGGGCGAGGTCGTTGGCGGTCCACGGCATGACCCCGATGCCGGCGTCGGCGAACCGGGCGACCGCGTCCGGGTCGGCGAGCACGTCCCGGACCGGCGGGTTGCAGAACACCACGCCCAGGTCGGCGGCGAGCGCCACGGTGTCGTCGACCAGAGCCATCCGGAGCAGGCCCCGGCGTACCTCCGGCAGGGCCTCCCGGACCACCGCCACCACCTGCGGGTCGAAGCTCTGCACCACGGTCCGGTCCAGCAGCCCGCGCTCGGCCACCTGGGCCAGGATCCGCTTGACCTGCTCCAGGTCGGCCGGCGGCTTGATCTCCAGGAGCAACTGCGGCTCGCCGGCCAGGCCGGGCACCGGGGCGACGACGGCCGGCGGGGTGTCCGCGTCCGGCGGGGCGAGCAGATCAAGGGCCTCACCGAGCAGGGGTACGCGGACGCCCGCGTACCCCGGCGAGAACCACGAACCGGCGTCCAGCGCCCGCACCTCGTCGAGGGTGAGGTCCCAGACGTACCCGGTGCCGTCCGTGGTCCGGTCCACCGTGCGGTCGTGGATCACCACCGGCACCCCGTCGGCCGTGGTGCGCACGTCGAACTCCACGAACGTGGCGCCGGCCAGCACCGCGGACGCCAGCGCGGGCAGCGTGTTCTCGGGCGCGACGGCGGAGTAGCCGCGGTGCGCGACCCGGTGCAGCCCCGGCATCAGACCCCGAGCGCCGCGACGTCCGCCGTGCCGGAGGCGACCAGCACCGCCGGCCCGGCCAGCCACCATTCGCCGTCCGGCGTGGCGGTCACGGTGAGCCGCCCGCCGGGCAGGTCCACCGCGACCACGCCCGCGGTCAGCCCGGCCTCCCGCAGCGCCGCCGCGCCGACGGCCAGGGCGCCGGAGCCGCAGGACAGCGTCTCGCCGGAACCGCGCTCGTGCACCCGCATGCGTACGTGCAGGTCGGCGCCCTCGACCGGCGTGTCCGGGAGCACGAACTCGACGTTCACCCCGGACGGGAACAACGTGGTGTCGTGGCTCGGAGCGGTGTGCAGGTCGAGCGCCTCGAGCGGCGTGGACAGCCCGCAGACCAGGTGCGGATTGCCGCAGTCCACGGCCACCCCGGGCACGGTCAGGGCGCCCACCCGGGCGGTGCTGGCGGCGTACACCCTGGGGGTGGTCATCCGGACCGAGATGGTCTCCGGGCCGACCACCGCGCGCACGACGCCGGCCCGGGTGGCCACCGGCAGCCCGTCCGCGGGCGCGGTGGCCAGGCCGGCCTCGATCAGGTAGCGGGTGAAGACGCGGATGCCGTTGCCGCACATCTCGGCGAACGAGCCGTCGGAGTTCCAGTAGTCCATGAACCACTCGGCGTCCGCGGCGTGCCCGGCCGCCTCCGGGTGTTTGGCGCTGCGCACCACCCGGAGCACGCCGTCGGCGCCGATCCCGCGGTGCCGGTCGCAGAGCGCCGCGACCAGCTGCGGCGTCAGGTCCAGCGCGAGGTCCGGATCGGGCAGGAGAACGAAGTCGTTGCCGGTGCCGTGGCCCTTGACGAAGGTCAGGCCGCCGGTCGGCTCGGTGAACACCACGTGCACCATCATCCCGCAGCCGCCAAGGCGTCCGCCACGAGTGTGGGCGACGCCCCATCCAACCAGGTCACGGCCGGGTCCCGGCGGAACCAGGACCGTTGCCGGCGGACGAACCGCCGGGTGCCCTGCACCGTGTCGGCGCGCGCCTCCTTCTCGGTGCACCGGCCGTCCAGCTGGGCCAGCGCCTGCTGGTAGCCGAGCGCCCGGCCGGCCGTGCGGCCCTCGCGCAGCCCCACCCCGGCCAGCTCGCGCACCTCGTCCAGCAGGCCGGACCCCCACATCAGGTCCACCCGGGCGGCGATCCGGTCGTCGAGGTCGGCCCGGTCGACCGCGATCTGCACGGACGGGTACACCGGCGCCGGGGCGGGCAGCGAGGCGGTGAACGGGCGGCCGGTCATCTCGATCACCTCCAGGGCGCGGACGATCCGGCGGCCGTTCGACGGCAGGATCTTGCCGGCCGCCACCGGGTCCCGCGTCCGCAGCCGCTCGTACAGCACGCCGGTGCCGGCGTCGGCCAGTTCGGCCTCCAGGCGGGCCCGGATGTCCGGGTCGGTGCCCGGGAACGCGAAGTCCTCCAGGACCGCGCGGACGTACAGCCCGGAACCGCCGACCAGCAGCGGCACCCGGCCCCGCGCGGCGATGTCGTCCACCGCGGCCCGGGCCGCCGACTGGTACTCGGCCACGCTGGCCGGGAACGTCACGTCCCAGATGTCGAGCACGTGGTGCGGCACACCTTCGCGCTCGGCGACGGACAGTTTCGCGGTCCCGATGTCCATCCCGCGGTACAGCTGCATGGAGTCCGCATTGACCACCTCACCACCCAGTTCCCGGGCCAGGGCCAGGCTCAGCGCGGACTTGCCGGCGGCGGTCGGCCCGACGACGGCGATCACCCGGGGCGGGGGGTGGAACGGCACGGAGCAACGGTAGGACACCGTATGGTCACGGTCATCGGTGGGCACTTGGTCGTAACCGGGTTGGACCTGTGACAATGCGCGAGAAAGAATGCCGGGTGGTAGGTGGCATTCCTCACTGCGCTGTGGCGGTGGTCGGGGGCGGAGCGGCCTCCGGTGCCGGGAGAACGAGGATGGGCTGATGAACGACTGGACAACCTTCGGGCGTGTCGATGCCGACGGCACCGTGTACGTGAAGACCGCCGAGGGCGAACGCGTGGTCGGCTCCTGGCAGGCCGGTACCCCCGAGGAGGGCCTGGCCCACTTCGCGCGGCGCTTCGCCGACCTGGTCACCGAGGTCGAGTTGATCGAGGCCCGCCTCAAGTCCGGCGCCGCCGACGCCTCGCACTCGCTGTCCAGCGTCAAGCGGCTGCGCAGCACGCTCGACGAGGCCCACGTGGTCGGCGACATCGACGGCCTGGCCACCCGGCTGGACCGGTTGACCGTGCTGGCCGAGGAGAAGGCCGGCGAGGCCCGGGCGGCCCGCGAGGTCGCCCGCACCGAGGCGCTGGCCCGCAAGACCGCCCTGGTCGAGGAGGCGGAGAAGATCGCCGCCGAGTCCACCGGCTGGAAGAGCGCGGGCGACCGGCTCAAGGAGATCCTCGACGAGTGGAAGACCATCCGCGGCGTCGACAAGAAGACCGACGGCGAGCTGTGGAAGCGCTTCGCCGCCGCCCGGGACGGCTTCACCCGCCGCCGCGGCGCCCACTTCGCCACCCTCGACGGTCAGCGCAAGCAGGCGCAGACGGCCAAGGAGGAGCTGGTCAAGGAGGCGGAGACGCTGTCGGAGTCCAGCGAGTGGGGCCCCACCGCGGCCCGGCTCAAGGAACTGATGGCCGAGTGGAAGGCCGCACCGCGCGCCGCCAAGGAGGCCGAGCAGCGCCTCTGGGAACGCTTCCGGGGCGCGCAGGACGCGTTCTTCACCCGGCGCAGCGAGGTCTTCTCCGCCCGCGACGCGGAGTACCAGGGCAACCTGGAGAAGAAGCAGGCCATCCTGGCCGAGCTGGAGGCCCTGGACATCGACGCCGACCCGCGCGCCGCGCAGAACAAGCTCCGCGACGCCCAGGCCGCCTGGCACGACGCCGGCCGGGTGCCGCGCGAGTCCGCCGCGTCGCTGGACCGCCGTTGGCGCGCCGCCGAGGAACGCGTCCGGGTCGCGATGGACTCGGCCTGGCGCAAGACGGCGCCGCAGGACAATCCGCTGCTGCGGCAGATGCGCGAGCAGGTCGCGGAGGCCGAGCAGCGGTTGGCCCGGGCCCAGGCGGCCGGCGACAACAAGCGCATCAAGGAGGCCGAGCAGGCGCTGGCCTCCAAGCGCCAGTTCCTCTCCCTGGCCGAGCAGGCCAGCTAGCGCGGCCTCACCCGCGCGGGGTCGCGGCGAGAGCGGCCAGTTCGGCGGCGGAGGCGTTGGCGCCGGTGCAGATGACCGCGATCCGGCGGCCGGCGAACAGGTCGGGCCGGGACCGCACCCCGGCCAGCGCAGCCGCGCCGGCGCCCTCCGCCAGGGTGTGCGCGGCCGTGGCGAGCAGCCGCTGAGCGTCGGTGATCTGCTCGTCGTCGACCAGCAGGAAATCGGCGAGCCCGGTCTGCATCAGGCGCTGCGGCAGCGGAAAGCCACGGCCCGTCGCCAGGCCGTCGACGCGGGTCCGGTTCGGCCGCTGTTCCGGCCGGCCGGACCGCCACGAGTCGTGCGCCGCCGGGGAAGCGCCGGACTGTACGGCGAACACGCGGCACCCCGGGGCCAGCTCGCGGGCGACCACCCCGGCCGCCGCGGCGCCGGTGCCGCTGCCCACCGGGACGACGATCGCATCCAGGTCGGGCTGGGCGCGGAGCACCTCCAGGTACAGCGTGCCCACGCCGGCCAGCAGTTCCGGGGTGTCGCCGGGGCTGACCAGCCGGGCACCGGTCTCGGTGGCCAGCTTCCCGGCGTACTCCTGGGCGGCCTCCAGGTCGTCGCCGGTCAGCACCACCTCGGCGCCGTACCCGCGGACCGCCGCGGCCTTGGCCGGATTCGCCGCGGCCGGCATGACCATCGTGCACGGCGCGCCGAACGCCGCGGCGGCGTACGCCAGCGATTGGGCGTGGTTCCCGGTCGAGTACGACACCGTGCCCCGCCGGCGTTCCGCAGGCGACATCGACTCCAGCAGGGTCAGCCCGCCGCGCACCTTGAAGGCACCGGTCGGCTGCACGTTCTCGTGCTTGACGAACACCGCGGCACCGACCGCGTCGGACAGCGTGGGGTAGGCCCACATCGGGGTGGCGGGGAGATGCCGGTACACGGGTTCCTGCGCGGCCCGGACGTCGGCGAAAGTCAGCTCCATGCATCGATCCTGCGGGGTGCGCACCGATCGGTCCAATGCCCATTGCCGCCGAAACCCATAGACGCGGTTGATAGGTTGGCCGGATGCTCGACGTCACGCGGCTCCGGGTGCTCGTCGCGGTCGCCCGGCACGGTTCGGTCACCGCGGCCGCCCAGGCCCTGCACTACGCCCAGCCGTCGGTCAGTCACCACCTGGCCCGGCTGGAGGCGGAGACCGGCAGCCGGCTGGTGCAGCGGGCCGGCCGCGGCATCCGGCTGACCGACGCCGGCCGGATGCTCGCCGAGCGCGCGGCCGAGATCCTCGGCCGGCTGGCCGCCGCCGAGGCGGAACTCGACGCGCACACCGGGCTGCGCGCGGGCCGGGTGCGGCTGGCCGCGTTCCCGTCCGCCCTGGGCACGTTCGTGCCGCGGGCGGCGGCCACGTTCGCCGCCGCGTACCCCGACGTGGATCTGCGTTTCGTCGAGGCCGAACCGCCGGAGGCGCTCCGGCTGCTGCGCGCCGGCGAGGTCGAGGTGGCGCTGCTGTTCAGCTATCCGGACGGTACGGAGCCGGACGTCGCCGGGCTGCGCGACGAGACGCTGCGCGACGAACCGACGTACCTCGTGGTGCCCTCCGGCCTGCCGGGTGACCGGCCGATCGACCACCGGGACCGGCCCTGGATCGGCGGGTGCGACCGGTGCCGCGGCGAACTGGTCCGGGTGTGCGCGGCGGCCGGGTTCGTGCCGGACATCCGGTACACCACCGACGATTACGTCGCGGTGCAGCGCCTGGTCGCGTCCGGCCTCGGCGTGACCGTGCTGCCGGCGCTGGCGCTGGAGGCGCACCGCGACCCGGGCGTGCGCACCGTCCTGCTGCCGGGCGCCGCCCGCCGCCTCTCCGCGGCCGTCCACGGCGACCCGCCCGACCCCCCACCCACCGCCGCCCTCCTCCACCATCTCCGCACCGCCTGACCCCGCCAGGGGCGCCGGCGCCTGTCGGGGTACCTGTGCGCCGGGCTGGGAGTTCTGGCGGGCCAGTCGGGTGCCCCATTCGACATAGCCGAGGAACGCTGCCCGGAACTCCGGGTCGTCCGGCAGTCCGGCCTCGTCCGCGGCGTCCTGGATGAGGTTCACCCAGCGCCGTCGCTGCGGCTCGGTGATGGCCATGCCGATGTGCTCGGCGCCCATGTGTGGATAGCCGCCGTGCGACTCGGTGTAGTGGGCCGGGCCGCCGAACACCTCGGCCAGCCACACCGCCACGTGCTGGGCGTGCGCCGGGTCCATCCGCGCGAACAACGGCGCCAGCAGGTCGTCGTCGACCACCCGGACGTAGAACGCCGCGGTCAGCCGGGCGAACGCGGCCGCGCCGCCGGCCCATTCGTACAGTGTGGGGGTCTCGGGCATGGGCACAGCCCAGCTGACCGATGAGGGCCGTAGCCTGGCGCCCGTCCTGCAGGCGCTCTACGACTGGGGCACGGCCCGCGTGGCCCGCACCGGCGTGACGTTCCCGGATCAGAGCGCGCAGCCGCCGGCGGTGGTCGCCGGCAGCGGCGCGGGTGCGCCGACCGTGGGCAGACCCAGAGACACCCCGGGGGTACGCGGGGCACGCCCGGCCTCCCACGCGTCCCCGGCCCGGGTGCGGCGGTAACCGAGCGGTGTGCCGTCGGCGTTCAGGTGGTGCGGTGCCGCGTACGTCACCACGGTCTCCACCACGTCGCCCGGGCGGGGAACGGTGTCGCCGACCGCGAAGTGCACCAGGCGGCCGTCCCGTGCCCGGCCGCTCATCCGGCCGGTCCGCTCGTCCTTGCGTCCCTCGCCGACGGCGACCAGCACCTCGACCTTCTCGCCCACCAGGTTCCTGTTCTCCGTCCAGGTGATGTCCTCGAGCAGCGCGATCAGCCGCTCGTACCGCTCCTGGACCACCTGCTTGGGCAGCTGTTCGTCCATCGTGGCCGCGGGCGTGCCGGGGCGCTTCGAGTACTGGAACGTGAACGCGCTGGAGAAGCGGGCCGCGCGCACCACGTCGAGGGTCTGCTGGAAGTCCGCCTCGGTCTCGCCCGGGAAGCCCACGATGATGTCCGTGGTGATCGCCGCGTCCGGCATCGCGGCCCGGACCTTGTCGATGATGCCGAGGTACTTCTCCGAGCGGTAGCTGCGGCGCATCGCCTTGAGCACCGCGTCGGAACCGGACTGCAGCGGCATGTGCAGCGAGTGGCACACGTTCGGCGTCTCGGCCATCGCGGCGATCACGTCGTCGGTGAAGTCCTTCGGGTGCGGGCTGGTGAACCGGACCCGCTCCAGTCCCTCGACGTCGCCGCAGGCCCGGAGCAGCTTGCCGAACGCCAATCGATCGCCGAACTCGACGCCGTACGAGTTGACGTTCTGCCCGAGCAGCGTCACCTCGAGCACACCCTCGGCGACCAGCGCGCGCACCTCGGCCAGCACGTCGCCGGGGCGGCGGTCCTTCTCCTTGCCGCGCAGTGCCGGCACGATGCAGAAGGTGCAGGTGTTGTTGCAGCCCACCGAGATGGAGACCCAGCCGGCGTACGTCGACTCGCGCCGGGTGGGCAGCGTGGACGGGAACACCTCGAGCGACTCGAGGATCTCCACCTCGGCGGCCGCGTTGTGCCGGGCACGTTCCAGCAGGGTGGGCAGCGAGCCGATGTTGTGGGTGCCGAACACCACGTCCACCCAGGGGGCGCGCTTGACGATGTCGCCGCGGTCCTTCTGGGCCAGGCAGCCGCCGACCGCGATCTGCATGTCCGGGTTCTTCAGCTTGGTGGGCCGCAGGTGGCCGAGGTTGCCGTAAAGGCGGTTGTCGGCGTTCTCCCGGACCGCGCAGGTGTTGAAGACGACCACGTCGGCGGCGTCCGCGTCGGCGGCGCGCACGTAGCCCGCACCCTCCATCAGCCCGGAGATGCGCTCGCTGTCGTGCACGTTCATCTGGCAGCCGTACGTGCGGACGTCGTAGGTGCGTGGCGTACTAGTCATGGCAATCAACCAGGGTAGTCCGCCCCCGCGACACCGTGTCAGGCGGCGTTGCGCTCCGGTGCCGCCGCGCATGCCGGGTCGGACCCGGTGCAGGGGCGTAGGTGCCGTCGCTCCGTGCCCTCGTCGGTCTC
Organism: Jidongwangia harbinensis; assembly: GCF_020216025.1. Lineage (GTDB taxonomy): Bacteria > Actinomycetota > Actinomycetes > Mycobacteriales > Micromonosporaceae > Actinoplanes > Actinoplanes harbinensis. The sequence continues at coordinate 37,405 of NZ_JAIWNC010000016.1, read as the reverse complement.
CACCTCGTCCACGTGCACCGGCCGCAGCGTGCCGTCCGGCTCGGCCAGCACGTACCGCGTGGGGTTGAGCGTGTCGTCCGGGAGCAGCACGTCGGCGCCGAGCCGGACCGCGACGGCGCTCGCGACGGTCGCCTCGGCGACGTCGTCCGGTGCGAGGTAGCAGTCGATCTGCGTGGGGAAGTCGCCGCCGACATGCCAGACGTCGCAGAGCAGCGCGCCGTCCGCCGGACAGTCCAGCGTGGTGACGTGCCGCTGCAGGGCACCCGACAGGGCATTCCGGACCTTCTCCGCGTCGACGTGCCCGGAAGCACACCAGTTCCAAAGGCCATCTGCCTGCCCGCCGTCAGCCATAACGCTCATGGTGGACATCCCTCCCCCCGGCCATCGGCTGTGTTACCGCTCCGTGACCATTCTCGGTGCCTTCCGATACACCGGCCCCCCTAGAGTGGCCCCATCCGAGTGAACCCAACGACGGGACGGTGGTCCGGCAGTGGCTGACGAGGCTCTCATCGTCCTCGACAAGGTCAACAAGTGGTTCGGTCCGCTGCATGTGCTGCAGGACGTGAGCCTGTCCGTGGACCGCGGCGAAGTCGTCGTCGTGATCGGACCGTCCGGGTCCGGCAAGTCGACGTTGTGCCGGGCGATCAACCGGCTGGAGCCGATCAGCTCGGGCACCATCACGTTCGACGGCCAACCACTGGCCGCGGAGGGCCGGGCGCTGGCCCGGCTGCGCAGCGAGGTCGGCATGGTGTTCCAGTCGTTCAACCTCTTCGCGCACAAGACCATCCTGCAGAACGTGATGCTGGGCCCGGTCAAGGTCCGCAAGGAAAAACCCGCAGCGGTACGCGAACGCGCGATGAGCCTGCTCGAGCGGGTCGGGATCGCCAGCCAGGCCGAGAAGTACCCGGCGCAGCTCTCCGGCGGCCAGCAACAGCGGGTGGCGATCGCCCGGGCACTGGCGATGCAGCCGAAGGCGCTGCTGTTCGACGAGCCCACCAGCGCCCTCGACCCGGAGATGGTCGGCGAGGTGCTGGACGTCATGACGGCGCTGGCGCGCGAGGGCATGACCATGGTCGTGGTGACCCATGAGATGGGTTTCGCGCGGCATGCCGCGAACCGGGTCGTTTTCATGGCAGACGGGCAGTTGGTCGAGGAGGCCACACCGGCGGAGTTCTTCGCTAACCCGAAGACCGACCGGGCGAAGGACTTCCTCTCCAAAATCCTGACGCACTGAGTGTCCACGCAGGAGCCACGCGGCTCCGTCGCATTTGAGCAAGGAGCGTAATGAAGCGCATGACTCGTCTGGCCGCCGTGTTCGGGGCCGTTTCCCTGGCACTGACCGCGGCAGCATGTGGCGGCGACGACGCCGGCTCCGGGTCCGGCTCCGGCTCGGCCAGCGGCATCGTCGGCAAGGCCACCAACGACAAGAAGCTGGTCGTCGGCGTCAAGGCCGACCAGCCCGGCCTCGGCCTGCAGACCGGCAGCACCTACACCGGCTTCGACATCGAAATCGCGAAGATCATCGCCAAGGGCCTCGGCGTGCCCGAGACCGGCATCGAATACAAGACCACGGTCTCGTCCAACCGCGAGCCCTTTATCCAGCAGGGCCAGGTCGACCTCGTCGTGGCCACCTACACCATCAACGACGAACGCAAGAAGGTCGTCAACTTCGGCGGACCGTACTTCGTCGCCGGCCAGGACCTGCTCGTCCCGGTCGCCTCCACCATCACCGGCCCGGAAACCCTCGCCGGCAAGAAGGTCTGCTCGGTGTCCGGCTCCACGCCCGCCAAGCGCATCCAGACCGAGTACAAGGACGCCGGACTGCAGCAGTTCGACTCCTACTCCAAGTGCGTCACCGCCCTCGCCGGCGGCCAGGTCGACGCCGTCACCACCGACGACATCATCCTCGCCGGCTACGCCTCCCAGGAGCAGTACGCCGGCAAGTTCAAGGTCGTCGGCAAGAAGTTCAGCGAGGAGCCCTACGGCATTGGCCTGAAGAAGACCGACACCGAAGGCTGCAACAAGATCAACGAAATCCTCAAGACCGCCGCCACCGACGGCTCCTACAAGGCCGCCTGGGACGCCACTCTCGGCAAGAGCGGCACCGCCGCACCCGAGCTGGACACCACCAAGCTGACCAACTGCGCCTGATCACCACCGCGACGGGCGGGGCCGGCACTGCCGGCCCCGCCCGCCTGCACTGCCTATCCCGACCCGCGGCGAAGAAGCGAGGACGATGGACGTCTTCTCCGATCCCCTGAACGTCGACGTCTACGTGACGGGGTTCCTCTGGATCCTCCGGCTCACGGCGGCCGGCGCGTTCTTCGCGCTGGTGCTGGGCGTTGTGCTGGCCGGCATGCGGGTCTCGCCCGTGCCGGTGCTGCGCGGCTTCGGCGCGGCGTGGGTCAACATCTTCCGGAACACGCCGCTGACCCTGATCGTGTTCTTCTGCTACTTCGGCCTGTACTCGACACTCGGTTTGAGCATCGTCGACGACATCGACATGAACAACTTCTGGCTCGGCGTGATCGGCCTGGCGGTCTACACCGCCGCCTTCGTGTGCGAGGCGATCCGCTCCGGCATCAACACCATCCCGGCCGGGCAGGCCGAGGCGGCCCGGGCGGTCGGCATGTCGTTCCTGCAGACCCTCACGATCATCGTGCTTCCGCAGGCCGGCCGCGCGGTGATCGCCCCGCTGGGCAGCATCTTCATCGCGTTGTGCAAGAACGCCACGATCGTCGGCACGATCGGCCTGATGGAGAGCTCGAACGCGATGAAGGAACTCATCAACGCCAACGGCGACGCGGTGATCCCGATCTTCCTGGTGTTCGCCGGCACGTTCGCGGTCGTGCTGATCCCGACCGGCTACGGGTTCGGCTGGCTCGCCAACCGCCTGGCGGTGAAGCGGTGAGCGCCGTCCCCCAGGTTCCCCACCTTCGCGAGGTTCCCGCATGAGCGCCGACGCCGTTCTGTACGACCACCCCGGCCCTCGGGCGAAGATCCGCAACACGGTCCTCACCGTGGTGTTCGGCGTCCTGCTGCTGGCGCTGCTGTACTGGATCTACCGCCAGTTCGACGAGAAGGGCCAGTGGGCGGCGCCGCTGTGGAAGCCGTTCCTGGAGGCGTCCACCTGGACCGACTACATCCTGCCCGGGCTGCAGGCCACGCTCAGTGCGGCCGCGGTCGCCATGGTGCTGTCGTTGGCGTACGGGCTGATCTTCGCGGTGGGCCGGCTGTCCGACCACTGGTGGCTGAGCGTGCCGTCCGGGGTCGTGGTCGAGTTCTTCCGGGCCGTACCGCTGCTCCTGCTGATGTTCTTCATCTTCTACGGCCTGCCGTTCATCACCGAGCAGCCGATGCCGCCGTTCTGGGCCGTGGTCATCGGCCTGACGCTGTACAACGGATCGGTGCTGGCCGAGGCGTTCCGCGCCGGCATCAAGGCGGTGCCGACCGGGCAGAGCGAGGCCGGGTACGCGATCGGCATGCGCAAGAGCCAGGTGATGCGCGAGATCCTGTTGCCGCAGGCCGCCCGCGCCATGCTGCCGGTGATCGTCAGTCAGTTGGTGGTGCTGGTCAAGGACACCGCGCTCGGCTACATCATCGGCTACACGGAGCTGCTGCAGAACGGCGTGAACACGCTGGCCGCCAACTTCGGCAACATCGTGGCCGCGGCCATCGTGGCGGCGATCATCTACATCCTGGTGAACGCGGCGCTGACCTCGTTGGCCGGCTGGCTGGAACGCCGCACCCGCCGCCAGGGCCGGGCGCCGCGCAAGCGGACCCCGCTGATCGAGGCGGGCGCCGGCGTGGGCGGCGGCGGAGCTTAGTCCCTCGAGGTAGCCGGCCGGCGAAGCTTCAGGGCCTGGGTCGGCCGGCTACCGGGCCAGCTCGGTGACGCGGCTTTCCCGGACGACCGTGACGCGGATCTGACCGGGGTAGGTCAGTTCCTCCTCGATCTGCTTCGCCACGTCCCGGGCCAGCACGGCGGCGGCAATGTCGTCCACGTCCTCCGGGCGCACCATCACCCGGATCTCCCGGCCGGCCTGCATCGCGAAGACCTTGTCCACGCCCACCTTGCCGGCGGCGATCTCCTCGATCCGCTCGAGCCGCTTCACGTACGCCTCCAGGCTCTCCCGCCGCGCCCCCGGCCGCCCACCGGAGCAGGCGTCCGCGGCCTGGGTGAGCACCGCCTCGATGGTCTGCGGCGGCACCTCGTTGTGGTGCGCCTCGATGGCGTGCACGACGTCTTCCGACTCGCCGTACTTGCGGGCCAGGTCCGCGCCGATCAGCGCGTGGCTGCCCTCCACCTCGTGGGTCAGCGCCTTGCCGATGTCGTGCAGGAACGCCGCCCGCTTCATGGTCGGCACGTCCAGCCCCAGTTCGGCGGCCATGATGCCGGCGATGTGCGCGGTCTCGACCAGGTGCTTCAGCACGTTCTGGCCGTAGCTGGTGCGGTACCGCAGCCGGCCCAGCAGCACGGCCAGTTCCGGGTGGATGTCGGTGATGCCGACGTCCACCAGTGCCTCCTCGGCCGCCCGGTCGCAGAGCCGCTCGACCTCGTTCTTGGCACTGTCGAAGACCTCCTCGATCCGGTGCGGGTGGATCCGGCCGTCCAGCACCAGCTTCTCCAGCGTCAGCCGGCCCACCTCCCGGCGTACCGGGTCGAAGCAGGACAGCAGCACCGCCTCCGGGGTGTCGTCGATGATCAGGTTCACGCCGGTGGTGGACTCGAAGGCCCGGATGTTGCGGCCCTCCCGCCCGATGATCCGGCCCTTCATCTCGTCGCTCGGCAGGTGCAGCACGCTGACCACGCTCTCCGCGGTCTGCTCGCTGGCGATCCGCTGGATGGCGTCCACCACGATGTGCCGGGCCCGGGTGTCGGCGGTGCGCTTGGCGTCGCTCTCGATGTCGCGGACCAGGATGGCGGCCTCCCGCTTGGCCTGGCTCTCGATGCTGTCGATCAGCTCGGCGCGGGCGACGTCGGCGGTGAGCCCGGCGATGCGCTCCAGTTCGCGGCGGCGTTCCTCCTCGGCCGCGGCGACCTGCGCCTCACGCTCGGTCAGCGCGCTCTCCCGGACGGCCAGGTCGGCGTCCATGGCGGCCAGCCGGCGCTCCCGCTCGACCAGCCGCTCCACCTCCTCGGCGTGCAGCCGCTCCCGCTCGTCGATCCGGGCGGCCCGGCGCTCCACCTCGGCGGCCTGTTCCTTGGCCGTGGTGTTGAGCAGCGCCACCTCCCGCTCGCCACTGCGGCGCGCCGCGACCCGGACCTGCTCGGCGTCCGCCTCGGCCTGCCGGTGGGCGTGCTCGAGGATGGTGTCGGCCTCCTCGTGGGCCGCTTCGAGGACCCGGCGGGCCTCCGCGCGGGCGGCGTTCGCCTCGGCCTTCGCGGCGGCCGCCTCGGCGCGTACCGAAGCCGCCTTGGCCTTGGCGTCGTCGACCTGGTCCTGACGGTCCTTGGCCTCGAGCCGGCTGCTCTGCAGTTGGCGCAGCGCCCGGGCGCCGAGGATCAGGCCGGCCACCACGAAGGCGGCGAGAACGATGATCGCCACCACCAGCACCCAATCCAGGGCGGTCATCATCGCCGCGTCTCCCTCCGCCGAACGCACGTCACCACGCGCCGGCTGTCCATGGGAATGCCCGACCAAGGCGGCTGTAAGCAGGCGTCAACGCGTCGTCGGCTGGGGGTCAGCCGACGACCGTACGGGTATGTCGCGCCGCCTCCCACGCCGTTGACGGGCGGCGGTCGCAGTCCGGCCTGCACCGGAAGTGATGCCGTAATGTAATGCGATCTATGTTGTGCGCGTTGCTTGCGATGGTCGAGCAAACCTTTGTAACGCGAGGCTAGGTCGCAGATGCCGGTTCGGTCAAGGACTCATGATTCGGCAGCGGATAGGACACAGCGCGCAGACCCACACACGCCCAGCTCAGGGACGTGCGGGGCATTTCCGGCGTACCGGGCCAGCCGGGACGACAACGGATCACCCGGCCGTTCCCGGCGGTGGTTCCGTCCCGATCGGCCCGAAACGGCCTCCTGCGGCGCCTGCCATATCCGGCGAACCGGATGCCTGGGTTTGCGTTTCGCGCGTTGCTGATCTTATCCGGCGGGTCTGGGTGAGTCGGTCGCTGGGCCCGCCCCGGGGCGCCGGTGGCTGGGCCACTCCGGCGGAGCTGGCGGGTTGTCTCGGCGGACGTGGCGGGTCCTCCCGGCCAGCCCTCCGGGGTCGGTCCGGCGGACGTGGCGGGTCCTCCCGGCCAGTCCCGCGGGTTCGGCCCGGCGGAGGTGGCGGGTCCTCCCGGCCAGTCCCGCGGGTTCGGCCCGGCGGACGTGGCGGGCCCTCCCCGCCAGCCCCGCGGGTTTCGGCCCGGCGGACGTAGCGGCCCTCCCCGCCAGTCCCGCGGGCCGGCCCGACCAGGCTTCGGGTCGACCCGGCCAGGCTCGCGGGTCGTCTCGGCCAGTCTTGCTCGGTCTGCCGCCGGGCCGTCTCGGTGAGCTTGACCCGGTCTGCCAGCGGGGCCGCCACGCCATCCGGTGTGGATGGCCGGCGGTCCGGTCGGGTCAGGAGGAGGTGTCGATGGTGTCGTCGGCCAGGGCGTCCGCGTCGATCTGGTCCGCGAACTCCGCGGCCTCGGCGTCGCGGGCGGCAAGCGCGTCCTTCACCGCGCGGATCGCGACACCGGCGGGATACCCCTTGCGGGCCAGCATGCCGACGAGCCGGCGGAACACCGCCTCGGGCGTGCCCCGTGCCGTGCGCAACTTGCGGTCCACGAGCGCCCGCGCGGTCGCCGCTTCGGCCTCGTCGTCCACGGCTTCCAGCGCCTCGCCGGCCACCTCGGCGTCGACGCCGCGCTGGCGCAGTTCGTTCGCGAGTGCCCGACGTGCCAGGCCCCGGCCCTGGTGGCGACTCGACACCCAGGCCCGCGCGAACGCCGCGTCGTCGATGATGCCGACCTCGTCGTAGCGGTCCAGCACCTCGGCGATCACCTCGTCGGAGATCTGCCGGCGGACCAGGGTCTTCGCCAGCTCGGCGCGGGTGCACGGGCGCACGGCCAACTGGCGGAGGCAGATCTCGCGGGCCACCTCGGACTCGCTCTTCGGCGGCCCTCCGGCCGGCGATCCGGCGGCACCACGCCCGCCCAGACCGGACCCGCCCAGACCGGACCCGCCCAGACCGGACCCGCCCAGACCGGACCCGCGCCGGCCGGACCCGCGCCGGCCGGACCCGCGCGGGCCGGATCCACTCTCGCCGGATCCGCTGGGATCGGGCTCGTCCCGGTTGACCGTGCTGCCCCCCGGCGAGTTCCGGCGGCGACGGCTCGCAACGTTGCCGCGTTCCGAATCGTCGCGCCGGAACTCGCTACCGGGGGGTTGCTCGTCGGCCGGCCTGGGCGGAATGGCATCCCATCCGCGCCCGGCCCGCGCCCCGCGTCGTCCTGCCATCGGAGCTCAGCGCCCGGACACCGCGGGCATCAGAAGTCGACCGGCGGAAGCTCGGGGCCGCCGGCGGCGTCGCCGGACGTCTGGCCCACGCCGAGCTTCTCCAGGATCTTCTTCTCCACCTCGGCGGCCACGTCGGGGTTCTCCTTGAGGAACTCGCGCGCCTTCTCCTTGCCCTGGCCCAGCTGGTCGCCGTCGTAGGTGTACCAGGCGCCGGACTTGCGGATGATGGTCTGCTCGACGCCGACGTCGATCAGCGAGCCCTCGCGGGAGATGCCCTTGCCGTACATGATGTCGAACTCGGCCTGCTTGAACGGGGCCGCGACCTTGTTCTTCACGACCTTGACCCGGGTCCGGTTGCCGACGACGTCGGTGCCGTCCTTGAGGCTCTCGATGCGTCGCACGTCCAGGCGCACGGACGAGTAGAACTTCAGCGCGCGGCCACCGGTCGTGGTCTCAGGCGAGCCGAACATGACGCCGATCTTCTCGCGGAGCTGGTTGATGAAGATGGCGGTCGTGCCGGAGTTGCTCAGGATGCCGGTGATCTTCCGCAGCGCCTGGCTCATCAGGCGGGCCTGCAGGCCGACGTGGCTGTCGCCCATCTCGCCCTCGATCTCGGCGCGGGGCACGAGGGCGGCCACCGAGTCGATGACGATGATGTCCAGCGCGCCGGAGCGGATCAGCATGTCCGCGATCTCGAGTGCCTGCTCACCGGTGTCCGGCTGGGACACCAGCAGCGCGTCGGTGTCCACACCGAGCGCCCGGGCGTATTCCGGGTCGAGCGCGTGCTCGGCGTCGATGAAGGCCGCGATGCCGCCGGCCCGCTGGGCGTTCGCCACCGCGTGCAGCGCGACGGTCGTCTTACCGCTCGACTCCGGCCCATACACCTCGATGACCCGGCCGCGCGGCAGGCCGCCGACGCCGAGCGCCACGTCGAGCGCGATGGAGCCGGTGGGGATGACGGCGGTCTGCACCACCGGACGCTCCCCCAGGCGCATCACCGAGCCCTTGCCGAACTGCTTGTCGATCTGCGCTAGAGCCAGATCGAGAGCCTTGTCCCGGTCAGGTCCTGCCACCATGTCCGCCACCCCTGTACTCGACTTCGCAGGCGTCTTCGCCGAAGAGCTTCTGTTCACCACGTCGCACACGCTAGGCGGTGGGTACGACAAAAATCCGCCGCCCTGCCATGGCCTGTGGATGACCATGCCGTTGTGGACAATAGCCGAACACCTGTACGACGAAAGAGTGACACGCCAGAACAGGCGTACTAATCGGGTCAGTGCAGGCGGGAGGGCACCCGATCGGGGTACGCGGCCACCACCGCGCGCCAGACCGTAACCGTCTCCACACCCTGAGCGAGAGCCTCGTCGATGGTCCGGCCGCCCAGACCGGCGAAGGTCTGGTCCGCGGCCAGACTTCGCGCATAGCCGGCGCCGAACGCCTGCTCGAGGCGAGCCCAGAAATCCGTCAACCGCACGTTCCGCTCCTTCGGGATGGATCAGGTTCTCCATGGTGCCCGATCGGTCCGGCGAGCCGCAGACCGGAACGGGCCGGCCGGCCGGAAAACGCAGGCCCGCGGCCGACCCCGAAGGAGCAGACCCGCGCCCGGGTCGCGCGACGCCGCCGCCGCGCGACCCGGAACGGACCGGCCTACCGGCGCAGCTTCCGGTACGCCCGTGCGGACAACGGCAGGAACACCGCGGTGATCAGCACCGGCCAGGCGACGGCCAGCCAGACCGCACCGTCGGCGAGCGGCCCCTCGGTGATCCCGGTCGGGTTGCCGAACAGCTGCCGGATCGCCGAAGCCGTGGCGGACAACGGATTCCACGACGCGACGGCGCCGAGCCAGCCCGGCATCGTCTCCGCCGAGACGATCGCGGTGGACAGGAAACCGATCGGCCAGACCAGCACCTGGACCGCGGTCGTCGCGCCGTCGCCACGGAACGCGAGTCCGAGGTAGATCCCGATCCACAGCACCGCGAACCGGAACAGCAGCAACAGGACCACGGCCAGGGCGACGGGGGCCGGGTCGGACGAGATCCGCCAGCCGATCACCAGGCCGCCGAGCAGGAGGACGAGCAGTTCCACGGCGGAGTTCGCCATGTCCGCGCCGACCCGGCCGAGCGACACCGAGGCGCTGCCGATCGGCATCGAGCGGAACCGGTCGGTGATGCCCTTCCGGGCGTCCGCGGCCATCGCCGTCGTCGTGGACTCGACGCCGAACATCATGCTCAGCGCCAGCATGCCGGGCAGCAGAAAGCTGATGTAGTCGCCGCCGCCCGGCACGGTGATCGCCCCGCCGAAGAGGAAGCCGAAGACCAGCAGCAGCATGATGGTGAACAGCAGGCCGAAGATCGGCGTCCACGGTTGCCGTACCCAGTGGGCCAGGTCGCGTTGAGTGATCACCCAGCCGGCGCGCAGCGTACTCATCGCACCTCCTCCTTCTCGGTCAGCGTGAGGAACACCTCGTCGAGCGTCGGCCGGCGCAGCACCAGGTCCTCCGGTGCGATGCCGAGCTGGTCCAGCGCCCGGACGATGTCGGCCAGCGCCACCACGCCGGCACCGACCTCGAACGTCACCGCGTGCGCCTCGGCGTCCACCGACGCCGTCTCGCCGATCACCGCGGCGAGCCGGTCGGCCAGCGGCACCAGCGCCTCCCGGCGGGGCAGGGTCACGGTCACCCGATCGCCGCCGACCTGGCGTTTCAGCTCCTCCGGCGAGCCGGAGGCGATCACCTTGCCGTGGTTCATCACCGAGATGCGGGACGCCAGCTGATCGGCCTCGTCCAGGTACTGGGTGGTGAGCAGGACGGTCGTCCCGCGCTCGGCGATCTGCCGGATGGTCTGCCACACCTCGTTGCGGGCGCGCGGGTCCAGGCCGGTGGTGGGCTCGTCGAGGAAGAGGACCGCGGGGGTGAGGATGAGCCCGGCGGCGATGTCCAGGCGGCGTCGCATACCACCGGAGTACGCCGAGACGGCGCGGTCGGCCGCCTCGGTCAGCCCGAACACAGCCAGCAGTTCGTCGGCGCGCGTGCGGGCGTCCGCGGTGCTCAGGCCGAAGAGCCGGCCGAACATCACCAGGTTCTGGCGGCCGCCGAGGATCTCGTCCACCGCGACGTTCTGCCCGATCAGCCCGATCCGCCGGCGCACCTCCCCCGGCCGGGTGCGGACGTCGTGACCCGCGACCCGTGCGGTGCCGCCGTCGATGTCGATGAGCGTGGTCAGCGCCTTGACCGCGGTGCTCTTGCCGGCCCCGTTGGGCCCCAGCAGGCCGTGGATGGTGCCGGAGGCGACAGTCAGGTCGAAACCGTCCAGAGCGTGCACGTCGCCGTACCTCTTGCGTAGTCCGTCGGCGGTCAGGGAGTGGTCCGTCGCCACGGGTGCTCCTAACTCCGTATAGTGCACGGAAAATTCTGCGGCGTTCACCGTACACCACACGGGGTAACCTGCGCACATGGAAAATCAGGACGTCGACCGCACCCTCACGCTGCTGTGGCGACGGACGCTGGGCACGCCCCAGGGATCGCGCGGCCCCAAGCAGCGGGTCAGCGTGGACGAGGTGATCCGCGCCGGCATCGAGGTGGCGGACGCCGAGGGGCTGCCGGCGTTCTCCATGCGCAAGGTCGCCGACCGGCTCGGGCTCAAACTGATGTCGATCTACACCTATGTGCCCGGCAAGAACGAGTTGATCGGGCTGATGGTGGACGAGGTCATGGGTGAGCAGCCGTTGCCGCCGCACGCCGGCACGCTGCGCGAACGGATGACCGCGATCGCGGACCTACTGTGGGACGAGTTCCACCGCCACCCGTGGCTGCTCCAGGTGGAGAGCAGCCGGCCGTGGATCGGCCCGCATGGATCGGACCGCTACGAGTGGCAGCTGGCCGCGATCGAGGGTGCCGGGTTCACCGACCTCGAGATGGACCAGGTGGTCACGCTGCTGGACGGGTTCGCCGCCGCCGCGGCCCGAGCCTCGGTCCTTGCGCGGCGTACCGCCGAGCAGTCGGGCATCACGGACGCGGAGTGGTGGAGCGTCAACGCGCCGGTGCTGGAACGGGTGATGCCCGCGGGCGCGTATCCGCTCTCCGGACGCGTCGGGCAGGTCGCCGGCGAGGAGTACAACGCGATCGGCGATCCCCGGCGGTCGTACCGGTTCGGGCTGGAACGCATCCTGGACGGCCTGGAGCGGTTGCTCGACCGGTGAGGCCCGGTCAGGCGGCGAGCGCCCCGGCAGCCACCTTGAGGTCGTCGACCAGACCCCGATACGCCTCGTCGCGGTCGTCCGCGCGCAGCACCGCAGACGGGTGGATGGTGGCGAGCGCCTGGATCTGCGCGACCGGGAAGTCCTCGGGGTGCTGGGCGGCGGCCGGCCACGGCATGAGCTGGCCACGGGACCGGGTGACCCGGAAGGACGGGCCGAGCAGCGCCTTGGCCGCGGTGGCGCCGAGCAGCACCACCAGCTCCGGGGCGAGCAGCGAGAACTCGGCGACCAGCCACGGGCGACAGGCCGCGATGTGGGCCGGTCCCGGAGTCTGATGGATGCGCCGTTTGCCGCGTAGCTCGAACCGGAAGTGCTTGACCGCGTTGGTGATGTAGACCGTGGCCGGGTCGATGCCGGCGTCGTCCACGGCCTGCCGCAGCAGGTGGCCGGCCGGGCCGACGAAGGGCAGTCCCTGACGGTCCTCGACGTCGCCGGGCTGCTCACCGACGAACACCACACGCGCGTGTGCGGCGCCGCGGCCGAAGACCGTCTGGGTGGCGTCCTGATACAGCTCGCAGCCCTGGCAGTCGGCCGCGGCAGCCTTGAGCTGGTCGAGTTCTCGGGCGTCCGGCGGCACCCATTTGTCTGCGCCGGGCGGGGAGTCGGTGCTGGGCATGAGGAAGTTCTACCCCATTCCTCCCGTCCATACCCGACGGCCGTCGGCGGTCTCACCGCGACGGCCCTCCGACCACCGCCGGGTCGGCGGCGACGGCCACCGCGTCGGCCACCCGGTCCACCGCGCCATCCGCGATCGGGCTGACGGTGATCCGGACACCGGGTGGCGTGGCGATGCGGAACCGGGAGCCCGGCGCCACGGCGTAACCCGCGTCGCGCAGGGCGGCGACGGTGAGAGCCTCGTCCGGCACGCGGACCCAGACGTTGATGCCGGTGGTCCCGTGGGCCTCGAGCCCACGCGCCGAGAGCGCGTCCCGCAGCGCACCGCGCCGGGCGGCGTAGTGCCGCGCGGCCGCGGCGACCGCCGTGGTGACCTGGGCGTCGTGCCACAACCGCAGGAGCAGCCGCTGCAGGATGGTGGACACCCAGCCGCTGCCGATCCGCATCCGGCCGACCACCCGGGCCACGGTGGTCTGATCCCCGGCCATCACGGCGATCCGCAGATCGGGTCCGAACGGTTTGGAGGCGGAGCGGACGAAGGCCCAGGCCCCGGTCACCGGCCCGAGGCAGTGCAGCGGCACCCCGGCCAGTTCGGCGGCGTGGTCGTCCTCGATGACCAGGACCTGCGGGAAGCCGCCCAGCAGTGCCCGCAGCGCGGTCGCCCGCACGGCGGTCACCGCGGCGCCGGTCGGATTCTGCGCGCGGGTGGTGACCACCACGGCGCGGGCCCCCGCCCGGAGCGCGGCGCCGAGCGACACCGGCAACGGCCCCTCGTCGTCCACCTCGACCGGGATCGCGCGCAGGCCGAGGGCGGCCACCAGGTCCAGCAGGTTGGCCCAGCCCGGGTCCTCGACCGCCACCGCGTCGCCGGGCCGGACATGCGCGGTGAGCAGTCGCTCGAGAGCGTCCAGCGCGCCGGCGGTGACGGTGACGGCGGCGTCCGCCATCGGCACGCCGTCCGCGGCCAGGCGTTCGCGGGCGGCGTCGACCAGCTCGGGCAGCACCCCGGCCGACCCGTAGCTGACCGGTGCGCCCAGCGCCGCCGCGACCTCGCCCAGCTCCGGGCCGAGGACCGGCAACAGCGCGAGGTCCGGCTCACCGGCCGAGAGATCCAGGACGCCGGCCGGCACCGGGAGCCGCAGCGCGGAGCGCGCGGACGCGACGGCGGGGCGGGACCGCACCCGGGTGCCACGCCGGCCATGCGTCTCCACCACGCCGCGACGGCGCAGCTCGGAGTACGCCTTCGCCACCGTCGCGGGGCTGACGTGGAGTGAGTCGGCGAGGATCCGGACCGGCGGAAGCGCGGCACCCCAGACGTAGTCGCCGTTCGCGATGCCCGCCTCGATGCTCGCGGAAATCGCTGCCGCGTTCGTGCCCGTCACCTGATATTGTGCTGTCACAACACAGAGTCTGTACTAGTACAGAGAACTTGGCAAGAGGAGGCCCGGTGACCGACCTCTACACCCCGACGGCCCGCACCACCGCAACCCGCAACCGCAGCCGGATGCACTACGAGCGCGCGGTAGCGCACGCCATCCTCGACGAGGCGTATGACTGCGCCGTCGGTTTCGTCGTCGAGGGCGAGCCGCGGGTGCTTCCGACACTGCACGTCCGCGTCGACGACACGGTCTATCTGCACGGCTCCACCGGCGGCCGGCTCGGGCTGTCCGCCCGCGGTGGCGGCGTCCCGGTCTGCCTGTCCGTGACCCTGCTGGACGGCATCGTCTACGGCCGTTCGCAGTTCCATCACAGCGCCAACTACCGGTCGGTGGTCGCGCTCGGGACGGCCCGGCCGGTCACCGGCGACGCCGAGAAGCGGGCCGCGATGACCGCCCTGGTGGAGAAGGTGGGGCGCGGCCGGGCGTCGGACGCACGGCCGCCGACCCGCCGCGAGCTGGCCGAGACCAGCGTGCTGGCGCTGCCGCTGACCGAGGTGTCGGTCCGGGCCCGGGCCGGCGGCGTGGTCGACGAACCGGAGGACCACGCGCTGCCGTACTGGGCCGGCGTGCTGCCGCTGCGCCGGGTCGCCGGTCCGCCCGAGCCGGACACCGGCGTGGGCGCGCCCCCACCGGACTATCTGACCGCGGCCCGCTCCCCCTGGCACACGGCGGTGCCGCTGCGCGGCCGGCACGTGCACCTTGAGCAGCTGGCCCCGGCACACGTGGACGGGCTGTGCGCCGCCCTCGCCGACGACGAGGTGTGGCGCTATCTGACCGTCCCGCGACCGGCCGGCCCCGACGAGATGGCCACGCACGTGTCCGGCGCGTTGCGGGCGCAGTGGCTCGGCGAACGGGTCCCCTGGGTGCAGCGCGACCCGGTCACCGGCGCGGTGCTGGGCATGACCATGTATCACGACGTGGACGAGAACGCCCGGTCGCTGAGCATCGGCCACACCATCCTGGGCCGGTCGTCGTGGCGCACCGGGGTGAACACCGAGTCCAAGTTGCTGCTGCTGGAGCGCGCGTTCGACGTCCTGGGCGCGGAACGGGTCTGCTGGTACACCGACATCCGCAACGAGCGCTCGCAGCGGGCCATCGCACGGCTGGGGGCGACCCGTGAGGGCGTGCTGCGCCGGCATCGCCAGCGGGCGGACGGCAGTTGGCGCGATTCCGTGCTGTTCGCCATGACACCCGACGAGTGGCCGGCGGCCGCGGCACGCCTCCGCGAACGGTTGGCCCGCGGCGGCGCCGCGCCCGCAACGGCATGACGGCGCCGCGCCGCCGGGGCACGGCCGCGGCACGACCGGGGACGGCTCGGTGTGGGGACGGCTCGTGTGGGGACGGCTCGGTGTGGGCTCAGCGCATCCGGCGGCCGACCGGCACCGGGTCCGTCTCGTCGTCGAACTCGCCGATCACCTGCTCGAGCAGGTCCTCCAGGGCCACGAAGCCGACCCGGCGGCCGTCCCGGGTGACCATGGCGAGCTGGGCCCGCTCGGCACGCATCCGGGTGACCGCGTCCGTCACCGTGACCCCGGCGGCCAGGACGAACGGCGGGTCCATCAGATCCGACGCCGTGGTGGCCCGGCCGGCCGTGGTGGCCCGCAGCGCGTCGCGCACATGCACCACCCCGGCCACCCGGTCGTCCCGTCCGACGATCGCCAGCCGGGAACGGCCGCTGCGCCGGGAGGCGTCCTCGACCTCCGCGGCGGTCGCGTCCGGCGTCACGGTGACCAGTTGGTCGTCCGGAATCAGCACGTCGCCGACCTTCATCTCCTGCAGGCGCAGCATGCTGGTGAGCAGTTCGGTCTGCTCGGCACCGATCAGGCCCTCGGCCCGGGAACGTTCCAGCAGGATGTTCATCTCTTCCGGGCCGTGTGCCTGGGCGAGCTGGTCCTGCGGGTGCACCCCGAACGGCTTGAGCGCCACGTTGGCCAGGCCGTTGAGCGCGTTCAGCCCGGGACGCACCATCCGGGTGAACGCGCGGAACGGCAGGGCCAGCAGCAGCGCGGACCGTTCCGGGTCGGTGATCGCCCAGGACTTCGGCATCATCTCGCCGATCACCAGGTGCAGGAACGTGACGATGGTCAGCGCGAGCAGGAAGGCGATCACGTGACTGGGCACGTCGGGCAGGCCGATCGCGTGCAGCAGCGGGCTGAGCAGGTGTTCGATGGCGGGTTCGGCGAGCGCGCCGAGGCCCAGCGAACAGAGCGTGATGCCGAGCTGCGCACCGGCCAGCATGACGGACAGCTCGCGGCTGCCGTCGAGCGCGGCCTTCGCGGCGCGGCTGCCTTCCGCGGCGGCGTGCTCCAGCCGATACCGCTTGCTCGCCACCAGGGCGAACTCGGCCGCGACGAAGAACCCGTTGCCGGCCAGCAGAAGCACCGAGACGAGGGCGGCCCAGGTGGTGCTCATCGCGACACCCCCGAGGCCGCATCCGGTGACGTGGCGGGCGGCGAGGGTGCGGCGGTGGACGGGACGGACACCCGTACCGAATCGGGCACGTGCCGGTCCACCGACAGCACCGTGAGCACGGCCCGCGACGGCGTCTCGTCGTCGAGCGACGGCGGCAACGCGACCGACACCTCGTCGCCGATCCCGGGCACCCGGCCCAGCCGGGCCATGACCAGGCCGGAAACGGTGTCGTACCCGGGGTCCTCGGGCAGTGCCACCCCGGTCGCGTCGGCCACCTCGTCGATGCGCCAGCGGGCCGGGACCACCCATGCGCCGTCGTCCTGGCGGACCGGACTCGGCTCCGGCAGGTCGTCCTCGTCACGGATCGGGCCGACCAGTTCCTCGGCGATGTCCTCCAGCGAGATGATGCCGGCGAATCCGCCGTACTCGTCCACCACGCAGGCCAGCTGGCGGTGCCCGCGACGCATCCGGTCCAGCACCGTGGGCAGGCGCAGCGAGGCCGGCACGAACAGCGGCGGTCCGGCGATGTCGGACACCGGGGTGGTGGCCCGCTCGTCCGGCGGCACCGGCAGGACGTCGGCGATGCCGACCACGCCGATGATCTCGTCGACGCCGGTGCCGGAGCGGACCGGGAAGCGGGACCGGCCGGTGTCCAGCAACGACACCACGCGAACGGCCGGCTCGTCGGCCCGGACGGTGTGCACGTCGACGCGCGGCACCATCACCTCGGCGGCGGTCCGGCGGCGGAAGTCGAGACCCCGGTCGAGCAGCTCGGACAGCTCCGGGGTGAGGTGCCCCTCGGCGCGCGACTCGGCGATGATCTGTTCGAGATCCTCCTCCGTCGCGCCCTCCGGCAACTCCTCGATCGGCTCGATGCCGATCCGCCGCAGCAGGCGCACGGCGGCCTTGTCGAAGAGCCGGATCACCGGGCCGAACACCGCCAGGTACAGCAGCGTGGACCGGCTCAGTGCCTTGGCCAGCACCTCGGGGCGGGCGATCGCGAAGTTCTTCGGCGCCAACTCGCCCAGCACCATCTGCACGACCGTGGCGATCAGCAACGCCAGGAACACCGAGAGCGGCATGCTCACCGCGGTCGGCACGCCGGCCAGCCCGAACAGCTCCGCCATGCCGTCGCCGAGGAAAGGCTCCGCCACGTACCCGACGATCAGGGCGGTGACGGTGATGCCGAGCTGGGCACCGGACAGCATGAACGACAGCCGCTCGGTGACCCGCAGAGCTCGCTTGGCGGCCACGTCACCCTGGTCGGCCTGCTGCCGCAGCCGGCCCTTGTCGACGGCGACGTAGCCGAACTCCTGCGCGACGAAATAACCGGTGAGGGCGGTGATCACAATGACCAGCAGAAACCCGATCAGGATCAACACGGGAGGGCTCGCCGGTGCGAGGGACGCCGGGCCGAGCCCGGCCGGGTACTGCCAGCCATCTGATGACTCTATCAACGGTCCCGGCAGGGTCGCTGTCGAAGACCGGGCAGGCGAGGGTACGGCGGAAGGCGCACTTCCGCCATACCCCCGGGTCTCAGCTCCTCAGGATCCTGACGTCGTCGAACGCGGCCTCGACCAGGCTGGCCGTGCCCGCGTCCGCCGCCTCGACCTGGAGGCGCACGCTCTGCCCGGCGTAGGCCGACAGGTTCACCGTGGCGGTCTGCCAGGCCGCGGCCCGGTTGCTCGCCGCGCCGGCCTGACTGAAGACGCTGGTCGTGGTGGATCCGGCGACGACGCTGACCCGGAAGTAGTCGGCGCTGGTCGCGTTGTTGAGGTGGGACAGGTACCAGCTGAACGACAGCGTCAGCGTGCCGCTCGGCAGCGTGACCGCCGGCGAACGCGAGGTGGTGATGCCGCCGTCGACGTCGTTCGCGCCCGCGCTGGCGCCCGCCGACGCGCCGGTGACCAGGTCGAACGTGCCGCTCACCGTGGTGCCGAGCTGGGTGGCCACGCCGGAACTGGTGGCGGCCGGGTCGCCGCGCTCCCAACGGCCGGACGTGGCGGTGTCGCCGGTGCCGGCGCTCCATCCGGTGGCCGACTCGAACGTGTCCGACCACACCGTCTCACCGGGCGGCGGTTCCTCCGACTCCTCGGCCAGCGCCCACACCGCGTACGCGATCGCGTCGCTGTTGCGGTTCAGGGCGGTGTCGTTGACGTTGCTCGTGGTGTCGCAGGCCCGGTGGTAGCAGGGATCGAAGGCGCCGGTGGTGCCGCCCCAGAGTTCGACCTGCGCGGCGGTCTTGCGGCCTTCCGCGCCGGTGAAGATGCCGCCGGCCGGGATCCCGTTGGCGATGAACGGGCCGTAGTCACTGCGGCCGTCGAAGTCGGTGCCACGGGTGGGTACGTTGATCGAGGAGAAGTACGCGGCCAGGGTCTGCTCGATCTCGGCGGATCCGGCCGGGCCGGGACCGGCGCCGGTGCCGTCCGAGTTGTCGCCGTCGTACAGGAAGTAGCCGGGGTTGGGGGAACCCACCATGTCGAAGTTGAGGTACCCGCCGATCGCGGACCGCTGGGCGGCACTGAGCGAGTTCACGTAGAACGTCGATCCGCGCAGGCCCAGTTCCTCCGCACCCCACCAGCCGAACCGCAGGTGCCGCCGGGGCTGGAAGCCGGTGCGGGCGACGGCCAACGCGACCTCCAGGTTCGCGGCCGAACCGGTGGCGTTGTCGTTGATGCCGGGCCCCGCGGCGACGCTGTCCAGATGCGCGCCGACCATCAGCGTGTCGCTGGTGTCGCCGCCCGGCCAGTCCGCGATCAGGTTGTAACCAGTGGCGCCGTTGTACGTGAACGACTGCTGCTGGGTGACGAACCCGGCGGCGTCCAGCAGGCCCTTCAGATAGGTCACCGAGGCCAGGTAGCCCGGCTGGCCGTGAGCGCGGTTGCCGCCGTTCGCGGTGGCGATGTTCTGCAGCTGGGTGAGGTGACTCTTGACGTTGGCGAGGGGGATGTCCGGTGCCTGCAGCGCGGCGGCCTGCGCAGGAGCCGCGACGAACGCCGCGAGCAGCGTGGTCGTGGCGGCCAGGGATATTCTTCTCACGCCGTAGAGCATCGCAGAGTGGACATCGACGTTCGTCATACCGCTTGCGCCATATCGCGCTCGCGGTCAACTCACCCGCGGTGTCGCCCGCGCGTCGGCTGGTTCGTCCGGATAGAACGTGCTTTGGATCATCTGGTACATGGCGAGATTCTGTCCCCACTCGAAGTCGCGGGTGATCCAGCCGAGCGCGAACGCCCGGCCGCCGGACGCGAACCAGCGGGTGGTGGCGTGCATCCGTATCGCCTCGCGGCCGTCGTACCGGTACTCCCAGTCCGCGGCCCGCTCCAGCAGCGGTACCTCGTCGATGCCGATCTGCTGGTATTCCGGCAGCGCACCGGCGCGCACCAGCCGGTCCGCCTCGGTCCGGCAGGCCCGGACCGGATCACCCGACGGGGTACGCGCCGGGTCGACGCTCAGAATCCGGATGTTGTCCGGGTCCCGGAAACAGAACGTGCTGCCCACCTGCTCGTAGGTCCAGCCGTCCGGCACCCCGAGATGGAACCCGGCGGCCGCGAAGTACGAGTAGCCGGACAGCAGTTCCCAGCCGTTCACCTCCCGCTTGGCGCCCGGCTGCGGCGTGCGCGGCGCGTCCGCCGGGGGTTGCCGATCGCAGGCCACCGGGCTGAACCCGCCGGCCGCCGGCGCCGGAGCGCTGGTCACGATCTCGCCGACCACGTTCCGGTCCGGCTTCCGGTCGCGCTGCACCAGATAGCCGGTCACGCCGCCACCGGCCAGCACCGCCGCGGCCAGCGCACCGGCCGCGACCCGGTACCGGCGGGGCCGGGCAGGCGACTGCTCCGGCGAGGTGCGCTGGACCGGCACCGGTGGGTCCCGCCGCTCCGCGGGCACCGCCACGGGCGTGACCGGCGCGGCCTCCGGAAGCGCGCGGCGACGTTCCGCGGGCACCAGCGGTTGGCCGGTTTTCCCGGTACGTACGCCCACCCCGGCCCCGGCCGCCACCCCCGCGACGGCGCGCAGCCCCTCGGCGACCTCCGCCGCGCTCGGCCGGGCGGCCGGGTCCCGCAGCAGCAACCGGTTCAGCACCGGGGCAAGGTCACCGGCCCGGACACACGGATCCGGCGGCTCGGTGGCGAGCGCCAGGAGGGTGGCCATGGCGGTCTCCCGCGCGTACGGCGAACGGCCCTCCACGGCGGCGTACAGCGTGGCGCCCAGCGACCACAGATCCGACTCCACCGTGGACGCGCCCTCCCGGGCCCGCTCCGGCGACACGTACTGCGGCGAGCCGACGACCATCCCTGGGCCGGTCACCGAACCGTCGTCGACGAACGTGGCCAGGCCGAAGTCGGTCAGCACCACCCGGCCGTCCGGGCCGATCAGCACGTTGTGCGGCTTGACGTCGCGATGCAGGACCCCGGCCGCGTGCGCCGCGGTCAGCGCGTCCAGCACCGCCAGTCCGATCCGGGCGGTGGCCGCCGGGCTGAGCGGGCCGTCCGCCGACACCACCTGGTGCAGGGACCGGGACGGCACGTACTCCATCACGATCCACGGCAGGCCGTCGGCGTGCACGACGTCGTAGATCCGTACCACATGGGGGTGGCCGATCCGGGCCGCGCTGCGGGCCTCGCGGAGTGTCCGGTCGCGGAGCCGGACCTTCTCGTCGTCGCTCATCCACTGCGGCGGGACGAACTCCTTGACCGCCACGACCCGGTCGAGCATCTCGTCGTGTGCCATCCAGACACGCCCCATGCCGCCGGTGCCGACCGGCTCCTGGAGTCGGTACCGACCGGCGACGAGCATCCGCCTGACCGCCATCAGCCTCCACCCGTCCAGCCTGTTGACCAGGGTAGACGCAGGTCGCTGACCTGCCAAAAGACGATCACACGGCCACCGCGTAGACGACCAGATTGTCGCGATACGACCGCAGGGACCGGTCGAAAACACCACCGCAGGTGATCAGCCGGAGCTGACGGTCCGGGGTCGGGCCGTACACCTTGTCGGTGGGAAACCTCTTCTTCGGGTACCAGGCGGCCGACGTCACCGTGAACCGGACCGTCCGGCCGCCGCGCACCACGTCGATGCGGTCGCCGGCCTCCAGCTCGCGGAGCCGGTAGAAGACGGCCGGGCCCTTCTTGGAGTCGACGTGCCCGGCGATGACCGCGGGGCCGACGTCCCCGGGGCGGGTGCCGTCCGCGTACCAGCCTGCGGCGCCGAAGTCCTCCGGCGTGGTCAGTTCACCGTCGTCGCCGAGGCGCAGCGTCTCCAGCGACGTGTCCACGCCGATCGCCTTCACCTTGAGGCGGGTCGGCGCGCCGCTGAGCGCGGGCGCGGTGGTACCGAACGGGTCCGGTGTCGGCCCGGACGGCACCGCGAACGGTGCGACCTCGGCCGCGACGCCACCCCAGCGACCCACGTCGGCACTGCGGGTCCGACGATCCACGGCGAGGTACGTGGCCGTGGTCACGGCCGCGGCCAGCAGGCCGGCGGTGAGCGGCAGCAGTACGCGGAGCCAGCGTCGGGGAGGTCGCACGTCCGGATTCGGCGCGGCGATCTTGCTGGATGGGTCGGATACGGCCTGGTCACGTCCGGATCTGGGGCCGAGAGTGGGTTGGGAAGTGGGGGCCGGGTCCGCGTCGCGGAGTAGCGCGGGCTTTCCGGCGGCCGCACTGCCCACCGCGGCACTGCCCACCGCGGCACTGCCCACCGCGGCACTGCCCACCGCGGCACTGCCCACCGCGGCACTGCCCACCGCGGCACTGCCTACGGCCGCCTTGCCTACCGCCGCCGTCTTACCTACTGCCGCCTTGCCTACTGCTGGGCGGCCGGATCCGGGCCGGGCGGAGGGCTCTGGATGGTTCTGCCTGGGCTCGGGCTGCCTGGAGTCTGGTCGCCGTGGGTGGTGGGCCTGTCTTGGCTCGGTCTGGGTTGGTGGGACAGCTTTCTGCTCAGCCGCACGCTGAGCCGCCGCACGCCCAGCCGCCGCACGCTCAGCCGCTTCCCGGTGACGCGCTTCCCGCTCAGCCGCTTCCCGATGACGCGCTTCCCGCTCAGCCGCTTCCCGCTGAGTAGCCGCCCGTTCCGCCGCCTCTTGCCCGGCTTTCTCCCGCGCTGCGGCCTCACGCGCGGCGGCTTCCCGTGCCTCCGCTTCCCGCGCGGCTGCTTCCCGTGCCTCCGCTTCCCGCGCGGCTGCCCGCTTTCGCGCGGCCTTCTTCGATGCGATCGGGCCCGACGGCCCGGGATTGCGGGTCCGCGACGGCGAGTAGGGCGGAGAATCGCGATACGCTGGGTCGATCGCCTCCGGCACCGACGCGCTCGCGCGCACCGTGGGCGCGGGCACCGGCACGACCCGGACCGTCCCGCGCACGGTCGGCACCGGCGGCGCCGGTCCACGCTGCGCGGGCCGGACCGGCGGCTCCTTGGCTTCCGCAGTCATCCCGAATGCTCCGCCACACCAGCCGCGTCAACGCCCGGCCGTCGAAGAACCGGCCACCCCAGACCCAGCCGCCCCAGGACAGGCCGTCGAAGAACCAGCCGCCACAGGACCGGCCGTTGAGGAACCGGCAGTTGAAGAACCGGCAGTCGAAGAACCGGCAGTCGAAGAACCGGACTTCGGCGCACCGGGGTTCGCCGGCTCCGGACCCGGTCCGGTCTCCGGTGCCCGGCCGGCCAGCCTGCCCGCCGGCGCCGCCCACACCGGCCGCGGCCGGCGTCGCACGACAACCACCAGCCCGCCGGTCAGCACCGCCGCCAACCCGGCCACGAGCAACGCCATCCACACCGGGGAGGTGGACTGGCTGCCGCCCGCACCGGTGGCCACGCCGCCCAGCGGGACGGTGCCCTGGCGGCCGGCGTCGATGTGCAGTTCCGGCTTGAGAGCGCCGTTCTTGGCGTCCAGCACCAGCAGCGAGTAGACGCTGCCGGCCCCGAGCGTGCAGGGCAGCGTGCTGCTGACGCCGCCGCCGCTCGGTTGCACGCGAACGTTCCACCGGCCGGGCTTCACCGCCCGGTACGGCGTGGTGGTGGCGAACTGGACGCCGTCCGCGATGTCCGGGCCGTTGTTCACGTCGACGTCGAGGACCGGTGCCCGTACCGAAGCTTGGATGATCCTGACCTTGGATTCGCCGGGGGCGGGCAGCTTCAGGTCGTCCTCCAGCACCCGCAGCCCCAGGTCGGCGTAGCGACCGACACCGGCGACCGTGTACGCGCCGTCCTCCTCCACGGTGACCTGCGTGGTCAGGACCGGCTTGGTGCCCGGGTCGGCGCCGGCCTTGCGCATCGCCACCGAGTAGGCGCCGGCCGGGAGGCGCAGATAGTCGGAGAGGGCGCCGTAGCCGACGGCCGGGAACGTCTGGTCGACCGAGCCGGTACGGCTTTTCAGATATACGTCCACGGCGGGCGTGTCGGGCGACAGGTGCGCGAGCCGCACATATCCCCCGGTGGCGGCCGCCGCGGGGGCCGCCGGCAGCGTGCCGGCGGCGAGTACCGCCAGGGCCGCGGCGGCGCCGGCCATTCGCCGGCGGGCGGAGACGCTGATCGACACGGGACCTCCTGGTCGGTGGGTCCGTCGGTTTCATCCGGCGTGGGTGAGCATCAATGTGCCCCAGGTGCAGGGAGTGACACCATGGCCCGTCCGGCCATCCGAATCCGCTGGCCGTCCTGCCCGGGGGCGGGTGGACGACCGATTGATCGGGGTCGTCGGTGGGTTTCTTGTCGTACCCCCGAGGCACCATGGAAACCGTGCACGACGTCCTCGAGCAGTTCGGTCCGGCAACCCGCGAGTGGTTCCGGGCGGCCTTCGCCGCGCCCACGGCCGCGCAGGCCGGCGCGTGGCGGGCCATCGGGGCGCGGCGAAACGCCCTTGTGGTGGCGCCGACCGGCTCGGGCAAGACGCTGGCCGCATTCCTCTGGTCGCTCGACCGCCTGGCCCGCGAGTCGGCGCCGGACGATCCCCGGCACCGCTGCCGGGTGCTCTATGTGAGCCCGCTCAAGGCGCTCGCGGTGGATGTGGAGCGCAACCTGCGGGCGCCGCTGACCGGCATCCGGCAGGCGTCCGGTCGGCTCGGCGTGCCGCCGCCGGACATCACCGTCGGGATGCGCACCGGCGACACCCCGGCGGACGAGCGGCGCAGCTTCGCGCGGACCCCGCCGGACATTCTGATCACCACGCCGGAGTCGCTGTTCCTGCTGCTCACCTCCGCGGCGCGGGAATCACTGCGCGGCGTGCAGACGGTGATCATCGACGAGGTGCACGCGGTCGCCGCCACCAAGCGCGGCGCGCACCTGGCCCTCTCCCTGGAGCGGCTGGATGCGCTGCTGGAGCGGCCGGCGCAGCGGGTCGGGTTGTCCGCCACCGTGCGGCCGATCGACGAGACCGCCCGGTTCCTCGGCGGCGCGCACGACGTCGAGATCGTTCAGCCGCACAGCGCCAAAACCATCGAGATCGAGGTCGAGGTCCCGGTGGAGGACATGACCCGGCTCGACGAGGTGCCCGACGTCGAGCCGGACGACCCGGGCGCCGGCCGGCACAGCCCGTCCATCTGGCCGGCGGTGGAGGAGCGCGTGCTCGACCACATCGAGGCGCACCGGTCCACGATCGTGTTCACGAATTCCCGGCGCGGCGCCGAGCGGCTGTGCGCGCGGATCAACGAATTGGCGTACGAACGGGCCAACCCGGACGGCTCCCCACCGGCCGCCGCACCGGGCGCGCCCAGCCCGCGCCTCCCGGCCGAGGTGATGGCCCAGGCCGGCGGCGCATCCGGCGCACCGCCGGTGGTGGCCCGGGCGCATCACGGCAGCGTCTCGCGCGAGGAACGCAAGCAGATCGAGGAGGCGCTGAAATCCGGCCGCCTCCCCGCCGTGGTGGCCACCTCGAGCCTGGAGCTGGGCATCGACATGGGCGCGGTCGACCTGGTGGTGCAGATCGAGGCACCGCCGTCGGTCGCGGCCGGGCTGCAGCGCATCGGCCGGGCCGGCCACCAGGTCGGCGCCGTGTCGCGCGGCGTGGTCTTCCCCAAGCACCGCGGCGACCTGGTGTCCTGCGCGGTGGTGGCGCAGCGGATGACCGAGGGTGCGATCGAGGAGTTGCACTATCCGCGCAACCCGCTCGACGTGCTGGCCCAGCAGATCGTCGCGATGGTCGCGCTGGACGCCTGGCAGGTCGACGAGTTGGCCACGCTGGTCCGCCGGGCCGCGCCGTTCGCCGAGCTGCCCGACTCGGCGCTGCACGCGGTGCTCGACATGCTGTCCGGGCGCTACCCGTCCACCGCCTTCGCCGAGCTGCGGCCGCGGCTGGTCTGGGACCGCACCACCGACCAGCTCACCGGCCGTCCGGGGGCGCAGCGGCTGGCGGTCACCAGCGGCGGCACCATTCCCGACCGGGGCATGTTCGGGGTCTTCCTGGCCGGTTCGGAGCGCGCATCGCGGGTCGGCGAGCTGGACGAGGAGATGGTGTACGAGTCGCGGGTCGGCGACGTGTTCCTGCTCGGCTCGACGTCGTGGCGGATCGAGGACATCACGCCCGACCGGGTGCTGGTCTCCCCGGCCCCGGGTGCGCCGGCGCGGATGCCGTTCTGGAAGGGCGACGCGCCGGGCCGGCCGATCGAGCTGGGCCGGGCGATCGGGGCGCGGCTGCGTTCGCTGACCCGGGCCGGTGACGAGGCGGCCAACGCGTCGTTGCGCGGGTCCGGCCTCGACGAGTGGGCGGCCAACAACCTGATGGCCTACCTGCGGGAGCAGCGCGAAGCGACGCGCAACCTGCCGGACGACCGCACCGTCGTGGTGGAACGGTTCCGCGACGAGCTGGGCGACTGGCGGATGACCGTGCACTGCGTGCTGGGCGCCCGGGTGAACGCGCCGTGGGCGCTGGCGATCGCCCGGCGACTCGGCGAGCGGTACGGGGTGGACGGGCAGGTGATGCCCTCCGACGACGGCATCGTGGTACGCCTGCCGGACACCGCGGAGGAGCCACCCGGGGCCGAGCTGATCGCGTTCGACCCGGAGGAGATCGCCCAGCTCGTCGAGGAGTCGGTGGGCACGTCCGCGCTGTTCGCGGCGCGGTTCCGGGAGTGCGCGGCCCGGTCCCTGCTGCTGCCCCGCCGCGACCCGCGCCGCCGCCAGCCGTTGTGGCAGCAGCGGCAGCGGTCCGCGCAGCTGCTCGACGTGGCCCGCGAGTTCGCCGACTTCCCGGTGACGCTCGAGGCAGCCCGCGAGTGCCTGCAGGACGTCTTCGACGTGCCGGGCCTGGTCGGGCTGATGCGCGAGATCGCCGGTCGTAAGGTGCGGCTGGTCGAGTCCGAGACGCCGCGCCCGTCGCCGTTCGCCCGGTCGCTGCTGTTCGGATATGTCGGCGCCTTCCTGTACGAGGGCGACGCCCCGCTGGCCGAACGCCGGGCCGCCGCGCTCGCCCTGGACTCCACGTTGCTGGGCGAGCTGCTCGGCCGGGTGGACCTGCGCGAGCTGCTCGACCCGGCCGTGGTCACCGAGACCGAGGCGCAGCTGCAGTGGCTGACCACACAACGCCGGCCGCGGGATGCCGAGGACGCGGCCGAGCTGCTCCGCCTGCTGGGCGACCTGTCCGAGGCGGCGCTCGTCGCGCGGGGGGTGGAGCCGGGCTGGGCCGCGGAGCTGGAGTCGGCCCGCCGGGCGCTCCGGGTCCGGGTGGCCGGCGAGGAACGCTGGATCGGGGTGGAGGACGCCGGCCGCTACCGCGACGCGCTCGGCGTGGCACTGCCCGTCGGGGTACCGGAGGCCTACCTGGAACCGGTGCCCGATCCGCTCGGGGACCTGGTCGCCCGGTATGCCCGCACGCACGGCCCGTTCCCGGCGGCGAGCTGCGCCGCCCACTTCGGGCTCGGTGTCTTCGTGGTGGAACAGGCCCTGAAGCGGCTGAGCGCCACCGGCCGGGTGGTGGCCGGGGAGTTCTCGCCCGGCGGCGCGGGCAGCGAGTGGTGCGACGCCGAGGTGCTGCGGATGCTGCGGCGGCGTTCCCTGGCGGCGTTGCGCCGGGAGATCGAGCCGGTGCCGCCGCGGGTGCTGGCCGCGTTCCTGCCGCGCTGGCACCAGATCGGCGGCAACGCCCGCGGTGTCGACGCGGTCGCCGCCACGGTGGAGCAGTTGCAGGGCATCGCGGTGCCGGCCTCGGCGTGGGAACGGCTGGTGCTCCCGGCCCGGGTGGCGGACTACTCCCCCGCGATGCTCGACGAACTCTGCGCCGGCGGCGAGGTGGTGTGGGCCGGTTCCGGGTCGATCACCGGAAACGACGGGTGGGTGACGCTCGCGTACGCGGACAGCGCCCCGCTGCTGTTGCCACCGCCGGACGACGAGGTGGCCCTGACCCCGCTGCATCAGTCCGTCCTGGACGCGCTCGGCGACGGTCAGGCGTTGTTCTTCCGGTCCCTGTCCGACCGGCTGTCCGCCACCGACGACACTGCGCTCGCCGCCACCGTGTGGGACCTGGTGTGGGCCGGCCACCTGACCAACGACACGTTCGCGCCGCTGCGGGCCCTGCTCGGCGGGAGCGGCGCCCACAAGGCCAAGGCGGCGCCGGGCCGGACCCGCTACCGCCGCCCCGGCCGCCCGGTCATGCCCAGCCGCACCGGTCCGCCCGCGATGGCCGGCCGCTGGTCCCGCCTGCCCGACCGGGACCTCGACCCGACCCGCCGCGCCGCCGCCCTCGCCGACCTGCTGCTCGAACGGCACGGCGTGGTGACCCGCGGCGCCGTCATGGCCGAGGGCGTCACCGGGGGCTTCGCCGCGGTCTACCCGGTGCTGGGCGCCCTGGAGGAACGCGGCGCGGCCCGCCGTGGGTACTTCGTGGAGGGGTTGGGCGCCGCCCAGTT
Organism: Jidongwangia harbinensis; assembly: GCF_020216025.1. Taxonomy (GTDB): domain Bacteria; phylum Actinomycetota; class Actinomycetes; order Mycobacteriales; family Micromonosporaceae; genus Actinoplanes; species Actinoplanes harbinensis. The sequence continues at coordinate 9,413 of NZ_JAIWNC010000016.1, read as the reverse complement.
CGCGGTGCCCGGCGCCGTGGACCGGCTGCGCGCGCTCGGCGAACCCGCCGAACTGGCCCAGCGCACCGGCGCCACCGCGGTGGTTCTGGCCGCCACCGACCCGGCCAACCCGTACGGCGCGGCGCTGCCATGGCCGGAACGCATCGTCGACAGCGGCAACGGCGAACCGGTCACCGCCACCGGCCACCGCGCCGGCCGCAAGGCGGGTGCGCTGGTGATCCTGGTCGGCGGCGACCTGGTGCTGTATGTCGAACGCGGCGGCCGCACGCTGCTGTCCTTCACGGACGCCTCGGAATCCCTGGTCGCCGCCGGCCAGGCACTGGCCGCGGCGGTCCGGTCGGGCGCCCTCGGGCCGATGTCGGTGGAACGCGCGGACGGCGAGTCGGTGCACGCCTCCCCGCTCCGCGACGCGCTGACCGCGGCGGGCTTCCGCACCACGCCACGCGGCCTCCGCCTGCGCGGCTAGCAACCACGCCCACCAGGACCCCCGTCTGCGCGGCTAGCAACCACGCCCACCAGGACCCCCGTCTGCGCGGCTAGCAACCACACCCACCCGGACCCCGTCTGCGCGGCTGGAACTATGCCTCGCCGAACCGCACGGCCGGGACTACGCGGTGGGATCGTCGCGGTCGTTCGGGCGCAGTGCGAGGTTCAGCAGGTCCAGGCCGGCCACCGGTCGGAAGCCGGCCGCCGCGTACAACGTGAGCGCGGGCACGTTGTCCGACTCCGTCTGCAGCGAGACCCGCAGCGCACCGGCTGCTCGGGCACCGGCGACGACGTGCCGCAGCAACGTCCGGCCCACCCCGCCGCGGCGGTGGTTCGGGGCGACGTACAGATCCCGGATCCACCAGACGGTGCCGAGCCGCAGCGACGCCGGCAACACCGCGGTCGTGACGAACCCGCAGAACTCGTCGCCGTGGCGGGCCGCGGCCAGCGTCAGCCGGCCCTGCGTCAGCTGGTCCGCGAGCCAGGCCCGGGTCGGGCCGGGCCGGGACGCCTGACCGTAGTGGCCGCGGTATTCGTCGAACATCGCGACGACCTCGGCGAAGGCCGGATGGGCGGGCCCGACCGGCAGCACCGTCACGGTCACCGGACCCGCGTCACGGTACGCAGACACGGCACCGTCACGGTCACCAGACCCGCGTCACGGTACGCAGACACGGCACCGTCACGGTCACCAGACCCGCGTCACGGTACGCAGACACGGCACCGTCACGGTCACCAGACCCGCGTCACGGTACGCAGACACGGCACCGTCACGGTCACCAGACCCGCGTCACGGTGCGCCAGACACGGCACCGTCACGGTCACCGGACCCGCGTCACGGTGCGCAGGCACGGTGCCGGCGCCGGCAACCGGCCCGCCAGGTACGCGCCCGGGGACACGCCCATCAGCGCGCGGAAGTCGGTGATCAGGTGGGCCTGGTCGAAGAAGCCGGCGTCACCCGCCAGGTGTGCCCATTGCCGGGTGCCGGCCTGCATGAGCACCCGCCGCAGCCGGGCGATCCGGGCGAAGTGCTTCGGCGACAGCCCGATCTCGCGGGCGAACAGCGTGCGCAGGTAACGCTCGCTGACGCCCAGCCGGTCGGCGACCACACTCAGCCGCGGGGCCGGCCCGGCGGCGGGGGTCAGGGCACGCACGGCGGCGCCGACCAGGCGGCCGGCGGCCGGGTCGCCCGGCACCGCCCGGGTGCGCTCGCGCAGGGCCTCGGCCACCTGCCGGAAGAGGCGGTTCCCGGACGGCGCCCCGGTGCGGTGCGTCTCGTACGCGTGGGCCACGTCCTCGGCGAGCCGCCGTCCGGCCGCGCCCCACAGGTCCTCGATCGGGGTGCCGCGGTCGGCGAGGTCACTCACCGGCGCGCCCAGCAACGCCCGGGTGCCGCCGGTCCGGACCCGCATCCGGAAGCAGACGGGCGCGCCGTCGGCCGGGTGGTAGGTGCCGCGGGTCCGGGGGCCGGTCACGATCAACTCGGCTCGGCCCCGTGGATCGCTGCGGACCACCAGCGTGCTGGCCACGTCCGGCGCCTGCACCACGGTCTGCCGGCTGCCTCCGGTGAACACCGCGACCTCGTCGATCCACGGCCGGAGACCGGCGTCGACCTGCGGCCCGGCAGGGTCCGCGCCGATCAGCCACGGAGCCGGGCCGGGCGGGCGGTGCGCGGAAACGGAGACCGTCATGGCCCCACGCTAGCCGCGCCGCCGACCGGTCGCACCGCCGGAATCTCCAAGACAAGCGCCGCACCAGAACCTCCACGATCCGCGAGACCACACCGGAACCCCCAAGGCAGCAACCGCCGCACCCGAACCCCCACGATCCGGGAGACCACGCCGGAACCCCCAAGACGGCAACCGCCGCACCCGATCCCCCACCATCCGCGGGACCGTGCCGGAATCTCCAAGTCCCGGCCCGGCGGCGGCACCGACCGTGGATCGCATGATTCTGATTACCGGCGCCACCGGCACCATCGGCCGCGAACTCGTCCGCCACCTCGCCGCCGAGGGTGTCCCGGTGCGCGCGCTCACCCGCGACCCCGCCCGGCTGGCCGACCGGCCCGGCGTGCAGGTCGTGCCCGGCGACTTCGCCGACCCCGGCTCGCTGGCCCGGGCCGCGGACGGTGTGTCCGCGGTGTTCCTGCTGTCCACCGGGCCCGGCCTGCCCGCCCACGACGAGGCGATGGTGCGGGCCGCCGTCGGGGCCGGCGTGCGGCGCCTGGTCAAGCTGTCCACCATGGTCACCGACGAGCCCGCGCTGCGGCTGGCGGCGTGGCACCGGCCCGGCGAGGCCGCGGTCCGGGAGAGCGGACTGGACTGGACGGTCCTGCGGCCCAGCACGTTCGCCTCCAACGCGCTGCAATGGGCCGGGCCGATCCGCGCCGGACGGCCGGTGGCCAACCTGTCCGGGACCGGCACGCAGGGGTTCGTGGACCCGGTGGACGTCGCGGCGGTGGCGGCGGCCGCGCTGACCGGCGGGGGCCACGGTGGGCGTACCTACACGCTCACCGGGCCGGACCTGCTCACCGTTCCGGACCAGGCCGCGGTGCTGGCCGGCGTGCTGGGCCGGCCGGTGCGCACCGAGGACGTGCCACCGGAGAGGGCCCGGGAGTACCTGCTGGGCGGCGGCACACCGCCGGAATGGGTGGACCTGATTCTGGAGGGCAGCGGGTACGTCGCCGCGGGCGGTGTCGCGGTGCTGACCGACGACGTGGCCACCGTGCTCGGCCGGCCGCCGCGCAGCTTCCGGGAATGGGCGGAACGGCACCGGTCCGCGTTCGGGTGACCGCCGCCGGCCCGGGCGTCCGGTACCCGGCCGGTGGCCGGGTACCGGACGAAGGAACCCGAGCCACCCGGTAGGCCAGCCAAAAGAAGCCAACCGGCGGCCAGCCAGGAGAACCCACCCGGCACCCGGCCAGAAGAACCCACCCGGCTCAGGCCAGCTGCGGTGCCACCGCCGTCGCCACCAGCTCGATGTGGTGCAGGTCGGTCAGGTCGAGCGTCTGCAGGTACACCCGGGACACGCCGGCTTCGGCGTACCGGGAGATGAGGTCCACCACCTCGTCCGGCGTACCCACGGCGGCGCCGTTCTCGCGAAGTTCGTCGACGTCGCGGCCGATGGCCGCGGCGCGGCGGCGCACCTCGGCGTCGTCCCGGCCGCAGCACAGTGCCAGCGCCACGGACATCGCGGGCGGCGTCTCCCGGCCTACTTCGGCGGACGCGGCGCGGACCCGGTCGAACAGTTCCCCGGCCTCGGCGAGCGTGACGAACGGCGCGTTGAACTCGTCGGCGTACCGGGCGGCCAGGGCGGGCGTGCGCTTCGGGCCCTTGCCGCCGATGACGACCGGCGGGCGCGGCGACTGCACCGGCTTCGGCAGCGCCGGCGAGTCGATCAGCTGGTAGTGCTTGCCGGTGAAGGTGTACGGCTCGGTGGCCGCCCACAGGCCGGTGACGATCTCGAGCTGCTCCTCGAGACGGTTGAAGCGTTCACCCAGCGGCGGGAACGGGATGCCGTACGCCGCATGCTCCCGCTCGAACCAGCCGCCGCCGAGGCCGAGTTCCACCCGCCCGTTGCTCATCTCGTCCACCTGGGCGACGCTGATCGCCAGCGGGCCGGGGTAGCGGAACGTCGCGGACGTGACCAGCGTGCCCAGCCGGATGCGGGAGGTCTGCACGGCCAGCGCGCCGAGCGTCACCCACGAGTCGGTCGGGCCGGGCAGCCCGTCCCCGCCCATCGCGACGAAGTGGTCGCTGCGGAAGAAGCCGTCGAACCCGGTCTCCTCGGCCAGCTGGGCGACCCGGCGCTGGTCGTCGTAGCTGGCACCCTGCTGCGGTTCGACGAAGATAACTAGACGCATGTCAACACCCTGCCAGACGGTTGATCGCTTCGCCGGGACGCGCCGGGGGGACGTACCCCACACTCTGCGTGCCGGAGCGCTAACGTTGGCCACCATGGGCGGGTATGGATGGATCAGCCTCACCACGGACTACGGCACGTTCGACGGTTTCGTCGCGGCGTGCCACGGCTCGATCGCGCGGATCGCGCCGGAGGTCCGGGTCATCGACGTGACGCACCACGTGCCACCCGCCGACGTGGCCCGGGGCGCGGCGGTGCTGGCGCAGACCGCACCGCACCTGCCGGCGTCGGTGCACTGCGCGGTCGTCGACCCGGGGGTCGGCACCGACCGGCGCGGCATCGCGATCGGCACACCGGACGGTGTCCTGGTCGGCCCGGACAACGGCCTGCTGGTGTGGGCGGCCGAGGCGCTCGGCGGCCTGGCGACCGTGGTGGAGCTGACCAACCCGGACTGGTTCCTGAGCGGTGTCTCCCGCACCTTCCACGGCCGGGACGTGTTCGCGCCGGCGGCGGCCCGGATCGCCGCGGGGGCGCCGCTCGCCGACGCCGGGCCGCCGGTGGATCCGGAGACGGTGGTACGCCTGCCCGACCCGGTCGTGACGGTCGCCGACGGCTGGATCGAGTCCGAGGTGATGACCGTGGACCGGTTCGGCAACGTGCAGCTCGCCGCGCCCGGTGACGTGCTCGCCGGGCTCGGCGCCGACCTGCTGGTGAACGGCAACGTCCGGGCCCGCCGCGGCAGCACGTTCGCCGACGTCGACCGCGGTGACCTGCTGGTGTACGAGGACTCGGCCGGCCGGGTGGCGATCGCGGTGAACAACGGCCGCGCCGTCGTGGTGCTGTCGGTCCGCCCCGGCGACCTGGTCCGCCTCACCCCGCGGGAGCCGGCCTAGCTCAGATCCGGTGGTGCACCCAGACGTTGGGTTCCACGTACACCGCCTGGTCCTGGGTGGCGTCGCAGTGCACCGGCACCAGGGCCTCCGGCACCTCGACCGGACCGGACGTGTCGAACGGCAGCCCGGTCCACTCCCGCCACTGGGCCAGCGTCCCCGGGATCACCATGCTGGAGTGCGCCACGTTCACGATGCGGGCGCCGGCCCGGACGTGCACCCGCAGCCACGGGTCCACCGGCAGGCCGTCGGGGCGCGTCGCGTGGGCGTACCCGTCGATCGGGGTGTGCGCGTGGCCGGACCGCCCGCTCGGCCGGACCGGGGCGACCAGGTCCCGGAAGCCGAGCTTGGCCACGTTGTCGCGCATGGCGGTGAGCATGACGCCGGACAGCCCGCTGCCGCGCAGGTCCGGGCGGATCAGGATCTCCAGGGCCGACACGATGGTCGGCTCGGCCCCGCGCAGCCGGTCGTGGGCGCTGGTGCGGATCGCCCAGTCCCAGCCGCCCTCCGGCAGCCCGGCGGCGATGTCGCCGTCGAACGCGAGCGGCACCGACATCGCCTTCGCCACCGCCCGGCCGGTGTCGCGGTCCACCGCGAGCAGCGCGTATTCCGGATAGGCCGTTTTGACGTAGCCGTAGTACAGCCCGCTGGTCGGGTCCTGCATCATGAACCGGGGCCAGCAGTTGTCCAGCTGCGCCCACAATTCCTCGCGGCCGGGTTGCTCCGCCACGGACGCGATGTCGAGATCCATACCGGCAGCATGGCAGGGCGGCGGCGATCAGGCATCCCGGTTTCCGGCCGGGGTAAGGAGGGAGCATGCCCGAGGGTGACACCGTCTGGAACACCGCCCGCGTCCTGGAACGTGCGCTGGCCGGTGACGTGCTCACCGGCTCGGACTTCCGGGTGCCGCAGCTCGCCACCACCGACCTGACCGGCTGGACCGTGGCCGAGTCGGCCAGCCGCGGCAAGCACCTGCTGCTCCGGCTGGCCCGCGACGACCGCCGCTGGACGCTGCACTCGCATCTGCGGATGGACGGGGCGTGGCGGGCGTACGCGCCGGGCGAACGCTGGACCGGCCGGCCCGCGCACCTGATCCGGGTGGTGCTGAAGACCCGCCGGTCGGTGGCGGTCGGCTACCACCTGCACGAGGTGGCGCTCTTCCCCACCGCGGACGAGGAGCAGACGCTGGGTCATCTCGGCCCGGACCTGCTGGGTGCGGACTGGGACCCGGAGGAGGCGGTGCGCCGGATCGCCGCGCACCCGGACGCCAGCATCGCCGAGGCGCTGCTGGACCAGCGCAATCTGGCCGGTGTGGGCAACCTGTACAAGGCCGAGACGCTGTTCCTGCGCGGGCTGTGGCCGTGGACGCCGGTGAGCCGGGTGCCCGACCTGCCCGGCACGGTGCGGCTGGCGCAGAAACTGGTGGCGTCGAACCGTGGCCGCTGGAGCCAGACCACCACCGGCTCGCTGCGCCGGGGCGAGACCAGTTACGTGTACGGGCGGCGCGCGAAACCGTGCCGCCGGTGCGGAACGGCGATCGCCAAGGCGGAGCAGGACGACCGGGTGACCTACTGGTGTCCGGTCTGCCAGCCGAAACCGGACTGACCCGGGCGGCCCGGTCAGCTCGACCGGGCAAGGTGCTCGACGACCTGCCGCTGGAGTTCGGGGTCGACCTGCCGGTCCCGCATGGCCCGGCGTACCAACTGCTGGTCGGCGCCGTGCGCGCGCAGGTGACCGAGCAGCACGGTGTATCGGTCGGCACGCCGGCGGACCAGCTCGGAGACCAGGCGCAGTTCGAGCCGCACGGCCGGTACGACGTGGGAGCCGAGACGGACCGGGACGTAGTGCCGCCAGGGCCCCGGACCGGCGCACTCCACCGTGTCGGTGCCGGCCGGCCACTCCACCGTGCTGATCTCCACGTCCGTCCCGGCGACGCGGAACCGGGCGAAATACTGCCGGGCGTCGGCGAGCCAGGTCGGCGGCAGGGTGCAGGGAAGTCCGGACAGCGCCGCCGCGAGCCGGTCCACGTCGTCGCGCCGGGCCAGCAGGAGGTCCACGTCGCCGGGGTGGAGCGGCACGCCCTGCGCCAGCGCCGCGGCCGTCCCGACCAGACGGTATTCCAGCCCGGAGGTGCCGGCGATCGCCTCGAGGACCGGGCGGAGCACCGCCCGCAACCGAGCCGGTGCCGTGCCGTCCGTCCGCATCACTCCATGGTGGCGGCCGGGTACGACAGTTCCGCCGTCAGGCGGCCGGTGCCGCGGGCCCGCCGTAGCGGCGCAACTCGGACAGGCCGTCGGCGAGTCCGCGGAGCCGGTCGGTGGCCTCGACCAGCCGGAAGAAGCTCGGGTGCCGGTCGTCCGCGATCGGCTGCCCGTCCTCGGCGACCCAACCGGCGGCCGCGGCGACGAGCCGCTCGTACGCGGTGACGCCCTCGGTGAACTGACCGGCCAGGCTCTCGTGCGCCGCCTCCAGGGCGGGACGCTGGTCCGGCGGGCTCAGCGGCACGGCCCGTTCCACGCCGGCCACCCGCTGGCCCAGGTCGCGCAGCCAGTGTTCGGCGGCGGCGGCCTCCAGCACCGCCGCCTCGCCCGGGCCGGTGAGCCGGCCGCTGAGCGTCTGCAGCGTCTGGGTGGCCCGGTCCAGCCGGTCCCACGCCTTCGCCACCGCGGAGCCGCGCAGCGCGTACCGGTCCTTCTGCCGGCGCACCTCCTGCAGCACCTGACGGCCGGCCGGGAAGCGTTCCACCGCCGCCATCAGCTTGGCGCCGGGCAGTGCCGGCGGCGGGGCCGGCGGCGGCGGGATCGCGGCCAGCTCGCGGTGGTCGCGGAAGCGCCACACGGCCAGCGCGAGCGAGGCGCCGGCACCGGCGGCCCAGGCCGCGTCCGCGACACCGATCCCCGCATACGGGGTGAGGACGGCGGTGGCGGCGGCCAGCCCGCCTCCGACGACGCTCCACCGCCGCGCGGCGCCGCGCAGCCGCTTGAGCCGGCGGAAGTACCGGGTCCGCTCGTCCACCGTCGTCCTCCCAGGGTCAGACCGCTCAGCCGGCGGCGCTGGTGTCTCCGCGCTTCTGGTTCATGCTGGCGCGCAGTTCGTCCAGCCGGGCCACGCTCGCCGGGTCGGCGGCCGGGACGGCGCTGGTGGTGCCCTGCTCGACCGCGGGCTGCGCCGGGGTGCCACCGAGCTTCTCGCCGGCCATGCTGGCCCGGATCTGCTCCAGGCGGGACGAGCCGGCCATGTCGAGGCTGGACTTCTGCACCTCGAGCATGCGGCCCTCGACCGAGTTCGACGCCAGCTCGGCGCGGCCCATCGCGTTCGCGTACCGCTGCTCGATCTTGTCCCGCACCTCGTCCAGCGACGGCGTGTTGCCCGGCGCGGCGAGCGAGGACATCGACTCCAGCGACTTGGCGACCGTCTCCTGCATCTTGGCCTGCTCCAGCTGGCTGAGCAGCCGGGAGCGCTCGGCGATGCGCTGCTGCAGCACCATCGCGTTGTTCTCGACCGCCTTGCGGGCCTGGCCGGCCGCGGAGAGCGCCTGGTCGTGCAGCGTCTTGAGGTCTTCCATCGACTGCTCGCCGGAGACCAGCTGGGTGGCCAGGGTCTGCGCGGTGCCCTCGTACTTCTGCGCCTCGGCCTCGTCGCCGGCCGCCCGGGCCTTGTCGGCCAGCACGAGCGCCTGCCGGGCCATGCCCTGCAGCTTCTCGACCTCGGACATCTGCCGGTTCAGCTTCATCTCCAGCTGGCGCTGGTTGCCGATCACGGCGGCAGCCTGCTGGACCAGCGCCTGATGCTGTCGCTGGGCGTCCTCGATGGCCTGCTGAATCTGGACCTTCGGGTCGGCGTACTCGTCGATCTTCGCACCGAAGAGCGCCAAAAAGTAACGCCAGCCCTTGACGAACGGGTTCGCCATATCCGCGGTATCCCCTCAATGTCGCTCAGTCGAACGCGTCACCGACAGGCAGCGAACCTGCACGCTGGCGCGGGATCCATCGTGTCAGCTCAGTGCCACTACCGTCACGCGACCTCAGGGGGTTCTCAGGGACATCTCCCGCAGATCCCCGGGTCCCGACATCGAGGCTACGCGCAGAAACGCGTCGGGGGGGCGCCCCCACCGCGGCGCCCCCCCCGCCCAGGCAAAGGGTACTGCGCAGGGGGGGGTGCTAAACGGGCGGGGGC
>NZ_JAIWNC010000015.1 GCF_020216025.1 Jidongwangia harbinensis | reverse complement strand
CTCGCGGGCCCCCCCCTTGGTGGCCCCGCCCATCCCGGGGGGGGGGCCCCCCCCCCCCGGCCCCCCCCCGACGGCATCGGAATCGGATCGTGCTCAGGCGGCGTAGATCACGTCGCGGTCGCGCTTGCGGGTGGTGCGCAGGGTGGCCTTGAGCGGCGTCTCCTGGCGGACCGACACGGAGACCGTGCCGTCCGTGGCGACCTTGCGGATCGGGGTCTCCGGCTGCTTGGCCGAGGCGCTCTGCGGCACCGGGGCCGACTCGGCCGGTTTCTCGACCGGCGTCAGCACGCCTTCCATCTCCTCGGCCAGCGAGAGCGTGGTGCTGACCTCGCCGAGCACCTCGGAGAGCCGGGCACCGAGCGCCTCACAGATCGCGGCGAGCAGCTCGCTGGACGCTTCCTTCTGACCTCGTTCGATCTCCGAGAGGTAGCCCAGGCTGACATTCGCGGCGGTGGACACCTCACGCAGCGTGCGGTGCTGCCCCTGCCGGCGGGCCCGAAGTGCGTCACCGATAACGCGGCGTAGCAGGACCATGGCACCTCCTCCTGCGGCGGGGCCACCGGCAACCGCCGGAGGCTTCCCGCAACCGTACCCGGTGTGGGCCACGGCGACATCCCGCCCCGCCGAAAACCGGGGCTCGCCGCCGGTCGGTGCTCAGCCGCGGCGCCGCGGGAGGACCAGCGACAGGACGTACACGGTGAGCACGGCCACCGCGACGGCGACGCCCGCGCCCAGGTCGTCGCGTACCGCAGAGATCACCAGGATCGCGGCCACCACCAGCGCCACCGCGACCGCCGGAAGCAGCCGGAACCGGGGTTCCGTCATCGCCGCACCACCTTCCGGGAAAGCTACGCCCGCGCCGGCGCCGTGCGCAGTTGATCGACGAGCAGTTCCAGGACGGCCGTCACGGCGCCGGTGCGCACGCCCGCCCGGTTGCCGCCCAGACGCAGTTCCCGGACCGCGGTGCCGCCCGGTCCGGCGACCGCGACGTAGACCAGGCCGACCGGCTTGCCGTCCTGCGGCTCAGGGCCGGCCACCCCGGTGGTGGCCAGCCCCCAGTCGGTCCGGCAGCGCTCCCGCGCGCCGGCCGCGAGCGCCTCGGCCACGTCCGGGTCGACCGGCCCGCGTTCGGCCAGCAACCCTTCCGGTACGCCGGCCAGCAGGTGCTTGAGCTCGGTCGCGTACACCACCAGCCCGCCCCGGAACACCGCGCTCACCCCGGGGATCTCGACCACGGTCGCGGCCACCAGCCCACCGGTCAGCGACTCCGCCGTGGCCAGCGTCTCCCGCCGTTCCACCAGCGCGTGCACCGCGGCCGCGGCCGCGACATCCAGTTCCACCCGGTCCCCTTCCCGCCGTTCCGCGACCGCGCCGTCCGGTCAGCGCGGGCGGGCCGCGGACCGGCGCAGACGGGCCGCCTGCAGCACATAGTCGACGCCGGTGCCGATCGTCACCACCAGCGCCGCGCCCATCAGCCACGGGCCGACCGCGTCCGCCGGGTCCGGCACCGGCCACAGATACCACGCGATCGCGGCGATCTGCAGCGCCGTCTTCACCTTGCCACCCCGGCTGGCCGGGATGACGCCGTACCGGATGACCCAGAACCGCAGCGCCGTCACGCCCCACTCGCGGAGCAGGATCAGCGCGGTGACCCACCAGGCCAGCGGGCCATAGAACGAGAGCAGCACCAGCGCGGTGCCGGTCAGCGCCTTGTCCGCGATCGGGTCGGCCACCTTGCCGAACGACGTGACGAGGGAGAACCGGCGGGCGATCCAGCCGTCCACGAAGTCGGTGGCGGAGGCCACGCAGAACGTCAGGCAGGCGATGATGCGCCAGCCCGACGACGTCATCCCGGACGCCACCACCACCGCGACGAACACCGGTACGAGCACGATCCGGACCGCGGTGAGCAGGTTGGCCGCGTTGTAGAGCGACACCACCCGCGGCGCGGCGACCGGAACCGGCTCGTCGGTCACTTCGGAGCCGCGGAGATCATTCCGACCGGGACCGCGATCAGGTCGACGCCCTCGGTGGCGGTCACCCGGGCGCGGACCAGGTCGCCGGGTCGCAGCGCGGCCAGGTCCACCCCGCCGTCGCCGGTCACCAGCGTGGTGGAGCCGTCCACCTCCGGGGCCTGGTGCTCGGCCCGGCCCTCGATCTCCGCCGCGGACACCGTGTCGACCAGCACCTCGACCTCGGATCCGAGCCGGTCCTCGGCGCGCTGGGCGCAGAGTTCCTCGGCGAGGGCGCTGATCCGGTCGTACCGGCGTTTGATCCGGTCCTCGTCCACCTTGTCGGGCAGGTCCGCAGCCTCGGTGCCGTCCTCGTCGCTGTAGTCGAAGACGCCGACCGCGTCGAGCCGCGCCTCGGTCAGGAACCGCATCAGCTCGTCCACGTCGCCGCGGGTCTCGCCGGGGAAGCCGACGATGAAGTTGCTGCGCGCGCCCGCCTCCGGCGCCAGCGCCCGGGCCGAGGCGAGCAGATCGAGGAACCGCTCGGTGGAGCCGAACCGGCGCATCCGGCGCAGCACCGGCTCGCTGGAGTGCTGGAACGACAGATCGAAGTACGCGGCCACGCCGGGCGTGGTGGCGATCACCTCGACCAGCCCGGGCCGGGTCTCGGCGGGCTGCAGGTAGCTGGCCCGGACCCGCACGATGCCGTCCACCGCGGCGAGCTGCGGGAGCAGCTTCTCCAGCGCCCGGGGATCACCCAGATCCTTGCCGTACGACGTGCTGTTCTCGCTCACCAGGACCAGCTCGCGGACGCCGGAGCGGGCCAGCCACTCGGCCTCGGCGAGCAGTTCCTGCGGGTCCCGGGAGACGAACGCGCCACGGAACGCCGGGATGGCGCAGAACGCGCACCGGCGGTCGCATCCGCTGGCCAGCTTGAGGCTGGCCACCGGGCCGTTGTCCAGCCGGCGCCGCAGCACCTGGCGCAGGTGGGCCGGGGTGTGCTCGTCCACGGTCGCGTGCCCGGGGACGATCACCTTGGCGGCCTGCCGGTGCACCGGGGTCAGCGGCAGCAGTTCGCGCCGGTCCCGCGGGGTGTGCGCGTCGAACCGCTCCCCGTTCAGCACGCCGTCCAGCCGGGCGGCGATGTCCGGGTAGTCGTCGAAGCCGAGCACCGCCTCCGCCTCGGGCAGGCTGTCGGCCAGCTCCTTGCCGTACCGCTCGGCCATGCAGCCGGCCGCCACCACCTTGGCGCCGGTGTCGGCCGCGGCGAGCAGCGTCTCGATCGAGTCCTGCTTCGCCTTCTCCACGAAGCCGCACGTGTTGACGAGCACCACGTCGGCGCCGTCGGCATCCGTGCTGACCTGCCAGCCGCCCGCGTCGAGGCGCGCGGCCAGCTCTTCGGAGTCCACCTCGTTACGCGCGCAGCCGAGAGTGAGCAGGGCGACACGGCGAGGGGCAGGGGTTACTGACACCCGGCAAAGGTTACCGGGCTGCGCTCGGGCGTCCGTCGCCCGCTCGGGTCCGGTCCCGGCGACTCGGGTGTGACCCAGGACACACCGTGGACGCCGTCCGGGCGGCGGGCCGCGCCGTCTTACCCCACGTGACTACTGACGAGGCGGAGCTGGTCCGCCGCTCGGCGCGCGGTGACCGGGCGGCGTTCGAGGAGCTGTACCGGCGTACCGCGCCCTGGCTGGCCCTGCGCCTGCGCCGCCGGTGCGCCGACGAGGAGATCGTCGCCGAGGTCATGCAGGAGACGTACCTGGCGGTGTGGCGCGCGGCCGGCTCGTTCGCCGGCGCCGCGGTGGACGGCAGCGCGGTGGGCTGGCTCTGGACCATCGCGGCCCGGCGGCTGGTCGACGCGTTCCGGCGGCGCGCCCGCCTGGCCGGGCCGCCGCCCGCCGCCGCACCACCGGCCGCGGCACCCGCCGCCGAGGACGAGGTCCTGGCCGGCCGGGTCAGCGCCGAGCTCGGCGTCGCACTGCAGGCGCTGGCGCCGGAGCTGCGCCAGGTGCTGCAGGCCATGGTGCTCGACGGGCTGTCGGTGCGGGACACCTCGGCACTGCTCGGGGTGCCGGAGAGCACGGTCAAGACGCGGGCCCGCCGGGCCCGCATCCTGCTGCGGGAGGCGCTGTCGTGAGCACCCACATCTCCGCCGGGCAGCTGGCCCGGTACGCGACCGGGACCGCCGGCCCGGACGACGCGGACGTCTGGGGAGTCGAGATCCACCTGGAGTCCTGCCCGGACTGCCGGGCCGGACTCGCCGGCCGGCTCGACCCGGGCACCGCCGCCCTGGTGGACCGGGTCGGCGGCGGCCTGGCCGGGGCGCTGGGCCCGGCACCGGCCCGGCGCCGGATGCCGGCCCGGCTGCACCGGTGGCTCGCCTGGACGCTGCTGCCCCGGTTGGCCGTCGTGATCGGCGCGCTGACCGCCGCGCTGACCCTGGAACTGCTGATGCCCGAGTTCCCCTCGCCGGTGCTGCTGGTCGCGCCGGTGGCCCCGCTCGCCGGGGTGGCGGCGGTCTGGTCCCGGCGTACCGACCCGGCCTGGGAGCTGATCACGGCGGCGCCGCAGAGCGGGCTGCTGCTGCTCCTGCGGCGCACGGTCGCCGTGCTCGCCACGCTCGTCCCGGTGCTCGCGGTGGCCGGCGGGATCGCCGGGGCGTCGCCCGCGCTGTGGCTGCTGCCCTGCCTGGCCACCACGGCCGCGACACTGGCCCTGGGCAGCCGCCTGGGCGTGCCCCGGGCGGCCGCCGTGGTGACCGGCACGTGGATCGCCGCGGTGGCCGCACCGGCCGTGCTCACCGAACGGCTGCCGGTGGTGCTGGGCGCCGGCAGCTGGCCCGGCTGGGCGGCCGCCACGGTGGCCCTGGCCGCGCTGGTGTGGTTCCGCGCCGGCGACTTCCACCGGCTGGCCAGCCGGTACTGAGCATGCCGAACCCGTCGTCCCGAGGAGAAGATCACCCGATGATCCGTGCCGTACCCGCCGCCGAACTGGCGCCGACCACCTGGGCCCATCCGGTCCGGGCCCGTGGCCTGCGGGTCCGGGCCGGCCGCCATCTGGCCGTGGACGGCCTCGACCTGTCCCTCGGCACCGGCGTGCACGGCCTGCTCGGCCCGAACGGGGCCGGCAAGACCACCCTGATGCGGGCCCTGGCCACCGTGGTCCGCCCGGCCGGCGGGCAGCTCGAACTGCTCGGCCGGCCGGTGCACGAGCGGGACGGCGACCTGCGGACGGTCCGGCGGGCGGTGGGCTACCTGCCGCAGCAGTTCGGCTACTACCCCCGCTTCACGGTCCGCGAGTTCGTCGAGTACCTGGCCTGGCTGAAGGAGATGCCGAAGGCGGACATCCCCGGCGCCGCGCAGCGGGCGATCGAGCGGACCGGGCTGACCGACCGGGCGGACCGGCGGCTGAAGACGCTCTCCGGCGGCATGCTCCGCCGGGCCGGCATCGCCCAGGCGATCGTGAACGATCCGGCGGTGCTGCTGCTCGACGAACCCACCGTCGGCCTGGACCCGGAGCAGCGGCTCGGCTTCCGCGAACTGCTGCGGGACGTCGGCACCGACAGCTGCGTGGTGGTCTCCACCCACCTGGTCGAGGACGTGGTGGCGGCCTGCACCGAGGTGGTGCTGCTGCACGCCGGCCGCCTGGCGTGGCAGGGCACGCCGGAGGAACTGGCGGCGGCCGGCGCGGCCGGGCACGCCGGCGACAGCCCGGCCGAACGCGGGTACGCGACGCTGCTCCAGCAGCACCGGGCCGAACGGGGGACGGACGCGTGAGCCGGGCACTCCGGATCGACCTGCGCCGGTCCCCCGCGGTGGCCGTCGGCCTGCTCGTGCTCGCGTTCGGCCTGGCCGGCATGTACCTGCTGTCCGGGGCCGAATGGGCCGGCCGGTGGACGGCGATGGCCCTGACCGTGCGGCTCTACCTGGGCTTCATGTGGCCGGTGACGCTGGCCGGCGGCTGCTGGCTGACCGGCCGGGACCGGCGCGGCCGGGTCGGCGAGCTGTTCGCCAGCACCGCCCGGCCGGGCTGGCAGCGGGTGCTGTCCCCGGCCACCGCGCTGACCATCGCCACCTCCGGCGGATATCTGCTGGTCATCGCGGCCTGCGTGCCCCTGGTCGCGGACACGGCCACCTACTTCCATCCCGCGGTGGTCGGCATCCTGGCGGTCGGGCTGCTGTCCCTGCTGGCGGCCGGCCTGCTCGGCATGGCCGCCGGCCGGCTCCTGCCCTCCCGGCTGACCGCGCCCACGCTCGCCGTCCTGGGCCTGATGTACGTGGTGTCGATCTCCTTCGTCAACTACTTCGACGCCGAGCGGATGCAGAGCACGGTGCTCCTGCTCACGCCCCAGCTGAACACCATGTTCCAGGACTTCGTCATCGTTCCGTCCCGGTTCACCGCCGGTCAGGCGCTCTGGTTCGCCGCCCTGGCCGGCGCCGGCTTCCTGCTGCTCGCCGCCCGCGGCCGCCGGGCCCGGGCGGCGGCCGTGGTGCTCCCGCTGGTGGCCGCCGCCGTGGCCGTACCGCTGCTGCCCCGGTCCGAGGGTCTGCACGCCGCCGCCCGGCTCGATCCCGGCGCCACCGCGCTGGTCTGCGCGCCGGGCACCCCCCGGGTCTGCGTCCGCCGGGCGCACGCCGTACTGCTGCCGGAGGTCGTGCCGCTCGGCCGGCAGGCCCTGGCCCGGCTGGCCGTGCTGCCCGATCCGCCGACGTCCGTGGTGGAGGCGGTCAGCTACCCGGGCAGTCCGCTGGGCACGGAACGGCCGGGCCCGGACGAGGTCTCGTTCTCCGCCTACCTCGACCGGGAGCGCCGGCTGGCCGATCCCGGGTCACTGTTGCTGGAGCTGCTCGCCGGCGGCGGCGCCCCGGCCTGTGTCCGGATGTCGGACGACGACTACGCGGCGCGCCAGGCGGCCGGGTACTGGCTGGCCGGGCAGGCCCCGGCCGACGCCGACGAGGGCGCCGAGACCTGGCGTGCGCTCACCGCGCTGCCGGCGGACGAACAGGCGCGGCGGGTCGGCGACCTGCGCCGGGCCGCGCTGCGGTGTGCGCCGGACCTGACCGCCGTACTGGTCGGCCGGCGCGGCTGAGCGGCCGGTCAGTCCACCCGCAGCTGGGCCAGCGTCTCCTCCAGCTCGTCCGGCTTGACCAGCACGTCGCGGGCCTTGGAACCCTCGGACGGGCCGACGATGCCGCGCGTCTCCATCAGGTCCATCAGGCGGCCCGCCTTGGCGAATCCGACCCGCAGCTTGCGCTGCAGCATCGAGGTGGAACCGAACTGCGACGTGACGACCAGCTCGATGGCCTGGATCAGCACGTCCAGGTCGTCGCCGATCTCCTCGTCGATCTGCTTCTTCTTGTCCGCCGGCGGGGCGGTGACGTCCTCGCGGAACTCCGGTTCCCGCTGTTCCTTGCAGAACTTGACGACCGCGTGGATTTCCTTCTCGTCCACCCAGGCGCCCTGGATGCGAACCGGCTTGGAGGCACCCATCGGCAGGAACAGCCCGTCGCCGCGGCCCAGCAGCTTCTCCGCGCCGGGCTGGTCCAGGATGACCCGGGAGTCGGCCAGCGAGCTGGTGGCGAACGCCAGCCGGGACGGCACGTTCGCCTTGATCAGGCCGGTGACCACGTCCACCGACGGGCGCTGGGTGGCCAGCACCAGGTGGATGCCGGCGGCGCGGGCCAGCTGGGTGATCCGGACCACCGAGTCCTCGACGTCGCGCGGCGCGACCATCATCAGGTCGGCCAGCTCGTCGATGATGACCAGCAGATACGGGTACGGCTTCATCACCCGTTCGCTGCCCGGCGGTGCGGTGATCTCGCCGCTGCGGACCTTGCGGTTGAAGTCGTCGATGTGGCGTACCCCGTTGGCGGCCAGGTCGTCGTACCGCATGTCCATCTCGCGGACGACCCACTCGAGCGCGTCGGCGGCCTTCTTCGGGTTCGTGATGATCGGCGTGACCAGGTGCGGGATGCCCTCGTACGCGGTCATCTCGACCCGCTTCGGGTCGACCAGCAGCAGCCGCACCTCGTCCGGCGTGGCCCGGGTGAGCAGCGACACCAGCAGCGAGTTCAGGCAGGAACTCTTGCCCGCGCCGGTGGCGCCGGCGATCAGGATGTGCGGCATCTTGGCCAGGTTCGCGACCACGAACCCGCCTTCGATGTCCTTGCCGAGCGCGACCAGCATCGGGTGGTGGTCGGCGGCGGCCGCCCGGGACCGCAGCACGTCGCCGAGCGACACGTTCTCCGGGTCGGTGTTGGGGATCTCCACGCCGACCGCGCTCTTGCCCGGGATCGGGCTGAGGATGCGCACGTCCGGCGACTTCACCGAGTAGGCGATGTTGCGGGACAGCTGGGTGATCCGCTCCACCTTGACGCCCGGGCCGACCTCGACCTCGTACCGGGTCACGGTCGGTCCGCGGGTGAAGCCGGTGACCTGGGCGTCGATGTTGAACTGGTCGAACACCCCGGTCAGCGCGGCCATCACCTCGTCGTTGGCGCGGCTGCGGGTCTTCGGCGCGGAGCCCTTGCCCAGGATGGTCGGCGGCGGCAGGCGGTAGTCGCCGGGTACCGCGGTGATGTCCAGCTGCTCGGCGCGGGTGGGCAGCGGCGAGTGCTCCGGGGGTTCCGGCTGCGCCTTGCGGCTGGCCGGCACCTTCGGCTCGCGTGCCAGCAGGACCGTGTCGTGCACGACCGCGTCGTCCGGCTCGGCGTCCGGGTCCAGCCCGATGTCGGCCAGCGAGCCCTGGCGGCGGCGGGCCGGACGGCGGGTCTTGGCCGGCTGCTCGTCCGCCTCGGCGTCGTCGTCCGGGTCGTCCGGCGGGGGCAGCGGGGCCCGGGCGGTGGACCGGCGCAGCAGCACGTCGGTCAGCAGCAGGAAGCGTTCCGGGATCCGGCTGATCGGCGTCGCGGTGATCACCAGCAGGCCGAACAGCAGGAGCAGGATCAGCAGGGGTACGGCCACCCAGGCGGTCACCGCGCGCTGCAGCAGCGCGCCGACGCCGAAGCCGATGAGTCCGCCGGAGGAGTTCAGCTCGACGTCGTCGACCGGCTGCTGGGCCACGTGCAGCAGCCCGGCGGTGGCCACCACGATCGCCGACCAGCCGACCACCGACCGGCCGCGGTGCTCCGGGTCGGCGGGCTTGCGCATCAGCCGGACCGCGCCGTACAGCAGCAGCACCGGCAGCAGCACGGACAGGCTGCCGAAGAACAGGCGTACCGCGTCGGCCAGCCAGAGGCCGACCGGGCCGGCGCTGCCCGCCCACACCGCCACCCCGATCAGGATGGCGAGGCCGAGCAGCAGGAGACCGGCGCCGTCGCGGCGGTGTTCCGGGTCGATCTCCCGGGCGGTGGCGGCCTGCCGGCCGACGCCGCGGGCGGCCCAGCCCACGCTGTGCGCGAGGCCCATCCAGAGCCCGCGGACGCCCCGGGCGACCCCGGTGGCGACCACGGCGCCCGCGCTGGGCCGGCGGACCGTGCTGCGGCGCGCGGCCGGGCGCCGGGCCGGCTGACGGGCGGCGGTCTGCTTGGCGGGTTGTTTGCGGGCGCGCGACGACGCGGCACCGCGCTGGTTGGACGCGGCGCGGCCCCGGCTCGCCGGAGGAGTGCGGCCCGCCATGCCGACCACGGTAGCGGCGCGACGTCCGGGAGCCACGGCGCCGCACCGTGGAGGTTTTTCGCTTTTGCCTACCGGGAGGCGGCGGCCGGGGTGCGACGGTGATGAATGCGGACGTAACCGACCCAGGAGACGAGCACCACCACGCCGGCCACGACCATGGCCACGGTCCGGTACCCGGTCGGGAAGATCACACCCTCGACGTAGTTCTGCAGGAAGCCACCCGGTTTCGGCGCCATCCCGGCGCGTTCCCGGGCCCGGTCCTCCAGCCAGGTCAGCGGGCACAACAGGCTGGCCGCCACCACCAGCACCAGCCAGGCCGCGCCGGCCACCTGCGCCCAGATCAGGCGCGGCCACCGCCAGGCGAGGAAACCGCCGAACACACCGAAGGCGAGGAACGCGAAGTGCGCGACGGCGGCGGCATAGGCGACCAGGCGGTATCCCACGGCCCTACGGTACGCGCAGTGCTGCCCCGTGCCGGACGGAGGAAGACCGGCACGGGGCAGCGGATCGGGGCGGGTTACGGGGTGCTGAAGCCGAGCGTGTAGGCGCCGGTGCCGCTGCGCGCCACCACCACGTACCGGTAGGTGCCGGACCGGCCGCTGAAGGTGAGTTCCTTGTCGCCGGTGCCGTTGGCCTGCGCGACGGTACGGAAGCCGCCCAGGGTCAGCCGCTGCAGCACCAGGTCGAAGTCGGCGCCCTCGGGGGCGTCCAGGCAGGCGGTCTGCCGGCCGGAACCGGCCCGGTACGCGCCGCCGTTCGGCTGGGCCTGGGCGTTGCCGGCGCGGGACAGCGAGCCCTCGCGCTGGTTCGGCAGGCCGGCGCAGGCGGACGTCTCGTCCTCGCCGCCCTCGTCGCCCTGCTCACCCTCCTCGGCCGGAGGCGCGGTCTCGCCGCCGCCGCCCGTGGTGACCAGGGTCAGGTCGTTCACCGCGAGGATCTCGTTGACCGGCTGGAAGAACGTGACGCCGCCGTCGTCGCAGTTGCCGGAGCCGCCGGACGTGACGCCCTGGGCCTGGTCGCCGGAGAGCCACGGGCCGCCGGAGTCGCCGGGCTCCGCGCAGACGTTGGTCTGGGTGAGGCCGGTGACCGCGCCCTCCGGGTAGACCACGGTCTGGTTCTTCGCCAGGATCTCGCCGCAGAAGGTGCCGGTGGTGGAACCGGACCGGCAGATCGCCGCGCCCACCGGGGCCTCGGTGTTGCCGGCCACCGGCAGCAGGTTGCCGGCGAAGTCGTTGACCACCGGCTCCGGGGTGAAGTTTCCGTTCACCTCGACGAAGCCCATGTCGGCGGTGCCCGGGAAGACCGAGGCGCGCACGGTGCCCTGCTGCTGACCGTCCTCGGTACTGGTCGGGGAACCGGCCCGCCCGCAGTGACCGGCGGTGACGAAGCCGCCCTCCACCGAGAAGCCGACCGAGCACTTGGCGTTGCCGTTGATCAGGTACGCGTCGGCGCCCCGCACGTCGACCAGCGGCTTCGGACGCTCCTGCGTCTTCACCGCCACCGCGTCGGTGTCCAGGCCGGCCTCCTCGGCGAACGCCCAGGCGTCGTCGGTGTTGCCGGGCTGCGCGACCACCACCAGCTTGTTCGTCGCCGGGTCCACGTACCAGCCGGTCAGGTCGCCGGCCGCGGACCGGGCCGCGTCCAGCTTCTCCTTCGCCACGTCCAGATCCTGCTCGCTGCGCTTGACCAGGACCGGTTCGGCACCGGCGGCCCTGACCCGGGCCATCGCGTCCCGGTCGGTCACCGCGATCTTCAGCGTGGTGCCGTCGTCGGCCAGCCAGGCGCCACCGAACTCGCTGCCGGTCTGCGCGGCCAGCCGCGCCGAGGTCCGGCCGGCCCATTCCGCCCGGTCCACCCGGGCACGTGCCTCGGCGTCGTCCACGCCCAGGTCGCGCCGCATCGCCTCGAGCAGTTGCGGAGCGACGTCACCGGCGGCGGCCCTCGGGGCGCTGCCACCACGGGGCGAGGTCGTGCCGGCCATCGAGGGCAACGTGAAAGCCACCGCTGCCCCGGTCGCCACCACCGCCACCGCCGCAATGGCGATCCGCTTGCGCTGCATACTCCGCACTCCCCTCGACACGGGCGCCGTGGGGGCGGCGCCGTGCCCGGGAGTACGGAGGGGGGACCGGAACGGTTGAACTATTCAGACATTCCTAAGAAACAATCTCCGGCGTCACACCTCGACCACGGTCGGCACGATCATCGGCCGCCGCCGGTACGCGTCGTTGACCCAGCGCCCGACGGTCCGGCGGACCACCTGCTGCAGCTGGTGCGGATCGGTGATGCCGTCCTCGGCCGAACGGTGCAACGCGGCGGTGAGCAGCGGGATCACCGGGTTGAACGCCTCCGGGTCCTCGGAGAAGCCCTTCGCCGAGATGTTCGGCTCGCCGACCACCTTGCCGGTCACCGAGTCGATCACCACGGTGGCCGAGATGAAGCCGCCGTCGCCCAGGATGCGACGCTCGGTCAGCAACGACTCGCTGACGTCGCCCACGGCCAGGCCGTCGACGTACACGTAACGGCTCTTGACCCGGCCCACGTGCCGGGCGTGACCCTCGATCAGGTCGACCACGTCGCCGTCCTCGCACAGCACCACCCGGTCCGGCGCGACCCCGGACTCGATGCCGAGCTGGGCGTGCGCGCGCAGGTGCCGCCACTCGCCGTGCACCGGCATCAGGTTGCTCGGCCGGACCACGTTGAGCAGGTAGAGCAGTTCGCCGGCCGGGGCGTGACCGGACACGTGCACCTTGGCGGTGTCCTTGTGCACCACGGTGGCGCCGGCCCGGGCCAGCTGGTTGATCACCCGGTACACCGAGGTCTCGTTGCCCGGCACCAGCGAGCTGGCCAGCACCACGGTGTCGCCGGGCTCGATCGTGATGTGCCGGTGGTCGCCGGTGGACATCCGGCCCAGCGCGCTCATCGGCTCGCCCTGCGACCCGGTGGACATGAAGACGATCTCGTCCGGCGGCAGGTTCGTCGCCTCGTCCAGGCTGACCAGCAGCCCCTCCGGGATGCGCAGCAGGCCCAGGTCGCGGGCGATGCCCATGTTGCGGACCATGGACCGGCCGATCAGCGCGACCTTGCGCTCGTACTCGTACGCGGCGTCCATCACCTGCTGCACGCGGTGCACGTGCGAGGCGAAACTGGCCACGATGACCCGGCCCTTGGCCTTGCCGAAGATGGCGTTCAGCACCGGGCCGATGTCGCGTTCCGGCGTGACGAAGCCGGGGATCTCCGCGTTCGTGGAGTCGGACAGCAGCAGGTCCACGCCCTCGGCGCCGAGCCGGGCGAAGCCGGCCAGGTCGGTGATCCGGCCGTCCAGCGGGACCTGGTCCATCTTGAAGTCGCCGGTGTGCAGGATCAGACCGGCCGGCGTCCGGACCGCCACCGCGAGCGCGTCCGGGATCGAGTGGTTCACCGCGAAGAACTCGCACTCGAACGGCCCGAGCCGCTCACGCTGCCCCTCCCGCACGGTCAGCGTGTACGGGTCCAGCCGCCGCTCGGCGAGTTTCGCCTCGACCAGCGCCAGGGTGAACTCCGAACCCACCAGCGGGATGTCCGGTTTGTGGGCGAGTAGATAGGGCACCGCGCCGATGTGGTCCTCGTGACCGTGGGTCAGCACGATCGCCTGCACGTCGTCGAGCCGGTCCAGAATCGGCGAGAAGTCCGGCAGAATCAGGTCGACGCCCGGCTGCTCGACGTCGGGGAACAACACCCCGCAGTCCACCACCAGCAGCTTGCCGTCGAACTCGAAGACCGTCATGTTGCGGCCGATGGCACCGAGGCCGCCGAGCGGGATGACGCGCAGGGCGCCCTCGGGCAACGGCGGAGGCGGATCCAGCTCCGCGTGAGCTTGACTCATTCCTGTCTTTCTAATCGTGTGCGCCGAGGGACAGACCCGCCGCAGCGGCGTCCTCGATCAGTTGGTTCGTCTCGGCCTCGGTCGCGTCCACCAGCGGCGACCGCACCGGCCCGGCGGGGAGTCCCAGCAGCGTCAGCCCCGCCTTGACCAGGATGGTCCCCTGGGTCCGGAAGATTCCGGTGAACAGCGGAAGCAGCTGCCGGTGCAGCGCCAGAGCGGTGGCGGTCTCGCCGCGCTCGTACGCGGAGATCATGTCCTGGGTCGGTGCCCCGATCAGGTGCGTGGACGTGCCCACCACGCCGACCGCCCCGATGGACAGCCAGGGCAGCGTGGCGGCGTCCTCGCCGGAGTAGTACGCGAGGTTGCTCTGCGCCATCACCCGCGCGGAGCCGGCCAGATCGCCCTTGGCGTCCTTGACCGCGACGATCGCCGGGTGCTCGGCGAGCCGCAGCAGCGTCTCGGTGGCGATCGGCACCCCGGACCGGTGCGGAATGTCATACAGCATGACCGGCAGGCCGGTGGCGTCCGCAACGGTCGTGAAATGCCGGATCAGGCCCGACTGCGGCGGCTTGTTGTAGTAAGGGGTCACGACCAGCAGGCCGTGCGCGCCCGCCTTCTCCGCGCTCCGGGCCAGCTCGACGGTGTGCGCGGTGTTGTTCGTGCCCACGCCGGCGACGATCCGGGCCCGGTCGCCGACCGCCTCGACCACCGCGCGGATCAGCGTCTCCTTCTCCGCGTCCGTGGTGGTCGGCGACTCGCCGCCGGTGCCACTGATCACGAGTGCGTCGTTGCGCTGGTGGTCGACCAGGTGTGCGGCCAGCTTCTGGGCGCCGTCGACATCGAGCGAGCCGTCCGGAGCGAACGGGGTCACCATGGCCGTCAGCAGCCGTCCGAAGGGCCGCGGGTCCTGCGTCATACCCAACAACTTATCGGACGGCCGGGACCGGCAGCACCGCGCGCCGGTCAGCCACCCGGGGTACGGACGTACTCACCGATGCGGTACCGCAGGCCGGTCCGGGAGGTCTGCCAACCCGGCGGTGCCCCGGTCAGCTCCCGCCACCCGGCACCCAGCTCGGGCGCCCGGGCGTCGCCCGGTACATCGAGTTCGACCAGCGTGCGGACCACGTGACCGGCGTGCGGCAGGAAGGCCGCGTAGACCTCCGCGCCGCCGATCACCCAGACGTCGTCGTGACCGGCCAGCACCTCGGACACCGAGCCGGCCGGTTCCGCGCCCGGCGCCGACCATTCCCTCCGGCGGGTGAGCACCACGTTGCGCCGTCCCGGCAGCGGCCGCACGCCGGCCGGCAGCGAGTCCCAGGTGCCCCGGCCCATCACCACGGTCGCGCCCATGGTGCGGTCCTTGAAGTGCCGCATGTCCTCCGGCAGGTGCCAGGGGATGGTGCCGGCCGCCCCGATGACCCGGTCGTGGGCCTCGGCCCAGATCAGCCGGACCGTCATACCGCCACGGGGGCGCGCAGCGCCGGGTGGTGCTGGTAGTCCACGACCGTGAAGTGGTCGAACGTGTAGTCGAACAGCGAGGGCGCCGGGGCCAGCTCCAGGCGCGGGAACGGGTACGCCGGGCGGGACAGCTGCTCGCGGACCTGCTCGACGTGGTTGGCATAGATGTGGCAGTCCCCGCCCACCCAGATGAGATCGCCCGGAAGCAGCCCGACCTGGGCGGCCACCATCCGGGTCAGCAGCGCGTAACTCGCGATGTTGAACGGCACGCCGAGGAACAGGTCGGCGCTGCGCTGGTACAGCTGGCAGGACAGGCGCCCGTCGGCCACGTAGAACTGGAACAGCGCGTGGCACGGCTCCAGCGCCATCTTGGGCAGGTCGGCCACGTTCCAGGCGGAGACCACCATGCGCCGCGAGTCCGGGTTGGTGCGCAACGTGTCGAGCACCTTGGCGATCTGGTCGACGGTGCCGCCGTCCGGCGTGGGCCAGGCGCGCCACTGGTGGCCGTACACCGGGCCCAGGTTTCCGTCCGGGTCCGCCCACTCGTCCCAGATCGTCACGCCCTGCTCCCGCAGCCAGGCGGTGTTGCTGTCGCCGCGCAGGAACCACAGCAGCTCGACCGCGACCGACTTGAAGTGCACCCGCTTCGTGGTGACCAGCGGAAACGACTCCGACAGGTCGTAGCGCAGCCGCTCGCCGAAGAGGCTGGCCGTACCGGTGCCGGTGCGGTCCTCCTTCGGTGTGCCGGTCTCCAGCACCCGGCGCAGCAACTGTTCGTACTGGGTGTCGACGGTCATGCGCTTCCCCACTTCACAGACTTCCCGCGGCTTTCCACGACTTCACACGGCCGCACACGGCCTCACACGTAGAACGAGGTGAACGGCGCCCAGGGCAGGTTGCGCAGCACGCTCCACACACCCCAGGCGGCGATGAACGCGCCGATCACCTTCGGGGAGAGGTTCAGCTGCGGCAACCGGCGGCCGAACATGCGCTCGCCGGCCCAGGCCACGTAGAGGTAGAGGAGGAACGGCACCGCGAACACGAACAGCGCGTGGTGGCGCGCGGCGGCGGGCAGGTCGCCGTGCAGCAGGTACCACGCGGCGCGGGTGCCGCCGCACCCCGGGCAGACGAACCCGGTGGTGTATTTGAGCAGGCAGGTCGGTGGGTCGCCGGCGCCGGCCTCGGTGGGGTGGCTGGCCATCGTGTAGCCGATCGCGCCGCCCATGCAGACCAGCAGTGCGGTGGGCGCGGCCCAGACCGGCGAGCCGTACCAGACCCGGTGGACAAACCTGGTGAACCGGTCCGGCGTGGGCGGCGGGTACGGCGGGTGTCCGGGCCACTCCTGCTGGGCGGTCTCGGTCATGGCCGTCACGGTACACCGGCCGATCCGGTGCGCGGCCTCACGGGACGGCCGCCGATCCGGTGCGCGCCACTCACCAGACGCCCGCCGATCCGGTGCGCGGCACTCACGGGATGGCCGCCGATCCGGCGGCCAGGGCGGCCGCGAGCGGGCGGGCCAGGTCGCCCCGCTCGGGTGCGGCGATCCGGTCCAGGCCGAGCCAACCGGACAACCGGCGCAACTCGGCGGCGAGCGCACCGGCGGTCTCCGACTCGTCCGCGCCCGGCTCGATCCAGGCCGCCGGGATCTGCAGCACCCCCGCCTTGCGGTCCGCCTTGAGGTCCACCCGGGCGGCGAACCGCTCTCCCAGCAGGAACGGCAGCACGTAGTAGCCGTAGAGCCGCTGCGGCGCGGGCACGTAGATCTCGATCCGATAGGTCATGTCGAACAGCCGCTCGGTGCGCGCCCGCTCCCAGATCAGCGGATCGAACGGGCTGACCAGGGTGGCCGCCCGCACCCACCGCGGCAGCCGGGCCTGATGATGCAGATAGGCCGGCTGCTTCCAGCCCTGCACCGCCACCGGCCGCAGCACCCCGTCCTCCACCAGTTCCGCCACGGCCTGCTTGAACCCGGCCACCGGCAGCCGGAAGTAGTCGCGCAGCTCACCCTCGGCGGCCACCCCCAGCGCCCGCGCGGACAGCTCGACCAGGGCCCGGACCGCATCCGGGAACGCCGGAGTGGGCGCGTCCAGCACGGCCGGCGGCAGCACCCGCTCGGGCAGGTCGTACCGTCGGGCGAAGGACGTGGTGCGGTCCGCCGCGGTGACCTGACCGCTGTAGAACAGCCACTCCAGGGCCTGCTTGACCACCGACCAGTTCCATCCCCAGTGGTCCTTGCTGCGGGGCGCGTCGTGCTCGATGTCCGCCGCGGTGATCGGGCCCCGCCGGCGCACCTCGTCGAGCACCCAGGCCACCAGGTCGGGCTGCTCGGTGGCGATCCGCCGCATGTTGCCCCAGGCGAAATCCTTCGCGTTCGACATCCGCCAGCGGAACAGCGGCTGCAGGTCGACGGTGATCAGCGACGCCTCGTGGCCCCAGAACTCGAACAGTTCCCGGGGCCGCCGATAGGCCGCCCGCTCCAGCAGCGCGGCCGGATAGGGGCCGAGGCGGCTGTACAGCGGCATGAAGTGCGCGCGCTGCAGCACATTCACCGAGTCCATCTGGATCAGGTGCAGGCGGCGCAGCACCCGGCGCAGGTGCCGCAGGTCGGTCGCACCGCCGGGCGCGGGGTCGGTGAAGCCCTGCGCGGCCAGCGTGATGCGGCGGGCCTGCGACACGGAGAGCGAGTCTGGGAGTGCCATCGCCGAGCACGCTAAACCAGGGGTACGACAGAATCGGCGCCATGGTGGCGATCCGCCCGCTCCGGGACGCGGACATCGACGCGGTGGCCGCGGTGCACGTGCGGACCTGGCAGGTGGCGTACGCCGGACTCGTGCCCGCCGAGCACCTCGACCGGCTGGATCCGGCCGTGTTCGCCGAGCGCCGCCGGCGACGGTCCCCGGTCCCCGGCGTGCGCACTGTGGTGGCCGACGACGAGGGCGTGATCATCGGGTTCGCCGCGTACGGCCCGTACCGGGCGGAGCACGGCGAACCGGACGAGCCGGCGGCGGGCGAGCTCTACGCCGTGTACGTCGACCCCGGACGGTGGGGTGCCGGGACCGGACGGGACCTGCTCGGCCGGGCCCGGACCGACCTCGGCGCGGCCGGGTTCCGGGAGATGCGGCTCTGGGTGCTCGAGGGCAACTCGCGGGCGCGCCGGTTCTACGAACGCGCCGGGCTCCGTCCGGACGGGGTGCGGGACACGTACACCCCGCGCGGCACCACCGTGGAACTGCCCGAGATCCGCTACGCGGTACGTCTGTAGGCTGCCCACCATGGCACTCGGCTACGTCCGTCCCGCCCGTCCCGAGGACGCCGGCGAGATCGCCCGCATCCAACTTCTCACCTGGCGTACGGCGTACCGGCGGATGTTCCCCGCGCACGTGCTCGCCAACCTGGACGAGGCGTACCTGGCCCGGGGCTGGACCGAGGCGATCACCGCGCCGCCGTCCCCGCGGCACCGCGTGCTGATCGCCGTGGAACAGGGCGAGTCCGCCACCACCACGGTCGGGTTCGCGGCCGGCGGCCCGGCCGACGAGCAGGCTCTCGCCCCGGAGGAACCGGCGCTGGGCGACGAGGTCGCGGCGGTGACCGATCTGCTGGTGGAGCCGCGCTGGAGCCGGCGCGGGCACGGCAGCCGGCTGCTGGCGGCCACCGTGGACCTGTGGCGGGAGGACGGCTTCCAGCGCGCGGTGGCCTGGGCGTACGACGCGGACGAGGCGATGAAGAAGTTCCTCACCTCGACCGGGTGGGAGCCGGACGGGGCCGGGCGCGCGCTCGACGTGGACGACATGCTGGTCCCCCAGTTCCGCCTGCACGTCGACCTGAGCCCCCCGACCGACTGAACGGGCCGGCCGGGACTCGAACGGGGCGGTCAGTCCAGAAGCGTGTCGAGGCCGATGGTGAGGCCGGGGCGGTTCCGCACGTTGCGCACCGCGAGCAGCACCCCGGGCATGAACGAGGACCGGTCCAGGGAGTCGTGCCGGACGGTGAGGATCTCGCCCTCCGTGCCGAACAGCACCTCCTGGTGCGCGACCAGGCCGGCCGCACGCACCGAGTGCACGCGTACCCCGTTGATGTCGGTGCCGCGCGCCCCCGCCTGCTCCTCCTTGGTGGCGTCCGGCACCGGACCGAGACCCGCCTCGGCCCGCGCGTCGGCGATCAGCCGCGCGGTGTGCGTGGCGGTGCCGCTCGGCGCGTCCAGCTTGCGCGGGTGGTGCTGCTCGATGATCTCGACGGACTCGAAGTAGCGGGCCGCCTTCGCCGCGAACTGCATCATCAGCACGGCGCCGATGCCGAAGTTGGGGGCGATTATCACGCCGACGCCGGGCTTGTGGGACAGCCAGTTGCGGACCCGGTCGAGGCGCTGGTCGGTGAAGCCGCTGGTGCCGACGACCACGCTGATGCCCTGGTCCACGGCCCAGTGCAGGTTGTCCATCACCACGTCGGGGGTGGTGAAGTCGACCAGCACCTGCGCGGCCGCGTCGGAGGCGTTGAACAGCCAGTCGCCCTGGTCGATCATCGCGACCAGTTCCAGGTCGTCGGCGGCGTCGATGGCCTTGCACACTTCGATGCCCATGCGCCCGCGGGCACCGAGAACGCCGACGCGGAGCGGTTCCTGCTCGTCAGTCACGACCTCAACTTAACCCATCGGACACCGCACGCCGGGACCGCCACCACCGTTCGCCGAGACCCACGACCACGAACACCAGACCGACGTACGCCCAGCCGACAAGCACGTCGATCACCCAGTGCTCGGCCGTGTAGACCAGGGTGAACGTCATCGCCAGCGGGTACGACAGCAGCACCGGCCACCAGCGGCGGCGCACCATCGGCAGGAAGAACACCACCGCCATGAACGCGAACGCGGTGTGCAGTGACGGCATCGCCGCGACCGGGTTGGACGCCTCCACCTGCAACGCGTTCAGCGTGTTGCCGGCGCCGTGCAGGCCGATCGCGTCCCAGCCCTTGGTGGAGATGCGGGTGGCCTCGATCAGCGCGCCGTGCTTCGCCTCGGCGGCCCACCACGGCGGCGCCGCCGGGTAGAGGAAGTACGTGATCAGGCCGAGTACGCACAGCGTGAACCAGCGGCGCATGAACCGGGCCCACTGCGGGCGGGTGCGCATCCACAGCACCACCGCGATGGTCGGCACGGTCAGGAAGTGCGAGAAGTACACGATCGAGACCACCACCTCCCACCACTGCACCACGCCGGGCTGCCACAGGTGCTGCTGCAGCCAGCTGGTCGGCACCTGGTCCCCGGTGAACCAGCCGAACATCAGCTTGTCCGCGGCGATCAGCTCGGTGACGTGCGGGGCGAACAGGTTGTCGGCGTACCCGCGGGAGATGTTGTAGACGACCAGCAGCAGGCTGATCGGCAGCCAGTCGCGCAGGAACCGCAGGTGCTCGCGCCACGGCAACTCGCTGCGCCAGGCGATGGTGGCCAGCCAGAGCCAGCCGAACGCGATCAGCGGGTCGCTGGTCGGCACGCCGATGAAGTACGTACCGACGGCGAACAGCACCGCCCAGATCGACATGCCGACGATCCGGCGGCGCCGCCCGTGGTCGGGCGGCGCCGGCGGGGTCTGTTCGGGGCTCAGCGTGCGGGTCATCATCGACCAGTAAACGCCGAGGAGTCGAACGGGCCGACCACGGCCAGGGACATCGGCTGGGACAGCAGGTCGTGGGCGAGCGCGTTGACGTCGTCCAGCGTCACCGCGTCGACCTCGGCGAGCAGGCCGTCCACGGTCATCAGGTCGCCGTACAGCATCTCGCTCTTGGCCAGCCGGCTCATCCGCGAGCCGGTGTCCTCCAGGCCCAGCACGTACGAGCCCTTCACCATGCCCTTGCCGCGCGCCACCTCCTCGGCGGTGACCCCGGACTTCGCGATCTTGCCGAGTTCCGCCCGGGCCAGATCCAGCACCTCGTCCACCTTGCCGGGCGCGCAGCCGGCGTAGACGCCGAACAGGCCGGCGTCGGCGTACTGGCTGCCGTAGGAGTAGACCGAGTACGCCAGCCCGCGCTTCTCCCGGATCTCCTGGAACAACCGGCTGGACATGCCGCCACCGAGCA
Source organism: Jidongwangia harbinensis (assembly GCF_020216025.1). Lineage (GTDB taxonomy): Bacteria > Actinomycetota > Actinomycetes > Mycobacteriales > Micromonosporaceae > Actinoplanes > Actinoplanes harbinensis. Next base: position 46,545 of record NZ_JAIWNC010000015.1, on the reverse strand, counting down.
CGTTGTTCAGCACGCCCAGCGCGAACCGGCGGTCGTCCAGCCGGCCGATGCCGGTGGCGCCGAGCACGATGTGCGCCTGTTCGGTGTCGCGGCTGCGCACCACGGTCTGCGCGGGCAGCGTGCGGACCCGGCGGTCCGCGGGGCGGTGCGCCTCGGGCGCGGCGGGTTCGGTGTCCAGCGCGGTGCCGGCGATCGCCTTGCGGATGAGCCGGACGACCGTGCCGTGGTCCAGGTTGCCGGCCGCGGCGATGACGATGCGCGGCGGCACGTAGCGGCGCCGGTAGAACCGGTTGATCTGGGTCCGGGTCATCGGGGCGATGGTCGCCTCGGTGCCCGAGATCAGCCGGCCGAGCGGGTGGTCGCCGAAGATGACCTCGGTGAACAGGTCATGGACCTCGTCACCGGGCTCGTCGTCGTGCATGGCGATCTCCTCCAGGATCACGCCACGTTCGGTCTCCACGTCGGGCGGTGCGAGCACCGAGTCGGCCACCGCGTCGCAGAGCACATCCACGGCGAGCGGCAGGTCGGCGTCCAGCACCCGCGCGTAGTAGCAGGTGTATTCCTTCGTGGTGAAGGCGTTCGTCTCGCCGCCGACCGCCTCGATCTCGGCGGAGATGTCCAGCGCGGTGCGCTTCCGGGTGCCCTTGAACAGCAGGTGCTCGAGGAAGTGCGAGGCGCCGGAGAGAGCCGGGGTCTCGTCCCGGGAGCCTACGTTCACCCAGACGCCGATCGAGGCGCTGCGGGTGGTCTGGATGCTCTCGGTGACGATCCGCAGGCCGCTGGGGAGCACGGTACGGCGTACGCCGTCCTGCAGGTTAGTCGTTTTCATCCGGTTCAGGGCGGCGGTGGGGCGGTCGGACGGGGTGGAGGTGCGGGCCGGCCTCCCGGCCGGCCCGCGTTGCCCAACTGTCATCTCAGCTTTCGCGCGGTCCGCGGTCGCCGCCGCCGGAGCGCTGACGGCGCCGGCGGGGTTCGCCGCCGCCCTCACCGCGCGGTCCGCGGTCCTCGCGCGGCGGACGGCCGCCCTCGGCTGCCGCGCCGGCCGGCGCCTCGGGCGCCTCGGCACCCTCCGGACGGACCTTGTCGAGGTAGATCTTGCCGCGGGCGTCGATGTCCGCGATCTGCACCTCGACCTTGTCGCCGACGTTGAGGAAGTCCTCGACCTTGTCGACCCGCTTGCCGTCGCCCACCTTGGAGATGTGCAGCAGGCCGTCGCGGCCGGGCAGCAGCGAAATGAACGCGCCGAACGCGGCCGTCTTCACCACCGTGCCGAGGAACTTGTCGCCGGACTTCGGCATGGTCGGGTTGGCGATCGCGTTGATCCGCTCGACCGCCGCCTCGGCCGCCGGGCCGTTGGTCGCGCCCACGTAGATCGTGCCGTCGTCCTCGATGGAGATGTCGGCGCCGGTCTCGTCCTGGATCGCGTTGATGGTCTGGCCCTTCGGCCCGATCACCATGCCGATCTTGTCGACCGGGATCTTGACGCTGGTGACCCGCGGCGCGTACTCGGACATCTCGGCCGGGGCGTTGATCGCCTCCTGCATCACGCCGAGGATGGTCGCCCGGGCGTCGTGCGCCTGCTGCAGCGCGGACGCCAGCACGTCCGACGGGATGCCGTCCAGCTTGGTGTCGAGCTGCAGCGCGGTGACGAACTCGGACGTGCCGGCGACCTTGAAGTCCATGTCGCCGAACGCGTCCTCGGCACCGAGGATGTCGGTGAGCGCGACGTACTGGGTCTTGCCGTCGACCTCGTCCGAGATCAGGCCCATCGCGATGCCGGCGACCGGGGCCTTCAGCGGCACACCGGCGGACAGCAGCGACAGGGTCGAGGCGCAGACCGAGCCCATCGACGTCGAGCCGTTCGAGCTCAGCGCCTCGGAGACCTGGCGGATCGCGTACGGGAACTCCTCGCGCGACGGCAGCACCGGCACCAGGGCCCGCTCGGCCAGCGCGCCGTGACCGATCTCGCGGCGCTTCGGCGAGCCGACCCGGCCGGTCTCACCGGTCGAGTACGGCGGGAAGTTGTAGTTGTGCATGTAGCGCTTGGACTTCTCCGGCGCGAGCGTGTCCAGCGCCTGCTCCAGACGCAGCATGTTCAGCGTGGTGACGCCGAGGATCTGCGTCTCGCCACGCTCGAACAGCGCCGAGCCGTGCACCCGCGGCAGCACGCCGACCTGAGCGCTCAGCGGCCGGATGTCGCGCGGGCCGCGGCCGTCGATGCGGACCTGCTCGCGCAGCACGCGGGCGCGGACCTCGGACTTGGTCAGCGACCGGAACGCGGCGCTGATCTCCTTCTCGCGGCCCTCGAACTGCGGGGCGACGGTCTCATGCGCCTTGGCCTTGATCCGGTCCAGGGCCTCCTCGCGGTCGGCCTTGCCGGCGATCTTCAGCGCCTCCGCGGTCTCCTCGCGGACCGCCTCGGACACCGCCGAGAACACGTCGTCCTGGTAGTCCAGGAACACCGGGAAGTCGGCGACCGGCTTGGCGGCGATCTCGGCGAGTTCACTCTGCGCGCGGCACAGCTCACGGATGGCCGACTTGGCGGCCTCCAGCCCGCTGGCCACGACCTCCTCGGTCGGCTTCGGCGCACCGGCGGCGATCAGGCCCAGCGCGTGCGGGGTGGCCTCGGCCTCGACCATCATGATCGCGACCTCGCCGTCCGGCAGGGTGCGGCCGGCGACGATCATGTCAAAGGTGGCCCGGGCCAGCTCCTCCAGCGTGGGGAAGTTGACCCACTGACCCTCGATGTGGGCCACCCGGGTCGAGCCGACCGGGCCGCTGAACGGCAGACCGGACAGCTTGGTGGACATCGACGCGCCGTTCATGGCGACCACGTCGTACGGGTGCTGCGGGTCGAGCGCGAGGATGGTCTCGACGACCTGGACCTCGTTGCGCAGGCCCTTGGTGAACGACGGGCGCAGCGGCCGGTCGATCAGGCGGCAGGTGAGGATGGCGTCCTCGCTGGGGCGGCCCTCGCGGCGGAAGAACGAGCCGGGGATGCGGCCCACGGCGTACATCCGCTCCTCCACGTCGACGGTCAGCGGGAAGAAGTCGAAGTGCTCCTTCGGCTGCTTGCTGGCCGTGGTCGCGGAGAGGACGGTGGTCTCGCCGAGCTGGACGATCACCGAGCCGGCGGCCTGCTTGGCCAGCCGTCCGGTCGAGAACGTGATTTCCCGGGTGCCGAACGAACCGTTGTCGATCGTCGCGGTCCTGGATTCGGTGCCGAGAGCGGTGTTCTGCTCTGTCATGTGGTGCGGTACTCCTTCGTCGAAGGACCCGGCGGTCTGCACAGCGCGGTATGTCGTCAGGCTGGCCGGTCTTCGATCGAAGTGCCCAGGAATAGCGCCTGGGAACCACTACCGGAGACCGGTGCCGTCGTGCCTGTCGGCCGCGCGGGTCCGTGGGGTAGAACGCGGGGGAGCGGCCAGGCGGCCACTCCCCCGTCAGGTCATCGACGCAGGCCGAGACGCTCGATCAGCGTCCGGTAGCGGGCGATGTCCTTCTTCTGTACGTAGTTGAGCAGGCGGCGCCGGCGGCCGACCAGCAGCAGCAGACCACGACGGCTGTGGTGGTCGTGCTTGTGCACCTTGAGGTGCTCGGTCAGGTCGGCGATCCGCTTGGTGAGCATCGCGACCTGCACCTCGGGCGAGCCGGTGTCGCCCTCGAGGGTCGCGTACTCGGTCATGATCTTGGTCTTGGTCTCTTGGTCGAGCGCCATGTTCTCCGTGATTCTGTGTTGCCGGTGAAAGCGGTTCTCGCGGTCCGCGGCGTCGGGCAGGCAGGCGAGACCGGTCGTCGGTTATCCGACGTCGCGTCAACTCTACCAGCCCTGATCCGACCGCCCCGGCCACCGCCCTTAACCGGACTTAAGCCCCTTACTGGAGCAGCGCGCGGGTCTGTTCGACGTCCTCGCGGATCTGCGCCACGAGCGGTTCGATCGCGTCGTACCGGCGTTGTTCCCGCAGGTGGGCGACGAAGTCGAGGCTGACCCGCTCGCCGTACAGGTCGCCGGCGAAGTCCAGTACGTACGCCTCGACGCGCCGCTCACGCCCGGAGAATGTCGGATTGGTCCCGATCGACACGGACGCCATCTGCCGCCCGGCGTGCGTTCCGCCCCGGATGAGCCACGCGGCGTAGACGCCGTCGGCCGGGATCGCCGCGTACCGGTGGCACATCAGGTTGGCGGTGGGGAACCCGATCTCCCGGCCGCGCTGGTCGCCGCGGACCACCACGCCGGCCAGCCGGTGCGGCCGGCCCAGCGCGGCCGCCGCGGCCCGCACGTCCCCGGCGTCCACACAGCTGCGGATGTACGTCGAGGAGAACACCACCCCGTCCGCGGTGACCAGCGGGGCCTCCTCCACGGTGAAGCCGAACGACCGGCCCAGCCCCGCCAGCAACCGCAGGTCGCCGGCCGCCCGGTGCCCGAAGCGGAAGTTGTCGCCGACCACCACGACCGCCGCGTGCAGCGCCTCGACCAGCACGTCGTGCCCGAACGCCTCCGGGCTGAGCTGGGAGAACGCCGGCGTGAACGGCACCACGCAGACCGCGTCCACGCCGAGTTGCTCGAGCAGCTCGGCCTTGCGCACCGGCTCGGTCAGGACGGCCGGGTGCGACCCGGGCCGGACCACCTCGGCCGGGTGCGGATCGAACGTCACGACCACCGACTGCAGACCGAGATCGCGGGCCCGCTTCACCGCGTGCCCGATGATCGCCTGGTGGCCGCGGTGGACGCCGTCGAACACCCCGATGGTCACCACGGACCGGCCCCAACCACCGGGCACGGCCTCATACCCCCGCCAACGCTGCATCTGACTGCCTCCCCCTGCGATGCACCGGAGACAGCGTATCGGGCGTCGTTCAGGTGTCTGAAACAGTATGATGAATGATGAAATGAGTGTCTATTGGAGTGCTTTTGTCCTCCTCACTGCGGAGTTCACCTTCGCCGTGGTCTTCCTCCGCGCCCTGGTCGGCTACCTGCGTCGCCGGGACCCGCTGCAACGCGACGTCACGCTGGTCTTCGCCCCGTGCACGGTGCTGTTCGTGGTGGACATCGTGCGCCGGATCAACGGCGGCTCGCTGCCCCCGGTGGTCGGTGCGGTGGCGCTCACCGCGCTGCTCGCCCAGCCGTACCTGACGGTCCGGCTCGCCGGGCGCCTGCGCGCCGTGCCGACCTGGCTGGACCGGGCCGTGCTGGTGCTCTTCCTCGCCGTGGCGGTGCCGGTCTTCTTCCTGGACCGGCCGCTGCCCCCGGCCGTGGTCCTGCTGGCCGTGACCGCCTTCCTGATCAGCGAGCTGGTCGCGGCGGTGCTGCTGTTCGGCAAGGCCCGCACCCGGAGCGGCGCCAACCGGGCCCGGCTGATGACCGCGGCCGGCGCCACCATGGCGTTCGGGGCCGTGGTCGTGCTGATCGGGATCACCACCATCCCCGGGGTGCACCCCGCCTTCGGCGCCGCGAACCGGGTGCTGGCGCTGGGGTGCGCGCTCGGCTACCTGGTGGCGTTCGCACCGCCCCGCTGGCTGCGCCGGATGTTCTCGGCCTCCGCCGCCCAGTCGGTGACCGAACGCCTGCTGCGCGCACCGGTCGACTCCCCCGAACAGGTCTGGCAGATCTACGCCGAGATCATGCGGGTGCAGACCGGCGCCGACGCGGTGGCCGTGCTGAAGCCCCGCGCGGACGGCCAGCTCACGCCGACCGGTTACGCCGGGCCGCCGGTACCGACGCTCGAAGAGATCAGCATCGCCGACCTGACCGCGCTGATCCGCGCCGGGCAGCCGGCCCGGCTGCGGGAGGGCAGCCAGACCCTGGTCCGGCACTACGGCGCCGACCTCGGCGACGACTTCGTCACGGTGCTGAGCATGCCGGTGCCGCCCGACGCCGAGGGCGCGGTGCTGCTGTTCAACCGTCACCGCAGCCTGTTCAGCGACGACGACCTGCGGCTGCTCGCGGCGCTCGGCGGGCAGGCCGGGATCCTCGCCGAACGGCAGGCCGTCGCCGCCGCGGAACGCCGCCTGGCCGCCGAACTCAGCGCCTCGGTCACCGCGCTGACCCGGGCCAACCAGGCGAAGAGCGCGTTCCTGGCGAACATGAGCCACGAGCTGCGGACGCCGCTCAACGCGATCATCGGGTTCAGCGACCTGATGCGGGCCGAGGAGGCGGACGGCGACCGGCGCAAGGTGCCCGCCGAGTGGGTGGACCACATCCACACCAGCGGCCGGCACCTGCTCGGCCTGATCAACGACATCCTGGACCTGGCCAAGGTCGAGGCCGGCCGGCTGGACCTGCGCCTCGTGCCGCTGCGCGTGGACACCTCGGTGACCGAGCTGCTCACCGGCCTGTCGCCGCTGCTGATCGCGAACGACCTCACCGCCACCACCGACCTGCCCGAGGTGACCGCGCTGGCCGACCGCGTCCGGTTCCGCCAGATCGTGGAGAACCTGCTCTCCAACGCGATCAAGTTCACCCCGCGGGGTGGCCGGATCACCATCACCGCGGACGACGGGCCGGACTGGGTGACGGTGACCGTGACGGACACCGGGGTGGGCATCGCCGAGTCCGACCTGGGCCGCGTGTTCGAGGAGTTCCAGCAGGTCGGCGACGCGGACCGGCAGCGCGCCGGCACCGGACTGGGGCTGGCGCTGACCAAACGCCTGGTGGAGGCGCACGGCGGCGAGATCTCGGTGGCCTCGGTGCCGGGCGAGGGCAGTGCCTTCACCGTACGGCTGCCCGCCGGCGCCGCGGAGCCGGTCACCTCGTCCGCGGTTCCGGCCGCGACCACCGCCGGGTCGCCGGCCGCGCCGGCCGAGGGACCGCGGGTCCTGCTCATCGAGGACGACCCGCAGTCCGCCGAGCTGCACTGCACCCACCTGGCCGGGGCCGGCTACCGGGTGGAGGTGGCGAGCAGCGGCGAATCCGGGCTGGCCAGTGCCGGCAGTGACCCGCCGGACGCGATCGTGCTGGACGTGACGCTGCCCGGCATCGACGGCTGGGAGGTGATCCGGCGGCTCAAGGCCGACGACCGGCTGGCCGACATCCCGGTCTACTTCGCCAGCATCCTCGACGAGCGGTCGGCCGGCCTGGCGCTGGGCGCACACGACTACTTCGTCAAGCCGGTCGACCGGACCACCCTGCTGGGCGCGCTGGCCCGCGGCATCGCCACCCGGCCCACGCCCCGCGTCCTGGTGGTGGACCCGGACGACGCGGTCCGGCAGAGCATCGAGGAGGGCCTGCGGGCCGGCGGGGCGGACGTGGTGGCGTGCGCGACCGGCCGGGACGGGCTGGCCCTCAGCCGGGAGAGCCGGTTCGACCTGATCGTCTGCGACATGCAGCACCCCGACGCGGACGGGTTCCACCTGCTCGCCGCGATCGAACAGGACCCGGCCACCCGGCACACGCCGGTACTCGGCCTGACCACCACCCCCGGCGCCGACCCCCGGGACACCGCACCGCTGGTGGCCACCGCGATGGCCGGCGGCGTGGTCGCCGAGGCGATGGCCGGCGGCGCGGGCTGGGCGTCACTGGCACCGCTGCTCCGCCGCCGGACCGCCCGAAAGGACACGCCGTGAGCACCATCCTGCTGGTCGAGGACGAAGAACTGAATCGCACCCTGGTCAAGGCGGTGCTGTCCCGGGCGTCGGACACCACGGTGCGCCAGGCGGAGATCGTCGACGCGGCCAGCCTGGCGGCCGCCCGGGAACACCTGCGCAGCCGGGACGTCGACCTGATCCTGCTGGACATGAACCTGCCCGACGGGCACGGCCTCACCCTGGCCCGCGAGCTGGCGGCCGAGGCGGGCCCGGAGGGACGGCGCCGGCCCACGGTGGTCGCGGTGACCGCGAGCGTGCTGCCGCAGGACCGGGCGGCCGCGCTGGAGGCCGGGTGCGACGGCTTCCTGGACAAGCCGTACGCCGCCGCCGACCTGGTCTCCGTGGTCGCCACCCACCTGACGTGACCGGTCAGCCCCCGGCCGGCGGCCGGATCGTCACGGCCAGCCCGTCGGTCACCACCGGTTCCCGGTTGCCGTAGACGAACGCGTCGAACTGCGGGTCGGCCAGGCCCACCACGGCGTTGCGGCCGGCCGCCCAGACTCCCGGCGCCACCCCGCGGTAGGCGTACGTGTAGCTGCCGTCCCGGTGCAGCGTCGCACTCACCGAGATCCGGTTGCCCGGCGCCCCGGCCAGCTTCAACGCCAGCACGTTGCGCCACTCCACCACGAACGTGTCCGCCGTCGCCGCGGTGTACACGCCCGCCGCCGCATCCACGTCCATCCGCGCGTGGAACGGGTACAGCGCCAGGTCCGGCGTGAAGCGTGGCAGCGGCTCCACCCAGGACAGGTCCGGGAGCTGCGACGACCAGTCGAAGGTCGGCGCGGCGCCGAACGCGAGCACGCCGTCGGTGGCGATCCAGGCGGTGTCGAACCGCCGGCCGTACACGGTCACCGGGAACGGCAGCGGCACCTCGGTCGCGTCACCGGTGCGCCCGGCGATCGCCAGCGCCTCCTCCCCCGCCCGGTACGCACCGGTCGACGTGCAGGTGTGCCCGAACGCGTCGGTCCGCGCCGGCAGGTCGACGTCGGCGGTCGCCCCGTGCGCCACCGTGACCGACCGCCCGCCCGGCCGCAGGCACCGGTCCGCCGAGTCGACCACCAGGTCGTGCCCGCCCTTGGGCAGGGTCAGGCGGTACCGGCCGTCCGCCCCGGTCACCGTGCGCACCGGTGTGTCGTCCACCCCGACGGTCGCCCCGGCCACCGCCGCGCCGCCGGGCGCGCGGACGGTGCCGGTGACCGTGGCCGACGGCAGCGGGGCGGCGGTCACGTCCAGCCGGCCCACCGCTCCGGCTCGGACGGTCACCGAGCCGGTGCGGTCGGCGTGGCCGAAGCTGGTGATCCGGTACGGGTAGCTGCCCGGCACCGCCCGGTCCAGCCGGAACGAGCCGTCGGCGCCGGTGCTCAGCACCTTCCGCCGGGGCCCGGTCAGCAGCACGGTGGCGTCCGGCAGCGGTTGCCCGGTGACCGCGTCCCGCAGCACGCCCCGCAACCCGCCCAGGCCGGTACGCGGCGCCGCCCGGACCGCCGCGTACAGGTCGACGAGTCCGTGCCCGGCGGCGTTGTTGTGCTCGGCCGTCCCACCGCAGGCCAGGTCCGGGACCGGCGTGGCGCTGCCGTCCAGGATCCGGCGGGTGGCGGCGACGTCCCCGTCCAGCGCGGGGGCCGCCGACCAGAGCAGGGCGACCGCCCCGGCGACGTGCGGCGCCGCCTGGGAGGTGCCGGTCATCAGGTCGTACTCGCCGGTCGGCACGGCGGACCGGATGCCCGTCCCGGGTGCGGACACGTCCGGCTTGACCAGGCCGTCCACGGTCGGTCCCCGGCTCGACGACGGATTCAGCCGGTCCTGCGCGTCGGTGTTGCCGACGGTGTACGCGTCGGCCAGTGAGGGCGGCCAGCCGACGTGCTGGCAGGTGCCCTCCCGCCCGGCGTTGCCCGCGGCGAAGACCGGAAAGATGCCGGCGGCCACCCAGGCCGCCACCACGTCGGCGTAGTAGCCCGGCTCGGCACCGGGCAGGTGCCAGGAGTTGTTCACCACGTCCGGGGCCAGCTCGGGGCGGGGGTTCGCGCCGGACAGGTCGGTGGGCGCCAGCATCCACTGCCCGGCACTGAGCTGGTCCGCCATCCCGCGCGCCCGGGCCGCGATCCAGCGGGCCCCGGGAGCCACCCCGATCCGGTTCGCGCCGTCCGGGGAACCGCCGACCTGGATGCCCATCACGTGGGTGCCGTGCGGGAGGCCGTAGTCGTCGTCGCACGGCGCCTCGGTGGGGCACCGGCCGCCCGCGTCGTACCAGTTGTAGTTGTGGTTGAGCCGGCCGTTGCCGTACCGGCCGCGGTAGCCGGCGAGCAGCGCCGGGTGGTCGAACATGACGCCGCTGTCGATGGTCGCGACCACCACGCCCTCGCCGCGTACCCCGAAGTCGCGCCACACCCGGTCGGCCCGGACCCGCTCGATGTTCCACTCGACGCCGTCGTCCGCCCGGGCCCGGCCCGGCTGCGGCGCCGGGCCCGGCCCGGGTGCCGTGGGCGGGGGCTCGGGGGTGATCCGGGCCACGTCCGGCCGCTGCGCCAGCGCGGTCACCAGGTCCCGGCCGCCGGTCACCCGGATCGCGTTGGTGATCCAGAACGGGGTGAAGTCGGCACCGCGCTGCCGCAGGAAGCGCCGCAGTCCGGCCTGGGAATTCTCGGCGTGGGACCGCAGAATGGCCCGGACGTACGCGCCCTTCGCCGGCTTGGTGGTCCGGGACCGGACACCGGAGAGGTCGGCGCGCCCGGGGAGGGTCAGCCAGAACGCGGTACGGGCGCCGCCGGCCACCTGCTCCCGGACCCGGGCGTCCACCTTGGCCCGGACCACGTCGTCGGGCGCGGCGGCGGCCGGGGGCGGGCCGGTCAGCGGCACCACCAGCACGGTGAGCGCGACCAGCAGCGGGAGCCGTCCGGGTCGAATTGTCACGATGGCGCCCCTCGTCCGTGGTTCGTCCGGACCATTTCTAGACGAGGGCGTCCACGGGCGGCCATGCCGGAGGGAGATCGCGCAGGCCGGTCGGCCCTGTCACACCCCGGGCACCGGGCGGGGCGCCCGGGCCACCGGACAGAACCTAGGCCGGGGCGAGCACGATGTCCGGCCGGGCGCGGCCGTCGCGTTCGGTCACCACCGCCAGGACGTCGCCCGCGGCGTCGAAGACCGCGTACGGCCCGGTGATGCCGGCCGGGTCCAGCGGTCCGCCGTGCCGCAGCACCCGCTCCTCCTCGGCGGTCGCGATGCGCTCCGGGAACGCCCGCCGGGCCGCGTCCGCCAGGGACAGCCCGATCACGTCCGGCGCGCGCGACTCCAGCTCGGCGAGGGTGGCCGCCTCGGCCAGGGTGAACCCGCCGACCGCGGTCCGGCGGAGCGCGGTGAGGTGCCCGCCCACACCGAGCGTCCGGCCCAGGTCGCGGGCGATGGCCCGGATGTAGGTGCCGGACGAGCAGGTCACGTCGATGTCCACGTCCAGCACGTCCGCGCCGTCCGGGCGGCGGATCTCCCGGACGTCCAGCCGGTGCACGGTCACCCGGCGGGACGGGATCTCCACGTCCTCGCCGTCGCGTACCCGCTTGTAGGCCCGCTCTCCGTTGATCTTGATGGCGCTGACCGCGCTCGGCACCTGGTCGATCTCGCCGGTCTGCGCGGCGAGCCCGGCCCGGACCGCCGCCTCGGCCACCCCGGCGGCGGGAACCGTGGCGGTCACCTCGCCCTCGGCGTCGTCGGTGACCGTGGCCTGGCCCAGCCGTACCGTCGCGGTGTAGCTCTTCTCCGCACCGATGACGTAGGTGAGCAGCCGGGTGGCCCGGTTCACCCCGATGATCAGCACGCCGGTGGCCATCGGGTCCAGCGTGCCGCCGTGCCCGACCCGCCGGGTCTTCGCCAGCCGCCGCACCCGGGCCACCACGTCGTGCGACGTCATGCCGCCGGGCTTGTCCACCACGATGAGTCCGTCCAGGTTCACCCGCCCACCTTAGGGCGTGTGTCGAAGTGGGAGACGGGCTGCGGCCCTCACTTCGACACACGCCCTAGGCGCCCGGTCAGCGGGTGACTCCGAGCACCGCCCAGCGACCGGACCGCCAGCGCACCACCAGCATGGTGAACCGGACCAGCGTGAACAGCCCCAGGCCGGCCCACACCCCGCCGAGTCCCAGGTCCAGCGCGTAGGCCAGCCAGATCGCCGGCAGGAACCCGGCCAGGGCCGCCACGATCGTCACGTTGCGCAGGAACGCCACGTCACCCGCGCCGATCAGCACGCCGTCCAGCGCGTAGACCACGCCCGCGAACGGCAGCAGCCCGACGAACCAGGGCCACACGACCGCCGCCTGGTGCAGCACCGCCGGGTCACTCGTGAACAGCGCCGGCACCACGCCCGCACCCGCGGCGGCCAGCACCGCGAACCCGGCCCCGGCGACCGCGCCGGCCAGCGTCACCCGGCGCGCCACGCTCCGGGCGGCGGCCGCGTCCGAGGCGCCCAGTGCGGCGCCGACCAGCGACTGCGCCGCGATCGCCACCGCGTCCAGCACGAGCGCCAGGAAGAACCAGAGTTGCAGCGCGATCTGGTGGGCACCGACCGCCGCGACCCCGAACCGCGCGGCCACGGCGGTGGCGGAGAGCCAGCAGACCTGGAAGGCCCCGCCCCGGATGAGCAGGTCGCGGCCCAGCACGACCTGCCGCAGGATGACCGCCGGATCGGGCCGCAGCGAGGCGCCCTCGCGCACCACCGCCAGCAGGAACAGCACCCCGGACAACGTCTGGGCGAGCACGTTCGCGATCGCCGACCCGGTCAGGCCCAGCCCGGCGGGATAGACCAGAAGCGGACAGAGTACGGCGGAGAGCACGTTCGCCCCGAGCACGTAGAGCAGCGGGCGCCGGGTGTCCTGAACGCCCCGCATCCAGCCGTTGCCGGCCGCCGCGAGCAGCAGCCCGGGCGCACCGAGGACGGCGATCCGCAGCCATCCCGCCGCGGCGTCGGCGGCGGCCGGGTCGGCGGCCAGCGCCCGGGTCACCGGTCCGGCGGCGAGTTGCCCGGCCAGCGCCAGCAGCATCCCGAGGGCCAGCGCCAGCCAGGACGCCTGCACGCCTTCCGCGACGGCCGCCGCGCGGTCCCCCGCCCCGAACCGCCGGGCCGCCCGCCCGGTGGTGCCGTACGCCATCAGCGTCCCGAACCACACCGCCACCGACATGACGGTGCCGCCCACCGCGACGGCGGCGAGCGGCACGGAACCGAGGTGCCCGACCACCGCCGTGTCGACGAGCACGTAGAGCGGCTCGGCGGCGAGCACCACCAGCGCGGGCAGGGCGAGCGCGGCGATCCGCCGGGCGGTGGCCGGATCGGGCGCGCGGTCAGCCTCGGGGACCCGCGCGGCGGAACCCGGCTCCGCGGGCGCGGTGGGCTGCGGGTTGGGCTCGGCGGACGGGCTCATGGTGGACCATGATGCCCGCCGGGACGTAAGGAATGCAATGCGGAGCGGTGCTTACCGAGCGGGGTCCGTCACTGACGGGTGTCCATGGACGTCTGCAGGGCGCGACGGGCCTGCTCGCGGGCGTCGTCGGAGGGCGGAGGCTTCGGCTTGGCGGCCATGATCGTGGTCCTTCCACGGCGGGACGGGTGCCCAGGCACCCGAAGATCGGGTCGAGCGATGGCGTCACAGGGCCGGTCCGGGATCGCCGGACTCGTGCGGGGCGACGCGTCCCGGGTCGGTGGACCCGGGTGGCTCGAGGTTCCGCGGCGGGCGCTGGTCACGGCCTGCGCAAAACCAAATCACCGTTAACTCAAACTATCGTTCAGTCTCGCTCTGTGCTGCGGACATCCCGCACTCCGGGACACCCGACCGACGAGAGTGCCCCGCTCCGGCCGACCCGCGGCGGACCGGATGTGCGAGGACATGACAAAGCGCCGGCTCGATGAGCCGGCGCTTGACAGCCGGGCGCGGGAAATTCACCGCGCCGGCGGAACCTTTCTAGATCAGGAACTGGTCGAGCTTCTCCCGGACCGCCACCACGACGTCGCCGGGCGTGCCGTACCCGGTGAACCCGGCCGCCAGCCGGTGTCCGCCGCCGCCCATCGCGACCGCCACCGCGCTCACGTCGACCGCGCCCTTGCTGCGCAGCGACACCGCCCACTCGGCCTCGCCGAGCTGCTTCACCAGCACCGCCACGTCCGCCTCGGCCACCGTGCGGACCGGGTCGATGAGCGCGTCCATGACGTACGGGCGCTGCCCATGCCGCTCCAGGTCGGCCTGCGTCACGTGGGTCCACACCATGCCGTGCCCGCCCGCCGCCGTGGGGTCCAGCGCGGCCCGCGCCAGCACCTCGGCGAACAGCTTCATGGCGCCGAACGGCCGGGTGTCGAAGATGCGCCGGGAGATGTCACCCGGACGGATGCCGGTGGCGATCAGCCGGGCCGCCATCTCGTGCACCCGCGGCGTGGTCATGTCGAACTTGAACGACCCGGTGTCGGTGGCCAGCGCCACGTAGAGGCACTCGGCGATGCCGGCGTCCAGCGGCACGCCGAGCCGGGACAGCAACTCCTCGGCGACCACGGAGGTGGCCGCGGCCTCGGCGTCGACCAGGTTGATCCCGCCGAAGCCGGTGTTCGAGGCGTGGTGGTCGAGCACCACAGCGGCCTTCGCCGGTGCCAGGCGGTCGACCAGGCCGCCGAGCCGGGACTCCGCGGCCACGTCGAACACGATCACCAGATCGGGATCGGGGTACGCCTGCGGCTCGGGCACCAGCAGGTCCATGCCGGGCAGCGCCACGAACGGCTCCGGCACCTCGAACTCGCCGGGGAACGTCGCCTGCACCTGCGACACCCCCATCCGCCGCAGGCCCAGCCCGAAGCCGAGCATGCTGCCGAGCGCGTCGCCGTCCGGATTCACGTGGCAGATCAGCAGCACCCGTCCGGCGGGCGCGTGTTCCCGGATCGCGGCCACCGCGGCGGACCAGTCCGCCTCGGCCGGTCCCGAGGTGGCGGCACCCCGGCCCCGGGCGGCCGGGGCGACGCCGCCCGCGCCCGGTACCGGCGCCGCCACGGAGGCCCGGACGGGAGCCGCCAGCTCGGTCACCCGCGTTCCTCGCGGGCTCCGACCCGATCATCGGTGTCCGTGCCGGCGCCCGCGTCCTCGTCGTCCTCGGGCTCGCTCTTGTACGGGTCCGGATCGCCGGCGTACTGCTTGCCGGCGGCCAGGCGCTGCACCTCGGCGTCCCGGTTACGGGCGGCCGCGAGCAGGTCGTCGATCTCCTTGGCGTGGTCCAGCACGTTGTCCAGGATGAACGTCAGGCTGGGCGAGTGCCGCAGGCCGAGTGCGTGACCGACCCGGCTGCGGAGCATGCCCTTGGCGCTCTCCAGCGCGGCCGCGGTGGCCGACTGCTCGGCCTGGTCGCCCAGCACCGTGTAGTAGACCGTGGCGTCGCGCAGGTCGCCCGTGATCCTGGCGTCGGTGACCGTCACCATGCCGAGACGGGGGTCCTTGATCTCACGCACCAGCGAAGCCACCAGTTCACGCACGCGCTCGGCGTGCCGACGGGTCTTGGCCGGGTCCGACATATCGCCCACCTCCGACAACCGTTGTCCGCGGGAGTCCCGCCCAACGGATGGAGCCTACCCACGACGTCCTACGGGCGAACGTCGCACCGTCCGTCTGTGGACAGGGATGGAGAATCCCGGCCTCGTGGAAGGGGACTGGCACGGGTTTTCCGCCGCGGATGGGCTCAGTCGTCGTCGCCGTGTAGCCGGCGCCTCACCGACAGCAGTTCGATCTCGGGACGCCCGGCCATGTGGTGCTCGCACGTGTCGATCACCCGGCGCGCCTGGCCCGGGTCGGCGGCTACCACGGCCACCCCGACCTCGGCGCGGCCGTGCAGGTCGAGCGCGCCCACCTCGGCCACGGCCACCTCGTACTTGCGCAGCGCGGCGAGGATCGGGCGGACGTAGGAGCGCTTCTGCTTCAGCGAGCGCGAGTCGTCGGGCAGCAGCAGGTCGAAGAGCGCGGTCTCGGTATACACGACCGAGGAGGCTACGCCCGCCGGCGGCCCCGGTCAGCCCGGTTTCCGGGCCACCACCACGTCGCGCTCGATGCCCTGGTCGACCCGGTGACTGAGATCGCCGTGCCGGACGACCTCCAGGCCGTTGGCGAGCAGGATGTCCTCGGCCAGGTCCCGCCGCGCGACCTTCAGGTTCCAGGACAGGCCGATCGCGCCGCCCGGCCGCAGCAACCCGACCCACTGCGGCACCGCGCGCTCCAGCAGGTCCAGCGGACGCCGGTTCAGGTTGCCCTCGTCGTCGTAGCTGCCGTGCGCCACGCCGTACGGCAGGTCGGCGACCAGCACGTCCGCGCAGGGCGCCTTGAGCAGCCCGTCCAGCCGGGTGGTGTCCGCCTGCAGCACGGTGACCTTCTGCACGGCGCCCGCCTTGTGGTCCTCCTTCGACGGCGCCAGCGTCACGTCCAGGCGCCGGGCGGCCCGCTTGCCGGCCCGGCGCACCGGGACCAGCTCGGCGGTGTGCTTGAGACGCTTGCGTTTGAGGTACGCCTTCAGGAACGCCGCGTACGCCTCCACGTCCTTCGCGTCGATCTCCACGCCGACCGCGTCGTAGCCGTACATCAGGGCCTGGTTCAGCGTGGTGCCCCGGCCGCACAGCGGGTCGCAGACCGTGACGGTGCCGTCCAGCATCCGCCCGGCCGTGGCACCGGCCAGCAGGGTGAGGTTGAGCAGCAGCTTGGTGAACTGCTCATTGGTCTTCCCGGCGTACTTCGGGATGGTGATCAGGTCGCTGTCGTAGCGGGCCAGGGGCTCCATCGTGACCGGCCGGAGCGAGCCGTCGCCGGGGAGCCCGAACAGCGCGTACGCGGCGGAGAGGTTGGACAGCAGCGCCACGTCGCGGGCGGTGAGGTCGGCGGCGAAGGTGAGGTACTCGACGCCGCCGAGCAGGGACGTGCCGATGTCGTCGAGCGGGGCGGACAGCGCCGGCCCGAAGGCGGCCAGTTCGACCTGGGACAGGCGACCGGCCTGGTCGGCGTAGACACGGTTGGCGGACGGCGCGAGCAGCAGGGCGTACCGGGACATGGTGGTAAGTAAAGACAACGGCCCCCGACGCCGAAGCGCCGGGGGCCGTTGTCGCGAACTACCTACGCGCGGGGCTTCTCCCGCATCTCGAAGGTCTCGATGATGTCGCCGACCTGCGGGGTGCCGAAGCCGGTCAGGGTCAGACCACACTCGAAGCCCTCGCGGACCTCGGTGGCGTCGTCCTTGAACCGCTTCAGCGAGCTGATCGTGACCGCGTCCGCCACCACGGTGCCGTCGCGCAGGATGCGCGCCTTGGCGTTGCGGCGGATGAGACCGGACCGGACCATACAACCCGCGATGAGACCGATCTTGGACGAGCGGAACACCTCGCGGATCTCCGCCGTGCCGAGCTCGACCTCCTCGTACTCGGGCTTGAGCAGGCCCTTGAGCGCCGCCTCGATCTCCTCGATGGCCTGGTAGATGACCGAGTAGTACCGGATTTCGACACCGGCCCGGTCGGCCATCTCCTTGACCTTGTTCGAGGCCCGGACGTTGAAGCCGATGATCGTGGCGGTCTGGTCCGAGGACGCAGACGCCAGGTTCACGTCGCTCTCGGTGATCGCACCGACGCCGCGGTGGATGACCTTGAGCTGGACCTCGTCCGGAATCTCGATCTTGAACAGCGCGTCCTCGAGCGCCTCGACCGAACCCGAGCCGTCACCCTTGAGCACCAGGGTGAGCGAGGTCTTCTCGCCCTCCTTGAGCTGCTCCATGAGCGTCTCGAGCGTCGCCCGGCCACGCGAGTTGGCGAAGCTCGCCGCACGGCGGCGGGCCTGCCGCTGCTCGGCGATCTGCCGCACCGTGCGGTCGTCCTCGGCCGCCAGGAACGTGTCGCCCGCGCTCGGCACGGACGTCAGACCCAGCACCAGGACCGGCCGCGCCGGTGCCGCCTCGGCCACCTGCTTGCCGTTCTCGTCGAGCATGGCGCGGACGCGGCCGTGCGCGCCACCCGCCACGATCGAGTCGCCGGCCCGCAGCGTGCCCTTCTGCACCAGGACGGTGGCGACCGCGCCGCGGCCCTTGTCGAGGTGTGCCTCGACCGCGACACCCTGCGCCGGCCCGTCGATCGGAGCGGTCAGCTCCAGCGACGCGTCGGCGGTCAGCAGGACGGCCTCGAGCAGCTCGTCGATGCCGATGCCGGGCTTGGCGGCCACGTTGACGAACATCGTGTCGCCGCCGTACTCCTCGGCGAGCAGGCCGTAGTCGGTCAGCTGCTGGCGGACCTTGTCCGGGTTGGCGTCCGGCTTGTCCACCTTGTTGACCGCGACCACGATCGGCACATCCGCGGCCTTGGCGTGGTTGAGCGCCTCGACCGTCTGCGGCATGACGCCGTCGTCGGCCGCGACCACCAGGATCACGATGTCGGTCACCTGGGCACCGCGAGCACGCATGGCGGTGAACGCCTCGTGACCCGGGGTGTCGATGAAGGTGATCGCCCGCTCCTCCCCCTGGTGGGGGACGACGACCTGGTAGGCGCCGATGTGCTGGGTGATGCCACCCGCCTCGCCGGCGACCACGTTGGTCTTGCGGATCGCGTCCAGCAGCTTCGTCTTACCGTGGTCGACGTGACCCATGACGGTCACCACCGGCGGCCGGGTGACCAGCCGGTCCTCGGCGATCTCGGCGTCGAGGTCGATGTTGAACCGCGACAACAGCTCGCGGTCCTCGTCCTCCGGGCTGACGATCTGCACGTCGAAGCCCAGGTGCTCGCCGAGCAACAGCAACGTGTCGTCGGAACACGACTGCGTCGCGGTCACCATCTCGCCCAGGTTGAACATCTCCTGGACCAGCGAACCCGGGTTGGCGTTGATCTTGTCGGCGAAGTCGGAGAGGGACGCGCCACGCGACAGCCGGACCTCCTGGCCCGAACCGCGGGGAGCACCCGACGACATCTGCGGAGCCGACAGGTTGTCGAACTCCTGACGCCGCTGCTTCTTCGACTTGCGACCGCGGGTCGGCCGGCCGCCGGGACGCCCGAAGGCCCCCGCCGCACCGCCGCCGCGACCGCGACCGCCGCCACCCGGACGACCGGGCGCGCCGCCGGCCGGAGCACCGCCGCCGGGGCCGCCGCGGTAGCCGCCGCCACCACCGGCACCGCCGCCGGGGCCGCCGCGGTAACCGCCGCCACCACCGGCACCGCCGCCGCCACCGGGACGGAAACCGCCACCGGCACCGCCGCCGCCACCGGGACGGAAACCGCCACCGCCACCGCCGGGACCGCCACGGCCGCCGCCGGGACCACCGGGACGACCGGCGCCACCGCCGGGACCGCCGCGACCGCCACCGGGGCCGGCCGGGCGCTGCGAGGGCATGGACGCCGGGCTGGGCCGCGGCGGCATGGACGCCGGGCTCGGCCGCGGCGGCATGCCGGGCTGGTTGGGTCGGGGCATCGCCGCGGGCGACGGCCGGGAGCCGCCACCGGAGACCCCGAACGGGTTGTTGCCGGGACTACGCGCCGGCGGACGGGCCCCACCGGCCGGACCCGGACGGCCCGGCGTGGGCGTGCCCGGAGCGGCCGGACGGCTGCCGGCGGCCGGGGAACCCGGACGCGGCGGTACCGAACCGGGACCCGGCGGACGGGGACGGGTGGTGCCGTCGGCCGGAGGCTGCTGCGCCCGGCGTTCGGCATCACGGGTCCGGGCCGCCTGAGCGGCCTTGACCGCGGCCTCCTGCTCGGCCTTCAGCGCCGAGGCGCGCGCCTCGGCGGCCGCCACCTCGATGTCGTGCGCGCTGGCCGGCTTGGCGACCGGGCCGGGCGTGGGACCGGGACGGACCGGTGGCTTGGGACGGACCATCGGGCCCGGGGTCGGAGCCGCCGGCGTGCTGGGCGCGCTGGGCGCGCCGGCAGCCGGAGCGGCGGGACGACGCGGCGGCGCGGGCCGGGCGGTCGTCGGTGGCTTGGGTTCACTCGGGGCGGCGGTGGGCGCCGCCGGAGCGCCACTGTCCTGGGCGTCGAGCGCACCACGGAGCCGCCGGGCCACCGGGGCCTCGACGGTGCTGGATGCGGACTTGACGAACTCGCCCATCTCTTTGAGCTTGGCGAGAACGGTCTTGCTGTCGACCCCGAGCTCCTTTGCGAGCTCGTGTACGCGGGCCTTACCTGGCACTGCACTCCTCACTTCGAGGTCGTGCGAGCAGTACCCGCAGCGACCTCACTCGTGCACTAGAAGCCTGTTCATTTCAGGGACTTCATCGTGTGCTCATGTCGGTCGTCCTACCTTGCTGGTCGGACGGGGCGCCGACGCCCCGTCTTCGTTGGTTCCGGGCGGCACGGAGACCGCACGGAGGTGCTCGGCCAGCGGACCGGTGTCAGCAACACCGGTGAATCGCAACGCCCGCCCGAAGGCACGGCGCCGCTCCGCCTGCGCGAAGCAGGCCGGATCAGGATGCACATGAGCGCCCCGACCCGGCAGTCGGCGATTCGGGTCGGGGCGGAGCTGAAGATGATCTCCCGCTCGCACCGCGACGAACCGCAGCAATTCGAAGGCCGGTGCGCGCTTACGACAACCGACACAAGTCCGGGTAGGAGTCCGTGTCGGACCGGCCACCTGAAAGTCTACCCCCCGTACGCCCGCGGCGCGTATCCGGTCAGCTTCCCGCTTCCGCGGCATCCCGGTTCGTGGCCTCGGCCGGCTGGTTGTCCGGTTGAATGTCGATCCGCCATCCGGTCAGCCGGGCGGCCAGACGAGCGTTCTGCCCCTCCCGGCCGATCGCCAGGGAGAGCTGGAAGTCCGGCACCGTGACCCGGGCCGCCCGCGCGGCCGCGTCGACCACCTCGACCCGCAGCGACTTGGCCGGGGACAACGCGTTGCCCACGAACCGGGCCGGGTCGTCCGACCAGTCGATGATGTCGATCTTCTCGCCCTGCAGCTCACTCATCACGGCACGGACCCGCTGGCCCATCGGCCCGATGCAGGCACCCTTGGCGTTCACCCCGGGGACCGCCGAACGTACCGCGATCTTCGTACGGTGACCTGCCTCACGTGCGATCGCGGCGATCTCCACCGTGCCGTCGGCGATCTCCGGCACCTCCAGCGCGAACAGCTTCTTCACCAGCGCCGGATGGGATCGGGACAGGGTGATCTGGGGTCCGCGGAAGCCCTTGGCGACGTGCACCACGATGGCCCGGATCCGGGACCCGTGCGGGTACGGCGCCTCGCCGGGCACCTGCTCCGACTGCGGCAGCACCGCCTCGATCTTGCCGAGGTCGACGATCACGATGCCCTTCTCGGCGCGCGCCGCGTCCGCCTGCACGACGCCGGTGACCAGGTCACCGTCGCGTCCGGCGTACTCCCCGAAGTGCACCTCGTCGGTCGCCTCCCGCAACCGCTGCAGAATCACCTGCTTCGCGGTCATCGCCGCGATGCGGCCGAAGTCGTGCGGGGTGTCGTCCCACTCCCGCACCACGCTGCCGTCGGCGTCCAGTTCCTGCGCGAAGACGGACGCCGTGCCGGTCTTGCGGTCGATCTCCACCCGGGCGTGGCTCTCCGAGCCGTCGGTGTGCCGGTACGCGGTCAGCAGCGCGGTCTCGATCGCCGCGAGGATCGTCTCGAACGGGATCTCCCGCTCGCGCTCCAGGGCGCGCAGCGCCGCGAGGTCGATGTTCACTTCTCCTCGCCCTCCCCATCCTCGTCGTCTTCGTCGTCTACGTCGTCGTCTTCTTCGTCGAACTCGGCCTCGTCGAGGCGCTTGAACTCGATCTGCACCTTGCCCGGCCCGAGTTCGGCGTGGCCCAGCTCGTGCGCCACCCCGTCGACATCCAGCACGATGCCCTCGTCGTCCGCGGCGGTCACCCGTCCGGTACGGCCGTTCACGGCCACCAGCCGGCCCACGTTCCGCCGCCAGTGGCGGGGCAGCGTCAGCGGCCGGTCCACGCCGGGCGAACCCACCTCCAGCTGGTACTCCCCGGCCAGCAGCTCCCCGCCGGTCTCCTCGGCCGCGTCCAGCGCCTGCGAGATGTCGCGGGAGACGGCCGCCACGTCGTCCAGGCTGATGCCGCCGTCCGCGTCGACCAGCACCCGCACCAGGAAGCGGCGCCCGGCCCGGGACAGGCGGAGATCCTCCAGGTCGTACCCGGCCGCGGACACCACCGGCTCGACCACCGCCTGCACGGCCGATCTGGCGGCCGCCAGATCGATGCGCGGAGCTACCGGGGTACGGGGCTCCGCGGCCCCCCGGCCACGGGAGTCGGAGCGGCGTCCGCCCGATCCCGGACGGGCGCCGGCGCGACCACGCTGCGTCATCGGTGCCACCCCTCAGTCCTGTCCGGTACCCCGTCGCCGGTGCGGCGCGGCCCGGTCGCCGGAAACACCGGCACGCCCCCGGGCAGGAAACGCCCGGCGGCTGCGCAGAGCGTAACGCGCCGGTCGCTTCGGCCGTCCGGCGCCGCACCGAATCCTCAGCATGCCCAGGTCAGCGGGGGCGACGCCACGGCCGTGCCCCGATGGTGTTGACTACCCGCGTGGGGAACGGGGCGAATGGGGTCGTCCGGACGGGCGGTGGACATACCCGTCGCCGGCTGCTCGGAGTGACCGTCGGCACGGCCATCGGCGTCGCCGCGCCGGCCGGATGCGGGCTGTTCGGCGACGACCCGGAACCGCCCGCGCCGGATCCGCTGCAGCCGGTGCTGGACGAGGCCCGGGCGCTGTCCGCCGCGTACGAGCGGGCGGTGGCCACCCAGCCGTCGCTGGCGAAGCGGCTCGACCCGCTGGCCGCGGACCACCGCGCCCACCTCGAGGAACTCGTCCGGGTGATCGGGCGGAACGTGCCGTCCGCCGCGGCGTCGTCGGCGCCGGCCGGCTCGGATCCCGGGGAGACGCTGTCCGGGCTGCGGAGCGCGGAACGGCGGGCGCAGCGCACCGCGGCCGCGCTGGCCCGGCAGGTGCCGGCCGAGCGGGCCGCCCTGGTCGGGTCGATCGCCGCCTGCCGGGGCAGCCACGCCGAGGCGCTGCGATGAGCGCGGAACTGGCGGCGGCCCTGGCCGCCGAGGAAGCGGCGATCTATGCCTACGGCCTGATCGGCGTGCACCTCGACGGTGCCGGTGCGCGGGCGGAGGCGCGTACCGCCGAGGCCGGCCACCGCAACCGGCGGGACGTGCTGGTGGCCCGCCTGGACGAGTTGCGCGCGAGCGCGGCGCCGGCGCCGGCCGGGTACCAGCTGCCGTTCGAGGTCACCGACCACGGCAGCGCGCTCAAGCTCGCCATCGAGGTCGAGCAGGGGGTGGCGGCGGCCTGGCGTGCCGCCCTGCCGGCCACCGCCGACGACGACCGGGCCACCGCCGTGGACGCGCTTGCCGGGGCGGCGGTGCGCGCCACCCGCTGGCGACGCCTCGCCGGGGTCAGCCCGGTCACGGTCCCCTTTCCCGGCCGGCCCTGACCGTTCCGCGCCGCCGGGCCGGCGGCCGGCACCGGGACAAAGCTGATAACCGCGACAACCCCGGCATGACGCCTCCGAGATCGGGTGACGCGGGTCCGCCACGATGGCCGTTCGGGGTCGAGAATGGCGGAGTGACGCAGGACGAGATGGACGTCGCCAACCCCCGTGGATACCTGGCCGTGCGGCTCCGGGACGTGGTGCAGCGACGCTGGTCCGCGGACGTCCAGGCGATCGGCGTGCACGGTTCGCTGGCCCACGGCGACGACACCGACGGCAGTGACGTGAACCTGGTCGTGGTCACGTACCGGCCGGGCACCGGTCCGCGCCCGTCGCTGCGCCGGGTCGACGGCATCCTGGTCGACCTGTCCGTGGTGACCGCGGACGAGGGGCTGCGCCGGGCCCGGGAACTCACGCCCCGGTGGCCACTCGTCGCGGACCGCTTCCTCACCACCAGGGCGCTGTTCGACCCGCACGGCTGGTTCGCCGCCCAGCGGGACGCGCACCTGGGCCGGCTGGCCGAGGCCCGGCCGGCCGAGTTCAGCACCCTGGCCCGGCGCAACTGGTGCATCGCCTCGTCGGCGCACGCCCGGGCGGTGCGGCTGGCCGAGTGGTACGACACCGACGCGGCCCTGGTGCTGATCGCCGAGGCCCGGCTGCACGCGGCCATGGTGACCGGGCTGTTGTCCCGGACCTACTTCCGGAACCGGGCGGACGCGGTCAAGCGCACCGGGCTGGCCGGCGCCGACATGCAGGAACTCGCCGCGGTGCTGAAGACCCAGGCGGCCGATCTGACCGCCCGCGGCCGCCCGGTGGACGGCACCCTGGCCGCCCTGTTCGACTAGAACGGGCCGCCCTGTTCGGCCAGACGGTCAGGCGACGCCCACGCCGATCAGCGTGCCCACGCCGTAGGTGACGGCGGTCGCCAGCGCGCCCAGCAGGAACTGTCGCCCGCCGCTGAGCACCCAGGACCGGCCGGTGAACCGGGCGATCAGCGCCCCGGCCGCGAACAGCCCGACCCCGCCCACCGCGAGCGCCAGCCACAGGCTGTCGAAGCCCAGCAGGTACGTCAGCAGCGGCACCAGCGCACCGATCGAGAAGCACACGAACGACGACGCCGCCGCGGTCCACGGGCCGGGCAGTTCGTCCGGCACCACACCCAGCTCCTCCTGGGCGTGCACCCGCAGCGCCTGCTCCGGGTGCGCCTTCAGCACGTCGGCGACCTGCCGGGCCAGGTCCGCCGGCAGGCCGCGGGCGGTCCACGCGTCGACCAGTTCGTCGGCCTCGCCCTCCGGGTTCAGCCGCAGCTCCCGGAGTTCCTTGGCGAGTTCCGCGGCGACCTGCTCGTTCTGGGTGCGCACGCTGGTGTACTCGCCGATCCCCATCGAGATGGCGCCGGCGATCAGGCCGGCCACGCCGGTGAGGATCAGCGTGCGGCGGTCCGCCCCGCCACCGCCCACGCCGGCGATCAGCGCGATGTTGGTGACCAGGCCGTCCATCGCGCCGAACGTGGCGGCCCGGAGCCAGCCGCCGGAGACGTCGGCGTGGTGGTGCTCCGGCGGCGGGTGCGTGCCGGTGGTCACGGGAGCGTCAGGATCTCGTACCCGTCGTCCGTGACCACCAGGGTGTGCTCGAACTGGGCGGTCCACTTCAGGTCCTTGGTGACGACGGTCCAGCCGTCGTCCCACATGTGGTACTCGTGGGTGCCGAGCGTGATCATCGGTTCGATGGTGAACGTCATGCCGGGTTCCATGACGGCGTCCAGGCGCGGGTTGTCGTAGTGCGGGATGTACAGCCCGGAGTGGAACGTCTCGCCGATGCCGTGCCCGGTGAAGTCGCGGACCACGCCGTACCCGAAACGCCGTGCGTAGGCCTCGATCACCCGGCCGATGGCGTTGATCGGCCGACCCGGGGCGACCGTGCGGATGCCCCGCATCATCGCCTCGTGGGTGCGTTCGACCAGCAGCCGGACCTCGTCGCTGACCTCGCCGACGCAGAACGTGGCGTCGGTGTCGCCGTGCACGCCGTTCAGGAACGCGGTGACGTCGACGTTGATGATGTCGCCGTCGGCCAGCACCGTCGAGTCCGGGATGCCGTGGCAGATCACCTCGTTCAGCGACGTGCAGCACGACTTGGGAAAACCCTTGTAGCCGAGCGTGGACGGGTACGCGCCGTGGTCGCAGAGGAACTCGTGCACCACCCGGTCGATCTCGTCGGTGGTCACGCCCGGCTTGCAGTGCTCGCCGGCCAGCTGGGTGGCCTGGGCGGCGAGCCGGCCCGCGATCCGCATCTTCTCGATCGTCTCGGGGGTCTGGACGTGCGAGCCGCGCCACTCTTTCGGGCGCTTCTTGCCGACGTACTCCGGACGGGGGATCTGCGGCGGCACCGCCCGCCACGGCGACTGCTGACCCGGGACCAATGGGGCACGAACCGTCATAGCCACAGCCTATCGCCGTACGTCGGCACGGCCGCCGGCGTCCGGTACGGCCACGGTCGGGTAACGGGTCCGTTGCCCATAATGAACCGGTTCTTGCCGCCCCTGACCCCCTGTGTAATCGTGTCAGCGTGGATCAAGACGACCCCGACATCTTCTCGGCGACCGGTGCGGTCGACGGTGACCGCGTCACCGTGGTCGTGACCGGCGAGGTCGACATGTCCACGGCCGGCGACATGATCTCCGCGGCCACCCGCGACTCGGCCCGCGCGGCGACGCTGGACCTGCGCGGTGTCACGTTCTTCGACTCGGCGGCCATCCACGCGCTGGTCCGGCTCGCCGAGCGCTACCCGGAGACGCTGGAGGTCCTGCCGTCCCCGCAGGTGCGCCGCGTCCTGGACATCTCCGGGCTGAGCGGCCAGCCCTGGCTGAAGAGCTGAGCGAACTCAGCCGGCCGCGCCGAGCGGCCGGCGCAGCGTCACCGACGTGCCCGAGTCGGACCGCACCACGGACAGCTCGGACAGCGCCCCGATCAGCGCCAGGCCGCGACCGCGGAAACCCGCCGACGTCGACGGCCGCCAGCGCCCGGTGTCCCGTACCGTGATCACCACCGCGTCGTCGGCCAGGCTCGCCTCCACCGTGACCACCGGCTCGCGGGGCTCTATCGGGTGTTCGATGGCGTTCGCCACCGCCTCCGACACGGCCACGGTGAGGTCGAAGACGTCGTTCTCCGGCACCTCGTGCGCGGTGAGGAAGTCGTCCAGGCGCCGGCGCAGCACGCTGAGCCGGTTGGGGTCGGCGGGCAGCCGCAGGACGAACTCGCGCGGCTCGGTCACCTGCAGGGCGAGCAGGGCGATGTCGTCGCGCCGGGTCTGCCGGACCACCTTCTCGAGCAGCGAGTCCAGCAGATCCTCCACGTGTTCGGCGGGCGTGGCGGCGTTCGAGGTGAGCTCCGTCAGTCCGCTGTCGATGCCGGCCTTGCGGTCCTCGACCAGGCCGTCGGTGTAGAGCAGGAGCCGGTCTCCGGCACCCAGTTCGGTCTCCCGCGTCGGATACGTCACGTCGCTGAGCGCGCCGACCGGTGGACCCAGCGCCGACGAGTAGAGGAACGAGCCAAGCCGCCCCGGGGTCACCAGCACCGGCGAGGGATGTCCCGCGGACGAGTAGTGCAGCTGCCGGCTGCGCGGGTCGAACCGCACGCACACCACGGTGGCGAACTGCCGCCGGCCCAGGTTGTCCACCAGGCGGTTGAGGCGGGTCAGGGCCTCGCCGCAGTCGAAACCCTCCAGGATGTACGCCCGGAGCGCGTTGCGGAGCTGACCCATCCCGGCGGCGGCCTGCACGCCCTTGCCGACCACGTCGCCGATCACCAGGAACAGCTGGTCGTCGGGGGCCAGGATCACGTCGTACCAGTCGCCGCCCACCTCCGCCTCGCTGCTGCCCGGCACGTACCGGCTGGCCACGATGGCCCCGGGCACCCGCGGCAGCGACTGCGGCAGCAGGCTGTGCTGCAGCGTGCTGGCGATCCGGTGTTCCGCCTCGTAGAGGCGGGCGTTCTCCAGCCGCAGGCCGATCAGCCGGGCCAGCTGGGTGAGCAGCACCGGCTCGGGCCGGCCGTCCTCGCCGGCCCAGACCCGCAGCTCGCCGAGCGCGGCGCCGGACGTGTCCGGCAGCGGCAGCACGGCGTCCGGCCCGGCGCCCGCGTCGGCGCCGCCGTCCACCTCGGACCGGGCGCCGGGCGCGGTCACCACCACCCGGCCGGCCGCGGTCATCGCCCGGACGTGACGCGCCGCCATGTCCAGCACCTCGGCCGTGGTCCGCACGGTGTTGACCGCGGCGGCCGCGTCGACCAGCCCGCGCAGCCGGCTGATGATCTGCCGGCGGACCTGCCCCAGCTCCAGGTTGGCGCGGACCCGGGCGGTGAGGTCCCGCGCGGAGAACGGCTTGACCAGATAGTCGTCGGCACCCGCGGTGAGCCCCTCCACGGAGGACTCCTCGCCGGCCCGGGCGGACAGGACCACGATCGGCACATCCCGGGTACGTTCGTCCGCCCGCAACGCCTTGATCAGCCCGAAGCCGTCCAGCCGCGGCATCATCACGTCCGTGAGGACCAGGTCGAAGGGCTGGGCCACGGCCCGGTCCAGCGCCTCCTGGCCGTCCGCGACCGCGGTCACCTCCCAGTGCGGGCGCAGCAGCCGGGCGACGTGGTCACGCAGGTCGGCGTTGTCGTCGGCGAGCAGGACCCGGCCCCGCCGCCCGGGCTGGACCTCACCGGCCGACTGTTCCGGGGTCTCGGGCACCGGACCGCCGGCCCACCAGCGCGCCTCCTCGACGTAGAGGCGCGGCTCCATCTCGGTCTCCGCGCCGTCGTCCGCCAGGATCCGGTCGGCCGGCAGGTGGGCGGTGCCGAACGGGATCCGCACCGTGAACGTGCTGCCCCGGCCCAGTTCGCTCTGCGCGGTGGCGGTGCCGCCGTGCAGTTCGGCCAGCTCGTGCACCAGCGCCAGCCCGATACCGGTGCCCTCGTGGCTGCGCGACCAGGTGCTGCTGACCCGGTGGAACCGGTCGAAGAGCAGCTTCTGCTCGGCCGGCGGCACGCCCACGCCGGTGTCGGCGACCTCGAGCACCGCGTCGTCGTCCTGCACGGAGACCCGCACGGTGATCTGCCCCACCCGGGTGAATTTCACCGCGTTGGAGAGCAGGTTGAAGACGATCTTCTCCCACATCTCGCGGTCCACCAGCACCGGCGCGGGCAGCGGCGGGGTGTCCACCTCGAGCCGCAGCCCGGCCCGTTCGATCGCGGACCGGAACGTGCTGGCCAGCCGCGCGGTGTAGTCGGACAGGTCGGTGGGCCGGTACGCGGCGCGCAGCCGCCCGGACTCCAGCCGGGAGAAGTCCAGCACCGTGTTGACCAGCTTCAGCAGGCGCAGGCCGTTGCGCTGCATCGGTTCCAGCCGCTCGCGCATCGCCGCGGGCAGCGCCGGCATGTCGAGCAGGTCCTCCAGCGGGCCCAGGATCAACGTCAGCGGGGTACGGAACTCGTGACTGACATTGGAGAAGAAGTTCGTCTTGGCGGCGTCCAGCGCGGCCAGGTCGGCGGCGCGGCGGCGTTCCTGCTCGTACGCGCGGAGGTTGGCGACGGCCCGGGAGATCTGCCCGTTGGTCAGTTCCAGGAAGTCGGAGTAGCCCCGGTCCAGTGCCAGGTACCGGCTCAGCCCGAGGACCAGCACCCCGACGTTGCCGGTGCCCACGCCGACCGGCAGCACCAGGGCCTCGGCGGCGGCCGACGGTGGCGGCGGATCGCAGGTCGTCGCGGCGGGCAACCGGTCCGGGCGGCTGGACCGCAGCACCTCGGCGATGGACTCGCGGACCTGGTCGTACCGCCTGCCGAAGGCCTCCGCCGGCGCGCCCGCCGCGCTCGCCAGGGTCGGCTCGCCGCCCTCGGCGGGGTCGTTCAGGTAGAGCGCGGCGAACGGCACGTCGGCGCCGTTCTCGCCGAACCACTCGGCCACCCGGGCGCCCAGCGTGGCCTGGTCGGGCGCGTCGGCCAGCCGGGACCCGAGGGCGCTCAGGGCACGCACCCGGCGCGCGCCCAGCACCCGTCCGGTGGTGTCGCTGACGATGCAGAAGACGCCGCGCACCGAGCCGTCGTCGGCCCGGATCGGGTCGTACGAGATGTCGAAGTACGTCTCCTCGAGGAAGCCGTACCGTTCCAGCGTGAACGGGTGGTCGGTGGCCCAGTACGACTCGTCGGCCCGCACCACGCCATCGAACAGTTCCTGCAGCACCGACCAGGTCTCGGACCACATCTGGCGGCCGGGCGCACCGAGGTAGCCGGGGTGCTTGCTGCCCATCGTGACGATGTACGCGTCGTTGTAGAGCGCGCAGTAGTCCGGCCCGTAGAACAGCACGATCTGGGCGCGCGACGCGAGCATGGTGGCGACGGCCTGGCGCAGTTCCGCCGGCCACTGCGCGGGCGGGCCGAGCGGTGAGGAGGACCAGTCCATCGCCAGCATCCGGCGGCCCATCTCGCCGCCGCGCTCGAAGGCAGTCCGCAGTTGCCGCGGCAGGACGCCGTCCGAGCCCGCGCCCATCCACCCTCCCGTCCCTGTTCCACCGGCAAGTTCTGCACCGTAACACCGCGCGGTCGGTCCTTCAGCGGGAGTGCGCCGGAGGACCGGTGGGCGCGTGGCTACCCTTGCCGGGGTGACCGCCTCCCCGCTGGAACGCGCGTTGACCGCCTCGGCGTTGCGGCCGCTGCCCGCCCCGGCCGCCGAACTGCTGCTGGACCTGCAGGCACCGCCCCGGCTCGGCGCCCACCTGCGCCTGGTGCACGACGTGGCGTGGACCCTGACCGACGCGCTGGGACGGTGCTGGCCCACGGTGCCGTTCGACACCACCGCGGTGCTGTTCGGTGCCGCCAGCCACGACATCGGCAAGGTGCTTCACCCGGAGGAGTTGTCCGGCCCGGGCTCCGCGCACGAGGCGGCCGGCGAGCGGCTGCTGCTGCGCTACGGCGTACCCCAGCACCTGGCCCGTTTCGCCGGCACCCACGGCTCCTGGACCGCGCCGGACGTCACGACGGACGATCTGCTGGTGACCCTCGCCGACAAGATCTGGAAGGGCAACCGGCTGCCGGAGCTGGAGCAGCGGGTGGTGGAGCACAGCGGCCGCACGCCGTGGGAGGCGCTGATCGAACTGGACGACGTGCTGGAGAACCTGGCGGCCGGAGCGGACGAACGGCTCGCGTTCCAGTTCGCGTTCCCGGTCGCGGCCTGACCGCCGGCCCGGCGTCAGGCGGCGAGGGCGGGGCGGGCCAGCCCGGCGCGGCGGGCCGCGGCCTCCGCCAGCGCGGCGAACACCCGCAGGTCGCCGGTGCGTTCCGGGTGCCACTGCACGCCCAGCGCGAACGTCCGGCGCGGGTCCTCGATGATCTCGATGACCTGGTCGTCCGGGCACCAGCCGGTCGGCGTGAACGTGCCCGGGTCGTCCACCGCCTGGTGGTGGAACGAGTTGACGGTGAGGTGCCCGCCGAGCAGTGCGTGCGCCCGGGATCCGGTCTTGGTGACCACGTCGTGCCGGCCGTACGCGGCGGCGTCCGCGGCCAGCGGGTCGGTGCCCGGCGCGGCCCGGTGCCGGTCGTGGCCGATCACGTCCGGCAGGTGCTGGTGCAGCGAACCGCCGCCGGCCACCGCCATCACCTGCTGGCCCCGGCAGACGCCGAGCACCGGCAGGTCCATCTCCAGAGCCGCCTTCATCAGCATCAGCTCGGCGGTGTCCCGGGCCGGGTCGATGTCGGTGGCCGGGTGCGGCTCCGCGCCCCAGTACGCCGGGTCGATGTCACCGCCGCCGGAGAACATGATGCCGTCCAGGGACTCGAGCACGTCGGTGCCCGGGTCGTCCGGGGTGATCAGGACCGCGCGGCCGCCGGTGGCGTGCACGGCCCGGACGTACGTCATCGGGAGCATCCCGGCCATCAGTTCGTTGCCGCTGTACTGGACGTGCTGTGCGTATGCGGTTAGTCCGATCAGGGGCCTGCGCATGTGGTGCGGTCTCCTCGTCTCGTCGTAGGTCAGGCGGTCGCCG
Source organism: Jidongwangia harbinensis (assembly GCF_020216025.1). Taxonomy (GTDB): domain Bacteria; phylum Actinomycetota; class Actinomycetes; order Mycobacteriales; family Micromonosporaceae; genus Actinoplanes; species Actinoplanes harbinensis. Next base: position 15,524 of record NZ_JAIWNC010000015.1, on the reverse strand, counting down.
CCGTCACCAGGGCACCGAACAGGCGCTGGTCGGAGTACAACTCTGGATGCCACTGCACGCCCAGGACAAACCTGTGCGCCGGATCTTCCACCGCCTCGACCGTGCCGTCCTCGGCCCGTCCGGTGACGATGAGCGTGCCGGGGTCGGCCACCCCCTGGTGGTGGTAGCAGTGCACCTCCCGGTCGTCGCCCATCAGCGCCGCGATCCGGCTGCCCGGGGTGAACCGGGCCTCGTGCGAGCCGTACACCCCGGGCGCCGGGCGGTGCTTCTCGTGCCCGAGCACGTCCGGCAGGTGCTGGTGCAGGGCGCCGCCGGCGGCCACCGCCAGCATCTGGATGCCCCGGCAGACGCCGAGCACCGGCAGGTCGGCGGCGAGCGCGGCCCGGGTGAGCAGCATCTCCGCGGAGTCCCGGTCCGGCCGGGTGACGGTCAGCGGCTCCGCGGCCGCGCCGTACAGCGCCGGGTCCAGATCGGCGCCGCCGCTGAGCACCAGGCCGTCGAGCAGCCGCAGCACGTCGGCGTCGGCGTCGTCCGGCGGCAGCAGCACCGCCCGGCCACCGGCCCGGGTCACCGCCTCGGTGTACGCGTGCGGGACCAGCGTCGTGTCGAGGTCCTGCCAGACCCCCCAGGACGCCGGTTCCACGTAGGTGGTGATGCCGATGATCGGGCGCATCTCTCCACCGTAACCAGACCGTCGCGTCACAGCGGGGTGACGTACGCCCCGGTGATGCCCCCGTCCACCACGAACTGGGCCCCCGTCATGAAGCTGGCGTCGTCGCTGGCCAGGAACGCCACCGCGGCGGCGATCTCCTCGGGTTCGGCGAACCGGCCCATCGGCACGTGCACCAGCCGCCGCGCGGCGCGTTCCGGGTCCTTGGCGAACAGGTCCATCAGCAGCGGCGTGGCGACCGGGCCGGGGCACAGCGCGTTCACCCGGATGCCCTCCCGGGCGAACTGCACGCCCAGTTCCCGGGTCATCGCCAGCACTCCGCCCTTGCTTGCCGTGTACGCGATCTGCGAGGTCGCCGCGCCCATCAGCGCCACGAACGACGCGGTGTTGATGATCGAGCCCTTGCCCTGCCGCTGCATGTGCGGGATGGCGTACTTGCAGCACAGGAACACGCTGGTGGTGTTGACCTTGAGCACCCGCTCCCACGCGTCCAGCCCGGTGACCAGGATGGAGTCGTCGTCGGGCGGCGAGATGCCGGCGTTGTTGAACGCGATGTCCACCCGTCCGTGGTCGGCGGCCACCCCGTCGAACAGGTCGCGGACCGAGTTCTCGTCGGCGACGTCGCAGGCCACGAACGTGCCCCCGACCTCCGCCGCCACTGCCTTGCCCGATTTTTCCGAAACATCAGCGCAAACCACCCGGGCGCCCTCGGCGGCGAAGCGGTGGGCCGTCGCCCGACCGATCCCGCTCCCCGCCCCGGTGATCACCGCGACCCGGTCCTGCAGTCGTTCCATGCAACCCTCAATCCGTGGAGATGAAGACGTTCTTGACGTCGGTGAACGACTGCAGGGCGTCCGGACCCAGCTCCCGACCCAGACCGGACTGCTTCATCCCGCCGAACGGAGTCGAGTACCGCACCGACGAGTGCGAGTTGACGCTCAGGTTGCCGGACTCGACACCGCGGGCCACCCGCAGCGCCCGGCCCACGTCGCGGGTCCAGATCGAGCCGGACAGGCCGTACTCGGTGTCGTTGGCCAGCCGGAGCGCCTCCTCCTCGTCGCGGAACGGCAGCACCGAGAGCACCGGCCCGAAGACCTCCTCGCGCCAGTGCCGGTCGCCGGTCGAGTGCGCGAGCAGCACCGTCGGCGGGTACCACCAGCCGTCGCCGTCCGGGGCGTCGCCGGTGAACGCCACGTCGGCGCCGGTCACGTAGGACGCCACGCTGGACCGCTGCCCCGCCGAGATGAGCGGTCCCATCTCCGCGGTGGGCCGGGACGGATCCTCCACCCGGAACGCCTTCACGGCCGGCTCCAGCAGGGCCAGGAAGCGGTCGTACACCGAATCCTGGACCAGCAGCCGGGACCGGGCGCAGCAGTCCTGCCCGGCGTTGTCGAACACGCTCGCCGGCGCGGACGCGGCGGCCCGGTCCAGGTCGGCGTCCGCGAAGACGATGTTGGCACTCTTGCCGCCCAGCTCCAGCGTCACCCGCTTCACCTGCTCGGCACAGCCCGCCATGATCGACTTGCCGACGCCGGTGGAGCCGGTGAAACACACCTTGCGGACCGCCGGATGCGTCACGAACCGCTGGCCCACCACGCCGCCCTTGCCCGGCAGCACGGTGAACACGTCCTCCGGCAGGCCCGCCTCCAGCGCCAGCTCACCCAGGCGGATCGCGGTCAGCGGGGTCAGCTCGGCCGGTTTCAGCACCACCGTGTTGCCGGCCGCCAGCGCCGGCCCGAACCCCCAGCCCGCGATCGGCATCGGGAAGTTCCACGGCACGATGATCCCGACCACGCCGAGCGGCTCGTGGAACGTCACGTCCACCCCGCCGGCCACCGGGATCTGCCGCCCGGCCAGGCGTTCGGGCGCGCCCGCGTAGTAGTCCAGCACGTCGCGCACGTTGCCCGCCTCCCAGCGGGCGTTGCCGATGGTGTGCCCGGAGTTGCGCACCTCCAGGTCGGCCAGTTCGTCGACGTGCGCGTCGACCACCGCCGCGAACCGGCGCAGCAGGCGGGCGCGGTCCGCCGGGGCGACCCCGCGCCAGTCGGCGAAGGCCCGGTGCGCACGCTCGATCGCCGCGTCGGTCCGGGCCAGATCCGACGCGGGTACGTCCGTCAGCACCGCCCCCGTCGCCGGGTTGATCACCTCAGTCACCCGCGCACCTCCGCTGACGCTGGTGTTCCACTGGAGTGCTCCAGTGGAACACCAGCGTCGTTATCCGGCGTCCATAACAACCGTGGTGTACCACCCGAGTGGATCACAGGCGCTCGAAGCCGCGCCGCAGCTCCCAGTCCGTCACCGCGGCGTCGTACGCGGCCAGCTCCACCTTCGCCATGTTCGCGTAGTGCGCGACCACCTCCGCGCCGAACGCCTCCCGCGCCGTGGGACTCAGCTCCCACAACTCGTGGGCGTCACGCAACGTCGACGGCACCCGCGGGGCGTGCGCGTCGTCGTAGGCGTTGCCGACGAACTCGTCCTCCAGCGCCAACTCGTTCTCGATGCCGTGCACCGCGCCGGCGACCAGCGCGGCGATCGCCAGGTACGGGTTCACGTCCCCGCCCGGCACCCGGTTCTCCACCCGCATCCCCTGCCCGTGCCCCGCCATCCGCAGCGCGCAGGTCCGGTTGTCCACGCCCCAGCGCAGCGCGGTCGGCGCGAACGAACCCGGCTGGTACCGCTTGTACGAGTTGATGTTCGGCGCGAACAGCAGGCTGAACTCCCGCATGGTGGCGAGCAGCCCGGCCACCGCCCGCTGCCCGGTGACGCTGAGGTGGGCCGGGCCGTCGCCGAGCATCGCGGACCGGTCGTCGTCGCCGCGCAACGAGAAGTGGATGTGGCAGGAGTTGCCCTCCCGGTCGTTCGGCTTGGCCATGAAGGTCAGCGCCATGCCCTCCTGCGCGGCGATCTCCTTGGCGCCGTTCTTGTAGATGACGTGGTTGTCCGCGCAGGTCAGCGCCTCGGCGTAGCGGAACGCGATCTCGTGCTGGCCGAAGTTGCACTCGCCCTTGGCGCTCTCCGGGACCAGGCCGGCGCCGTACATGTCGTTCCGGATCCGGCGCAGCAGGGGCTCCACCCGCGCGGTGCCGAGCATCGAGTAGTCGACGTTGTACTGGTTCGCCGGCTCCAGGTCCCGGTAGTTCTTCCGGAACGCCTGCTCGTACGTGTCCCGGTAGAGCACGAACTCCAGCTCGGTGCCCGCGTACGCGGTCAGTCCGTGCGCCGCCAGCCGGTCCAGCTGGCGGCGCAGGATCTGGCGCGGCGACGCGTACACCGGCTCACCGGCCGTCGTCTCCAGGTCCGCGAGGACCATCGCGGTGCCCGGCTGCCACGGCACCCGGCGCAGCGTGGCGAAGTCGGGCCGCATCACGAAGTCGCCGTACCCGGAGTTCCACGACGACATCGCGTACCCGTCGACGGTGTTCATGTCCACGTCCACCGCGAGCAGGTAGTTGCAGCCCTCGCTGCCGCCACCGGCCACCTCGTCCATGAAGTACCGGCCGTGCAGGCGCTTGCCCTGCAGCCGGCCCTGCATGTCGGTCAGGGCCAGCAGCACCGTGTCGATGCTGCCGTTGTCGACGGCGACATCAAGGTCCTCGAGTTGCATCCAGTTTCCTTATCCGTCGGTCGGCATGGTGGGCATGGTCTGTTCTCCCTGCGCCGCCTTCTCGATCAGATTCTGCTTCGGACCGGTGAACCACTTGCGGGCGCTGGCGAACCACCAGATCGTCGCGAGACCGAGCACCACCACCACCGCCACGATCGTGTAGTTGAAGGTGCTCGGCGTGATCGGACTGGCCGGCGGCAGCACGAACAGCACGCAGATCACCACTACCCAGCCGATCGCGATCCACCCCACCGGCGCACTCCACCGGCCCAGGTTCCACGGCCCCGGCTGGAAGTCCGGGTTGAGCCGGCGCAACAGCACCGGCCCGACGTACGCGATGTAGAGCCCGATCACCGCGACCGACGTGGCGGCGAGATACGCGGTGGTGTTCCACAACGACGGCAGCACCAGCAGGGTGGACAGCGTGACGCACAGCCAGATCGAGTTCGTCGGCGTACCCGTGCGGGGGTTGACCTGCTTCCACAGCCGCGAACCGGGCAGCGCACCGTCCCGGGCGAACGCGTACGCCATCCGCGAGTTCGCGGTCACCGACGCCATCCCGCAGAACCACTGCGCCACCATGCAGATGAACAGCAGGAACGCGCCCAGGTTGTCGCCGGCCGCGTCGATGAAGATCTGCGCCGGCGGCAGACCCAGTTCTGTGGTCCGCTGGGCGTCGTAGTCCTGGATCGACCAGGTGATCGCGAACAACAGGAAGAATCCGGCGATCAGCGAGACCACCACGGACATCACGATGCCCTTGGGCGCCGCGCGGGCCGCGTCGTGGGTCTCCTCCGCGACGTGCGCGGAGGCGTCATAGCCGGTGTACGTGTACTGCGCCATCAACAGGCCGATCAGCACCGCGTACAACGACGCCCCGGCGAACGTGAAGCCGGTCTCGTTGCGGACCTCGAAGAACACCTCGGAGATCGGCTTGTGCTGGTCCGGCACGATGGCCAGCACGCCCACGATGACCGCCACGCCGACCAGGTGCCACCACGCGCTGACGTCGGACAGCAGCCGGACCAGGTTCACGCCGAACGTGTTCAGCAGGCCGTGCACGGCGATGATGACCAGGAAGATCAGGAAGGTACGCCCGGCGGTGACCTCCATGTCGAAGGTCAGGCTGAGGAACGCGGACGTGGTGATCGCGGCTCCGAAGTCAATGGCCGCGGTCACCGCCACCTCGCCGAGGAAGTTGAACCACCCCACGAACCACGCCCAGGCGGCCTTGTTGCGTTTCGCCAGCGCGGCCGCCCACCAGTAGAGCGCGCCCGCGGTCGGATACGCCGAGCACACCTCGGCCATGGCCAGCGCCACGAACGTGACCATGACGCCGACGAAGACCCAGCCGAGCGTGATGGCCATCGGCCCGCCCGCGGTCATGGCGATGCCGTACGACGTGATGGCGCCGGCCAGGATGGAGATGATCGAGAAGGAAACCGCGAAGTTCGAGAAGCCGGACAGCCGACGGTGGAGTTCCTGTTGGTAGCCGAGCTGGGCGAGTCGTTCCTCGTCGGTGCTGGGGACGGGTGGAGTGCTCATGTCTCTCCCTCAGCCAGGGGCGGTGTGATCCAGGCCACGCCTGTCGGAATGATCTCCCCCAGTTGTTACGCGCGTCAATGAGCTGGGTTAATTGCGTTGCCGGCCGATCACCCACGGCCGCACACTTCTAGGCAAGCGCGGCCCTCGGCAAGCCTCGCGACACCGTGGAGCCGACACCGGCCCCGCACACAGCGGGCCTACCCCGGCTCCGCACGTGGCGGGCCGACACCGGCTCCCATGCGGCGGGCCGACACCGGCTCACCCAGGGCGGGTCGACACCGGCCCCGCACGTGGCGGGCCGACGCCGGCTCCCCTCGGGCGGGCAGGCACGGGCCCGCCCTCCCGCGGCGGCGCGGGGACGCGGTCACCTCTCTCTCACGCGGCATCGCCGCGCCATGCGCCCGTCCCCGCGCCGCCACACCACCGCTCTCCCCTCCTCCGCGACGACCCGCCGACCAGCGGCGCCGCCCGGGTGGCCATATCCATCGGAGGCACGCGGCACCCGGCTCAACCGCACGCCACAACCCGCCGACCCTGAGCCGGGCCGACGGCCCACGAAGGCCGACCGCGCCACCGGCAACGGACAGCCGCCCCCGCGAGCGAGCACCCGAGCAAAAATCTACAGCGGCGACACTAGAAATCCGCTCGTGGTGGGCATAACATCCAAGGAGTCGGCCACGCACAGCCGGCAAGCAACTGGCACAACTTTGAGTTGGCGTAAGGAGGACGAGATACCGCATCTCAGCGAAATCGCAACGTCCCCGACCCGACAAGAGGTGATCGCAGCCGATGCCCATCACTACGGTCGATCGCTAGCGGCACGCAGGCGAACGACCGCATGCGCCGACCTCAGTCGGCACCAGAATTGAACAGCCAGGGCCCCGGTTACCCGCCGGGGCCCTGGATTGTGTGGAAGGCATGATGAACACCGCGTTTGACGACGCCGACTACCCGGCATACACGATGGGCCGCGCCGCCGAGATGATCGGCGTGACGCCTGCCTTCCTGCGCAGCCTCGGCACGGCCGGTCTGATCGAACCGCAGCGCTCGCTGGGCGGCCACCGCCGCTACTCGAGGCACCAGCTCCAGCTCGCCGGCCGCGTGCGCCAACTCCTCGACGAGGGCATGCCCCTCACCGCGGCGTGCCGCATCGTCACCCTGGAGGACCGGCTCGCCGCCGCGCACCGCCACATCCTCGACCTCGGCGGCACGCTCACCCCGGACGACGACGCCAACGTCCCCACCCAGACCCACCCGGACATCGCCACGCCAAGCTATTACCGCACCCCCGCCCCCTGACCACCCGCCCGTCCCCGGCCCGCACCCCCGCCCCTGACCACCCGCCCGCCTCCGGCCCGCACCCCCGCCCCCCTGATCACCCGCCCGTCTCCGGCCCGGTCCCCCCATACCCCCTCGCCGTCGCCGCCGGCGATGTGCGATGGTCGCCGCATGCCCACGCCGCCGACCCTCGACGACTGGCACCGTCCCGGGCCCACCGCCCGGCAGCGCCGCATCGACCTCTACATCGGACTCGCCACCGTCGCGGCCGCGCTGGCGAACGTGGCGATGGCCCGGAGCCTGGGCCTGTTCCCCTTCGGCACCACCCCGGGGGCCGCGGAGCAGTACGCCTTGGCCTTCGCGGTGGCGGCGCCGCTGATCTGGCGGCGCACGCATCCGGAGATCGCGCTGCTCGTCGTGGCGGCGGTGTTCATCGCCGGCCAGGTGCGCGGTTCGCAGGAGACCCAGATCGCCTCGGGGGCGATCTTCGCCGCCATCTATGCGCTCGGCGCCTGGGGCCGCAACCGGGATCGGGCGCGCTGGGTGCGGCTCGTCGCCATCTCCGCGATGTTCGTGTGGCTGGGCATCTCCTGGTTGCTCTCCTTCGACGAGATCCGCGAGCAGACCCGAACGGACGCCGCCGGTCCGATCACGCCGTTGCTGGCCGCGCTGGCCAACGGCGTCCTGATCAATATCCTGATCTTCGGCTTCGCCTATCTGTTCGGCGAGACGGCATGGCTGGCGGCGCGCCGTCAGTACCAGCTGGAGCAGCAGGCCGAGGAGTTGCGCGCCGCGCAGGACCAGGCGAAGGAGCGTGCGGTGTTCGGCGAACGGGTGCGCATCGCCCGCGAACTGCACGACGTCGTCGCGCATCACGTGTCGGTGATGGGCATTCAGGCCTCGGCGGCCCGGCGGGCGCTGGACAAGGACGTGGGCAAGGCCCGGACCGCGCTGGGCGCGGTGGAGGAGAGCGCCCGCACCGCGGTGGACGAACTGCGCCGCATGCTCGGCGCCCTGCGGGCGTCGTCGTCGGGACCGGAGCCGTCCGCGCCCGCCGGCCTGGAGCGGATCGATGAGATCATCACGCGGGTACGGGAGTCCGGCCTCACCGGAACCCTGACCGTGTACGGCGACCCGCTGCCGGTGCCCCAGTCGGTGTCGCAGGCGGCGTACCGGATCGTGCAGGAAGCCGTGACCAACACGTTGAAGCACGCGCGTGCCTCCTCTGTGGACGTGCGAATCCGCTACCTCGAACGGGAACTGGAGATCGACGTGGCCGACGACGGCCGAGGGGGCACCGCGCCGGGCGACGGGACGGGCGACGGGATGGGCCTGATCGGCATGCGGGAGCGGGTGTCGGTGCACGACGGCACGGTGGAGGCCGGCCCCCGCGCCACGGGCGGCTTCCGGGTACGCGCCCGGCTCCCGGTGCAGCGCGAACTGGCGGCACAGGCATGATCCGGGTGCTGCTCGCGGACGACCACCAACTGGTCCGCACCGGGTTCCGGGTCATCCTGGAGATTGAGGACGACATCGAGGTGGTGGGCGAGGCGTCCGACGGCAAGCAGGCGGTGTATCTCGCGGAGCGTCTCCGGCCCGACGTGATCCTGATGGACGTGGAGATGCCGGGGATGGACGGCCTCGAAGCCACCCGGCGGATCACCACGGCGAACGGCCCCTCCGTGCTGATCCTCACCACGTTCGACCACGACGAGTACCTGTTCTCCGCCCTGCAGGCCGGCGCGAGCGGCTTCCTGCTCAAGAACGGCACGCCCGAGGCGCTGACCGACGCGGTCCGGGTCGTGGCCCGCGGCGACGCGCTGCTCGCCCCGCAGATCACCCGCCGGGTCATCGCCGCGTTCGCCCGGCCGGGCGTCACCGCCGGTTCCGACCCGCGCCGCCTCGCGGAGTTGACCCCGCGCGAGCACGAAGTGCTGGTGCTGCTGGCCGGCGGCGCCACGAACGCGGAGATCGCCGCTGACCTGCAGCTGGGCGAGACCACGGTGAAGACCCACGTCAGCAGGGTGCTGATGAAGCTGGGCGCGCGGGACCGGACCCAGGCGGTGGTGCTCGCGTACGAGCTGGGTGTGGTGCGGCCGGGTCCTCCGCGCGGATGACCCTGGTGATCGTTCCCGGGCCGGACGCGCGGAGGCCGCCGCTTGCCTAGCGTCAAGGTATGACCGACGTGTTGGACGTCGACGCCGTGAGCCGCAGCTTCGGTGATCGACAGGTACTCAAGGATGTCTCCTTCCTGGTGACCGCGGGCCGGATGACCGGTTTCGTGGGAGCCAACGGAGCCGGCAAGACCACCACCATGCGGATCATGCTGGGCGTGCTGTCCGCCGACTCCGGCCAGGTGACCTGGCGCGGGACGCCGCTGGACCGGCCGACCCGTCAGCGGTTCGGGTACATGCCGGAGGAACGGGGCCTGTACCCGAAGATGACGGTTTCCGACCAGGTCGTCTACCTCGGTCAGCTGCATGGCATGACCCGTGCCGACGCGCGCCGGAACACCGCGGCGTTGCTGGACCGGCTGGGGCTGGGCGAGCGCGCCGGCGACCAGGTGGAGAAGCTGTCGCTCGGCAACCAGCAGCGGGTCCAGGTGGCCGCGGCGCTGGTACACGAGCCGGAGGTGCTGGTGCTGGACGAGCCGTTCTCCGGACTGGATCCGCTCGCGGTCGACACGGTGCTGGGCGTGCTGCGGGAGCGGGCCGCGGCCGGGGCGCCGGTGCTGTTCTCCAGCCACCAGCTCGAACTCGTGGAGCGACTCTGCGACGACCTGGTGATCATCGCGGACGGCTCAATCCGCGCGTCGGGGAGCCGGTCGGCGCTGCGTGCGTCGTACGCGCAGCCTCGCTTCGCGATCCAGGTCGCGGCGGATGCCGGATGGCTCCGGGACCAGGCCGGGGTGACCCTGGTGGAACTGGACGGCCCCCGCGCCGTCTTCGATCTGGCGCCGGAAGCCGACAACCAGTCGGTGCTGCACGCCGCGCTGGAACGCGGTCCGGTGCACTCGTTCGGCGCCGTCACCCCCTCGCTCGCTGAGATCTTCCGGGAGGTCACCCGATGAGCACCTTCGCCGCGGCGCGGTTGGTCGCCGAACGCGAGATCAAGGTCAAGCTGCGCGACAAGACGTTCCTGTTCAGCACCGCGTTCTTTCTGTTGATCGCGGTGGCCAGCACGGTGCTCCCGGCCCTGCTGGACGGCGGGCCCACCACCGTCGCGGCCGCGTCGTCGTCGCCCTCCGCGGAAGCGCTCCGCGACGCCGGCCTGGAGGTCCGTGCCGTGGCGTCCGACGCCGAGGCGGAGCGGCTGGTCCGCGACGGTGACGTCGAGGCCGCGGTGGTCGCCGGTCCCCGGGTGCTCGCCTTGGAGGATGCGCCGGGGGACGTGGTTCAGGCGCTCAGCACCGCCCCGCCCGTACAGTTGCTCGAACCCAGTTCGCTGGACCCGTTCGTCGAGTTCATCGTGCCGTTCGCGCTGGCCTTCGTGTTCTTCATGACGTCGTTCGCCTTCGGGCTGCAGATCGCGCAGAGCGTCACCGAGGAGAAGCAGAGCCGGATCGTGGAGATCCTGGTGTCGAGCGTGCCGGTCCGCGCGCTGTTGACCGGCAAGGTCGCCGCCATGACGCTGCTCGCGTTCGGCCAGATCGCGCTGATCGCCGTGGTGTCCTACGTCGGCATGCAGATCGCCGAGGTGGACGCCGGCGTGGTCGGCCAGATCGGGCCCGCCATCGCCTGGTTCCTGCCGTTCTTCGTCCTGGGCTTCGTCATGCTGGCCACCCTGTGGGCCGGGGTGGGAGCGCTGGCCGCCCGCCAGGAGGACGTCGGCGGCGTGTCCACCCCGCTGCAGATGGCCGTGATGATCCCGTTCTTCGCGGTGGTCTTCCTGTCCGACAACGCCACCGCCATGAAGGTGCTCTCCTACCTGCCGCTGTCGTCGCCGGTGGCCATGCCGATCCGGCTGTTCAACGACGAGGCGGCGGGCTGGGAGCCGATCGCGTCGCTCGCGCTGCTGACCGTCGCCGCGGTGATCTTCCTGGCGGTGGGTGCACGCATCTACGAGGGATCGCTGCTGCGCACCAACGGGAGGACGCCGGTGTCCATCGCGTGGCGCAGTCGCGCCCTGGTGGACTGACGGGGCCACCCGCCCGGACGGGACGCCGCGCACAGGCTGAGCAGGCGGCTGCGAAGCTCGGCCCGGTCGGCCGCCGGTCGTATCCGGGGTCCGGTCCGCTCCGGCTTCCCGGCCGGTGTCGCGCGGCGGGTCCCCGGACCGCGACCTCCGGGCGTGGATCATCATGGCGCTCATGATCAGCGATCGCTCCCGGACCGCCATCGGTCTCGGCGCCGGCGCGTTCGTGCTGGCCGGTGCGACGATCATGCTGGTCGCCGTGGTCGCCGCGCCCGGACCGTGGACCCAGGGGTACGTGAGCGAGGCGGGCACCGCCGGCCAGCCGCTCGCGATCGCGTACCGATGGGGGCTGTCCCTGCTCGCCCTCGGCGTCGCCCTGCTGGGCCCGGCGCTGGTCCTGCGCGCCGGGCCGGGCACGCACCCGAAGGGTGCTGCGGTCGGCGTGCCGAAGCCTGTGTTCCCGCCGGAAACGCCCGACCGGACGACAGCCTTGCCGGAAAGAGCGGGGCGGCCGACAGCCGAAGACGCACGCGAGACGCCCAACCGGACCACAGCCCTCGTCCGGCGCGTACGACGGATCCGCGCCTGGGCCGACAAGCCGGTGTTCGTGCGGTCGGCCCGCCTGGCGGCCACCTTGCTCGCCGCCGCCGCGGTGCTGGCCGGCACGTCGGCCGTCGTCCCGTGCAGTAACCAGTGCCCGCTGCCGCCCTTCGAACCCACCACGCCCGCCGACGTCGTCCACACGGCGGCCAGCATCGTCGGCATGGTGCTGCTGGCAGCGGCGATGGCCGGGGTCGCCCTCGCCGACGTGCGCACCGCCCAGCGTCGGCTGGCCACCGTCGCCGTGGCCGGCACCGTCCCGACCGGCGGCACGCTCGGCCTGACCATGCTCCTGGCCGGCCGGGGCCCGCTGAGCGCGGGACTGGAACGCCTGCTCCTGGTGATCGCGGTGAGTTGGCTCATCGGCACCTCCCTCTTGACAGTACTACGTAATTCCGTAAAAGTGGAGCCATGGAATCGCTCGAAACCCGGGTCTCGGCACTGGAACAGCAACTCGCCGAGCTGATCGCCCGCCCCGATCACCCGGCCCCGCCGGCCCCGCCGGCTCCGCCGTCCACCGACACCTTCTGGGCGCTGGAGGGCCTGCGTGCCCACGCCGCCGACTTCGCGCACGGCGCGGTGCTGTTCACCGGCACGGTCGATCTGCCCACCGGCGAGCACTACGACTGGCAGCACGGCACGGCGGTCGACGACCTGCTCGAGGCCGACTGGGCCGACTCGGCAGAGACCCTCGGCGCCTTGGGCCATCCGGTGCGCCTGCTGCTGCTGCGTCGCGTGCTGGCCGGGGTACGCACCGCCGCCGAGCTGGCCGCCGAGGAGGGTTTCGGCACCACCGGGCAGCTCTACCACCACCTGCGTCAGCTGGTCGCCGCCGGCTGGCTGCGCACGTCCGGCCGCGGGCGCTATGCGGTGCCCGGCGAGCGGGTGGTGGCGCTCCTGGTGATCCTGTCGGGGGCGCGCCGGTGAGCGCCCACGGTGGACCGGACCGGCCGCGCCCGGCAAGATCGGGGGATGTCGACGCGATGGGGCATGACCGTCCCGCTGAGTGGGGTTCCGCTGGCCGAGCACGCCACCGTCTACGCGACGCTGGCCGACGCCGGCTTCACCGATGTCTGGTCGTCGGAGGTCGCCGGCTCGGACGCGTTCACGCCGCTGACCCTGGCCGCCGCCTGGGAGCCACGTCTCCGGCTCGGCACCGCGATCGCGCCGGTGTTCACGCGCGGGCCGGGGCTGCTGGCGATGAGTGCCGCGGCCCTGGCGGAGGCGGCGCCCGGTCGCTTCCAACTGGGCATCGGGGCGTCCTCACCGGTCGTGGTCGGCGACTGGAACGCGGTCGACTTCGACGAACCGTTCGCCCGCAGCCGCGACGTCCTGCGCTTTCTCCGCGCGGCGCTCGCCGGCGACCTGGTGGACGGCGAGTTCGAGACCTTCGCGGTACGCCGCTTCCGCCTCGAACGTCCGATCGCCACGCCACCGCCGATCATGCTGGCGGCGTTGCGACCCGGCATGCTCCGCCTGGCGGCGGCCGAGGCCGACGGGGTGATCCTGAACTGGCTCGCCGCACGGGACGTGCCGACGGTGCTGGCGGAGACCAGGGACGCCGGTCCGGGGTTCGAGGTGGCCGCGCGGATCTTCGTCTGTCCCACCAGCGACGTGGCGCACGCGCGCCGCGCGGCTCGCCGCCTCATCGCGGCATACCTGACCGTCCCGGCGTATGCCGCGTTCCACCGCTGGCTCGGCCGCGAGCCCGCGCTCGGGCAGATGTGGGACCGGTGGGCGGCGGGCGACCGCAAGGGTGCGCTCGCCGCGATCCCGGACGCGGTGGTGGATGAGCTGGTCGTGCACGGCACGCCGGACGAGTGCCGGGCCAAGGTGCAGGCATACGCCGACGCCGGGGTCACCGTGCCGGTGATGGCGCTGATCGGCACGCCGGAGGGCGACCCGAGCCTGGACCTGCTGCGACAGCTCGGGCGCTGACCCGCAGCCACCAGGCCCGGCAAACGACCCGACCGCAGACCCGGCAAACGACCTGACCGCAGACCCGGCCAACGACCTGACCGACTAGGGCAGCCGGCGAAAGGCCGGCCCAGACCACAGCAGGCCGGCGAGGTGACAGCTAGAAGAGCACCGTGGCGAACGTCCCCGACTGGACGAACCCGCACCGCGCATACACCCGGCGGGCCGGGGTGTTGTAGTCGTTCACGTACAGGCTGACCGTGGGCGCCACCCGGCGCAGCGCGTCGGCGGTCACCGCCGCCATGGCCGCCGTCGCCAGGCCCCTGCCCCGGAACTCCGGATCGACCCACACGCCCTGGACCTGTGTGGTGCGGCGGGTGACGACCGCCAGCTCGGCCTTGAAGATCACGCGGTCGCCGGAGAACCGGGCGTACGCCCGCCTGGCGCGTACCAGTTCCGCGATCCGCCGCCGGTAGCCACGGCCGCCGTCGTCGATGAGCGGCGAGACGCCGACCTCCTCGGAGTACATGGCGACGGCCGCCGGGAAGAGCTGGTCCACCTCGTGCGGCTGCACCAGCCGGACGCCCGGGTCCGGGGCGATCGGCGGCTCGGAGTCCGCGACCAGCAGCGGTTGATCGGGGCGCACGTCGCGGGCCGGCCCCCAGTGCCCGCCGAGCCGGCTCCACAGGTCGAGCACGGCGTCGGCTCGGCCGATGATCGACGAGCAGATGCGCGGTTCGGCGCCGAGCACCTCGGCGTACGCGGCGACGGCCGGCGCGGTGGCGCAGACCGGCACCAGGTGCGCGCCGGACCAGCACAGTGACTCGACTTTGCGGCCGGAGCCGTAGCCGTACACGCGGCCGTCCGCCCGCCACCAGTTCAGGCCGTGCGCCGCCACACGCTCGGCGATCTGGGCGCCGGCGTAGGGGTCGTGGTCGAGGATTCGCTCGACCGTTGCCCGCTCGGACTCACCGAGCTGGCGCACGGGCACCGTCAGCACGGTTATCAGATTGCCAGATGTCCGGTCGGACCGGCCGACCGTCCCCCATGCAGCAAAGAAACCCTTGCTGCCGATACGTTGCCGATATATCGTCAACGTATCGGCAATAGATCGGAGATAGTCATGAGGAATCACCAGCACCACCACGAGGGCCATCCGTATGTCGCCTGGATGCGCGGCTTCGGCTTCCCGCCCGGGTTCCCGTTCGGCGCCGGTCCGGAGGGCTTCGGCGGGCGCGGCGAACGCGGCCACCGCCGCGGCGGGCGTGGCAGCCGGCCCAACGTGCGCACCGCGGTCCTGGCACTTCTGCTGGAGCGGCCGATGCACGGGTACGAGCTGATTCAGGAACTGGAGAGCCGCACCGGCGGCATGTGGCGGCCCAGCCCGGGCTCGATCTACCCGACCCTCCAGCTCCTGGAGGACGAGGGCCTGATCGAGCCGGAGGCCGGCACCGGGCGCAAGAGCTACCGGCTCACCGACGCCGGCCGGGCCGAGGCCGAGGCCGCGGCGCAGAATCCGCCGTGGGCACAGTTCACCGACGACACCATGTCGCAGGCCCAGGACTTCCGCGACGCGGCCGTCGGCATCATGGGCGCGCTCAAGCAGGTCGGCTTCAACGGCACGCCGGAGCAGCGGCAGCGGGCACTCGAGGTGCTCAACGACACCAAGCGCCGGCTGTACGCCATCCTGGCCGACAGCGAGTGAGGCCGGGAAACGACCGTGGGGGGGGGCCGGGGGGCGCCCCGGGGGACCCCCCCGCGGGCCCCCCAACAGTA
>NZ_JAIWNC010000014.1 GCF_020216025.1 Jidongwangia harbinensis | reverse complement strand
GGGCCCTCCGGCGTGGGCGCCGGGCAACCCCCGGGGGTGTCCCACTGGAGCGCTCCAGTGGAACACCACGGTCGGACCGCACTAGTGAACCGTGACCGTCGGCCCCGGCAGCAGCTCGCGCAGCTCGTCCGGCAGTTCCGCGCCCATCTGGTCGGCCAGCCGGAGCGCCTCCTCGACCAGCGTCTCCACGATGATCGACTCCGGCACGGTCTTGATGACCTGGCCCTTCACGAAGATCTGGCCCTTGCCGTTGCCGGACGCGACGCCGAGGTCCGCCTCGCGTGCCTCGCCCGGTCCGTTGACGACGCAGCCCATGACCGCGACCCGCAGCGGCACCGGGAAACCCTCGAGCGCCGCGGTGACCTGCTCGGCCAGCGTGTAGACGTCCACCTGGGCGCGGCCGCAGCTCGGGCAGGAGACGATCTCCAGGCCGCGCTCGCGCAGGCCCAGCGACTCCAGGATGGCGTTGCCGACCTTGATCTCCTCGACCGGCGGCGCGGACAGCGACACCCGGATGGTGTCGCCGATGCCCTCGGCCAGCAGGGCGCCGAACGCCACCGCGCTCTTCACGGTGCCCTGGAAGGCCGGGCCCGCCTCGGTCACGCCGAGGTGCAGCGGGTAGTCGCACTGCTCGGCGAGCTGCCGGTACGCGCGGATCATGACAACCGGATCGTTGTGCTTGACCGAGATCTTGATGTCGCGGAAGTCGTGCTCCTCGAACAGCGAGCACTCCCACAGCGCGGACTCGACCAGCGCCTCGGCGGTCGGCTTGCCGTACTTCGCCAGCAGTCGCTTGTCCAGCGAGCCCGCGTTCACGCCGATCCGGATCGGGACGCCGGCGCCGGAGGCGGCCTTGGCGATCTCCTTGACCTTGTCGTCGAACTGGCGGATGTTGCCGGGGTTCACCCGGACCGCGGCACAGCCGGCGTCGATCGCGGCGAACACGTACTTCGGCTGGAAGTGGATGTCGGCGATGACCGGGATCTGCGACTTCTTCGCGATCGCCGGCAGCGCCTCGACGTCGTCCTGCGACGGCACCGCGACCCGGACGATCTGGCAGCCGGACGCGGTGAGTTCCGCGATCTGCTGCAGGGTGGCGTTGACGTCCGCGGTGAGCGTGGTGGTCATCGACTGCACGCTGACCGGGGCACCACCGCCCACCGCCACCGGGCCCACCATGATCTGGCGGCTGTGCCGGCGCGGGGCCAGCGGCGGCGGGGGTACGGCCGGCATACCGAGACTGACAGCGGTCATGTCACTCACCTAGCGAAGATCGAGATCGGGTTGACCACGTCGGCCGTGATCGTGAGCAGCGTGAAGGCCCCGCCGATGAGGATGACCACGTAGGTCAGCGGCATCAGCTTGAAGTAGTCCACCCGTCCGGGGTCCGGCTTCTTCATCCGGGCGTACAGCCAGGACCGGACGCGTTCGAACCAGGCGATGGCGATGTGGCCGCCGTCCAGCGGGAGCAGCGGCAGCAGGTTGAAGATGCCGATGAACACGTTCAGCGAGATGAAGATCATCAGGAAGATCTGGGGCAGGCCGGCCTCGATCGCCTCGCCGCCCAGCCGGCTCGCGCCGACCACGCTGATCGGGGTGTCCGGGTCACGCTCGGAGCCGGTGATCGAGTTCCACAGCGCGGGGACCTTCTCCGGGATCCGCTTGAGCGAGGCGAACGTACCCTCGACGATCGTCCAGCTGTAGTCCCCGGTGGCCCCGATCGCGTCGACCGGCCCGTACGTGACCAGCCCCGGCTCGTCGGTAGTCCACGCCACGCCGGCCACCGCCACCTCGCTGACCGGTCCGTCCGGGTCGTCCAGCGGGGTGCGCTGGGCTGCCACCAGGTCGACGGTCGCGGTGCCGGGCTGCCCGTCGCGGGTGTACCCGAACTCCACCGGCCCCGGCTTCGACGACCGGATCGCGTCGGTGAGCTGGCCATAGTTGATGATCGGCACCTCACCGACCCGGGTGATGATGTCGCCGTCCTTGAGGCCGGCCGCGGCGGCCGGTCCGGCCACGTTGCCGTTCTGGCCGACCGCGCAGGGCTGCGTCGAGGAGACCGCCAGTTGCACGCACTCGCCGACCTCGATCGCGGCCGGCGCGGTGCGCTGCTCGGCCGCGTTCTGCGGCAGGTCCGGGTTGGGCAGGCCGACGAAGACCGCGGCGAACCACATGGCGACCACGGCCAGCAGGAAGTGCGTGATCGACCCCGCCGACATCACCACCGTGCGCTTCCACACCGGGTAACGCCACATCACGCGGTGCTGGTCGGCCGGGTCCACGTCGTCGTCCTGCGGCGTCATCCCGACGATCTTGCAGAAGCCGCCGAGCGGGATCCATTTCAGGCCGTACTCGGTCTCGCCACGCCGGAAGGAGAACACGGTCGGGCCGAAGCCGACGAAGTACTTGGTGACCTTCATGCCGAAACGCTTGGCGGTGATCATGTGGCCGGCCTCGTGCAGGCTCACCGAGATCAAAATGGCCAGCGCGAACGCCGCCACACCTAGCCAGTACAGCATCAGGCTCCTTCTGCCGCATGCGCGATCATCCGCTGGGCCTGGGCACGCGCCCATGCCTCCGCGGCAAGCACCTCATCGACCGTACCTGGCTCGGGGAAGTCCGGAGCCGCCGCGAGCACCGCCTCGAGCGTCGCGACGATGCCCAGAAAAGGTAGCCGACCGGCGACGAACGCGGCCACACACTCCTCGTTCGCGGCGTTGTAGATCGCCGGACGGCAGTGTCCCGCGGCACCGGCCTGCTTCGCGAGCCGGACCGCCGGGAACGTGTCGTGGTCCAGCGGGCGCAACTCCCAGTTGTGCGCCTCCCGCCAGTCCACCGCGGCCGCGGCCTCCGGCACGCGATCCGGCCAGGCCAGCGCGAGCGCGATCGGCAGCCGCATGTCGGGCGGGCTGGCCTGGGCCAGCGTGGAGCCGTCCCGGAACTCCACCAGCGAGTGCAGCACGGACTGCGGGTGCACCATGACCTCGATCGCGTCGTACGGCACCCCGAACAACTCGTGTGCCTCGATCACCTCGAGACCCTTGTTCACCATGGTGGCCGAGTTGATCGTGACGACCGGACCCATGTCCCAGGTCGGGTGCTTG
This sequence comes from Jidongwangia harbinensis, assembly GCF_020216025.1. Taxonomy (GTDB): domain Bacteria; phylum Actinomycetota; class Actinomycetes; order Mycobacteriales; family Micromonosporaceae; genus Actinoplanes; species Actinoplanes harbinensis. The sequence goes on along the minus strand of NZ_JAIWNC010000014.1, from coordinate 92,896 downwards.
AGCGCGTCGTCCGGTGTGACGTTCGCCAACTCGTCCCGCCGCCGGTCCCGGAACGCGCCGCCGCTGGCGGTGAGGATCAGCCGGCGTACCTCGGTGCCGGCCCCGCCGCGCAGGCACTGGGCGAGCGCGGAGTGTTCGGAGTCGACCGGCACGATCTGCCCCGGCCGCGTCGCCGCCGCCCGGACCAGGGGGCCGCCGGCTACCAGCGACTCCTTGTTGGCGAGCGCGAGGGTACGCCCGGAGCCCAGCGCGGCCAGCGTCGGCGCCAGCCCCAGGCTGCCCACCACGCCGTTGAGCACCACGTCACAGGGCCACTGCGCCAGCTCGGTCATGGCGTCCGGTCCCGCCACGATCTTCGGGATCTTGAAGCCGCCGGTGGCGTACCCCTGCTTCTGGGCCTCCGCGTAGAACGCCAGCTGAAGGTCCTGCACGACGCTGGACCGCGCCACCCCGACCACGTCGACCCGCAACTCCAGGGCCTGCGCGGCGAGCAACTCGACGTTGCCGCCGCCGGCGCCGAGCGCCACCACCCGGAACCGGTCCGGGTTGCGCCGGACGATGTCGATGGCCTGGGTGCCGATGGACCCGGTCGAACCGAGCAGGACAAGCTCACGCATGCCCGCCATCTTCCCGGACGTCCGCACGCGGCCCGCGCTCAGCCCGCGTCGCCAAGCAACTCCGCCGGGTCGACCGAGAAGGTGAACGGCGCTGTCATGGCGAACACCGTGCCGGCGGCGGTGGCCACGACCGGGCGATACGCACCGTCAACAAGCTCATGCAACACCAAGCCGGGCACCCGGTTGCGCGCGTCCACCCGGAGGAAGTACGGCACGCCGGCCTCGGCATACTCCCGAGGGCGGTCCACCAGATCCTTGCGCCGGTTACCGCTGGAGACGATCTCGCCGAGCAGCACCGCATCGGTGATGGGCATCGTCTTGTGGCCGCCACCGGAACGCCGCAGCACGGCCAGGTCGGGGATGAACAGGTCGTCACCGGAAACGACATTGACCTCGGCATAGACCCACAGTCCAGCGGGCAGGGCAGCCTGCTTGAGGCGGTAGCACAGCTCGATCTCGATGTCCTGATGGTCATAGCCGGCATGTGGTGTCACGATGACGCTCCCCCGGATGACTTCGATCCTGGGGCCGTCGCGCTCCGGCAGCAGGTCCAGGGCCAACTGCGCGGTCCACGGCTGGCTGACCGTGCCGAGATTGTCGAACGACGGTTTGCGGGCGGGCGCTGCCATGGATCTCACCTCCACCGGACATCGTGCCGAACTCAGCGTACCGTTACCCGCCTTTCGTATCCGCCTGTGGATAAGTGGGTATGAAGAGCCCATGCGACGGTGGCTGGCACGGGTACGCAAGGTTGTCGCGGCGCCGTTCCGGCTGCTGGCGGGGCGCGATGTCGCCCTGCACGCCGCCGCGGTGACGTTCTACGCCGGGATCGCCGTGGTGCCGGTGGCGCTGCTCGCCATCTGGATCACCGGGCTGATCGCCGGGGCGGACCGGGTCCGGCGGCTGACCGGGCACACCATCGCCGCGCTGCCGGATGCGATCGGTGCGCCGCGCGCGCTGCAACTGCTGATCGACGCCGGCCTCGGGCTCACCCCGATGCTGGCGCTGGCCAGCCTGCTGCCCGCCACCCTGTACGGCGAGGGCCTGCGCCGCGCGTTCGTCTCGCTGCGCGACCCGGGTGAGCAGCTGGTCGGCTGGCGCGGGCGGGTGCTGTGGCTGCCGCTGCTGGCCGCCGCGCCGGCGCTGCTGCTCGCGCTGTTCCTGGCGCTGCCGGTCACCAGTGGGCTCTGGGTGCGCGGCGGCTGGTACGCGGTCGGCGGCGTGGTGCTGTCCTTCTTCGCCGCCTGGCTGGTGCTGACGCCGGTGGTGCTCTGGGTGTACCGGTACCTGGCGCCGGGCCGGCCGGAGTGGCTCGCGACGGTGCTGGTCGGCTCGTTCACCGCCGCGAACCTGTCCGGTTTCCTGCATGGCTTCGTGCTGTTCTGCGCGCTGCCGCTGGACCTGGGCGTGCCGTTCGGCGGCTTCACCGAGATCGGCGGCGTGATCGCGGTGGGGCTGTGGCTCTACCTGTTCCACGTCATCGTGCTGGCCGGCTACGCGGCCACCCAGAGCGCGAGCACGTTCCAGCGGGCTAAGCGGGTGCAGGCTCTCGAGGGGGAGGAGCCGGAGCCGGATCGGGCGCCTCGGAGATCCCGTACCGGGCGTAGAACCGTGCCAGCGGTCCCGGAGCCCACCAGTTCCAGTGCCCCAGCAGCCGCATCGTCGCCGGCACCAGCAGTGCCCGGACCAGCGTCGCGTCCACGATGATCGCCACGATCATGCCGACGCCGATGAGCTTGACGACGGTCACGCCGCCGGTGGCGAAGCCGCCCACCACGACGATGAGCAGCAGCGCCGCCGCGGTGATGATCCGGCCGGTGCGCTGCAGGCCGGTGGCGACCGCCGCGGTGTTGTCCCGGCCCGCGTCCCACTCCTCGCGCACCCGGGACAGCAGGAACACCTCGTAGTCGGTGGCCAGGCCGAACAGCACGGCCAGCACCAGGATCAGATTGCTGGGTTCGATGTATCCGGTCGACTCGAAGCGCAGCAGGTCCTCGAAGTGGCCGTCCTGGAAGATGAAGATCACCACGCCGAACGAGGCGCCGATGGAGACCAGGTTCATCAGCACCGCCTTGATCGGCAGCAGGATCGAGCCGAACGCCAGGAACAGCAGGATCATGGTGGCCGCCGCCATGATCAGTGCCATCCACGGCAGCCGGTCGGCGAGGCTGTCCAGCAGGTCCTGGTCGATCGCGGCCCGGCCGCCGACCAGCACGTCCGGATCGAGCGCGCGGATGTCCCGCACCACACCGCGGGCCTCGGCGGACGTGGGTTCCGCCGAGGTGGTCACGGTGACCAGGGTGGGCGCGGTGACGTCGGCGCCGGATACTCCGGGCAGCCCGGTGATCCGCGATGCCAGCGCCGCGGCGTCGCCGTCCGGTGCGTACACGTTGATCGGGGTGATCCCACCGCCGGGGAAGTCGTTGCGCAGCGCCTCGCCCACGATCCGGGCCGGGGTGTCCGCGGGCAGCACCCGCTCGTCGAACCCGCCGAACTGCACCCGGCTGAACGGCAGCGCGAACACCACCAGCACCGCGAGCACGCCGACCAGGTAGAGCACCGGGCGCCGCATCACGCTGCGGGCGAGCCGGGCCCAGCCGGCGCCGGGTTCGCGCTTCGACGCCGGCAGCGGGATGCGCAGCGCGTCGATCCGGTGGCCGAGCAGCGACAGCGCCGCGGGCAGCACGGTGAGCGCGGCCAGCATGGCGATCAGCACGGCGGCCATGCCGCCGATGGCCATGCCGCCCAGGAAGGGCTGCGGGAAGATCAGCAGGCTGGCCAGCGCGAGCACGATGGTCAGACCGGAGACCACGACGGTACGGCCGGCGGTGGCCACGGTGATCCGGATGGCGGCCGGCACGTCCCGCCCGCCCGCCAGCTCCTCGCGGAACCGGCTGACCACGAACAGCGAGTAGTCCACCGCCATGCCCAGCCCGAGCAGCGTGATCACGTTGATCGCAAAGACCGAGATGTCGGTCAGGTAGGTGAGCGCACGCACCGCCACCAGCGCGCCGAGGATCGCGATGCCGCCGACGACCAGCGGGGACAGCGCCGCCACCAGCCCGCGGAAGATCAGTACCAGCAGCACGAACAGCACCGGCAGCGAGAAGATCTCGGCCCGGGTGATGTCCTTCTCGGTCTGCGCGTTGGCCTGCGCCCCGAAGCCGACGCTGCCGCCGACCGTGGTGGTCAGGCCGGCCGCGCCGAGCCGCGGTTCGATCTCCTCGTACGCGGCCAGCTTGCCGTCCTCGTCGGCGGCGGCGAGCTGCACCACCGCGTACGTCGCGCGCCGGTCGTCGCTCACCAGCTGCGGCGAGGCCGGGTCGAGGTAGCTGGCGACGGAGGCGACCTGCGGCAGGGCCCGGATCCGGGTGACCGCCTCGGTGACCGCGGAGCGGAACCCGGCGTCCTGGACCGTCGCGGTGTCGCTGGACCAGAGCACCAGCAGGTCCGGCGGGCGCTGGCCGAGCTGTTCGGCGATGGCCCGGGCGGCGCGGTTGGACTCGCTGTCCGGGTCGTCGTACCCGCCGCCGGCCAGCGATCCGAAGACGCCGGCGCCCCAGGTGGCGCCGACCACGACGAGGGCCGCGGCGGCCGCGACCACCCACCACCGCACCCGTACGACGGTCCGTCCCCACCAACCGAACATGGTCCTGCCTCCCCGCGGGCCGTTACAGTCGCGATCTAACGGCGCTCATCCGAGTGAACACCGTTTACTCTTACAACGGCGTTCGCTCACGTCAAACGGAGACCACTATGACGACGACCACGCCCAGCCGCCGGGACCGGCTGCGCACGGCGACCGTCACCGAGATCAAGCAGGCCGGCCGTCGCCTTCTGGTGACCGGCGGTCCGGCGGCCATCTCGCTGCGGGCCATCGCCCGCGACATGGGCATGACCGCGCCCGCGATCTACCGCTACTTCGACAGCCTGGACGCGCTGGTCCGGGCCATCGTCACCGACCTGTTCGAAGAACTGCGGATCTCCGTCGAGGAGGTGGCCGCCGCGCACGCCGGCGCACCGCCGCTCACCCGGGTGGCGCACCTGGCCCGCGGCTTCCGCCGCTGGTCGCTGGCGCACCCGGCGGAGTTCGCGCTGATGTTCGGCAGCCCGATCCCCGGCGTCACCCCGATGGCCGCCGACTGCAGCCCCGCCAATGACGCCGGAGCCCGGTTCGCCGAGTCGTTCTTCACGGTCCTGGAGGAACATCTCGCCCAGCATCCCCTGCCCGAAGCCGCCGAGTCCCTCGATCCGGACCTGCGGCAGGCGTTCCAGCCGTACCTGGACACGTTCGGCGACCGTTTCCCGCTGCCCGTGGTGTACCTGTTCGTCGCGTCCTGGACCCGCCTGTACGGGATGGTGGCGATGGAGGTCTTCGGGCATCTGCAGTGGGCCATGACCGACATCGAGCCACTGTTCGAACGCGAACTACACGGAACCCTGCGCCAACTCGCGCGCTAGGCTCGGCCTCCATGACCGATGGAACGCTCCCCGGCCGGGCCGACGTGGTGATCATCGGAGCCGGCCACAACGGGCTGGTCTCGGCGGTGCTGCTGGCCCGCGCCGGACTGGACGTCGTGGTGCTCGAAGCGGCCGACGTGCTGGGCGGCGCCACCCGCACCGAACGGCCGTTCGCCAAGGTCCCCGGCCTCGGCCAGTCGACCGGCTCGTACCTGCTGGGCCTGATGCCGCCGGAACTCCTGCGCACGCTCGACCTGGACATCCCGGTACTGCGCCGCGACCCGCACTACTTCCTGCCCACACCGGGCGACCCCGGCTCGCCGTACCTGCTGTTCGGCTCGGACCGCGCGGCCACCCGCGCGCAGATGGAACGCTTCTTCTCCCCCCGCGACATCGCCGCGGACGAGGCGATGGCCGTCGAGATCGCCGCGCTGCGCGCCGACCTCGCGCCGGCCTGGCTCGCCGAGCCCGGCCCGGTGGAGGAGATCGCCGACCGGCACATCCGGCCGCAACTGCAGAGCACCTTCATCGATCTGGTACGCGGCTCGGTCGCCGACTACCTGGGCCGCTTCGGTTTCAAGAGCGAACTGCTGATGAGCATGTACGCGGTGACCGACGGCCTGTCCGGACTCAACGCCGGCCCCGACGACCCCGGCACCGGCCACAACTTCCTGGTGCACAACATGTGCCGGCTACCCGGCGCCGACGGCACCTGGATGATCGCGGCCGGCGGCATGGGCACGGTGTCCCGCACGTTCGCCGACGCGGCCCGGGCCGCCGGCGCCAAGCTCTTCACCGGCACCCCGGTGAGCGCCGTGACGGTCACCCGGCAGGCCGTGTCCGGGGTGGCGCTCGCCGACGGCCGCACCGTCGAGGCGCGGGTGGTCCTCGGCGCCTGCGACCCGTACCGGCTCATCGACCTCGTCCCCGACGGCGCCCTGCCCGCCGCCCTCACCGAGCGGATGGCCGCCGTACGGCGCCCCGGCACCACCCTGAAAATCAACCTGGCGCTGTCCGGGCTGCCCCGTTTCGCCTGCCTCCCGGACGACGCCGCGTCGCCGTTCGGCTCGACCATCCACCTGCTGCCCGGCTCCGCGGGCCTGGCCGGCCTGGCCGAGTCGGACTCCCCGATGGCAGCCCTGCGGGCGATGTGGGCCGACGTGCAGGCCGGGCGGCTCCCCGCCGAGCCGACCATCGAGTGGTACCTGCACACCACCGTCGACCCGTCCCTGCAGGACGAGGCCGGCCACCACTCGTCGGCGCTGTTCGTGCAGTCGGTGCCGTACCAGCTCGCCGGCACCACCTGGGAGGCCGAGCTGCCCGGCTACGTGACCCGCCTCCTGGAGATCTGCGACCGCTACGCGCCCGGCACGTCCGGCCTGGTGGCCGACACGATGCCGCTCACCCCGCCCGGCATCGAACGGCACTTCGGCATCACCGGCGGCCACATCCACCACGTGGACAACACGGTCGCCTTCGACCAGCGGATGCCTTACGCCACCGGCCTGGACGGGCTGTACGCCGGCTCGGCCGGAGCCCACCCGGCCGGCAGCGTCATCGGCGCCGCCGGCCACAACGCCGCCCGACGCATCCTCCGTGACCTGGGCCGGTGACGAGCGCCACCCGGCGCGACGTCAGGCCGGGTTGTCGACGTTGCGGCTGGCGCGTACGGAGTGCCCCACGCTCGTCAGGCACCGACCGGACGGCAGGTCGAACTTCCACCCGTGCAACTGACACGTCAGCACGTTGCCGTCCACGATGCCGAAGCGGGACAGGTCGGCCTTCAGATGTGGGCAGCGCCGCTGGACGGTCCAGTCGCCGAGCGTCGTGTCCTCGGCGTCCACCGAGCGCTCGTGTTCGTCGTACCAGCCCTCGGCGTACTGCAGGCGTTCCTCGGAGAGGCACTTGAAGAACGCGTACACGAACTCGTTGTACTGCCCGATCCGGGCCGCGGAGAAGCGGCAGGACAGGAACAGCGAGTTGACCCAGTCGCCCTCGTCGATGTGGATCAGGTGTTCGATCAGCTCCCGCTGGGTGCGGAACCGGTAGCGGACCTTCTCGTCGGCGTACGGCCGGACCTGCTTGCCGGGGAAGTCCACCACGATTGACTCGACGGCGTCGTCGTCGTAGCCGACCAGGTCGAACCGGACCGGGCCACCCACGCCCTTGGCCAGGTAGATCGACTCTTCCAGCAGCGGCTCGATGCGCTTCTTCAGCTCGCCCAGCACGTCGATCTCGGGGTGCCGCCAGGACGCCTTCTCGGCGGCGATGATCGGCGCCTTGCGCTCCCGCATCTCCTCGAGGTGCGCCTTCTTGTTGGCGAAGAACTCGTCGACGTCGGTCGGGTGGGTGGTGGTCGCCTCGCCGGACGAGGTCAGTGACGTCGTGCTGCCGGGGAGGAGCACGATGCCGTTGGTGCCGCCGACCTTCGCGTACTCGGTCATGAACACCGACTGGTCGGGGAAGATGTTGCCCTCGTCGCCGTGGATGTCGTTGAACTGCCACAACTCGTCGTCGAGGAAGCACGGCGGGCCGGCGATCGGGAAGACGTGCGACGCCTTGAGGTCGTCGATGTACCGCCAGGTGCGGTCGAACTGCCGGTCGCGCTTCTGCTTGCCGAACGCGGTCTTCGCCGCCTGCGGCAGTTCGTAGACCATCGGGTACCAGATCGCGCCGGAGAACTGCAGCATGTGCGCGTGCACGTGGCCCAGTTCGGCGAACGTGGACAGGTCGGTGGGGCGGGCGTCGTTCTGGTTCAGCACTCGGATGCCGTCGTGTTCCACCCAGAGCGACGAGTCGCCGATCGGGCCGTCGGTGGGGCTGATCAGCGCCTGGATCATCACCTTGAGGCCGCCGTCGAGTTCGTGCACCTGGTTCGACTTCGTCTTCAGGAAGCTGGTGAAGCCGAGGTCGCGCAGTTCGTCCTCGAGCTGGCTGGTCGGGTACTCGGGGAGCAGCACCGTGGCCTTCTTGCTGACGAACCGCTTGAGGTGGGCGGCGTCGAAGTGGTCCCGGTGCAGGTGCGAGACGTACAGGTAGTCGACGTCGCCGAGCGTCTCCCAGTCCAGCAGCGAGTTGTCCGGGAACGGGAACCATGACGCGAAGTACGCCGGGTTGACCCACGGATCGCACAGAATGCTGCCGGCGGCCGTGTCGATCCGCATGCTCGCGTGCCCAGTGCCCGTGATCCGCACCGCGTACTCCCTTTGTCCGCTCGCCTTGACGGCATCGAAACTACAGCCGGGTTGGTGAGATGGCCGCATCGGGCTCGTGTCAGACTGGTTGACAGACGTGATCGTTCGTGGAGGAGGCACCGACAGTGGCCGCGGAAGAACAGCCGGTTTACGCCCCCGACCAGCTCAAGCCGGGCAACCGCAAGTGGGCCCGGATCGGCGCCATCGGTTCGGCCGTCGTCATCCTGCTGTACCTGTGGGGTAACCACGAGGGCAACACCGAGAACGTGTTCCTCGTCCTCACCGCGCTGGCCCTGCTCGCCACGGTGGCGGTGGACGCGGTGCTGCGGCGCAACGGGCTGAAGCCGAACGACCAGTAACGTCCGGACACGAGAAAGGCCCGCCGGTGGCGGGCCTTTTCGCGTTGCGGGTCAGCGACGGCGCAGCAGGATGTCCTTGACCTCGCGGAGCGCCGCGTCCACCTCGGCCTCGAAGTAGCCGCCCGGAACCAGCCCGAACTGCAGCGTGTCGAGCTCGTTCTCGGGGACCGGCATGGGGCCGCGGCCGGACATGGCCTGCAGGATGCTCTCGAACAGCCGGTCCACCTGCATCGGGTCGTACCCGCTGCCGAAGCGCCGCGGCTGGAACGTCCGGCGCAGCTGGTCCACCCGGTACAGCTCGCCGTTGGGGCCACCGCCCGGACCGCCGCCCATGCCCGGACCGCCGCCCATCGGCGGGCCACCCATCGGCGGACCGCCCATCGGGGGGCCACCCATCGGCGGGCCGTTCATCGGGGGCCCGCTCATCGGCGACGCCGGCATCGGCGGGCCGCTCATCGGTGCCGGGCCGCCGTACCCGCGGTCCCGCTCGCGGTCCGGCATCCGGATCTCCGCGGTCATGTCCGCCTTGCCGTGCCGGCCGGGTTCGAAGGCGTCGTAACTGCCGGTGTCGAAGCCGGCCGGGCCCGGGCCCGGGCGCTGCGGCTGGCCGCCGTACGACGGCTCCTCGTAGCGTCCGCCATACGGGTCGGGGGCGGGCAGTTGCTGTCGCTGCGGCATCGGCGGCGGAAGCTGCCGGTCGTCGCGCATCGGTGCGGGCAGGCGTTCGGTGGGCGGTGCGGGCGCGGACCGGCCCATCGGCGGGCCCATCCGATCGGCCGGCATGCCACGATCGGCCGGCATGCCACGATCAACCGGCATCCCGCCGCGCATCGGCTCGGCGGCCATGCGGGGGTCGGGGGCACGCCCGCCGCGGTCCTCGAACTCGGCCAGTTGCCGCTCCACGCGGTCCAGGTGCAGGTCGACCTGCCACTCGTCGTACCCGCCGAAACGCACGCGGAAGACCACGTCGTGCACCTCCTGGGCGCCGACCGGCGCACCGACCGGCTCGCCGGCGAGGGTCGACTCGACCCGGTCCAGGAACGCGTCGACCTCGTCGACCTTGTAGCCGCGCCGTAGCGCGCGCCTCCGGAAACGCTGCCCCTGACTCGTCACAACGTCTCCCACTCCGCTTGCTGGGAACTGCCCCCAGTCACTGTGCCACCTCCGCCTCGGCGGCGGGGCCCCCTGCGCCCGCCTCCGTCAGCTCACTCGCGGCCAGCTGGCCGCACGCACCGTCGATCTCCCGGCCCCGGGTGTCGCGGACCGTGGTCGCCACCCCGGCTGCGCGCAGCCGAGCGACGAACTCCCGCTCCACCGGCTTGGGGCTGGCGTCCCACTTGCTGCCCGGGGTCGGGTTCAGCGGGATCAGGTTCACATGAGCCAGCTTGCCGTGCAGCAGCCGACCTAGCAGGTCGGCGCGCCAAGGTTGATCGTTTACGTCCCTGATCAGGGCGTATTCGATGGAGATCCGGCGTCCGGTCTGCGCCGCGTAGTCGAACGCGGCTCCGAGCACCTCAGCCACCTTCCAACGCTGATTGACGGGCACAAGCTCATCGCGCAGATCATCATCGGGGGCGTGCAGGGACAGCGCAAGGGTCACCTGAAGCTCTTCCGCAATCAACCGCCGCATTGCGGGCACCAGACCCACGGTGGACACCGTGATGTGCCGCTGCGCGAGCCCGAGCCCCTCAGGGGCGGGAGCGGTGAGCCGGCGTACCGCGGCGAGCACCCGCGGGTAGTTGGCCAGCGGCTCACCCATGCCCATGAAGACGACCCGGGACAGCCGCGGCGGGGAACCGGTCACCGCGCCGGACGCGGCAACCCCGGCGAGATACACGACCTGATCGACGATCTCGGCCACGGACAGGTTGCGGGTCAGCCCGGCCTGGCCGGTGGCGCAGAACGGGCACGCCATGCCGCAGCCGGCCTGGCTGGAGACGCAGGCGGTGATCCGGTCGGGATAGCCCATCAGGACGCTTTCCACCATCGCGCCGTCGTGCAGCTTCCACAGCGTCTTGCGGGTCGCGCCGTCGTCGCAGGCCATCTCGCGCACCGGGGTGAGCAGCGTGGGCAGCAGATCGTCGACGAGGCGGGCGCGGGACGCGGCGGGCAGGTCGGTCATCGCGTCCACGTCGCGGACCAGGCGCCCGAAGTAGTGGGTGGAGATCTGCTTGGCGCGGAACGCGGGCTCGCCCAGCTCGGTCACGGCGGCGCGGCGGCCGGCCAGGTCCAGGTCGGCCAGGTGGCGCGGCGGCATGGCGGAGCGACGTCGCGTGCCGACCGCGTCGGGCGTATCGGGGTTCGTCGGAATGACCGGAAGAATCGTCATGGCCGGTCCAGTCTCCCACGTCCGGGGACTTGTTCACTCATCGCTCATCCCGGGGGTGCGACGAGCGACAACAGGAGGTACGCGGTCGGGACCGCGAAGAGGATCGAGTCGAGCCGATCCATCAGGCCACCGTGGCCGGGCAGCAGCCGGCTCATGTCCTTGATCGCGAGGTCCCGTTTGAGCATCGACTCGGCCAGATCGCCCAGCACCGCGACCACCGAGATGACCGCCCCGAACACCAGGCCCCAGTAGAACGGCACGTCGAGCAGGAAGTACAACAGCAGGGAGCTGCCCACGGCGGCCGCGGTCACCGAGCCGGCGAAGCCCTCCCAGGACTTCTTGGGGCTGATCCGCGGTGCCATCGCGTGCCGGCCGAAGAACACCCCGGCCGCATAGCCGCCGGTGTCCGAGAGCACCACGGCCAGCAGCGTGCACAGCACCCGCCAGTCGCCGTCGTCCGGCAGCGAGAGCAGGACGCCGAAGCTGAGCAGGAAGGGTACGTACACCGCGATGAGCATGCTCGCGGTCAGGTCCTGGCGGACGTGGGCGGGCCGGTCGGCCAGCCGCCAGAGGACCGCGGCCAGCACCGTGACCACCAGGCCGAGCACCACGCCGTCCTCGCCGGAGTACCAGGCCAGCCCGGTCATCAGCACCGTACCGGCGAGCAGCGGGATCAGCGGCGGGTGCGCCCCGGTGGTACGCAGGGCCCGGCACATCTCCCAGACGCCGACGCCCGCGGCGATCGCGATCACGCCCAGGAAAGCTTCCTTCCACACCACCAGGGAGGCGAGCACGACCAGGCAGAGGCTGAGGCCCACGGCGATCGCGGCGGGCAGGTTGCGGCCGGCCCGGCCGCGCGCCTTGCCGTCGCCGGACGCACGCCGGCGGCCCGGCCCCTTGGGCCCGGCCGCCAGGTGGTATTCGGCCTCCGACGTCGAGGTCGCGGCGTTCGGTGCGTCCCAGGGCGGAGCGGCGGGCCGGTACGGTGGCCCGTCCGCGCCAGCGCCGTTCGTCCCCGCGTCGGACTCCGGAACCCAGTAGGCGGCGTACGGGGCCGGTGCGTCCCGGTCGGACGGCCGGTCGCCGGAAGGGGTGGGCCCGCTGCGGGGATCGAGGTACGACATCAGACCTCGAGCAACTCGGTTTCCTTGTGCTTGACCAGTTCGTCGACGACCGCCACGTACTTGTGGGTCACGTCCTCGAGTTCCTTCTCCGCGCGCCGGCCCTCGTCCTCGCCGACCTCGCCGTCCTTGACCAGGCGGTCCAACTGTTCCTTGGCCCGGCGGCGGACGTTGCGGATGGACACCCGGCCCTCCTCGGCCTTGTGCCGCGCCACCTTGATCATGTCGCGGCGCCGCTCCTCGGTCATCTGCGGCAGGTGGATACGCAGCTGGGTGCCCTCGTTGTTGGGGTTCACCCCGAGGTCCGAGTCACGGATCGCCCGCTCGATCGGACCGAGCTGGGACTGGTCGTAGGGCTTGACGATCACCATGCGCGGCTCCGGTACGCCGACGGACGCCATCTGCGTCACCGGGGTCGGCGCACCGTAGTAGTCGACGACGATCTTGGAGAACATCGCCGGCGTGGCACGGCCCGTACGGATCGCGGCGAACTCCTCCTTGGCGTGCTCGACCGCGCTCTCCATCTTCTCTTCGGCTTCGAAGAGGACCTCGTCGATCACCGCTGTGTCGCCTCCTAGCTGGCTCTGGTGGTTCTTCTGGACTGATCCGACGATCACGCGGTGATCAAGGTACCGATCTTCTCGCCGCTCACGGCCCGGATGATCGTGTCGTCGCCCTGCGCGCCGAACACCAGCATCGGCAGGTTGTTCTCCTGGCACAGGCTGAACGCGGCCTGGTCGGCGACGCGCAGCCCCTGCTGCAGGACGCCGGCGAACGTGATCTGTTCGATCTTGCGGGCGGACGGGTCGGTGCGCGGGTCCGCGGTGTAGACGCCGTCCACGCCGTTCTTGCTCATCAGCACCAGATCGGCGTGGATCTCCAGGGCCCGCTGGGCGGTCACCGTGTCGGTGGAGAAGTACGGCATGCCGGCGCCCGCCCCGAAGATCACCACGCGGCCCTTCTCCAGGTGCCGGATGGCGCGCAGCGGGATGTACGGCTCGGCGACCTGGGCCATCGTGATCGCGGTCTGCACCCGCGTCTCGATGCCTTCCTTCTCCAGGAAGTCCTGCAGGGCCAGGCAGTTCATCACCGTGCCGAGCATGCCCATGTAGTCGGCGCGGGAGCGGTCCATGCCGCGCTTCTGCAGCTCGGCGCCGCGGAAGAAGTTGCCGCCGCCCATCACGACCGCGACCTGGATCCCGCGGCGGGTGACCGTGGCGATCTGGCGGGCGATGCCCTGCACCACGTCCGGGTCGACACCGACCGCGCCACCGCCGAACACCTCGCCCGAGAGCTTGAGCATCACCCGGCGCGGCCGCACGGGAGGCGCTACCGGTTCCTCGAGCTGAGCAGCCTGCTCGGTCACCATCGTCATGAGAGACCCGCCTTCCCCTTCGGCTTACTGCCAGAGACCCTATGGGACCGGGAGGTCGGGCGCAGAATCGCGTTCCCGACCTCCCGTACCTCAGCTTGTGGTTGAGGGTGTTACTCCTGGCCGACCTCGAACCGGACGAACCGGGTGATCTCGATGCCGGCTTCCTTGGTGACAGCGGCGACCGTCTTCTTGTTGTCCGTCACCGACGGCTGCTCGAGCAGGACGAAGTCCTTGAAGAAGGAGTTCACCCGGCCCTCGACGATCTTCGGCAGCGCCTGCTCCGGCTTGCCTTCCTCGCGCGCCGTCTGCTCGGCGATGCGCCGCTCCGACTCGACCGTCTCGGCGGGCACCTCGGCGCGGGACAGGAACTTCGGACGCATCGCGGCGATCTGCATGCCCACGCCCCGGGCGTCGGCGTCGCCCGCCTCGTCGGACTTGCCGGCGTACTCCACCAGCACGCCCACCTGCGGCGGCAGGTCCTGCGCCTTGCGGTGCAGGTAGACCGCGACGGTGCCGTCCAGCGTGGCGAACCGGTTCAGCACGATCTTCTCGCCGATCTTGGCGGAGAACTCCTGGATCACGTCGGCCACCGGGCGGCCGTCGGCCAGCGTGGCGGCCTGCAGCGCGGCGGCGTCGGCCAGCTTGTTCTGCTCGCCGTGCTCGACCAGCTGCTGCGCCAGGGCGACGAAGTCCGGGGTCTTGGCGACGAAGTCGGTCTCGCAGTTCAGCTCGAGCAGCGACTTGCCGTAGTGGGCGACGATGCCGTTGGCCGCGGTGCGACCGGCCCGCTTGCCGACGTCCTTGGCACCCTTGATGCGCAGGAACTCGACGGCGGCGTCGAAGTCACCGTCCGACTCGTCGAGCGCCTTCTTGCAGTCCATCATGCCGGCGCCGGTGAGGTCGCGGAGCTTCTTCACGTCCGCGGCGGTGTAGTTGGCCATGACTCTCTCTTCGATGCTCGGGTTGCGGATGAGGGAGGCGCCGGCCGCCGTTCCCGGCGGCCGGCATCCTGCGGTCTTACTCCGCGGCGGTCGCGACCGGCTCGGCGGCCGGAGCGGCCTCGGCCGGCGCAGCGGCAGCCGGGGCGGCAGCGGCCGGGGCGGCGGCAGCAGCGGCCGGCTCCGCGTCGGCGGCCTTCTTCTCGGCACCCTCGTAGAGGTCGCGCTCCCACTCCGGCAGCGGCTCACCGGCGGCCACCGAACCCGGCTCGGGCTTGGTGTCGGCGTCGCCACGGTTGCGGCCGGACCGCTTGATCAGACCGTCCGCGACGGCCGCGGCGATGACCTTGGTCAGCAGCTCGGCCGAGCGGATCGCGTCGTCGTTGCCCGGGATCGGGAAGTCGACCTCGTCCGGGTCACAGTTGGTGTCCAGCACCGCGATGACCGGGATGCCCAGCTTGCGGGCCTCGTCGACGGCGATGTGCTCCTTCTTGGTGTCGACCACCCAGATCGCTGACGGCACCTTCGTCATGTCCCGCAGGCCACCGAGCGTCTTGGTCAGCTTGGTCTTCTCCCGGAACAGCTGGAGGGTCTCCTTCTTGGTGTACCCGGCGGCGGTGCCGCTCAGGTCACCCAGAGCCTCGAGCTCCTTCATCCGCTGCAGGCGCTTGTACACCGTCTGGAAGTTGGTGAGCATGCCGCCCAGCCAGCGGTGGTTCACGTACGGCTGGCCGACCCGGGTGGCCTGCTCGGCGATCGCTTCCTGAGCCTGCTTCTTGGTGCCGACGAACAGCACGTGGCCACCCTCGGCGACGGTGTCCCGCACGTACGCGTAGGCCTTCTCGATGTACTCGAGGGTCTGACGCAGGTCGATGATGTAGATGCCGTTGCGCTCGGTGAAAATGAAGCGCTTCATCTTGGGGTTCCAGCGCCGGGTCTGGTGCCCGAAGTGGACACCGCTCTCCAGCAGCTGACGCATGGACACGACGGCCATGGTGGGTTAGCTCCCTATGGTTCCCTGGTTGTCACGCTCACCGGCGGTGGGCGTCCTGGCGCCCGGTCGTCGGCCGCTGGTGGACCCGATGAACCTCGAGACCAGGGAGGGCCGCCGCTGCCGGCGGCGTCAGCAGACGCTGGCGGACTGGCAGAGGGCGCGCGAGGTCGACCGCACGAGGCGGTCGCCGTCGTCCAGCATACGCCCTGCCGCGAAGAGCGGGTGTCCGGGCCGCTCAGCCGACGGCCAGGCCGGCGGCCAGCAGCAGCACCAGACCCACCGGCAGGTACGCCATCGGCGGCCGCAGCCACACCTCGCGGCCCGCCGGCCCGCCGCCCGCCAGCGCGAACAGTCCGACTCCGGTCAGCGGCAGTCCCAGTGTGAGCAGTACGGCCGGCACGACGTCGCGGGCCACCGGGTCACCGCCGAAGGTGGCGTCGCCCAGCAGCATCAGCGTCGGCAGCATCAGCAGCGCCATCACGACCGCCACCACGATGGCGGTCACCGGTCGCCGGGTGCGGTAGACACTGTCGACCGGTTTGTCCGGAAAACGACCGACCGGCGGGATCGCGGTGGTGGGCTGCTGGAGGGACGCCGCCGGGCCGTCCGGGGCGAGCGCCGCCGACGGTGATCCGTACGTGGCCGGTGGCGGCCCACCGGTGGACGGGGAACTGGTCGGGCGGACCGCCGGATACTCCGGGCCACGGACCGGCATCCGCATGCTGTCCCGCGAACCGGTACCGGTGTCGGTGATCGCCCGCGAGTGGCTGCCGGTGGACGTCACCGGGTCCGGCGCGGCGTAGGTCGGCTGGGCGGCGTAGTCGCTCTCACGCTGCTCCGGCAGCCGGAACGCGCCGCTCGGCCGCTCGTGCACCCCGGAGTCGTAGGGGTTCTGCCCGTTCGGTGCCGATGCGGGGTACGGCGTCTTGCTCTGCCCGGTGTACCAGCTCGGTTCCGGCTCGTCGGCGTAGCGGCGATGTCCATCCACGGTTTCGCAACTTAGGTGACTACGAACCGTGATGCCACCGCTGGAGCCATATCATCTCGCCAAGTCACCCATCGGTTATCCACAATCGCGCTCCGTCCACAGGGCGGTCGGCGGCGCACCGCCGTCTCGGCCACGGTGACCGCCATGACGACGGAGCGAAAGGCGGTCGGTGCGTACGGCGAGCGCCTGGCCGAGCGGCACCTCACCGCACTGGGCCTGGTGGTCCTCGACCGCAACTGGCGCTGCCGCGACGGCGAGGTCGACCTCGTCCTGCGGGACGGCGACGATCTGGTGTTCTGTGAGGTCAAGACGCGCCGCAGCACCCGGTTCGGTACGCCCGCCGAGGCGATCCGCCCGGCCAAGGTGCGCCGCCTGCGCCGGCTGGCCGCCCGCTGGCTCGCCGAGCACACGGTACGCCCGCGCGAGGTCCGCTTCGACGTGGTGTCGGTGCTTCCGCAGGACCGCGGCGCCCCGGTCGTGCAGCACATCCGTGCGGCGTTCTGATGAGCTACGCACGGGTCTTCTGCGTCGGCCTGGTGGGCATGACCGGCCACGTGGTCCAGGTGGAGGCCGACCTCTCCCCCGGGCTGCCCGCGGTGGTGCTGAGCGGTCTGCCGGACACGGCCCTGCAGGAGGCGCGGGACCGGGTCCGCGCCGCGGTGGTCAACTCCGGCCAGACCTGGCCGAACCGCCGCATCACGGTCAACCTTCTCCCCGCCGACCTGCCGAAACACGGCAGTGGCTTCGATCTCGCCATCGCCTGCGCGCTCCTCGCCGGCGCCGGCGAGCTGCCGTCGGCCCCGCTCCGCGGCGTGGCGGTGCTGGGCGAGTTGGGACTCGACGGCACCGTACGCCCGATCCGCGGCGTCCTGCCGATGGTCGCCGCGGCGGCGCGCGCCGGAATCGATCGCGTGATCGTGCCGCTGGCCAATGCCCGCGAGGCCACCGTGGTGCCCGGCATGACGGTCCGGGCAGCCGACTCGCTGCGCCGCCTGGCCGGTTTCCTCGGCGGCCGCGACGAGCTGCTGGATCCCCCGCCACCACGGGACCGGCCCCCGGCCACCGGACCGGATCTGGCCGACGTCGCCGGCCAGCCGATGGGCCGGTACGGCATCGAGGTGGCCGCGGCCGGCGGGCACCACCTCGCCATGCTGGGCCCGCCCGGTGCCGGCAAGACCATGCTCGCCGAGCGCCTGCCGTCCGTCCTGCCGGAACTCGACGACGAGTCGGCGATCGAGGTCACCGCACTGCATTCGATCGCCGGGGTGCTGCCACCGGACGGCCGGCTGGTGCGCCGGCCGCCGTTTCAGGCCCCGCACCACAGCGCCAGCCTCGCCGCCCTGGTCGGCGGCGGCTCCGGCCTGGCCCGGCCGGGCGCGCTGTCGCTGGCCCACCGCGGTGTCCTGTTCCTCGACGAGGCGCCGGAGATCGCCACCGCCACGTTGCAGGCGCTCCGCCAGCCGCTGGAGAGCGGCCGGGTGGTGCTGGCCCGGGCCCGCGGCACCACCGAGTTCCCCGCCCGGGTGCAGCTGGTGCTGGCGGCCAACCCGTGCCCCTGCGCCAGCCCGGCCGGCGACCAGCACTGCAGTTGCCCGCCGCCGGTCCGGCGCCGGTACCTCGCCCGGCTCTCCGGCCCACTGCTCGACCGGGTCGACATCCACCTCCACCTGCAACCGCTCAGCGCCGCACAGTTGATGACCGGCAGCGCGCCCGCCGAGCCGTCCGCCGCCGTCGCGGAGCGGGTGAGCCGGGCCCGTGCGGCCGCCGCGGCCCGCTGGTCGGCCGACGGCTGGCGGCTGAACGCCGAGGTGCCCGGGCCGCGGTTACGCCGGCCGCCGTGGCACCTGCCACCCGGCGACACGGCCGCGTTGCGGGGAGCACTGGAACGCGGCGACCTCTCGGCCCGAGGATACGACCGGGCTCTGCGTCTGGCGTGGACGATCGCCGACCTGGACGGGCGGAGTCGCCCGCGGCGCACGGACGTGGACGAGGCCGTACAACTCAGGCGAGGAGACCACGGTGCGCCGGGACGGTGACGACACCGGGCGGATGCCGCCCGGCCCGGCACCGGTGCACCGGCCGGCCGGCTCCGCGAGCGACGAGGACCGGGCCGCTCGGGTCGCGCTCACCTGGCTCGCCGAGCCGGGCAACCGGACGGTGTGGGGCCTGGTCCACGCCGCCGGGGCACCCGCCACACTGGACCGGTTGATCCGCGGCGACATCTCCGATTCGGCCCTGCGGGACGCGGTGCTGGCCCGCTCGGCCGCCGGCGACCCACGCCGGCTCGCGGACGGTGCGCTGCGCCGGGCGGACCGCCTCGGCGCCCGGCTCGTGGTGCCGGACGACGCGGAGTGGCCGGTCGCCGTCGGGGACCTGTCCCGGATGCACCTCACCATCGGCGGCCGGGTCAATCAGGACACCCGCCCACCGCTGTGCATCTGGGTCCGCGGCACCCGCCCGCTGCACGAGGCGCTGGGGCGTTCGGTCGCGGTGGTCGGTGCCCGGGCCGCGACCGGGTACGGCACGCACGCGACCACCGAGATCGCGTACGGGCTGGCGGAGCGGGAGTGGACGGTGGTCTCCGGCGGCGCGTTCGGCATCGACGCGGCGGCACACCGGGCGGCGCTGGCGGCGAACGGGTTCACCGTCGCGGTGCTGGCAAGCGGGGTGGACCGGCCGTACCCGTCGGGCAACGCGGCGCTGTTGGAGCAGATCGCCGAGCGCGGACTGCTGATCAGCGAGTGGCCGCCGGGATCCGAGCCGCTGCGGCACCGCTTCCTCATCCGCAACCGGGTGATCGCGGCCGCCACGAGGGGCACGGTGGTGGTCGAGGCGGCGGCACGCAGCGGCGCGGTACAGACCATGAGCCGGGTGCTGGCCCTGAACCGGATCGCGATGGTGGTGCCCGGCCCGGTCACCTCGGCGATGTCGGTCGGGTGTCACGAACTGCTCCGGGAACACCCGCAGACCCGGCTGGTCACCGGCCTGTCGCACGTCCTGGAGGAGGTCGGCCGGATCGGCGAGCACCTGACCGAGCCGCCACGGGGACCGGACCACCGCCGCGACGGACTGGACGAGGAGTCGGCCCTGGTGCTGGAGGCGGTGCCACGCCGGGGCGTCGCGGACGCGGAACAGCTGGCCGCGAAGGCCGGGCTCGGCCTTCGCGTCGTCCTAAGGCGACTGTCGCTCCTGGAGACCACCGGCCTGGTGGAGCGGCGCGACGGCGGCTTCGCCCTGGCCCGGGC
Organism: Jidongwangia harbinensis; assembly: GCF_020216025.1. Taxonomy (GTDB): domain Bacteria; phylum Actinomycetota; class Actinomycetes; order Mycobacteriales; family Micromonosporaceae; genus Actinoplanes; species Actinoplanes harbinensis. The sequence goes on along the minus strand of NZ_JAIWNC010000014.1, from coordinate 73,275 downwards.
CGCCCGGACGCGCCGTGGGTGAGCCGGTCGTCAGTCCTCGTCGAGGTCGCGTCGATGGACCTTCATCCACGCCTCGACGTCCTCGGCCAGCCACACCTTGCCCTGTGCCAGGTCCGCGACCGGCTTCGGGAAGTCGGCGCGGCTGCTGATCTGGTACGCACGCTGCCGGCTCACGCCGCCCAGGCGGACGCGGATCTCATGTGCGCCCATGAGTCGGATCGGCTTCACTCCCACACGATCGACCGTAGGCGCGGGACTATTAGTCTGTTATCAACTTGATACGCGACATCTAGTCGCATGCCTATACCGTGGTCGCATGACTAGACGCCGTCAGTCTGTTCCTCCAGTCCCGGTAGCCCCAACCCATCGCCGCACGTGGCAAAGCCTGTGGCGCCGCTGTTCATGCGGCTTGCGCACCCCGTGCCCGGACCGCCGACTCCCCGCCGCGCCGCCCCCGTTCCCACCTCGCAGCCACCGCGCAGACAAGCCGGCCACCCCGCGCCGAGACCCGGCGGCACCGCCACGACCAGCCAACCGCTCACCCGCTCCGGCCCACGCACGGACGCACCCCGACCCCGCCACCAGGCGAACGAGTCCCCACCCTGCCGCCACGCAGATGAGCCCTCGCCCTGCCACCACGCAGACAAGCCCCGACCCCGCCGCCACGTTGACGGACCTCGGCCCGGCATTCGACGCACGGACGCCGCCCGCCTCCGCGCCGTTCATCCGCACGCCGTATCCCCAAGGAGAGCTCTCCGACCGGAAGACCCTCGGCATGACGCCGCACCCACTACCGACACCGCCCGCCGCCGCGCCGCCGCCACCCACCGCCCCGCGCAGCGCCTCCCCACGCATGCCACCGGTGCCGCACCCGCCCGCACCCCCGCCCGCCCGACTCCCTGCCCCACCGGTCCTCACGCCTCGGGCACCACACGCGGCCTCGCCTCGCCTGCCACCCGCACCACCACCCGCCGCCCCAGCTCTCCTAGCAACCGAACCACCAGCAACTCCACCAGCGCCCCCGATCGAGCCACCCGCCGTCCGGCCTTCCACGTCAGCCGAACCACCCACCGCTCCGCCTTTCCGATCGGCCAAACCACCCACCGCTCCGCCTTTCCGATCGGCCAAACCACCCACCACCTCGCCTCGCCGACGGCCCGGACCTCCCACCCCTCGCTCCGGCCCGCTGGACGGCGCCTTCCGCACCGGCGCTCGCGTACCGCGCGCCGTCCCTGCCACCCGCATCGCGCGACCACCGGCCTCATCACCACAGGCCGCAGAGGATCGCCTCCGGCCACCGCCGAGCAGATGGCCACGGGACGCCTGGCTCAACGACGCACTGCGGGCCGCCGTTGAGCACACGAGACACCGCTGGCCGGTCCAGTTCCTGCTGACCGACATCACCGAGTGGCGTCCCGACGCCCCATCGTCGGATGGAATTCCGCTCCGCATGTCGGCTGCCGGGCGCACGTTCACCGAGCTGCGCCTGTCGGGTCGCACCTTCGGCGCCGATACCGGGAGGGCCGGCAGACTCACTCCCGCCCAGGCCCATCGCGCGAACGGCACCATCCCGTGACCCCGGGCGTGGAGCACCTCCCCGACCGGCCGGCCTGGGACTGCCGCGTCTGCCGGATGCCGTGGCCGTGCGCCGACGCCCGGCGGGACCTGTTGGCCGAGTTTCTCGATCTCCCCTCCAGTCTGATCATCCACCTGTCGGGACGGATGGCGGAGGCGGCCGAGGACGACGTGGCGCAGGACTGCCTGCACGACCGGTTCCTGTCCTGGGCGCGCCCACCGTTCAGCGACTCGGCCTAGCCCGCCGGCATCGTCTCGTCGCAAGTGGACCTCCCCCCGTCAGTCACAGTGGACAATCAACGCCTGCGGCCGCCACCGCAGAACCGCCTAGCCAAACCGGTCCCGCCAGACCGGCCCAGCCAGACCACGCCCAGCCAGACCACGCCCAGCCAGAACAGCCCCGCCAGAACCACCCAGCCGAAACGGCCCCGCAAGAACGACCCAGCCAAGCGGTCCAGTCGAAACAGCCCAGTCGAACGGCCCGAGGACCGGCCCGGCGCACCCGCCCCGACGTCCCGGAAGCCCAGGCCAGCCCTTGCCGAACGGTCCGGGAGCCAGCCCAGCCGACGCTCGAGAGCAAACGACGGCCGATCACCGCCCAGCGGCATGCTTCACCGCCAGGCGTGGAGTGTGACCGACCGCCGTCGCCCTGCCGCCCAATCAAGCTCGGCCTTCTCAGTGCGGCGGTGCTATCCTACCAACATGGATCTGTACGTACAACGTGATGGAGCATCGTGGCCACGTACGGTGGCTGGCATGATCGATCCCTCGGCCGACCGCGCGGTTTTCCGTCAGCTTGCTGATCTGCTGCGCGATCAGATCATGTCGGGTGAGCTCGGGCCGGGCGAGCCGCTGCCGAGCGAGCTGCGCCTGGCTCAGGAGTACGGGATCAGCCGCACCACCGTCCGTCAGGCCATCGCTCAGCTCCGCACCGAGGGCCTGGTCACCGTGGAGCGGCCGCGCGGCACCTTCGTGCGCATCCCCGAAGAGGTCAAGCTCATCACCCTGGCTCGCGGCGAGCGTGCCGGTGCCCGCATGCCCACCGACGCCGAGCGCCGTGCACACCGCCTTGGCGAGGGCGTGCCGGTTCTGGTCGTCACGGCCCCGGACGGCAGCACGACGGTGCATCCCGCCGATCGCGTCCAACTCACCCGGCCATAACGGCAATCCCCCCACCGGCGAACGCCGGCCGCACCGGCACCCCTGCCACGCAACGCCACGCCAGACCACGCCAGACCACGCCAGCCCAGCCACGCAACGCTAGGCCCGGCCACGCCACGCCAGCCCAGCCACGCTAGGGCCGGCCACGCCACGCCAGCCCAGCCACGCAACGCTAGGCCCGGCCACGCCGCGCCACGCCACGCCAGGCAATCACGGCAAACACCCTTGCCTGTCTTGACTCCTGGATCTACGGTCGGCGTAGCGGATCACTGTCCACTAAGGATGATCCGAACACGCCTGTGGTGCGTGCGCCCGCCTCTGCCCCAGGGCGACCGCACCACAGGTCCCCCAAGCCGCATCCCGCTCAACTCAAGCCCGGGTTCGTCGGCGGTAGCCACGACCCGCGTGCCAGGACTCGATCACCAGATGATCGGCCGGGTCCCCGACGTAGGTCAGCACCACCTCGGTGATGTCGAGCCGGAAGTGACCGGCCTCCGGGTGCGGGCCGTCGGCCGGCGGAGGCACCTCCACCGCGGTGCCGGCCACCTTGGCATCGCCCGGCCACTCCTGGGGACCGCCGGCCGGTGGCTCGATCGTCGGGCTGTGCATCGCGATCCGTGGATCACGGCGGACATCGTGCAGCTTCATCGAGCCGGGCATCATGCCGAACGTCAGCTCGGCGTCGACGAACGCCGCCTCGCTCCCACTGATCCGGGGGGAGCCGTCGCGGCGCAGAGTCGCGATCGTCTTGTTGGTGCCCGAGTCGAAGCGGGCCTTGACCTTCGCCGCGAACTCGGCGGCGTCCTTCTCGATCTCCTGCCAACTCGCCATGACCCCGACCCTAGAACCCAGGTATGACACTTCCGTCCGTGTGGAATCGCCCGCGGTAGGCCGGAAGAACTCAGCGCAGAACTCGATGGCCTAGCGGCTTGGTATGCCGACTGCCCGACTGTTGCGACGCCGCACCGGTGGCCGGATGACCGACAAAAGACGCGATCTCGGCCCAGAGGGACCAAGACCACCCTCAGAAGACCGTGTACGCATCCCGGGAAATGGTGAAGCCGTGCTCGCTTTTCAGGTTCCGGCACCTGACCCCGGAACTCTCGCTCTCGCACACGAATTCGCCCACCCGGACCGCCTGGCCGTACGGCAGGATCTCCTTGCTGCCGAGCACCGTGTCGCCGGCGCAGACCTCGGCCGCCTTCTGGTCGGGGCCGACGGACAGTCCCTTGCCGTAGTCGAGCGTGCAGTCCGCCGGCTTCGGCGGCGCCTTCCAGGCCTTCTGCACGATGTCGCAGCGTGCGGTGTCCGCCGCCACGAGACAGCCGATGTTCTTGGACGGCGTGGTGAACTGGAACGTCGCGGTGATCTCCCGGGTGGTCGTGCCGGCGGACGACGGTCCCGAGCCGCGGTCGCCCAGTCCGACGGTCGCGGCCGGCTGAGCCGCACCGCCCGCGGTGGGTCCCGGGTCGGCGTCGTCGCCGGGGTTGTCGCACGCCGTCAGCACCAGCGCCGCGGTCAGCAGGCCGAGGGCCCGCCACACTGTCCTCATCGCCACCTCCCCAGCTTGACGGATCACCGCAGCATAGGCGCGGACGCTTGACGGCGGCGCCCGAAAGGCGGACGGTCGGACGCAACAGGCACCTCGAAGATCGACAAGGCGGACGGTCGACGCGGAGGCGCCCCGGACATCCACGAGGCGCCACCGCACGGCGGCGCCCGGAAGGCGGACGACCGACGCGATGGGCACCCGGGAGATCCACGAGGCTCTACCACCGGCCATGCGGGAGGCGGTGGACGAGTTCGGCCTGTACCTGGCGCGGGTGGAGAACCGGTCGGCGCACACCGTGCGGGCGTACCTCGGTGATGTCGTCTCGCTTCTGGACCACGCCGCGCGGGCCGGTTGTGCCGGGCCGGCCGATCTGGACATCGCGGTGCTGCGCGGGTGGCTGGCGAGCCGCATGCGCGACGGCGCGGCCCGGACATCTCAGGCACGGCGGGCGGCGGCGGCGCGGGCCTTCACCGCGTGGGCGCACCGGACCGGACTGTGCCCGGCGGACCCGGGCGCGCAGCTGGCCAGCCCGCGCGCGCACCGGGATCTGCCCGGCGTGCTGCGCGCGGATCAGGCCGCCGACCTGGTGACGACCGCGCCGCGGACCGGCGAACCGGCGACGCCGCCGCACGCGGCCGCGGAGATCCGCGACCGGGCCGTGCTGGAGATGTTGTACGCGACCGGGGTACGGGTGAGCGAACTGTGCGGGCTCGACCTCGCCGATGTCGACGACGCCCGCCGGGTGGTCCGGGTCCTCGGCAAGGGCGCCAAGGAGCGGGCGGTCCCGTACGGCGTGCCGGCGCAGCGGGCGCTGGACGAGTGGCTGCGCGCCGGTCGGCCGGTGCTGGCCGGGGCGCACAGCGGAACGGCGTTGTTCGTCGGCGCGCGGGGCGGGCGGCTGCAGCAGACCGTGGTCCGCCGGATCGTGGCGGCCGCGGCCCGGGCGGCAGGGCTGCCGCACACCAGCCCGCACGACCTGCGGCACTCGGCCGCGACCCACCTGCTGGACGGCGGCGCGGATCTGCGCGCGGTGCAGGACCTGCTGGGGCACGCCTCGCTCGCCAGCACCCAGATCTACACGCACGTCTCCACGGAACGGCTGCGCGCCGCGTTCCGGCAGGCGCACCCCCGGGCCTGACCATAACCAGACCCCGGACCCCGGGCGCCGTATAACGGAAACGCATCCCCCGGTCTGCGGGCCGCCGGACCCGTACGATCCTGGTGTGAGCCCGCCCTCGCCGATCGCCGGAGCCCGTCTCCTGTTCTCGCTCGACCCGGCGGTGTCCTACCTCAACCACGGGTCGTACGGCGCCGTCCCGATCAGCGTGCAACGCACCCAGCAGCGGCTGCGCGACGAGACCGAGGCGAACCCGCTGAAGTTCTTCGCCCAGGGGCTGCACGACCGGGTCGCGCACACCCGCCGCCACCTGGCCGCGTTCCTCGGTGCGGACCCGGAACGCAGCGCGCTGGTGCCGAACACCACGGCGGCCGTGTCGCTGGTGCTGCAGTCGGTGCGGCCGGCGTCCGGTGACGAGATCCTGCTGACCGACCACGCGTACGGGGCGGTGGCGCTCGCGGTGCGGCGGCAGTGCCGGCGGGTGGGTGCCACCGCGCGGACGGTGGCGGTGCCGCTCGGGGCCCCGGAGGCGGAGATCGTGTCGCGGATCCGGGGCGCGCTCCGGCCGGGTCGGACCAAGCTGCTGATCGTCGACCAGTTGACGTCCGCGACGGCCACCGCGCTGCCGGTCGGCCGGATCGTCGCCGCGGCCCGGGAACACGACATCCCGGTGCTGGTGGACGCGGCGCACGCGCCCGGGATGCTGCCGGTGGACGTGGCCGCGATCGGGGCCGACTTCTGGGTGGGGAACCTGCACAAGTGGGCGTTCGCGCCGCGCGGGACGGCGCTGCTGTCGGTGGCGCCGGGCTGGCCCCGCCGGATGGATCCGCTGGTGGTGTCGTGGGAGCAGGATTCCGGCTTTCCGCAGTCGGTGGAGTTCCAGGGCACGTTGGACTACACCTCGTGGCTGTCCGCGCCGGCCGGACTGTTCGTGCTGCGTACGCTCGGGTTGGACGAGGTGCGGGCGCACAACGCGGCGCTGGCGGCGTACGGTCAGCGGGTGGTGGGTGAGGCCCTCGGCCTCGCGCCGGCCGACCTGCCGGAGCCGGGCGCGGCGGCGGTCTCGATGCGGATCGTGCCGCTGCCGGCCGGGGTGGCCACCACGTTCCCGGAGGCGCGGGCGTTGCGCCAGCACATCGCGGACAAGCTGGCCGTGGAGACGGCGATCAACGCCTGGGGCGGCCGCGGCTGGCTGCGGCTCAGCGGGCAGGTCTACAACCGGCCGGACGAGTATGAACGGCTCGCCGAACGCCTCCCGCCGCTGTTGCAGGGGCTCCGCTAGCAGCCGGACCCGGCCTCGGCCGAGCAGCGCCAGCGGGTCCAGATACCCGCCGTCGCGGTGGGCGCCCCAGTGCAGGCAGGCGGCGGCGGGGCAGCCGGGGTGGCCCGCGTCGAGGCGGCCGAGCGGATCGCCGGCCGCGACCCGCTCGCCGGTGGCGGCGGTCGACGTGACCGGCTCGTACGTGGTGCGCAGCCCGTGCGCATGGGCGACGCTGACGACGCCGCGGCCGGCCACCAGGCCGCTGTGGACGACCGTGCCGGGGCCCGCGGACCGCACCCGCGCGCCCGGCCGGGCGGCGAGATCGACGCCGCGGTGACCGGCCAGCCACGGTTGCGGCGGTGGGTCGAACGGCCGGGTGACCCGGGCCTCCACGACCGGCCAGGTGAAGCGGAGCGGCAGAGCCGGCGGGCCGGGCAGCGCGAGCAGGGCCGGCGGGCCGGGCAGCGCGAGCAGGACGACGAGCAGCAACGGCATGCCGGACAGCATGCCGAGCCGGCGGGCCCGCCGGGGACCGCCTGTGGATAACCGTCAGCTGCCGCCGAAGCCGGCATTGTCCGGCAGCGAGATGTCCGGCTTCTCGAGCTCCTCCACGTTGACATCCTTGAACGTCATTACCCGAACGTTCTTGACGAACCGGGCCGGACGGTACATGTCCCAGACCCAGGCGTCGTGCATCTCGACCTCGAAGTAGACCTCGCCGTCGGCGTTGCGCACGTGCAGGTCGACCTGGTTCGCCAGGTAGAAGCGGCGCTCGGTCTCCACAACGTACGAGAACTGGCGGACGATGTCGCGATACTCCCGGTAGAGCTGCAGCTCCATCTCGGTCTCGTACTTCTCGAGATCCTCTGCACTCATTGCTGGCCTCCGCTCCGCGGCTCGGCGATCATTCGCCGCGCCGGTCCGGACCGTAGCCTCACCGCTCCGCTCACTGCTTTTCGCCCTCCATTGCCTCATCTTCCCCCACCGGCACCGGCGGCCGAGGCTGCTCGCCGGACGCCACGCCGACGGTACCCTCCGGCGCAGGCCAGAGCATCATCGGCTCGGGTCCGGCCGGAACCGCGGCCACCGGGCGGCGGGCGCGCGGCGGCCGGTTGCTGCGCCCGGAGGCGGCAGCCACGTTGACGTACGAGAAGCGGTGCTCCGCGCACGGCCCGTGGCGGGTCAGCGCGGCGCTGTGCTCGTCGGTGATGTAACCCTTGTGCTCGGCGAAGCCGTAGTCGGGGAACCGGTCGTGCAGTTCCACCATCAGCCGGTCCCGGGTGACCTTGGCGAGCACGCTGGCCGCGGCGACGCAGGCGGCCACCCGGTCGCCCTTCCACACCGCGAGACCGGGAGCGCCCAGACCGTCGACCGGGAAGCCGTCGGTCAGCACGTACTCCGGTCGGGTCTGCAGCGACGCCAGCGCGCGCCGCATCGCGGCCAGGTTGCACACGTGCAGCCCGCGCTGGTCCACCTCGGTCGGCGGGACGATCACCACCGACCAGGCCAGCGCGCGGGCCACCACCTCGGCGTACACCCGTTCCCGGGCCGGTGCGGTGAGCAGTTTGGAATCGGCCAGCTCGTCGATCTCGCCGCGCCTGCCCTCCGGCAGGATGGCCGCGGCCGCCACCAGCGGTCCGGCGCACGCACCGCGGCCGGCCTCGTCGGCGCCGGCGACGTGCCGGAAGCCGCGGCGTTGCAGGGCACGTTCCATCGCGTAGAGGCCGCCCTCGCGACGGATCACGGTGCGGGCCGGGGTCAGCATCAGGCCACCCCGGTCAGGCGGCGGAGCAGGTCGGCCAGGTCTTCCGGGAAGATCGTCTCGGTGGTGGCGTCGAGTTCCTCGGCCGACCACCAGTGGTGCCCGTCGATGGTGGCGCGTTCCTCGTCGTCGAAGCCGGTCGTGTCGACCTGCCACCCGTCCACCCGGAGCAGGTAGAAGTCCTGCTCCTGGCGGTACTGCCGGGAGTCGTAGCTGAACCGGGTGACCTGGTGCCAGACCGGCTCGCCGAGGTCGGCCGGGTCGATCCGCAGGCCGGTCTCCTCGAACAGCTCGCGCGCCGCGCCCTGGGCCGGCGTCTCGCCCTCGTCGAGCCCGCCGCCGGGGGTGAACCACCAGCGCAGCCCGGGGCGGGCCGGGTCGCTGCCGCGGAGCAGCAGGGCGCGGTCCGCACGGTCGACGAGCACCACCCGGGCGGCACGACGGTCGATTACGGTCACAGCACCAGCCTATTGCGCTTCCAGGTGATCTTCCGACCGGCCCGGCGCCCGCCTCATTTGGCGGCGGGCGCGTCCGGGATGGCCGCGAACTCCTTGGGAACGGACAGCCAGTCGGCGCGGTTCACCGGCCAGAAGATCGTGAAGGCCCGGCCCACCACGGAGTCGTCGGTGATGGTGGCCTCGTTGATGTCCTGGCTCTGCTGCCAGTGCTCCAGCGAGTCGCCGGACGCCGACCGGTGGTCGCCCATCACCCACAGCCGGCCACGCGGGACGGTGATGTCGAACGACTCGTCGGCGGCCGGGTCCTGGGTGCCGTCGGCATCGGTGTAGATGTACGGCTCGTCCAGGGGCTGCCCGTTGATCGTCAGGCGCTGCTTGTCGTCGCAGCACTGCACGTGGTCGCCGCCGACGCCGATGACGCGCTTGATGAAGTCGTCGCCCTCGGTGCCGCTCTGCCAGTTGCCCGGCGCCTTGAACACCACGATCTCGCCGCGGCGCGGGTCCCGGAAGTCGTAGACGAGCTTGTTCACCAGCACCCGGTCGTTGATGTTGAGCGTGTGCTCCATCGACGGCGACGGGATGTAGAAGGTCTGCAGGACGAACGCGCGGACCAGGAAGGCGACGAGGATGGCAACGCCCAGCAGGATGGGTAGTTCTCGCCAGAACGAACCACGGCGTTTCTCGGTCTGCTCGTCAATCACGAACGGAGCCTACGTCGCCGAGACGTGAACGTCAGTCCAGAACGCGCGGATAGACCCGCACTTACGAGGAACGGCACGAGCACGACCGCATTGACCGGATCCGGTCGTGGGCGCTCCACCGGGGCCGCTCCGGGCGCGGGTGCCGCGGAGTACCGCTTCCAGTTCTCCGGCACGCTGAGGCCGCTGAAGCGGTTGCTCGGCCACACGATGACGAAGGCCCGCCCGATCACGTTGTCGATCGGCACCGGTCCCTGGCACCGGGCGTCCTGGGACACCAGGCGATGGTCGCCCATGACGAACATCTCCCGGGCCGGCACGGTCACCTCGGCGAACTGGCGGCTGGTGCACTGACGCGGGTTCGGCGGCGCGTCCAGTGGGGAGTTCTCCTCCACGTACGGCTCGTCGATCGGCTCGCCGTTGACCAGGATCCGGCCCTGCGCGTCGCAGCAGGAAACCTTGTCGCCGGGCAGCCCGATCACCCGTTTGATGAAGTCCCGCTCACCGGGACGGCTGACGCCGACCAGGTCGCCGACGGTCCGGCCGAGCTTCGCCGCGAACGCCTGGCTGACCGGCTCGACCTCCTCCGGCGCCCAGTTGTCGGTGCCGCGGAACACCACGATCTCGCCGCGGAGCGGGTCGCGCATGTCGTACACGACCTTGTTCACCAGCACCCGGTCGCCGATCAGCAGGGTGTTCTCCATCGACCCCGAAGGGATGAAGAACGCCTGCACCAGGAAGGTCCGAATGAGCACGGCCAGGCAGAACGCCACCACCAGCAGCAGCGGCAACTCCTGCCACAACGGCATCTCCTTGCGCCGGATCACCCGTCCCCGACGCCGCCGGCTCGTCGCTGACCCACGTCGGTAGCCGTCCATCTGTCCCACGCTACGCATCTCCTGCCGCCGTCCCGGCCGACCTGCCCCGGATACAGCACTACCGCCCGGGATCCCCCTTCAGCGGGGACGTTTCGGGCGGTAGTGCGAATGACCCGCCAGCGCGGCGGTCACCGCAGTGGCTTGGTTCTGGATCCCTCACATCCGCAAGAGTAGTTCGCCCTGCGCGGAAATGACGGATCGAAGGGCGTCAGCTGGCGGGCTGCTTCTCCCGCAGCTCCTTGATCTTGGCCTTCTTGCCCCGCAGTTCGCGCAGGTAGTAGAGCTTCGCGCGGCGCACGTCACCACGGGTGACGACCTCGATCTTGTCGATCGCCGGGCTGTTGATCGGGTACGTCCGCTCGACACCGACCGCGAAGCTGATCTTCCGGACCTTGAAGGTCTCGCGCAGCCCGCCGCCCTGGCGGCTGATCACGACGCCCTGGAAGACCTGGACGCGGGAACGGTTGCCCTCGACGACCCGGGCGTGCACCTTGACGGTGTCGCCGGCCCGGAAGTCGGGGATGTCGGTGCGCTGCGACTGGGCGTCGAGTGCGTCCAGCGTGTTCATCGCTGCATCCTCTTGCTCAAAGCGCATCGGGAGTTCGATGCGCGAATGGGTGGTTCCGAACCGCCGGCACTCCGGCGGATCCTCGTTCCCTCCGCGGCGCGGAGGAGAACGGCAACCTCACTACTTTGCCACACCGGGAGGCGGGACCTGAAATCCGGCCTCCTCGAGAGCGGCCCTGTCGCTTTTGTCGAGCCGTTCCGCGGGGTACGCGGCGAACATGTCGGGCCGCCGGGTCGCCGTGCGCACCAACGACCGGGTACGCCGCCAGCGCGCGATCCGCCCGTGGTCGCCGGAGCGGAGCACCTCGGGCACCTCGTGGCCCCGCCAGGCGGCCGGCTTGGTGTAGACCGGCGCCTCGAGCAGCCCGGCCGCGTATGACTCCTCGGTCAGCGAGTCGGCGTTGCCCAGCACCCCGGGCAGCAGCCGGGTGACCGCCTCCATGATCACGATGACCGCGACCTCGCCGCCGAACAGCACGTAGTCGCCGAGCGAGACCTCCCGGACCGGCATCCGGGCGGCGGCGTCGTCCAGCACCCGCTGGTCGATGCCCTCGTACCGGCCGCAGGCGAAGATCAGGTGATCCTCGGCGGCCAGTTCGTGCGCGTCGGCCTGGGTGAACGGCCGGCCCACCGGCGACGGCACGACCAGCGTGCCGGGCCCCACGGCGTCCAGCGCCTGCCCCCACGGCTCCGGGCGCATCACCATGCCGGGCCCGCCGCCGTACGGGGTGTCGTCCACCGTGCGGTGCACGTCGGAGGTCCAGGTCCGCAGGTCGTGCAGGTGCACGTCGAGCAGGCCGGTCGCCCGCGCCCTGCCGATCAGCGACAGTTCCAGCGGGGCGAAGTACTCCGGGAAGATCGAGACGATGTCTACGCGCATCAGCGATCCCTACAGGTCCAGCAAACCCTCGGGCAGGTCGACCACCACGCGCCCGCCGGACAGGTCGACGGTCGGCACGATCCGGCTGACGAACGGGATCAGCGCGGTCCCGCCGCCGGCCTTCGCCAGCACGATCAGATCGGACGCCGGGGCGTGCTCGATGCGCTGCACGGTGCCCAGCTCGGCGCCGTCCACCGCCACCACCCGCAGGCCGACCAGTTGATGGTCGTGGAACTCGTCCGGATCGTCCGGCGGCGCCAGCCCGGCGCTGTCCACCTGCAACAGCACGCCGCGAAGCGCCTCGGCGACGTTGCGGTCGGGGACGCCGGCGAACTGGGCGATGATCCGCCCCTGGTGCCAGCGCAGCGACTCCAGGGTCAGCTTCTCCGGCACGTGGTAGGCCACACCCGGCGCGGTCTCCGGCGCCGGGCCGGTGCTCACCCGGCGGTCCCGGGGGACCTCCGTGGTGAACACCGTGCCGGCGACGAATCGTTCCTCGGGCTCATCGGTCCGCACGGTGACCAGGACCTCGCCCCGGATCCCGTGCGGCTTGCCGATCTGGCCGACGACGAGCAGCATCGTGGCGATCAGTACGCGTCGACGATGTCGACGCGGATGCCACGCCCACCGATCGACCCGATGACCTGACGCAGCGCCTTGGCCGTGCGACCACCGCGCCCGATGACCGTACCCAGGTCCTCCGGGTGCACGCGGACCTCGAGCCGCTTGCCGCGACGCGAGTCGACCAGCCGGACCCGGACGTCGTCCGGGTTGTCGACGATGCCCTTGACGAGGTGCTCCAGCGCGGGCCGGAGCGCCCCGTCAGCTCGCGTCGGCGCCGGCACCGGCGGGATCCTCTGCCGTCTCGGCGACCGCCTCGCGGTTCGGCTCGGCGGGCTCGACCGGCTTGGTCTGCGCCGGCTTGGCCTCGGCGGCCTCCGGAGCGGCGGCGGCCTTGCTCGCCTTCTTGGCCGGGCGGGTCGGCGCCTCGGCGACACCGGCGGCGGCCTTGGCCTCAGCCTCGTAGGCCGCCTGACGGTTCACCTTCTCCGCCGCCACGAGCAGCGGCGGCGGCGCGGGCAGGCCCTTGAACTGCTGCCAGTCGCCGGTCTTCTCGAGGATGCGCTGCACGGCCTCGCTCGGCTGAGCGCCGACCGACAGCCAGTACTGCACCCGCTCGGACTTCACCTCGATGACCGACGGGTGTTCCTTGGGCTGGTAGATGCCGACATACTCGATGGCGCGACCGTCGCGCTTGGTGCGCGAGTCGGCGACGACGATGCGGTACTGCGGGTTGCGGATCTTGCCCATCCGCAGAAGCCGGATCTTTACGGCCACGGTGATTTCGCTCCTGATGATTACGCGGGTGAGCCGACGGAACCCACGTGGGGATTGCGGGACCGATGTCTCGTGGACTGGCATCGCGCTCAGGGTTAGAGGGCGCCTCACGCGTGCCGGATACCAGCTAGCCATTCTGCCAGACGATCCGCGCACGCTCCCAATCGGGCCTTGTCTTTCGGCCCAACAAGATCAAAAGCAGGGTGTCGTGGCTGGTTGCCTGGTACGGACCGTCGCTCCCGCCGAGGCCGGGCGGGGGCCCACCGGCGGCGGCCCGCGCCCTTCATGCTGCGTGAGCGGCGACCCGGCTCGCTCCGCATCGCCCCGGGGTTGAGGTGCGGCAAGGAGCGCCACCTCCGCCTCGTGACGTGGTCCAGCGGACGCGCCCGGCCCCGACCGCGCGGCGCTCCCGGAGGGTCAGGCAGATCCAGGAGGTCACGGCAAGGTCCGGCGGAACGCGGCGCGTGGCAAGCTCCGCCGGCCGCGCCTGGTTCCCTCGATGCGGAGTGCGTGTGGCTTTCGGATGCGGAGCGCACCGCGCCTCCACACGCCGGGCACCAGGCGACCGGGCGTGTCGAGTTCCGGTGCGGAGCGAACCGTCTCGCCACACGCGCTTCGGCCCTGGGGCCGTCGCACGACGCGGACACGACTGTCACGCGGCTCGACTCGGGCGGCCCGACGGCGACCGGCCGGTGGTACGACCTGATCATCGTCGCGGTCACCCGCCACGACCTGCCCGACTTCCCCACACCCGGGCGGGTATCCGCCGGCGCAGTGGCGTGACACGGTACCCGGGAGATCATCGCGGATGTCGCCGCGCTGCCGGGCCGGCTCATGGTCGGCGCTCCCACCGCGGGCCGTCGGTGTTCCAGCTGCCGGTGCCGCCCTCGTGACCCGGGTCAGGGGCGTGCGGCGGTGGGACGGTCCCAGCCGGGTGGGAGGTCGGGGACCGGCCAGGACGGGTCGGGGGTGAAGTCCGTCCAGGTGCCGTCGAAGGGGAACTCGCCCGCCTCCACCTGCTTGATCACCCGGCGGCCCTCGGCCCACACGGCCTGCTCGTCGGGCACCCAGTAATGCTCCGGCAGCGCCAGGCGCTCGGCGAACTCGTCCTCGTCCTTCCAGCGCCAGGTGCGGTCCGGCGCGACGTCGACGTCCAGGTCCTGGTCCACCACGTCGATCCCGGCCACGGCGCCGTCGTCCCAGCGGACCGCGCGTTCCTCCAGGTTGACGTACCAGCCGGCGAAGCGGCCGGCGTCGTCGCGGAAGAACCACACCGAGTGGTCCACGTCCGGCGGCACGAACTTGAGGATGCCGGGACCCTCCCAGGTGTCGGAGACCATGCGCCGGCCCAGGGTGGCCCACTCGGCGAACGGCATCGCGCGGACGCGGCGGCCGTCGTCCGCGACCTCGTACACCACCGGGGTGCCCCGGGCCACCCAGAGCAGCAGGCCGCGCTCGTCGTCCGCGACCACCCGGCACGGCCGCACGTTGACCACGCGGCCGTGCTGGGTGTTGCGGTACAGGACGGTGCGGCCGGGGTGGAACCGGTGCATCAGTAGGAACGCGCCAGGATCGCGACCAGTCCGGGTTCGTCGTCCGAGTCGGGCATGGTGCCGTCCTCGCGGACCAGGCAGCGTACGGTCACCGCCTTGCCGTTGGCCTCGGCCTCGCCGTCGTTGCCGACCGCCGCCCAGGGGACCCGGGCCCAGCCGGTCTGCGCCGCCTCGATCGCGTCGCCCAGCGTCTTGACCTCGACCGTGTTCTCCTCGCGGAAGGCCAGCGCGTCGTCGTACAGGCGCTGCTGGTCGGTCTCCAGCGCGGCGGTCACCTCAGCCACCACCGCGTCCAGCGCCACCGGCGACTTCGTGCCGTCCACCCGGCGGGCCACCACCACGTTGCCGGTGGCCAGATCGCGCGGGCCGACCTCGATGCGGACCGGAATGCCCTGCAGCTCGGCGTCCACGGCCCGGCGGCCGAACGGCACGTCGGCGCGGTCGTCGAGGCGCACGCGGACCCCGGCGGCGGCCAGGTCGTCGCGCAGCCGGGCCGCGGCCTCGACCACGCCCTCACCGGCCTTGACCACCATGACCTGCGCCTGGATCGGCGCCAGCCGCGGCGGCAGCCGCAGGCCGTTGTCGTCGCCGTGCACCATGATCAGGCCACCCATCATCCGGGTGGAGGTGCCCCACGAGGTGGTCCAGGCGTGCTCGACGGTGCCGGCCGAGGACGAGTACGTGATGTCGAACGCCTTGGCGAAGTTCTGCCCGAGCTCGTGCGACGTGCCCATCTGCAGCGCCTTGGTGTCGCGCATCATGGCCTCGACGGTCATCGTGTTGGTAGCGCCGGCGAACCGTTCACCCTTGGTCTTGCGACCGGGCACCACCGGGATGGCCAGCATGTCCACCATGAAGCCCTCGTACACGTGCTTGTGGATCTCCCGCGCGTAGCGGCGGGCGTCGTCCTGCGTGGCGTGCGCGGTGTGGCCCTCCTGCCAGAGGAACTCGGTGGTGCGCAGGAACGTGCGCGGCCGCAGCTCCCAGCGCACGATGTTGGCCCACTGGTTCAGCAGCAGCGGCAGGTCCCGGTACGAGTCGACCCACTTGGCCATGAACTCGCCGATCACGGTCTCGCTGGTCGGGCGCACCACCAGCGGCTCGGCGAGCTGCTTGCCGCCGGCGTGGGTGACCACCGCGAGTTCCGGCGAGAAGCCCTCCACGTGCTCGGCCTCGCGGCGCAGGTAGCTCTCCGGGATGAACAGTGGGAAGTACGCGTTCTGGGCGCCGGCGTCCTTGATCCGGGCGTCCATGTCGGCCTGCATGCGCTCCCAGATGGCATACCCGGCCGGTCGGATGACCATCGTCCCCCGGACCGGCCCGTTGTCGGCGAGCTGTGCCTTGGCGATGAGGTCCTGGTACCAGCGGGGAAAGTCCTCCGCACGGGGAGTGAGCACGCGAGCCATGACGCGACATCCTAGTGCGCCCACCCGACCGCCCTTCCGGCCAGGTCACTTCACGACGCGGCCGCGCAGGATGATGCGCGCGGGGTGGCGGACGACCGGCAGGTCGGTGCGCGGGTCGGCGGGGTAGACGACCAGGTCGGCCAGGCCGCCTTCGGTCAGGCCGGGAAAGCCCAGCCACTCCCGGGCCCGCCAGGACGCGGACGCCAGCACGTCGGCCGCGGGAATGCCGGCCGCGTGCAGGGCCAACATCTCCTCGGCGGCCAGTCCGTGCCGGATGCCGCCGCCCGCGTCGGTGCCGACGTAGACCGGCACGCCGGCCTCGTGCGCGGACCGCACCACCTCGGGGAACCGGTCGCGCAGGGCGAGCATGTGGTCGGCGTACCCGGAGAACTTGGCCCGCGCGTGGTCCGCGATGGTCCCGAAGGTCCGGATGTTGATCATCGTGGGTACCAGCGCGGTCCCCCGGCGCGCCATCTCGTCGATCAGGTCGAGGGACAGACCGGTGCCGTGCTCCACCGAGTCGACCCCGGCGCGCACCATGATCTCCACGCCCTCCTCGGAAAACGTGTGCACCGCGGCCCGGGCCCCGGCGGCGTGCGCGGCCTCGACCGCGCCGGCCATGGTGGCGGCGTCCCAGGACGGTGCGAGATCACCCACCGAGCGGTCGATCCAGTCGCCGACCAGTTTGACCCAGCCGGTGCCGGCCTTCGCCTGGGCGGCGACGGTCGCGGCCACGTCCGCCGCCGCGACCTCGATGCCGATGTCGCGCAGATAGCGCCGCGGCGGCGCGACATGGCGGCCGGCCCGGACCAGCCGCGGCACGCCGGGGTCGTCGTCCAGTTCGGGATAGGGGTACGGCGACCCGGCGTCACGCAGCGCCAGCACTCCGGCGTCGCGGTCCTGGGCGGCCAGGTCCCGTGCCTCGTCGAGGCTCTGGATCGGCTTCGCCCCGTACGCGATGCCGAGGTGGCAGTGCGCGTCCACCAGCCCGGGCAGGATCCAGCCGCCGTCGCTGACCGTCTCCGCGCCGGCCACCGGCTGGTACGTCACCCGGTCCCCGACCAGCCAGAGATCCCGGACCTCACCCTCGGGGAGCACCGTCCCGCGTACGTGCAGAGTCATGACCAAGTCCTACCCGACGGCGTGAACTCCTGTCGCGCGCGCTCCGTTGTACGGGCACGAAACTCGAGGAGCGGCCATGACGAATCCGACCCTGCCCTTCCACCACGCCCCGGCGCCGGCCCAGCGGCTGAGCCGCAGTCGCCCCCTGGCGGGCTACGTTCTCGCCGCGCCGCCCGGGGGTGTCAGCAATCTGCACGAGGCCGCCAACTTCCTCAACAGCCTCGGCTCGGCGGTGGGTCTGGTCTCCAACATTCCGCAGCTCAGCCCCGCCCAGGGCAGCAACATGAACGCCGGCGGCACGCTGGCGAGCGCGGTCACCAGCATCGGCATTCTCGCCGCCCTGTGCGTGAACGGCGAACTGCGCAAGGATCCGTACTACTCGGCGGCGCACACCCTGAATGCCCTGGTCACCTCGTCCAAGGCGGGACTGGACTTCGCCGCCGCGGCGGGCCTGTCCAACGCGCAGACGGAGACGGCGCAGGCGGTCATCTCGGCGGTGTCCGCCGCCCTGCAGCCGGTGATCTGGGGCACCAAGCCGAGCGAGACGAAGGCGCTCGGACAGGAGTACCGCAGCGTGCAGTCCACCCCGACCATCGTGCCGCTCGAAGGGATCACCATCGTCGGCGCGCCCCGCACGTACGCGAATCCGGCGGCCGCCTTCGCCAACCGCTCCACGTCCCCGGCCTCGACCGCCGGGAGCTACACCACGGCCGACACCAGCATGTACTGGACGCCGCGCCGGTCCTCGTCCCCGGTCCAGGAGACGCCGCACGCCACCTACGCCCGGGGTTACGAGCGGCACGGGTTCCCGCAGCCGAACGACACCGGGATGTCCAGCTCGTTCGCCCCGGCCCAGCACGGAACGCTCGGGCCGACGCCACGGGCCAAGCGGACCACGTCGCCGTAGCGCTCGATTCCGCCTACTTGCCGCCGTCCTTCTTCGGCTTGTTCAGCTTGTTGAAGTCGAGGTTCGGCAGCTTGAACCCGGGCGGCAGGCCCTGGCCGCCGGCCAGGGCGTTCGGGTCCATCCCCGGTGGGAGCTGCGGCATCCCGCCGGGCAGAGCCCCCGGGAATTTGGCGCCCGGCATGCCCCCGCCCACCCGGGGACGGTTGCCGCCCTTCGTACCCTTGCGCTTGTTCTTCGGGCTCTTCGTGGCCTTGCGCCGGCCCGCACCGGGCAGGCCCATCATGCCGCCCATCTGCTTCATCATCTTCTGCGCGTCGGTGAACCGGTTGAGCAGCTGGTTCACCTCCATCACGGTGACCCCGGAGCCGTTGGCGATGCGGACCCGGCGGGAGCCGTTGATGATCTTCGGGGTGGTGCGCTCCTGCGGGGTCATCGAGCGGATGATCGCGGTGACCCGGTCGAAGTGGCTGTCGTCCAGCTCGGCCAGCTGGTCCTTCATCTGGCCCATGCCGGGCATCATGCCGAGGATGTTGGCGATCGGTCCCATCCGGCGGACGGCGATCAGCTGGTCGAGGAAGTCCTCGAGGGTGAACTGCTCGCCACCCATCAGCTTCGCCGTCATCTTCTCCTTCTGATCCTCGTCGAAGGCCTGTTCGGCCTGCTCGATGAGGGTCAGCACGTCGCCCATGCCGAGGATGCGGCTGGCCATCCGGTCGGGGTGGAAGACGTCGAAGTCCTCCAGCTTCTCGCCGGTGGACGCGAACAGGATGGGTTCGCCGGTGACGTGGCGGACGGAGAGCGCGGCGCCGCCGCGGGCGTCGCCGTCGAGCTTGGAGAGGACCACGCCGGTGATGCCGACGCCGTCGCGGAACGCCTCGGCGGTGGTCACCGCGTCCTGGCCGACCATGGCGTCGATGACGAAGATGGTCTCGTCCGGCCGGACCGCGTCGCGGATGTCGCGGGCCTGCTGCATCATCTCCGCGTCGATGCCGAGCCGGCCGGCGGTGTCGACGATGACGATGTCCTTGGCGGTCCGCTTCGCGTGCTCGATCGAGTCGCGGGCGGCCTGCACCGGGTCGCCGACGCCGTTGCCGGGGAACGGCGCGTAGGCGTCGACCCCGGCCCGGCCGGCCAGCACCTGGAGCTGGTTCACCGCGTTCGGGCGCTGCAGGTCCGCCGCGACCAGCAGCGGCTGGTGTCCCTGCCCCTTGAGCCAGCGGGCCAGCTTGCCGGCGAGCGTGGTCTTACCGGAGCCCTGCAGGCCGGCCAGCATGATCACGGTGGGCGGCTGCTTGGCGAACTGCAGGCGCCGGCCCTCGCCGCCGAGGACGGTGATGAGCTCCTCGTGGACGATCTTGATGATCTGCTGCGCCGGGTTGAGCGCCTCGGAGACCTCCGCGCCCCGGGCGCGTTCCTTGAGCGCGGCGATGAACGCCTTGACCACCGGCAGCGCGACGTCGGCCTCGAGCAGGGCGAGGCGGATCTCGCGAGCGGTGGCGTCGATGTCGGCGTCGGTGAGCTTGCCCTTGCCGCGGAGCTTGGTGAAGATCCCGGAGAGGCGGTCACTCAAGGTGTCAAACACGGCGCAACTTCCCGTTGGTGAGCGTGGCGGAGATGCCGCAAGCCTAGCCGCCCCGGCGCAGACCTACCGGTTGCGCATCCGGTAGGTGCGGGCGGCGGCCTCGATCCGGCGCTGGGTGCGGGTGCCGGGCGCCACCGCACGCTTGGCCTTGCCGTACAGGTACACCCCGCCGCCGACCACGACCGCACCCACGATCAGGTACGCCAGCGCGCCCACCAGCGCCTGCAACAGGTTGATCGCCACCCAGCCGACCACGACCACCCCGGCGATCGCCGCCACCAGGTATGCCACGCCCTTGCCCATCTCGGCCTCCCGAACCAGCCCCGGCCGGTGCACCCGGCCCGACCTCCACCATGCGCCCACGGTGCAAGCCGCCGCATCGGCCGTAACCCCGATCTCTCCCGTAGGGGTGGCCCGGGCCGGATTCGCCCTCGGGGGGTGCCCCGGATGGCGTATACCGCTGGTAACAGGCGTCACTTTCTTCACGTCCGTGGCGGCTTGGCGCAGATGTCTGTAACGCCGGTATCGACCGCAACCTTCCGATGAACAGCGGCGTTGAGGCTCGTGACCGGGATGGCGGAGATCGCCGGGGTCCGGCCCACAGACAACCGGCGGAAGGACGACGGCGTGCCCCTGCGGCGGCTCCTGCGACTGGCACCCTGGTCGGTCCGGCGGCGCATCCTCGACGCGGTACGCGACCGGGTCCTGCCGCACCTGCCGGCCGGTCAGCGCCTCCGGGTCGCCTGCCGGGTGGTCCCGATCGCGCCGCCGCCCCGGCTCCGGTCCGCCGCGGAGACCGACCGGCCCCGGGTCCGCTCCCCGCACGGCCGGTTCCGGGCCCGCCGCGACGACACCGCCAGCCCCGCCTCGGTCCGCCGGGACAACGTCGACCGGGTGGTCACGGCGCTCGACGCGGCCGGTGTCGACTGGTTCCGGATCCCGGCCCGGTCGTTCACCCACACCGCGGTGGCGGTGCCGGAGCGGGACCGGGACCTGGTCGTCGGCCTCCTGGAAGACCTGACCGCGGCCGACGCCGGCCGGATCGAGGTGGTGCAGGGACCCGGCCGGGGCGCCGGACGGCGACGGCGCCGCGGCGCGCAGGTGCTCCGGGTCTGCTGGCCGGTCACCGACTCCCGCGGCAGCCTGGTCCTCGGCCCGGACCTGGGCTGCGAGGTCGAGTTCTGGCGGGAGCGGGACGGCAACCTGCACGGGCCGCGGCCCAACCCGGTGGCCGACCTGGTGCCGGCGGACGAGCCGGTGGTGACCGCGCCGGAGACGGCGTTCAGCGAGTTCTGCCCGCCGGACGAGACCGCCGGGTACCGGACCCGCGCGGTGTTCACGTCGGGCAGCCCGGACCGGGTCGACTTCCCCATCGACGTGGTCTACACCTGGGTCGACGGCGCCGACCCGGCCTGGCTGGACCGCAAGGCCCGGGCGGTGCGCGAGAACCCGTGGGTGGCCGAGGTCAACGACCAGGCCGCGAACGACTGCCGGTACATCTCCCGCGACGAACTGCGCTACTCGATCCGCTCGCTGCACTGCTTCGCCCCGTGGGTGCGCCGGATCTTCCTGGTCACCGACGACCAGGTGCCGGCCTGGCTGGACACCGACCAGCCGCGGATCACGATGGTCAACCACCGGGAGATCTTCGGCGACACCGGCCGGCTGCCGACGTTCAACTCGCAGGCCATCGAGTCGCGGCTGCACCGCATCCCGGGACTGTCCGAGCACTTCCTATACCTCAACGACGACGTGGTGCTGGGCCGGCCGGTCGCACCCACCACGTTCTTCACGCCGGGCGGCCTGACCCGGTTCTTCCCGTCCAGCGCCCTGGTCGACTCGGCGCCGCGCCGGCCCACCGACCCGCCCCCGAACTGGGCCGGCAAGAACAACCGCCGCCTCATCCAGCAGGCGTTCGGCCGGATCCTGACCCGCAAGATGATGCACACCCCGCATCCGTCGCGGCGCAGCGTGATCGCCGAGATCGAGGACCGCTTCGCCGAACACGTGGACGCCACCGCGGCACACCAGTTCCGGCACCCGGACGACGTCGCGCTGCTCTCCTCGCTGCAGCAGTACTACGCGTACCTGACCGGGCGGGCCGTGCCGGGCGAGATCCGGTACATGTACACCGATCTGGCCGACTCGGCGACCCCGTTCAAGCTGGCCCGGCTGCTGCGCAACCGGCACCTGGACGCGTTCTGCCTGAACGACACGGACTCCGCCGACGCGATCGCGCGCCTGCAGGCCGAACTGCTGGCCGCGTTCCTGCCCGCGTACCTGCCGTTCGTCTCGCCGTACGAGCGGGCCGGCGGACGGCCCGCCGCCGCGCCGCCCACCGTGCTCCGCACGCCGGTGGTGGCCCGGCAGGCCTCCCGCGCCGCCGACCCGCACCCCACACCGGACCCGCTGGCGGCCTTCGATCTCTCGCTGCCGTACCAGGGCGAGCGTCCGCCGGTTTCCCCGACTTGAGAAGGAGCACTGCCGTGACATACGACGTCGCCGTCCTCGGCCTCGGCTACGTGGGCCTCCCGCTCGCCCAGCAGGCCGCCCGCGCCGGGATGACCGTGCTCGGCTACGACGTCGACCCGGGCGTGGTGACCTCGCTCGCGGCCGGCCACTCGCACGTGGACGACCTGGCCGGCGCCGACATCGCCGAGATGCTCGCCGCCGGCTTCCGGCCGACCACCGACGAGACCCTGATCGGTGCCGCCCGGACCGCGGTGATCTGCGTACCCACGCCGCTGTCCGAGGGCGACGGCCCGGACCTGCGCGCGGTTCTCGGCGCCACCGAGGCGGTGGGCCGCAACCTGCGGCCCGGCATGCTGGTGGTGCTGGAGAGCACCACCTATCCGGGTACCACCGACGAACTGGTCCGCCCGGCGCTGGAACGGCTCTCCGGGCTGGTCGCCGGCGTCGACTTCCACCTGGCGTTCTCGCCCGAGCGGATCGACCCGGGCAACGAGACGTTCGGCGCGCACAACACCCCCAAGGTGGTCGGCGGCCACACCGGCGCCTGCGCGGACCGGGCGGTGGAGTTCTACGGCCGGTTCGTCGAGACCGTGGTGCGCACCCGCGGCACCCGGGAGGCGGAGACCGCGAAGCTGCTGGAGAACACCTACCGGCACGTGAACATCGCGCTGGTCAACGAGATGGCCCGGTTCTGCCACGAGCTGGACATCGACCTGTGGGACGTGATCCGGGCCGCGGCCACCAAGCCGTTCGGGTTCCAGGCGTTCTATCCGGGGCCGGGCGTAGGCGGGCACTGCATCCCGATCGACCCCAACTACCTGAGCCACAACGTACGCAGCAAGCTCGGCTACCCGTTCCGGTTCGTGGAGCTGGCCCAGGAGATCAACGCGACCATGCCGGCGTACGTGGCGCGGCGGGCGCAGAACCTGCTGAACGCGGACGGCCAGGCGGTGCACGGCGCCTCGATCGTGCTGCTCGGGGTCACCTACAAGGCGAACATCGCGGACCAGCGGGAGTCGCCGGCCACCCCGCTGGCCCGGCACCTGATGACACTGGGCGCGCACGTGAGCTACCACGACCCGTACGTCGGGACCTGGCAGGTGGGTGACGAGCCGGTGCCGCGTACCGACGACCTGGACGGCGCCTGCGCCGCGGCCGACCTGGTGATCCTGGTCCAGCAGCACCGCGGCTACGACGCCGACCACCTGGCCGGCATCGCCAAACGGTTCTTCGACACCCGCGGCGTGACCAGCGCACCGGAGGCGCATCGGCTGTGACCGTCACGCGGTTCACCGTTCCGCGCCCGGCCCGGCGAGCCGCGGCCGGGAACGCGCCGGTCGCCGCGCGCCCCCGGCGTACCGGGTACCGGCGCGACATCGAGGGGCTGCGCGCGGTCGCGGTGCTGCTGGTGGTGCTCTACCACTGCGGGGTGTCGCTGTTCGGCGGCGGCTATGTGGGCGTGGACGTCTTCTTCGTCATCTCCGGCTTCCTCATCACCGGCCTGCTGCTGCGGGAGGTGTCCGCCACCGGCACGATCTCGATCGCCGGCTTCTACGCCCGCCGGTTCCTCCGCCTGCTGCCGGCCGCCGCGCTGGTCACCGCGGTCACCGTGGCCGCCGCGATCGCCTGGCTGCCTCCGCTGCGGTCGCCGCAGATCGTGCTGGACGGGCTGTTCGGCACGCTGTACGGGCTGAACTACCGGATGGCCGCGGCCGGCACCGAGTACCTGAACGCGGACGCCGCCCCGTCGCCGCTGCAGCACTTCTGGTCGCTCGCGGTCGAGGAGCAGTTCTACCTGGTCTGGCCGCTGGTGCTGCTCGGCGCGTACGCGCTGGGCCGCCGCCGCCGGGTACTCGCACCGGCGATCGCGGTCGTGGTGCTGGTCTCCTTCGCGGTGTCGGTGTGGCAGACCGGCGCGAACTCCACCTGGGCGTACTTCGGGCTGCACACCCGCGCCTGGGAACTGGGCGTGGGCGCGCTGGTGGCGGTGCTCGGCCTGCGCCTGCCGCGCCGCGCCGCCACCCTGCTCGGCGGGGCCGGGCTGGCCGCCGTCCTGCTCGCCGCGGTGCTGTTCACCGCCCGCACCCCGTTCCCCGGGTACGCGGCCCTGCTGCCGGTGGCCGGTGCGGCGGCCGTCCTGATCGGCGGTGCGTCCGCGCCGTCCGGGCTGCTCGGCGAACCGGTGCTGCAGGCGGTCGGGCGGTTGTCGTACTCCTGGTACCTGTGGCACTGGCCGTTCCTGATGATCGGCCCGTACGCGCTCGGGGTCGCCCCCGGCCGCACCGTGCACCTGCTGCTCGCCGGCGCCGCGCTGGTCGCCGCGGCGCTCACCTACGGGCTGGTGGAGAACCCGGTGCGGCACTGGGCGGCGCTGCGCTCCCGGCCGTGGCGGGCGGTCGGCGCCGGGCTGCTGGTCACCGCGCTCGCCGCCGCCGGGTACGCGGTGCTCGGCGCCTCGGACGTGGGCCGGGCCGGGCTCGGCACCGGCTACCTGGCCCCGGCCGCCTCCGCCCCGCCGGACGGCCTGGCCCGGCTGCTGGCCGACGGGGTGCGCACGCCGGCGGTACCGGCGAACCTCACGCCGCCGCTGGCGGAGGCGGCCGCGGACCGGGCCCGGCTGTACGCCGACGGCTGCTCCGGCGGCTTCACCGACGCCGAGGTGAAACGCCCGTGCGTGTACGGCGATCCGGCCGGCGCCGAGACCGTGGTGCTGTTCGGCGACTCGCATGCCGCGCACTGGTTCCCGGCCCTGGACGCGGTGGCCCGCGAACGCGGCTGGCGGCTCGTGGTGGTGACCAAGAGCGCCTGCTCGGCCGCGTCGGTACGGATCTTCCAGGCCAAGCTGAACCGGCCGTACAACGAATGCGTGGTGTGGCGCGAGTCGGTCTGGGGCTACCTCGCCTCGCTGCGTCCCAGCCGGATCGTGCTGGCGTCGGCCGCCGGCGGTGGCGCCGTGGTCGACGACTCCGGTGCGCCGGTCACCGATCCCGGGTACGCGGACCGCACCTGGATCGACGGCTGGGTCCGGTCCGCCGGCAAGGTGGCCGCCACCGGTGCGCGGGTGTACCTGCTCGAGGACACGCCGTACCAGGCCGGGGACACCGCCGAGTGCCTGTCGGTACACCTGCGCGACCCGCGGGCCTGTGTGGTGGACGCCGGGTCCGCGCTGCCGTACCCGGAGCGGCGCCGGGCGATCGCCGCCGCGCTGCGGGCCCGCGGGGTGACGGTCGTCGACCCGCTGCCCTGGTTCTGCACCCGGCAGGCGTGCCCGGTGATCGTCGGCAACATCCTGGTGTACCGGGACGCCAGCCACGTGACCGCCACCTACGCCCGGACGCTGGCGCCGATGCTAGGCGCCGCTCTGCGCTGAGCTGAGCGGGGCGCCGGTCAGCTCGGCGTACACGCGCTGGTAGATCCGCGCGTTCGCGGCCCAGGTACGTTCCGCGCGGACCCAGGCGGCGCCGGCGTCGGCGAGCCGGCGCCGGCGGTCCGGATCGGCGATCAGGTCGCGCAGCACCCCGGCCAGCGATTCCACGTCGCCGGCCCGGAACAGCTCCGCCGCGCCGCTCTCCGCGGCGATCGACGCGAGCGCGCGGACGTCGGAGAGGACCACGGTACGGCCGGTGGCGAACGCCTCGAACGGCTTCAGCGGCGTCACCAGATGGCACACCTCGACCGGGCGCCGCGGTACCACGAAGATGTCGATCAGGCTGTAGTAGTCCAGCACCGCGTGGTGCGGCACCTGGCCGGTGAAGTGCACGTCGGGCAGGTCCCGCGCGGCGGCCTCCAGGTCGGCCCGGACCGCGCCGTCGCCGACGATCAGCAGCGCGGTCGCCGGGGCCGTCGCCTTCACCCGGGCGTACGCGGCCACCAGTGTGTCGATGCCCTCGTACTCGGCCAGCGACGAGATGTAGCCCAGCACCACCGTGCCCGGGGCCAGGCCGAGGCGGCCGGCCAGGTCGGCGTTGCGCCGCAGCACCGGGAACGCGTCCACGTCCACCGCGTTCGGCACCACCTCGATGCGGTCCCGCGGTACGCCGCCCGCGACGATCCGGTCGGCCATCACCTCGGCCAGCGTGACCACCCGGTCCGCCTGCCGCCGCATCCGGTCCTCGATCTCCCGGCGGCCCAGGTACAGGTCGGGCAGGCCGTGCCGCTCGGCGAGCCGCGCCAGGTCCCAGCCGTACCGCTGCTCGGAGCGGGACAGCCAGGTCTCCTCCCAGAAGCCGCGCGACTCGTAGACCACCGGGATGCCGTACGCCCGGCCGATCGCCACCGCGGTGAGCGCGTTGGTGTAGTCGCTGGCCGCGTGCAGCACGGCCGGCCGCAGCTCGCGGACCAGCGCGGCCACCCCGGTCACGTGCGCGGCCAGCCAGGCGTCGTGCGGCACCGTGTCGTAGTCGGGCCCGGCCACCCGGTGGTACGCGATCCCGTCCACCACCTCGGTGCCGGCGCCCTCGGTGAAGCCCATCCGGGTGACCACGTGCGGGTCCAGTCCGGCGTCCCGCTGTGCCGTGGCGATGTAGTGGGTGCGCAGCGTGTAGCCCGCCTGCACCCGCGGCAGCGACTTGCCGACCAGGTGCAGCACCCGGCCCGGTACCGGAGCCTCCGGCGTCCCCGACGGCACGGCCGGCACGAACTCCCCGGACAGCACCGCGATCTCGCCGCGCAGCGTGGTCCGGACCCGGTGGTCCAGTTCGGTGCCGCCGTGCGCCACGCAGAACTCGGCGAGTTCCGCGGCCGGCCGGTAGTAGCCGCGCCGCTGCAGGTGGTCGCGCAGCCGGCGGACCACCCACAGCGGGTATGCCGCCAGGTCGCCGCGGCGGGTCAGCCGGTACGCCTCGAGGGCGTCGCCGCGGCCGACCAGGTTGCGCAGTACCAGCGGACCGAGGTCGGCCGGGAACTCGCGGCCCAGCAGGGCGCTCTGGTCGTACAGCTCGGTGGCCAGGGCGGCCTGCTGACGGCGGTGCTCGGCCAGGCGCTCCCGGGTCGCCACGGCCCGGGCCAGCAGTCGCCGTACCGCGGCCCGGACCCGGCGCAGTTCCACCAGCACCAGCGCCAGGCCGGCCGGCAGGACGGCCAGCGCGGCGGTCAGCGCGGCCCAGGACCGGGTCGCCGCCACCGCGATCAGGGTGGCCGCCAGGACGCCGCCGAGCATCCCGTAGGCCGCGCGCCGGGGAAGGCGGCGGACGGCACCGATGGCGCGTCGGGTGAGCATGGCGACTCCTCTGGCGGATGCCGGTCGGGGAACGTACGCGATCTCCTCCTGGAAACGAGGCCCATGCCTGATATGTCGCGCCGGACCGCCGGAAGCGGTCCGAGTCCCCGCGGACGGGTGCCGCGTTGTACCGGGCGACACCCCCGACGTCGTAGTGGAGATTCCGCATGTCCGGTCCGGTCCTGCACGTCACCGGCGCACGACCCAACTTCCCCAAGGCCGCGCCGGTGCTGCGCGCCCTGGACTCCCTCGGCGTGCCGCAGCGCCTGCTGCACACCGGGCAGCACTACGGCGAGCAGATGTTCGAGGTCTTCTTCCGGCAGCTGGGGCTGCCCGCCCCGGACATCAACCTGGGCGTCGGATCCGGCACCCACGCCCGGCAGACCGCGGCCATCATGACCGGCCTGGAGGACGTGCTCGCCGAGGTACGCCCGGCCCTGGTCGTGGTGTACGGCGACGTGAACTCCACGGTCGCCGCCGCGCTGGTGGCGGCGAAGCTGGGCGTGCCGGTGGCGCACGTCGAGGCGGGCCTGCGCAGCTTCGACCCGAGCATGCCGGAGGAGGTCAACCGCATGGTCACCGACCGCCTCTCCGACCTGCTCTTCGCCACCAGCCCGGACGCCGTGGCGCACCTGGGCAACGAGGGCGTCCCGGCCGGGCGGATCCACCTGGTCGGCAACCCGATGATCGACACGCTGCTGGCCAACCTGGACCGGTTCGACGAGACCGCGGCCCGGGCCGCGCACCACCTGGGCGGCCGGTACGTCGTGGCCACCCTGCACCGGCCGGCCAACGTGGACGGTGCCGGCGACGCGTCCGCGCTGGTGAAGGCGCTGCACGGGGTGGCCGCCCAGGTCCCGGTGATGCTGCCGCTGCACCCCCGCGGCCGGGACAGCCTGCAGCGTGCCGGGTTGTTCGACCACCCGGGCGTCCGGGTCATCGACCCGCTCGGCTACGTCGAGTTCCTCGGCCTGGTCCGCGGCGCCGCGGCCGTGGTGACCGACTCGGGTGGCGTCCAGGAGGAGACCACCATGCTGGGCGTGCCGTGCCTCACCATCCGCCCCAACACCGAACGGCCGGTGACCATCACCCACGGCACCAACCGGCTGGTCACCCGCGAGCGGCTGGCCGACGAGGTGGAGCGCTGCCTGGCGGCGGGACGGCCGCAGACCTGGCCGACGCCGCCGCTCTGGGACGGCGGGGCCGGCGCCCGGATCGCCGGCGTGATCCGTCAGTTCCTCGACGGGCGTTCGTAACCGGCCCGGTCCGCACCGGCCGACGCGGTCCACTGCTCCGGCACCGTCTCGACCGCGGTCCGGGTGACCGGCGTCCCGGTGCGCTCCTGCACCAGGTACCGCGGGCGGGCCCGGACCTCCTCGTGGATCCGGGCCAGGTACTCGCCGATCACGCCGAGACCCAGCAGGATGAACGTGCCCATCACGAGCAGCAGCAGGATCACCGTCGGGAAGCCGGCCACCGATCCGCCGCTCATCCAGCGCACCAGCGTCTGGACGCCGAGCACCACGGAGAACGCCGCGAAGCCCAGGCCGCCCACCGTGACCACGTGCAGCGGCGCCGCGGTGAACGAGGTGAGCCCGTTCACCGCCAGCCGGAAGAGCGACGACACCGTCCACCGGGAGCGCCCGCCCGCCCGATGGTCGATGTCCACCTCCACCACCGCCCGGCGGAACCCGATCCAGCTGCTGGTGCCGCGGAAGAAGCTGGCGTGCTCGGGCAGGCTCAGCAGCGCGTCCACCGCGGTCCGGGAGAGCAGCCGGAAGTCGGTCGCGTTGACCAGATCCACCGTGGTGAGCCGGGTGAACGTCGCGTTGAACAGCCGGGCCGCCAGCCGGTTGGTGATCGACTGGCCGGTGCGGTTGCGCTTCACCGCCTCGACCACGTGCGCGCCGTCGCGCCAGCAGCGCACCATCGCCGGGATCGCGCCGGGCGGGTGCTGCAGATCCGAGTCGATCACCACCACCGCGTCGCCCGCGGCGTGCTCCAGCCCGGCCAGCACCGCCTGTTCCTTGCCGAAGTTGCGGGACAGCTGCACGCCACGGACCCGGGGATCCCGCCGGCCGTGGTCCCGCACCCGCCGCCACGAGTCGTCGGCCGAACCGTCGTCGACCAGCACCAGCTCGTACCGGTGCCCGTCGAGCACCTCGGCGAGCCGGTGCACGAACCGGTCGACGCCCGCACCCTCGTTGTAGATCGGGGCGACCACGGAGATCAGTGGATCAGGCACAGAACCGGACCCCGGCCAGGTGCTGCGCGGCGACGTCGAGGGACTCGTCGAACCGCCGCAGGCTGAACGCGGAGTCGGCGTACCGGATCCGGAACTCCTGCCGCAGCGCGCACCGCCGGGCGTTGCCCGCGGCGCTCCGGTCGAACCGGGCCATCTCCCCGGCGACCCGGTTGGCCAGCTGCGCCGGTGCGCCGGCCCCGAGCCGGTCGGCGTACCGCTTGTTGGCGGCCGCGGTGACCACCCCGGACGCGGCCAGCACCACGATCAGCACGGCCGGCCCGGCGCGGCGGAACCGCGGCCCGGTCAGCACCGCGTGGCCCAGCGCGGTGAGCAGCAGCGCCCCGGCGGCCGCGGTCACCGCGGTGTCCCGCCACCCCTGGCCCCACCGGCCGTCCGCCACCAGCGCCTGCACGTCCGCGTTCAGCCCGCCCAGCGTGCCACCGAGCACGATCAGCGCGACCGCGGACACGATCACCCCGGCGATCTGCCGCCGGTCCACTCCGGACAGCCGGGGCAGGTCCCGGATCGCCCGCCACCCCAGCCCGGCCAGCACCACCAGCGCCAGCACCGGCATCAGGCCGCCCAGCCACGGCCGCCCGCCCTCGGTCGCGGTACGCCACATCAGCGGCGGCAGCCATGCCACCATCCGGACCGGCGCCGCGGCCAGCACGTCCGGACCGAGCGCCACATCCGAACCCCGGTAGCAGGCGCCGTCCGCACAATGGCTGTAGATGACCGCGCGCACCACCCCGAAGACCGGCAGGAAACCCAGCCACAGCAACGCGATCACCCGGGCCGGCGCACCGGTCAGCACCTGCCGGGGATGACCCAGCAGCACGATCAGGCCGCGCACCAGCACGGCGACGGTGGCGAACGGCAGGGCCAGATAGGCGATCTCGTTGAACGACGCCAGCGCCGCCCCGCCGAGCAGCAGCAGCCCGCCCCGCCACCGGCCGATCCGCCGCCGCTCCCGGTCCACCCGGCAGACCGCGGCGGCGACGCCCAGCACCAGCGCCCCGGACAGCAGATACGTCCCGCCGAACAACACCACCGGACTGGCCGAACCGGCCGCGACCAACCCGGCGCCGGCTGCGAACGGCACGGTGGCGGCCAGCCGCGACGGCGCCTGCCGGAACAGCCGGCCGCGGTTGACCAGGCACTCCGCGAACATCACCGCCGCCACCGTGAGCACCACCGCGCTGACGAACGAGACCAGCCGGAACGACACGTTGACGGGCAGTCCGAGCAGGCTGGTCAGCGCGTACGCGGCCAGGTCGAGCGACTTCTCCAGCATCCGGCCGAGCGGCCGGAAATTACCCAGCCGAAGGTACGTGTCGACGGTGCCGAGCGTGTGCCGGACGATGCCCGCCGGATCGCCCGCGAACATCCCACCGTGCCAGTAGAGGTTGTACCGGTGGTCGGCGGTCGGTGCCAGCGCGACCAGCGGCGCCAGCACGGTGAGCGGCACCAGGACCGACCGCCGCAGCGTACGCCGCCACAGGATGCCGAACCGGGGCGCGGGCGGAACCGGCGGGACGGGCGCCGCCGGAACACGAACGGACGGCGGCGCATCGATCGTCTCGGTGGTCACGTACCTGCAACGAGGCCCGCGAGCACGGAGTGACGCGGGCGCGGTCCCGGGTGCCGGTCAGCCGACCGGGGTCTCCTCGCAGGAGGGCCCCCCGGGAGGTGCATTCCCGGCCCACGGGGCTATGTGCGCAGCTTCAGGCCAGAAGGTCGGCCAGGGACGGCGGCCGGTCCGGGTCGATCACCGCGGTACGTACGCAACCATGGTCGGTGAACAGCCGGGTCAGGCGCTCGGTGAGCAGGTCGTCCCAGGGCACGTCGGGCCGGTGCCGGTGCCAGGTCGAAGCGTCCGGCAGGTACTCCAGCACGAGCCCGGGCGCCCGCGCCGACCGGAACGCCGGGCTGTCCGTGACCACCACCGGGCGGTGGTCCGGCTGCACCACGATCCGCTGCGCCAGGGCCCGGGTGAAGGCGCGCAACGTCTCCGGCGTCAGGCCGATCGCGACGTAGACGTGGGTGGGCGGGGCGGTGGCCAGCGACCGGTCCGGGCGGGCGGTGCGCGTCGCCGGCGGGCGGGGGCGGAACCGGCGTACCGTCCGCACGGCCGGGCCGGCCAGGTCGACCAGCGTGCGGCCCAGCCGGTAGGCGCGGCTGCGGCGCAGCGCGCGTACCGCGTCGTGGTGCTGGTCCCGCTCGCGGACCACCTCGTCGTGCCGGGCCCGCCAGTCGTCGCGTTCCGCCTCCAGCGTGCGCAACCGCCCGGCCAGCGCGGCCAGTTCCCAGCGCGCGCGTTCCAGGGTGCGGTCCGGCGTCCGGACCGGGTCCGCCGGCGGCGCCGGCCGGTGCGACGTATCCGTTGCCGCCCCGACAGGCCGTGGACGAGACGGCCCGGTCAGGTCGCCGGTCCATCCACCGGTCTGCACGTCAGGCTCCGATCCGGGCGGGCGCGCCACAGTGCGCGCCGATCCACGCCGCGGCCGCCGCGGCACCGTTGTCGAACGCGAGGTCCGCGCAGCGCCGGGCGAGGGCGGCACGGACGTCGGACCGGGCCGCGACGGTGAGCACGTCGGCCAGGTCCGCGCCGGGCTCGGCGCAGAGCGCGGCGCCCGCGGCGGCGGCGAACCGGGCGCGGGCCAGCTGGTCGTCGGTGGCCGCCGGGTCGGGTACGAACACCGTCGGCACCGTCGCGGCCAGCAGTTCGTGGAACGTGGTGTAGTCGGCCGCCGCCACGGCCAGGTCGGCGGCCCGGAGCGCGCCGGCGTCCGCCTCGATCACCCGGAATTCGGGGACCGCCGCGGACACTCCGCGCAGCAGCAGCGCGGGTTCGCCGGTCACCCCGGCCGCGGCCCGGGCCGCGTCCCGGTCCAGCAGGTCGCCCCGGTCCAGGCGGGTGATCGGCGGGACCTCGGTCACCGGCGTACGGTCGGCCACGGTCCAGCCCTCGTCGCCCGCTGCGGCGAACTCGCCCGGTGCCAGCACCGCGTCGAACGCGGCGGCCCGGCCCTGCCATTCCAGCCCGGTGCCGCGCCGCCACATCGCCGGCCGGATCCACAGCCAGGCCACGTCCGGATGGTCCGCGGTGGCGGCGAGCACGCCGTCGTGCGGCAGCCCGTCCAGCACCACCGCGCGGGCGTGGTGCAGGGCGATCAGGTGCCGCAGCCGGTCGCGCAGGAAGCCGGACCAGCGCGCCGGGCGCACGTCGAGCGCGGCCCGGCTCGGCAGGTACTCGGTGAGCGGGCCGTCCGGGGGCAGCCGGGGTGAGCCGGTGACCAGCACCGGGGCCAGGTCGCCGGGCAGCCGCCGGGCGATCGCCAGGAGCCGGTCGGGCTGGTCGCCGAGCAGCAGCACCCGGGTGGCCGGGCGGGCCGGTGCGGGCGCCGGGCGGGGCGCGGGGACCGGGTGGGACCGGCGGGACGGGCGCAGGCCGAGCCGGGACAGGTGCGCGTCGCTGCCGTACCGCCGCTCCACGAACTCCCGCGCCCGCTTCACCACCAGCTGGTACCGCGCCCGGTCGGCGTGCAGCGCCCGGGCCAGGTCGCGGACCCCGGCCGGTTCGGCGTAGAGCGCCGCGTCGCCGAAGGTGCCGCGGAAGTGCTCGCCGACGATCACCGGCACGCCGGTGGCCATCGCCTCGAGGATGGTGCGGCCCAGCGCCTCGACCCACCGCGGGTCGTGGAAATAGACGAAGACATCGATGGTACGCAGGAAGTCCCGCGGCTGTTCCGCGCCGAACTCGACCGCCTCCCAGTTCGACGGCAGCCCACCGATCCGGGCGGCGGCGATCTCGGCACCGCCGAGGATCCGCACCCGCACGTCGCCGGAGTCCGGGTACGCCTGGCGGATCTGCTCGGGGTCGCGGGGCCACTTCACCGGATCCGGGCGCCCGTGCCGGCCGATCACCGGCACCGCGCCGACCGGGCCGTCGCGGTCCGCCCACCACTCACGCACGTCGATGATCTCGTGCCAGTCGGTACGCGGCAGCGGCAGGTCCGGCGCCACCCGCTGCAGGTGTTCGCGGACCGGGGGACTGATCGGCGCCCAGGCCACATCCGGACCGAAGTACCGGGTGATCCGTTCCCGTACCTCGGCGACCGCGTAGTAGCACTGGTCGTCGGCGGCGTCGCCGGGCGGCTGGTTGACCACCAGCACGGTGCGGTCGGCCCGGACCACCGGCGGCACCGCGAGATCGTGGGTGAAGATCCGCGGTTGCCGGATGACCAGCAGCCGGGCGTCCACCGGGTCGCCGTCGTGTGCCAGGTCGGCGAGGCCGTCGCGCAGGCACGCCACGATCCGCGGATGGAACGGCCGGGCGTGCCGTAGATGCGGCGACGGGACGTGGATGAGCACGGTGGACACTCCGGCGGCGGCCTGGGCCTGCACCTCGGCCACGATGCTCGCCGAGTTGCCGCCGGGGTACCGCAGGTCGGAGAGGATCGCCACGTCGTACACGGTCGCGGACATCGAACACCCCCGTCCCACCGATCCCGCCTTCCCCGGCTCAACGAAGGGATGGACCGGACGACACGGACAAATCGCCCCCTCCCGGCCACTGCCTCGTTGTCCCTGCGGGGGAGACGCTTCACGAGGGGGAACACCGGCGATGCGCAACCAGACTGGACAGGACCCGCTCGCCGTGGCCGCGCTGCGCGCCGGCTCGGTCGAGTCGCGCGAGCTGCTGGCCCGCGCGGCCGGCGCGACGACGGTACGGGACCTGCTGTCCGGCGCCGTCCCCGACCCGGACCCGTGGCCGGCGGGCGAACTGGCCCGGGTGATGGCGCTGCAGAATCTGCGCCCGAGCGACCGCGCCGACGCGCTGGCGCTGTGCGAACTGCTGCACGACAGCGGTCCGGTGGCACCGGAGCATCAGATCCTGCACGTCCAGCTGACGTTCGCGGCCGGCGACCGGGACCGGACCGTGGAACTGCTCCGCGCGTACCCGGATCTGGCCGGGCCGGTGCGCACCGCGCTGACCGTGGATCTGGCCAACCCGCACGCCGGCGGCACCGGCGCCTGGGACTTCGCGGCGCTGCTGCCCGACCCGGCGGTCCAGGTGGCGGACGGGCCCGGCGCGCCGTTCGACCGGCTCACCACCGGGTACGCCCAGCGCGCCGGCCACGCCGAGCGGATCACCACGATCGTCACCACCTACCGGCCCGGCCCGGAACTGCTCACCGCGGTGCGGTCGCTGGCCGCGCAGACCTGGACCAACCACGAGATCCTGGTGGTGGACGACGGCTCGCCGTACGGCCACGACGAGGTGCTGCGCCGGGCCGCCGCCCTGGACCCCCGGATCCGGGTGATCCGGCTGGACGTCAACGCCGGCACGTACGCCGCCCGCAACGCCGGCCTGGACGCCGCCACCGGCGACTACGTGACGTTCCAGGACTCCGACGACTGGTCGCATCCGCTGCGCCTGGAGACCCAGGCGGCGCCGCTGCGGGACGACCCCGCGGTCTTCTCCACCACGTCCACCGGCCTGCGGGTCACCCCGGAACTCCTGGTGACCCGGCTGGGCTTCGCGGACACCCGCTCGTACAACCTGTCCTCGCTGATGTTCCGGCGGGCCGACGCGCTCCGCCGGGTCGGTCACTTCGCCGCGGTCCGCAAGGGCGCCGACGCCGAGTACGTGGAACGCGCCCGGGCCGTGTTCGGCCGCCCGGCCACCCGGCACCTGGACGGGCCGCCGCTGGCGCTGATCCGACTCTCGCCGGCCTCACTGTCCAGTTCGGACTACCGGCCGGGCTGGATGCACCCGGCCCGGCGCTCGTACCTGTCCGCGTTCCAGGCCTGGCACCGGCACCTCGCCACCGGCGCCGCGGCGGTCTCCGATCCGCGCCGCTGTGCCGCACCGCGCCGGCTGCTCGGCCGCACCGGGCGCCGCACCTACGACGTGGTGCTCGCCGCGGACTGGACCCTGCCGGACGCCGGTCTCGGCCAACTGCGCGCGCTGCGCGCCCGCGGCCTGCGCGCCGCCGTGCTGCACCTGGACGACTTCGCGAACCTGCGCCACCGGCTGGCGAACTTCGACCCGGAGATGCAGGACGCGGTCAACGCCGGCGAGGTGGACCAGATCGAGCTCTGCGACGACGTCCGCGCCCGGCTGGTGGTGGTGCGGTCCCCCGCCGTGCTGCGGTTCCCGCCCACCGGCCCCAGCGCGGTCCGGGCCGGGCGGGTGGTCGTGGAGACCGGCGCCGGCACCTGGTCCCGGCGCTGCGTGACGTCGTCCCGCCGGCTGTTCGGGGTCGACCCGCTGTGGGCGCCGACCGGACCGGCCGGCCGGCGACGGCTCGTCGCGGCACCCGGCGGACTCCCGCTGACCGCGGTGGACCTGCCCGGCACCGTGGACGCCGACCGCTGGCGACTGGACCGCCGCGGCCCGCGCGCCGACCGGCCGGTCGCCGGCCGGCACTGTGTCGGCGACCGGGCGGAGTGGCGCCGGCTCCGCGACGAGCTGCCGGACCCGACCCGGATCGACGTACGGCTGCTGGACGGCACCGGCGCGTCCCGCCGCGCGTTCGGGGCGCACGGTGCACCGCGCGACTGGCTGGTCTACGGCGCCGGCGAGGTGACCCTGCGCAGCTTCCTGTACCAGGTGGACTTCTATCTGCACCTGCCGGCCGAGGACGCGCTCACCGACCCCGAACCCGGCGTGCTGGCCGCGATGGCCGCCGGCTGCGTACCCGTGCTGCCGTACCGCTTCTCCGGCACCTTCGGCGACGCCGCCCTCTACAGCGCACCGCCGGAGGTCGCCGACACCATCCGCACGCTGCACGGCCGCCGCACCGAACTGCACCGGCTCAGCGAGCGCAGCCGGGCCTTCGTGCAGTCCCTGCACCACCACGACCGGTACGCCGAGCGCGTCGAATCACTGACCGGCTGAACCCGTACCGCAACCGACGGAGGCGACCCACAACCGGCTCGCACCCGTCGCATTCGCATGTCCGCAACCGGCCTCTCCTACCTACCCGTCCGGCAACTCAAGGGCCACGGGCAGGCACCTGAGTAGGCCTTCATGGCATCACCACAGGGCCGAACGGAGACGGTGAGCCCGGCGGAAACGAGCCGGGGCCGTCAACGAGAAGGGCACTGATGATGCGTACGTCGATCGCTCGCCGCCTGGTCCAGCTCGCCCTCGTTCCCGCCGCTCTGCTCGGCGTCCTCGTGGTGGCGGCGCCGGCCCAGGCAGCCGCGCCGACGACGGTGCGCCTGCAGTCCGACATCGTGGCGTGGACCAACGCGGTACGGAAGAGCGCCGGCTGCGCGCCGGTCCGGCTGGACGCCAAGCTGGCGCTCGCGGCCCGCAGCCACAGCGCCTGGATGGCCCGCTACGGCAAGTTCAGCCACACCGGCAGCGGCGGCTCCACGTTCGTCGTCCGGGTCAAGCGCGCCGGCTACGTCGCGCCGCTGAGCGAGAACATCGCCTGGGGCTACCGCGACGGCCGCCAGGTGGTCACCGCGTGGATGAAGAGCCCCGGCCACCGCGCCAACCTCCTGAACTGCCGCGCCAAGGCGGTCGGCGTCGGCGCCGTGTACGCCGCCAACGGCACCACGTACTTCACCCAGGAGTTCGGCAGCCGCTGATTGTCCCGGGCCGGCCCCCGCCGGTCCGACGTGGGCGCGTTCCCCGCGCCGCCCGCGACCGCGCCCTCCGCCTTCCCCCGAGGCGGGGGGCGCGTTGTCGTACCGGCTCAGGAGGGCAACGGCGCCAGCGTCGGCGCGAACGACAGCGCCGTGTACCGGCCGGCCAGCCGGCGCTCCGGGCTGAGCCCGTCGAAGCCCCACTGCCGCGGCGCCACCCGCCCCTCCGGACGTGCCGCCTCCTCGATCACCACCGCCGCACCGGACGCCAGCCGCCGGCCCAGCACGTGCAGCGCGGGCGGCAGGGCGTCCGCCGGAGTCGCGGACGGGCCGTCCACCACGAGCAGATCGATGTCGTGCAGGCCGTCCAGCGCGTCCACGTCGTACCAGTCCACCGTGCGGCCGTCCAGCGACAGCTCGGTCAGCGGCGCGTGGAGGACCTGCACCGCGCCGAGTCCGTGCGACCGCAGCAATGCCCGGCTCCGCTCGGCCTGCTCCGCGTCGTGCTCCACCACCACCAGCCGGCCGGCCGACTCCAGCGCGTACCCCAGCCAGATCGTCGCCGGGCCGGCGCCCAGCGCGACCACCAGCTTCGGCTTCCGGCCGCGCACGATGTGCAGCAGGCCGAGCAGGTCGGACGGGCGCGGGCCGGACTCCGCGGCCGGCATCGGCGCACGCGGCGAGACCGTCTGGAACAGCTGGACCAGCGCCTCGATCTCCCGGTTCTGCTCACCCAGCAGCAGCTCGGCACCGGGCGGGGTGAGCCGCTCGGCCCGCGCGACCGCATCGAGCACCTCCTGGTGCCGGTCGCCGGCCGCCAGCCGTTCCTTCTCCACGGCCGCGACCAGCCGGCGCTGCAACTGCTCCACCACGATCCGCAGATCCCGCACCGCGGCCTGATCGGCACGGTGCAACGCCCGCACCCGCCGGGACAGGTGCACGACGCCGGCCAGCGTCGCGGCCAGGAGTAACGCGAGGGCGGACGTGGCCACCGCGGCGTGCCCGGTGGCGGACGCGACGGTGACCCCGAGGCAGAGCACCGCCATCACGCCCAGGCCGATCGCCTGCCGCGACGTGAGGCTGTGCAGCCGAACCGCCTGACGTCGACCGAACTGGACCAGGCTGCTCACCGGTCACGTCCTCCCTGCACAGCAAGATCGCCACAAACCACACACCCCTAACGCGCCAACCACGCCGCCCGTTACGCGCACCCGCCGTCGCGACGCGCTAGGGGGTCGGGGTGGCCGAGGACGGGACGCGCGGGGGCGGGACCGGCGGGGAGTCGAGGAGGGTGGTGATCAGGTCCACGAAGGGACCGGGGGTGTGGGCGTTCGTGGTGACCAGGCGGGCGCGGCGGCTTTGTTCGGCGTAGGCGGCGGCGTCCGTGGCGTAGCGCCGGATCACGTCTCCCGCGGTGGCCGGGTCGGTGTAGACCGCGGCGTCGCCGTACAGCGCCGCGAACCGCTCCGGCATCAGGACCACGCAGCCGACCGCGGCGGCCTCCAGGGCCGGGCGGGACAGCACCTCCTCCGCCCGGCGGTGCGGGAAGTGCAGGTAGAAGTCGAGCTGGTGCAGGAACGGGCGGGCGGCGATGTCCGCGGTCTCGTACACCAGCCAGGTCTTCGGCACGGTGACCTGGTTCTCGCCGCGCGGGCGGTCGGGCAGCCGGAGCCGGATGTCCACACCGGTCAGGCGGCGCGCGACCGCGAGCGCGTCGGGCAGGTCCGCGGGCCAGGTGCCGGCGTCGCACAGGTCGACACCGGCGATCGGCGGGCCGTCCGGCACCCCGGTGCGGGGCGCGCACCAGCCGGTGGTGTCGGTGACCGTGGGCAGGTCGGTGTCGGTCAGCGTGGCGTCCGTGTCGGTGACCCGGAGGGCGAGGCGGACGCCGGCGTCCTGCGGGCACCAGATCGGGTCCGCCGCGAACAGGTCGCGGGCGTGGGCGGTGCAGGTGGCCGGCACGTACCGCCGGTCCACCCCGTCGCCGCGGCGGGGCGCGCGGTCCGCCACGATCAGCGTCCGGCGCGGCCGGATCGCGCTGGTGCGGCCGGCGGTGAACTGCAACACCGCCGCCTGCCGCACGATCAGCAGCGCGGGCCGGCACTCCGCGGCCAGCGGAAGGTGGTCGATCACGCCGTCGTTGACCAGCTGCTGCACCGGCGCGGCCAGCGGATAGCGGCGGACGTACACCGCACGGAACGTCTCCAGCTGCACCACCGCGACCCGCAGCCCGGCCGCGACCAGGGCCCGGATCTCCTCGACCGCGGCCCGTTGCGCCCCTTCCAGGAACCGCCAGTCGGCGACCACCACCACGTCGTACTCGCGGGCGGGCGCGGCCAGCAGGTGCCGGGGCGCCGGGAACGGCCGGTCGGCGCCGTCGGCCGGCCGGTACGGCGACGCCTCACCCGCCGCCACGGTCCGGTGCCAGTGCAGGTACGCCGAGCTGTACGCCACCCGCGCCGGGTGCATCCAGTGCGCCCGGATCTCGTTGCGGGACAACGAGTCCACGGTCAGCCGGATCAGTGCCAGCGGGCGCGAGTCGACGTGCCGCACGGTCCGGGCACCGAACGCGGCCTGGATCCGTCCGATGTACTCCGAGTCGGCCGCCTTCCGCAGCGGGTCGAAGTAGCCGATCCGGCCCATCACCGCGGACCGCCGGAACAGCAACGACGACGGGTTGAACCGCCCGCTGCGCACGCCCGGCCGGGTGAGCAGCATCTGGTCGGTGACGGAGAGCCCGTCCGAGGTGGTCGCCATCACCCGGCGTTCCGCGAGCAGCGGCGCCACCTGCAGCTCCAGGCGGCGCGGGTGGGACCAGTCGTCGGAGTCCTGGAACGCCACGAACTCCCCGCCGCTGGCGTCGAGTCCGGCGTTGCGGGCCGCGTACGTGCCGCGGTTGACCGGCTGCCGCACCAACCGGATCCGGTCGCCCAGGGCCACCGCCCGCGCCAGGACCGGGTCGTACTCGGCGGGCGAGCCGTCGTCGACGATGATCACTTCGACGTTGCGCCAGGTCTGCCCGAGGATGGACCGCACCGCGGTGATCAGCCCCTCCCCCGGCCGGTACGCGGTCACCACGACGGACACCCGCTCCGGCGCCTCCACCCGGTGCGGCGGCGTCGCGGTCAGCCGGTCGAACGGCGGCAGGCCGGGATCACCGCCGAGCGTCGGGCGCGGCTCGGGCAGCATCGCCTGGAACACGGCCAGCCAGGGCGCGGACGGGCGCGGTCCGGTGAACGGGTTCAGCAGGTCGGCCTCGATCGCGGCCCGCACCTCGGGGCGGATCTGCCGGTACGCGCCGAGCAGCCGCGGCACCCGGTCCGGGGAGTCCCAGGCGAGCGTGAGCTGCGTGTGCAGGGCCTGGTTCGCCGGGGACAGCGCCTTCGGGCCGCACACCGCGCGGACCAGGTCGTACACCGCCAGCGCGTCGCGGCGGTCGGTCGGCAGCACGTCCTGCAGCGCGATGGTCTGCGCCAGGGCCGCGATCCGGCCCGGGTCCACCTGCCGCCGGCGCCTGCGCAGCCATCCGCGGTTGCCGTCCCGGGCGGCCGCCAGCAGGTCGTCCAGCGTGCCGGCGTCCCGGAGCGCGGCGCGGGCCAGCAGCAGCCGCGCGTCCATTGACCCGGTGCGGACGGCGGTGGCGGTCAGCGCGGTGCGCAGCCGCGACCCGATCACGGTGAGGTGGTCGTCGAGCAGTTGCGGTGGCTGCATACCTCAAGCAACGGAGCCGGCGCCGAATCGATGCGCGGCGCTCAGACCGCGCCCAGCACCGCCGCTTCCACCCGGGACCGGTCCGCCGCGTCCGACCACGCGCCGACCAGGTAGAAGGCGTCCACCACGTCACCGCCCAGAGTGGAGATCCGGGCCGCCCGCACCTCCGCGCCGGCCTCGTCGAGCGCGGTGGTCACCCGGTAGAGCAGGCCCGCCGAGTCGGCCGCCCGCAACTCCAGCACGACCGCGTCGGTGGCGGCTTCCCGGTGCCAGACCACGCGCGGCGACGCGGCGTTGCCCCGGCCGGTCATCGCGCGGGCGCGGAGCCGCTGGGTGACCGAGATGTCGCCGGCCGCGACCCGGCGCAGGTCGGCGGCGAGTGCCACCGGATCGGCGGGCGAGCCGTACCGGGGCTGGGTGCGGAACTCGACGATGGCCCGGCTGTCCACCGTGGACGCATCCGCGGTGACCACGTCCAGGCGGTGCATGGCCAGGCAGGCGGCGGCCGCGGCGAGCAACCCGCGCCGGTCCGCGGCGGCCACCGCGACCCGGTCGCCGTCGAGGTGCACCGCGGGCAGGTCGCCGTGCAGCAGTTCCGGGTCCGGCTCGGGCGGGGCCGGCGGTGCGCCGGTGTCCAGCGTGGTGTGCACCCGGCGGACCAGGTCCTCGATCAGCCGGCCCTTCCAGTCCGACCACGCCGCCGGGCCGGTGGCGTGCGAGTCGGCCCGGGCCAGCGCGTGCAGCAGGTCGAGCGTGGTGACGTCGCCGACCGCGTCGGCGACGGTGGCGATGGTGACCGGATCGCCGAGGTCCCGCCGGGTGGCCACGTCCGGCAGCAGCAGGTGCAGCCGGACCAGCTTCTCGACCGTGGCGACATCCGCCGGGGGCAGGCCGATCCGGGTGGCGATCTCCCGGGCGATCGGCGCGCCGACGATGCTGTGGTCGCCGGGCAGTCCCTTGCCGACGTCGTGCAGGAACGCGCCGACCAGCAACAGGTCCGGCCGGTCCACCTCCCGGGTGTACTGGGTCGCCTCGAACGCCGCCTGCACCAGGTGCCGGTCCAGCGTGTAGCGGTGCACCGGGTGGTGCTGCGGCAGGCTGCGGAGCCGGGCCCACTCCGGCAGCCACGCGTCGATCAGGCCGTACCGGTCGCAGGTCTCCCAGGTGGGCAGCAGGCCGGGGCCGGAGCCGAGCAGGGTGACCAGCGCGGCGCGGGCCGCCGGCGGCCACGGGGTGGGCAGCGGCGGGCAGAAGGCCGCCAGCCATTCGCTGGTGGCGCGTGCGATGGGCAGTTCCACGGTGGCGGCCGCGGCCGCCACCCGAAGCGACAGGCTGGGGTCCGGGACCGGGCCGATGGCGGTACGCGCGAGCACCAGTTCGCCGTCCTGTTCGACCACGTCCCGGGCCACCGGGCGGCGGATCGGCGGGCCGGACGGCATGCCCCGGCGGCGGCCGTTGCGCAGCCGGTCGGCCGCCCGCCAGGCGTCGTCCAGAGCGTGCGCGACGGTACGCGCGTCGCCCGCCACCCGGCGCAGCAGCGCGTCGCCGTCGTCGAGCCCGACCAGTTCCGCCACCGTGGCCCGTTCCTGGGCGACCAGCCGGTCCACCCGCCGCCCGACCGCCAGGTGCAGCGCGTCCCGGGTGTCGAGCAGGCGCAGGTCGGCCGCGCGGACCGCGGGGCGCATGGTGTCGGCGACGCCGGCCCGGCCGATGCCGCGCAGGATGGTGAGGTCGCGCAGCCCGCCGGCCGCCTCCTTGAGATCGCCCTCGAGCAGGAAGGCCAGTTCGCCGTGCGCCGCCCAGCGGCTCGCGGTCAGCTCCCTGAGCTGGGGCAGCAGGCGTACCGCGGTGCGCCGCCACTGGTCCCCCGCCGCGGCGACCAGTTCGGCGGAGAGCCGGGCGTCGCCGGCCAGGTGCCGGGCGTCGAGCAGGCCGAGCGAGACCTTGACGTCGTCGTGCGCCACGGACAGCGCCTCGGGCAGTGTGCGTACGGAGTGGTCGAGGCCGAGCCGGGCGTCCCAGATCGGGTACCACAGCGCGGAGGCGATCCGGTCGATGCCGGCCTGCCCGTTGTGCAGCAGGACCAGATCGAGGTCGCTGTGCGGCGCGCAGTCCCGCCGGCCCAGCCCGCCCACCGCGAGCAGGCTGACGCCGGGCAGGTGGCTGGGGAACATCGCGCCCAGCCACGCATCGAGCGCCGCCGCCCGTCGGGTGCGGGCGGCGGCGCCGATGTGTTCGCGCAATGCTTCCAGTGAGCCGTCGGTCGGTCCGGCGAGCGGAGCCAACGGCTCACTGA
This sequence comes from Jidongwangia harbinensis, assembly GCF_020216025.1. Classification (GTDB taxonomy): domain Bacteria; phylum Actinomycetota; class Actinomycetes; order Mycobacteriales; family Micromonosporaceae; genus Actinoplanes; species Actinoplanes harbinensis. Next base: position 29,911 of record NZ_JAIWNC010000014.1, on the reverse strand, counting down.
TCACTACAGTGCGTCCAGCCCACGCTCGCCGGTACGTACCCGGACCACGTCCTCGACGCCGGTGACCCAGACCTTGCCGTCGCCGATCTTGCCGGTACGCGCCGCGGTGACCAGGGCGTCGACGACCTTCTCGACGTCGATCTCGTCGGTCAGCACCTCAACCTTGATCTTCGGTAGGAATTCGACGGTGTACTCGGCGCCCCGGTACACCTCGGTGTGGCCCTTCTGCCGCCCGTACCCCTGTACCTCGCTCACGGTGAGCCCGGCCACGCCGAGCGCGTGCAGAGCCTCCTTCACCGCGTCGAGCTGGTAGGGCTTGATGACCGCGGTCACCAGCTTCATGCTCAGTCCCTCCATCTCAACGAAATTAACCGGCGACCTTTTCGCTGCTCGCCTCGGGGGCGGTAGCAGCGGTGGACTTGCTGGACGGGTTGATCCCGGCCATGGCGAACGCGCCGCCGCTCGACCCGGTCGAGGGAGAGTAGTCGTACGCGCTCTCCGCGTGCTCGGCGACGTCGATGCCGTCGATCTCGGCCTCCTCCGTGGCGCGGAAGCCGATCGTCTTGTCGATCGCCTTGCCGAGCAGGAAGGCCACCGCGCCGGAGAAGATCGTCACGGCCAGGCCGGCGAGCGCCTGGCGGCCCAGCTGGGTGACGCCGCCGCCGTAGAACAGGCCGTCGGACGCGCCGACCACGTCGCCGATCGCGGCGTTCAGTTCGGTCGAGGCGAAGAAGCCGAGCCACAGCGAGCCGATCCAGCCGCCGATGAAGTGCACGCCGACGACGTCGAGCGAGTCGTCGTAGCCGAGCTTGTACTTCAGCGAGATGGCCAGGGCGCAGACCGCACCGGCGACCAGGCCGAGCAGGACCGACGCCCAGGGGGCGATGAAGCCACAGGCCGGGGTGATCGCGACCAGACCGGCGATGGCGCCGGAGGACGCGCCGACCAGCGTCGGCTTGCCGTCGCGGATCCACTCCACCACGATCCAGCCGAGCACCGCGGCGGCCGTGGCGACCTGGGTGTTGATGAAGGCCAGGCCGGCGATCGAGTCGACGGTGAGTTCCGAGCCGGCGTTGAAGCCGAACCAGCCGAACCACAGCAGGCCGGCGCCGAGCGCGACGAACGGCACGTTGTGCGGCTTGAACGCCTCACGCGGCCAGCCGACCCGCTTGCCGAGCGCGAGCACCAGGCCGAGCGCGGCGGCACCGGCGTTGATGTGCACCGCGGTACCACCGGCGAAGTCGAGCGCGTGCAGCTTGGCGCCGATCCAGCCGCCGCCCCACACCCAGTGCGCGACCGGGAAGTAGACGATCGTGGCCCACAGGCCGGCGAAGAGCAGCCAGCCGGCGAACTTGGTGCGGTCCGAGATGGCGCCGCTGATCAGCGCGACGGTGATCACCGCGAAGACCATCTGGAACGCCATGAAGACATAGATGGGTACGCCGATGCCGCTCGGGTTCTCCGCGGTGGCACCCCACAGGTCGCCCTCCGCGAGGAAGGTCTTGGTGCCCAGGTAGTCGCCGATGTTGCCGACGATTCCGCCCTGGTCCGCCCCGAAGGCCATGGAGAAGCCGTAGAACAGCCAAAGAATTGAGATGAGTCCGATGGCCGAGAAGCTCATCATCATCATGTTGAGCACGCCCTTGGACCGGTTCAGGCCGCCGTAGAACAGCGCCAGTCCCGGCGTCATGAGCAGCACAAGGGCGGTCGAAACCAGCAGCCAGACGGTGTTCGCTGGGTCGATCGCAGGTGCTTCAGGCACGCTGGCCTCCTAGAGTTGAGATCCCTCCCTCCCGGCTCAGCGTGGCAGCATCGCCTCTGGCCGGTTGGGCGGAAGCCTCTCGGCCCGCTGTTTCACGCACGGTCTACGCGCGATTTCCGACACGTGACCAGTTGTTTCCAACGTGTGAAGAAACTCTCACAAGGCCCGCCGGGAAACGGCTTAAACCGGGACAATGCGCCCGTCGAGGTCGTCGCCGCACTCAGCGGAGTGCGTACTCCAGGGTGTGTCGCTCGTAATCCAGCAGACGCAGATCGCGCATCGGGCGGCGCAGGTGCCCCTTGTGCACGATGCGGACGAAGGCCGGGTCACCGGCCGCGGCCATCCGCCGGATGCCCTCCACGTGGTCCACGATCCGCTTCCGGATGGTGCGCACCAGCCGGTGCCGGTCGCGCGGGATCAGCCCGTAGGCGTCCGCGAACAGCCGCAGCCGGCGCGGCCGGTTCGGCCGCTTCCATCCCAGGGTGTACGAGTCCCGGTCGCTGAACAGCGGCACCCAGGTCCACGCCGCGTACGCCACGTCGTAGATCCGGGCACCCGGCGAGGCCAGGTCGAAGTCGATCAGGGCGAGCGTGCCGTCCGGCCGCCAGACCACATTGTGCGGCGCGGCGTCGTGGTGGCAGATCACCTCGGCGTCCGGCGGCGGCGGCCCGAACGAGCGCCACACCGAGCCGGGCGGCGGGCGGAAACCATACTGGGCGTCGTGGAACATCCGCAGCATGGTGGCGACCGTGACCAGCGCCTCCTCGGTGGTCCAGTGCGGCGCGAGCGGGTACTCCCCGCACTCGCCGTCGAGGTACGACAGCACCTCGCGACCACGGTCGTCCATGCCCAGGGCATGCGGCGAGCCGGTGAAGCCGACCTTCTGCAGATGGTTCAGCAGGGAGTGCACCGCGGGCGTCCACGGCCCGGCGTTACGCCGGACGGTGTCCCCGACCCGGGACACCGTGCTGACGTTGCCGCCGTGCAGGGGAATCTCGCGGACGGGCTCTTGCGTCACCCACGCCCTCCCCTGGAATAGCCGGCCGGAACCCCGTAGAGCCTACGCGTCGGTGCCAAGCAGGGCCTCGACGAACGCGGCGGGCTCGAACGGCGCCAGGTCGTCCGGGCCCTCGCCCAGACCGACCAGTTTGACCGGGATGCCGAGCTTGCGCTGTACGGCGATGACGATGCCGCCCTTCGCCGTACCGTCCAACTTCGTCAGCACCACTCCGGTGACGTCCACCACCTCGGTGAACACCCGGGCCTGCTCCAGCCCGTTCTGCCCGGTGGTGGCGTCCAGGATCAGCAGCGTCTCGTCCACCGGGCCGTGCTTCTCCACCACCCGCTTCACCTTGCCGAGCTCGTCCATCAGGCCGACCTTGTTCTGCAGCCGGCCCGCGGTGTCCACCAGCACGGTGTCCACGCCGGTGTCGATGCCCCGCTTGACCGCGTCGAACGCGACGCTGGCCGGGTCGCCGCCCTCCGGCCCGCGGACCGTCTCGGCACCCACCCGCTCGCCCCAGGTGGCGAGCTGCTCGGCGGCCGCGGCCCGGAACGTGTCCGCGGCACCCAGCAGCACGGTCCGGCCGTCCGCCACCAGCACCCGGGCGATCTTGCCGCAGGTGGTGGTCTTGCCGGCGCCGTTCACGCCGACCACCAGCACCACCGCGGGCCGCCCCTCGTGCGGCGCGGTCTTCAGGCTGCGGTCCAGGTCCGGCTCCAGCGCCGCGGTGAGTTCCTCGGCCAGCTGGGTGCGCACCTCGCCGACGGTCCGGGTGCCGAGCACCCGGACCCGCTCGCGCAGCCGCTGCACCAGCACCTGCGTGGCCTCCACGCCGACGTCCGCGGAGATCAGGCTGTCCTCGATCTCCTCCCAGGCGTCCTCGTCCAGGTGATCCCGGGACAGCACGCCGAGCAGGCCCCGGCCGAACGCGTTCTGCGACCGGGCCAGCCGGGCCCGCAGCCGGACCAGCCGCCCGGCGGTGGGCTCCGGCGTCTCGATCAGCGGTGGCAGTTCGTCCGGCAGCGTCGGCAGGGTGACCGGCGGCGCCTCCGGAACCGTGTCGGCCGGCGCCTCGGCGGGCGGGCGTTCCAGCGTCGTCGTGCCGGCCCCGCCGACCGGCGGCTGCTCCCGGCGCCGGACCCGGGGCACGACCAGTCCGACCGCCCCCACCACGAGCACGACCAGCAAGATCACAGCGGCGACCACGTATTCCATGCCGAAATCCTGACAGATGCGCCGGGCGGGCGTGGCGTCGCCCGTCGGTGTCCCCCGGACGCCTCCGCGCCGCATCCTGCCCGGTTGACCGCTGGCGGTTTTCCGGCCGGGTGGGGACTATGGAGATCCTCGTCGTCGGAAAGGCTCTCCCATGCGCGCCCACCTGCCGGTTCCACGGTGACCGCCCACCTGCTCATCGGGCCGGTGCTGCGACGGGTGGCGGGCGACCGGGCGACGATCTGGGTGGAGACCACCGAGCCGGCGTACGTGCGGGTCGAGGCGGAGGGCGGCGGCGCCGGGTCGGCACCCACCTTCACCGCGTACGGGCACCACTACGCGATCGTGGTGGTGGAGAACCTGGTCCGGGGCGGCGCCAACCCGTACCGGGTGCTCCTCGACGACCGCGAGGTCTGGCCGGCCGGCGACTCGCCGTACCCCCGCTCGACGATCGTCACCCGGCCGGAGGACGACGGCGCGCACCCGGTCAGCCTGATCTTCGGATCCTGCCGGGAGGCGACGCCGCACGCGACCGGCCGGCGGCTGCCGCCGGACGCCCTGGACGCGTTCGCCCGGCGCCTGATGGCCGACCCGGACGACCCGGACCGGCGCCCCGACCTGATCGTGCTGCTCGGCGACCAGGTGTACGCGGACAAGCCCACCGCCAAGGTGAAACGCTTCGTCAAGCGGCGGCGCGCGGCCGGTCACGACGGCCCGTCCGACCAGGTGGTGTCGTTCGACGAGTACACCAAGCTCTACCTGGAGTCGTGGCGCGACCCGGAGGTGCGCTGGCTGTTCGCCACCGTGCCGACCGCGATGATCTTCGACGACCACGAGATCATCGACGACTGGAACACCTCGGCCGACTGGCGCCGGGACATGTCCGAGCAGTCCTGGTGGCGCGAGCGGATCTCGGCCGGCCTCGCGTCGTACTGGGTCTACCAGCACCTGGGCAACCTGGACCCGGACGAGCTCGCCGCCGACCCGCTGTTCAAGAAGGTCACCACGGTCGATGACGCCACCGACCTGCTGCACGACTTCGGGCTCATGGTGGACCGGCCGGAGGTCGCGGAGAACACCGACCAGCCGTACCAGTGGAGTTTCGCCCTGGACGTCGGCCGCACCCGCCTGGTCATGCTGGACAACCGCTGCAACCGGGTGCTCACCCCCGGGGCCCGCGAGATGCTGCCGGCCGCGGAGTGGAACTGGTTCGTGGACCAGGCCCACGGCGACTACGACCACCTGGTGGTGGGCTCGTCGCTGCCGTGGCTGATGCCGCCCGCCATCCACCACGTGGAAACCTGGAACGAGCGCCTGACCGACACGCCGGAACGCCGCGGGGCGGCGCTCGCCGAGAAGGTACGCCGGGCCGTCGACCTGGAACACTGGGGCGCGTTCAACCGCTCGTTCACGTCCCTGGCTGAGTTGTTCCGCCGCCTCGGCGAGGGCTCCGACGGCGCGCCCGGCCATCGCATCGGCGCCGGCGGGGCGTACGCCGCACCGGCCTCGATCAGCGTCCTCTCCGGCGACGTGCACCACTCGTACGTGGCCCGCGCCGACCTGGGCAGCGCCACCCGGACCCCGGTGCACCAGCTCACCTGCTCGCCGATCCACAACCAGGTGCCGGCGCCGATGCGGCCGCTCATGCGGTTCGGCTGGTCCCGGCTGGCCGAGAAGGCGATGGGGGCGGTGGCGCGGTCGGCCGGGGTGCGGCGGCCGGTGCTGAGCTGGCGGCGGCTGGCCGGGCCGTACTTTGGCAACGCGGTCGCCACGCTGCGGCACCACGGCTCGGCGGCCGAGGTGACCATCGACGGTACGACCACCGACGGCGAGCTGTTCGAGGTCGCCCGCGTCGACCTCCGCCAGCGCTGACAGATTCATCCCGCCCGATTGTTGTGCGTCGTCACTCACCCCGCCCAAGCCAGTATGATCCGAGTATGACAAGGCGGATTACCGTGAGTCTTCCCGACGACGTAGCCGAATACCTCGACAAACATCCCAACAGCTCGGCGGTGGTCGCCGACGCCGTCCGCGCCCGCATGGAGCGTGGCGCGGCCGTGGCGGCGGCACTGCGCGCGGCCGGCTTCAACATCACCGACGAGGGCATCGCCGCAGCCCGGGGCAAACTCCCCAAGTTCACCGAGGCCCAGCGCGCCGAGGCACAGCGTTTCCAGGAGGCCCTCGAGGCCGGACGCCGCCCGGAGCCCCGATGACCACGTCCGCGCACGAGCCGGTGCGCATTCAAGCGGTCCTCGACCGATCCGCGATGGAGTCCTACGCCCGCGGCCACATCCACGTGGGCGAACTGCTCATCGACATCGCCGACGAGGGGGCGCACGTCGGCGTCCCCGCGACGGCCCTGCTGGACGCGCACTCCCGGGCCCTGCACGACGAGCACGCCCGAGCACTGCTGCGCGTTCTGACCACCCTGGAGGGCATCGAGATCCTCGATCTCGACGCGGACGTGGCCGCGGCCATGGCCGGGTCCGTGCCGCTCGCCAAGGGTGACATGGCCCGGGCGCACGCCGCCTGGGCGGCGAACAAGCATCGGGCGTACTACCTCACCACGGAGCCCGATGAGGCGGCCGGGCTGGTGCCGGTCGACAACATTCACGCCATGCCCGTTCACGACGCTTAAGAGGGCTGCCCGGACCGAGGGCGTGGTCCAGGATGGCCGGATGACCACCTGGACCGCGCCCGAGGCGCACCGTGTCAGAGAACCCTTCACCGGTGACGAACGCGCCATGTTGGAGGGCTGGCTCGACTGGCACCGGCAGACCCTGCTCACCAAGGCCGCCGGCCTGACCGCCGACCAGCTCAAGCTGGCCAGCGCGGAACCCTCGAACCTCACCCTGCTCGGCCTGATCCGGCACATGGCCGACGTGGAGCGCTCCTGGTTCCGCCGGCGCGCGGCCGGCCATCAGATCGGCGCGATCTACAGCTCCGACGACAACGAGGACGGCGACTTCGACGACGTGGCGGAGGCGGACGCGGAGGCCGACTACGCCACCTTCCTCGCCGAGGTCGAGGCGGCCCGCAAGACCGCCGCCGAGCTGCCGCTGGACCACGAGTTCGTGTCTCCACGCCGGCGCAGGATCAGCCTGCGGTGGGTCTACCTTCACATGATCGAGGAGTACGCCCGGCACAACGGTCACGCCGATCTGCTCCGTCAGCGCATCGACGGCACCACCGGCGCCTGAGCCGGCCCGAGCCCGTCTATCCCAGGGTGGGGATGGTGGACTCACCCCGGTCGATGAACACGAAGGTGGTGTCCGGGTTGTCGTCGCCGATGTTCTGGGCGGCGAACCCGTCCTGGCCCTGTGGGTCGTAGGTCAGGTAGCGGTCCCCGTTGCGCATCGAGTACGTCATCCGGTCCTGGTTGTCCTTGCCGGCCTCCTCGATCGTGATGCGCTGCCGCTGGTCGCCGAAGTCGCAGGCCGCGGTCACCACCTCGCCCGGCCCGCCGTCGTCCGCCTCGACCGACCAGCAGTCCGACTCGCCGCCGGACCGGATCTTGCCGGTCCTGATCAGGAACTCGTCGCCCTCCGACCCGTCCCGGTCCGGCACGAACAAGGCCCGGTCGCCGTAGTCGGCGGTGACCTCCACGCGCTGTTCCTTGGTGACCGCCAGCACCGACTCCGGCACCTCCTCGCCCTTGTAGAGCAGGTAGATGAAGAGCTGGCGGTCGCCGGACAACGGGCCGGCCCGGTCCTCGCTCCGGCGCGGCCGGGCGGACGTCGGCTTGACCTTCGGCCGGCTCTGGGCCGTCGACACGGACGGCAGCGCGACGGCGGCGGACGACACCGCCGGGGGCGGCGGGGCCGGCGCACTGCTCGGGACGCCCGCCGACCGGGAGGCCGTCGGCTGGGCCGACGTGGTGCGGTCGGCGGGTGGGCGGGCCGTGGCGATGCCGGCGCCCAGCGCCACCGTGGCGGCGACACCGAGCGCCCCCACGGCGGTGAACCGGCGACGCCGGCGCCGGTTCGCCCGGGACCGCACGGCCCCGGCCGGGTCCAGCCGGCCGGTGCGGTGGCCGTGTTCGGCGATCGCCGCCAGGCCGTACTCAAGGTCGTTCTCGGACATCGTGGTCACCTCCCCAGGACGATCTCGCCGGTGCTCTCGGACAGATGCTCGGCCAGCGCCCGGCGGCCGCGGGTCAGCCACGCCTTGACGGTGCCGGTCGGCGCCCCGACCTCGTGCGCGATGTCGCCGACGCTCAGGCCGACGAGGTGGTGCAGGACGATGGCGCGACGCTGGTCGGCGGGGATCTGCCGGAGCGCGTGCACCAGCGCCACGTGATCCGGGCTCAACCCCTCCATCTCGGCGTCACCGGCGTCCCGGCGGTGTGCCTTGAGCCGGTTCACCGCCTTCCGCCAGTTGCTCACCGCGTTCCGGGCGGCGACCCGGCGTACCCATGCCTCCGGGCTGTCGCAGTCGCGCACCGTCTCCCAGCGGTCCCAGGCCTTCAGGTACGCCTCGGCCACGGCGTCCTCCGCCTCGGCCCGGTCCCCGGTCATGGCATACACCTGGCCCAGTACCCGGCGCGACGACCCGGCGTAGAAGGCGTCGAACTCGCCCGCGTCCCGCATTCCTCAGTTCCCCTAGCCTCACGGCGGCTGTCGTAGGCGTGACGCCTGAGCGTGGCACCCGGTTGCACCGGTGCCGGAAAAAGATTGGCGCACCCGCCGTTGCCCGGAACGTTAGGCAGTCCGCGCAAGCGGGTCAGGACAGGCCGAGCGCGGCCCGCAGGTAGCCGAACTCGCGGCGCTCACTCCACCGGTACGCCGGCATCTTCGCCGCCCGGGCGCCGCGCACCGCGCGGTCGTCGTCGTCCACGAACAGCACCCAGGAACGGTCCACGCCGAGGGCGTCGCAGGCGCGCTGGAAGAACTCCGGCGCCGGCTTGTGCACCTTCAGTTCCGCGGAGCTGACCACCAGGTCGAACGCGCCGGTCAGCCCGAGTGTCTCCAGGTCGCCGTGGAGCCGGTCGGTGGCGTTGGTGCCGAGCGCGACCGGCCGGCCGGCGGCGCGGACGTCGCGGACGAACGCCAGCACCTCGTCGTCGACGTACCCCCGGTGCTGTTGCCATTCCGCCACCGCGGCAGTCGCGTCGTCGATCGGCAGCGGCAGGCGCATCGCGATCACCCGCATCCACTCGGCGTCGGTGATCTCGCCGGTCACCGCCGGGCGGTAGGCGTCCCACTGCGTCGCGGTGGTCAGCAGCACCCCGGGTTCGAGGGCGTACCTGGCCTCCACCGCGGCCGCGACCGCCGGGTCCCACCGGCGTACCACGCCGTCCAGGTCGATGAGCATGGCCCGGGCCGGCTGGCGCAGCATGGTCTGCCTTACTCCTCGGTGTCCTTCTTCAGCCGCTGGCTGATCACCTGGGTCACCCCGGCGCGCATGGTGACGCCGTACAGCGCGTCGGCGACCTCCATGGTGCGCTTCTGGTGCGTGATGATCAGCAGCTGGCTCTTCTCCCGCAACTGCTCGAAGAGGGTAATCAACCGGCCCAGGTTGACGTCGTCCAGGGCGGCCTCGACCTCGTCCATGATGTAGAACGGGCTGGGCCGGGCCCGGAAGATCGCGCACAGCATGGCCACCGCGGTCAGCGACCGCTCGCCGCCAGAGAGCAGTGACAGCCGCTTGATCTTCTTGCCCGGGGGCCGTGCCTCCACCTCGACACCGGTGGCGAGCATGTCCTCCGGGTCGGTGAGCACCAGCCGGCCCTCGCCGCCCGGGAACAGCACCTGGAACACCACCTCGAACTCGCGGGCGGTGTCGGCGAACGCGGACGTGAACACCTCGAGGATCCGGTCGTCCACGTCCTTGACCACGGTGAGCAGGTCCTTGCGGGTGGCCTTGAGGTCCTCCAGCTGGTCGGAGAGGAACTTGAAGCGCTCCTCCAGCGCGGCGAACTCCTCCAGCGCCAGCGGGTTCACCTTGCCGAGCAGCGCCAGGTCACGTTCCGCCTTGTTGGCCCGCTTCTCCTGGGTGGGCCGGTGGTACGGGACCGGCTGCGGCATCGGCTCGCCGGCCGCCTCCGCGGCGCTCACCTCGGGCTGGGTCGGCGGCACCCACTGGTCCGGGCCGTACTCGCTGATCAGGGTGTCGACGTCGAGCGAGAAGTCCTCGGCCGCCTTCGCCTCCAACTGCTCGATGCGCATCCGCTGCTCGGCGCGGGCCACCTCGTCGCGGTGCACCTCGTTGGTGAGGCGCTCCAGTTCGGCGAGCAGGCGCTTGGCGGTGGCACGTACCTCCTGCAGCTCGGCCTCGCGGGCGGTCCGCGCCCGGGCCAGTTCGTCGCGCACCTCGACCGCGGCGGCCAGGGAGACCGCCACCCGGTTCATCGCCTCGGCCGCGCCCAGCGCGACCGCCTTGGCGATCTGGGCGCCGCGGGCGCGGGCGGCCCGCCGGGCCGCGGCCCGTTCCCGGGCCTGCCGTTCGGCGTTGGCCTGGCGCATCAGGGAGTCGGCCCGGCCGGCGATGGACGAGACCCGTTCCTCCGCGGTACGGACAGCCAGCCGCACCTCCATCTCGTTCTGCCGGGACTGCGGCACCAGCGCGGCGAGCCGGTCCCGCTCGTCGGTGGAGGGTTCCTCGTCGAGCGGACTGTCCTCCGCCGCCCGCAGCCGTTCCTCCAGCTCGTCCAGCCCGGCCAGGTCACGGTCGCGGGCCGCTTCGGCCTTCTCCCGGGCGGCGCCGAGGCGCTCGCTCTCCGCCTTCGCGGACCGGGCCGCGGCGCCCAGTTCGGCCAGGCGGCGGGCGGCGGCGTTGCGCTCGCCCTCGGCGGCCCGCTTGGCGGCAGCCGCCAGGCTCACCGCCTCTTTGCGCTCGGCGACCTCCGCGCGGGCGTCGGCGAGCTGGCCCTTGAGTTCGCCGATGGCCTGCTCGGCGCTCTCCCGCCGGGCGCGCGCCTCGTCGACCGCGGCCTGCACCTCGATGTAGCTGGTGGCCTTGCCGGAACCGCCCGCGGCGGCGTACGCGCCGAGCACGTCGCCGTCCGGAGTGACCGCGCGCAGCTCGGCGTTCTGTGCCACCAGCCGCCCGGCCGCGGCGAGGTCCGGCACCAGCACCACGTCGCGCAGGGCCCGGTTCAGCGCGGGCCGGATGTGCTCCGGGCAGTCCACGACGTCCGGCGCCCAGAGCGCGCCGTCGGGCAGCGCCGGGCGCAGCGCGTCCAGCGAACCCCGCATGCCCGGCCCGGCCGGCCCGGCGATCACCAGCGCGGCCCGGCCGGCGTCGGCGATCTTGAGCGTACGCATGGCCTCGACGGCCTCGTCCGTCCCGTTCAGCGCCACCGCGTCGGCCAGTACGCCCAGCGCCGCGGCCAGCGCCGCCTCGTGTCCCGGCCGGACGGTCAGCATCGAGGCGAGGCTGCCCAGCAGGCCGGGCACCTGGTCGGCCTTCGCGAGCAGCGCACCGGCGCCGTCCTTGCGGCGCAGGCCGAGGGCGAGCGCCTCCTCGCGGGCCTTCCAGCTGGCCGCGTCCTTCTCCGCGGCGCGTTCCGCGTCGGACAGTTCCTTGACCACGGCGGCGGCCCGGTCGTGCGCGGCGACCGCCTCGGCGTGCCGCTCGTCCAGGTCGGCGTTGTCCCGGTCGGCCTCGGTGGACTCCGCGGCGACCTCGTCGACCGCGGCCTGGGCGGTCCCGGCGCGCTGCAGGGCGTCGGTGTGCGCGGCGGCCAGCCGTTCGATCTCCTCGGCCGCGCTGCCGGTACGGGCCCGCGCCGCGTTCACCTGCCCGGTCAGCTTGGCCAGACCCTCACGCCGGTCGGCGATCGCCTTGGCCGCGGTACGCAGGGCGTTCTCCGCGGCGGCCAGTTGCCGTTCCAGGTCCTGCCGGTGCTCGACCGCCTCGGCCAGGCGCATCTGGTCGTCGGTGAGCGCCTCGCGCAGTTCCTCCTCCTGCTCGCGCACCCGCTCGGCCTCGGCGACCAGCTGTTCCGGGTCGCGCCCGGGCCGTTCCTCGTCCGGGGTGGCAGCCAGGTGCCGCAGCCGCTCGCTGGCCAGCTGCTCGGTGGAGCGGAACCGTTCCTGCAGCGCGGACAGCTTGTACCAGGTGTCCTGCGCGGCGGCGAGCAGCGGCGCGTCCTCGGCGTGCGCGGCCTCCAGGTCGGCGAGGAGGCGCTGGACCTCGCGGTTCTCCTCCTCCACCTGCTGGCGGCGGTCCCGCATCGCCGACTCGTCGGCGATCTCCTTGTCCAGCGTGGTGCGCAGCGTGTGCAGGTCGTCGGCGAGCAGCCGCAGCCGGGCGTCGCGCAGGTCGGCCTGGATGCCGGCCGCGCGGCGGGCCACCTCGGCCTGTTTGCCCAGCGGCTTGAGCTGGCGGCGAAGCTCGGCGGTGAGGTCGGTCAACCGGTTGAGGTTGGTCTGCATCGCGTCGAGCTTGCGGATCGCCTTCTCTTTGCGCTTGCGGTGCTTGAGGACGCCGGCCGCCTCCTCGATGAACGCCCGCCGGTCCTCCGGCTTGGCGTGCAGCATGGCGTCCAGCCGGCCCTGGCCGACGATGATGTGCATCTCCCGGCCGATGCCGGAGTCGCTCAGCAGTTCCTGGATGTCGAGCAGACGGCAGGAGTTGCCGTTGATCTCGTATTCACTCTCGCCGGACCGGAACATCCGCCGGGTGATCGACACCTCGGTGTAGTCGATCGGCAGCGCTCCGTCGCCGTTGTCGATCGTCAGCGTCACCTCGGCCCGGCCGAGCGGCGCGCGCCCGGACGTGCCGGCGAAGATGACGTCCTCCATCTTCCCGCCGCGCAGGGCCTTGGCGCCCTGCTCGCCGAGCACCCACGCGATGGCGTCGACGACGTTCGACTTGCCGGAGCCGTTCGGGCCCACCACGCAGGTGATGCCCGGCTCCAGCCGCAACGTCGTAGCGGAGGCGAAGGACTTGAAACCCTTCACCGTCAGGCTCTTGAGGTGCACGGATCTCCGGGGGTCGGTGTCGGTCTGCTGCCACGCAGGCTACCTGGCCTGGTCCCGGACGTCCGCGCACGGCGCGCCCCGGCGGGACCGGTACGGACAAACCAGCCACCGCACTCAAAGAGGCCGAACCCGGACAAAAAGATGCGCGCCGCCACTTGGGTGGAGGCGCGCTTTTCGGTCCGCGTTCCTTGGTACCAGGGGTGAACGCCGGGTCGCGGCGTTCGCGGTGCTCAGGTCAGCGCCGGCTCGGTCAGCCGCAGAAGATCATCCTGCTCCGCGGCGGCTGCCGCGAGACGATCGTTCTCCGCCCGGAGGCGGGTGACCTCGAACTCCAGAGCTTGCACCCTGGAACGCAGTCGGGTGACCTCGTCGAGCAGGCGCCGGTCAGGCGCCGCACCTACGTGGCCGTAGAGGGCCTTCGCCATCTTGACTCCTAGTGAGACGCTGCAGTCTCTTTTTGTATAAGCGCTGCCGGAAAGGCCGGCCAACGCGCGCCCAGCAAAACCGCACACCTGCACCCGACTGACACGCGACGGGCACAGAACCCTGCACCCGGAACGTACCTTTGAGTGCAGATCTTCCGCATCCGGCAGTTAGCTGGACGCGGTTGGGCGCGACTGGCGACCCTTCTATAGTCCGCCGAGACCTCCGCCTCGTCAAGCCGTGCACAGCGCGTCGAGCCCGTCACCCCAGTGAATCACGCCACGCCCGGGCCTTATCGGCGACTTATGTCTTCCTTAGCTGGTTTGCTGCGCGGCATATGCCCTGCTTACCGTCGCCCGGGTCGAGACCGCTCGATCCACGAGGACGCGGAGGCAGTAGGTGCGCGGGGCAGTCGAACCGAGCGGAAGCCGACCAGGGCGAACGGGCAGCGCGGCGCGAGCGGGCAGCGCGGGACGCCACCGGGGCCGGCGGGTGATGCCGGTCCAGGCCGCCCTGGCGCTCACCGTGACCGGCCTGCTCGGGGCGTTCGGCCTCGGCGCCGCGATGCTCCCGGCGAGCCTGACCGGTTCCGGCACGGCCGCCGACCGGACCGGCGCGGCCGCCGCACCGGGCACCGGCGGCGGGATACCCGGTGCCAGGCCGGCGTCCCGGGCCCCACGGGCACCGTCCGCCTCGGCGGCACCGAAGGCATCAACGACACCGAAGCCGACGCCCAGCAAGACCCGACCGAAGGCGACCACCAGGCCGAAGCCGAAGGTCACCCCCACCCGCAAGCGCACCACCGCGGCGACCACCCGGGTCTCCTCGGACCAGGTGTCGCAGGAGAACGAGGTGATCCGGCTGGTCAACGTCGAGCGGGACGACGCCGGCTGCGGGTCGGTCCGGCTGAACACCCGCCTGCGTACCGCGATGCGGCTGCACGTGGCGGAACTGGGCCGGCACGACGACCTCTACATCAGCCACGTCAGCGACGACGGGCGCTCGTTCGTGGACCGGGCCAAGGCGCAGGGGTACGACAGCCCCGGCGGCGAGAACGTGGCCCGCGGGCAGCGCGACGCGGCCGCCGTGATGACCAGCTGGATGAACAGCGACGGACACCGCAAGAACATCCTGAACTGCGACTTCAGCACGATCGGGGTGGGCGTGGTGAAGGGCGTCGACGGGACGCTGGTCTGGGGTCAGCTGTTCGGGCGTTCCTAGGACAGCGGGTCGGCAAAACGTACAAATAGTGCGAGCAACTGTTGCCGGGCTGACACGATCCCGTCACTTTTCCCTGCTGTGTCGTTGCGTCCAGCGTGATATCGCCTCCCCGTCCGCGCCCGCGGTGCTGAGCCCGGCATGCGCATCTGTCTGCTCACCGGCGGCGGGTACCCGTACCGCCGGGACGCACTCGGCGGCTGGTGCCGCACGCTCGTCGACGGGCTCGACCGGTTCACCTTCGACCTGCTGACGATCACCGACCGGGAGCCGACGGGCGGGCCGGCGTACCGGCTCGGACGACACGTGGCCTCGGCGCACGCGGTCACCCTGGCCCGCGACGAACGCCGCCGCGGCGACGCCGACGAGGCCGCCACCGCGGCCGCCGTGCTGCTCTGCCGCGGGCTGCTCGGCGAACAGGACCACGCCGACGAGATGTTCGCCGCCGGCCTGCGTCAGCTCGCCGACATCGCGGTACCGGGTGGAACACCGACGTCGTCATCCGGCCCGCAAACCAGCGCTGGTGTTCCACTGGAGCGCTCCAGTGGAACACCAGCGCAGGCCGCGCGCAGCCCGCTGACCGGCACGCCGCTCGCCGACGTCCTGCTGGACGCCTGGCGGGCCGGCCGCGCCGTCGCCGGACCGGAACGCCTCCCGCTACCCCGGCTCAGCGTGCGCGACGCCCGCAGCGCGGCCACCCTGCTGCGGCACGCCACCCGCGCCCTCGCCGTCCAGCCCGCACCGGCCGACCTGGTGCACTGCGTGGGCGGGACCACCCCACTGCTGGCCGCCCTGGCCGGTCACTGGCGCACCGGCACCCCGCTGCTGCTCACCGAGGCCCGCGCGCCGGTGGCCCGCCTGCGGCCCGCCGAGGAACGGCTCTCCCCCGCGGTACGGACCGTGCTGCGCCGGTTCCGCCGGTCGGTCGCCCGCACCGGGTACGGCGCCGCCGGGCTGATCGCACCGCTGAGCGAGTACCACCACGCCTGGGCACTGCGGCACGGTGCCCGTCCGGCGCGGATGGTGCCGGTCCCGGCCGGCGTGGACCCGTCGGACTATGCGACCGAACCGGAACCGCAGCTCGCCGAGCCGGCCCTGGTCTGGGCCGGCAGCGGCGGACCGGGCAGCGGGCTGGCTCCGCTGCTGGCCGCGTTCGGCAGCGTCGTGGCGCGCGTCCCCGGCACGGTGCTGCACCTGGTCGGCGTGACGCCGGCACACGAGGACCACTGCGCCGAGCAGATCGACCGCACCGGGCTGGGACGCGCCATCCGGCTGCATCCGCTGCCGGCCGACCCCCGCGACCGGTACGCCGCCGGCCACGTGGTGCTGCACGTACCCGGGCCGGCCGACCCGCCGTACCGCCTGATCGAGGCCATGATGTCGGGCCGTGCCGTCGTCGGGGTGGACGTCGGCCCGGCGGCGGAGACGCTCGGCGACGCCGGCGTGCTGGTGCCCGCGGACGACCCGGCGGCGCTCGCCGCGGCCTGTGTGGACCTGCTCCGCTCGCCGGAGCGCCGCCGCGCGCTCGGTGACGCGGCCCGGCGGCGGGCGCTCGCGCACTTCACCACGGACCGCGTGGTCCGTGCCTACGGCGCGCTCTACACCGACCTGGCCGGGCCGCCGCCGGCCCGGGCCTACGAGCTGGCACTCGCGGTGCCGGCGCCCCGGGCCGCGCTGCCCACCACCGTCCGCTGGCTGATCCGGGAGGACACATGATCATCTCCCCTCCGCGCCGGTCCCGGCGCCGTCGACAACCCGTGCCGGGCCCGCCGGTCCTGGTCCCGGCCGTCGAACCGTCCGTGGCCGAACTGATCCGGCGGCTCGAGGCGGACGACGTGGTCGACGTCGACGACGTCGCCGCCGAGATGGCCGTGCTCGGCGTGGACGACACCGCGGCGCGCGAGCGGTACGGCATGTCCGCCGACAGCCTCGGCCGGTCCGTGCTCGCCCACCTGCGCCTGCGGCGGGCCGCCCGGACCCACCGGGGCAGCCGCCGCGCCCCGGCCCGGCGCGCCTACCTGCGGGCCGCGCTGCTGCGGTGCGCGCTCTACCTGGGCCCGTTGGGGGTGGCCGTGGCCGCCGCCGAGCCGCTCGGCCGGGTCGGCTGGCTGGTGCCCGCGGTGACCTTCGTCCTCGGATGGGCCGCCGCCCAGGGCCTGACCAGCGTGGGTGCGGCGGTGGCCGGCAATGCCGGACCGGCACCGGCGGCCCGGCTCGTCGGCGGCGGCTTCGCGGCCTGCGCCGGGCTGTGGTGCGCGTTCGTGTGGGTGGCCCCGGACGCCTGGCTGGGCCCGGACCGGATGCTCGCCGGGGTGGTCGGCGTGGGCGGGCTGGCCGCGCTGGCCGTGGTCACCGCCGCGCTGGTGACCCGGGCCGAGGCGGCGGTGATCCGGTGGAGTCTGCCGTGCTGGCTGCTGGGCGCGGTCAGCGTGGCCGCGGCGGCCGGGCAGTCCTGGGCGGACCGGGTGCCGGTCGGCACGCTGCTGCCGGCCGCGATCGTGGTGGCGGTGGTGCGGGCGTACCGGCCGGTGATCGGCCGCGCGGTGCCGGACCGCCCCGCGCTCGGCGCCGCCGGCGTCCGGCGCGGGATCGGCTACCTGATCGTGGGTGCCGCGCAGGCGCTCTGCGTGGTCCTGATCTGGCGGGCCGGGCCGTCCGGTACCACCACGGCGGCCGCGGTGCCGCTGCTGCTCGCCGTGCCGGCGCTGGAGGTGCTGGTGGGCTGGCACCGGCACCAGGTGGAGGTGGGCCTGGACGCCCTGGACAGCGGCCGGGACCACCGCCGGCACGTCCGCAGCGTCGCGGTCGCCACGGTCGCCGCGCTGGTGCCGCCACTCGCCGCCGGGTTCGCGCTGGCCGCGGTCGCGTACCGGCTCCCGTACGGGTTGTCGACCGTGGACGGCGCCCGGGAAACGGTGCTCTCCCTGGCCGCCGGAACGCTGCTGGGCGGTCTGCTCGCCGCCACCTTCCTGCTCGCCGCGCGGGGTCGCACGGTAATCGCCGCGACGTGCGCGGCCGCTGCCCCGTTAGCCATCGTGGCGCTGCCGCTCGCGCCGCTACCCGGGCTGGATCCGCTGACCCGCATCGTCGTCGTGCTGGCGGTGATCCACCTGTTCGGCCTGCTGGCCGTCGCCCACACCGCTGCAGATCATCGGAGAACGTCGTGAAGACCGTATTCCCCCCGTACGCCCACCCGTCGCCGGACCTTCCGCTGGACGCCGACACCTGGCTGGTGCAGGACCGGCCCGGTGCGCGGCGCACCACCCATCACGTGCTGGGCCGGGTGGACCTGGACTGGGGCGGTCGTTCGCTGGCCGACGTCCTGGCCGACGTGGACGACTGGCGGGTGGACGGCGTGCAGGGGCTGTTCCTGGACCGGGCGCCGGCCGGTCCGAGCGGGGTCGGCCCGGTCGCGCTGACGGTCCGGCTGGCGGCCCGCCGCGGGCTGCACCGGGTGGTGCTGAACCCCGGCGTGCCGACCCACCCGCTCTACCGTGATCTGGGCGTACGGATCTGCACGTTCGACGGTCCGTGGTCGGCGTACCAGGGGTGGGACGGCGACGGCGGGCGCCCCGGCGACGGGCACATCGTGCACGGTGTGCCGACCGCGCTGCTCACCGCGGCGCGGCGGTTGATGGGCCGTCGCGGTGCCGGGTTCGGGCTGGCCACCGACGTCAGCCCGGCCGGCCGGGCAACCGGCGCGGACGTGGCTGACAACGCGGACAGCTGTACGACGAGCGGTTCATGAACTGTTCCCGCCGGATCGGCGCCCCGCACCGCCGGCACGG
This sequence comes from Jidongwangia harbinensis, assembly GCF_020216025.1. GTDB lineage: Bacteria > Actinomycetota > Actinomycetes > Mycobacteriales > Micromonosporaceae > Actinoplanes > Actinoplanes harbinensis. Next base: position 11,578 of record NZ_JAIWNC010000014.1, on the reverse strand, counting down.
TTCGCCCTCCCGGCCGTAGGCGTTCAGGGCCCGGTCGAAGTAGCCGCTCTGCCCGTTCACGTTGACGTACAGCGCGTCGAAGCTGGTGCCGCCGGCGACGATCGCCTCGGCGAGCACGTCGCGGACGTGGGCGAGCAGCCGGCGTACCGCCGGCCGGGTCAGCGCGTCGGTGGGGCGGGCGCCGTGCAGCTGGGCCCGCCACAACGCCTCGTCGGCGTAGATGTTGCCGACCCCGGAGATCAGCGTCTGGTCCAGCAGCGCCCGCTTGATCTCGGTGTGCTTGCGGCGTACCCCGGCGACGAACTCCTCGTCGTCGAAGAGCGGGTCCATCGGATCGCGGGCGATGTGCGCGATCTCCGCGGGCAGCTCCGCGCCGTCCTCCGAGACGGACAGCCCGCCGAACGTGCGCTGGTCCACGAACCGCAGCTGCGGCCCGCCGTCGGTGAACGTCATCCGGACCCGCAGGTGGAGCTCGTCGGGGGCGTCGGCCGGCTGCATCAGCAGCTGCCCGCTCATGCCCAGGTGCGCGATCACCGCGTCGCCGGAGTCCAGCGGCAACCACAGGTACTTGCCGCGCCGGGACACGTCCAGGATGGTGCGCCCGCGCAGCATGGCGCGGAAGTGCTCGTCACCGGGCAGGTGCCGGCGGATCGCCCGCGGATGGTGCACCTCGACGGTGTCCACGGTGCGACCGGCGACCCACTTGGCCAGCCCCTGCCGGACGGTCTCGACCTCGGGAAGCTCGGGCACGGCGATTCCTCACTAGAGCGTGTACGGCCAGACCGCGACCAGGTAGGCGCCGTACCAGAGGCCGAACGCGGCCCACGCGACGATGGACAGGACCGCGACCCGCGGGCGCGCCCGGGCCGCGGCGGCCACGGCGGGCAGCAGCGTCAAGAGTACGGGGAGCAGCAGGCGTGGCTTGGAGTGGTAGAAGCCGGCCTGGCCGTACACCAGCACCATCGAGATGAGCCCGTACGTCACCAGCGGCAGCCACGGGCGGTTGGCCAGGGCCACCCCCGCCGCGACCGCCGCGGCCAGCAGGATCAGCGCGACACTCAGCGGCACCCAGCCGTCGCCGGTGCTCAGCGTGCGGCTCAGGAACTCCCAGGTGCTGGCGCCGAAGTCGAACGAGGTGCCCCAGCCGGCGGCCTGGATCCGGAACCAGGCGGACGGGTCGCCGACCCGCCAGGCCACCCATCCGATGTACGCCGGCACCCCGGCCAGCGCCACCGCGGCGGCGGCCAGTGGCTGCCACTGGAACCGGCGTTCCGCGCGCAGCACCAGCACCACGGCGACGGCGAGCGCGACGGCCGCGGCCAGCCCGGTGGGGCGGGACAGTGCGGCGGCGAGGCCGAGCAGTCCGGCCGCCCACCACACCCGCCGGTGCGCGGCCGTCAGCATGCCGGCCACCAGCGCCAGGAACAGGCTCTCCGAGTAGCCCATGGAGAGCACCACGGAGACCGGGGCGGCGCAGCAGATCGCGACCAGCGCCCAGCCCGCCCGTTTGCCGTACAGCGTGGTGCCGAGCAGGTGCAACGCGACCGCGGCGCCGATCGACGCGGTCCAGCTGACCAGCAGCGCGGCGGTGCCCGGTTCCACCCCGAGCGCCGCGACCAGCCGGATCAGCATCGGGTAGAGCGGGAAGAACGCCAGTTCGTTGCCGGCCAGGCGGCCGTCCGGCTCGTACGTGTAGTCGTGCGGGTAGCCGTCGACCGCCACCCGCAGGAACCAGCCGGCGTCCCAGACCAGCAGCCGGCTGCGCAGGCTCACCGGATCGGCCGCGGCACCACCCAGCCAGAGCAGCATGACGAGCTGGCCGAACCGGGTCAGCGCCAGGATGCCGACCGCGGTGCCGACGCCGGGCCAGCCACCGGCCCGCTCCCACAGGCCGGGCGCCTCCTCCTCGGTCCGGACGTCGCCGGCCGTGACGCTCACCGCTCGGTGTCGCCCGCGGCCGCGGACTCGCCGGAACCGGCGGGCTCGGCACCGTTGCTGCCGGGTGCGTCGTCGGCGACCAGCGCCGGGGCCTCGGCCGGATCGGCGTGGCCGCCCCCGGCCACCGCGGGCGGCGGCGTCGCGGCCTCGGCCCGCTCGGTCAGCATCCGCCAGGCGGCCGCGGCGGCGCGCTGCTCGGCCTGCTTCTTGCTGCGGCCGTCGGAGCCGCCGTACCGCTCGCCGGCCACCACCACCCACGCGGTGAACGTCTTGGCGTGGTCCGGTCCGGCGTCGTCGATGACGTAGTCCGGTACGCCCAGCCCGAGCGCGGCGGTCAGCTCCTGCAGGCTGGTCTTCCAGTCCAGCGCGGCACCGCGGCCGGCCGACTCGGCCATCAGCGGATCGAAGAGCCGGTGGATCACCTCGGCCGCGGTGTCCAGTCCGTGTTCCAGGTAGATGGCACCGAGCAGCGCCTCCAGCGTGTCCGCCAGGATGCTCGCCTTGTCCCGGCCACCGGTGGTCTCCTCGCCCTTGCCGAGCAGCAGGTGCGGGCCCAGACCCTGCGGCCCGAGGGTACGGGCGACGTCGGCCAGCGCGTGCATGTTGACCACGCTGGCGCGCAGCTTGGCGAGCTGGCCCTCGGGCAGGTCCGGGTGGTTGTGGAAGAGCGCCGAGGTGATCACCACGCCGAGCACCGAGTCGCCCAGGAACTCGAGCCGCTCGTTGGTCGGCAGGCCGCCGTTCTCGTACGCGTAGGAACGGTGGGTCAGCGCCCGTTCCAGCAGGTCCGGTTCGACCGGCACACCGAAGGCCTCCTCCAGCGGCAGGGTCGGCGGGCGGCGCTTCTTGTGGTCACTGCTCATCGGACACCTCGTGGGTACTGCGGGCGGACATGAGAGCCGCGATGGCGTTCACCGCGGCGCGGCGATGCAGGTCGGCGGCGAGGGCGATGCCGGCGGCGAGATCGGGGCCGGTGGCCGCGCCGTGGCAGACGACGACGGTGCCGGAGACCCCGAGCAGGACCGCCGCGCGGGGTGGCACGGTGTCCGGAGCGCCGGGCGGGCCGAGCGTGGCGTACGCGGTCTCCAGGCCCTTGAGGAGCACGTTGCCGGTGTATCCGTCGGTCACCACGACGTCGCAGGCGTCGCCGGTGACCACGTGGTTGCCCTCGACCAGGCCGATGTACCGGCCCTCGCCGGGCAGGTCGAGACGGGCCAGTTCGGCGGCCGCGACCCGGCGCAGCTGATCGCCCTTGCCGGGCTCGGTGCCGATGGTGAGCAGGCCGACCCGCGGCGCGGACCGGGCGTGCGCGGTGCTCGCGTACGCGGCGCCGAGCAGCGCGTGGGTGGCCAGCGTGTGCTCGTCCGGGTCGACCGAGGCGCCGACGTCCAGCAGCACCATCCGGCCGGCGACGGTGGGCAGGACGGCGGCGAGGGCCGGCCGGCGTACCCCGGGCCAGCGGCCGAGTCCGAGCGCGGCGGAGGTGACCGTGGCGCCGGTGGAACCGGCCGAGACCACCGCGTCCGCGTTGCCCTGGGCGACCGCCAGCACGGCGGCGCGGACACCGGACTCGATCCAGCCGGCGTGGGCCGGGTGGCTGACCGGCGTACCCGCCGCGGCGAGCGACCGCACCCGCCCGCGATCGGCCGGGTCCAGGGCGGCAAGAACCTCGCCGGCGGCTTCGACCGGGCCGACGAGCAGCAGCTTCAGGGCCGGATCGGCCTGACAGGCGAGCAGAGCGCCGTCAACCACGACGGCGGGAGCGTGGTCCCCGCCGAGGAGGTCGACGGCGATCCGCGCGGTGCCCGGCTCCGCGACAGGTGTCTGCGCGGGAGCCGGCGCACCGGGGAATCGCCGTTGCTCAGGCGCGACCCGCCCGATGATCGGGCGTGTCACTCCGAAGGATCAGACCTCGATGACCTGGCGGCCGTTGTAGGTGCCGCAGACCCCGCACGCGGTGTGCGGCAGGTGCGGCGACTTGCACTGGGGGCACGCCACGGTCTTGACCGCGGTCGCCTTCCAGTTGGCCCGCCGCGAGCGGGTGTTGCTGCGCGACATTTTGCGCTTGGGGACGGCCACGGTACCTACTCCTCGATCCGATTTTGCTTGCGATGCGGTGAAGCCGCCTCGGGCAACTCTGTCGTCGACAGGTTCCCCAGAGCGGCCCACCGCGGGTCGACGGCCTCGTGGCTGTGGTCAGCCGGGAGGTCGGCGAGATGAGCCCCACAGTCGGGGCACAACCCTGGGCAGTCCGGCCGGCAGACCGGGTTGGTCGGCAGCGTGAGCACCACCGCGTCCCGTACCGCCGGTTCCAGGTCCAGCAGGTCACCCTGCATCCGCCCCACCTCGTCGGTGTCCGTGGTCTCCTCCGTGGTGCTGTCCGCATAGGCGAACAGCTCCGCGATGGGCACGTCGAACGACTCGGAGATCTCGTCCAGGCAGCGGCCGCAGTCGCCGGCGACGACGCCACGGACGTTGCCGCTGACATAGACCCCTTCGGAGACCGACGTGAGCGTCAGATCGAGCTCGACGTCGGACCCGACCGGGACCGAGATCAACTCCAGGCCGAGGTCCGCCGGTGCCGGCACCACCCGTTTCAGGGCACGCGTCGCCCCAGGCTGGCGCGGAAGCTTCGTCGTGTCGACGACCAGCGGCTGCCTGGGATCGAGGTGGCTCTGCGGATGCTTGGGCATAGTGAACTCCGGCCGGCGGTTCAGGCCGACAGGAAAGGTTACCTGAGCAGGTGCCCGAGCGTCGAACCGGCCCGGCGGGATCGGATCAGAACGGCAGCGGGCGCTCCGCGTCCTCACCCTGGAACGTGCCGATCTCGCGCAGCGCGTGCATCTTGTCGCGGCCACGTTCGATCGACGACAGCGCCCTGGTGAGGAACTGTTCGAAGTTGGCCAGGGCGGTGTCGACGTAGTCGTCGACCTCCTCGCGCAGCCGCTGGGCCTCGGCGCGTGCCTCGCCGATGATCCGGGCACCCTCGTGCTCGGCCGAGACGGTGATCTCGTTCACCGACACCAGGCGGGCGTGTTCCGTCTCACCCTCGCTGATGATCCGGTCGGCCTCCCGCTTGCCGGCATCGATGATCTTGTCGCGCTCCTCCAGCAGGGCCGCCGCCCGGCGCAGGTCCCCGGGCAGTTCGGCGCGCAGCTCGTCGAGGATGGCGATCATCTCGGCACGTTCGAACATGAAATTGGTGCGCGACATCGGCACGGCTCGCGCAGATTCCACCATGGCGATGATCTCGTCGATGCGGTCGAGCGGATCCACCGGCGCCTCACTCCTGTCATAACCCACCCACGCAGCGTGGTGCGATCACGTTACTGCGTGACAGCCCAGACCCCATGATGGGCCGCGTCCGGCGCGTCGGGGAGGCTCAGGTCTCCCGGAGCCGGCCGACCAGGCGCTCCCCCACGAAGTCGGGCACGTACGGCGAGGCGTCGCCACCCCACTTCACCACGTCCTTGACCAGGCTGGAGGAGAGGAAGGAATAGAGCGGGTTGGTCGGCATGAACAATGTCTCCACGCCGGACAGACCGATGTTCATCTGCGCCATCTGCAACTCGTAGTCGAAATCGCTGACCGCGCGCAGGCCCTTGATCACCACGGCCGCCTGCTGGCTCCGGCAGAAGTCGACGAGCAGACCGTGGAACGACTCGACCCGGACGTTGGGATAGTCCGCGGTCGCCTGGCGCAGCATCTCGAGGCGTTCCTCGATGCTGAACAGGCCGGTCTTGGAGTGGTTGATCAGTACGCCGATGATCACCTCGTCGAAGAGCCGACTGGCCCGCCCGACGATGTCGAGGTGCCCGTTGGTGACCGGATCGAAGGAGCCTGGACAGACCGCTCGTCTCATGATCGGCGACCGTACCAAAGGGTGGTCTCCCCGTACTTGCGACTGCGCTCCGCGGTGATGCCGTCCACCCAGCTCAGGCCCACTCCGCGAACCTCGGTACGGGTCGAGCGTTCCAGCACCACCACGGCGTCCGGCGCCAGCCACCCGTGGTCCACCAGGGCCTGCTGCACCTCGGTCACCTCGGCGTCGGTGAGCGCGTACGGCGGATCCGCGAACACCACGTCGTACGGCCCGCCGTCCGGCGGCGTGGCCAGCACCTGCGCGACCCGGCCGGTGACCAGGCGGGCGGACGGGCCGACCCGGAGCGCCACGATGTTGTCCCGGATGATCCGGGCGGCCCGGGCGTCCGACTCGACGAGCAGCGCGAACGCGGCGCCGCGGGACAGCGCCTCCAGACCCACCGCGCCGGAGCCGGCGTAGAGGTCGGCGACCCGCGCACCGTCCAGATCGGTCATCGCCTCGAGGGCACTGAAGAGCGCCTCGCGCACCCGGTCGGCGGTGGGCCGGGTCTGCGCACCGGTGGGGGCGGTCAGCCGCCGGCCGCCGTGCACCCCGGCGATGATCCTGGTCATGTGGCCTCTCTTAGCACGTCCTGACGCTACGTCACCAGGCCGGAGCAACCACTCCGGAGTGAACTTTTCGGACGCCATCTATACCGAACGCATCGACAAAACCCCGCTCGGTATAGCGAAAGTCTCAGATGTACAACATCGCCATTAAGGTCCCCTGAGAGATTCCACAGATCGACCTAACTGGCTATGGTCACGGGGCTGTGTCGTCGGTACGCCGCCGACACGACGACGCGGGGAGGCGCGTCGCAAGGCTCTCGTCCAATGCCGGCGATCGCCTCGCCTCCGCGCGCCGTACCCCATGCTCTCATCACAGGAGTACGCGTGAACCTGCTGAAGTCCCCCCTCCGCCGCACCACGGCCGTCATCGCCGGCACGTTCCTGGGTATGGCCGGTGCCGTGGCTTTCGCCGCGCCCGCCATGGCCACTCACCCCACGGTTAAGGGCACCGCGACCTGTGTGGCCGAGGACGGCTGGAAGGTCACCTGGACCGCCACCAACATCTGGGGCGTCAAGGGCACCATCAAGACCGTCACCACCAACCCCGCCGGTGCCACGCTGACCGGTGACATCAAGGTCGACGCTGAACTCGACCGGAAGAGCAAGAACACGCTCACCAGCGAGCAGCTGGTCCCGGCGAACGTCGGCGAGGTCTCGCTCACCGTCGACGTCGCGTTCAACAACCGCCACACCGGCGCACACACCGGCGTCGTCCAGCGGCCGACCGAGAAGTGCGAGCCGGAGACGCCGGAGCAGCCCGAGACTCCCGAGCAGCCCGAGACTCCCGAGCAGCCGGAACAGCCCGAGACTCCCGAGCAGCCGGAGGAGCCGCAGCTGCCCGAGCTGGGCACCGCGACCCCGATCCTCGAGGCCGACTGCGACACCATGACGATCGGCCTGGACAACCCGAAGAACGGTGTCGAGATCACCCTGAAGCTCAAGACGAGCAAGGGCGAGGAGCGCACCCTCACCGTCAAGCCGGGTGAGAAGAAGACCGAGAAGTTCAGCGCGTCGGAGGGCTTCAAGCTCACCGTCTCCGTCGAGGGCGTCGAGGAGAGCGAGACCATCGCCTACGAGACCCCCGAGGGCTGCGAGTCCGGCAGCGGCGGCGGCGACGAGCTGCCCGTGACCGGTGCGGCCGCCGGCGGCATCGCCGGTGGTGCGGCCCTGCTGCTGGCCGCCGGTGGCGCCATGTTCGTGGTGGCCCGCCGTCGCAAGCTGAAGTTCACCGCCTGATCACAGCTCCACAGACGGAAGGGGCGCGCCCCCCCCCGGCGGCGCGCCCCCGCCCGCGGGGGGGGGGCCGGCCCGCCGCGCCGCCCGGGCGGCCGGCGCGGCTCCACACGTTTATGACCCCCCCCTAAACCCCCCCCACCCCCCGCCGGGGGCGCCCCCCCCCGGGGGGGCGCGCCCCTTCCGTCTGTGTGCGCTCAGGCCAGCGGCGCGAACGTGCCGTCCGGCGCGGGCCGGAACGGTTCCACCGCGACCACCGCGTCCACCGGGATCGGCCCGTACACGTGCGGGAACAGCATTCCACCCGGGTCCGGCGGGTCACCCGCCTCCCAGACCACCGGCTCCGGTAGCCGCTCCTCGTCGATGGTGAGCAGCACCAGGTCGGTCCGGCCGTGCGCGATGGCGTTGGCCGGCAGGTGCACCTGCTCGGCGGTGGAACAGTGGATGAAGCCCTGGGTGGCGAGCGTGTCGGCGGCGTACCGCCCGGTGGCGCGCGCCGCGTCCCAGTCGGCGCGGCCGCAGAAGTGCAGAATCATCCCTTCTCCAAATACTCGGCGCGGTCGGCGTCGACCAGCGCGGCGACCGAGGCGGCCAGCGCCGGATGCCGGGCCAGCGTGGGGTCGTCGCGCACCAGCTCGGCGGCCTCGGCGCGGGCGTCGGTGATCAGTTTCGCGTCCCGCAACAGGGACAGCAGCCGCAGGTGGGAGAGCTTGCCGGACTGGGAGGCGCCGAGCACGTCACCCTCCCGGCGCTGCTCCAGGTCGATCTCGGAGAGCTTGAAGCCGTCCGTGGTGGACGCCACCGCGTCCAGCCGTTCCCGCGCCGCCGAGCCCTCCACCGCTTCGGTGACCAGCAGGCAGATGCCGGGCGCCGAACCCCGGCCCACCCGGCCACGGAGCTGGTGGAGCTGCGACACCCCGAACCGGTCGGCATCCATGATGATCATGACGGTCGCGTTCGGTACGTCCACGCCCACCTCGATCACCGTGGTGGCGACGAGCACATCCAGGTCACCGGCGGCGAACCGGCGCATCACCGCGTCCTTCTCGTCGGCCGGCATCTTGCCGTGCAGCACCGCGATCCGCAGCCCGTGCAGCGGCCCCTCGGCGAGGATCGGCGCCACCTCGGTCACCGCGAGCGGCGGCCGCCGTTCGGACCCCCCGTCCCCGGCCGGCTCCTCCTCCTCGTCACCGGTGACCGACCCGATCCGCGGACACACCACGTACGCCTGGTGTCCGGCCTGCACCTCCTCGCGCAGCCGGCGCCAGGCCCGGTCCAGGAACGCCGGCTTGTCCGCCGCCGGCACCACGTGCGAGGCGATCGGCGAACGGCCCCGGGGCAGTTGCGTCAGCGTGGACGTCTCCAGGTCGCCGTACACCGTCATGGCCACCGTGCGCGGGATCGGCGTCGCGGTCATCACCAGCACGTGCGGCGGCTGCGCGGCCTTGGCCCGCAACGCGTCCCGCTGCTCCACCCCGAACCGGTGCTGCTCGTCCACCACCACCAGGCCCAGATCGTGGAAGTCGACGCCCTCGTACAGCAGCGCGTGCGTGCCCACCACGATCCCGGCGGTGCCGTCCGCCACCTTGGCCAGCGCCGCCCGCCGGGCCGCCGCCCCGAGCGAGCCGGTGATCAGCGTCAGCTGGGTGCCGCGCTCGTCGCCGTCCAGCTCACCGGCCCGGCCCAGCGGGCCCAGCTGCGCACCGATGCTGCGGTGGTGCTGGGTGGCCAGCACCTCGGTGGGCGCCAGCAGCGCGGCCTGTCCGCCGGAGTCCACCACCTGCAGCATGGCCCGCACCGCGACCAGCGTCTTGCCGGAACCCACCTCGCCCTGCAGCAGCCGGTGCATCGGATGCGGCCGGTCCAGGTCCGCCGCGATCTCCTCGCCCACCGCGCGCTGCCCCTCGGTCAGCTCATAGGGCAGGGCCGCGTCGAACGCGGCCAGCAGCCCGTCCGGAGTGCGTGGCCGGGCCCGGCCCGGCGATGCGGCCGCGCGGGCCTTGCGCTGCACCAGAGTCAGCTGTACGGCGAACGCCTCGTCCCACTTCAGCCGGTACTTCGCGCGGTACAGATCCTCCTTGGACGTGGGCCGGTGGATCTCCCGCAGCGCGGTGCCGATGCCGATCAGGTTCCGGTTCACCCGCACCGCACCCGGCAACGGGTCGTCCGGCGGCGAGAACGTGTCCAGCACGGTCCGCACGCACTTGGCGATCACCCAGGTCGGCACCGCCTGCGCGGCCGGATAGACCGGAATCAGCGCGCCGGCGAACTCCTCGATCTCCTCGGCCGCCTCGTCCTGCGTCGCGTCCGCGCTCAGCAACTGGTAGGCCGGGCCGTTGAGCTGGCGCTTGCCACGGAAGTCCGTCACCTTGCCCGCGAACAACCCCCACCGGCCGGTACGCAACTCCCGCTCCCGCCACGCCTGATTGAAGAAGGTGCAGGTCAGCGTTGCCCCGGACCCGTCGCCGACGGTGATCTCCAGCATCGTGCCCTTGCGGGCCCGCATCGGGCGTACCGTCGTGGATTTCACCTGGGCCAGCAGCGTGACCTGCTCGCCCACGGTGAGTTTCCGCATGTCGGTGTGCTCGCCACGCTCGTCGTAGCGGCGCGGGAAGTGGTAGATCAGGTCGCCGGCCGTGTGCAGCTCGAGGTGGGTGGCCAGCGCCTTCGCGGTCTTCTCCCCCAGCACCTTGCCCAGCGGTGTGCCGGTGGTGGTGGCGGTCGTCGTCTCGGTCACTCGACTCCTACCAGAAGGTGGTACCGGGGCTGGCCGCCGGTGTAGCACTGCAACTCCACGAACGGCCACGCCTGGCTCAGGTGCTCCCGCAGCGCCGCCTCCAGCGTCTCCGGCGCGTCCGCACCGAGGACCAGCGTGGCCAGCTCGCCGCCGCCGCCGAGCATCCGGTCCAGCAGACGCCGGCACACCTGCTCGAGGCCGTCACCGATGATGTGCACCTCGCCGTCGACCAGGCCGAGCAGGTCACCGGGACGGCACCGGCCGGCCATGGTGAGCGCCTCCCGCTGCGCGGTGCAGACCTCGCCGTACCGGCAGGCACCGGCCGCCTCGGCCATCGCGATCACGTCGTCGGAGAACCGGCGGTGCGGGTCACGCACCGCGAGCGCGGCCAGCGCCTGCACCGGCGAGCGGGTCGGCACCACACTGACCCGTACACCGGTGGACGCGGCCTCCCGCGCCGCCGAGACGGCGACCGCGTGGGTGTTGGCGTCGTTGGGCAGCAGCACCACCCGGCCGGCCGCGGTGGCCGCGATCGCGTCCAGCATCTCGGCGGTGGACGGGTTGCGGTCGACCACCATGACCCCCTCCGCGGCGAACAGCGCGGTCAGCCCGTCCCCGGCGGCCACCACCACGGCGCCGCGGGCGTCCGGGTCGGCCGGTCCGGTGGGCAGCGGCGTTCGCCGGTCGTGCCGCCGGTCCTCCAGATGCCGGTCCTCCAGACGCCGGTCCTCTGAATGCCGGTCCGCTGAATGCCGGTCCTCGGGACGCCGGTCCTCGGGACGCCGGTCCTCGGGACGCCTGTTCTCCGGACGCTGGTCCTCGGGATGCCGGTCCGCCAGACGACGGTCGCCCAGCCGCCGGTCCTCCAGCCGGGTGACCGAGATCCGGTGCGGGCGGCCGGACTCGATGCCGGCCTCCACCGCGGCGCCGATGTCGTCCACGTGGACGTGCACGTTCCAGGTGGGCGGGCTGCCCTCGCCGGTGCCGACCACGACCAGCGAGTCGCCCAGCGCGTCGAGCCGCTCGCGCAGCCGGTCGACCGCGGCCGGCTCGGCATCCAGGAGGTACTGCACCTCATAGCCCGGACCGACCGCCGGGTCGGCGGCCACCGGCGCCGGCGGCACAAGCGGTGGAGGCGTGACCACGGTCGGCGTGACCGGGGCGGCGGCCGGGGCGGCGGCCGGGGCTGGCGCGGCCGCGGCTGGCGCGGGCGCCGCGGGCGCGGGCGCCGCGGGCGCG
>NZ_JAIWNC010000013.1 GCF_020216025.1 Jidongwangia harbinensis | reverse complement strand
GTGCGGGTGAGTCGTTGCGGGATGTGGTGGCCCGGGTGCGTGCCGAGCAGGTGGGTCTGCTGGAGCATCACTATCTGGGTCTGGCGGAGATCCAGCAGCAGGCCGGCGTCGGCAACCTCTTCGACACGCTCCTGGTCTACGAGAACTACCCGCTCGAACCGCCCGGCGCGCCCGCCGGTGCCCCGCAGGACGTGCGCATCACCTCGGTCCGCAGCCGGGCCGTCTCGCACTACGCCGCGACGCTGCTCGCTTTCCCGCGCGCCGGTGGACTGCGGTTCCGTCTCGACTACCGGCCCGACGCCATCGACCCGGCGGCGGCCCGGTCGATCATCGAACGTTTCCGCGCCGTCCTGGGCGCGCTGGTGTCCGCGCCGGACTCGCCGGTGGGCCGCATCGACGTCCTGACCCGGCGGGAGCACGCCGACGTGCTCAGCTGGGCGGGCACGGGCGGCGGCGAGGCCGCGGTCGACGGTCCGTCGCTGGTGGAGTTGTTCCGGCAGCAGGTGACCGCGAACCCACAGGCGCCGGCGGTGACGTTCGGCGGCGAGTCGTTGACCTATGGCGAGTTGTCGGCGCGGGTCGACGGTCTGGCCCGGTGGCTTGTCGGGCGGGGGGTGGGTGCCGAGTCGCGGGTGGCGGTGCTGGTGCCGCGGTCGGTGGAGCTGGTGGTGGCGTTGCTGGCGGTGGTGCGGGCCGGTGGTGCGTACGTGCCGGTGGATGTGGATTATCCGGCGGACCGGGTGCGGTTCATGGTGGAGGACGCGGCGCCGGTGCTGGTGCTCTCGACGGCCGAGTTGGCCGATCGGGTGCCGGACGCCGGTGTGCCGGTCGTGCTGCTCGACGACCTCGCGGTGGGGGCGCCGGCGGACGTCGAGTTGCCGCTGCCGCGGGCCGGTCAGGCCGCGTACGTCATCTACACCTCTGGTTCGACCGGCCGCCCGAAGGGCGTGGTGGTCACGCACGCGAACGTGGTGCGGCTGTTCTCCTCGACCCGGCAGTGGTTCGGGTTCGGCGCCGACGACGTGTGGACGATGTTCCACTCCGCGGCGTTCGACTTCTCGGTGTGGGAGTTGTGGGGGCCGCTGCTGGCCGGTGGCCGCCTGGTGGTGGTGCCGTTCGCGGTCAGCCGCTCCCCGCAGGAGTTCCGGCAGTTGCTGGCCGACGAGCGGGTCACGGTGCTGAACCAGACCCCGTCCGCCTTCTATCAGCTGCCCGCCGACTCCGCCGGACTGCACCTGCGCTCCGTCATCTTCGGCGGCGAGGCCCTCGACCTGCGCCGGCTGGGACCCTGGCTGGCCCAGCCCGGCCGGCCCGCGCTGGTGAACATGTACGGCATCACCGAGACCACCGTGCACGTCAGCTACTTCCCGGTCGACGCGGACGCCGCCACGGAGACCCGCAGCCTGATCGGCCGGGGCATCCCGGACCTGCGCCTGTACGTCCTCGACGACGGCCTGCTGCCGGTGCCCCCCGGCGTGGCCGGGGAACTGTACGTCGCCGGCGCCGGCCTGGCCCGCGGCTACCTGGGCCGGGCCGGTCTCACCGCCGGGCGGTTCGTCGCCGACCGCTACGGCGTGCCGGGGACCCGGATGTACCGCACCGGCGACGTGGTCCGGTGGAGCGACACCGGCGTGCTCGAATACCTCGGCCGGGCCGACGACCAGATCAAGATCCGCGGGTTCCGGATCGAACTCGGCGAGATCGAGACCGCCCTGGACGCCCTCGACGGCGTCGACCGGGCGCTGGTGGTGGCGACCCCGGACACCGGCTCCGGCCGCCGGCTCATCGGCTACGTCCAGTCCGCGGCCGCCCCCGACCCGGCCGCTCCCGACCCGGCCGCCCTGCGCGCCGCCCTCGCCGAACGCCTGCCCGACTACATGGTCCCGGCGGCGATCGTGGTGATCGACCAGTTCCCGCTGACGGTGAACGGGAAGGTCGACCGCGCCCAACTGCCGGACCCGGAGGTGAGCACCGGCGGCCGGGGTCCCCGCGACGCCCGGGAGGAGATCCTCTGCGGTCTGTTCGCCGAGGTGCTCGGGGTGGCCGAGGTCGGCATCGACGACTCGTTCTTCGACCTTGGCGGGCATTCGCTGCTGGCCACCCGGCTGGTCAGCCGGATCCGGTCGGCGCTGGACGTGGAACTGGCGGTACGGGACCTGTTCGACACGGCCACCGTGGCCCGCCTGGCCCACCGGTTGGACACCGCCCGCGCCGGCCGGCCCGGCATCGAGGCGGTCACGCCGCGGCCCGAACGGGTGCCGCTCTCCTTCGCCCAGCAACGCCTGTGGTTCCTCAACCGTTTCGAAGGCGCGTCGGCCGCCTACAACGTGCCGGTGGCCCTGCGCCTGCACGGGAGGCTGGACGCCGCCGCGCTCGACCGGGCCCTCGGCGACGTGATCGCCCGGCACGAGAGCCTGCGCACCGTGTTCGCCGAGGACCCGGACGGCCCGGTCCAGGTGGTACTGCCGGCCGCGGCGACCGCCTCGGTGCTGACCGTCGCCCCGTGCGGCACCGCCGACCTGCCCGAGCGGCTGCGGGAGGCGGCCGGGCACCGGTTCGACCTGGCCGCGGAACCGCCGATCCGGGTGTGGCTGTTCCGCCTCGCCGCGGACGAGCACGTGCTGCTGATCGTGGTGCACCACGTCGCCGCGGACGCCTGGTCGATGCGGCCGCTGGCCCGCGACCTGACCGACGCCTACCGGGCGCGCAGCGCGGGCGCCGCCCCGGCATGGTCACCGCTGCCGGTGCAGTACGCCGACTACACCCTGTGGCAACGCCGGGTGCTGGGCGACGAGCAGGACCCGGACAGCGTGATCCGGGCCCAGCTGACGTACTGGACCCGGACCCTGGCCGACCTGCCCGAGCAGCTGAACCTGCCGGTCGACCGGCCCCGGCCCGCGGTCGCGTCGTACCGCGGCGACTCGGTCACCTTCACTGTCGGCGCGGACCTGCACGCCGGCCTCGTCGCGCTCGCCCGGCAGACCGGCACCACGCTGTTCATGGTGGTGCAGGCGGCCTTCGCGGCGCTGCTGACCCGGCTCGGCGCCGGTACGGACATCCCGATCGGCACGCCGATCGCGGGCCGCACCGACGACGCGGTCGAGGACCTGGTCGGGTTCTTCGTCAACACGCTGGTGCTGCGCACCGACACGACGGGCAACCCGAGCTTCACGGAGCTGCTGGCCCGGGTGCGGGAGACCGACCTGGCCGCGTACGCCCATCAGGACGTGCCGTTCGAACGCCTCGTCGAGGTGCTGAACCCGGCCCGGTCGCTGTCCCGGCACCCGCTGTTCCAGGTGATGCTGGCCGTGCAGAACGACGACCGGTCCACCGGCGGGGAACTGCCGGGCCTCGCCATCACCGGGGAGCGGATCAGCACCGACACCGCCAAAGCGGACCTCGCCCTGTCCCTGACCGCCCGCCGCGACGACGACGGCCGGCCCGCGGAGATGCACGGCCTGCTGCAGTTCCGCACCGACCTGTTCGGCCGGTCCACCGTGCGGCGACTGGGTGACGCGTTCCGCCACCTGCTCGCCGCGGCCGTGGCCGCGCCGGGCGCCCCGATCGGCCGGTACGACGTGATGGGACCGGCCGACCGGGCCCGGCTCCTCGGCGAGTGGATCGACTCGGCGCGCGAGGTCGCCCCGCGGTCGCTGGCCGAACTGTTCGAGGCCCAGGTGCACCGCGCGCCGGACGCGCCCGCGCTGCAGGCCCCGGACGTGGCGTACACCTACGGCCAGCTGAACCGCCGGGCGAACCGGCTCGCCCGGTACCTGGTGGAACGTGGCGCCGGACCGGAACGGATCGTCGGCATCGCGCTGCCCAGCTCGACGGAATGGGTGGTGGCGCTGCTCGCCGTGGCCAAGACGGGCGCCGCGTTCGTACCCATCGATCCCGGGTATCCGGCCGACCGGATCGCCTTCATGCTGGACGACACCCGGCCGGCCGCGGTGCTCACCACCGCGGAGTGGGCCGGCCGGCTGCCCGCCGACGGCGGGTCGCCGGTGCTGCTCGACGACCCCGCCACGCGCCGGGAGATCGACGCCCGCCCGGACGGCGACCTCGCGGACCGCCGCACCGGCCGGCTCGGGCTGGACCACATGGCGTACCTCATCTACACCTCCGGATCCACCGGCCGGCCCAAGGGCGTGGTGGTGCCGCACCACGGCATCGCCAGCCTCGCGTCCGTGCAGGAGGACCTGCTCGGCGTCGGCCCCGGCGCGCGGATCCTGCAGCTCGTCTCGTCCAGCTTCGACGCCTCCCTGTGGGACCTGTTCGGCGCGCTGCTCAACGGCGCCACCCTGGTGCTCCCGCCGAAGGAACGGCCGTTCGGCGCGGACCTGACCCGGTTCATCGAGCGGACGGGCATCACCCACGCGGCCATGCCGCCGACGGTCGTGGCCGACCTGCCCACCGGCGGCCTGCCGGCGGAGATGGTCGTGGTGGTCAGCGGCGAGGCATGCCCGCCGCCGCTGGCCGAGCGCTGGTCCGGAACCAACCGGTTCTTCAACGGGTACGGGCCCACCGAGGTGACCGTGGGCGCGGTCATCTGGGAGTGCGAGCCCGGCGTGCGGTACCCGACCGTGCCGATCGGGCGTCCGCTGCACAACAAGTGGGCCTACCTGCTCGACGACAACCTCGAACTGGTCGCCCCGGGCGTCACCGGTGAGGTGTACCTGGCCGGTACCGGGCTGGCCCGCGGCTACCACAACCGCCCGGATCTGACCGCGGAACGGTTCGTGGCCGACCCGTTCGGCGCGCCCGGCCGCCGCATGTACCGCACCGGCGACCTGGCCCGGTGGAACACCGACGGCGTCCTGGAGTTCGTCGGGCGCGTCGACGACCAGGTCAAGTTCCGCGGCTTCCGGATCGAACTCAGCGAGATCGAAGCGGCCCTGGACGACCACCCGGACGTCGCGCAGAGCGTCGTGCTGGTCCGCGAGGACCGGCCCGGCGACCGGCGCCTGGTCGCCTACCTGGTCGCCCAGGACGGCGCCGCCGCGGATCCGGCGGCGATCCGCCGGCACGCGGCCCAGCGTCTGCCCGGCTACATGCTGCCCGGCACGATCATGGTGCTGGACGCGTTCCCGCTGACCGTGAACGAGAAGATCGACCGGCGGGCGCTGCCGGTGCCGGACGACGCCGCCCCGGCCGGCCGGGGCCCGGCGACCCCGCGCGAGGAGATGCTCTGCGCCCTCTTCGCCGAGGTGCTGGAGGTGCCGTCGGTCGGCGCCGAGGAGGACTTCTTCGCCGCCGGTGGCCACTCGCTGCTGGTGACCCGCCTGGTCGGCCGGATCCGCGAGACGCTGGGGCTGCCGATCGGCGTCCGCGACGTCTTCGAGGCGCCGACCGTCGCCGAACTGGCCCGCCGCGGAGAGGCCGAGGGCCGCGGCACGCCGTTCCCGATCCTGCTGCCGCTGCGGGCCGGCGGCGACCGGACCCCGCTGTTCTGCCTGCACCCGGCGCTCGGCATCAGCTGGTGCTACACCGGCCTGCTCGAACACCTCGCCCCGGACCAGCCGGTCTACGGCGTGCAGGCGCGCGGCATCACGCCGCCGGTGGCGCCGCCCGCCGACCTCGACGAGATGGTCACCGAGTACTGCGCGGCGATCCGGTCGGTGCAGGGCTCCGGGCCGTACCGGCTGCTCGGCTGGTCCTCCGGCGGCCTGATCGCCCACGCCGTCGCGGTCCGGCTGCAGGAGAGCGGCGAACGGGTGGACCTGCTCTGCATCGTCGACGCCTACCCGGGCGCGGCGCACGTCCGCGACGACGACACCCACGAGGACCGGGTGCTGGCCCGGGTGGCCGCCGAGATCGGGTTCGACCCGGCCGCGCTGTCCGGCGCCGAACTCACCCGGTTCATGGCGTTCCTGCGCCGGCAGAACCACCCGTTCGCGGTGCTGGACGAGGCGGAGCTGCAGGCGGCCGTCACGGTCTACGCCAACGGCATCCGGGTGCTGCGTACCGCCGAGCCCGGGCGCTTCGACGGCGACGTGCTGTTCTTCGCGGCCGGCGAGGTCCCGTCGAACGGGCGCCGGTTCGACGTCGGCGCGTGGCGGCCGTACGTGTCCGGGGACATCGCGGTCACCGCGGTACCGGCGGAACACAAGGACCTGCTGACCGATCCGGCGCCGAGCGCGCTGATCGGCCAGGTGCTGAGAAGAGAACTCGACGCGGCCGGGCTGGCCGGCCGCGCGGGACCAGAGAGGGAGCAGACCGATGACTAATCCGTTCGAGGACCCGGACGGCAAGTACCTCGTCCTGGTGAACGACGAGCGTCAGTACTCGCTGTGGCCGTCCTTCGTGGACGTTCCGGCCGGCTGG
Source organism: Jidongwangia harbinensis (assembly GCF_020216025.1). GTDB lineage: Bacteria > Actinomycetota > Actinomycetes > Mycobacteriales > Micromonosporaceae > Actinoplanes > Actinoplanes harbinensis. The sequence continues at coordinate 247,083 of NZ_JAIWNC010000013.1, read as the reverse complement.
ACGATCGCCCTGCCGGAGAACACCCGGCAGGCGTGCCTGGCCCACATCGAGGAGCACTGGACCGACATGCGGCCCGCCAGCCTGGTGGCCGCGATGGACGGCGAGACGGCCGCGGCCGGCTCGTAGCCGAGGACGGACGGGGAGCGGGTGCAGTCATGACAGCCCAGCAGTTCGACGGCGCGGCGCCGCACGCCGGGTCACCGGTGTCACCGGGCGAGGCCCTGGCCGACCTACGGCCGCTGATGGCGGAGTTCCCGACCGGCGTCGCGGTGGTCACCGCCGCCGACGCCGACTCCACGCCGTGGGGCATGACCTGCACCTCGCTGTGCGGAATCGCACTGTCGCCGCCGACGCTGCTCGTCTGCCTGCGGGACGGCAGCCCGACGCTGCGGGCCGTGCTGAGCGGATCCGGCTTCGCCATGCACCTGCTGCACGACCGGGCGCGGCACGTCGCCGAGTTGTTCGCGTCGGGCGACCCGGACCGGTTCAGCCGGGTGCGCTGGGACATGCCGCCGGGCGCGCGTGGTCCGCACCTGGCCGACGTCGCGCTCATGATCGCGGACTGCACCGTGGTGAGACATGACGTCCTCGGTGACCACGCGATGGTCATCGCCGAGGTCGACCGCGTCTCCCGGGAATCGTCCCGCGTGCCGCTGCTGCACGGACAGCGGCGGTACGCGGTCTGGCCCAGATGAGAAAACGGGGAAACATGATTCGTAATGTCGTGGTGGTCGGCGGCGGTACCGCCGGCTGGATGACGGCCACCTACCTCAACAAGACGTTCGGCGACCGGGTGACGGTGACCGTGGTGGAATCGCCGCGGGTGCCGCCCATCGGGGTCGGCGAGGCGACGTTCAGCACCGTCCGGCACTTCTTCCAGTACCTCGGGCTGTCCGAACCGGAGTGGATGCCGAGCTGCGGTGCCAGCTACAAGACGGCCATCCGGTTCGAGAACTGGCGCGGCGTCGGATCGGTGTTCTACCACCCGTTCGAACGGTTCCGCACGGTCGACGGCTACGACCTCGCCGACTGGTGGCTGGCGCTGGGCGGCGACACCGCGTCCCTGACCGGTGAGTGCCTGCTCGTGCCGCAGCTGTGCGAGGACCGGCGGGCGCCCCGGCGCGCCGACGGCCGGCTCTTCGCCGCCGGCCTGCAGGGCAGCTCCTTCCAGGAGCAGGAACAGCGCAACCAGTTCCCGTACGCCTACCACTTCGACGCGTCCCTGCTGGCTCAGTTCCTCACCACGTTCGGCAAGGAACGCGGCGTCCGGCACGTGCTGGCCAACGTGGCCGAGGTGGTCCAGGACGAGCGGGGCTGGATCAGCCACCTGGTCACCCCGGAGCACGGCGAGGTCCACGGCGACCTGTTCATCGACTGCACCGGATTCCGCGGCCTGCTGATCAACCAGACGCTGGGGGAGCGGTTCGTCTCGTTCGAGGACATGCTGCCGAACAACCGGGCGGTCGCGCTGCGGGTGCCGCGGGACATGGCCACCGTCGGCATCGACCCGTACACCACGGCGACCGCGATGGACGCCGGCTGGATCTGGACCATCCCGCTGTACGGCCGGGTGGGCACCGGTTACGTCTACTCCGACAAGTACTGCTCGCCGGAGGAGGCCGAGGCGACGCTGCGTGCCTTCGCCGCACCGGACCAGCCCGAGTTGGAGGCCAACCACATCCGGATGCGGATCGGCCGCAACGAGCGCTCCTGGGTGAACAACTGCGTCGCCATCGGGCTGTCCAGCGGGTTCGTCGAGCCGCTGGAGTCCACCGGCATCTTCTTCATCCAGAACGGGATCGAGCAGCTGGTCCGGCACTTCCCGGACGACGACTGGGCGCCGGCGCTGACCGACGCGTACAACAAGCAGGTCGGCGAGGTGATCGACGGGGTACGGGAGTTCCTCGTCCTGCACTACCGCGCCGCCGCGCGGAACGACACCCAGTACTGGAAGGACGCCAAGACCCGGGTGCTGCCGCCCGGCATGGCGGAACGGCTCGACGGGTGGAGCAGTCTGCTGCCCGACGAGAACACCATCTACCCGCACTTCCACGGCTTCGAGGCGTACTCGTGGCGGGTCATGCTGCTCGGCCTCGGCGGGCATCCGACGTCGCCGCGACCCGTGCTCCGCCACCTCGACCCGGCGCCGGCCCGCCAGGAGCTGGACCGGCTGCGGGAGGACGCGCAGCAGCTCGTGAAGGAACTGCCGAGCTGTTACGAGTACCTGCACCAGCTGCACTCCTGACGCCCGTACCCGCATTTTCACCGAGAAGGGAACCATCAATGTCCAATCTGGACGCACCGAGCACGCTGAACGCCGCGCAGCAGAAGCAGATCCGGGACATCGTCTCCGAGATCCTCGAGATCGAGCCGGCCGAGATGACCGAGACCAGCCTCTTCAAGGAGGACCACGAGGCCGACTCGCTGCTGGCCATCGAGATCCTCGCGGCGCTCGAACGCGAGTTCCGGGTGACGATCGATCAGGCCGAGCTGCCCCGCATGGTCAACCTGAAGGCCGTGTACGAGGTAGTCGCCGAGGCGCCGGCCGCGTGACCGGCCGTACACGGGGGAGACGGTAGGGCGATGGTGATGGGCAACGACCGGGATGTGCCGCGGCGCGTCGTCGTGACGGGCATCGGCGTGGTGAGCAGCATCGGGATCGGGGTCGACGACTTCCTGGCCGGACTCCGGTCCGGCCGCAGCGGTGCGGGGCCGATCACCTCGTTCGACACCACCGGCTTCGAGTACGCGAACGCCTGCGAGGTGCGCGGCTTCGACCCGGCCGCGGCGATCGAGGCGTCCGACCCGGCCCGGCTGGGCCGCACCGGGCAGTTCGCGACGTCCGCGGCCCGGATGGCGCTCCGCGACTCGTCGATGGGTATCGACGAGTTGCGGAGCCGGCGGTCGGTGGTCTCGGTCGGTACCACCAACGGTGAGGGCAGCGACTTCGACGACCTGACCGCCCAGCAGCTCAGCCGCGGGCCGGCCGGCCTGGACGAGCAGGTCGCCGCGCGGGTGAACGCCGGGCGGTTGTCCGCCGGCGTGGCCGCCGAGTTCGGCCTCACCGACGTGGAGGCCATCTCGATCCCGACGGCCTGCGCGGCCGGCAACTACGCGATCGGGTACGGGTTCGACGCGCTGCGGGCCGGCGACGCCGAGGTGGCCATCTGCGGTGGCGCCGACTCGCTGGACCGGAAGACCTTCGCCGGCTTCTACCGCCTCGGCACCATCGCGCCCGAGGTGTGCCAGCCGTTCGACCTCGACCGCAAGGGCATCCTCACCGGCGAGGGGGCCGCCATGCTGTGCATGGAGAGCCTCGACTCGGCGCTGGCCCGCGGCGCGCACATCTACGCCGAGGTGCTCGGCTTCGGGCTGTCCTGCGACGCACACCACGCGGTCGCGCCGGAGGCGGACGGCCTGGTGCGGTGCATGCGCCTGGCACACGAGGACGCCGGCCTGAAGCCGGACCAGGTGGACTTCATCTCGGCGCACGGCACCGGTACCCGGGCCAACGACGTCACCGAGGCCGCGGCCATCCGGCGCCTGTTCGGGGACCGGCCGCCGCCCACCATCTCGATCAAGTCGATGGTCGGGCACAGCATGGGCGCGGCCAGCGCGGTCGCCGCGGCCGCCTGCGCCCTGGCGATCGACCGGGAGTTCATCCCGCCGACCATCCACCACCGCCAGACCGATCCGGAGGTCGGGCTCGACTGCGTACCGAACGTGGCCCGCCCCGCGCGGCCCCGGGTGGTGCAGAACAACGCGCTCGCCTTCGGCGGCAACAACGCCGTGCTGCTGCTCGGCCACTACCCGGGGACGCACTGATGCCCGGCGGCATCGCCGGGCGGGGCGCGCTGGCCAGCACCGGCCGGACGGCCGAGGACATGTTCGCCGCGCTCTGTGCCGGCCGCAGCGGAGTGGACACCCCGCGCGCCTTCGACCTGACCCGGTACCGCACCCGGCACGCGTTCGAGATCGACGACCGGCCGCCGGGCGGCGGCGACGTGCCGATGCGGGCCACCGGCTGGCTGCTGGACGCGATCGGCGCGGCGCTCGCCGACGCGGAACTCGCCCCGGACCTGGGCGACGTGCCGGTGCTGATCGGTACCACCCTGCGCGAGCTGCGGTCCGCCGAGCTGGCCTGGCGGCAGCACACCGACTTCGACACCGACCGGCTGCACTTCGGGCACGCGCTGCGCGAGCGGTTCGGCGCCACCACCACGTACACCGTGACCAACGCGTGCGCCGCCTCGCTCTACGTCCTCGGCCTTGGCCTGGACCTGATCGAGTCCGGTGCGGCCGAGACCGTGGTGGTGGCCGGGGTGGACACCATCTCGGAGAGCACGTTCGGCCTGCTGGACCGGTGCTACCCGGCACCGCCCGAGGCGCTGCGCCCGTTCGACCGGCACCGCCAGGGCATGCTGCAGGGTGAGGGCGCCGCCGCCGTGGTGCTGCGCGGCACCGGCGACGCCCGGCACGGCCTGCTCCGCGCGGTCGCCGTCAACTGCGACGCCTACCATCCGTCCGCCCCCGACGTCGCCGGCATCGCGGCGGCCATCCGGGAGGGCCAGTCCCGGGCCGGCGCCAAGCCGTCCGACGTGGACCTGGTGTTCCTGCACGGCACCGGCACCGAACTCAACGACCAGGCCGAGGCGCTGGCGATGGCCGAGGTCTTCGGCGACACCCCGCCGCTGGCCACCGCGATCAAGTGCATGACCGGGCACACCGCGGGCGCCAGCGGACTGCACAGCCTGATCGCCGGCACGGACTGCATCCGTACCGGTGCGGTGCCGGCCATCACCACGCTGCAACGGCCGATGGACGAAGCGGCCGGGCTGCGGCTGGTCCGGGACACCGTCTCCGGTGCGGACATCGACCTGGTGCAGGTGCACTCGTTCGGTTTCGGCGGGCTGAACGCCGTCGCGTTGCTGGAGAGGGGACGCTGATGACCGGGCCCACCCGTCCGGCCGAGGCGGTCATCACCGGCGCCGGGCTGGCCGTCGCCGGGTACGCCGGGATCGCCGACCTGCTCGGCCCGGTGCCGGCGGACCGCGACGGCGACCCGCTGGCCGGACTGAGCCGCAGACTCGGGCGGCACAAGGACCGGGCGACCCGGCTGGCGCTGCTGGCCGGCGGCCGGGCCCTGGCCGACGCGGGCCGGCCCGCCGACGACACCCCGGTGGACACCGGTCCGGAGGCGTTCGACCGGCCCGGCGGCCGGACCGGCGTCGTCGCCAGCTCCAACTACGGCAACCTCGACACGGTGTGCGGCACGGTGGACGCCATCGACGCGCACACCTACACCGGCGCGAGCCCGATGCTGCTGCCCTCCACGGCCAGCAACGTGGTGGCGTCCTGGATCGCCATCACGTACGGCATGCGCGGCGCCAACCTGACCCTGTGCAACGGCGCCACCTCGGGCCTCGACGCCGTGCACTGGGCGTGCCATCTGGTGCGCGCGGGCCGGGTGGACAGCGTGCTGGTGGCCGGCGTGGAACCGGGCAACGACGCGGTGACCGGGCTGGCCGGCGCGCCCGCGTTCGACGGCGCCGCCGCGATCGTGGTGGAGAGCGCCCGGGTCGCGGCCGGCCGCGGTGCGCCGGTCCGGGCCCGGGTCGGCCGGTACGCCCGGCGCGCGGACCTGCGGGACGCGGTCGCGGCCGTCGCCCCCGGCCCGGTCGACCTCTGGTGCGAGCCCGAGGACGGCGCCGCGGAGCCGCCGGTGCCCGCCCGGCACCGGCTGGAGGTCGGCGCGCAGCTGGGCCGGCGATCCGGCGCGCTCGGCGTGCTGCAGGTCGCGGCGGCCGTCGCCTGGTTCGGCCGGCACCCCCGGTCCCGGGCGCTCGCCACCTGCGGGCGGGGCGGCGAGGCGTCGGCGGACGCGGCGGCCGCGCTGGTCCTCGCCGCGCCGGAGGACCGGTCATGAGCGGGAGCGGTGAGGCTACGGCCGGGACCACGATGGCGGTCCGGCTCCGCCGCCCGGCGGCCGGCCCGGACGTGACGCGGATTCTGCTGCTGCACGGCCTCGGCGGCTCGCGGGCGGCCTGGGCCCCGCTGTCCGGGCACGCCGGCCACCACCTGGAACTCTGGGAGGCGGACCTGCCCTGGACCGGCACCGGCGACCCGGCGTGGAGCTACCGCGCCGACGTCGGCACGACCATCGGGCGGGCCATGCGGTCGATGCCGGGCGGCGCGGAGGTGGTCGTGGCGCACTCGTTCGCGGCGAACCTGCTGCTCGAGGAGGTGAGCCGGGGCACCGTACCGGCACCCCGCGCCCTGGTGCTGATCTCGCCGTTCTACCGGCCCGACCCGGCCGACTTCCAGTGGTCGACGATCGAGTTCTACCTGCACGGGCTGATCGACATCGTCGAGGAGGGCCTGCGGATCTCCGCCTCGCCCCGACTCGACGGCGACGTCCGGCGGCAGATGGCGCGCCGGGCGCGGGACCGGATCGGCCCGTACGGGTGGATGCGGTTCTTCGACGCCTACCTGCGTACCCCGCTGCTGGACCTGAGCGAGCTGCCGGTGCCGGTGCTCGTGCTGGCCGGCGCCGACGACCGGGCCGCCACCGCGCAGGACGCCACCGCGCTGGCCAAGGGCCTGCCCCGCGGCCGGCTGGAGATCCTGCCCGGCTGCGGCCACTACCCCATGATCGAAAAGCCCGGGACGGTGGCGGCGCTGATCGGCGACTTCCTCGCCACCCTGTCCCGGCTCACCGCCGAAAACCCTCGGGAGTCCCGATGACTGTTCTGTCCGCCCCGCCCACCAGCCGCACCGACGCGGTGCGCGGCACGCTGCAACCTCGGTACGAGGGCGTCAACGTCGGTACCTGGGTCGGCTTCAAGCACGTGAACTACCTGGTCGAAGAGGCGGCGCTGGCCTGGTTCCGCAGCCACGGCTGGCCGGTCTCCGACCTGTACCACGACCACGGCCTCTGCCTCGACGTGGTCGGTATCGACACCCGCATCGTGCAGGCGCTGCGGCTGGACGACACGGTGCACACCGAGGTACGCCGGGCGGCCGACGAGCCGGGCGCGCTGGTGCTCAAGGTCGCGCTCCGGACCGCCGCGGACGGACCCCGGATGGTCAGCGCCACGGTCCGGGTGGCGCTCCGATTCGACCCGCGGGGGGCGGCCGTTGCCGCGGCACCCGCGCCCCTCGCGGGTCTTGTCACCGGGCGGCTCGGCGACCCGGCCGCCGCCACGCCGATCCCGGTGGGTACCGCCGATCCGGCCGAGGTGCTCGCCGCCCGGCACGCCGCCGACGGGTCACCGCACAACGGCATCGTCTGGCGCAGCGTCGTGCCGTACTACCACTGCCACTTCAGCGAGCGCCTGCAGATGTCCGGCTACCTGCGGCTGATGGAGGAGGCCAAGCACCGCTTCGTCGCGGCGCGCGGAGTGTCCATCAAGACGCTGCTGGACGAGCAGGGCTGGATCCCGGCGGTGCCGCACTCCCGGATCACGCTGCTCGACGAGGCCGTCATGGAGGAGGAGCTGTACACCGTCCTCACCGTGACCCGGATCTTCAAGCGGCTCACCTACACCAGCCGGTTCGACACGTACGTGCGGCGCGACGGCGCCCTGGTGCCGACCGCCACCGGCGAGATCACCCACGGGTACGCGGCGCTGACCGGCCGGTCGGAGTGGAACCTGGTCTCGTTCGACGACCGGCTGCTGGCCGCGCTGCACGGCACCGGGGCACGACCGTGACCGAGATCGTGGTGACCGGGCTCGGCGCGGTCAGCTGTCACGGCACCGGCGTCGCGTCGCTGCGGGCCGCGGTCGCCGCCGGCCGGGCCGCGGTGCCGGACAAGGTCGCCGACGACGCCGCGCACCTCGGCACGCCGCTGATCCACGCGGTGCCCGGCGCGGCCGGCGGACACCACCCGCGCCGCCGCGCCGCCGCGTTCGCCGAGACGGCCGCGGCCGAGGCGCTCGAACAGGCCGGGCTGGCCGGCGCGCCGGCCGGGCGGATCGGCGTGGTGCTGGGCACCTGCCTCGGCGACGGCGTGGCCGGCACCGGGCCGGACGACGTGGTCTACGGCGTGGCGGCCGCGGTGGGCGCGCTGCTCGGCCGGGCCGGCGTCAACGTCAGCGTCAGCAACGCCTGCGCGGCCGGCGGATTCGCCGCGGGACTCGCCGCCGACCTGATCCGCGCCGGCGAGGCGGACGTCGTCCTGGCCGGCGGCGCGGACGCGTACTCCCGGGTCGGCTGGGCCAGCATGGACCGGCTGGGCGCGCTCGACCGGGAACGCTGCCGCCCGTTCGACCGGGACCGGCAGGGCACAGTGCTCGGCGAGGGCGCCGGTGTGCTGGTGCTGGAGTCGGCGGCGCACGCCCGGGCGCGCGGGGCCACCCCGCTGGCCCGGCTGCTCGGCGACGGCTGGAGCTGCGACGCCGGCCATCTGACCGCACCCGAACCGGACGGCACCCAGATCGTGCGGGCCATCACCGGCGCGCTCGGCGGCGACCGGGCGGTCGGCGCGGTGATCCCGCACGCCACCGGTACCCCGCACAACGACCGGGTGGAGTCGGCCGCGCTGCGTACCGTGTTCGGCGCGGACGCCGACCGGACCCCGCTGTACAGCCTGAAGCCGCTCGTCGGCCACACCGGCGGCGCCTCCGCCGCGCTCGCCGCGATCGTCGCGGTGGACATCCTGCGGTCCGGCAGCGTGCCGGCGAACGTGCCCGTCGCGACGCCGGACCCGGCGTGCGCGGTGTACCTGCCGCAGGACGGGCCGACGCCGCTGCGGGTACCGCGGGTGCTGGTCAACGCGTACGCCTTCGGCGGCAACAACAGCTCCACGGTGTGGGGGTGCGCGGCATGACGGCGGACCTGGCCCTGGCGGTCACCGCGACCGGTGCCGTGCTGCGCCCGCCCGGCGCGCCGGACGACTGGTTCGACGTGGCCACCGAACTCGGCCGGCGCGGCTACAAGTACCTGCCGCCGGGCGCGCACTACCTGCTCGCGGCCGTACGGCGGGCGCTCGGCACCGGCGCCGCACTCGCCGCCGAACCGGACCGGCGCGGGCTCGCGGTCGGCTGCCACGGCGTCCTGGGCGACCACTACGCGGCCGCCGACCGCACCGTCGCCGCCGGGCACTCCGACCGGCTGAGCCCGGTGACCGCGCCGTTCTTCGCGGTCAACGCGCTGGCCGGCCGGGTCGCCGGCGAGCATCGGACGCAGGGCTTCACGCTCACCACCACCTCACCCCGGGTCGCCGGGCTGGAGGCGTGGGAGACCGGCGGACGCGCGCTGCGGGCCGGACGGTGCGACGTGCTGGTGGTCGCCACCACCGAGCACGGCACCGGAGCCGCCGACGGTGCGGTCGCCGTCGTGCTCGAGGACGCCGGCCGGGCGGCCGCCCGGGGCGCGGTCGTGCACGGCCGGTGCCGGGTAGGCACCGGCCTGGTGCCGGCGACCTCGGACGTACCCCGGGCGACCGCGGCGTTGCTGGGCGACCTGCCCCGGCGGCTGGGCCTGCCGGACCGCATCCCGGTGCTGATGGATTCCGACGGCTCGGCGTTCGCGGACACGGTGGCCGGTCTGGTCGGCGAGTGGGGCCCGGTCCGCCCCGCGGCGGCCGGTGGGCCCGGTTGTGTTCCTCCGGTGCTCGCGGTCAGCACGGCCGTCGCGGCGGGCGCCGACACCGTCGTGGTCAGCGCGTCGCGGACCGGGCACGTCGCGGTCGCGCACATCATCGGCCCGGACAAGGAGTCGGCAGCATGAGGAACCCCCTGCCCGGAAGCTGGGCCCTGGTCCTCGGCGCCTCCAGCGGGATCGGCGCCGCCACGGCCCGCGCGCTGGCCGTCGAGGGCGTCAACATCATCGGCGTGCACCTCGACCGGACCGATGCCGGGCCGGCCGTCGAGGCGCTGCGGTCGGAGCTGACCGCGCACGGCGCCGAGGCGCACTTCTTCAACATCAACGCGGCCCGGGCGCCGAGCCGGGCCCAGGTGGTGGCGCGGGTGGCCGACCTCACCGGGGGCGCCGGGGTACGCGTGCTGCTGCACTCCCTGGCGTTCGGGTCGCTGCTGCCGTACCTGCCGCGGGCCGGCTTCGCCGAGGCGCTGACGTCCAAACAGATGGCGATGACGCTCGACGTGATGGCGAACAGCCTCGTGTACTGGGTGCAGGACCTGGTGCGGGCCGCGCTGTTGCCGCCCGGCGCCAAGGTCTTCGCCATGACCAGCGCCGGCGTGGCACAGACCCTGCCCAGCTACGGCGCCGTCTCGGCGGCCAAGGCGGCGCTGGAGGCACACGTCCGGCAGCTGGCCTGCGAGCTGGCCCCGCTGGGCGTCGCGGTGAACGCGCTGCGCGCCGGCACCACGCTGACCCCGGCGCTGCAGCAGATCCCGGAACACGAGACGTTCCTGGCCCAGGCGGCGTCGGTCAACCCGCACGGCCGGCTGACCGAGCCGTCCGACGTGGGCGAGGCGGTCGTCGTGCTGTCTTGCGCGCCGTCCTCGTGGATCACCGGAAACACCATCGGCGTCGACGGCGCCGAACTCATCTCGGCCGGTACGTCATGGGGGAGCGAACAACGATGAACGCGAACGAGGACGGCATCGTGCTGTCCGCATGGTCGGCGGTGAGCCCGTTCGGTCTCGGTGCGGCGGAGTTCGACGGCGGGCTCGCCTCCGGTGCCAGCGCGGTCCGCGCCGTGCCGGACGGCGTCGACAGCGGCCCGTTCCCGCAGGCCGGGCTGGTCCCGTCGTTCGACCCGGCGGCGGTGCTGGGCCGCAAGGGCACCCGGGCGATGGACCGGGTCACCGCGCTCACCGTCGCCACGGCCGGGATGGTGCTGGCGGCCGACGGCGAACCGGACCCGGACCAGACCGCGGCGATGGGCCTGGTGCTCGGCACCAGCGCCGGCAGCTACCAGTCCATCATGGACTTCACCGCGTCGTCGATGACCGGCGAGCGGCCCTACCTGGTCGATCCGGCGCGCTTCCCGAACACGGTGATGAACCGCGCCGCCGGGCAGAGCGCCATCTGGTACGGCATCAAGGGACCGAACGCCACGGTCTCCGGCGGCCGGCTGGCCGGGCTGCTCGCCCTCAACTACGCGGTGCGGCTCTGCCGGCGCGGGCGCGCCACGACCGTGCTGTGCGGTGCGGTGGAGGAGCTGACCGCCCAGCGGTGCTGGATCGACTGGCACGCCGGCGGCCGGCCGGACCCGGTGACCGCGGTGCCGCCCGGCGAGGGCTGCGCGATGTTCCTGGTCGAGCCGGCCGGCGTGGCCGCGCGGCACGGCCGGGTCCCGCTGCTCGAACTGGCCGGAATCGGCTTCGGCGCGGTGCCGGCCGGCGGCGACCCGGCGGCGGCGCTGACCGATTGCATCGCGCGGACGCTGGACCGCAACGGGATCGCCGTGCCGGACATCGCCCTGCTCGCCCCGGGCTGCCCGCCGGGATCCGCGGCGGCCACCGAGCGGGTCGCGGTGCGCGCCGCACTGGGCCGCGCCGACCTGCCCGAGGCGCGGACCGGCACCGTGCTCGGCGACACCTCGGCGGCGTCGGCCGCGTTCCAGGTGGCCGGGGTGCTGGTCGCGGCCGGCCGCACCGACCTGCCGGCCGGCAGCCTCGCGCTGGTCACCTCGATCGACCCGGGCGGCACCGTCGGGTGCGCCGTGCTGCGCGTGCCCGCCCCGGCCCCCGCCCTCCACCACTGAACGAAAGGACCTGTCATGACCATCGAACCGGAGACCACCGCGGCCCTGGACCTCGAGGAACTGCGCACGATGATCGCCGACGTCATCGACGTGGACGTCGCCGAGGTGACCGACGACGCCACGTTCGCCGACGACCTGGAGGTGGACTCGCTGCTGGCGCTGGAACTCGCGGTCCAGTTCGAGAACCACTACGGCGTCAAGGTCGCCGAGGACGAGATCGCCCAGTTCACCGACCTGCGCGCGACCCACCGGCTGCTCGCCGGCAAGATGGCGGGGGTGTGATGACGTTCGCCAGTCCGCTCGCCACCGGAGTGACGCTGCTCCACCAGGACCGCTCCTCGGCGGTCGCACGGGTCCGGCTGGACCCCGGCGACCCGGCGTTCACCGGGCACTATCCGGGCTTCCCGGTGCTGCCCGGTGTGCTGGCCCTGGAGTACGCCGGCGCGGCGCTGCGGGCGGCCCGGCCGGACCGCGCCTGGGAGCTGCGGGAGATCGCCAACGCCCGGTTCCGCCGGCCGATCCGTCCCGGTGACGTCCTCACCATCTCGCTGAGCCTGGCCGACGCCGGCGACCGGATGGCCGTGCAGGCCCAGCTGTCCACCGAGCACGGGCCGGCGGCGGACCTCCGCCTGGAGTACGCGGACGGCCTCGCATGATGGACACCGCCGCGATCGCCGCGCACATCCCGCACCGCTACCCGATGCTGCTGCTGGACCGGGTGACCGCGGTGACACCGGGCAGCTCGCTGGTCGCGGTCAAGGCGATCACCGCGACCGAGCCCTGCTACCGGCGCGAGCCCGGCGCGCCGCCGCTGACCGACTTCCGGTACCCGGCACCGCTGCTGCTGGAGTCGCTGGCCCAGGCCGCGGTGATCCTGGCGACCTGGGACGAGCCCAACCCGGATGTCTGCGCCGGCCGGCTGGAGCTGGGCGCCTCGTTCCGCGGCGTCCGTTTCCGGCAGGGCGTCCACCCCGGTGATCTGGTCGAGCACCGGATCGTCCTGCGGAAGGCGCTGGGCGACACCTCGGTGGTCAGCGGCGTCGCGTCGGTCGACGGCCGGCCGGTGCTCGAGGTCGACCAGTTCGTGCTCGCCATGCGGGACGTGGCGAGCTTCCACACGCCCGACATTCTGCCCGCCTAGCGCGGCACGGAGGATCTGATGACCGATTCGTTGGAACGCGCCGGTACGGGCAACGCCCGCCCGGTCGCCGTGGTGACCGGAGGTTCGCGCGGCATCGGCCGGGCGGTCGTGGAGCGGCTGGCCGAGGAGGACTACGACATCGCCTTCTGCTACCGGTCCGACGGCGGGGCCGCCGAGGCGGTCACCGCGAAGGCGGAGGCGGCCGGCGCCCGGGTGCTGAGCCGCCGGGTCGACGTGAGCGACGCACCCGCGGTCCGCGCCTTCGTGGACGAGGTCGAGTCCGGCCTCGGCCCGATCGAGGCGCTGGTCACCTCGGCGGGCATCGTGCGGGACCGGCCGCTGCCGCTGATGGCCGACGACGAGTGGCACGACGTGCTCGGCACCAACCTGGACGGTACGTACTTCGCCTGCCGGGCGGTCATCATGGCGATGATGAAGCGCCGCCGTGGCGCCATCGTCACGGTGTCGTCGGTCTCCGGCATCGGCGGCAACGCGAGCCAGGCCAACTACGCCGCGTCCAAGGCGGGCATCATCGGCTTCACCCAGTCACTGGCCAAGGAGGCCGGCCGGTTCGGGGTCCGGGCCAACGTCGTCGCGCCCGGCTTCATCGAGACCGACATGACCGGCGACCTGCCGCCGAAGGTGGTCAAGGAACTCTTCGCCCGGGTGGCGTTGCGCCGGCTGGGCCGCCCCGAGGAGGTCGCCGACCTGACCGCGTTCCTGCTGTCGTCGCGGGCCTCGTACGTGACCGGCCAGGTCTTCCGGGTCGACGGCGGGATGGTGATCTGACGTGGCCACCCGGACGCCCCGGTTCTTCTTCAGCCTGCGCAGCCCGTACTCCTGGCTCGCCTACCACGATCTGACCGTGCGGCGGCCGGACCTGACCGGGTCGGTGGAGTGGGTGCCGTACTGGGAACCGGACGCGGCGATGCGGCAGGTCCTCGGCGATCTGGGCGGCGAGTTCCTGTACACCGAGATGCACAAGGCCAAGCAGCTGTACCTGCTGCAGGACGTACGCCGCCTGGCGCAGGCGCGCGGGTTCGCGGTGACCTGGCCGGTCGACCGGGAACCGGCGTGGGAGGTGCCGCACCTCGCCTACCTGGCGGCGGCGGAATTCGGCCGCGGCCACGACTTCATCCGCGGCGTGCACGAGGCGCGCTGGCAGCTCGGCCGGGACATCTGCGACCCGGCCACGGTCGGCCGGATCGCCGAGCGGATCGGGCTCGACCCGGACCGGATCGCCGGGGCGCACCAGATCCCGCGGATCCGCGCGGCGGGCGTCCGGTCGCTGCTGATCGCGTACCAGACCGGCGTGTTCGGCGTGCCGTTCCTGGTGGCCGGCCGGCAGAAGTTCTGGGGCCTGGACCGCCTGGACGGGTTCCTGGACGCGATCGGTGCCGCCCCGGCCACGGTGCCGGCCACGGTGCCGGACGACCTGGTGCCGCCGGAGGCGGTGGCGGTCGGCGCGGGGCGCGGCGGGGACGGCGGGCACGCCGGCGGATGCGGCTGACCGGCCGACGACAACGGGGGACGGTAATGGACAACGACGGCAACAGTTTCGTGGCGCGGTTCCGGGCCGCGGCAGGCGTGCGGCCGGACCGGCCGGCGCTCATCCACAGCAGCTACGAGTCCGGCGGGCTGCGCGACCACCCGATCCGGTACGCCGACCTGGACCACGACGCGCGTACCGTCGCGGTCTGGCTCGCCGACCGGGTCCGGCCCGGGGACCGGGTGGTGCTCTGCTACCCGGCCGGCCCCGAGTTCGTCCGGGTCTTCCTGGGCTGCCTCTACGCGGGCGTGCTGCCGGTGCCGACGTCGCTGCCCGGTGGCTACCGGCACCATCTGGCGCGTACCGCCGGCATCGTGGCGGACGCGGGCGCCGCGCTGCTGCTCACCGACCGGGCCCACGCCGGGGAACTGACCCGGCAGCTCGCCGGCACCGGCCGGCCGGTGCCGGTGGTCGCCTCGGACGACCGTCCGGCGGTGGACGGCGGGCTCTGGACGCCGCCGCCGGTGGACCCGGACGCTCCCGCCTTCCTGCAGTACACCTCCGGCTCCACCAGCGACCCGAAGGGTGTCGTGGTGTCGCAGGCCAACCTGGTGCACAACCTGCGTTCCGGGCGCGCGCTGCTGCGGGTGGACGCGGACGCCGTGGTGGGTGGCTGGCTGCCGACCCACCACGACATGGGCCTGATCGCGATGACGCTGCTGCCGCTGATGACCGGCGGCACCGCGGTGCACACCGCGCCGATGAACTTCCTGCGCCGGCCGGTCACCTGGCTGGAACTGATCGACCGGCACGACATCGCGGTGAGCGCCGCGCCGAACTTCGCCTACGAGCTGTGCGTCAAGCGGATCTCCGCGGCCCAGCTGGCGACGGTGGACCTGTCCCGGTGGACCCGGGCCTGCAACGGCGCCGAGCCGATCGACGCCGGCACCCTGGCCCGGTTCGCGGACCACGTGGCGGCGTGCGGGTTCGACCGGCGCGCGCTGGTGGCCGGTTACGGGATGGCGGAGACCACCCTGTTCGCGGCCGGCAGCGTGCCCGGCCGGCCGCCGGTGGTCACCACCGCGGACACCCGGTCGCTGGAGGTCGACGGCCGGCTGGAACCGGCCGGTGCCGGCGGCACGGCCCTGGTCGGCTGCGGCCGCGCGGCCGACCTCACGGTACGGGTCGTCGACCCGGCGACCCGGCAGG
Organism: Jidongwangia harbinensis; assembly: GCF_020216025.1. Taxonomy (GTDB): domain Bacteria; phylum Actinomycetota; class Actinomycetes; order Mycobacteriales; family Micromonosporaceae; genus Actinoplanes; species Actinoplanes harbinensis. The sequence goes on along the minus strand of NZ_JAIWNC010000013.1, from coordinate 231,567 downwards.
TGCGGCCGGACGGGACGATCGGCGAGATCTGGCTGCGCGGGCCGAGCGTGGCCCGGGGCTACTGGGGGCGCCCGGAGCAGAGTGCGGAGACGTTCCGGGCCACCACCGCGGACGGCGACGAGGGTTTCCTGCGCACCGGCGACCTCGGCGTGCTGCGGTACGGCGAGTTGTACGTCACCGGCCGGCTCAAGGAAATGATGATCATCAACGGCCGCAACGTCTACCCGCAGGACGTCGAGCGGGAGGCCCGCGCCGTGCTCGGCGGCGACGTGGTCCGCGCGGCGTGTGCCTTCTCGGTGCCGGTGCCGGCCGAACGCCTGGTGGTGATCGCCGAGGTGCGGACCCGGGGGATGACCGCGGACGCCGTCGCGGACCTGGCCCGCGACGTCCGTTCGGCGCTGACCGCCGCGCTCAACCTGGGCGGGCTCGACCTGGTCGTCGCGCGGCCCGGCCAGATCCGCAAGACCACCAGCGGCAAGGTGCAACGGGCCGCGATGCGGGCGGCGTTCCTGGCCGGCGACCTGGACCCGGTGCACGAGGCCCTGACCGAGCAGACCGCCCGCCGGTACCGCCGGCACGACGCGGGAGTGCCGGTGTGAGCCCGTACCTGGACGCGGTGTCCGACGAGATCGAGGCGCTGCTCGGCGATCCCGCCGGGCCGGCCGCCGTGGTCGCCTGGCCGCGCAGCGGGGAACTCGACCGCCGCGCCGAACTGCCGCTCGCCGAGCTGCGCGAGCTGGACCGGCTGGGCCTGCCGGCCTATTACGTGCCGGCCGCGCTCGGCGGCCGGCTCACCGGCTTCCCGGCGCTGTTCGGCGTGATCCGGACGCTGGCCCGCCGCGACTTCACGGTGGCGCTCGCGCACTGCAAGACCTTCCTGGGCGCGGCCTGCGTGTGGGTGGGTGGCAGCCCGGAGCAGACCGCCGGGCTGGCCGCCCGGGTGCTCGACGGCGCCGTGGTCTCCCTCGGCCTGACCGAACGCGGCCACGGCAGCGACCTGCTGGCCGGCGAGGTCCGCGCCGAACCGGTGCCGGACGGCTACCGCCTGAACGGCACCAAGTGGCTGATCAACAACGCCGGCCGGGCCGACCTGATGTGTGTGCTGGCGGCGACCCGCCCGGACACCGGCAGCCGCGGTTTCAGCCTGCTCCTGGTGGACCTGCGCGACCTGCCGGACGGGGCCTGCCGCCGGCTGCCCCGGGAGGCCACGCTCGGGGTCCGCGGCGCCGACATCAGCGGGGTCGCCTTCCACGACGCGCCGGTGCCCCGGTCCGCCGTGGTCGGTGCCGAGGGCGGCGGCGTCGAGCTGGTGCTGCGGGCGTTGCAGGTGACCCGCACGCTGTGCGCCGCGATGTCGGTGGGGCTGGCCGACCACGCGCTGCGGATCACCCTCGGCTTCGCCGGCGCGCATCAGATGTACGGCCGGGCGCTGGCGACGCTCCCGCACGCCGCCCGCAGCCTCGCCGAGGCCGCCGCCGACCTGTTCACCGCGGAGGCCGTGGGCCTGGTCGGCACGCGGGCGATCCACTCGCTCACCGCCGAGCAGAGCGTCATCTCGGCCGCCATCAAGTACCTGGTGCCGACCCGGACCGACCACACGGTCATGCAGCTGGCCGAGGTGCTCGGCGCCCGGGCGCTGCTCACCGACGGGTACGCCGACGGCCGGTTCCAGAAGATCGAGCGGGACCACCGCATCGTCGGCATCTTCGACGGCAGCACGGTGGTCAACCTGAACGCGATCGTCAACCAGTTCCCGGGTCTGGCCCGCGGCTACCGGCGCAGGTGCGACGAGGCCGGGGTGCGCACCGCGGCGGACCTGTCCGCGCCGCTGCCCCCGTTCGTGCCGGACCGGCTGGCCCTGGTCTCCCGGGGCGGCTGCAGCGTGGTGAACGCGTTGCCGGACACCGTGCGGCGCACCGCCGAACTGGTCGCCGCCGGGGACGCACCGGCACCGCTCGGCGCCCTCGGGGCCCGGCTGCTGGCGCTCGCCGACGATGTGCACGCGCGGCTGGGTGCGCACCGGCCGACCCGGCGGGTGCCGACCGAGGCGTTCGCGCTCGCCGCCCGCTGGACGACCGTGTTCGCCGGCGCCGCGGTGTTGCGGCTCTGGCTGGAGAACCGCGCGACGGCGCCGGCCGGTTCGCTGCTCGCCGGCCCGGACTGGGTGACCGCCGGGCTCAGCCGGCTGCTCACCCAGCTCGGTGAGCCGGAGCAGCCGGACCTGGACCCGGTGTACGACCGGCTGCTGACCGCGGTGCAGGACCAGTTCGCCCGCGGTGCCCCGTTCTCCCTGCTGACCACGCCCTCGGACGGAGCACCGCGATGACCGCCGGCCTGACCCGGACCGCACTCGACCTCGGCGACCCCTGGGACGCCGGCAACCCGCTCGGGTACCCGGAGGTGCTCGCCGCGGACGCCGCCGGCGAACCGTTCACCGCGGGGGAGGAGCTGCTGCGGTCGGCCGGTCTGCAGCGGCACTTCGTCCCGGCGTCGCTCGGCGGGGAACTCCGCGGCGCCGACCAGTTCGCCCGGACCATGCGGGCGGTGTTCAGCCGGGACGCCGGCCTCGGCGTCGGCTTCGGCGCCACCTCGTTCATCGCGGCCGTGCCGGTGTGGACGGCCGGCTCCCCGCACCAGCGGCGGACCGTGGCCGACGTGCTGCTGGACGGTGGGCGCTGCGCCGCCGCGTTCACCGAGTGGGACCACGGCGCGGACTTCGGCCGCGCCGACGTGCGGGCCCGCCCGGCCGGCGACGGGTGGCGGATCAGCGGCGCCAAACACCTGATCAACAACGTCGCCCGCGCGGATCTGGTCACCCTGTTCGCCCGCACCGACGACCGGCCGGGCAGCCGGAGCCACTCGAACCTGCTGGTCGACATGCGCGGCCGGCCCGGCACGCACTACCGCCTGCTGCCGCGGTACCGGACCAGCGGGATGCGCGGCTGCCTGCTCGGCGGCATCGACTTCACCGACGCCCCGGTGCCGGCCGGCGCGGTGATCGGGGAGCCCGGGGACGCCCTGGAGACCGTGTTCCGGGCGTTCCAGATCACCCGGTGCGTGCTGCCCGGCATGGTGATCGGCATCCTGGACAGCCAGCTCCGGCTGGCCGTGCGGTACGCGCAGGGGCGCCGGCTGTACGGGCAGGCGGTCGCGGACCTGCCGCACACCCGGGAGGTCCTCGGCGGCGCGTTCGTCGACCTGCTCATCGCGGACTGCCTGGCCACCGTCGGCGCCCGGGCGTTGCACGTGCTGCCGGCCGAGGGCAGCGTGCTCTCCGCCGCGGTGAAGTACCTGGTGCCGAAGCTGTTGCACGAGGCCGGGTACGAACTGTCGACGCTGCTCGGGGCCAGCTACTACCTGGCCGACGGCGAGCACGCCGCGTTCGGCAAGCACGCCCGCGACCTGCCCGTCGCGGTGCTCGCCCACGCCAGCTCGGCGGTGTGCCTGTCCACCATCATCCCGCAGCTGCCCCGGCTAGCCCGGCGCGGCTGGGCCGCCACCGACACCGCGCCGCCACCGGCCACGCTGTTCCGGCCGGGCGACGTCCTCGCCGAACTCGATCCGGCCCGCCTCGCGGTCAACAACCGGGGGGTGGACACGCTCACCGCGACGCTGCGGGCCGAGCGGGACCGCGCCGACACCGATCCCGGGGTACGCCGGCACGCCGACGCCTTCTGCGCCGAACTCGCCGCGCTGGGTGAGCGGGCCGGGGCCCTCGCACCCCGGGACCAGACCGTGATGGCCGGCCGGGACAGCTTCGTGCTGGCGCACCGGTACAGCGTCGTCCTGGCCGCCGCCGCCTGTGTCGGCGTGTGGCGCCGGCACCCGGAGGACCCGTTCCTCGGCGACCCGGCCTGGCTGGTGACCGCGTTGCAGCGGCTGCGGGTCCGGCTCGACCGGGCCACCCGGCCGATGTGGACGGCCGCCGGGCCGGTCCCGGCCACCGTCGACGACGAACTGTCCCGCCGCTACCGGCACAACCTCTGGTTCGACCTCACGAGCACACCGATTTCCCTCGACAGGAGCGCACCGTGACCACTGCCCAACACCCCGCCGGCACCCGGACCGTGACGGAGATCGCGGACTGGCTGGCCGAGCGCGTCGCGTACTACCTGGAGATCGCCCCGGAGGCGGTGGACCGGGCGGCCCAGCTGTCCGATCTGGGCTTCGACTCGGTCTACGCGATGACGCTGAGCGGCGACATCGAGGAGTGGCTGGACGTCGAGATCGACGCGACGGTGGCCTGGGACCATCCGACGGTGCTGGCGCTCGCGGCGCACCTGCACGAGCGGTGTGCGTAGGGCGTGTTTCGGGGTGGGAGACGGGCCACGCCTCGCTCCGGCCCCCACCCCGAAACACGCCCTAGGCCCGGTCCCGCCGGGACGCGATGAGGCCCTGCCGGCGCAGGCGGGACAGCCAGCCGTTCATCGTGTGCCGGGGCACGCCGTACGCGGCGGCCAGGGCACCGATGCTGGCCGCGTTCCGGTACGCGGCGACGAGCTCGTCGGCGTCCGGCATCCGCCGGTAGTTGCGCTCGGCGGTCTCCGGCGCCGGTTGCCCGCTCGCCTCGGTCCCGGGTCCCGGATCGGGCGCGGATCTCTGCTCGGGCAGCGCCACCGGCGGCGCCGTGCCGCCCGGTGCCGCGCCGACCGGCGGCGCGGCCGGGTCCGGCCCGGCGAACGCGGACAACAGCTGATCCAGCGACACATGCGGAAGGGACAGCCCCGACACGCTTCCGCCCTGTCCGGCCGTCACGGTCACCTCGAGCACCCGGGACGTGCCGGCGGACGTGTCCAGATGAATCGTCATCAGGCCGCCGTCGGGGCGGTCGGACTCGACGGTGACGGTGAATCTGCTCATGTGCGGTCCAGACGACGATCCGATGTGTCCGACCCGGAGTATCGCACGGTGGCTGCTCGTCCAGCCCCGCCTGTACCGGGCCGGTGACACCCGTCCAGCTTGAACAGGAAGGTTCCGATGCCCCTATCGACCCGGCGTGAGGCGCACCAGGGACTGCGGCCGGTGCCCCGCCTCCGCTTCCGCGACGGCCTCGGCGGCACCGTCGCCTTCAAACGCGACCAGCTCGGATTCCTCGGCGGCGGCCTGCGGCGGCACGGTGACATCTACGGCTTCCGCACACTGGGACTGCCGATGGTGCTGGTCAACCACCCCGACTACATCCGGCACATCCTGGTGGAACGCGCCGACGGATACGACAAGAACGCGATCCTGTTCCGGATCGTCCGGCCGGTCCTGCGCGAGGGCCTGATCGCCATCGGGGACAACGACGTGTGGTGGCGGCAACGCCGCCTGATGGCACCGCACTTCACCCCGCGCGCGGTGACCGCCTTCACCGGCAACATGGTGGACGAGAGCGCGAAGATGCTGGGCCGCTGGGAGCACCGCGGGATCGGCACCGTGCTGGACGTGACCGACGAGATCGGCCAGCTCGCGCTGCGGATCGTCAACCGGTCGCTGTTCAGCGCGGACGTCAGCGCCGGCGCCCAGTCCTTCGAACGCGCCTTCGGCGCCGCCAACGAGATTCTCGGCGCCTTCTTCCGCTTCCCGTTCCCGCCGCTGAACGTGCCCATTCCCCGGCACCTCCGGCTGCGCCGGGCCATCGACGACATGGACCGGTTCGTCAACGGGTTCATCACCGAGCGGCTGCACCGTCCGGTGGACCCGGACACCACACCGGACCTGCTGACCCTGCTGATGCACTCGGCCGACGAGGACGACGGCCGCCGGATGGCCGTCGAACAGCTGCACCACGAGGTGCTGAACCTGTGCATCGGCGCGTACGAGACCACCACCAACGCGCTGTCCTGGGCGTTCTACCTGATCGCCGAGCATCCCGAGGTGGAACGCCGGCTGCACGCCGAGGTCGACGAGGTGCTCGGCGGCCGGCTGCCGTCCGCCGACGACCTGCCGCGCCTGCGGTACGCCCGGATGATCGTGGACGAGACGCTGCGCATCTACTCGCCGGCGTACCAGTCGATGCGCCGGGCCAAGGTGGACGACGAGGTCGGCGGGTACTTCATCCCGGCCGGCACGAACATCCTGATCAACAGCTACTTCCTGCACCGGCACCGCGACTTCTGGGACGACCCGGAACGGTTCGACCCGGAGCGGTTCACCCCGGAGCGCATCGCGGCCCGTCCCAAGCACGCCTACCTGCCGTTCGGCGCCGGTCAGCGGGTCTGCATCGGCAAGCACTTCGCGCTCGCCGAGCTGGTGCTGGCGATGACCACGGTGGCCCGCCGGTTCCGGCTGGTCCGTCCACCGGGCGCGCCGCCGGTGGAGCCGGAGGCACTGGTCACGCTGCACCCGCGTGGCGGCATCCACCTGCGGCTGGAGGAACGGTGACGACCGACCGGCTGATCGCGGCGTTCGAGGTGTTCCCGTACCAGGTGCACGTGGACGTGGAACGGGCGCGGGCCCACCTCACCGACTGGGCCGGCCGCACCGGCCTGGTGGGTGAGGCGGCGCGGCGGCGCTTCGAGAAGGCCGACTTCGGCTGGTTCGCCGCCATGGTCTACCCCACCGCGGACCGGACCGGCCTGTACCTGACGGCGGACTGGTTCGCCTGGCTCTTCATGGTCGACGACCAGCTCGACGACGGTGCCGAGGGCCGGGACCCGGACCGGCTGCGTACCGTGTTCGACGGCATGCGGGCGGTGCTGACCGGCGCCGGCCCGGCCACCGCGCCGGTACCGGCACCGGGGGTGGCGATCAGCTCGCTTGTGGACCTGTGGGGGCGTACCGCGCCCCTGCAGACTCCGCGCTGGCGACGGCGCTTCACCGGTCACCTGACCGAGTGCCTCACCACGGCCGCGACCTGGGAGGCCGGCAACCGGCGCGCCGGCGTCGTGCCGGACCCGGCCACCTACATCCGGAAGCGGCGGCACACCGGGGCCATCTACGTCTGCATGGATCTGATCGACGTGGTGTCCAGCCTCGACGTGCCCGACGCGGTGTACGACTCGGCGCCGTTCCGCGCCGCCCTCGACGCCGCCAGCGACGTGGTCTGCTGGACCAACGACGTGTACTCGCTGGAGAAGGAGCGGGCCCTCGGCGAGGTGCACAATCTGGTCCACGTCCTGCAGCACCACCACGGGTGGGACACCGGCACCGCGCTGGACCGGACCTGCGCGGCGATCGCCGACCGGATCGACGAGTTCCGGCGGGCCGAGGAGCGGCTGCTGGCCGGCCGCCCGGAGCACGCCGAGGTGCTGGCCCGCTACACCGCCGGCATGCGCAGCTGGATGCGCGGCAACCTCGACTGGTCCAGCCGGACCCGGCGCTACCGCGACCCCGCCGCGGCCACCGGATACCTGGAATCCGCGCTGTTCGGGAGCCGGGCATGACGGCCCCTCCGGGCACCGTGGCACCGGACCGGACCCGGTTGCGGGCCACCCGGGCGCTGCTCGACCCGGCCCTGCGGCGCGCCGTCGACCCGATCTCCGGCCCGGTCCGCGACGTGCTGCACTACCACTTCGGCTGGACCGACGCCGCCGGCCGGCCGGCCGGCCTCGGCTGGGGCAAGGGGCTGCGGGGCGCGGTGGTCCTGGCCGCCGCGCAGGCCACCGGCGGCCCGGTCCGGCCGGCCCTGCCGGTGGCGGTCGCGGTGGAACTGGTGCACAACTTCACCCTGCTGCACGACGACGTGCTGGACGGCGACGAACTGCGGCGCGGCCGGCCGGCGGCCCGGACCGTGTTCGGCGACGCGCAGGCGATCCTGGCCGGCGACGCCCTGCTGGTGCTGGGCACCGAGGTCCTGCACGACGCGGCGCCGGCCGCGGCCCCCGAGCTGTTCGGGTCGCTGCGGCGCCTGGTCGTCGGGCAGAGCGCGGACCTGGCGTTCGAGGCGCGCGGTGACGTGACGCTGCCGGCCGCGCTGGCCATGGCGGCCGGCAAGACCGCGGCGCTGTTCGCGGGCGCGGCCGCCGCCGGTGCCCGTGCGGCCGGTGCCGCCCCGGAACGGGTGACCGGCCTACGCCGGTTCGGCGAACACCTGGGCCTGGCGTTCCAGCTCGTCGACGACATCCTGGGCATCTGGGGGGACGGTGCGGTCACCCGCAAGCCGGTCGGCGCCGACGTCCGCCGCCGCAAGAAGTCCCTGCCGGTGGTGTTCGCCCTGGCCGGCGGCACGGCCGCGGGCACCGCGCTGGCCGAGCTGTATGCCGCGTCCCGGCCGCTCACCGGACCGGAGGTGGCGCGTGCCACCGGCCTGATCGAGGAGGCGGGCGGGCGCGCCTGGGCCCGGGCCGAGGCGGCCCGGCAGCACGCCGCCGCGCTCCGGTGCCTCGCCGGCGTGACCGGGACGGCCGACGTGACCGGGACGGCCGACGTGACCGGGACGGCCGGCGTGGCTGGACCGGCCGGCGTGGACTCGTGGCTGTCGCGGCTGGCCGGGCTGGCGGTGTGGCGCGACCACTGACCGGCCGTCGCGGTCCGCTCCGGTCAGGGCGTGTAGACCTCCGCCATGCCGGTGACCGACCCGTTGTCCGTGGTCAGCTCCACCAGCGCGCCGTCCTCCCCGCCCGCCACGTGCATCACGAAGTCCTTGGCGCTGGCCCGGCAGGTCCCGAGCACCAGCGCACCGCTGCCGACGCACGGCGCCGAGTTGGCGGACGTGGTGGTGAGCCGCGGGTTGGCCGTGGTCGGCAGCGTCACGATCATCCGGCTGTCCTCGGTCACCCACGCCCGCTCGCACGGTGCCTCCGGCGACGGCTCGAGACCGAAGGCCGCGCAGTACTGATCGCCGGTCAGGAACAGCGTCGGCTCCACCACCACCGACCGGGCCTTCGGGTGGTACGCGTGCACCCGCACGACCGAGCGGGTCCGGCCACGCCGCACGTCGGTGAAGGCGAGCCCGCCGGGCGCGGCGGAGGGGGCCGCGGCGGCGGACAGGTCCTCGACCGGCCGGATCTCCGCCGCGGCGACGACCGCCCAGGCCACCTCGTTGTCGTCCGCGGCGTCCGAGTCCACCGTGGCCGCCCCGAAGCTCACCCGGCCGGCCAGCAGGCTGGGATCGGTCAACCGGGCGCGCAGCACCACGGCGCCGCCGACCGTCACGTCGGCGGCCGCACCCCGCAGGGTCAGCACGACCCGCCTGCGCTGACCGGGCGGGAACAGACGGGACGCGGTCTCGCCCAGGTTGGTGATCCGGATGCGACCCTCGTGCCGGATCCGCACGATCTCCGGGCAGAGATCGAGCCAGTAGGTGCTCTCGCCGGCCGCGCGGAAGCGGACGGTGGCGCAGGACCGCGGGGTGCCGAGCGTGACGTCGGCGGCGATGGCCTGGTCGCCGGCGAACCCCTCGTCGGGGCCCGGGCAGTCGACCGAGAGGAAGTCGGTCGCCGTCATGACCAGGCCCCGGTCGTCGAAGGCGCAGTTGCCGGCGCCGCCGCTGCGGGACGACCGCCACTGGCCGGGCCGGTCGAGAGCGTCCACCACCCACGGCCCCCGGACGGCACCCGGAGTCGGCATGGTGGGCTGCGCCACCGGGGCGGACGCGACCGGCGGCGGCGCGGCCCGGGGATCGTCCGGAGCGGACGTCAGGAACCAGCCGGCCGACGCCGCGGCCAGCGCGAACGCCGCCGTCGCGGCGGCGGCGACCCGTACCCGCCGGCGGCGGGGCGGGCCGGGCGGAACCGGCCCGGCCGGCCGGCCGAAACCGTCCGAGTGGTACCGGCCGGTGGACTGCGCCGCCTCGGCGGCCTCGCGCAGCGCGGGTTGCAGCACCGGCCGGTGGCCGGCCGGCGGGGGCGGTCCGGGCTGGTCGGCCAGCAGCAGGCTGAGCAGTTCGTGCGCGCTCGGGCGCTCCGCCGGTTCCTTGGCCAGGGCGAGCGCCACCAGGTCCCGCAGGGGTCCGGTCAGCCCGGACAGGTTCGGCGGCTGGGTCAGGATCCGGGCGGCGGTGGCGACCGGCGAGTCGGCGCGGAACGGGGTGTGCCCGGTGCCGGCGTAGGCGATCACCGCACCCCAGGCGAACACGTCGGCGGCCGGCGTGATGTCGCGGTGCTCGCCGTCGAACCGCTCCGGCGCCATGTAGGCGACCGTGCCCACCATCTGGTCCGGGCGGGTGTGCTGGCTGGTCACCTCGAGCGCCCGGGCGATGCCGAAGTCGATCACCTTCGGGGTGCCCAGGGAGAACAGCACGTTGCGGGGCTTCAGGTCACGGTGGATCACCCCGGCCCCGTGGATGGCGGTCAGCGCGGTGGCCACGCCGATCGCCACGCCGTGCAGCTGGCCGTCGGTGAGCGGTCCCTCGCGCTCCACCACCTCGTCCAGGCTCGGACCGTCCACATACTCCACCACCAGGTACGGCGTGGGATGCCCGGGATCGGCGTCCAGGACCGCCGCGGTGCAGAACGGCGGTACCTGCCGGGCCCGCTTCACCTCGCTCCGGAACCGGAGGCGGAACTCGTCCTCGTGGGCGTACTCCGGCTTGACGACCTTGACCGCGACCAGCCGCCCGCCGGGCCCGCGGCCGAGGAACACCGAGCCCATGCCGCCCTCGCCCAGGCGGGCGATCAGCTGGTAGTCGCCCAGTGCCGAAGGATCGCCGGGGCGGAGCGGGGTCTTCATCGGCTACCCATCAGACCAGAAGCGCGGGCGGCCTGCCGCCCCGGTGCCGGATATCGAATGGATAAAGAAACGGACATCGGTCTAGTTACCTGCACCGATGATGAGCAGCATCACCCATCGACGGACCACAGACGTGGGGGTGGTCCCGGGCGCAGGGGCCACCAGCTCGGCGGACGGGCACACCCCGTGCCGGCCGAGAGGGACCTGCATGACAACCAGACTGACCCCGCCCGCGCGGCGGTGGTGGGCGGCCGCCGCCGGCGCCGTCCTGCTCGCGGGCGTGCTGCCCGCCCAGGCCACGGCGGCACCGGAGCCCGCCCCGGCGGGTGGTCCGGGCGCGGCCGCTCCCGGCACCGAGGAGCGCACCAACTACGACTCCCGCAGCGCCATCCGCCAGCCCCCGAGCGCCGGCGTGGCGAAGCGCGCGGCGGCCGCCGAGGCACCCGGCGGCGCGGCCCGCAAGCTGCGCGCCGCGCTCGGCGTGCAGGGCATCGTGGACATCGACGAGGCCACCGGCACGCCGCGCCGGGTGGCCCGACTCGACGGCTTCCTCACCTCCGCCGCCGACGCCGAGCCGGAGACCGTCGCCCGCGAGTACGTCAAGGCGAACGCCGGCGTGTTCGGCCTCAGCGCCGCCGCGGTGGACGGCCTGACGCTGCGCAAGGACTACGTGGACGTGGCCGGCACCCACCACCTCAGCTTCGTGCAGACGGTCGACGGCGTGCCGGTGTTCGGCAACGGGCTCAAGGCACACGTGGCCAAGGACGGCCGGCTGATCCAGGTGGACGGCTCCCCGCTGGCCGCGCTGCCGGCCCAGCCGGGCACCGCCAAGCTGACCGCGGCCAAGGCCCGCGCCGCGGCGATCACCGACGTCGCCGCCGAGTCCACCGCCGCGGTCGCCCGGGTGTCCTCCGGCGCCACCCGGACCACCACGTTCACCGACGGCGGCAACGCCAAGCTGGTGCTGTTCCAGACCGTCGCCGGCCCGCGCCTGGCCTGGCAGACCGTCGCCATGGACGCCGGCTACCTGCACGTCGTCGACGCCGCGGACGGCACCGTGCTGCTGCGGCAGAGCATCCGCTCGGACAACAGCGCCAAGGTGTTCCCCAACTACCCGGGCGCGGCCGGTCCCGGCGGCGTGCAGCAGGACGTCAACCTCACCCGCTGGCTGCCGGCGAACTCGCCGCGGCTGGCCGGCAACGTCGCGCACGTCTGGTCCGACGTGAACGACGACAACAAGGCCAACCCGGGCGAGGAGGTCGCGCCGAGCGGCCCGCGCTCGTTCGACTACCCGTTCACCGACTTCACCGCGCAGGCCGCGGAGACCGGGTGCACCGCGGCGTTCAAGTGCTCGTGGGACCCGAAGGTCGCGAAGTCCTGGGAGGTCAACCGCGCGCAGAACGCGGTGCAGCTCTACTACTTCCTGGGCACCTTCCACGACCACCTGCGGAAGAGCCCGATCGGCTTCACCCGGGAGGCGGGCAACTTCGAGGCGGTCGACGGCGACGCCGTGCAGGGCCACGCGATGGACGGCGCGAACACCGGCACCGGTGCGTTCGCCGGCCTGCCCGACCCCGACCACGTGGACAACGCCAACATGAACACGCCGCCGGACGGCACGCCGCCGGTGATGCAGATGTACCTGTTCCACGACCCGTCCACCCCGACCGACCCGTTCATCGCGGGCAACTCCGGCGACGAGGCCGGCATCGTCTACCACGAGTACGGCCACGGCCTGTCCAACCGCCTGGTGGTCGACGCGGCCGGAGTCTCCACGCTCGGCGGCCTGCAGGCGGGTGCCATGGGCGAGGCCTGGAGCGACTGGTACGCCATGGACCTGCTCGTCAACCAGGGGCACGAGCAGGACACCGACGCCGTCGGTGACGTGCTGGTCGGCAAGTACGTGACCGCGGGCGGCACCATCCGTAGCGCGGCCATGGACTGCACGGTCGGCGCGGACTCGCCGGCCTGCCCCGGCGGCGCGGCGACCGGCCCGGGCGGCTACACCTACGGCGACTACGGCCAGGTGTCCGGCGCCCCGCAGGTGCACGCGGACGGCGAGATCTGGTCGCAGACGCTGTGGGACCTGCGCAAGGTGATCGGCAGCAAGAAGGCGCAGTCGCTGATCACCCGGGCGATGGAGCTTTCGCCGTCGAACCCGTCTTTCCTCGACATGCGCAACTCCATCCTGCAGGCCGACCTGGTCGTCAACGGCGGCAAGCAGCAGGCCCGGATCTGGAAGGTGTTCGCGGCCCGCGGCATGGGCTACTTCGCCGGCTCGGTGAACGGCGACGACACGCGCCCGGTGGAGGACTTCGCGCTGCCGCCGGCGGCGAACACGCCGCGGGGCTCGCTGACCGGCACGGTGGTCAACGCCGACACCGGTACGCCGATCGGCGGCGCGGTGGTCGGCTTCGGCGGGCACGCCTCCGGGTTCGGCGGTGACTACGTCGCCACCACGGCCGCCGACGGCACCTACACCATCTCGGGGATCATCGCGGGCACGTACCCGAAGGTGTTCGCCCGGGGCCCCGGTTACGACACCGTCTCGCAGACCGTCACCGTCGCCTCCCGGGTCAACACCGCGAACTGGGCGGTCCGGCGCGACTGGGCCGCGGTCGGCGGCGGGGCGTCGGTGACCGACTTCAACGGCGTCGACTTCACCCCCGACGGCTGCGGGCCGGTCAACCTGATCGACCAGTCCCAGGGCGCCGGCTGGGTGTCGGACGCCGAGGGCACCGGCGACGGCGAGGACACCACGGCGATCGAGCCGCGGTTCGTCGTGGTCAAGCTGCCGGCCGCGATCGACGTGGCCGAGTTGTCGATCAACCCGTCCACCGCCTGCGGTCTGGCCGGCAGCAGTTCCACCGGTGACTTCAAGGTGGAGACGTCGGCCGACGGCACCACCTGGCGGCTCGGCGCCGAGGGCCACTTCGGCCCGACGCAGCGGTCGCCGCAGAACGTGGCGCTGGCCGCGGGCAGCGCCACGGACGTCCAGTTCGTGCGTTACTGGATGCTCGGTACCCAGACCGCCGACATCGGCGGATTCTGCCCGGGCAACTACAACGGCTGCACGTACGTGGCGACGTCCGAACTCGCCCTGTACGGCACCGCGGCGAGCTGACCTACGGCTGATCCCGGCCGCCGCCACCCGGCGGCGGCCGGGATCACTCACCCGATGGTCCGCGTCAGCGGGGGTACCGGCCGTCGATCATGTTGAATGGGCGGCATGCGATTGCTCTCCGCCCTGCACCAGGACGCCGATCCGGCGGACGCGGTCACCGCCCCGGGCCAGACGCTGTCCCGGCACGACCTGCTCGGCCGGGCCGCGGCCGTGGCGGCCGACCTGACCGGTGCCCCGGCCGTCGCGGTGCACGCCGCCGCCGGGGTGCCGGCCGTGGTGGCGGTGACGGCGGGGCTGCTGGCCGGCGTTCCGGTGGTGCCGGTCCCGCCGGACGCCGGTCACCTGGAACGCGGGCACGTGCTGCGCGACTCGGGCGCGGCGCTGATGCTCTCGGACGATCCGGACGCGGCCGGCGACAGCGGTCTGCCCGTCCTGCCGATCACCCGGCCGGGACCCGCGGCGACCGTTCCGGCCGAGCCGCCCCTGGAGCGGGCCGCGCTGATCCTCTACACCAGCGGCACCACCGGCCTGCCCAAGGGCGTGGTGCTGTCCCGGGCGGCGATCGCCGCCGACCTCGACGCCCTGGCCGAGGCGTGGGCCTGGACCGCGGACGACACGCTGGTGCACGGGCTGCCGTTGTTCCATGTGCACGGTCTGGTCCTCGGCGTCCTGGGCGCGCTGCGGACCGGTTCCCGGCTGGTGCACACCGGCCGCCCGCTTCCGGACGCCTACGCCGCCGCCGGCGGCACGCTCTACTTCGGGGTACCGACCGTGTGGTCGCGGATCTGCGCCGCGCCGGACGCCGCCCGGCGGCTGCGGTCCGCGCGGCTGCTGGTCTCGGGCAGCGCGCCGCTGCCGGTGCCGGTGTTCCGGGACCTGCTGGCGCTGACCGGCCAGGCGCCGGTGGAGCGGTACGGCATGACCGAAACCCTGATCACGGTCAGCGCCCGGGCCGACGGCGAGCGGCGGCCGGGCCACGTCGGACGGCCGGTGGCCGGCGTGCGGACCCGGATCGTCGACGACGCCGGCCACCCGGTGGCCCACGACGGCGCCACCATCGGGCAGTTGCAGGTGCGCGGGACCACCCTGTTCGAGGGTTACCTCTCCGACGGCGTGACGGAGCCGCCGCCGCTGGTCGACGGCTGGTACCCGACCGGCGACGTGGCCACCGTCGGCCCGGACGGCTGGCACCGCATCGTCGGCCGGGCGTCCACCGACCTGATCAAGACCGGCGGCTACCGGGTCGGTGCCGGCGAGGTCGAGGACGCGCTCCTGCTGCATCCGGCGGTCCGCGAGGCCGCCGTGGTCGGCCTGCCGCACCCGGACCTGGGCGAGCAGGTGACCGCGTTCGTCGTCGCCGACGCGGTGTCGCCGGCCGACCTGATCACCTTCGTGGCGGAGCGCCTGGCGGCGCACAAGCGGCCGCGGTCGGTGCGCCTGGTGGACGCGCTGCCGCGCAACGCGATGGGCAAGGTCCAGAAGAGCCGGCTCAGGCCGGCGTGATCCAGTCGAAGGTGCGCTCGACGGCCCGCCGCCAGTTGCCGTACTCCCGGTCGCGCACCGCCGGTTCCATCGCGGGCATCCACTGTGCCGCCCGGTGCCAGTTGCGCCGCAGGTCCTCCAGGTCCGACCAGTAACCGACGGCCAGGCCGGCCGCGTACGCCGCACCCAGCGACACGGTCTCACTGGCCAGCGGGCGGACCACCGGCACGTCCAGCACGTCCGCGACGGACTGCATGAGCAGGTTGTCGGCGGTCATGCCGCCGTCGACCTTCAGCGTGGTGAGGGTGAGGCCGGAGTTCGCGTTCATCGCGTCGACCACCTCGCGGGTCTGCCAGGCGGTCGCCTCCAGCACCGCCCGGGCCAGATGTCCCTTGGTGATGTACGAGGTCAGCCCCACGATCACCCCGCGTGCCTCGCTGCGCCAGTGCGGCGCGTACAGGCCGGAGAACGCCGGGACGATGTAGCAGCCGCCGTTGTCGGCGACCGTCCGCGCCAGCGTCTCGATCTCCGGCGCACTGCTGATCAGCTCCAGCTGGTCGCGGAACCACTGCACCAGCGAGCCGGTGATCGCGATCGAGCCCTCCAGCGCGTACTGGGCGGGTTCGCCGGCGAGCTGGTAGGCGACCGTGGTGAGCAGCCCGTGGGTGGACCGGATCAGTTCCGGGCCGGTGTGCAGCAGCAGGAAACTGCCGGTGCCGTAGGTGCACTTGGCCTCGCCGGGGGTGAAGCAGGTCTGCCCGAAGAGCGCGGCCTGCTGGTCGCCGAGGGCCGCGCCGATCCGTACCCCGGGGAACGCGGACCGGGCCCGGCCGAAGACCGCGACCGACGGCCGGACCTCGGGCAGCATCGCCATCGGCACGCCGAAGAACTCGCACGCCTGCGGCGACCACCGGAGGGTACGCACGTCGAGCAGCATGGTGCGGCTGGCGTTGGTGACGTCGGTGACGTGCAGGCCGCCGGTGAGGTTCCAGATCAGCCAGGTCTCCATGGTGCCGAACAGCACCTCGCCGCGTTCGGCACGGTCGCGCAGGCCGGGCGTGTGGTCGAGGATCCAGTTCAGGCGTGGCCCGGAGAAGTACGTGGCCAGCGGCAGCCCGCTGCGCTCCTGCACCTCGGCGGCGCCGGGCGCGTGGGCCAGCGTGTTGACCAGCCCGTCGGTACGGGTGTCCTGCCAGACGACGGCCCGGCCGACCGGCACCCCGGTACGCCGGTCCCAGAGCACCGTGGTCTCCCGCTGGTTCGCGATGCCGACCGCGGACACCTGGCCGGTGGTGATCCCGGCGCGCTGCAGGGCCAGCGGCGCCAGCCGTTCCACGTTGCGCCAGATCTCGCCGGCGTCGTGCTCGACCCAGCCGGGCCGCGGGAAGTGCTGCTTGTGTTCCTGCTGGGCCAGGGAGACGAGCTGGCCGTGCCGGTCGAACACGATGCACCGTGTCGAGGTGGTGCCCTGGTCGATGGCGACCACGAAGCGTTCGGTCATCAGCCCTCCCCGTGCGGTGGTCAGTGCCGGGCGGCTCCGAGGTCCGCGGAGACCGCGCGGGCGGCGTCCCGGACGTGGCCGACCAGTCGCGGATGCGGCCGGTACCGGGTGTCGCAGAGGCGCTCGACCGGGCCCGAGATGCCGATGGCGCCGACGACCAGCCCGCCGTACCCCCGGATCGGCGCGGCGATCGCCGCCTCGCCCAGGGTGAGTTCCTCGATCTCGGTGCCCCACCCGGCGGTGCGTACCCGGTCCAGGGCGGTGGCCAGCTCCCGCCGGGACACCACGGTGCGCCGGGTGAACGCCTCCAGCTCGGCGGGCGGTTCGGCGGCCCGGTACGCGAGCAGCACCTTGCCGAGCGCGGTGGCGTGCAACGGCAGCAGCGTGCCGGTGTCCAGCGTCTGGAACGTGTCGTCGGGACGGAAGACGTGGTGCACCACCAGGGCCCGTCCCTGCCGGACGGTGCCGATCCGGACCGCCTCGCCGCTGCGCGCGGCCAGCGGGTCCGCCCAGTTGATCGACCGGGAGCGCAGTTCGTTGACGTCGAGGTGGCTGTCGCCCAGGTGCAGCACCGCGGCGCCGAGCTGGTACCGGCCGGACACCCGGTCCTGTTCCACGAACCCGACGTGCCGCAGCGTGCGCAGGATGCCGTGGGTGGTGCCCTTGGCCAGGTCGAGGGACGCGGCGATCTCGCCGAGGCCGAGTCGGCCGGTGCCGCCGGCGAGCATCCGGAGGATGGCGGCCGCTCGCTCGATCGATTGCACGGTTCCGGGCACGTTTCGGATGCTATGCCAATCCGTGACGACTGACGCACGCTGAGCGTTCGACAATGTCGAACGGTCGTCCTTGCCGGTCCCCGGGAGCCTCCCTAGCGTCGGGCCACACCGGACCTTGGAGGGCACATGGCAGCACGACTGAAGATCCCGGGCCTGCTCGGCGAACTCGCCGCCGAGTTCGCCGGAACCATGATCCTCATCCTGTTCGGCGTGGGCGTCGTCGCCCAGGTGGTGGGCGGTCAGCTCGGCGACCACGACAGCATCGCCTGGGCCTGGGGGCTGGGTGTCATGCTCGGCGTGTACGTGGCCGGCCGGGTCAGCGGCGCGCACCTGAACCCGGCGGTCACCATCGCGCTCGCGGTGTTCAAGGGCTTCGCCTGGCGCAAGGTGACGCCGTACTGCCTGGCCCAGTTCTTCGGCGCGTTCGTCGCCGCGCTGCTGGTCCGCTGGAACTACACCGAGGTGCTGCACCAGCAGGACCCGGGGCTGACCATCAAGACCCAGGGCGTGTTCTCCACCCTGCCGGGCAACGGCACGCTGCCGGTCGGCGAGTGGGGTGCCCTGCGGGACCAGGTGATCGGCACCGCCATCCTGCTGTTCCTGATCCTGGCCATCACCGACGCCGCGGGCACCCCGCCGGCCGCGAACCTGGCCCCGTTCGTCATCGGCCTGCTGGTGGTCGCGATCGGCATGGCCTGGGGGACGAACGCGGGCTACGCGATCAACCCGGCCCGGGACTTCGGGCCGCGGCTGGCCAGTTTCCTCACCGGGTACGGCGGCGCGTTCCGCGACCAGACCGGCTACCTGTACTTCTGGATACCGATCGTCGGCCCGGTGGTCGGCGGAATCCTCGGCGCCGGCCTCTACCAGGGCCTGGTCGGGCGGTTCCTGCCGTCGGCCGCACCGCAGGAGCCGGGCGAACTCCCGGCACCCCGAACCGAGCGCGTGGAGGCGCACCATGGCTGACTTCGTCGGCGCCGTCGACCAGGGCACCACCAGCACCCGCTTCATGATCTTCGACCACGGCGGCAACGAGGTCGGCCGCCACCAGCTCGAGCACGAGCAGATCCTGCCGCAGGCCGGCTGGGTGGAGCACAACCCGATCGAGATCTGGGACCGGACGGTGTCGGTGATCCGGACCGCCATGCAGAAGGCGAATCTGCGGGCCACCGACCTCGCCGCCCTGGGCGTCACGAACCAGCGCGAGACCACCGTGGTGTGGGACCGGCGCACCGGGCGGCCGTACTACAACGCGATCGTCTGGCAGGACACCCGGACCGACCGGATCGCCTCGGCGCTGGACCGCGACGGGCGCGGTGACGTGATCCGGCGCAAGGCCGGCCTGCCGCCGGCCACGTACTTCTCCGCCGGCAAGATCCAGTGGATCCTGGAGAACGTCGACGGGGTACGGGCGGCCGCCGAGCGTGGCGACGCCGTCTTCGGCAACACCGACAGCTGGCTGCTGTGGCACCTCACCGGCGGCGTCGAGGGCGGGAACCACGTCACCGACGTGACCAACGCCAGCCGCACCATGCTGATGGACCTGGAGACGCTCGACTGGGACGACGAACTGCTGTCGTTCTTCGGCATCCCGCGCGCGATGCTGCCGGAGATCCGGCCGTCGTCGGACCCCGACACCTACGGCACGGCCCACGCGCCGGGCCCGCTGGGCGGCGACGTCCCGCTCACCGGCGACCTCGGCGACCAGCAGGCCGCCACGGTGGGCCAGGTCTGCTTCGCCGTGGGCGAGGCCAAGAACACCTACGGGACCGGCAACTTCATGCTGCTCAACACCGGTACCGAACTGGTCCGCTCGAACCACGGCCTGCTCACCACGGTGGCGTACCGGTTCGGCACCGCGCCACCGGTGTACGCGCTGGAAGGTTCGATCGCGGTCACCGGATCCGCGGTGCAGTGGCTGCGCGACCAGCTGCACATCATCAACGCCGCCGCGGAGAGCGAATCGCTGGCCGGCTCGGTGCCGGACAGCGGCGGCGTCTACTTCGTACCCGCGTTCTCCGGGCTGTTCGCGCCGTACTGGCGCTCGGACGCCCGCGGGGCGATCGTCGGGCTGTCCCGGTTCAACACCGACGCGCACCTGGCCCGGGCCACCCTGGAATCGATCTGCTACCAGACCCGGGACGTGGTCGAGGCCATGGCGCAGGACTCCGGCGTGCGGCTGGACGTGCTCAAGGTGGACGGCGGCATCACCGTCAACGAACTCTGCATGCAGATCCAGGCGGACGTGCTCGGCGTGGCGGTGAGCCGGCCGGTGGTGGCCGAGACCACCGCGCTGGGCGCCGCCTACGCGGCCGGGCTCGCGGTCGGCTTCTGGAAGTCCACCGACGAACTGCGCGACAACTGGAACGAGTCCCGGCGCTGGCAGCCCGCCTGGACCGACGACCAACGGTCGGCGGGGTACGGCCAGTGGCAGAAGGCCGTGCAGCGCACGCTCGATTGGGTCGACGTTGACTGAGCCGGCGCTCTCCCCGTCCGGCCGGGCGGCGGCGCTGTCCGCGCTGCCCGGCACGGAGGTCGACGTCCTCGTGGTGGGCGGCGGGGTGGTGGGCGCCGGTTGCGCCCTCGACGCCGCCACCCGCGGCCTCTCCGTCGCGTTGCTCGAGGCCCGCGACTTCGCCTCCGGCACGTCCAGCCGGTCCAGCAAACTCATCCACGGCGGCCTGCGCTACCTGGAGATGCTGGACTTCGGCCTGGTCCGCGAGGCCCTGCGGGAACGCGGCCTGATCCTCACCCGGCTGGCGCCGCACCTGACCCGGCCGGTGCCCTTCCTGTACCCGTTGCAGCACCGCGGCTGGGAGCGGCTCTACGCCGGCGCCGGGGTCCTGCTCTACGACGTCATGGCGGCGGCCGCGCCGGGCCTGCCCCGGCACCGGCACCTGTCCCGGCGCGGCGCGTTGCGGGCCTGCCCGGCGCTGCGGCGCGACGCGCTGGTCGGCGCGCTGCGGTACTACGACGCCCAGCTCGACGACGCCCGGCACACCATGTTCCTGGCCCGCACCGCCGCCGGGTACGGCGCCCACGTGGCGTCCCGGGCGGAGGTGGTGGGGTTCCTCCGCGAGGGCGAACGGGTCACCGGGGTCCGGGTCCACGACCTGGAACACGACCGGACCCTGGAGGTACGCGCCCAGCAGGTGATCAACGCGACCGGGGTGTGGACCGACGACACCCAGGCGCTGGTGGGGGAGCGCGGCCAGTTCCACGTACGGGCGTCGAAGGGCATCCACCTGGTGGTGCCGCGCGACCGCATCCGCTCCACCACCGGCCTGATCAGCCGTACCCCGCACAGCGTGCTGTTCGTCATCCCGTGGGGCCGGCACTGGATCATCGGCACCACGGACACCGAGTGGACCCTGGACAAGGCCCACCCGGCCGCGTCCAGCACCGACATCGACTACCTGCTCGAGCAGGTCAACCAGGTGCTGGCCGCGCCGTTGACCCGCAGCGACGTGCAGGGCGTCTACGCCGGGCTGCGCCCGCTGCTGTCCGGCGAGTCGGAGTCGACGTCGAAGCTTTCCCGCGAGCACACCGTGGCCAGCCCGACGCCCGGGCTGGTGGTGGTCGCGGGCGGCAAGTACACGACGTACCGGGTGATGGCCCGCGACGCGGTGGACGCCGCGGTGCACGGCCTCGGCCGCTCGGTGCCGCGCTCCTGCACCGAACGGGTACCGCTGCTCGGCGCGGACGGCTACCCGGCGCTGTGGAACCGCCGCCGGATGCTGGCCGACGAGGCCGGGCTGCACGTGGCCCGGGTGGAACACCTGCTGCGCCGCTACGGTTCGCTGGTCTCCGAGGTGCTCGACCTGGTCCGGGCCGATCCGGACCTGGGCCGGCCGGTGGACGGCGCGGAGGACCACCTGCGCGCGGAACTGGTCTACGCGGCCAGCCACGAGGGCGCCCGGCACCTGGAGGACGTGCTCACCCGGCGTACCCGGATCTCGATCGAGACGTTCGACCGTGGCCTGGCCGCGGCGCCGGTGGCGGCCGGCCTGATGGCCGGCGTGCTCGGGTGGACCGCCGAGCAGACCGACCGCGAGGTGGCCCACTACCGGCTCCGGGTCGAGGCGGAACGCGCCTCGCAGGAGCAGCCGGACGACGAGACCGCCGACGCGGCCCGGCTCGGTGCCCCGGACGTGGTCCCGCTCCGGGCGCCGTGACCCCGCCGGCCGTCAGGCGAAGGTGGCGGCGTCGATCACGAAGCGGTACCGCACGTCGGACGCGACGACCCGGTCGTGCGCCTCGTTGATCCGGTCCGCCGGGATGGTCTCGATCTCGGCGCTGATCCCGTGCTCGGCGCAGAAGTCGAGCATCTCCTGGGTCTCCCGGATGCCGCCGATGGTGGAACCGGCGAACGCGCGGCGCTGCATGATCAACGAGAACGCCCGCAGCGACAGCGGTTTCTCCGGGGCGCCGACGTTGACCATGGTGCCGTCGACGGCGAGCAGCGACAGATAGTCGTCCAGGTCGATCGGCCCGCTGACGGTGTTCAGAATCAGGTCGAACGTGTCGGCCAGCTTGTCGAAGGTGTCCGGGTCGGACGTCGCGTGGTAGGCGCCGGCCCCGAAGCGCAGCCCGTCCTCCTGCTTCTTCAGCGACTGCGACAGCACCGTCACGTCGGCACCCATGGCGTGCGCGATCTTGACCCCGACGTGGCCGAGTCCGCCGAGACCGACCACCGCCACCTTCCGGCCGGGCCCGGCCTGCCAGTGCTTCAACGGCGAGTACGTGGTGATGCCCGCGCACAGCAGCGGCGCGGCGACGTCGAGCCCCAGGGCGTCCGGGATGCGCAGGACGAAGCGTTCGGTGACGACGATGCTCTGCGCGTACCCGCCCTGGGTGGGTTCGCCGTCCCGGCCGACGCTGCCGTAGGTGCCGATGTTGCCCTCGGCGCAGTACTGTTCGTCGCCGCGGGCGCAGTAGCTGCACTCGCCGCACGAGTCCACCATGCAGCCGACCCCGACCCGGTCCCCGACGGCGAACATGGTCACCGCGGAACCGACCTCGGCGACGACCCCGGCGATCTCGTGACCGACCACGATCGGGTACGTGGTCGGGCCCCACTCGCTGCGGGCGGTGTGGATGTCCGAGTGGCAGATGCCGGCGTACCGGATGTCGATGCGGACGTCGTGCGGGCCGACGTCGCGCCGCTCGATCGTCGCCGGCGCCAGCGGTTCGGTGGCGGACGGCGCGGCGTAGGCCCTGACGGTGGTGGTCACGGTTCTCCCAGGATGCGGTGCGGCGGGTGCTGGTCTCCTTCGACAATAGGTGCGGTCCGGCCCGGACGGGGGTTTCTGCCGTTACCCCTGTCCGAGCATCGGGAACTCCACGTGGTGCCGCCAGCGGTGGCCGTCGCAGACGAACAGGCTGATGGACGAGATCGTTGCCGTCGTGGGTAGCCGGTGTGCCAGTTCCGCCGCCAGCTCGTCGAGGACCTGTGGCGGCTGGCCGTGTGCGACGGTCAGATGCGGGATCACCTCGGTGAACCGCCCCTCGTACGGCGGCGCCTCCGGCCATCGCCGCGCTATCGATTCGGTCAGCGCGCGGAACGGCTGGTCCGGCGTCGGCGCGAGGTAGAGCGCCTCCGGGAAGCGGCGGCACTCCTCGAAGCGGACCGTGACGCAGCGGTGCGCGCCGATCAGGGCCCGGAGGTCACCCACGACCGTGTCGGTGACGCGGCCGACGTCGAGGAACGGGAAGAGCACCGTGACGTGGGCGGGAACGCCGGCCGAGGCGGACGGGTCGAACCGGCGGCGCCATTGCCCGACCAGCGGTTCGGCTTCGGCAACGGCGGCCAGCAAGGCGGTCTGGCCAGCGCGGTAGCGTACTGCTGCGTCGTCCTGGGACACCTCTGGATGGTCTCGGAGAGCAAGGTGGACGCGCTACCTGTTTCGGGCCGCCATCCGAGCGGGGAAGGAAAGGATCACGTTCCGGTGCAGCCGCGGCGGGTCCGTCGGTGATACTGACCGGGTGACCGTGCCACCCGAGATCAGCCGCAGCAAGTACGTCCGCCTGACCACCTACCGCAAGGACGGAACGCCGGTGGCCACACCCGTGTGGCACGTCACCGACGGCCGGGACCTGTTGATCATCTCCGAGCTGGACACCTGGAAGGTCAAGCGGATCCGCAACGACAGCCGCGTCGAGGTGCAGGTCTGCAACGTCCGCGGCCGGACGGCGCCGGACGCGCCGAGCGCCCGCGGGACCGCGCGGCTGCTCGACGACGCGGAGACGCGGCAGGTGCGGCGGCTGGTGGCGCGCAAGTACCTGCTGTCCCGGGTGGGCAACTGGTTGGCGAAGGTGGTACGCCTGCGCCGGCCCGAGACGATCGGGATCGCGGTCAGCCTCTGACGCCGTCCGGGGCGGACGCGTTGATCCACCGCATGGACATCGACGACGCGGCGCGCACCGTCCGGATCTCGATCAGGTCACCCAGGATCGTCGCCCGGTCGAAGACCACCGGGACGTCGCCGCCGTCGAACGTGGTCCGTTCACTGCGGAACACCGGCACCCCGGCCGGCTGATTCAGCAGCGCCGACAGGCGTTGCTCGAGCAGGCCGGGGCTGAGCCGTTCCTCGGCCCGCGCGACGCCGACGCCGGCGTCGGTGAGTGCGCGGTAGAGCGACGTGACCGCCAGGTTCGCGCCGGCCGGCCCGCGGGCGTACGGCTCGGGGATCCAGGACTCCTGGTGGATCGCCGGAGTGGTGCCGAGCCGCCGCAGCCGCTCGACCCGGACGCCGCGCGCGCCGGCCGCGAGGCCGAGACGGTCCGCCACCGGCTCCGGCAGCGGATCGTCCGCCACGGCCAGCACCACCGTGTCCACCACGTGGCCCTGGTCCCGCAGGTCGTCGGAGAGACTCCGCAACGACCCCATGGTGTACGCCGCCTTCGGCCCCGCCACGAACGTGCCGCGTCCCGGCTGCTGGGTGACCAGGCCGCGGTCGCTCAGCAGCGTGAGGGCCTGCCGCAAGGTCATCAGGGTGACGCCGTACGCGGCGCTGAGTTCCCGCTGGCCGGGCAGGGCCTGACCGGGCCGGTAGTCGCCGGCGTGGATCCGCGCCTCGAGGTCGGCGGCGATGGTGGCGTACTTCGGCTCTCGTCGGTCGCCGTTCGCCGCCACCTGTCACTCCGTCAGTCGTCGGGGCGGTCCAGCGCCTCGCGGAGCGTCGCCAGGAAGCCCCCGGCCTCGGCGGGTGTGGCCCCGGCCAGCACCTTTCGCATCACTGCCGAGCCCACGATAACACCGTCGGCGTGCTCCGCCGCGGCGCGCGCCGCGGCCGCCGAGGACACGCCGAAACCGAGCAGCACCGGCAGGTCGGTGAGCTGTTTGAGCGCGGTGGCCAGCGCGCCCGCGGACTCGGGCAGCGCCGGGCGTTCCCCGGTGGTGCCCATCAGGCTCACCGTGTAGACGAAACCGCTGCCGCGCTTGACGATCTCCACCCGGCGTTCGGCGGGCGTGGCCGGGGACACCAGCAGGACCAGGTCGAGCTGTTCCGCGGCGGCCGCCCGGGACAGCGGCTCGACCTCGTCGACCGGCACGTCCGGGACGATCAGCCCGGCGATGCCGGCGTCGCGCAGGGCCGCGCAGAACCGGTCGGCGCCCCGGCGGAAGACCAGATTGGCGTACGTCATCGCGGCCATCGGCACGCCCGGGTCGATCCGGGCCACGTCGGCGAGGATGCCGTCCACGGTGGCGCCCGCGGCCAGCGCGGCGTCCGAGGCCCGCTGGATGGTTGGTCCGTCCAGCATCGGATCGGAGAACGGCAGTCCGATCTCGACCACGTCCGCGCCGGCCTCGGCGGCGGCGAGTACGTGGTCGGTCCAGCCGGCGCCGAGCCCGCCGGTCAGGTACGGCACGAGCAGCTTGCGTCCACGGTCCCGGACGCGGCGGGTGTGGGTCTCCAGCGGGTTCACGTCAGCTCCATCAGGGTCGCCATGTCCTTGTCGCCACGGCCGGACAGGGTCAGCAGGACGGTCGCGCCGGGCGCCACCTCGCCGGTGGTGACGGCGCGCAGTACCCACGCCACCGCGTGCGCCGACTCCAGCGCGCAGATGATCCCCTCGGCCCGGGCCAGGCGGTGCACCGCGGCCACCACCTCGGTGTCGTTCACCGTCACGTACCGGGCCCGTCCGTGATCGGCCAGGTACGCGTGCTCCGGGCCGACGCCGGGGTAGTCGAGGCCGGGTGCGATCGAGTGCGGCTCGGCGATCTGCCCCTCGTGGTTTTGCAGCACCTTCGACCGGAACCCGTGCAGCACGCCGTCCGTACCGTGGCTGAGCGCCGCCCCGCCCTCGGCCTCGACCCCGATCAGCCGGGCCGGGGTGTCGAGGAAGCCGGCGAACGTGCCCGCCGCGTTGGAACCGCCTCCGACGCACGCCACCACGACGTCCGGCGTGCCGGCCGGCAGGGCGGCGGCCGCCTGGCCGCGCGCCTCGTCACCGATCACCCGCTGGAACTCCCGGACCATCCAGGGGTACGGGTGCGGGCCCAGGACCGAGCCGAAGCAGTAGTAGGTGTCCGCCACCGCGGTGACCCAGTGGCGCAGCGCCTCGGTGCAGGCGTCCTTGAGCGTCCGGCTGCCGGTGTGCACCGGCACCACCTCGGCGCCGAGGGTCCGCATCCGGAAGACGTTGAGCGCCTGCCGTTCGATGTCCCGCTGCCCCATGAAGACCGTGGTGGCCATGCCGAGCAGCGCCCCGGCGGTGGCGGTCGCGACACCGTGCTGGCCGGCGCCGGTCTCCGCGATCAGCCGGGTCCGGCCCATCCGCTGCGCCAGCAGTGCCTGCCCCAGCACGTTGTTGATCTTGTGGGACCCGGTGTGCATCAGGTCCTCGCGCTTGAGCAGCAGCGTGATGCCCAGCTCCGCGGAGAGCCGGTGCGCCGGGGTCAGCGGGGTGGGGCGGCCGGCGTAGCCGGTGAGGATCTCGTCCAGCCGGCTCCGGAACGCGGGGTCGGCCCAGGCGGCGCGGAACGCCCGGTCGACCTCGTCGCAGGCCGGGACGAGTGACTCGGGTACGAACCGGCCGCCGTACGCACCGAAGCGTCCGTCATCGGTCGGCCGTCGCGCATCGACGGCGGGTGCGGTCATGATTCCTCCACTGTTCTAGAACTGTTGGGTCAGGTATAGCAGAGATCGACCCAGAGTTCTAGAACAGTGGCGGATCAGGAGCAGTGTTCGGTGATCGGTTCCAGCCACTCCTTGAGCGTCGGGCCGAGCACCGTCTCCAGGTCCTCGGCCGTCTTCACCCCGGTGAAGATCGTGTCGTCGGCCGCCTTGGCCTGCAGCTGGTCGGCGGTCTTCTTCCCGGCCGCCCGGGCCTCGGTGTCCGCGCCGGCCTGCGTCGCGGTGCGGATGTCCTGCGCGAACGCGCTCAGCGCCTGCTGCGCCTTCTCCCGGGACGGCTTCGCGTTCTTCTGCGCGACCATCGTGCTCATCGACTCGGCGAACGGGCCCATGTTCCTGGTGTACGCCTGGCCGACCGACTCGCACACCGCCTTGGTCTTCGCCAGCGCGGCCTGCTTCTCGGCGCTGAGCGTGGGCGCCGTCGTGCCGCCGACCGCCGGCGCCGGCGGTCGCGAGGTCCCGGGCCCGAGACCGCCGGAGGTCTGGTCGGTGCCGCACGCGGTGGTCGCGAGAAGCAGGCCGGCGGTGAGGACGAGCAGGGCGCGACGCATGGGGACTCCTGTGCTGGGGGCGGTCGGACCTACGTACGATAGGGCAGGTCACCCGCATCCGGCCATAGACGCCCCTCCATGCCGGTTCCCGCCGGGCCGGGGCGCCTACCCGCCGTGCCGGTCCCCGGACCCGGTGAGGATGACGAGCTGCCGGGTCGCCCGGGTCATCGCGACGTACCGGTCCACCGCGCCCTCGACGCCGGTGCCGAACGTCTCCGGGTCGACGAGCACCACCAGGTCGAACTCGAGTCCCTTGGCGAGCTCCGGGGCCAGCGACCGGACCCGGGACGTCGGCCGGAACCCGGGGGCGCCGATCACGCAGGCGATGCCGTCGGGATGCGTGGCGAGCCAGGTGTCCAGGACCGGTTCCAGGTCGGCGGTGACGCCGCGCCCGACCGGGACGCCGGCGTGCCGGATCGAGGTCGGCACGTTGGCGTCCGGCAACACGGACCGGATGACCGGCTCGGCCTCCGCCATGACCTCCTCCGGCGTCCGGTAGTTGATGCTCAGCGTGGCCAGCGTGATCCGGTCCAGCCCGGCCCGCTCCAGCCGGTCCGCCCAGGTCTCGGGGAACCCGTGCCGGGCCTGGGCGCGGTCGCCGACGACGGTGAAACTCTTCGACGGGCAGCGCAGCAGCAGCATCTGCCACTCCGCGTCGGTCAGCTCCTGCGCCTCGTCCACCACGATGTGCGCGAACGGTCCGGCGAGCCGGTCCGGCTCGGCGCCGGGCAGCCCGGCCTCGTCCACCAGGACGTCGCGCAGATCCTGCTGGCGCAGGCTGGACAGCACGCCCTCGCCGTCGTCGTAGGCGTCGGCCGCGATCAGGTCGTCGACGACGGTGGCCATCCGCGCGCGCTGGACGGCGACGGCCGCGTCGTGGCGGCGGGTGCGCCGGGACGCCTCCGGGTCGCCGAGCCGTTGCCGCGCCGCGTCCAGCAGCGGCAGGTCGGCCACCGTCCACGCCCGGGCGTCGGTGCGGTGCAGGGCCCGGAGGTCGCCGCTGCCCAGCCACGGCGCGCACCGGTGCAGGTAGGCCGGCACCGACCACAGGTCGGCGATCACGTCGGTGGCCTCCAGCAGGGGCCAGGCGCGGTGGAACGCGGCCCGCAACTCCCGGTTCTGCAGCAGCGCGCGGCGGACCAGGTCGTCCGGCTCGTCGCCGTCGTACCGGCGGATCAGGATCGTCAGCAGTTCCGCCCAGATCTCGTCCCGCGCTTCGTTGTGCGGCGTCCCCGGCCCGGGCGCCTCGAACGCCTCGGCCCAGTCGTCGGCGCTCAGCCAGATGTCGGCGTCGCCGGCGGTGACCGTCATGCCCCGGGCCGGGGGCTCCTCGTAGAACCGGACGGCCGCCTCGACCGCCCGCACCAGGTCCGCGGACGACTTGAGGCGGGCCACCCGCGGGTCCGTCTCGGCCACCGCCGTGGCACCCTCCGCGACCAAATCCCGCAGCGTGCAGATCTGCACGTCCTCCTCGCCGAGGCTGGGCAGGACGTCGGAGACGTAGGACAGGTACGGCTGGTGCGGGCCGACGAACAGCACGCGGCCGCGGCGGTGGCCCAGGCGGGGGTCGGAGTAGAGCAGGTAGGCGGTGCGGTGCAGGGCGACGACGGTCTTCCCGGTGCCCGGGCCGCCGTCCACGACCAGCGTGCCGCGCGACCCGGCCCGGATGATCGCGTTCTGGTCCGCCTGGATGGTGCCGAGCACGTCCCGCATCCGGGCCGACCGGCTGCCGCCCAGGCTGGCGATGAACGCGGACTGGTCGTCGAGCGCCGCGTGGCCCTCGAACCCGTCCGGGGTGAACACCTCGTCCCAGTAGTCGCTGATCCGGCCGCCGGTCCAGCGGTACCGGCGGCGGCTGGCCAGGCCCATCGGGTCGGCGTGGGTGGCGCCGAAGAACGGCTCGGCCGCGGGGGACCGCCAGTCGAGCAGCAGGCGGCGCCCGTCGGAGTCGGTGAGGCCGAACCGTCCGATGTACACCGGCTCCGGATCGTCCTGGCCGACGATGCGCCCGAGACACAGGTCCAGGCCGAAGCGGCGCAGCGCCCGCAGGCGGGCCTCCAGGCGGCGGACCTCCTGGTCCCGTTCCACCGCCTGCCGGCCCTTGCCGGCGGGCGCCCGCCGCTGCGCGTCGAGGCGGGCGGACAGGTCGGCGACGGACTGCTCCAGGCTGGCCGCGACGGCCGCGAAGTGCCGCTCGTCGGCGGCGATGAGCGTCGGGTCGGCCTTGGCGCTGAGGCGGTCGGGAAGGCGGAAGACGCTTCCGCGTGAGTCGTTTTCCGGCAACAACACAGGCATTGTGGAAATCCCATTTCCGTCGAATCTGACCTCGGTCGGCGATTCTGCGCCATGACCCGGGTCTTGCCGCAAGCCCCCTCGTGCGCTATATGTTAGGAGTGGAAAGGAGTGGGTTGTTCTCCTTTCCTTTTTTCGTCGCTGGAACCAGAGCCTGGGAGTTATGCCCGACCACGCGAGCACGGACGCGGCCGGCCGAGCGGCGATCCTCGCCGCCTTCCTGGCGCAGCATCCCGAGGCCTTCGTCGGCGCCATCTCCCCGGCCGGTCTGTTCGTGCCGCTGCCCGACGGCTTCCCGGTCGGTGACCTGCGACTGATCACCGGGGTACGGTCGGCGCTCGCCCTGGTGGTGCCGGACGACCTGAAGATCGCCGTCGAGGTGTGGCACCGGGTCCGCGCCGAGGGCGTGGCGAACTGCCTGGTGCACCCCGCGGCCGCACCCACCGAACTGGTCCGGCTCCACCTGATCGACATGCTCGACGAGTACGGGGTGTACCTGATCTTCCTGACCGGGCTGCCGGACCACCCCGGCGGCAGATCGCTGGAGCACGAGCCGATCCGCCCCCGGCTGGTCACCGTGCGCAAGGACGCCGTCGCGCTGATCACCGGCGCCGACGAGGAGATCTCCCTGGTGCTCGGGTGGACGGCGGAGGAACTGATCGGCACCCGCGCGGTCGACCTGGTGCACCCCGAGGACGAGCAGCGCGCCATCGTGAGCTGGATGGACCTGCTCGCCGCGGGTCCGGGCGAGGCCCGCCGGGTACGGCTGCGGCACCTGCACCGCGACGGCCGGGCGATCTGGTTCGAGATCACCAACCACAACTTCCTCGCCGACCCGGACCAGGGCGTCGTGGTCGGCGAGATGCTCGACATCTCCGACGAGATGGCCGCCCAGGAGGCGCTGCGGGCCGGGGAGCAGCTGATGCGCCGGCTCACCGAGACGATTCCGCTCGGCATCGTGCAGATCGACGCCGACCGGCGGATCGTCTACCAGAATGAGCGGGCGGCCCGGGCGATCGGTGCGAAGGCCGGCGACGTGCTGGACGACGGGCACCTGAGCCCGATCGTGCCGGCCGATCGCCCGGTCGTCGACGCCGCCCTCGCCGACGTGCTGGGCGCCGGCCGCGACGTCGACATCGAGTACGGCCACACCGACCACCGCGGGCTGCGCCGGATCCGGGCGAACCTGCGCACCCTGACCACCGGCGGCGGCGAGGTCACCGGCGCGATCATCTGCCTCACCGACATCACCGACGACGTCCGGCTCCGCGACGAGCTGAAGCACCGGGCCACGTACGACGCGCTGACCGGGTGCCGCAACCGGGCGTCGACGCTCACCGCGCTGGAGGACGCGCTGGCCGGCCCGGGCCGTACCCGGGGCACCGCCGTGGCCTTCATCGACCTCGACGAGTTCAAGGACGTCAACGACCGGCTCGGGCACGCCGCCGGCGACCAGCTGCTGGTCCGGGTGGCCGGCTGGCTGCGCGGTGCGGTCCGGGACGGCGACGTGGTGGGCCGCTTCGGCGGCGACGAGTTCGTGGTGATCTGCGCGGACGTGGCCGGCCCGGCGGAGGCCCGGCGGATCGGCGAGGCGCTGGCCGGCGCGCTCGCCACGGGCTCGCTCGACGTCGCGGGGGAGCGGCTGCTGCCGCAGGCCAGCATCGGGGTGGCCTGGGGCGGCCCGGCGACCTCCACACCGGACACCCTGATCGCCCGCGCCGACGCCGCGATGTACACGGCCAAGAAGGCCCGCACCGGTCGCCTGGCACTGGGCCTGGACGACCAGCCAGCCGGTTCCCGGCAGATCGGTTCGGTAACCTTGTCCCGCCAATTCGGCAATCCTCCGCAATAGTTCGCGCCCGGGTTCCGCGCGGCAAAGGACAACGCCGTCAAACCGCAGATCCACCGGCATAGGGGAAATTGCCGAACCTCGTCCGGGGGACCGTCCACCCCCACCTATCCGGTCGAATCGCCGTGATTCGGCGACGGATTGTCGCCCCGGTCGCGGCGACGGATGTGCGACAGCCCCGGAGGCGTACCGGCGTGCCAGGTTGTCGTCATGCACCGTCGTATCTGGACAGTTCTCGCCGTTCTGCTGTTGCCTCTCGCCGGTCTGGCCCCGGCCGCGCCCGCGCATGCGGCCGTCACCCCGGTGGCGAAGGTGAACTTCCAGCCGGCCGGGTCGCCGGTGCCGAGTGGCTGGACCGCGGACACCGGTGCCGCGTTCGACGCCGCCCGCGGCTCCGGCTGGGTGCGGCAGGACAGCCTGTCCGGTACCCGGGTGCCGCTCGACCTCACCGCCAACACCCGCGACCGGGCCCGGGCCGGCATCGACGCCCGGCTCAACACGCTGATCCATCTCCAGTACGGCGACGTCGGCGGCACCGGCGGGGTCCTCGTCCCCGGCGCCTGGGAGTACACCGTGCCGGCCGGGCAGTACCAGGTGACCGTGTCCGTGGGGGACCGGCCGGCGTACAACAGCAGCCACCGGGTCCGGGTGGAGGGGGCCGCCGCGATCACCGGCTTCGTGTCGACCGCGGACGCCGAGTACCGGCAGGCCACGGTGACCGTGCCGGTGACCGATGGGCGGCTGACCGTGGACGCCACCGGCGGCACCAACACCAAGCTGAACTACGTCGAGATCGCCCGGGTCACCGCGGACCCGCCGTTCGAGCTGCGGGTCAACTTCTCCGACGCGGCGACCGCGCCGCCCACCGGCTACCTGCGGGACTCCGGCGGGGCGTACTCGGCGGCCCGCGGCTACGGCTGGGTCGACCTCGGTGAACGTACCCCGGTCGACCTCACCGGCAACGGCCGCAACCGGACCACCTCGGGGCAGGCCGACGTGCGGCTCGCCACCTTCATGCACGCGCAGCTGCCGGCCGGCTCGCCCGGGGTGACCACCCCCGGCGCCTGGGAGGCCGCGGTGCCGAACGGCCTGTACCGGGTCACCGTCGCGGTGGGCGACGCGGGCACCGCCACGAACAGCGCGCACTGGGCGAGCGTCGAGGACCAGAACGCGGTCGCCGCGTTCGTGCCCACCGCGTCGGTCCGGCACGCCACCGTCACCCGGACCGTGCGGGTCACCGACGGCAAGCTGACGCTGAGCCCGGCCGGTGGCACCAACACCAAGTTCCACTACATCGACATCGCATCGGTCCCGGGGGCGGAGACCATCCCGGCGGTACGGGCCGGCGCCCCGGCCAACGGCGCCACCGGCGTCTCCACCACCACCAGCGTGGTCGCCGACCTGGTGCTGCCCAACGGCGGCGTGGCGCCCGGCTCGCTGACCGCGTCGACGGTGACGCTGACCCGGCTCACCGACGGCGCCGCCGTGCCGGCCAACCGGCTGACCAGCGGCGGAGGCGACGTCGTCAACCTCTCGCCGACCGCGGCGCTGGCGGCGAACACCGCGTACCGGTTCACCCTCACCAGCGGGGTCACCGACGTCACCGGGGCCGCGTTCGCGCCGTACTCGATGGTCTTCACCACCGGCAGCGGCCCCGGCCCCGGCGGGCCGGTCGCGTTCGAGAAGACCGTCGGGGTGGCCACCGGCGCCGCCTTCACGACCGTGCTGAAGGGGCCCGACGGGCGGCTCTACGCGGGCACGCTGGACGGGCGGATCTTCCGGTTCCCGATCAACGCGGGTGGCACGCTGGGCACCCCGGCCGTGATCACCACGGTCCGCGACAACGCGGCCGCGCTCGGGCTGCCCGGCGCACCGGCCCGCACGGTCATCGGGATGGCGTTCGACCCGGCGTCGACCGCGGCCGCGCCGGTCCTCTGGATCACCGACAACTACCAGTACACCGGCACCGCGAACGTGCCCGACTGGACCGGCCGGGTGGGCCGGCTCAGCGGACCCGACCTCGGCACCTACACCCAGGTCCTGGTGGGGCTGCCGCGCTCGGTCAAGGACCACGAGACGAACTCGCTGGCGTTCGGCCCGGACGGGGCGATCTACCTGAGCCAGGGCTCCAACAACGCGATGGGCGCCCCCGACTCGACCTGGGCCAACCGGCCGGAACGGCGGCTCAGCGCGGCGGTGCTCCGCCTCGACCCGGCCCGGCTGCCCGCCACGCTGCCGCTGAACGTCAAGACCGAGGACGGCGGCAGCTACGACCCGTACGCCGCCGGTGCCGCGCTCACCCTGCACGCGACCGGTGTCCGCAACGCCTTCGACCTGGTGTGGCACCGCAACGGGCACCTGTACGCGCCGACCAACGGCTCGGCCGCGGGCGGCAACACCCCGGCGACCCCGAACCCGCTGCCCGCCGCCTGTACCCGCCGGGGCTACACCGGACCGGCCGTGCCCGCGCTGACCGGCGTGCCCACCGCGGAGACCGACTACGTCTTCGACGTCCGGCCGGGCCGGTACTACGGCCACCCCAACCCGGGCCGGTGCGAGTGGGTGCTGGCCGGCGGCAACCCGACCGCCGGGACGGACCCGTTCGAGGTCCCGGCATACCCGGTGGGCACCCTGCCCGACGTCGCCTTCGACCTGGCCGGCACGTACGACGCCGGGCTGCACGCCTCCGCCAACGGGGTGATCGAGTACCGCGGCTCCGCGTTCGGCGGCGCGCTGGACGGCAAGCTGCTGGTGGTGCGCTACTCGGCCGGCCAGGACATCCAGACGTTCGACGTGGCCGCGTCCGGCGCGCTGTCGAACCGGACCACCGGCCTGACCGGGCTCACCGGCTTCAGCCAGCCGCTCGACGTCACCGAGGACCTGGCCACCGGATACCTGTACGTGACCGAACTCGGTGCGAACCGGATCACGCTGCTGAAGCCGCGATGAACGGTGCGATGCAGGGCCGATGAACGCGGTACGGCACGGTTGCGCGGTTGGCCGAACCTAAGTGGGGTCGCGTGACAGTGGACACCAGCCGGCCGGGCCGCCGTCTCGGCGTCTCGCTGCGGGTTCTGCGGCTCGTCTGGTCGGTCAGTCCGCCGACCGTCGGCGCCGTCGTGCTGCTCACGGTCGTGGCCGGGCTGCTGCCCGCGTACCAGGTGCAGCTCACCGCCGCCGCCGTGCAGGCGGTGGCGGACGCGATCACCGCCGGCGGGTCCGAGGCCGCGGTGGACCGGGCGCTGCGCGCCGGCCTGATGCTGGCGGCGCTGTCCGTGGGCTCCACCGTGCTGGGTTCGGTCCAGGGGTACGCCCAGGCGATTTTGCAGATCCACCTGGCCAACCGGATGAACGAGCGGATCCTGAGCAAGGCCGTGGCGCTCGACCTGCAGCACTTCGAGAACGACCAGTACTACGACAGCCTGCAGCGCGCCAGCCGGGAGGCGGGCGTCCGGCCGTACCAGATCTTCTCCAGCCTGATCGGGGCCGGCGGCACCGTCGTCACCCTGGTCTCCATGCTGGCCGTGCTGTTCTCCTGGGATCCGGTGCTGGGCCTGTGCCTGCTGGCCTCGCCGATCCCGGCGCTGGTGGCGAACCTGGTGTTCGGCCGCAGGAGTTTCCGGATCGAGCACCAGCGCGCCGCCGAACGCCGCCGGATCGGCTACCTGCAGCAGCTGATGACCAGCGACAAGGCGTTCAAGGAGATCCGCCTGCTGCAGCTCGAGCCGCTGTTCATGGTCCGGTACCGCGCGGCCATCTCCCGCTTCTTCACGGTGGACCGCGGCCTGATCCGCCGGCAGACCCTGGTCAACCTGCCGCTCACGCTGCTCAGCGTGGCGGTGTCCGCGGGCGCCGTGCTGTACGCCATGGTGGCCACCATCTCGGTCGGCCTGGTCGGGCAGTTCACCGGCTTCGTCCAGGCGGTCGGCCGGGTGCAGACCTCGGCGAACGTGCTGGTCGCCACGATCGGCCAGCTGTACAAGGACGCGCTGTTCGTGGGGAACCTGTTCGAGTTCCTGGAACTGCCCGAGTCGCAGATCGTCGGCGGGTCCCGCCCGTTCCCGCGGCGGCTGGTCCACGGCATCGAGTTCCGCGACGTCACGTTCGTCTACCCGGGCACCACCCGGGTCGCGCTGGACCGGCTCTCCTGCGTGATTCCGGCCGGGAAGTGCGTCGCGGTGGTGGGTGCCAACGGAGCCGGCAAGACCACCCTGGTCAAGCTGCTCGCCCGGCTGTACGAGCCGACCGCCGGCCAGATCCTGGTCGACGGCGCGCCGATCGAGGAGTACGACCTGGCCGGTCTGCGGCGCAGCATCGGCGTCATCTTCCAGGACTTCGTGAAGTACGAGCTGAGCGTGCTGGAGAACATCGGCTTCGGCAGCATCGCGGACATGCGCGACCGGGACCGGGTGCGGCTGGCCGCCGAGCAGAGCCGGGCCGCGGACTTCATCGACCGGCTGCCCGACGGGTACGACACCACGCTGGGCCGGATGTTCGCCAACGGCCACCAGCTCTCCGGCGGGCAGTGGCAGAAGATCGCGCTGGCCCGGGCGTTCATGCGCCAGGCCCCGCTGGTCGTGCTGGACGAGCCGACCGCGGCGATCGACGCGGAGGCCGAGGCGGAGATCTTCGGCCGGCTGCGGGAGATCGCGCACAACGCCACCGCGCTGCTGATCGCCCACCGGTTCTCCACGGTGCGGCTGGCCGACCACATCGTGGTGCTGGACCAGGGCCGGCTGATCGAGGAGGGCAGCCACGAGGAACTGCTGCTCGCCGAGGGAACCTACGCCCGGCTGTTCATGCTGCAGGCGACCGGCTACCTGGAGGGCGTGGAGACCGGCGGGTGGGACGGCGGGAGCGGGCACCGGGCCCGGCATGCGCAGGGCCCGGACGAGACGGTGCTGGGCCCGCGGCTACCGGTCGGACCGGTACCCGCCGGCCCGCGGACCTCCGCACCGCGCCTCGACGGGCACGGCCCGAAGGGACTCCGCACGAACGGGCACGGCACGAATGGGTACGGAATGAACGGTCACCACGGTGCGGAATCGGTTCCGCGGCCCCGGCATGCGAGCCCGGACGAGGATGAGTGGCCATATCGGACGGACCCGGTCTACCGGTCGGACGGCCAGTATTACCGTCGTTACCGGACAGATCCGCTCAATGGCGAGGACCGCCCCTGACCTGCGCGCACACTACTTGCCGGTACGGTGTCCGGTGCCGATAATCGCCCCCGGCATTGAACCCGCCCGCGGCCTTTCCCGTACACCTTGGGGAGTGGCCGACGTCGATCGGCTCTGGAGGGGGTCCAGAGTCGCCGGTGGCCGCTGTGGGGGAAGGACACCTCGTGTTTTTCGGCATTCTGGGTCCGCTCGAGATCCGGACGGAGGCCGGCCCGGTGCGGCTGGCCGGTCAGCGCCGGCAGCGCATCCTCGCCGCGCTGCTGATCAACGACGGCCGGGCGCTGTCGCTGGACTACCTGCTGGACGCCGTGTGGGGGGCCGACCCGCCGGCAACGGCGAAGCGGCAGCTGCAGAACTCCGTCTCCGACCTGCGCCGGCAGCTCGCCGCCGCGGAACCGGACCCGCTCATCGTGGCCGACGGGCCCGGCTACCGCATCCACCTGGCCCCGGACCGGTTCGACCGGCACGCCTTCGAGGCGGCCACCGCCGCGGCCACCCGGCTGGTGGCGGCGGACCGGCCGGACCGGGCGGCCGCCGAACTCCGCCGCGGCCTCGGCCTCTGGCGCGGGCCCAGCCTGGCCGGTCTCACCGGGGAGATCATCGAGTCCAGTGCCGCCCGCCTGGACGAGCAGCGGCTGGCGGCCACCGAGCAGTGCCTGGACCTGGAGCTGCGGCTGGGCCGGCACGCGCAGCTGGTACCGGAACTGATGGACCTGGTGGCCGCGAATCCCGGCCGGGAGCGGCTGATCGGCCAGCTCATGCTGGCGCTGTACCGGTCCGGCCGGAAGGCCGACGCGCTGGACGTCTACCGCCGGATGCGCGCCCGGCTGGCCGACGACCTCGGCATCGATCCCGGCCCCGACCTGCAGGAGGTGCACACCGCGGTGCTGCAGGACAGCACCGGCGCCGTGCTCCGCCCGTGGTCCGGGCCGCCGTCCGTCGCCGCCGCCGCGGAACGCCCGCCCGCGGCCCGGCCGGAGCCGGACGGCCCACCGGCCGGCAGCCCGCCGCCGTCCCAGCTGCCCGCGGACGTCGCCGCCTTCACCGGCCGCGGTGACGCCCTGGCCCAGCTGGACGCGCTGCTGCCGGCGGCGACCGGTGCGCCGGCCACCGCGATGGCGGTCGGCCTGATCACCGGTACCGCGGGCGTGGGCAAGACCGCCCTCGCCGTGCACTGGGCACACCGCGCGCGGGCCCACTTCCCGGACGGGCAGCTGTACCTCAACCTGCGCGGGCACGCCGCCGAGCAGCCGCTGGACCCGGCCGAGGCGCTGGTCCGGTTCCTGCTCGCGCTCGGCTGCCCGGCGCCGCGGATCCCGGCGGACCCGGAGCACGCCGCCGAGATCTACCGCAGCCTGCTCGCCGACCGGCGGGTGCTGGTCGTGCTGGACAACGCGTACACCCCGGACCAGGTCCGGCCGCTGCTCCCGGGCAGCCCCGGCTGCCTGGTCCTGATCACCAGCCGCAGCCGGCTCGGCGGCCTGGTGGCCCGGGACGGCGCCGCGCCGGTGGTGCTCGACGGACTCGGCGACGACGAGGCCGGTGCCCTGCTGGAGCGGCTGCTCGGCAGCCGCCGGGTGGCGGCCGAGCCGGAGGCCACCCGGCAGCTGGCCGGGCTGTGCGGACGGATCCCGCTCGCGCTGCGGATCGCCGCGGCGAACCTGAGCTGCCGGCCGTGGGACGGCATCGGCAACCAGGTGGAGCGCCTGCGGGACGGGGACCGGCTGGCCGCCCTCGCCGTCACCGGCGACGAGCACGCCGCCGTACGCAACACGTTCGACCTGTCCTACGACCGGCTGGGCGCGGACTCGCGGCGGATGTTCCGGCTGCTCGGCCTGGTGCCCGGCACCGACGTCACGGCCGTCGCCGCCGCGGCGCTGGGCGGCACCACGGTCGCCCAGGCGGCGGCCCAGCTGGAGATCCTGGCCGGGGCGCACCTGCTGCACGAGCAGACCCCGGGCCGGTACCTGTGCCACGACCTGCTCCGGTTGTACGCCGCCGAACGGGCCGTCGCCGACGAGTCCGGCCCCGACCGCCGGGCCGCGGTGGCCCGGCTGGGCGGGTGGTACCTGCGTGCCGTGGCCGAGGCGGCCCGGACCGTCTACCCGCAGCGGCTGCGCCTGCCCGACCTGCCGGACGGCGCGCTCGGCCACCCGGGCGCGCCGGAACCGGCGGAGCTGCCCCGGTTCGGCTCCGCCGCCGCGGCCCTGAGCTGGCTGGACGCCGAGCGGGTCAACCTGGTCGGGGTGGTCACGCACGCCGCGGAACACGGACCCCGGCCGGTGGCCTGGGGGCTGGCGGACGCGCTCCGCGGATACTTCTGGCTGAACATGTCCACCCCGGACTGGCTCACCGTCGGCCGGGCCGGCGTGGCCGCGGCGGCCGCGGACGACCACCCGATGGCGGTGGCCGCCGCGCACTTCAACCTGGCCGACGCGCTCAGCCGGCAGAGCCACTACACCGAGGCGCTCGCGCACTACCGGACCGTGCTGGCGGCCGGGCGGCGGGCCGGCTGGCCGGAGGTGCAGGCGGTGGCCGGCGGCAGCCTCGGGGTGGCGTACCGCAACGCCGGTCAGCCCGTCGAGGCGGAGCGCTGCCTGACCACCGCGCTCGAGGTGGCCCGGCGGATCGGCGACCGCTACATCGAGGGTGTGCTGCTCGGCCGGCTCGGCGACGTCTACCGGGAACTGGGCCTGCTGGACCACAGCGTGCGGGCGCTGGAGTCGGCGGAGCGGATCCTCGCCGAGTGCGGCAACCGGCACGGCCGGGCGGTGATGTGGGTCTGCCTCGGGCACACGTACCACGCCAAGGGGATGCTGGACGCCGCCGCCGCCCGGCTCACCGACGCCGTCGCCGTCATGCGCGAGCTGGGCGACCGCAGCGGGGAGAGCGAGGTGCT
This sequence comes from Jidongwangia harbinensis, assembly GCF_020216025.1. Taxonomy (GTDB): domain Bacteria; phylum Actinomycetota; class Actinomycetes; order Mycobacteriales; family Micromonosporaceae; genus Actinoplanes; species Actinoplanes harbinensis. Next base: position 192,180 of record NZ_JAIWNC010000013.1, on the reverse strand, counting down.
GCCCCGGCTCGCGGCGGTGGAGCGCGACCGGGGCCGGACCGAGCTCGCCGCCCGGCTGGCCACCGGTGCCCTGGAACTCGGCCGGACGATCAACGACCGGCGGGCGGTGGCCGGCGCGCACAACGTCCTCGCCGCCGTGCACCAGCGGGCCGGCCGGACCGCGGAGGCGATCGCCGAGTACGTCACGGTCATCCGGCTCACCTGGGACAGCCACGACCGGTACCCGCAGGTCGAGGCGCTGCTCGGGCTCGCCGAGGTGCACCGTGGCCTGGCCCGTCCGCGGGAGACGGTGGCGGGCGCCATGACCGCGCTGGCGCTGGCCCGCAAGTCCGGCTACCGCCTGCTGGAGGAACGCGCCGGGCGCATCCTGGTCGACTACGTGCGGCTGCCGGACGGGCGGGCCCTGGCCACCGCGGCCGGACGATGAACCCGGTGATGCCGCGGCGATGAACACCACGGACGATCCTGGGCCGGTCCCTACGCCGGTCAAGGAGTTGTCCGCTGGTGCCCACCTCGAAGATCGCCTCCGCCGGCCCGGCCGGCCTGCCGCTGCCGCAGTTCCTGCGGGAGTGCGCCCGGGCCGCCGCCGATGACGGCACCGCACCGGACGACGGGGACCTGGCCCGGGCGTGCCGGGTGTTCGTCGACGCCGGGCTGGCCGGCCTGCGCCGGGACCGCGACGCCACGGACTGGCTGCAGTACGACCTGTCGTTCGGGCCGGGCGGGCGGCATCCGGTCTACCCGGCCCTGCTCGCCGCGGTCCGGGACCTGCTCGCCGCGGACCGGATCGACGACTTCTTCTTCATGCACAAGCCGCCCGGTCTGCGGGTCCGGTTCCACCCGGCGCCCGGCACCCGGCCGGCGGTGGCCGACGCGGTCCGCCGGCACGTGCTCGACTGGCAGGGCGCCGGCCTGATCCGGGACTGGCGGCCCGCCTGTTACGAGCCGGAGGTGCGGCTGTTCGGCGGCCCGGTGTCGATGCGCAGCGTGCACCGGATGTTCACCGCGGACTCGCTGGTCTGGCTGGCGTACCACGGCACGGCCGCCGCCCCGGGCGGCTCGCCGGGCCCGGACTGGGCGCTGTCGCTGCTGATGCTGCGTACCGCGTTCGACGCGCTGCGGATCGTCGGGTGGGAGGACCTGGACGTCTGGGACCGGGTGCGCTGGCAGACCGGGCGCCGCCTCGGCCCCGACGTCACCGGCCGGCTGGACCTGGAGCCGCTCACCGCGACGCTGCGCGCCGGCTGGGTCGCCACCGGCCAGATGCTCGGGCTGGTCCGCCCGGAACTGCGGCAGGCGGTGGCCGACTACCGCGCGACGGTGGCCGCCGAGGGGGACCGGTGGCTGCGCGAGTACTTCCACACGGACGCGGCCGAACTCGGCCCCCGCGCGGCCCTGGCCTACCTGATCATCTTCCACTGGAACCGGGCCGCCCTGCCGATCACCCGGCAGAGCGTGCTCACCGAGGCGATGGCCGCGCACTCCGCCCGGCCCGCGCGGTGACCGGCCCGCACGCCGGCGACCGGGTCCGGGCCGCGGAGCAGGCCGGCGCGCTCCTCGCCGAGGTCGAGGAGCGACTGCGGGCGGACGGCGCCGACGGCGGCGTCCCGGCCGGCTGGTCCGCACCCACCGCGGCGCTGCCGAGCGCCCTCGTGGTGATCGTCGACCCCGAATAGCAACGAGAGGCGGTACCCGTGTCCCTTCGAGACACCGCACCGAACACGGCGGCGGTCCTGGACGCGGCGGGCGCGGTGCTGGACGCGTACACCGCGCGGTCCGGTCCCGGCGGCGGGCCGTTCGAGGACCCGGGCGTGCTGCTGGTCGCCGCGATGGTGGCCGACGCCGGGCCGCCCGGCGCACCGCGGCCGGTCCCGGCGGCGGTCCGCGCCTGGCTCGCCCGGTGCCGCGGCGGTGCCGGGCGGCTCGGCGTCAACGGCGGCGGCATGGCCGGTTTCGTGCTCGCCCTCACCCGGGCGTCCGGCACCTGGCCGGAACTCGCGCCCACCGCGGCGACGATGCGGGCCCGGCTGGCCGCCGCGGCGGCCGGCGCGTCCTGGCGGCGCGACCGGGTGGGCTGGGACGACTACGACCTGATCAGCGGACCGTCCGGCACCCTGGCGGTCCTGGCCGGCGACCCGGCCGGTGACCCCGCCGACGGCGCGCCGATCGTCGCCCACCTCACCGCGCTGTGCGGCACACCGGACCTGGCCGGCCTGCGGGTCGGGCAGTACCGGGACGACGTCCTGCGCGCCTTCAACGTCGGCCGGGTCAACGCCGGCATCGGGCACGGCGCACCCGGGGTCGCGGTCGGCCTGCGGGCCGCGGCCGACGCCGGGGCGCTGCCCGCGGCCGGGTACGCCGCCCTGCGCCGGGTCACCGACTGGCTGGTCGCGCAGTCGTACGTGGACGGCCGCGGCGTGCGGAGCTGGCCGTCCACCGGCCGGGCCGTCCACCGCCCGGTCCCCGGGCCCACCCGGCACGTGTCCCGCCGGCAGGCCTGGTGCTACGGCAATCCGGGCATCGCCTGGGCGCTCTGGGAAGCGGCGCGGGTGCTGGACGATCCCGGCCTGTCCGCCTTCGCGGCCGACGCCGCCGGATCGTTCCTGACCGGCTACGACGACGACGTCCACCTGGACGAGCAGTACCCGGACCGGGTGGGCGTCTGCCACGGCGCGGCCGGCCTGCTGCTGGTGATGGACGCCTTCGACCGGTACGCCCGGCTACCCGGTGCCGGACCGCTCCGCGACCACCTGGCGGGGGTGCTGGAGGCCCGGCTGGACCGGCTGGTCCGCGGCCCGGACACCGACCTGAGCCTGCTGGCCGGCGCCGCCGGCGTGGTGGCCGCGCTGCTCAGCCTCGACGGGACCGGCGACCGCCGCTGGCTGTCCGCGTTCGGGCTGCGGTAGGGCCGGGCCGATGAACGGCACGGTGCCGCCGCGATGCAGGCATCGGCGAGATTGGTCGGGCGCCGGATCGCCGGCGCGGACAGAGGAGCAGTCGTGACCATCTTCTTGCCGGTCGACCATCCGGCGGCGAGCCGGGCCGCCGCCCGCACGGACGGACTCCCGGCCGCGCCACGCACCGGCGGGCTCGCCCTGCTGCGCGTCGCCGGCCTGCCGATCCGGCACTGGCTGGCCGGCGCCTCGCCCGACCTCTTCGCGCTGCTGCGCGAACTGCGGCGGGCCCGCGCCGGGTACGCCGGCCTCGGCGGCACCCTCGCCGAGCGGATCGGCACCGAGCTGGTCCCGGACCCACGGCTGACCGCCGCGCAGCGACGGTGGGCGCTGGCGCTGCGCCGCAAGCTGCACAACGGCACGCCCGCGACGCCGGGCGAGTGCGTACGGCTGGCCGAGGTGGCCCGCTCGGTGGAGGCCGGCGGCGCCCTGGCGGACCGGCTGACCGAGGTGGCCGGGCTCGGGCACCGGATCGGCGACCTGGAGGTACGCGCCGAGCAGCTGCTGGCGGACGAGCGGGAGAGGCTGCTCGCCCTGCCGTGGCGCCTGCTCACCGAGGATCCGGTGGGGCGCCGGGCGATCGCCGACGGTGTGCTGGCGCCGGCCGAGGACATCCGGCGCCGCCTCGCCCGGGGCGAGCCCTGGACCACCAAGCGGATGCGGCGGCGCAGCGCGTACCTGTGGCGGATGATCGCCCGGGGAACGGTCAAGACCACGCCCCGGACCTGGCTCTGCCAGGTCGCGCTCGCCCCGGTCCGGGACGGCGGGCCGCCGCACCTGGTCCTGCCGGAGCTGGCCGACAGGTTCGCGGTCGAGCGGGTGGAGAACGTGGCCGTGCCGCGCCGGGAACTCGCGCTCGGCGCGGAACTGACCGCGGACACCGGCGTCGCGGTCACCCCGCTGCGCCGCGTCGAGCGTGACCACCTGCGGCTGTGGACCGTCGACCCGGCGAACGTCAACCGGCTGCGCAGCATCACGGTGCGGCGGACCGGCCCGCTCACCGCGATCACCGAGGCGCTGCACGGCGGGGTCCGCACGGTCGGCGACGTCACCGCGTCCCTGCTGGGTCCGGACGCGGCGGCGGAGGACACCGAGAAGGTTCGCGGCCTTCTCGGTGTCCTCGCCATGATGGGCGTGATCGAGCCGTGCACCCCGCCGCGCCGGCGGCGGACCGGCTGGCGGGCCGTGACGGGCACCGCGGCTTCGGTGGGCGCCGCGGCCCCGGTGGGCGCCGGCGTCGAGGAGTACGTCGACGTGTACCGGGTCGCCGACGGCGCGGTGCCCGGCCCGGGGGTGCGGGCCGTCGAGGGGGCGGTCCGGCAGGTGCTGCGGATCGTGGAGCTGGCGTGCGCGGACCGGCCGGCCGGCCGGTCACCGGTCCTGGACCGGCTCGACGCCGCGCCGCGCCCGGTGCTCGACCTGCTCGGCGACCGGCTGTCCGAGGCCGCCGCCGGGGACGGGACCACCCCGGTCCGGCACGCCGGGCGCCCGTCGCACCCGTCCTCCGGATGGCAGCCGCCGCGTACCCCCGGCTCCGGCTACGACCGGCTGGTCCGCTGGATCGACGACCACGCCGCGGCCGGGCCCGGCGGGCCGGTGCTGCGGCTGACCCCGGGGCTGCTGGACGGGCTGGGCGCGCCGCCGGTGGATCTCGACTGGCCGGTGGACTGCGTGGTCCGGCCGACCGCCTCGGGACGCCAGGCCGTGCTGGACATCATCCGGCCGGCCGGGGTGCTGGACGCGCGGTTCACCCAGGCGATCGAGGCGCTGCACGGCCCGCAGGCGCACGTGGCGGCGTACCGGTCCTTCCTGGACGAACTGGACCGGCGCACCGGTGTCACCTCGGTGGAGCTGATGGTGCCGCCGCTGTGGCACGTCGCCGCGAACGCGGTCCGCCGGCCGCGGTACACCGGGGTCTGGACCGGCGACCCGGATCTGGCCGCGTACTGCGAGCCGGCGCCGGACGACCCGCCGCGGTTCCTCCCGCTGACCGAGCTGACCGCGCGCCGCGACGGCGACTCGGTGGTGCTGGAACACCACGGCCGCCCGGTCCGGCTGCTCTACCACAGCATGCGGTCGCCGCTCTGGCCGTGGAACCTGCTGATGGAGCTGATCCGGCACGACCCGGCGACGCGGCTGCTGAGCCAGGCCCGGATGCGCCTGCCGTTGCTGGCGCTGCCGCACCGCGGCTTCCTGCCCCGGATGACGGTCGGCGACCTGCTGGTGCTGTCGCCCGCCCAGTGGCGGCTGCCCGCGGCGGAGTTCTGGTCCCCGGACGCCGCCACCGACCTGGCGAAGCTGACCGCGCTGACCCGGCTGCGCGAGGAGTTCCGGCTGCCCCGCTGGGTGGCGGTGTACAGCCGCGGGCCGTACAGCAAGCCGTACGTGTGCGACCTGGAGAGCCTGGCCGCCGTCGAGGTGGTCGAGCGGGCGCTCAACCCGGTCACCGGCCCGGCCGACCGGCCGTTCGACGTCTTCGTCGAGGAGATGCTGCCGGCGCCCGGCGAGGTGCCCGTCGCCGACCGGGCCGGCCGGACCGGCGAGCGCAGCGCCGCCGAGGTGATGCTCCGCCTGCCCCTGGCGACGACGCCCGCCGAACTCGCCGCCCGGGCGGCGGTCGCGGCGCGCACCGCCCCGAAGCTCCGATGAGCGCCACGAACCCGCCACCCGGCGGCGCCGTGCGCGCATCGGGCCACCCCGCACGAGGGTGGCGACCATGGCCGGGTCGACCGACCCGGCCGGTACCGATCACAGGAAGTGGACCATGACACAACCCCGAGCTCAATTCGACGGCCGGCTGACCGACATGATCAGCGACATGGAGTACCGCGTGATCACGTCGGAGAACGAGCGTCCGTTCCCGATCACCGGCGTCACGGAGGGTTGCACCACCACCTGCGTCAGCTGCGACACCTGCACCTGCACCTGCATCGCCTGCGACGAGGGTGGCTTCGACACCCCGATCCGGGGCGGCGGGCTCGACGTGGGGCGTGGCGGCGCCATCAACCCCGGCGGATTCTGATCGGCGGCAGCTGACCGGAACGCGGTACGTGCGCGGGCTCGCCGAGCCCGCGCACGTGTCGTTCTTCCCGGCCCGGTGCGCCGGCCGTGCAACATCGATGCGGATTACATGAAGACCTCGGCGAGGGTGAGGCCAGCAGCCCGACCGAGGAAGGGGCGCGATGTCCACCTGGCTTCGTCGCAACGATCTGGTGATCGGCGTGGCGCCGGATGCCGCGTGCTGGCGGGTGGTCCCGGCGGTCTGCCGTGGTGGTGCGCTCGGCGTGCTGCCGCTGGACGGCCCGCCCGGGCGCGCCCGGGCGGCGCTCGCCGACGCCGGCCGGACCGTCGCGGGGGAGTTCGGGGTGCGCGTGCCGGCCGGCTGCCGGCTGCGCCCCGCGGACCTGCCGGACCAGGTGCGCACCGTCGTGCTCGACGTCGCCACCCTCGCCGGCCTGCCGGCCTGGGCCCCGGCGGACGAGCCGGGACGCCGGTTCCTGCTCGAGGTCACGTCCGCCGACGAGGCGCGGCGCGCCCGGGACGCCGGGGCGGCCGGCCTGATCGCCAAGGGCGCCGAGGCCGGCGGCCGGATCGGCGAGCTGACCAGTTTCGTGCTGCTGCAACAGCTGCTCGCCGGGACCGGGCCGGACGTCCCGGTCTGGTCCGCGGGCGGCCTGGGACTGCACACCGCCGCCGCGGCGGTCGCCGGTGGCGCGGCCGGGATCGTGCTGGACAGCCAGCTCAGCCTGGTGGCCGAGAGTGAACTGCCGTACGAGGTGGCGGCGGCGATCCGGGCGATGGACGGCACCGAGACCGCGATCGTCGACGGGCACCGCGTCTACACCCGGCCGGACCTTCCGCCGACCCGGGGCACCCGGTCCCGGACGGTCCGCCCGGGCTGGCGGGACCTGCGTACCGGGGTGGTCCCGGTGGGTTCCGACGGCGCGTCCGCCGGGCCGCTGGCGGACCGCTATCGGGGGGCGGCGGCGGTGGTGCGGGCCTTCCGCGACGCGATATGCGACCACCTGTCCGTCGCGCTGGCGGCGCGACCGCTGGCGGCCGGCCGGGGACTGGCCGGAGGGGAACTGGCCGGGCGGCCCGGCGGACTGCCGGTCGCCCAGGGCCCGATGACCCGGGTCAGCGACCGCGCGGCGTTCGCCCGGTCCGTGGCGGCCGCCGGCGGCCTGCCGTTCCTCGCGCTGGCCCGGATGGACGGCGACGAGACCCGGCGGCTGCTCGCGGACACCGCGCGGCAGCTCGGTGACCTGCCGTGGGGCGTCGGCATCCTGGGCTTCGCCCCGCCGGAGATCCGGGCCGCCCAGCTCGCCGCGATCGCCCAGGTCCGGCCGCCGTGCGCGCTGATCGCCGGCGGACGCCCGGACCAGGCGGATCCGCTGGAGGCGCTGGGCGTCGCCACCTACCTGCACGCGCCGTCGCCGGGCCTGCTCGACCAGTACCTGCGGCACGGCGCCCGCCGGTTCGTCTTCGAGGGCTCCGAATGCGGCGGGCACGTCGGGCCACGGGGCAGCTTCGCGCTCTGGGACGCGCAGGTGGAGCGGCTGCTGGCGTTCGCCGGGCGGGACCGGCGGGACCTGGCCGGCGTCGAGGTGCTGTTCGCCGGCGGCATCCACGACGAACGCTCCGCGGCCATGGTGGCCACGCTCGCCGCCCCGCTGGCCGACCGCGGCGCGTCCGTCGGCGTGCTGATGGGCACCGCCTACCTGTTCACCGACGAGGCGGTGGCGGACGGTGCGATCGTCGCGGGGTACCGGCAGGCGGCGCTGGACTGTGCCGGGACCGCGCTGCTGGTGACCTCGCCCGGCCACGCGATCCGGTGTGCCCGTACCGGCTACACCGAGACCTTCGCCCGTACCCGGCGGGAGTTGCTGGTCACCGGCGGCGACCGGCCGGCCTGGGGCCGGCTGGAACGGCTCAATCTGGGCCGGCTCCGGCTGGCCAGCAAGGGGGTACGCCGGGACGGCGCGCGGCTGCGCGAGGCCGACCCGGCCGAGCAGCGCCGCGACGGCATGTACATGATGGGCGACGTCGCGACCCTGCGCGCGGCGCCGACCACGGTGGACCGCCTGCACCGGCAGGTGACCGGGGGCGCGACGGCGTACCTCGCGGACCGGGCCGCCGAACTGGGCGTCACCGGGCCGGCCCCGGCGGTGGCGGCCGGACCCGCGCCGGTCGACATCGCGATCGTCGGCATGGCGGGCGTCTTTCCCGGCGCCCCCGACACGGCCCGGTTCTGGCGCAACGTGCTGACCGGCACCGACGCGATCACCGAGGTCGACCCGGACCGGTGGAACCCGGCCGTCTACCACCGCCCGGACCGGCCGGCCGGCGAGGCCACCGTCAGTTCCCGGTGGGGCGGGTTCCTGCCCCGGATTCCGTTCGACCCCTTCCGGTACGGCATCCCGCCGGTGTCGCTGGCCAGCATCGACCCCGGCCAGCTGCTGGCCCTCGAGGTGGCCTCCGGTGCCCTCGCCGACGCGGGCTACCACCGGCGGCCGTTCGACCGGTCCCGGACCGGCGTGGTGTTCGCCACCGAGCCGGGCGGATCCGACCTGGTCACCGCCTACCGGCTGCGGGCCATGCTGCCCGGGTACCTCGGGCAGCTCCCGCCGGACCTGGCCGGTCTGCTCCCGCGGCTGACCGAGGACTCGTTCCCGGGCGCGATCGCCAACGTGGTGGCCGGCCGGATCGCCAACCGGCTGGACCTCGGCGGCGCCAACTACACCGTGGCGGCGGCCTGCGCCAGCTCGCTCGCCGCGCTCGACCAGGCCTGCCGGGACCTGCGGAGCGGCGGCAGCGACATGGTCCTGTGCGGCGCGGCCGACCTGCAGAACACCGCGTACGACTACGTCATGTTCACTGCGGTCGGCGCGTTGTCCCCGACCGGGCGCTGCCGCCCGTTCGACTCGTCGGCCGGCGGGACGACGCTCAGCGAGAGCGTGTCCTGCGTGGTCCTGAAGCGGCTGGCGGACGCCGAACGGGACGGCGACCGGATCTACGCGGTGGTCCGGGCGGTCGCCGGATCGAGCGACGGGCGCGCCCTGGGGCTGACCGCGCCCCGCTCGGACGGGCAGCAGCAGGCCCTGGACCGGGCCTACCGCGCCGCCGGAATCTCCCCGGCCGAGGTCGGCATGGTGGAGGCGCACGGCACCGGCACGGTGGTCGGCGACCGGACCGAGCTGCGGACGCTGACCCGGGTGTTCACCGCGGCCGGCGCCGCCACCGGGCAGACCACGCTGGGATCGGTGAAGTCCCAGATCGGCCACACCAAGTGCGCGGCCGGGCTGGCCGGACTGATCAAGGCGGCGTACGCCGTGCACACCGGGGTCCGCCCGCCCACCCTGCACCTGGACCGCCCGAGCGCCGCATGGGACGCCGCGAGCAGCCCGTTCGTCTTCGAGCGGGCACCGCGGCCGTGGCCGGAACGCCCGGCACGGCGGGTCGCGGCGGTGAGCGCGTTCGGCTTCGGCGGCGCCAACTACCACGCCGTGCTGACCGGCCACGACGGCGCGGCGGAACCGGCGCACGGCCTCGACGACTGGCCGGCGGAACTGTTCCTGATCCGCGGGTCCGACCGGGCCGCGGCGGGCCGGCACCTCGCCCGGCTGGCGGCGCTGATCCGCGCGAACGACGCGGCCGGCCGGCCGTGGCGGCTGCGGGACCTGGCCTGGACGACGGCGGCCGGCGTCCGGGACGCGGTGTGGCTGGCGTTCGTCGCCACCGACCTGGACGACCTCGCCCGGCAGGTGCGCGACGCTCCGGCCGTACCCGATGCCGCGGGTGTCCCGGACGGAAAACTCGCCCTGCTCTTCCCCGGCCAGGGCAGCCAGCGGCCCGGCATGCTGGCCGACCTGTTCGTGGCGTTCCCCCGGCTGCGGGACCGGCTGGCCGCGGCGCCCGGGCCGGCCGCGGCGATGTTCCCGCCGGCCGCCTTCGACCCCGGCACCGAGCGCCGCCAGCGGCAGGCCCTCGCGGACACCCGGGTCGCCCAGCCCGCACTGGGCCTCGCCGGGCTGGCCGCCGCGGACCTGCTGGCCGGCCTCGGGGTGCGGCCCGACCTGGTCGCCGGGCACAGCTACGGCGAACTGGTGGCGCTGGCGGTGGCCGGCGCCGTCGACCCGGACCACCTGGTGCCGATGAGCGAGGCCCGGGCGGAGGCGATCCTGGCCGCGGCCGGGGACGCTCCCGGCGCGATGGCCGCGGTGCCGACCGGCCCGGACCGGCTCGCCGGACTGCTCGCCCGGCACCCCGGTCTGGTGGTCGCCAACCACAACGCGCCGGACCAGTGCGTACTCTCCGGCCCGGCCGGGCAGATCGAGGCCGCGGTGGCCGAGTTGTCCGCGGCCGGCACCACGGCGACCCGGCTGGACGTGGCCTGCGCCTTCCACAGCGGGATGCTGGCCGGGGCCCCGGAACGGTTCGCCGCCGCGCTGGCACGGTGGCCGCTGCACGCACCGGCGGTGCCGGTCTGGGGCAACACCGGCGCCGCGCCGTACCCGGACGACCCGGCGGAGATGCGGGCCCTGCTGACCGCCCAGCTCATGGCCCCGGTCCGGTTCACCGAGCAGATCGAGCAGATGTACGCGGCCGGCGCCCGGATCTTCGTCGAGGCCGGGCCGGGCACCGTGCTGACCGGTCTGGTGGACCGGATCCTGGACGGCCGCCCGCACGCGGCGGTGGCGCTCGACCGGCCGGGCCGGCCCGGCCTGCGCCGGCTGCTGGAGGGGCTCGCCCGGCTCGCCGCCGCCGGGGTGCCGGTGGACACCGAACCGTTGTTCGCGGGCCGGGACGTGCGGCTGGTGTCCGCGGAGGACGTGCCCGCCCGTCCCGGGTGGACGGTCGACGGGCAGCTGGTACGGGACGTGGACGGCGGCTACCTGCCGGGCGGGCTCCGGCCGCCGCGCCTGATCGACCCGGCGCCGCCGGTCCCGGCGGCGCCGGCCGGGCGTGACCAAACAGTCGACGGGCGGCAGCAGGCGGTCCTGGCCTACCTGAACGCCACCCGGGACGTGATGCTCGGCTTCCTCGGCGGAGAACCGCCGGCGGCCGCACCTGCCGCCGAACCCATCGCCGCGTCCGCCGCCGAGCCGATGGTCGTGGAGCCGGTGGTCGCGGAGCCGGCCGTTGTGCCGCCCGCACCCGGCCCGGCGGGACCGGATCTCCTGCGTACCGTCCTCGACGTCATCAGCGCGCGCACCGGATACCCGGTCGACATGCTCGAACCCGGCCTGGACCTGGAAGCGGACCTGTCGATCGAGTCGATCAAACGGACCGAGCTGGCCGGTGCGCTGATCGACCGCCTCGGGCTGGACCGGTCGGCGGGCAACGGCCTGATCGGCGACCTGTCCGACGTCCGGACGATCCAGGGCATCGTGGACTGGCTCGGTGGCCACCGCGAGCCCGCGCACCCGGACCTGGACCCGTCCCCGGATCTGGACCTCGCCCCGGATCTGGACCTCGCCCCGGACCTGGACCTCGCCCCGGACCTGGACTCGGACCCGGACCCGGACCCGGACCCGGACTCGGACCCGGACCCGAACCTGGACCGGTACGTGGTCACGGTCGCCCCGTCGCCGCCGGACGCCGCACCGGACCACACGCTCGTCGGCGGTCACGGCTTCGTCATCGTCGACGACGGCCACGGCATTGCCGCCGCCCTCGCCGGCCGCCTGGCCGACGCGGGTGCCCGGGTCCGGCTGGCCCGGCCGGAGGAGCCGTGGCCGGGCGCGGCCGGCGACAGCCTGGTCGACCTGGCCTCCCTGGCCGACCCGGCGGCCGTAGTCGATCCGGCGCCCCGGGGCGGCCCGGACGTGTCCGCCGCGTATGGCCGGGTGCGGTCGGCGGTCCTCGGCGGCGCCCGCTGGGTGCTGGTGGTCACCGGGTCGGCCGGCACCTTCGGGCTCGACTGGGACGGTGACCCGCGAACCGATCCGGCACGCGGGGCGGGCCTGCGCGGCCTGATCCGCGGCATCGCCCGGGAACACCCCGGGCTCGCCGCCCGTGCCGTCGACGTCGACCCCCGGCAGCCGCCCGAGGCGGTCGCCGCCCACCTGGCGGACGAACTCGGCATCCCCGGCGGTCCGCTGGTCGTGGGCCATGACGGCGCCCGCCGCAGCACGCTCGCGGTGGCACCCGCCGGCCGCCCGGGTACGGCCGGCGACGCCTGGGCCGGCACCGGCCTGGGCCCGGAATCGGTGGTGCTGATCACCGGCGGGGCGCGGGGCATCACCGCCGCGGTGGCCACCGCGCTGGCCGAACGGACCGGGTGCCGGCTGGAGGTGGTCGGCCGCACCCCGGCGGCGGACGGCCCGCCCGACCCCGAACTCGGCGCCGCGCCGGACGAACCCGCGGTTCGCCGGATCCTGGTCCGCCGTGGCGGCACCCGGCCGGCTCTGATCAACGCCGAGGCGCGCCGGATCATGGCGCAGCGGGAGATCGCCGCCACGCTCGAACGGCTGGCGGCCACCGCCGGATCGGTCCGCTACACGTCGCTCGACGTCACCGACGCAGCGGCGGTCCGGTCCCTGGTCGCCGACGTCCGGCGCCGGCACGGGCGGCTGGACGCGATCGTGCACGGCGCCGGGGTCCACGAGGACCGGCTGCTGGCCGACCAGGTACCCGGCGCGTTCGACCGGATCTACCGGACCAAGGTGGCCGGTGCCCGCGCGCTGGTCGCCGCGGCCGGCGCCGGCCTGCCGCTGCTGGTGCTGTTCAGCAGCGTCTCCGCGGTGTTCCCCCGGCGCGGCCAGGCCGACTACGCGGCGGCCAACGACGCCCTGGACACGCTGGCGTGGGCGTGGCACGGGCGGGCCGCCCGGCGGGTCCTGGCGATCGGCTGGGGCGCCTGGTCCCCGGCCGCCGGCGGCATGGTGACGCCGGAGATCGCCGCCGACATGGCCCGCGACGGTGTGCGGCTGATCGATCCCGCGGCCGGCGCCGTGGCCTTCGCCGACGAACTCGCCCACGGCCCGGCCGACCGCCGCCAGGTCGGCCTGGTCGCCGCGCCGCTGTCCGCCTTCGGCAACCTCGCCCCGGCACACACCGCGCCGGCCCCGGTTCCCGCGCCCGCCTCGGTCGCCGCGCGCGGCCCGGTCGCCGGACTGCCGTCGGTGGTGCTGTCGTCCGCCGGGCTGCCGTCCGCCGGGCTGCCGTCCGCCGGGTCGTCGTCCGCCGGGCTGCCGTCCGCCGGGTCGTCGTCCGCCGGGTCGTCGTCCGCCGGGCTGCCGTCGGCCGGGCCCGGCCGGATTCGGGTCGTCGAGGGCGGGGGTGAGCGGATCCTGCTCCTCACCGCGCCCACCGTGGCCGGGCTGGCCGCGCTGCTGGGTCCGGACGGGCCCGGCGACGACGCCCTGCTGACCGCGCCGGCCGGGGCAACCGGGCCGTCCGGGCCGTCCGGGCCCAGCTTGACGTGCTCGAACGACAGCTCGCCCGACCCGGAGACCGGCGTCTGCCGGCTGGCCGTCGTCGGCCCCACCGCCCGCCGCCTCGCACTGGCCCGGAACGTGGTGGCGCGGGGGCGGGCCTGGCGCGGCCGGGACGACGTCTGGTTCGCCCCGCGCCCGCTGCTGATCGGACCCGACCGCGGAAAGGTGGCCTGGATGTTTCCCGGATTCGAGGCGGGCGACCTGCCCGACCCGGACGAACTCAGCGCCGGCCTGGGCGTGCCCGCCCCGGTCCGCGCGTCCGCCGAGCCGGGAACGGTCGCCAAGCCGGCGGCGATCCTGAGCACCGGGCAGCACTTCGCGGCGGCGCTCGCCGAGCTGGGCCTGGCGCCGGACCTGCTGTTCGGCCACAGCCTCGGCGAGTGGTCCGCGATGATCAACGCCGGTTACTTCGACGCGGAGCGGTTCATCGGGTTCGTCGCGGCGCAGGGACTGGACGACCCGGACCCGGGCGACGTGGTGTCGGCCGTGGTCGGGTGCGACACCGCCACGGCGTCGGCGGCGGCCGGCCGCGAGGTGGTCGTCTCGCACCAGAACTGCCCACACCAGACCGTCCTGTCCGGGCCCGCGGAGGCGGTCCGCGCCGCCGTCGGTGACCTGCACGGCCGCGGCGTACCGGCGGAGATGACGCCGTTCCGGCACGGCTTCCACACCCCGGCGGCGCAGCGGTACCTGCCGTCGCTGCCGGGTCTGCTGGCCGCGGCGCCGCCCGCGCCACCGCGGCTGCCGGTCTGGTCGGCGGCGACGCTGGAGCCGGTGCCGGACGACCCGGCCGCGGTGGAGAAGGTCGCCGTCCGCCAGATGCTCGACCCGGTGCTCTTCCAGGACCTGGTCGAGCGCCTGTACGACGCCGGGGTGCGGGCCTTCGTCCAGGTCGGCGACGGCAGCCTCACCGGTTTCGTGGCGGACACCCTGGCCGGCTGCGAACACCTCACCGTGGCGGCGCACAGCCGGCCGCGCGGCACGATGGCCCAGCTGCGCCGGTTGACCGCCGGGCTCTGGACGGACGGCCTGGCGCCCCGGTTCGAACGGCTGGCCGACACGGCGGAGCACGGCCCGGGGGAGCACGGCCCGGGGGAGCACGGCACGGCGGGCCGGATCCGGACCACCGTCGAATGCTCCCTCGCGACCATGCCGCACCTGGCCGACCACGCCATCATGCGCCAGCCACCGCACTGGCCCGACCCGTCGGACACGTTCCCCGTGGTGCCGTTGGCCGGCCTGGTCGAGCTGATGTGCGAGGCGGCCCGCGCGCTGTTCCCGGGCCGGGTGGTGGTCGGTGCCGACGACGTCCGTACCCAGCGCTGGCTGGAGGCCGAACCGCCGACCACGGTGACCGTCACCGCCGCGGCGACCGGCCCGGACCGGGCCGCGGTGTCGATCGACGGGTACGCCACCGGCACCGTCCTGGTCGCCTACGACTACCCGCCCGCACCGGCCGGCGCCGATCCGGAGCTGATCGGGCAGCGACCGCCGCCGGTGGCCGCCGACCGGCTGTACGCCGACGGCTGGCTGTTCCACGGCCCCCGGTACGCCGGCATCGCCGCGGTCGAGGCGTTCGCCGACAACGGGGTCCGGGCGGAGCTGTCGGTGCGGCCGGCGCCCGGCGCGGTCCTCGACGGCCTCTGCCAGATGCTGGGCTTCCGCACCCAGCAGTATCCGCTGGAGTCCGGCGGCGGCGGGATTCCGATGCCGGTGGCGATCGGCCGGATCCGCTGGTACGGCCCGCAGCCACCGGAGGGCACCCGGCTGGCCTGCGTGGGCGAGGTCCGCCCGGGCGGCCGCGAGCCCACCGGCGACGCGGTGCTGCGCGGGCCGGACGGCCGGACCTGGGCCACGGTCCGCCGGCTGGCCTACCGGCGCCTCGATCTCGACGAGCGGGCGCGGCGCCACATCTGGGCCGCGCCGGAGCGGATCCGCCTGGCCGAGCCCCGGCCCGGCGGCTGGTTCCTGCTCCGGGACGGCTGGCCGGACCCGGCGGCCCGCGAGTTCGTGATGCGCCGCTACCTCAACGCGGCCGAGCGGGCCGAGTACGCCGCCCGGTCCACTCCGGACCGCCGGTCCTGGCTGCTCGGCCGGATCGTGGTGAAGGACGCGGTACGCGCGTGGCTGGACCGGGCGGGCGGTGGCCCGGTGTACCCGGCCGACGTCACGGTCGGCACGGGCCCGGCCGGCCGGCTCTCGGTGAGCGGTCCGTTCCCGGTGCCGCTGGACGTGTCCCTGGCGCGGGCGGCCACGCTCGCGGTGGCCGTGGTGCGACCGCGCGGACCGGGCGCCGGCCCGGGGATCGGACTCGAACCGGTCGCCGGCGGCGCCGTGGACCCGGCCGACCGCGCGCCGGCCGCCGCGCCGGCCGCGACCACCGCGGACGACGCGCCGACCTGGTCCGCCCGGATCCGGGCGGCCCGGGCCGCCGCCGCGGCGGCCGTCCTCGGGACCCCCGGCGCCAGCTCCACCGGCGTGACGGACCTGGACCGCACCGGCTGCACGGTGACCGGCGGCGGTGCCCGCCTCCGGGTGGTCTTCGACGAGGTGGACGGCTCCGGCGGCCGGTACGTGGTGGCCCGGGTCGAGTCCCCGGACGGAGCGGAGTAGACCGATGGCATCCACCACGCCCGCCGATCCCGCCGCGCGGCTGCTGACGGAGTTCACCGACCTGCTCGTGGCGGTGATGGGGGAGGAGATCCGGCTCGCCGTGGACATCACGCCGGACACCACGTTCGACGGCGACCTCGGCATCGAGAGCATCGAACTGGTCGCCCTCACCGAACAGCTCCGGCTGCGCTACGGCGACCGCGCCGACCTGGGTGCGTTCTTCGCCGGCCGGGGACTCGACGAGCTGATGCGGCTGACCGTCGGCGACGTCCTGGACCATCTGGCCGCCGCGGTCCGGGAGCCGTGAGGCACCGATGTCCTTCGTCGAGGTGCCCGGCGTGCGGTTGCACGTCCAGCGCCTGGTGCCGGCCGGCGGTGCCGTCCCCGGTGCGCCGGTGGTGGTCCTGGTGCACGGCCTGCTCTCGGACAACCTGGCCGGCTTCCACCGCGGCCTGGCGGGGCCGCTGAGCGCGGCCGGCGCCGACGTCGTCCTCTACGACCAGCGCGGGCACGGCCGGTCCACCCGGCCGCCCACCGGGTACCGGCTTCCCGACCTGGTGGCCGACCTGGTGGCGCTGCTCGCCGGACTGGGCCTGGACCGTCCCGTGCACCTGGTCGGCAACAGCTTCGGCGGGCTGGTCGCCCTGCACACCACGCTGCGGCACCCCGGCCTGGTGGCCGGCCTGGTGCTGCTGGACGCGCAGGAGACCCCGGAGGACGACGCCCGGTGGATCGAGGTGATGCGCAACGACGCCACGGTCGCCGCGCTGGCGCACGAATACCACCGGCCGGCCGGGCAGTACCACCGGGCGTACGGGCGGGCCCGGCGCAGGGACGCCCGCCTGCAGCAGACCATCGGCGAACTGCTCAACGCCACCTCGCTGCTCGACGACCTCTGGGACCTGGCACCGGTGTCCGCGGCGGCGCTGCGCGGCGTGCGGTGCCCGGTGCTGGCCGTGTACGGCGAGCACTCCGAGCACCTGCCGGCCGGCCGGTTCCTGGCGCGGCACCTGCCGGACTGCACGCTCACGGTGCTGGCCGGGCTCACCCACACGATCCTGCTGGAGGGGTCGCCGGCGATCCGCTCGGTGCTGCTGCCCTGGCTGGCCGCCCGGACCGGGCCGGCGGCATGACGGCCGGGGACCGGCGGTACCTGTTCGTGGTGCCGCCGCTGACCGGGCACGTCAACCCGACGATCGCGGTCGCCGAACAGTTGCGGCGACGCGGGCACCGGGTTGCCTGGGCCGGCCCGGAGGCACCGCTGCGGCGGCGGTTGCCCGGGTGGGCGCGGGTGTTCCCGACCGGCGACCTGCCGCCCGGGCCGGACCGCTGGCTCACCGCCCGGGGCGCGGCCGGCCTGAAGTACCTGTGGGAGGACTACCTGCTTCCACTGGCCCGCGCCATGCGGCCGGGGGTGGCCGACGCGGTCGCCGCCTACGCGCCGGACGTCCTGGTGGCCGACCAGCACGCCCTGGCCGGTGCGGTGGTGGCCCGCGCCGGCGGCCTGCCCTGGGCGACCTCGGCCAGCAACGCCGCCGAGTTCGCCGGTGCGTACCGGACGGTGCCGAAGGTCGGGGCCGACATCGCCCGGTTGCTCGCCGACTTCGCCGCCGAGCACGGCCAGGCCGGTGCGGACCTGCGATTCTCCGGCCACCTCGTGCTGATCTTCAGTACGCCGCAGCTCGCCGGCCCGGTGTCCGGTGCCCGCGACACCTGGGCCTTCGTCGGCCCGGCGCTCGGCGGACGGCCGCCGCCGGCGGACTTCCCGTGGCCCGGCCTGGCGCCGGACCGGGCCCGGGTGCTGGTCTCCGCCGGCACGCTCAACACCGGACTGGCTGGCGACTTCTACCGGACCGCGGCCGAGGCGTTCCGGCCGCTCGCCGGCCGGGTGCAGGTGATCCTGGTGGCGCCCCCGGCGGCGGTGCCCGACCCGCCCGGCAACGTGCTGGTCCGGCCGTTCGTGCCCCAGCTGGAGCTGCTGCCGCACCTGGACGCGGTGGTCTGCCACGGCGGGCACAACACCGTCTGCGAGGCGCTGGCGTACGGTGTGCCGCTGGTCGTCGCGCCGATCCGGCACGACGGGCCGGTCAACGCCGATCAGGTGGTCGGCGCCGGGGCCGGGGTCCGTACCCGGTTCGCCCGGCTCACCGCCGCGGAACTGTCCGGCGCGGTGCTGCGCGTGCTGGACGAGCCGGGCTTCCGCGCCGCGGCCCGGCGGATCGCCGGCTCGTTCCGCGCCGCGGGCGGGGCTCGTGCCGCAGCCGACCGTCTCGAGGCCCTCCGGTGACCGCGCCGGCCGCGGTCCGGCCGCAGACCCCGTACGGGCTGCGCCTGCTGCCGATGGAGTTCGCCCGGCGGTTCGGGCGCCCGGCCGCCGGGGTGTGGCGGGCGCCGGCCGCCGCGGTGCTGCTCGCCTCCGCCGAGGCGGTGCTGACCGTCCCGCTGGAATGGGGCGCGGCGGTGGCCGCGGACCGGCGGGCGGACCACCTGGTCGAGGTGGAGCACGAGCTGCGCCCGGCCGAACGCCTGGTCGTCCCGGCGCCGGACGGCCCGCCCCCGCCGCGGTGGACCCGGGCCGCCCTCGCGGTGGTCGGCGCGGCGGGCGCGGGGCACGGCACCTCGCTGCTGCTGCGCGCGGACCTCCCGCCCGGCCTGGTGATCGGCCCGGACCCGGCGGTGGTCGCGGTCCTGGGCCGGGTGCTGTGGGACCTCCACCGCACGCCGGTCGACCTCGACGGGCCGGCGTCGACGGTGTGCGCCTCCCGGTGGGAGCGGGTCGCCGTGACCACCGCCCGGTGCGGGCGCGACCGGCACGCCATGCTGGTCGACCCGGAGACCGGGTCCGCCGTGCCGGTGCCGTTCGACCTGCGCCGCGCCGGGCTGCGGCTGCTGCTCGCCGACCCGGGCGGCGCCGCACCGGCTGCGGCGGGCGCGGCGGACGGCGGACCGCCGGACCGCGTGCACCGCGCCGCGCTCCTGCTCCGCTCCGGTGACCTGCCGGGGTTCGGGCGGGTGCTGACCGAGCAGTACCGGTCGGTGGCGGCCGCGCGGTGCACCGGTACCCCGGTGGGCCGCGCGGTCGAGGCCGCGCTGCGGGCCGGTGCGCTCGGCGCCGGGCTGCTCGGCGCCGGACCGGCGCACCGGGGCCGCCCGATGATCGCGGCGCTGGCCGGCACGTCCGCGGTGCGGGCGGTCCGCGCCGCGGTCCACGCCGAGCTGGGCACCGCCGGCCCACCGGCGCCGCGGTACCTCACGGCGACGGCGTGCAGACCATGAGTGGAGCCGGGACCGTCCCTCCCGGCCTCCGGCGAGGAGGTGCGGCATGCGCATTCTGATCTGCGCGGTCGGTTCGATGGGCGACGTGGCGCCGTACACCGGTCTCGGCGCCGGGCTGCGCGCGGCCGGCCACGACGTGACCGTCGCCGGGTATCCGGAGTCGGCCGAGTACGTCCTCGCCCGCGGGCTGCCGTTCCGGCCGGTCCCGGGCAGTTCGCGGGCGTTGTACGACAGCGCCCGCGGCCGGCGCTGGCAGCGGCGCGGCACCGGCCCGGCCGGCATGGCCCGGGCCCACCTGCTGCACCTGCCGCACGCCCGGGCACTGGCCCGTGGCCTGGCCGCGGCGGCCGCGCCGGGCGCCGACCTGATGCTGCTGTCCGGCTCGGCGCTGCTGGGCCATCACGTCGCCGAGGCGCACGGCATCCCGAGCCTGGGCGCGTTCCTGCAGCCGGTCTATCCCAGCCGGCACCTGCCGCCGTGGACCGCCGGTGTCACCCGCTCGCTCGGCGGCTGGGCCAACCGGAACCTGGCGCTGGGCGCGGACATCGCCCTGGCGCTGCGGTACGCCGGCGTCACCCGGGACGTGCGGGCCGAGCTGGGCCTTCCACCGGCGTCCACCCCGGCGGTCCGGCGGGCGGTGCAGCGCCGGTTCCAGAGCGCCTGCCTCGGCTTCAGCCCGTCGGTGGTGCCCCGCCCGGACGACTGGCCGGACACCGCCCGGGTGGCCGGCTACTGGTGGCCCGAGCGCCCGGCCGGCTGGCGGCCCCCGGAGCGGCTGGCCAGCTTCCTCGATGCCGGGCCGCCGCCGGTGTACGTCGGCTTCGGCAGCGTGGTGCACGCCGGGGTGGCGGTCGAGGCGGTCGGCGCGGCGCTGCGCCGGGCCGGGGTCCGCGGCGTGGTGCAGGCGGCCGGGGCCGACCGGATCGCCGGCGACGACATCCTGGCCCTCACCGGGCCGGTGCCGCACGACTGGCTGTTCCCCCGGACGGCGGCGGTGGTGCACCACGGCGCCGCAGGCACCACCGCGGCGTCGCTGCGGGCCGGCCGGCCGGTGATTCCGGTCCCGATCGCCACCGACCATCCGTTCTGGGCGGACCGGTTGGTCCGGCTCGGGGTGAGCGCCGGTGCGCTGCCGCCGCGGCGGCTGACCGCGGAACGGCTCGCCCGTGCGGTCCGCACGGTGCTCGACGAACCCCGGTACGCCGCCGCGGCGGGCGCGCTGGCCGGGCGGATCGGCGCCGAGGACGGTGCCGGCGCGGCGGCCCGGATCATCTCCGGCGCCTAGGTTCCGTCCCGGAGCGTCCGCCGGCCCGGGAAAAGTCCGGCGAATCGTCCCGGGACAGGGTAATTAACGGCAAGCTGGACACCGGAGCCGGTCCAGGAGGTGGTAATCCGCCATGGCGTGGCGAGCGCAGCGCGTGCGGGCGTGGGTGGGTGTGCTGACCGTCCTCGCGGTGCTGACCGTGCTGGCCGGCGCGCCGGTGGAGCCCGTGGCGATGCGGCCGGCCGCCGCGGTCCGCTACGACGCGGTGCCGCTGACCGGGGAGCCGGGCACGCTGATCGCCGTCGCCGGGAACATCGCCTGCGGGCGGAACAACGCGGCGTTCAACGACGGCCTGGGCACGGCGGTCGGCTGCGCGATGGGCCGTACCTCGGACATGGTCCTCGCGGCCGGCGACGCGGTCGAGAACGTCCTCGTCGTCGGCGACCTGCAGTACGAGCACGGCGAGTGGGCCGACATCCAGGCGTCGTTCGCCCCGACGTGGGGCCGGCTCAAGGACCGGATCCGGCCGGTGCCGGGCAGCCACGAGTACTCCATCGACGGCGCGCCCGACTACTACCGGTACTTCGGCGACCGGGCGTACCCCGGGAACGGGGGCATCTACAGCTTCGAGCTGAACGGCTGGAAGATCTACGCGCTGAACTCGGCGTGCTCGGTGCGCAGATGCTCGCCCGGCGGCGAGCACTACCAGTGGCTGAAGAACGAGCTGGCCGGGGAGCAGCCGGACCGGTGCCTGATGGCGTACTGGCACCATCCGATCATCTCGGCGGGGCAGTTCGGCAACAACCTGACCATGCCGGCCATGGCCCGCCTGCTGCACGACGCCGGCGTCGACGTCGTCGTCAACGCGCACGACCACAACTACCAGCGGTGGTCGCGGATCACCCCGGCCGGGCTGGTCGACCACGAGAACGGGTTCCGCAAGTTCATCGTCGGCACCGGCGGGATCAACCGCCACCGGCTCTACGCGCTGGATCCGGTGCGGCACGCCGGCTTCGAGACCGGCCAGGACCGCGACTTCGGCGTCCTGTTCATGAAGCTCGACCCGGCCGGGTACGCCTGGGAGTACCGCACGCTGGGCGGCGGCTACACCGACGCCGGCAAGGAGACCTGCCGGCGCGCCGACGGCACCCCGCCGGTGCCCGTGCCGCCGACCGCGCCGAGGCCGGCGCCGAAGGGTCAGCCGGTCCCCGGCAACAAGATCAACCTGCCGTTCCCGCCGTCCCGGGTGACGCCGGCCGGCGAGGGCCGCACCCTGCGGGCGACGTGGGCGCCGCCGCTGCAGGCCGGCACGGCCGGCGCCGTCGACCAGTACCGGGTCAGCGTGTACGGCAGCGCACCGGCGCACCCGAACATGATCATTCCGATCGCCCAGCGCACCGTGCCGGTGTCCGAGACCAGCGCCTCCTACGACGTGTCCGGCCGTCCCGGGTGGGCCCTGCGGGTCACCGTCGAGGCCCGCAATCCCGACGGCTGGGGCAATCCGGCCGTGCTCTCGAACGCCGTCGTGGCACCGACCGGGGCCCGCGCCGCCGGCCACGCCCATGCCTCCGGCGGCGTACCCACGGGATGGACCCCGCTGCCGCCGGAGCACCCGCTGCCGCCGATGACGCATCCCGGCACGCCGCGGTCGTTGCGGGCGGTGCCCGGCAACGGCTCGGCCACGCTGTCGTGGCAGCCGGCCACCGCCGACGGCGGGTCCCTCCTGACCGGGTACGTGGTCTACGCCAACCCCGGCGGCCAGGTCGCCTCCGTCGGCGCCGGCGCCACCAGCACCACCGTCCGTGACCTGGTGAACGACACCGGCTACACGTTCCAGGTGACCGCGCTCAACGACATCGCCGAGTCGGCGCCCACCGACGAGACCGGCACCGTCACCCCGTCCCGGAACGCCCGCCCGGTGGCCGCCGCGCCCGGGCCGCCCACGGAGGTGGACGCCCGGCCCGGCAACGGCGAGGCGACCGTCACCTGGAGCGCACCGGAGAAGGACGGCGGCGCCTCGGTCACCTCGTACACGGTGACGTCGTCGCCGGAGAAGCGACCGGTGACGGTGGACGGCACGACGTACACCGCCCGCATCGACGGCCTGCGGACGAACGTGTCCTACACGTTCACGGTCACCGCGCGGAACGCGGCGGGCGCCTCGCCGCCCAGCGCGCCGAGCAGCCCGGTCCGGATCGTGCCGCCGGCCAAGCCGGGCACGCCAGGTGCGCCGGGTACGCCGGGCACTCCCGGCCCGCCGGGCACTCCCGGCCCGCCGGGCACTCCCGGCCCGCCGGGCACCCCCGGCCCGCCGGGCACCCCGAGCCCGCCGGGGAAGTCCCCGCCGGCCACCGTGCCGTCCCATCCGCGGCTCCCGATCGCCGCCGCCGGCCGGCGTTCCGCCACGGTGCGCTGGTCGGCACCCAGGTCCGACGGCGGGTCCCCGGTCACCGGCTACCTCGTCCGGACGAATCCCGGCGGCCGGACCCGGTCCCTGCCCGCGGGCACCCGGAACGTCACGTTCGCCGACCTGGCCGCCGGCACCGCGTACCGCTTCACCGTGGTCGCCGTCAACCAGGTGGGCCGGTCCGCGCAGAGCGACGAGACGCGGCCGGTCATCCCGCTCGACCCGGCGTCCGTGCCGTCGCCGCCGCGATTCGTCGTCGCGGCGGCGGGCGACGGCTACGCGAAGGTGGCCTGGACCGCCCCGGCCGGCGACGGCGGGCTGCCGATCACCGCGTACACGGTCACCAGCCAGGATCCGGACGTCTCCGCACGGGTGATCGGCACCGCCCGGCTCGAGGCGACGGTGACCGGGCTGAAGAACGACACGCCGTACACGTTCGGCGTCATCGCGCAGAGCAGGGCGGGCCTGTCCGCCCGCTCCGAGCTGTCGGCACCGGTCACGCCGAGGGGTGGTGCCGCGGACCCGCCGGCGCCGGTGTCGGTCGACCCGGACGCGCCCGCCGCCCGGCCGGCGAAGGCGGACTCCGGGGCGTCGGAGGTGTACGACTGGTTCCGCCGGCCCGAGGAGCACGGCATGCCGATCGCGGTGACGGTGGTGACCGTGGTGCTGGTGGTCGGCGCCGTCGTCGCGCTCGTCCGCCGCCGCGGCCGCGGCGACCGCGGAACGGCCGGAGACTGAGCCGCCGCGGGCCTAGCGGAGCGTGAGGAAGCCCGCCCCGTTGGCGGTCCGGTCGTAGCTGGTGACGACGGCCTTCAGCCCCTGGTCCGCCCCGTCGGCGAGCTTCTCCAGCGCCGAGTCGTCGATCACCAGGTGGCGTCCGCCGGGTGCCTCGGCCGCCATCAGCCCGGCCAGCCCGTCCAGCAGTGCGGCGAGCTCGGCGAACGAGTCGCCGCCGCCGGGCTGCCGCGACCACACCTCCTCGCGCAGCTCCTCCCAGCCCTGGAGCACCACGCGGGTCAGGAACGCCCGGGTCTGCGGGTCGTCGACGACCGCGGTACGGCGGGCGCCGTGCACCGTGACGAAGTGGTGGTCCGCGCGCCGGGTGGCGGAGCAGAGCGCGCCGGCCCGCCGCTCGGCGGACTCGTCGGCGATGATCTCGCCGCTCAGGCACTGCTCGAAGATCTCCACCTTGGACGGCACGATGCGGCCCATGCCCAGGCTCGCGGCGCCGGCGAACTGGATGATGCCGAGGAACGCCATGGCCAGGTCGCGCCGGTCGGCCGGGAGCGCCCGCAACTGCTCCCCGATGAACGCGGCCGGGGTGCTGCCGGTGGTCACGGCCTCGATGACGTCGTGGTTGCGGACCGCGAACAGGATCAGCTCGGTCAGGTCGCCGACCGCGTCGATCCGGGCCAGCAGCGGCGCCACCATGGCCACGCCGTCCTCCGGGTCCAGGCCGTTGCGGCGGCCGTACAGCTTGCCGTAGTCGTGCAGGCTCGCCGCGAGCCACAGCCCGAACCGTTGCCGGCGGTCGATGTCCAGTTTGGCGCCCAGTTCCCCGCACCGGGCCACGTCGGCCTCCGACACGCCCGACGAGGGCCAGATCCGGCCGCACAGCCACGCGGTCTCGCCGGCCAGCAGCTGGTCGATGCCGTAGGCCAGCGTGCGGGTGTGGTCGGCGTACGTCTGCTGCAGCCCGGAGTCGAGGCGGTTCCGGGCACCGCTGCGGATGATGAGGTTCAGCAGCAGCAGCGGCGTGCTCTGTTCCAGTGCGTGGCACACGGCCAGGCCGGACAGCGGCCGGTCACCCGCCAGGTACGCCTGTCCCTGCTCGTTCAGCCGGTTCAGCATCGACGCGTTGACCAGCTCGTCGAGTCGCGCCAGGCGGGCCGCCTGCGCGTCGGCGGAGGTGGTGGCGGGGTCACCGACGACTTTGAGGTCTTCCCACAGTTCCAGCAACATGTCAGCCTCTCATGGGGATGCCGCGATGGTCGGCCACCGCGGCGTTTGCCGTGAGCCACCCGCGAACGTCGCCGCAGTCGTGATAGCGGCCGTCGAGCGGGTGGACGAGGATCTCTGCGGCCCGCGCATAGGCCGCGTACGCATCGGTCACCTGGAACTCCCCGGTCCGCGGCGAGGGCACGACGGCATCCAGATGGGTCAGGAATCCGGACGGGAACAGGGCCCGGCCGACCGCCACCGGATAGCGCCCCGGTGGTAGCCGGCGCGGCTTGTCCCGCATCTCGACCAGCTTGGCCGCCGGGGCGCCGTCGGTGCGCAGGACGCCGTAGTGCGCGGCCCGGTCCGCCGGCATCACCGCCGCCGCGATCGCCGCCGGGGTGCCGGCCGCGTCCCGTGCGGCGCGCAGGTCGGCCAGGGCCGAACCGCCGTCGAACCGGAGCACCAGATCGTCGCAGTTGACCAGGAAGAAGTCGTCGTCCCCGACGAACCGCCGGGCGATCAGCGGCGGCAGCGCGGTGCCGTAGCGTCCGTTCATCGGCTGCCCGAGGAAGGTGAACTCGGCCAGGTCGTGCAGGTGCGCCACCGGCTCGTACCGGTCCTGCCAGCCACGCCGGCGGAAGTACGCCTCCAGGTCCGGGTCGTGGCTGAAGTAGCGGGCGATCTGGTCACCGAGGACGCCGGGCGGCGTGACGACGGCGATCTGCGTGGCGCCGGCGATGGCGCACTCCTCGACGATGTAGTGGATCACCGGCTTGTCCAGGATCGGCAGCATGCACTTGCTCGTCGCCTTGGCCACCGGGAAGAACCGGCTGCCCCATCCGCCCGCGCACAGCACCGCCTTCATGACTCCTTCCTCCCTGGCGTTTCTCGGTGACATGGGGGAGTCCAGCTGCCCTCACCCTCGCCGGTGCCTTCACCGAATCGGCATCGAAGTTGCATCGCCGGGCGGGCCACGCCCGCCCGGCGCGGACCGCCCCGGTTCAGCGCGAGCGCGGCCGGTCCGGTGGCGGCGTCAGGTCGGCGTGCCGCACGGTGTAGCCGCCCCGGGTGACGGTGGCGAACGGTGCCGGGGCGAGGCAGGTGCCGACCCGGGCCGCGCCCCACTCGCCCGCCTCGTTCTGGTCGGCGCTGACCGACCAGGTGAAGCCCACCCGGTCCGGGCCGCGGTCGCGGTCCTGGACGCTGAACCCGACGCGGGTGCCGACCCAGTCCCGCACCGGCTCGTCGGCCCGGGTGACGACGGCGGTCAGCGTCGCGTGACCCGGACTGGTGATCAGGCAGTCGACGGCCGCCTCGAACCGGACGGTGACGCCGTCGGCGGCCAGCCGGTGGGAGACCCGGACCGTGCCGGTGGCGTCGGCGGGGGAGCCGGTCGGCAGCCCCGTCACCGGCCGGCTGTACGGCACGGCGGTGGCGTCGAAGGCGAACGCGCGGACGTCGTCGTCCGGCCAGAACGGCAGGGCGAACTCCGCCGAGCCGGTCACCCGGGCCGGCGCCCGGTGTGCGGCTCCGGCGCTCGCCGGTGCGGCTGGTGCGGCCGGTGCGGCCAGCACCGCGCCGATCGTCGCTGCGGCGGCGGCAGCGGTCAGGCCGAGGGTCTTTCGCATGGTCGTCCTCCCGGTTCGGCCGCGGGTCCGCGGCATCGGTGACGTCCACACTCGACGATGCCGCGCACGGTCGGATCCCTCGCCGGAGGGAACCGGTTCCCCGCAGGTGGGAGCGCCGGTCACGGTCCGGTCCGGCGCCGGGAGCCGGACATCCGCGCCCAGTTCGACAGCTCCGGCGGCACCGACTCCCGCATGCGGAGCAGCATGGCGCGGGCGTCGTCCTCGTGGTCGAAGTAGTGGGCCACCTCGGCGCCGTCGGAGCCACCGCTGCGGCCCAGCACCTGCCAGCCGGACTCGGTCCGCAGGAGGTACACGTCGCGACGGCCGACGCCGTAGCGGCGGTTGAACCAGTGCTCCACCCGGTGCGCCATGCCGCGAAGTTAGAACACATGTTCTAGCCAGCCAAGGCGGGCCGCAGATGGCGGAAGATCGGCGAGACGGACAGGAACCCGGCGTCCGCCTTGTGATCATGGCGTTCCGTGCACTGCGAAGCTGCTCGGTCGCCGGCTGCTCACGGTGCGTACCGGCGGGCCGGCGATTGTGACCGGCTGTCACGGCCGGCGGGTGACTTCCGGGCAGAGCGCCGTCCCTCGCCGGGCGGCCGGCGGGCGGGTGGCACACACTTTCTACATTCCGTACCTGACGTGTGTGTCCACGTCGGAGAAGCGTCGCGACCGCCGTACGGTGCGTGACGATCGAACGCAAGAGGGAGTTCTGTTTTGCGACGCCGTACCAAGTCCTACATCGCCGCCGGGGTGCTCATTCCGGCGGTCGTGGCCGCCATGGCCGTCAACGCCATGGGCACCGCGAACGCCATCGCCAACGGCGAACCGGTTCCGGACGGGAAGTACGCGTTCTCGGCCAAGCTCACCCTGACCGGTATCCCGACCGCCGACGGTGGCCGGCGCAACAGTGCCTGCTCGGGTGCGCTGATCGCCCCGCAGTACATGATCACCGCCGGGCACTGCTTCCGGGACTTCAACAACGTCCGGCAGAACCGCCCGGTGGCCGATCTGTCCACCGTGACGGTCGGCCGCACGGACCTGAACGGCAGCGGCGGTGGCGAGGCCATCGTCGTCGCGGTGCGGCAGGCGCCGAACAACCAGGACGTGTCCATCGCGAAACTGGACAAGCCGATCCGAGGGGTGCGCCCGATCCGGATGGGCCGGACCGCGCCCGCGGTGGGCACCGTGCTGCGGGTCACCGGGTACGGCTCCGTCACGAGCACCAACCCGGTGCCGGAGACGCGGCTGCGGACCGGGCAGATGACCGTCGCGGAGATCAACGCCCAGAAGCTCGGGGTGCGGGGTCACGCCCCGGCGGAGAACACCACGCCGTGCCCGTACGACTCGGGCGGCCCGTTCTTCGTCGAGGCCAAGGGCCGGTGGGGCAAGCGGAAGCCGCCGGTCCTGGTGGCGGTGGTCAGCAACGGACCGTCGTGTCCGCACACCGGGCTCGAGACGCCGGCCCGCACCGACAACATCGTCGACTGGGCCCGGTCGGCGATGGCCGAGATGGACCTCCTCCCGCCGCCCGCGCCGAACGAGCCCGCCCCGGGCGAGCCGGCCCCGAGCGAGCCGGTCCCCAGTGAGCCCGCCCCGGGCGAGTCCGCCCCGGTCGAGCCGGCCCCGGTCGGCAAGGGCGGCTGACCGATCACCGCCGCCGGGCCGTGGTGAGCTGTCCGCTCACCGCGGCCCGGTCGTCGGTGTGCCGGTCAGCGGAGACTTCACGTACCGGCGGACCGGCACGTCGATCGTCCCGTCCGGTCCCGCGGCGGCGTAGGTGAACGGACCGTCGTCCACCCACCCGCTGCGGGCGTAGAAGCGCCGCGCGCGTTCGTTGCCGGCGGCGACCGCGAGCCAGGCCCGTCCGTGGCCGCCGGCCGCCACCCGCCGTTCCGCCTCCGCCAGCAGGGCGCCCGCCAGGCCGGTGCCGCGCCGGTCCGCCGCCACGTAGACCTGTTCCACCTCGTCGCCGGCCACCATCACGAACCCGGCCACGCCGTCCGCGTCGACGGCCACCGTGGTGTCCGCGACGCGGTCCGCCGCCCGGGTCCGGAACGACTCCGGCGTGCGGACCGCGACCAGCGCGTCGGGGACGTGTCCGAGGTGGCCGTCGCGCCAGCCGGCGTACCAGACGGTGGCGATCTGCGGGGCGTCCGCGCCGGTGGCCGGGCGGATCAGCGGGGCCGGCACCGGCTCAGTCCGCCCGGTAGACGGCCCGGTCGAAGTCGGCGTAGCCGCCCTCGGCGCCCAGGTCCTGCACCCACAGCCCGACGAAGGCGCCGGTGAAGCCCCACGCCTCCGGTTCGCCCGGGATCACCGTGGCGGCGTACTCGTCGGACAGGGTGGTGGCGTCGAGGTTCAGGCCGAGGTCCTGCCAGGCCGGGTCGGCGCCCGGATCGACGGCGTACCCGAAGGACAGCACCGGGCCGTCCAGCCGGCAGCGCAGACCGACCCGGCGCGCGTCGCCGAGCGGCGTGCGGACGCCCGGCGCCGAGGTGACCCGCCCGCTGTCGCAGCACAGCACGTCCAGCACCGCCCGGCCGTCGTCGTCCGCGGTCATGTGCAGGTAGTACCAGTTGCGGGAGTTGTAGTACCCGGTAATACCGGCCAGTTGCCGATAGTTTCGGGGCTCGAACTCCAGCACCGCCTCGAAGGTGCAGCGCCGCGCGGTCACCCGGCGCGCCACCAGGCTCGGCCGGTGCCGGGCCATCGGCGACTGGCCACCGTGGATCCGCAGGTGGGACGGCCGGGTGGACAGGTCGATCCAGTCCCCGGTGGCGGGGCGCCGCAGCGTCGACCAGTTCACCCCGAGCGCCGGGCCGTCGAAGTCGTCGTCCTCGACCTGCTCGGAGGAGACCGGCGGGTCGGCCGCGGCGATCACCCCGGCCGGCGCGGGCACCTCCTCGGCCGGTACGCCGTCGCGGATCCGCGGCCACCCGTCGTCCGTCCACTCGACCTTCTGCAGCGCGCTCTCCCGGCCCAGCACGCACCGGCCGAGCGGGGTGTACGGCCGGCCGACCAGGTGCGCCAGGTACCACTCCCCGGCCGGGGTCTGCACCAGGCTGCCGTGGCCGGCCTTCTGCAGGGCCAGATCCGGGTGCCCGTCCGAGGTGAGCAGCGGACCGGCCGGGTCCACCTCGTACTCTCCGAACAGGTCCCGGGAGCGGGCGACCGTGACCCGGTGCGTCCAGCTCGTCCCGCCTTCCGCGGTGACCAGGTAGTACCAGCCGTCCTTGCGGTAGATGTTGGGTGCCTCGGTGAGTCCGGCGTCGGTACCCCGGAAGATCATCCGTTCCGGGCCGGTCAGCGCGCGCGCCTCGGCGTCGTACCGCTGGATCGAGATGCCGGCGAAGCGGTCCCGCCCGGGCCGCCAGTCGGCGACCATCGACAGCATCCAGGTCCGGCCGTCCTCGTCGTGGAACAGCGAGGCGTCGAAGCCGCGGCCGTGCAGCACCACCGGGTCGGACCAGGGACCGGCCAAGGTGGGCGCGGTGACCAGGTAGTTCTGCGGATCCCAGTAGCCGCCGGCGAACGTGGCGACGTCGGTGTAGAGCAGATGGAACAACCCGTCGGCGTACGAGAGGTGGGGCGCCCAGATGCCGCACGAGTCCGCGGTCCCGGACAGGTCCAGCAGACGCCGCTCGTTCAGCGCGCCGCCGAGCGGCTGCCAGTCGACCAGGTCGGTCGAGTGGTGCAACCGCACGGCCGGGTACCACTCGAACGTGGACGTGGCGATGTAGTAGTCGGAGCCGACCCGCACGATCGACGGGTCCGGGTGGAATCCTGGCAGCACCGGGTTGCGGATCATCCGGTGGCCGGTGGTGCCGTCACCGTCGGTGGCGACGGTGGCCTTGGCGATCGTCATCTGTTTTGCCCTCAGTGGTCACGGTCCGCCGGTGGCGCGACGCGGCTTCGTAAGTTCCGCCACGCTACCGCAAGTTCCACGACCACGGTCGCCCGTAATTCCGCCGTACCGTCCCCGGTTGTTCCGGTCGCGCCGGCGCGCCGGTCACCGGACCGCGACCGGCGCCTTCCGGCGCGGCGGGACGTCCAGCTGGAAACGCTGCGTGAGATCGTCGGCGGGCTGCGGCCGGGCGTAGTGGTAACCCTGGGCGGTGTTGCAGTCGAGGGCGGCGAGCGCGGCCACGGTGGTGGTGTCCTCGACGCCCTCGGCGACGACCGTGAGACCGAGGTCGTGGCCGAGCCGGATGGTCGAGGCGACCAGCGCGTGGCTGCTGGTGTCGGTGGCCATGTCGCAGACGAACGACCGGTCGATCTTCAGCTCGTCGATCGGGAGCATCTTGAGGTAGCTCATCGAGGAGTAGCCGGTGCCGTAGTCGTCGATCGACGTCTTCACCCCGAGGCTCCGGATGTTGCGGAGAGCCTCGATCGCGGTGGTCGGGTCGTTCATCACGCTGTGCTCGGTGACCTCGATGCAGAGCAGTTCACCCGGCACGCCGGCGGTGCCGAGGTGCGCGGCGATCCGGTCCGGGAAGGTCGGGTCGAGCAGGCTGCGGGTGGAGATGTTGACCGCCACGGGTACCCGGTGCCCGGCGTCGAGCCAGCGCCGGGCCTGGCACAGCGCGAGGGTCAGGACGTGGTCGGTGAAGCGGTGGATGAGGCTGGTGTTCTCCAGAACCGGAATGAACTGGTTGGGCGGGATCAGGCCCTTGGTCGGGTGGTGCCAGCGGGCCAGCGCCTCGACACCGACCAGGGTGCCGGTGCCGACCGCGATCTTCGGCTGGTAGTGCAGGGTGAGCTGGTCCGAGTCGTCCAGCCCGCGGCGCAGGTCGCCGAGCAGGGTGAGCCGGGCCGTGCAGTCCTGGCTGTGCCGGGCGGTGAACCGGCGGTACCCGTCGTGCTGCTGCTTCGCCGCGTGCATGGCGATGTCGGCGTGCCGCAGCAGCGTGCTCACCTCGTCGCCGGGCTCGGCGGTGACCGCGCCGATGCTGATCTCCAGGTCCACGGTGATGTCGTCGAGCAGGTACGGCTGGTGGAAGATCTCCCGGAGCCGGTGCGCGACCTTCTCCGCCTCCTCGGCGTCGCTGTCGCGCAGCAGGACCGCGAACTCGTCGCCGCCGAGCCGGGCCACCAGGTCGCTGTCGCGTACCGAGGACGCCAGCCGTCCGCCGGCCTGGATCAGCAGCCGGTCCCCGATGGCCGGGCCGAGCTGGTCGTTGACGTCCCGGAAGCCGTCGATGTTGATGATCAGGACGGTCGGTGTGCCGGACCGCTTCGCGTCGGCCAGCGCCTGCTGGGCGTGGGCGGAGAAGGCGACCCGGTTCGGCAGGCCGGTCAGCGCGTCCGTGGCCGCCATCAGCTCCACCTGCCGGCGGTGCACCCGGGCGGACCAGCCGAACAGGGCCAGCACGATCAGGCTCAGTCCGAAGGTGATCAGGCTGCCCCACAGCATCCGCTGCGAGTCGCGCCGGGCCGAGGCCTGCTGGTCGGTGTAGTCGCTCAGGTGCCGGCTCTGCTCCTCGGCCAGGCGGCTGCTGATCCGGGCGTACGAGGGCTCGATGACCGTCTCCAGCGTGGCCCGCGCCGCCGCCGTGTCGCCGCGGTCCAGCTGACCGAGGAAGAGTTCGATCGTCGGGCGCAGGTTCTGCTGGCGGCCGGCGATCGCCCGGGCCTGCTGCGCCCGGCCCCGGTCCACCGCCACGATGTGCAGCATCGCCGTGTACGCCTGCTCGTCCGCGGCGAGCAGCTGCTGGCGTTCCGCGCCGCCGGACTCGCCCAGCGCGGCCTGGATCAGCGCCATCTCCAGCGCCGACCGGTACGCCGCCTGCTGGTAGGCCGCGACGTTGCTGCCCGCCACGCTGACCTGCTGCACCATCTGGGTCTGCTGCCAGCTGGCCAGCAGCGCGTACCCGGACAGCGTCGCCAGCATGCCGGCCAGCAGCACGGTCGCGCCGCGCCGCGCCCGCTGTCCGCCCCTCCGGGTCGCGCCCATTGCTGCCTCCCCGTCGCGTCCAGACGTGGCGAGGTGCGCACGGTTCCTGGTCGTTGAGCCCTTCTCATCGGCAGGACGGGGGCGAACTGTTGGCGCGCCGGGTTGCGGATCGGGTGCACCGCCGGGGCGCGGGACGACCCGGTCAGAACGGGTAGGCGGGCAGATCGCCGCGCACGGTGACCCACTGGGTCTCGGTGAACGCCTCGACGTTGGCCTGCGCGCCGCCGTGCCGCGCCCCGGTGCCCGACGCGCCGACCCCGCCGAACGGGGCGACCGCCTCGTCGTTCACGGTCTGGTCGTTGACGTGCACCAGCCCGGCCGGGATCTGTTCGGCCAGGTCCAGGCCGGCCTGCAGGTCCCGGGTCAGGATGCCCAGCGACAGCCCGTACTCGGTGTCGCGGGCCAGGGTGGTCAGCTCGTCCAGCGAGGAGAACGGCGTCACCGGGGCGACCGGGCCGAAGATCTCCTCCCGGTACGCCGGCGCGTCGATCCGGACGTCGCCCAGCACCGTGGGGCGGTAGAACAGGTCCTGGTAGGTGCCGCCGGTGCGGATCGTCGCCCCGCCGGTCACGCTGGCCGTCACCAGGCCGTGCACCCGGTCGCGCTGCCGGGCGTCGATCAGCGGGCCGAGCGCGACGTCGCCGGTGGACGGGTCGCCGACCGGCAGCCGACCGGCCTTCTCGGCGAGGATCGCGGTGTACTCCTCCGCGATGTCGCGGTGCACCAGGTGGCGGGACGTGGCCATGCAGACCTGGCCGGAGTGCTGGAACGAGCCCCAGGCGCCCACCGAGGCGGCCGCGGCCACGTCGACGTCGGGCAGGACGATCAGCGCCGAGTTGCCGCCCAGCTCCAGGTGCGCCCGCTTGAGGTGGCGGCCGGCCAGCGCGCCGACCTCGCGGCCGGCCTCGGTGGAGCCGGTGAACGCGATGATCCGTACCCCGGGCTCGGTCACCAGCGCCGCGCCGACCTCCGCGTCGCCCGGCAGCACCTGCAGCACGCCGGGCGGCAGCCCGGCCTCCTCGAAGATCCGCGCGAACAGCACCCCGCCGGCCACCGCGGTCCGCGGATCGGGTTTCAGGACGACCGCGTTGCCCAGCGCCAGCGCCGGTGCGACGGCGCGGATCGCCAGGATCGTCGGCACGTTGAACGGCGCGATCACGCCGACCACCCCGGCCGGCACGCGGCGGGCGAAGGACAGCCGGGGCAGGCCGCTGCGGAGCATCTCCCCGTACGGCCGGCTCGGCAGTGCGGACGCCTCGTAGCACTCCTGGGCGCTGGTGTGCACCTGGAAGTCGCCGAACGGCGCGATCGCACCGGACTCCCGGGACAGCCACCCCTTGATCTCCGCGGCGTGTGCCAGCAGCAGGTCGCCGGCCCGGCGCAGCACGGTGGCGCGCTGCTCGAACGGTGCCGCGGCCCAGGCACGCTGGGCCCGCGCGCCGCGCTCGGCGGCCGCGGCGACGTCGGCCGGTGCGGCCCGGCCGGCGGTTCCCAGGGTGGCGCCGGTGGCCGGTTCCCGTACCGGGTATGTGCCCCCGCCGCCGCCGGTCCACGACCCGGTCCAGATCCTGCCCTGCCAGGCGTCGTCGTCGAGCAGTGCCATCGCGTCGCCCTCCTCTCCGCGCCGTTGCGTACCGGGGACGTTAGGCAGGTTGATCACGTTCGGCGAGGGCCGGCTTCCGCTGACCGGAAGGCACCGGTCAGGCCGGGTCGAGCACGCCGCCCAGCGGGGACGGCAGGCGGGTGGTGAAGTCGAGGAGGCCGACCCAGGCGGGCCGCACCACGATCCGGGCCTGGGTGGTGCCGGGCCGGTCCATCTGGGCGATCATCTCCGCGGCGGCGTCGCCGAGGTAGCGGTGGGCCGCGGCGACGTACTCCGGTGCGAGCCCCCGGACGTCCTCGACCCGGGCGTGACCGCGGATGGTCAGGACGGCCGGTGGGGTGGTCTCGGTGTCGACGGTGAGGGCGACGGCCGGGTTGCGCCGCAATGCCGCCACCCGGGCGGCCGGGTGCCGGATGTGCGGTCCGCCGGTGTAGGTGGCCATCACGATCTCCGAGCCGGTCCAGTGGAACCAGGTGGCGACGATCCGCGGGGTGCCGTCCGGCCAGACGAAGGCCAGCCGGGCCGGGATGCGCGACTGCAGCAGGTCCCGCGCGGCGGGGGAGTCCAGCAGGCGGATGTCGCCCTGGGGGAGAGCGGCCATGGTTGTCCTCCTCGGGCAGGTCTCGTGAAGAGACCGTAGCAGGGTGAGTTCCTTGAGGGAACCCACCGCGGGTACGCTGGGCGCATGCAACGCACCAACTTCGCGGACATGGCGTGCTCGATCGCTCGCACCCTGGACGTCATCGGGGAGCCGTGGTCGCCGCTGATCCTGCGCGACGTCTGGGTCGGCATCCGGCGCTTCGACGAGATCCAGGCCGACCTGGGCATCTCCCGCAAGGTGCTCACCGAGCGGCTGAAATGGCTGGCCGAGGCCGGTGTCCTGGCCCGCCGGGAGTACTCCCGGCGCCCGCCGCGCAGCGAGTACGTCCTCACCGCCCGCGGGGCCGAACTGTGCGACCTGCTGGTCGTCATGGCCGGGTGGGGCGACCGGTGGCGGTCCGGCGCCGCCGGGCCCCCGGCGCTGCACCGGCACCGTACCTGCGGCGAGATCAGCCACGCCGAGCTGCGCTGCGCGCACTGCGGCGCACCGATGACCGCCGGCACCATCGACGTGCTGCCCGGCCCCGGCGCCGCTCCGTCAGGCGGGTAGCCGGACCGTCACGGTGGTGCCCCGGCCCTCGGCCGAGTCGAAGTCGATCACGCCGCCGTGGTTGGCCACGATCGTCTGGACGATGGCCAGTCCCAGGCCGGTGCCGGGGATGACCCGGCTGACCGCGTTGCCGGCCCGGAAGAACCGGGTGAACAGGTGCGCCTTGTCCGAGTCCGGCACCCCGATCCCGGTGTCCGCGACCGTGAGCACCAGGTGGTCACCGTCGCGGACGGCCGTCACCGTCACGTGCCCCTCGGCCGGAGTGAACTTGACCGCGTTGGAGAGCAGGTTCATCACCAGCCGGTCGATCTGGTCGGCGTCGACCTCGGCCCGCAGGCCACCGCCGATCCGGCTCTCCACCGCCACGCCGGTCCGCTTCGCCGTCGGCCCGATGGCGGCCACCGCGGACTGCACCAGGTCGGCGACGTCCGTCGACTGCCGCTCGGTGGGCAGCCGGCCGGCCTCCACCCGGGACAAGGTCAACATGTCGTCGATCAGCGCCTGCAACCGCTTGCCGTTGCGCTCGACCACCTCGAGCATCTGTTCCTGCTTGTCGTTGACCGCGCCGACGTCGCCGTCGCGCAGCGACTCCACGAAACCGGTGATGCTGGCCAGCGGCGTACGCAGCTCGTGCGAGACGGTCCACATGAACTCGGTCTTCGTCTCGTCCAGCAGCTGCAACCGCTCCACCAGCTCCTGTTCCCGCTCGTAGAGCTGGGCCTGGAGCAGGCCACGGCCGAGACCGCCGAGGACCGACTCGGCCGCCTCGATCTCCGGACCGTGCCACGGCCCGGCCGCCGAGTCGCGGGCGAGGACGGCCACCCCGGAGAGCCGCGGGCCGGCGTCGAACGGGATCACCACGACCGGTCCCGCGCCGAGGGCGAGCAGCGTGGTGACCTGGTCGGTGGGCAGCGGCGCGGGACCCGCCGTCCGGAGGTCGCCGGCCGACCAGCGCTCGGCCGGCGGGTCCGGCCAGCCCTCGTGCACCTCCGCCGGCGCCGGGCGGGGCCAGGCCACGGCGGCCGGGTCCGCGCCCGCCCCGTCGCACCGGATCAGCACGTAGTCCGCCGCCAGCATGCCGGCCAGGCCGCGGGCGGCCTCGTCCAGCGCCGATTCGACGGTCAGGTGGCGCCGGATCCGGACCCCGGTCCGCCGGGCCGCGGCGTTGAGGCGGGCCGACTCGGCCTCCGCCATCTTCGCCCGGGCCAGCTTGCCGGCGAGCGTGTTGACCGCCCGGGCGACCTCGCGGACCGCCGGCGTACCCGAGGTCACCGCGGCGCGCGCCCCGACCTCGCCGGCGCTCAGCCGGTCGATCACGGCCGCCACCAGGCGCAGCGGGCGGTCCACCCGCCGTCCGGCCCGCACGGCCAGCGCGACCGCCACCACGGCCACCGCCGTCACCGGGCCGGCCGGCCGCCACCGCGCCCGGGCGGCCGGCGCCGGGTCGAACCGGCCCGTCCGGAGACTCACCACACGAGGGCCGCTCTGCCCTCAGCGACCACCTCGCTGGTCACCGCGAAGCCCTTCGTCCGAAATGCCCCTT
Organism: Jidongwangia harbinensis; assembly: GCF_020216025.1. Lineage (GTDB taxonomy): Bacteria > Actinomycetota > Actinomycetes > Mycobacteriales > Micromonosporaceae > Actinoplanes > Actinoplanes harbinensis. Next base: position 155,401 of record NZ_JAIWNC010000013.1, on the reverse strand, counting down.
CGCCGACGTCTGCACCATATCGGCCACGCCGTACCGGCACCGGGCGATTCCGGATTGTCGCCGGGCGCACCGCGCGGAGCGATGCATCGCCGCCCCCCAGGCAGGCGGAGATCGGCACAACGTCGAACACCAGCACGTCATCGGCGCGGCGGTGCGCCGGGCCGGCCACCACGCCTACCTGGCCGCCGACCGGGACCGCGGCCCGGGCGCCGTCATCCGCTGCGCCCGCCCGCGCCGGGCCCCGCCGTCTCGTCGTGGCGGCGGGCCAGGAAGGCCCGCTCGGCCTCGTTGTCCGCCAGGTCCAGCGCGCGGCGGTAGCAGGCCGCCGCCTCCCGGTCCCGGCCCAGCCGGCGCAACAGCTCCGCCCGCACCGCCGGCAGATAGTGGTACGCGGCCAGCTCACCGCCGCGCTCCAGCTCATCGAGGCCGGCCAGCGCGACGTCCGGGCCGTGCACCATGGCCACCGCCACCACCCGGTTCAGCGCCACCACCGGCGACGGCCACGCCCGGCGCAGCTCGTCGTACAGCTCGAGCACCTGCGGCCAGTCGGTGTCGGCGTACGTCGGCGCGGTGGCGTGCAGCGCGGCGATCGCGGCCTGCAGCGCGTACCGGCCGGGCCGTCCGCCGCGCATCGCCGCGACGACGTGCCGGTGTGCCGCGGCGATCGCCGGCCGGTCCCACCGGGACCGGTCCTGTTCCTCCAGCAGCAGCAGCCGCCCGGCCGGGTCGGTACGGGTGGCCCGCCGGGCGTGGTTCACCATGAGCAGCGCCAGCAGGCCGTGCACCTCCCGCTCGCCGGGCATCAGGTCGAGCAGCACGGTGGCCAGATCCACCGCACGCCGGGCCAGGTCCGTCCGGGTCAGCGAGGGCCCGGACGGTGCCGTGTGCCCGGCGGTGAACAGCAGGTGGAGGACGGCGAGCACGGCGTCCAGCCGCTCCGGCAGGTCCGCCCGCTCCGGCACCCCGAACGGGATGTGCGCGGCGGCGATCTTCTTCTTGGCCCGGGTGATCCGGGCCAGCATGGTGGTCTCCGGGACCAGGAACACCGCCGCGATGTCGCCGGCGCCGAGGCCGCACACCAGCCGCAGGGTGAGCGCCACCCGGGCCGGTTCGGACAGCGCCGGGTGGCAGCACATGAAGATCAGCCGCAGCCGGTCGTCGGGGACCGCGTGCTCGTCCGGGTACCCCATCTCCACCGCCTCCGCCTCGGCCAGCAACGGCAACCGGGTGCGCAGCGCCGCCGCCCGCCGCACCGCGTCGAGCGCGTTGCGGCGGGCCACGACGGTCAGCCAGGCGCCGGGATTCGCCGGTACGCCGGACCGGGTCCAGGCGCCGAGCGCCGTGACGTACGCGTCCTGAACGCACTCCTCGGCGATGTCCAGGTGGCGCGCCACGCGCACCGTCGCGGCGAGCACGGCGGCCCACTCCCGGCGGTGCGCGTCGGCCACGGCCCGGCGGACGCCGGGCGGTTCCGCACCGGTCACATCTCGAGCAGGGGCCGGATCTCCACGCCGCCCTCCATGATCGGGAGCAGCCGGCCGACGGCGATCGCCTGGTCCAGGTCGCGCGCCTCGATCACGAAGATGCCCGCGAACGCCTCCTTCGCCTCGATGAACGGCCCGTCGGTGACCACCCCGCCGGTGCGGATCGTGGTGGCCGTGCTGGCCGGAGCCAGCGCCTGCTCGCTGACGATCCGGGCGCCCATCTCGGCGATCTTCGCGGGCGCCGCCAGGTTGGCCGCCATCACGTCGGCGGGGATGTCGGCGACGGGGATTTCCTTCTCGTAGATCAGGACCGCGTACTGGGGCATGGCCTGGATCCTCTCAGTCTCAGCCGGTGTGCTGTCATCTGCCCGACGAACGGGCCGGGCCCGATTCAACATCCGGCCGGAAAGATGTTCGCCCGGATCAGGGGGTACCGAGCCACCGCACGTCCGGCGTGTCGTCCACCCGGACCGCCCCGGCCACCCGGATCATCTCGGCCTCGGTCACTCCGGACGCCGTCAGGGTCAGCCGGCGGCCGCCGCCCAGGTCCACGATCAGCACGGCCTGCCCGTCCTTCTCCGCGGACCACCGCGCCGGGTGGCCGGCGACCGTGACCGGCCGCCCGTCCGCCGGTGCCGGGGCCGGCGCGGACGTCGCGTACGTCACCGACAGGAACGTGACCTGGGCGCGCTCCTTGCCACCCCGGCTCGGGCCGGCGGCCGGCAGCTCCGAGCCGCTGATCAGGACGCTCCACGACCGCGGCGAGGCCCCGGCAATCTCGGCCGTCTCCACCGCGATGGCGTCCGGCAGCACGCCCAGCCGCACCGGCACCGAGAACGTACCCGGTTCCGGCCGGACCGACCGGGCGATCGCCACCATCTCCGGCCGGGACAGCCCGAGGCCGTGCTCGCTCAGCGTCAGGACGGTGGCGTCGTCGTACCGCCATGCCAGGTACGACTTCGAGTCCGCGCCGTGGTGCACGCCCTCCCGGCCGCCGACGTCGACCGGCGTGCCGTCCGCGGTGGACAGGGGTTCGCCGGTGCGACGTACGCCCAGTTCCAGGCGGGCCCGCCGGTCCAGCGGATCGGCGTCCGCCGCGGCCGTCCAGGTCCGGTGCAGGCCGGGTTCCGTGCCCTCCGGCAGCACCAGGAGCCGGCCGCGCTCGGCGAGACCGGCCGGCAGCCGGGTGGGGTGGAATCCCAGCGCCACCGGGGCGAACTCGACCGCGGCCGGCGCCGGTGGCGGACCGGCCGGCGGGTCGGCGGCGGGGGTACGGAACGCCACCATCGGCACGGTGAGCGTGACCACCGTCGCCGCCGCGGCCGCCGCGGCGACCAGCAGTCCGGTGCGGCGTACCCGGGCGCGGCGGGCCACGCCGGTGGCCAGGGCCGCGCGGATCGGTTCGGGGTCCGGCGCCCGGTCCGCCATGTGCAGCTGGGCCTCCCGGACGAGCTCTTCCACTTCGGTGTTCACAACGACTCCTCGACCAGCGTCTTCGTGGGGGACAGGGCGGTGCGCAGGTTCGCCAGGGCCCGGGACAGGGTGGTGCGGACGGTGACCGCGCGGCAGCCGAGCACCTCGGCGATCTGCTCGTGGCTGAGGTCCTCGTAGAACCGCAGCGCGATCACCGCGCGCTGCCGGGGCGGCAGCGCCGCGATCAGGCGGGCCACCGCGTCGCGCCGGACCACCTCGCCGCCGTGGTCGGGTGCCGGCGGGGCGATCCGGTCGAGCGACTCCCGGGGCAACGGCACGAGCCGGGCGACGCGGCGCCGCCAGGACAGGAACTCATTGACGATCATGCGTTTGACGTACTGTTCGGGTGCGTCCAGGCGGCCGATGCGCGGCCACCTGGCCTGCGCCCGGATCAGGACGTTCTGGGTGATGTCCTGGGCCAGGTCGGGATCCCAGGTCACCACCGTGGCGTACCGCACCAGCGCACCGAGCCGGGCGGCGGTGAACTCCTCGAATGTCACGTCGGTCGGACCTCTCGCGGTGTGTCGGGCCGGACCCACCTCAAACGCCGGCGGGATGGCGAAACGTTGCTCCGCGGGCCGGCCCGATCTATCGCAGCAGGTCGTCGATGTCGGCGAGCGCCTGCAGGGTCTCCAGGAACCGCGGGACGGCGTCGCGTCCGGGGTCCGCCCAGTCGGTCCAGCCGGCGTGCCGCAGCCGGCCGGCCAAGGCGGCTTCGGCCCGGGTGGCCGCCAGGTGCGTGTGCCAATTCCGCGCGGCCGGCGAACGAATGCCGCACCACCGGAGACAGACGATCTGACCGAACTGACTGTTCCAAGGAGTGCAGATGTCTGGTTCCACCTCGCCCCGGGTCCGCCGTACCGCCGGCCCCGCCGTCGTCCTGATGCTGGCCGCGGCCGCCGCCGGAGCGTTCACCGGCCCGGCCGCGGCCGGCCGGGCACGGGCACCCACCACCACACAGGTCAGCGTCCCCGGCGCCGGAGCGCCCGGGACCGGGTTCAGTTTCGAGAACGCGGTCAGCGCCGACGGCCGGTACGTGGCGTTCGGCTCGACCGTAGCCACGCTGGTGCCCGGCGACACCAACGACGAGGGTGACGTGTTCCTGCGCGACCTGCGGGCCGGCACCACCGAACGGATCAGCGTCTCCGGCACCGGAGCGCAGGGCGACGGCAACAGCTTCCATCCGGCGGTCAGCGCCGACGGCCGGTACGTCGCCTTCGCCTCGCTGGCGCGGACCCTGGTGGACGGGGAGCCCGGCGACGGCCGGGCGAACGTGTTCGTCCGGGACCGGCGGACCGGCACCACCACGAAGGTCACCCGCGCCGCGACCGGTGGGGCCACCGACGGCGGCAGCACCGACACGGCGATCAGCGGCGACGGCCGGTACGTCGCGTTCGGCTCCGACGCGACGAACCTGGTGGCCGGCGACACCAACGGCGTCCGGGACGTGTTCCGCCACGACCGGCGGACCGGCGCCACGGTCCGGGTCAGCGTGGCCGGCGACGGCGTGCAGGGCGACGACGCCAGCCTCGACCCGGAGATCAGCGACGACGGCCGCCACGTCACCTACTACTCGACGGCGACGAACCTGACGCCCGGCGACACCAACGAGGTGCCCGACGTCTTCGTCCGTGACCTGCGCGCCGGCGCCACCACGCTGGTCAGCGTGCCCGCGGTGAGCGGCGGAACGAGCGGCTGGGGTGCCTTCACGCCGGACATCAGCGCCGACGGCCGGCGCGTCGCCTTCATGTCGACCGGCAACAACCTGGTGGCCGGCGACACCAACAACAACTCGGATATCTTCGTCCGCGACCTGCGCGCCGGCACCACCACGCTGGTCAGCGTGTCGGGCGGCGGTCAGCAGGTCGCCGCCGGCGCCGAGACCCCGGCGATCAGCGCCGACGGCCGGCACGTCGTCTTCATCAGCGCCGACGGCGCCCTCGTCCCCGGCGACACCAATCAGGTCGGCGACGTCTTCCGCCGCGACCTGCGCGCCGGCACGACCGCCCGGGTGAGCGTGTCCAGCACCGGCACGCAGGCGGACGACGGGAGCCAGAGCCCGACGCTGAACGCGGACGGCACCCGGGTCGCGTTCGCCTCGCTCGCCACGAACCTCGTCGCCGGCGACCGCAACGGCCAGATCGACGTGTTCGTCCACATCCGGCGCTGACGCACACCGCCGCCGGTCCGCAGTCCCGCCGGTGCGGGGCTCCGGACCGGCGGCGGTGGCCGGTGTCGTCGGGCGGCGCACCGCGGTGCCGTAGGCTTTCCGGGTCGGGCACTCACCGTGTCCGCGACACCGAGGGTGGAGGGGAACCGATGCACACCGACCCACACCCGATGACGGGCGGCACGGACGCGATCCGGATGCCGACATGATCGACCTGAACCGTTTCGTCCGCGCGCAGGACGGCGTCTACCAGCAGGCCCTGGCGGAACTGGCCGCCGGGGAGAAGCGCTCACACTGGATGTGGTTCGTCTTTCCGCAGGTGGACGGGCTGGGCCGGAGCCCGCACGCCCGGCGCTACGCGGTCGACTCGCTCGACGAGGCCCGGGCCTATCTGGCCCATCCGGTGCTCGGCCCGCGCCTGACGGAGGCGGCCGAGGCCGTGCTCGCCGTGCCGGACCGGTCCGCCGCGGAGATCTTCGGCCATCCGGACGATCTGAAGTTGCGGTCCTCGATGACGTTGTTCGCCCGCGCCGCCGACGATCCGGCGGTGTTCGAGGCGGTGCTGAGCCGCTTCTACGACGGCCCCGACCAGCGCACGCTGGATCTGCTCGAGGCCGGCGGGAAGCGCGCCTGACGGTTCGCGGCGCCGCCGCCGGTGCGTCACGATGGCCCCATGGCGGACGTGATCGTGCTCGGCGGCGGCATCATCGGGCTGACCTCGGCGGTACGCCTGGCCGAGGCCGGCGCCGACGTGACCGTGTGGGCGCCGGACGACCCGCGGGACACCGTGTCCTCGATCGCCGCGGCGGTCTGGTACCCGACCCACACCGACTACGCGCCGCGGCTGCTGACCTGGGCCGGCCGCACCTACGACGAGTTCACCCGTCAGGCCGCGGCCGGCGTACCCGGCGTCCTGCTCCGCGCCACCCGCAACCTGGAGCGCGAGGCGTCCGGCGCGGTGCCGTGGTGGGCGTCCGCGGCGCGGGACGTGACGATCGGCCCGGCCGCCCCGCCGTACGCCCGCACGGTCCGCTTCACCGCGCCCCTGGTCGAGATGAACGTCTACCTGCCGTGGCTGCGCTCCCGGGTGACCGTGCGGCGGCGGGCGGTCACCGATCTCGCCGAGGCTCTCGCGGAGGCGCCGGTGGTGGTCAACGCCACCGGGCTGGCCGCCGGGCGGCTGGCCGGCGACCCGGACGTGTTCCCGGCCCGCGGGCAGATCGTGCTGGTCGCCAACCCGGGGCTGACCGAGTCGGTGCGGGCCGGCGGAGACCCCGGCTCGTACGTGCATCCGCGCAGCTCCGACGTGGTGCTGGGCGGGACGTTCGAGGTGGGCCGGTGGGACACCGGGCCGGACCCGGCGACCCGGGCGACGATCCTGCGACGCTGCACGGCGCTGGTACCGGCGCTGGCCGGCGCGCCGGTGCTGGGCGAGCGGGTGGGCCTGCGGCCGTGCCGCACCGGCGGCCCCCGGGTCGAGCGCGACGGCGCGGTGGTGCACGCGTACGGCCACGGCGGCGCCGGGATGACGCTTGCCTGGGGGTGCGCCGACGAGGTCACCGCCCTGGTCACCGGCGGGGTAACGTCGGGCCGGTGAGCTGGTCGTCGTACCTGTCGTATGTGGTGTTCGCGGCCGTGCTGGTCCTCGTACCGGGCGCCGACTTCACCGTGATCGTGAAGAACACGCTGGCCGGCGGCGCGGCCCGGGGCCGGTGGAGCGCGGTCGGCGTCGGCGCGTCGAACGCGCTGCAGGGCGTGGCCGCCGTGGCCGGCCTGGGTGCGGTCGTGGTGCGGATCCAGCCGCTGTTCCAGGCGATCAAGTGGGCCGGGATCGCCTACCTGGTCTATCTGGCGGCGCAGTCGTTGCGGTCGGCCTGGCGCGGCCGGTACACGCCGTTCGGTGGTGACCCGGCGGACGCCGGGCGGCGGGGCCTGCGGGAGGGCTTCCTGTCCAACATCACCAACCCCAAGGTGCTGGTGTTCTACCTGGCCGTGCTGCCGCAGTTCATCGGGCCGCGGACGCCGTGGGCGGTGCTGCTCGCGCTGGCGTTGACCCACGCGCTGCTGTCGCTGGGATACCTGCTGCTGGTGGTGGCCGGGCTGCACCGGGTGCGCCGGGTGCTGGACCGCCGCCCGGTGCGCCGCGCCCTGGACGCGCTCACCGGCACCGTGCTGCTCGCCTTCGGTGCCCGCCTCGCCACCGAGCGGGCCTGAAACCGCAGGTCCGGACCGGCAGGGGTTCATGTCGCGTTCACATGTTGTCGGGCTGTGAATCATCGGCGGCTCCTAGCGTCGGGCCAGCAACCTGACTGCAAGGAGCACTTCCTGATGAGTGACCGACCTCGCCTGCTTCCGCTGCTCGGCCCGACCGGCCACGGCGGACGCGACGCGATGACCTGCCTTTACCGCTGCGGCAACGCCTGCGACCACCCGGTGCCGAACACGTCCACGAACGACTACCTCGGCGACGTGGTGAACCGCGAGATGTCGCGGCGCGGCGTCGTCCGCGCCGGTGCCGTGGGTGCGCTGGTGCTCGGTTTCGCCGGTGCCGCGGGGGCGGTCCCGGCGACGGCCGGTGCCGCCGGAGTGCCCGCGGCCGCGCCGCGGTCGCTCCCCGCCCGGCGGGCCGGCGTCCTGTCCTTCAAGGCCATCCCGCCGAACAAGCTGGACAACCTGATCGTCCCGAACGGCTACGACTCGGCCGTGGTGATGCGCTGGGGCGACCCGGTGCTGCCCGGCGCGCCCCGGCTCGACGTGGCGAAGCAGACCGCCGCCCGCCAGTCCCGGCAGTTCGGCTACAACAACGACTTCGTGGGCGTGCTCCCGCTCGGTGGTTCGGGCCGGCGGGCGCTGCTCGTGGTCAACCACGAGTACACCAACGAGGAGCTGATGTTCCCCGGCTTCACCACCCTGGACGCGATGACGGTCGCCCAGATCGAGGTCGCGCTGGCCGCGCACGGCATGTCCGTGGTGGAGCTGGAACGGGTCGGCGACACCGGCCGGTGGCGCCCGTCGGACGCCGCGCGCCTGCCGTACAACCGGCGGATCACGGCGCTGGCGACGCGGTTCGAGTTCACCGGCGCGGCCGCCGGGTCGGCCTGGCTGAGGACCGCGGACGACCCCAGGGGCCGGACCGCCGTCGGTACGCTGAACAACTGCGCCGGCGGCGTGACCCCATGGGGCACCGTGCTGTCCGGCGAGGAGAACGTCAACCAGTACTTCGTCGGCGGCGACGGCGCGCCCGAGGACCTGAAGCCCAAGCTGGCCCGGTACGGCATCACCACCACCGCGCGGTACCCGAGCGGCTCGCGCAAGTGGGAGCGGGCGCAGGAGCGGTTCGACCTGGCGAAACACCCGAACGAGGCGCACCGGTTCGGCTGGATCGTCGAGCTGGACCCGTACGACCCGCAGTCGAAGCCGCGCAAGCACACCGCGCTGGGCCGGTTCAAGCACGAGGGCGCCAACGTCATCGTGGCGAAGAACGGCAAGGTGGTGGCGTACCTGGGCGACGACGAGCGGTTCGACTACCTGTACAAGTTCGTGTCCGACAAGAAGTTCCAGCCGGGCGACTCGGCGGCGGCGCGGCGGCACAACCTGACCCTGCTGGAGTCCGGCACGTTGTACGTCGCGAAGCTCACCGGCGACAGCCCGGCCGGGCAGATCGGCGGCGGCGGCACGCTGCCCGCGGACGGCGCGTTCGGCGGCAGCGGCGTCTGGATCAGGCTGGTGCAGGGCACCCGCTCGTTCGTGCCCGGGATGACCGCCGCCGAGGTGCTCACGTTCACCCGGCTGGCCGGCGACGCGGTGCAGGCGACCAAGATGGACCGCCCGGAGGACGTGGAGGCCAGCCCGCGCACCGGCAAGGTGTACGCGGCGATGACCAACAACACCAACCGCGGCGTCGGCGGCAACCCGGGTGTCGACGAGGCCAACCCGCGCAACGCCAACAAGCACGGGCACATCCTGGAACTGGTCGAGGCCCGCGGCGACAACACCGCGGAGGCGTTCACCTGGTCGCTGCCGATCGTCTGCGGCGACCCGGCCGACGCCACGACCTACTTCTCCGGGTACGACAAGTCCGCGGTGTCGCCGATCTCCTGCCCGGACAACCTGGCGTTCGACAGCGCCGGCAACCTGTGGATCTCCACCGACGGCAACGCGCTGGGCGGCAACGACGGCCTGTTCGCCACCCCGGTCGAGGGTCCGGACTCCGGGCACCTGCGGCAGTTCCTCACGGTCCCGACCGGCGCGGAGACGTGCGGGCCGTTCCTCACCTCCGACGACCGCTCGGTGTTCGTCGCGGTGCAGCATCCCGGCGAACTCACCGGCGCCACCCTGGAGAAGCCCGCGTCGACCTGGCCGGACGGCGACTTCGCCAAGCCGGCCGTGGTGGTCACCTGGCGCCTGGACGGCGGCCCGGTCGGCAGCTGACAGACCGGCGGGAGGAGCTTAACGTCGGTTCATGACAGACCGACCGCTCCTCCCGCTGCTCCGGCCCACCGGCCACGGCGGACGCGACTCGATGACCTGCCGCTACCGGTGCGGCAACGCGTGCGGCCACCCCGTACCCAACACCTCCGGCAACCCGGGTCTCGGCGACGTGGTGGCCGCCGGCCTCACCCGCCGCGGCCTGATCCGCGCCGGCGCCGCCGGTGCCCTGGTCCTGACCGTCGGCGCGCCCGCCGGCCCGGCCGCGGCCGGGCCCGCCACCACCACCGGCGGGCGGCCCGGCGCGCTCACCTTCACCCCCGTCCCGCCGAACCGGGCCGACCGGGTGACCGTCCCGCCCGGGTACGACTCCGCCGTGGTGATCCGCTGGGGTGACCCGATCCTGCCCGGCGCGCAGCCGCTGGACGTGCACCACCAGACCGCCCGCCGCCAGCTCGGCCAGTACGGCTACAACAACGACTTCCTCGCGCTGCTGCCGCTGGGCCGCGACCGGGGCCTGCTGGTGTCCAACCACGAGTACACCAACGAGGAGCTGATGTTCCCCGGCTTCACCACGCTGGAGGCGCTGACCGTCGGGCAGATCGAGGTGGCGATGGCCGCGCACGGCATGTCCGTGGTGGAGCTGGAACGGGCCGGCGACACCGGGCGGTGGCGGCCGGTGCGGTGCGGACGGCGGCCGTACAACCGGCGCCTGAGCATGCTGGCCACACCGTTCCGGCTGGACGGCCCGGCCGCCGGGTCACCGCTGCTGCGCACCGCCGCCGACCCGCACGGCCGGGTCGCGATCGGCACGCTGAACAACTGCGCGGGCGGCGTGACCCCGTGGGGCACCGTGCTGTCCGGCGAGGAGAACGTCAACCAGTACTTCGTCGGCGGCGACCAGGCGCCCGCCGGGCTGCACCCGAGCCTCGCCCGGTACGGCTTCGCCACCACCGCGCGGTACCCGGAGGACTCCCGCCGCTGGGAACGCGCCCAGGAACGGTTCGACCTGGCGAAGCACCCGCACGAGGCGCACCGGTTCGGCTGGATCGTCGAACTGGACCCGTACGACCCGCGCGCCACGCCGCGCAAGCACACCGCGCTGGGCCGGTTGAAGCACGAGGGCGCCAACGTGGTCGTCGCCCGCAGCGGGCACGTGGTCGCCTACATGGGCGACGACGAGCGCTTCGAGTATCTGTACAAGTTCGTCTCCGACCGGACGTACCGGCCGCACGACCGGCGGCACAACCTGCGCCTGCTGGAGTCCGGCACGCTGTACGTCGCGAAGCTCACCGGGGACAGCCCGGCCGGGCAGATCGACGGCACCGGCACGCTGCCCGCCGACGGCGCGTTCGGCGGCACCGGCACCTGGATCAGGCTGGTCCGGGGCACCCGCTCGTCCGTGCCTGGGATGACCGCCGCCGAGGTGCTCACGTTCACCCGGCTGGCCGGCGACGCGGTCGGCGCGACCACCATGGACCGCCCCGAGGACGTCCAGCCCAGCCCGGTCACCGGCAAGGTCTACGCCGCCCTGACCAAGAACGAGGACCGCGGCCTCGACACGTTCCCGGGGGCGGACGAGGCCAACCCGCGCAACGCCAACAAGCACGGCCACATCCTGGAACTCGTCGAGGACGGCGGCGACCACACCGGCGAGACGTTCACCTGGTCGCTGCCGATCGTGTGCGGCGACCCGGCCGACCCGTCCACCTGGTTCGCCGGGTATGACAGGTCCGCGGTGTCGCCGATCTCCTGCCCGGACAACGTCGCGTTCGACGCCGCCGGCCACCTGTGGATCTCCACCGACGGCAACGCGCTGGGCAGCAACGACGGCCTGTTCGCCACCCCGATGGAGGGGCCGGAACGCGGTCATCTCCGGCAGTTCCTCACGGTGCCGCCGGGCGCGGAGACGTGCGGGCCGCTGATCACCGCCGACCACCGCTCGGTGTTCGTCGCCGTGCAGCACCCCGGCGAGGTCGACGGCGCCACCTGGGACAACCCGGCGTCGACCTGGCCGGACGGCGACTTTCCCCGGCCGGCCGTGGTGGTCGCCTGGCGCCCGGACGGCGGCCCGATCGGGCGCTGACTCAGACCGTGCGCAGGTCCAGGGTGTGCCAGGCCAGCGAGTCCTGGTCGCCGGTGGACCACCAGAGCACACCGCCCCGGGCGAACGCGCCGCTCACCGTGGCGGCCACCTCGACGGTGCGCCCGGTCGCGGCGTCGTACACCAGCAGGCGCTGCTCGCCGGTGAGATCGGAGCCGGGCAGCGGCTCGGCCAGCACCTCGAAGCGGTCCAGCAGCGCCACGTCGGTGACCGCCGCGACCGCGGCGCCGCCGGCGATCCGGCGCCGCTCGGTGCCGTCCGGGCGCATCAGGTCGATCCGCGCCGGGCCGTCGCCCGACATCACCACCACCCGGCACCAGGCCGGGCTGCACGCGGCCAGTTCCGCGCCGGTGGTGTCCACCTCGACGTCCCGGACGGTCGACGGGTCGCGCAGCCGGGTCGTGCCGGTGCCGTCGGCGCCGCCCTCGACCAGCCACGGCCACGCGGTCTGGGCCCAGGTCCCGGGTTCGGTGCGCGCCGTCACCGGACCGCCGGCCAGCGACACGGACCGGATCTCGGTCGCGGTCCCACCACCCGGCCCGGTCCCACCACCCGGCCCGGCCCCGGCAGACGGACCGGCCCCGGCAGACGGACCGGCCCCGGCGGAGGAGCTGGGCTCGGCGGAGGAGCTGGGCCGGGCGGGCGAACCGGCCTTCGTGGACGCCGCCGGCCGGGCGGCGGGCGCCGCGGCCCAGTGCACCCGGCCGTCCGCGATCACCAGGTCGTGCTGGGAGCCGTAGAACACCGGATCGCCGGTGTCGGCGGTGAGCCGGCGGGCCGTGCCGGTGTCCACCCGGGCCGCCCACACCTGCACGCCGCCGCTGCCGAACGACTCGGCCCAGACGACGTCGTTGCCGGACGCGGCGAACGAGTCGAACGCCGGGGCGTCGTCCAGCGGCAGGCGGCGCAGCTCGTCCAGGCTGCCGTCGGCGCGGCGCAGCAGCAGCCGCAGCGACAGCGCGTCGGGACTGGGCGCGGTGCCGATCGCGGTCGCCGCGTCGAGGAACAGGCCGGGCTGGAACACCGGCCCGTCCGGCACGTTGCCCGGGACGTCGGCGCGCCGGGCCTGCGGCCACGCGCTGGCCAGGGACGCCACCCCGGCCGGCGCCGGCCGGTCGGACCGCTCCGGCACCAGCAGCAGCGCGGCGCCGGCGGCGAGCGCCACGGCCAGCGCGAGCGGCGCCGGGCGGCGCCACCACAGGGCGGTCATTCGTACTGCTGCTTCGGTGCGGTGATCTGTTCCCACGCCCGGACCTCGAGGTACGGCACGGTGGCCTGGTTGATCGGGTCGGTGCCGGTCCGGTCGGTGTACACGCCGACCAGCCGGACCCAGGTGTCGGCCGGGACGCTGATCGGGGTGTCGCCGCTCAGCCCCACCTTGATCGGCCGGCCGTCCGCGGCGCAGCAGGACAGCACCATGCGGGCGAGCATCGGCTGCCCGTCCGCGCCGGGCGTGACGAACCCGGTGAGCTGCAGGTTGCGGCCGGCCAGGCTCTTGCCGTCGTCGAACACCGCCCGGGAGGCGTAGTCGAGCAACGTCACCGGGGCCGGGTCCCCGGGCGGCAGCGGCGGGTAGTCGGAGGCGGACGTGTCGGCGCTGAGCACCGTGCCGGCCTGCCCGGCGGCGTACGAGCCGAGGGCCGGCGGCGCCACCAGCAGCAGCCCGAGCACGGGCAGGATGAGCAGCCAGCCGACCCGGGGCTCGTGGTGGCCGTGGTCGTGGCCGTGGCCGTGGTCGTGGTCGTCGCCGGTCTCCGGGCGGGGCGCGCGCAGGTCGTACCAGAGCGTCATGGCCGCGGCCACGACCAGCAGCAGCCCGGCCCCGATCAGGAACGGCCGCAGTTCCTCCTTGACGTACCGCAGGTGGATGTCGGTGACGCCGGCCTTGAGGACCGCGCCGCCGAACAGCAGCATCACCACGGCCTGGGCCTGCCGGTTCACAGCAGCACCCAGCCGATGCCGGTGCCGGCCACGACCGCCGCCACGAACGTCACCGGCGCGAAGCGGACCGCGAACGCGGATCCGAACACCCCGGTCTGCAGGGAGATCAGCTTCAGGTCCACCATCGGGCCGACCACCAGGAACACCAGGCGCGAGGTGAGCGAGAACTGGGAGAGCGAGGCGGCCACGAAGGCGTCGGCCTCGCTGCAGATGGAGAGCAGGACGGCGAGTACGGCCAGCGCCAGCACGGACAGCACCGGGTCGGCGGCCAGCGTCTGCAGCCACGCCTCCGGGACCACCACGTTGATGGTGGCGGCCGCCGCGGCGCCGAGCACCAGGAACCCGCCGGCGTGCATGATGTCGTGCCGGCAGGCGGACCAGAACGCCCGGGCCCGGGACTGGTCGTCGAGGTCGGGCCGGTGCGGCAGCCGGATCCAGTCGGCGCGTCCCAGCCGCAGCCAGAGCCAGCCCATCACGACCGCCACGATCAGGCTGGCCACCCCGCGGCCGAGCACCATCTCCGGGTTGTTCGGGAAGGCGACCGCGGTGGCGGTGAGCACGATCGGGTTGATCGCGGGCGCGGACAGCAGGAAGGCCAGCGCCGCCGCCGGGGTGACCCCGCGGCGGATCAGTGACCCGGCGATCGGCACGCTGCCGCACTCGCACCCGGGCAGCGCCACCCCGGCCAGGCCGGCGGCGGGCACCGCGAGCGCGGGATGGCGGGGGAGGGCCCGGGCCCAGAACGAGCGGGGTACGTACACCGCGATCACCGCGGAGAGCGCCACCCCGAACACCAGGAACGGCGCGGCCTGCACCAGCACCGAGACGAACACGGTGGTCCAGGTCTGCAGCCGGGCACCGGAGATCAGGTCGGCCAGCGGGTTGCGGAACACGACCAGCAGGACCAGCAGCACCGCGAGGGTCTCCACCGAGCCGAACCGGCGTTCCCGCCGCGGCGGCCCGGCCTCCGGCGCCGGGGGCGGCGGCGGGTTCGCGGGGGCCCAGTCGATGGCGTCGGCGCCCACTCCGTGGCGGTCGGTCACTCGCCTGCACTCCAGGGATCGGGGGGGTCGGACCGGCCCCACCTTAGCGGGCGCGGCTGACCGCCGGCCCACTCACCCGGTCACCCTCAGGGTGACCTGCACGCATGGTGGCCTGCGCATATCTACATTCATGCCGGAACCCGGAGCACGTGGAACACCACCTGCGCGCGATCGGTGAACCCGATCCGCCGGTACACCCGCAACGCCGCCTCGTTCTCCGTGACCGCGGCCAGGAAAGGCAGTTCGCCGCGGTCCCGGGCACCGGTGGCGACGGCGAGGATGAGCCGGGCCGCCAGTCCCTGCCCGCGGTGCGCCGGATCGGTGCAGACCGCGCTGATCTCGGTGTACCCGGGCACCCGGAGCCGCTCGCCGGCCATCGCGATCAGCGCACCGCCGCGCCGGATGCCGAGGTAGCGGCCCAGCTCGAGGGTGCGCTTGCGGAACGGCCCGGGCTGCGTGCGGGACACCAGGTCGAGCATCTCCGGCACGTCCGCGCCGGTCAGCGCGACCGCTTCCGGGTCCGGCGCGGCGTCGACGTCCGTGCCGACCAGCTGGACCGCCGGCATCACCCGCAGCCGCTCCCATCCGGCCGGCACGGTGAGCCGGTGCGCGGACATGCCGAGCTGCGCGCCGGGCCCGGCGACCGCCGCGAGATCGCGCCACCCGGCCGGGTCGGCGGGGTCGGCCAGCCCGGCGAACGGCGAGATGTCCGGGTGGTACCGGGCGGCCCGGCCCCGCGGCTCGGCGAAGCGGCCCAGCGGCTCGGCGAAGCGGCCCAGCGGCTCGGCGAAGCGGGCGTGCGGGCCGGACAGCGCGGCCCAGACCGGGTTGTCCAGAACCTCGTCGGGTGACACCCCCCGACCCTGCCCGGACACCCGCGCCGGGGGAAGCGATATTCCGCGTCACGGGCGGACCAGGCCGGTCCGGTAGGCGACCACCACGGCCTGCACCCGGTCCCGGAGGCCGAGCTTGGCGAGGATCCGGGCGACGTGCGTCTTCACGGTCGCCTCGGACAGGTGCAGCCGGCCGGCCAGTTCGGCGTTGCTCAGCCCGTGCGCGAGCAGTTCCAGCACCTCCCGTTCGCGCGGGGTGAGCGCGGTCAGGTCGCGGTGCACCGGCGGCGGGCCGGAGTCGTGCGCGGCGAACCGTTCCACCAGCCGCCGGGTGATCGCCGGGGCCAGCAGCGCGTCGCCGGACCGGACCAGCCGGACCGCGCCGACGAGCTGTTCCGGGCTGACGTCCTTGAGCAGGAAGCCGCTGGCCCCGGCGGTCAGCGCCGCGTACACGTAGTGGTCGAGGTCGAACGTGGTCAGCATGATGACCCGGGGCACCGGGCCGGCGCCGGACAGGATCTGCCGGGTCGCGGCGAGGCCGTCCAGCTCCGGCATCCGGATGTCCATCAGCACCACGTCCGGCCGGTGCCGGTGCACCGCGCCGACCGCCTCGGTGCCGGTGGTGGCCTCGCCGACCACCTCGATCCCGTCGGCGGTGAGGATCATCCGGAAGCCCGCCCGGACCAGGGCCTGGTCGTCGGCGACCACCACCCGTAGCGACCCGGTCACGACGCCGCCACCGGGATCCGGGCGCGGACCCGGTACCCGCCGGTGACCCGCGGCCCGGCCTGCAGGGTGCCGCCGTAGACCGCGAGCCGTTCCCGCAGGCCGATCAGCCCCCGGCCGGTGCCGGTGGCGGCCGCCGCGCCGGACGTACCCCCGGTGTCGGTGACCTCCACCTGCACGTGATCCTCCCGGTAGTCGAGGCTGACCCGCACGGTCGCACCGGACGCGTGCTTGACCGTGTTCGTCAGCGCCTCCTGGACCAGCCGGTAGACGGTGAGTTCGATGCCGGACGGCAGCGGCCCGGCCCGCCCGGTCACGGCCAGGTCGACCGGGACGCCGGTCTGGCGTACCCGCCGGACCAGGGCGTCCAGGCCGTCCAGACCCGGTTGCGGCGCCAGTTCCGGTGCGCCGGCGTGGTCCGGGCCGTCGTCCTCCATGGTGAGCAGGCCCATCACGTGGCGCAGTTCGGTCATCGCGGACCGGCCGCTCGCCTCCACCGCGAGCAGCGCCTCCCGGGCCTGCTCCGGCGACCGTTCCATGACCTTGCGGGCGGCGCCGGCCTGGATCACCATCACGCTCACGTTGTGCGTCACCACGTCGTGCAGCTCCCGGGCGATCCGGGCGCGTTCGTGCTCGGTGGCCCGGCGCAGCGCCTCGATCTGCTCGTGCTCCATCGCCGACATCCGGGCGCGGTCCGCGTCGGCGTGCGACTTCCACCGGCGCAGCCCGTCCGCCGCGACCGCCATCGGCACCAGGATCAGGAACGGCACGGAGTCGGCCGGCACCGTCGGCGTGCCGTCGGACTGCATCTGGGCGTAGCCGAGCGCGGCCACCGGCAGGCTGGCCAGCGCGGGTATCCGGTACGGGCTGTAGACGGCGGCGGTGTATCCGGCGATCACCACGGCGTAGAAGGAGAGCCGCAGCACCGGATGGTTCTCGCTGACCGCGGCCGCGATCGCCAGCACCGTCCACAGCACCGCGAGCGGGTAGCGGCGGCGCAGCACCAGCGGCGCCACCACCAGCAGGAGCAGCAGGATCGTCCCCTCGGACCGCTCCGGCTCGATCGGCAGGAACGGCGGCCACACGGGCTCGCCCGGCGGCCGTGGCGGTGTCCCCGGTGCGGGCGGCCCGACCTCGAACGAGCGCTGCGGCCTGTCCCCGCCGCCGCCGGCCCGGATCGCGATCAGTGCCAGGCCCAGCGCGAGCGCGGCGTCGAACACCTGGCCGCGCAGCGTCGGCGACGGTGGCGGACCGGCCGGCCGGAACAGCGAACGCAGCCCGGTCCGCAGCCGGCCGGTCACCGCACGCCACGTCACCCGCTCATTCTGGCCCGCCGGCCGGGACCGGCGGTATCCGCCGCGCGACCGGCCGGGCTACCTCGCTCGCCTACATCGCAGGGATGACGGCGTCACGGCTCATCCCGATGCGGTACCGGGAATGCCTCCGGTGGCCGATGTGTCCGGTTCCGGCCCGGCCATAGCGTCGGCGCCGTCAGCCGGGAACGACCCTGAGGAGACCGCCATGCCGGAACCACTGATCGAGATGCGCGAGGTGAGCCGCCGGTACGACGAGGGCCCGCCGGCCCTGCACGAGGTGTCCCTGCGGGTGGCGCCGGGCGAGTCGGTGGCCGTCCTCGGACCGTCCGGCAGTGGCAAGTCCACGTTGCTCAACCTCCTCGCCGGACTGGACCGGCCGACCGCAGGCACGGTCACCGTGGACGGTGTCCGCGTCGACCAGCTGGGCGAGGCGGCCTCGGCCCGGTACCGGCGGGCCCGCATCGGCCTGGTGTTCCAGTTCTTCAACCTGCTCGACGACCTGACCGTCGCGGACAACGTGATGCTGCCCGCCCAGCTCGCCGGGATGGCGCGCGGCACGGCGCAGCGGCGCGCCGCCGAGCTGCTCGGCGCGCTCGGCGTCGACCGGCACGCCGGCGCGTACCCCGGGCGGCTCTCCGGCGGGGAACGGCAGCGCGTCGCGGTGGCCCGGGCCCTGATGAACCGCCCGGCGCTGCTGCTGGCCGACGAGCCGACCGGTGCGCTGGACACCGCGGCCGGTGCGGACGTCCGGCGGCTGCTCGCCGAGCTGCACGCGGACGGGCAGACGATCATCCTGGTCACCCACGACCTGGTCCTCGCCGAGACCTGTGCCACCCGCACCGTGCGGCTGCTGGACGGCCGGATCGCCGACGACACCGCGGCGGAGCTGGTCCGATGAGCGCGCTGAGCCGGGTGGTCCGGTCCGGCGTCGGGCGGCGGCGGGTGCCGACCGTCGTCATCGGCCTGGTGGTGATGATCGCGGTGACGTCCGCGGTGCTGGGCGCCTCCCTGATGGTGGCGTCGCGGGACCCGTTCGACCGGGCGTTCGGCCAGCAGCGGGGCGCGCACCTGAGCGCCCAGTTCGACGCCGGTGCCGTGACGCCGGCGCAGCTGGCCGCGTCCGCCCGGGCCGACGGTGTGGCCGCGTCCGCCGGTCCGTTCCCCACCACCCAGGTCACCCTGCGGGAACAGCGCGGCCGGCGCCTCCCGCCGATGGCCGTGGTGGGCCGCGCCGCCCCGGACGGCGCGGTCGACCGGCCGGAGCTGACCGCCGGGCGGTGGGCGAGCGCCCCGGGCGAGATCGTGCTGGCCGTCGACCCCGGGCGCCAGGGGCCGCCGGTCCCGCTCGGCGCCACCTGGACGCTGCCCGACCTGCCCGGTACGCCGACCGTGACGCTGGTCGGCAAGGCCCGGTCGGTCAGCGGCACGGCCGACGCCTGGGTCACCCCGGCCCAGGTCGCCGCGTGGACCACGGCCGGCGGCCCACGGGGTTACCAGATGCTCTACCGGTTCCGCGCCGCCGGCACGACCGCGCAGGTGGAGGCGGGCCGGGCGGCGGTGGCCGGCGCCGTGCCGGCCGGCGCGCTCACCGGGGCGGTGTCCTGGCTGACCACCCGGCGCGACGCCACCGAACGGACCGTGCTGCTGGTGCCGTTCCTGATCGCGTTCGGTGTGCTCGGGGTGGTGATGGCGGTGTTCATCGTCGGCAACGTGATCGCCGGCGCGATCTCCGCCGCCACCCGGCGGATCGGCATCCTCAAGGCGCTCGGGTTCACCCCGGCGCAGGTGGTCCGGGCCTATCTGGGCCAGGCGCTCGTGCCCGCCGGGGTGGGCGTGGCGGCCGGCCTCGGCCTGGGCACCGTGCTGACCAAACCGATCCTGAATCAGACCGACCGGGTGTACGGCACGGCCGACAGCGGGGTGGCGCTCGGGGTCCACCTGGTGGTCGCGGCCGGCGCGCTGCTCGTGGTGACGGTGACCGCGTGGGCCGCCGCGGCCCGGGCCGGTCGCCTGCGCAGCGTCGACGCGCTCGCCGTGGGCCGTACCCCCCGGCCCGGCCGCGGCCGGTGGGCGGCCCGGTGGACCGCGCGGTTGCCGTTGCCCCGTCCGCTGACGCTAGGCCTGGCCCATCCGTTCGCCCGCCCGTTGCGCTCCGCCAGTGTGGTCGCGGCGATCGCGTTCGGCGCCGCGGCGGTGACCTTCGCGGTCGGCCTGAGTGTCTCGCTGAACCGGATCCAGGAGGTGGAGGACGTCGCCGACGTGCGGGTGATGCCCCGGTTCGAGGGCAGCCGGGAAGGCCCCGGCGGCGGTCCGCCGCCGGGCGGCACCCCGGTGGGGGAGGAACCGCCGTCGCTCGACGGTCCGGCGGTCGTCGCGGCGCTCACCGCGCAGCCCGGGACCGGCGACTACGTGGGCCTGGCGCAGACCGAGGTGACCGTCCCCGGCGTCACCGGTGCGCTCGACGCCGTCGGGGTCACCGGCACGAACGCGGGGAGGTACTACCGGATGGTGTCCGGCTCCTGGCTGACCGGTCCGGGGCAGATCGTGGTCGCCACACCGTTTCTGACCGCGACCGGCACCCGGGTGGGTGACACCGTCACGCTGACCGGCCGGGGCGTCGAGATCGCCGTCCGCATCGTCGGGGAGGCGTTCAACGTGGACGGCGACGGCATGCAGGTGGTCACGGACCTGGCGACGCTGCACGCCGCCGAACCGGACCTGGCGCCGGCGACGTACTTCGTCACGGTGCGGCCCGGCACCGACCGCGAGGCGTACGCCACCGGGCTCGGCGAGGCGCTGCGGCCGGCCGGCGCGGACGCCACGACGGTCAGTCACGAACCCGACGAGATGCTGCTCATCATCGGTACCCTGACCGGGCTGCTCAGCCTGATGCTGGTGGTGGTCGCCGGGCTGGGCGTGCTGAACGTGGTGGTGCTGGAGACCCGGGAACGGGTCCACGACCTGGGCGTCCACAAGGCACTCGGGATGACGCCGCGGCAGATGACCGCGATGGTGGTCGCCTCGGTGGTGGTCACCGGGCTGGCCGGCGGCGCCGCCGGCACGGCGATCGGCGTGGCGGTGCAGCGCGCGGTCCTGGACGCGATGGCCGGCGGCGCCGGGTTCGCCCTGCCGGCCTCGGTGACCGATGCGTACCGGCCGGTCGACCTGCTGCTGTTCGGCCTGGGCGGCCTGGTCATCGCGGTCGGCGGCGCGCTGCTGCCGGCCGGCTGGGCGGCCCGGACCCGGACCGCGGTCGCGCTGCGTACCGAGTAGCCGCCCGGCGCCGTCCGTCCGGTGGTGCGGGGCGGCTCACCGGTCCGGCGCCCGTGGTGACGCTCAGCCGGCGTGCCACGGCTCCGGGCCGGTGACCACGGTGCGGTCGGTGTCCGCGGCCTCGCCGATCGCCAGCGCGATCCGGTGGTCCTGCAGGCCGTCGGCGAGCGGGTACGGCGGCGGCCCCTCCCCGCGCACCCAGGCCGCCATCTGCCCGAGCTGGGTGCTGATCGCGATCTCCTCGTCGCTGTACCGGTGACCGAGCAGCGGGTTGCGGAACAGCACCTGGGATCCGAGCGTGATGGTGTCCGTCTCGAAGCCGTCCAGGTCCAGGTCGTACCCGGTCTGCCGGCGCACCAGCGGGGTACGCACCACGGTGCGCGGCGCGGCCAGCCGGACCACCTCGTCGTCGCGCAGCTCGCCGTGCGTGCCGCGGACCACGATGCGGCGGAACCGCAGCTGGTTGTGCCACTGGTTGTCGGTGAAGTCGTACAGCCCGGAGCGGCCGGCGCCGAAGTCCAGGGTGGCGAGGACGGTGGTGGCGGGTCTCGGCTCCGGGTCGTCGGTCCAGCCGTCCCGGGTCAGCGGGTTCACCAGCGGGGCGGTGGTGCGGGTCGCGCGTACCGTCACCGGGTCGTGTCCCACGCCGAGGAAACCGCGGATCAGCGAGACGGCGTGGTACTGGTGGGTGGACGACACCTGCACCTGCGTGGGCGTGCCGATCACCTGGTCGCGTACCGCCGCCAGCCGGGCCGCGTGCGCCGGCACCAGCAGGTACTGCTCGGCCACCTGGACCAGCCCGGAGTCGCCGACCGCCGCCCACAGCTCGCGCAGCCCGGCCAGGTCGGGTGCCGGCGGCGTCTCGGACAGCACCGGCAGGCCGCGCCGGACCGCGTCCCGGATCACCTCCGGGTTCGGTCCCCAGGACACCGCGGTCACCACGAAGTCCGGGCGGACCTCGTCCAGCGACGCGAACGTCGGCACCGGCAGGTCCCGCGGGCTGCGCACCACCGCGCCCAGGCACTCCACGCCGGGCAGGCCGTCCGCGAGCCGCCAGAACATCTCCGCGCGCCAGCCGGCGCCCACCACCACGAACGAGGTCATGCGTCCCACCCTAGGGTCCCTCCCGGGCGGGCGCCTTGACCCGGCCCCTGGGGCAGCCCGGACAGTCGGCGCCATGGACGAGATCGAACTGCGGGACGTGCCGGAGCAGCGGGTGACGGTCGAGGCGCGCACGGTGGACGAGGCCGAGCTGATCGGGTGGCTGCCCGGCGCGATGGCACGGGTGGAGGCGCGGGCGGGCGGGGCCGGGTTGCGGACCTCCGCCCAGCCGTGGCTGGACCGACTTCACCTCGGCGGGCGAGGATGACCTGGTGTTCGACGTGGCGTTCCCGGTTGCCTGACGACGGGCTGCTCACCCGCGGCGAGTTCGGCGCCCGGTCCGGGCTGTCGATCAAGGCCCTGCGCCTGTACGACCGGATCGGGCTGCTCCGCCCGGCCGACGTGGAGCCCGGTAACGGATACCGCCGCTAGAACGAGAACCAGCTGTACGCGGCCCGGCTGATCGCCCTGCTGCGCGCCGGACGGCGACTGGCCGGTGCGGACCCGGGACGTGCCGGCCCGGACGGTGCTCACCGAGCAGCGGCACGTCACGATGAGCGAGCTGGGCTGGACCGCCGAGGCGAGCGCCCGGCTCGGCGCGGTCGCGGACCGGCACGGCGGCCCGGCCGGCCCGCGGTTCGTGGTCTTCCACAGCCGGGTCGGGGAGGACCTTCCCGGGGTGGTCGAGGTCTGTGTGCCGGTGCACGCCGGGCGGGTCGACGTCACCACCGCGGCGGTACGCACCGAGCCCGCGCACCGGGAGGCGTACCTGCCGGTGGCCGCCGGTCATTTCGAGCCGCCCCGCATCCTCACCGTGTGCGACGTCGCCCTGCCGTACCACTGACGACCCGTCATGCCGCGGAAACTCCTCGCTCTCAGCTTCGCCGCGGATTAGCCCGGCGTTCACCGTCCGGCCATGCCGTCCCGGCAGGTTGCGGGCATGTCTTGGACACGTGTGAACGCGGCGGTCGCGGCAGTGGCGGTGGCGGCCGCGGTGCTCGTCGCGCCGGCCCCGGCGACCGCCTCCCGACCGTTCGACCTGCAGGCCCACCGCGGCGGCCTGGGCCTGCGCCCGGAGAGCACGCTCGCCGCCTTCGGCCACGCGCTGCGCCTCGGCGTCAGCACGCTGGAACTGGACGTGCAGATCACCCGGGACGGTCACGCGGTGGTCACCCACGACCGCCGGGTGGACGGCCGCAAGTGCGACACCGAGTACGCCGGCCGGTACGTCAAGGACCTGACGCTCGCCCAGATCCGCACGTTCGACTGCGGCACGCCGGCGGCGCCCTCACCCGGACGGGTGGACGTGCCGGGCGCCGGGATGCCGCTGCTGCGCGAGGTGTTCGACCTGGTGCGCCGGTACCGGGCGAGCGGCGTGACGCTGAACGTGGAGACCAAGGTGGAGGCCGGCGCGCCGGCCGAGACCGCGCCGCGCGAGCGGTTCGTCCGGGTGGTCGCCGCCGAGGTGGGCCGCGCCGGGCTGGCCCGCCAGGTGACCGTGCAGAGCTTCGACTGGGGCGCGCTGATGCTGATGCGCCGGGTCGCGCCGCGGCTGCCGATCGTGGCGCTGACCAACCGCGACTTCCTGCAGACCGGGCAGCCCGGCCGGTCGCCGTGGCTCGGCGGGCTGGACATCGACGACTTCGGCGGTGACCCGGTGGCGGCGGTCCGGTCGTTCGGCGCGGACGCGTTCTCCCCGGTGTACGGCTGGCCGCGCGCCGGCGGTGGCTACGACCCGTACGTCACCCGGGACCTGGTCCGGCGGGCGCACCGGCACGGCATCGAGGTGGTGCCGTGGACGGTGAACGAGCCGGCCGTGATGCGCGACCTGATCGCGCTGGGCGTGGACGGCCTGATCACCGATTACCCGGACCGGCTGCGCGGCGTCCTCGCCGCGCTGGGCCGCCCGCTGCCCCGGGCGTACGCCTCCCCGTTCGACATCCAGGCGCACCGCGGCGGCCGGGCCGCCGTTCCGGAGAACACCCTGGCCGCGTTCCGCCGCTCGCTGGCCGACCCGGACGTGTCCACGCTGGAGCTGGACACCGGCGTCACCCGCGACGGGGTCCTCGTGGTCACCCACGACCGCACGGTCGACCCGGCCCGCTGCACCGACACCGGCGCCGGCCGCTACGTCGGCCGGCTCGTCCACGACCTGACGCTGGCCCAGCTCCGGACCGTCGACTGCGGCTCCCGGACGCTGCCCGAGTTCCCCGCGCAGCAGCCCGTGCCCGGCGCGCGGATCCCGACGCTGGACGAGGTGTTCGCCGCGGTCCGGGCCAGCGGCCGCACCGACGTCCGCCTCAACATCGAGACCAAGCTCAGCCCGGTCACGCCGGACGACACGGTCGGCCCCGGCACGTTCGCGGCCAAGCTCACCCGGGCGATCACCGCGGCCGGCTTCGCGTCCCGGGCCACCATCCAGTCCTTCGACTGGCGCACCATCCGGCTGTCCCGCAAGCTCGCGCCGCGCATCGCCACGGTGGCGCTGGTGTGGCAGTACGGCCGGGCCGAGTGCCGTTCGCTCGCCGACGAGTGCTCCCTGCGGGCGGTGTACGGCGACCCGTCGGTGCGCAGCCCGTGGACCGGCGGCCTGGACTGGTGGGACCACCGGGACCTGGGCGCTCTGGTGCGGGCCGCCGGCGCCGGTACGGTGTCGGCGAACTGGCAGGTGCACGACCCGGCCCAGCCCGTGGTGGCGGACCCGGACTGGTACCTGCGCCGGCACCCGGAGTACTTCGCCGGCCCGCCGGTCCCGGTGCTGCAACGCCGGTACGGCCTGACGGTGGTGCCGTACACGATCAACGACGCGGCGATCATGCAGCGCGTGATCGACCTGGGTGTGGACGGCCTGATCTCCGACGACCCGGACCTGGCGGTCCTGGTCGCCCGGCGCAACGGCCTGCGCTGACCCGCGGGAACCGGCCCGGGCTCAGCCCGGGCCGGCCAGCGCGTCCACCAGGCGCCGGGCCGAGCCGGCCAGGTTCCACCGCTGGGCCAGCGCGAGCAGCCGGTCCGGATCCTCCGGGGCGGACGGCAGCGCCGCGTCGAACGGCGGCAGCGCCACGTCCCGGGCCACCCGGCACACCGGCAGCGCCTTGATCAGGTATTCCTCGGAGTTCTTGAGCTTGGCGCGCAGCCCGGGCGCGAACCCGGCCTCCGGGTCGTCCAGCGCGGCCAGGATCTCCTCGATGCCGCCGTACCGGTTGATCAGCCGGGCCGCGGTCTTCTCGCCCACGCCGGGCACGCCGGGCAGCCCGTCGCTGGGGTCGCCGCGCATCGCCGCGAAGTCCGCGTACCAGCGGGCCGGCACGCCGTACTTCCGCTCCACCAGCGCGTTGTCGCTGTCCTCCAGTTTGGCCACGCCGCGGCCGCAATACAGCAGCCGCACGCCGCGCTCGTCGTCGACGAGCTGGAACAGGTCCCGGTCGCCGGAGACCACCTCGACCGGCGCCGGCTGCGTGGTGGCCAGCGTGCCGAGCACGTCGTCGGCCTCGTACCCGGCCACTCCGAACGCCGGGATGCCGACCGCCTCGAGGACCTCGAGCAGCACCGGGACCTGGCGTTCCAGGGAGGCCGGGACCTCCTCGACGTCGCCGTGCGCGACCCGGTGCCGCTTGTACGACGGCACCAGCTCGACCCGCCAGGCCGGCCGCCAGTCCGCGTCCAGGGCGCACACCACCCGGTCCGGGCGGCGGGTGCGGACCAGCTGGGCGATCATGTCGAGGAAGCCGCGGATCGCGTTGACCGGCTCACCGGCGTCGGTGCGGGCGGCGTTCTCCGGGATACCGTGGAAGGCCCGGAAGTAGAGGCTGGGCGCGTCCACGGCGAGTAGCGGTCGATCGGTCACGCGAGCAGCCTGGCACAGATCCGGCCGCCGACCCAGCACCGGCATGACGCGCGGCCACCTAACGTTCGTTAAGCTCACGGGCATGACGGTGGACCGGATCCTGCCCACGGAGGAAGCCTCCGACCTGCTCGGCCTGACCCAGGAACTCGCCACCGGCGAGCTGGCGCCCCGGGTGTCCGACTTCGAGGCTCGCGGCGAGTTCCCGCGCGAGATCATCCGCACCGTCGGCCGGGCCGGCCTGCTCGGCCTGCCGTACCCGGAGGCGGACGGCGGCGGCGGCCAGCCGTACGAGGTGTATCTGCAGGTCCTGGAGATCCTGGCCGGCTCCTGGCTGGGCATCGCGGAAGCGGTCAGCGTGCACACGCTGTCCTGCTTCCCGGTCGCCGCGCACGGCACCGAACGCCAGCGCAAGCTGCTGCCCGACCTGCTCGGCGGCGACCTACTCGGCGCCTACTGCCTGTCCGAGCCGCAGGGCGGGTCGGACGCCGCGGCGCTGACCACCCGCGCCGTGCGCGACGGCGACGACTTCGTTCTCGACGGCACCAAGGCGTGGATCACCCACGGCGGCCACGCGGACTTCTACAACATCTTCTGCCGCACCGGCGGCCCGGGCGCCTCCGGCATCTCCTGCCTGTTCGCGGACGCCGACACGCCCGGCCTGATCCCGCAGGCGCCGGAGCGGACCATGGGCATGCGGTCCGCGGCGCCGGCGCAGATCGTGCTGGACGGCGCCCGGATCCCCGCGGACCGGCTGGTCGGCGGCGAGGGCACCGGTTTCCGGATCGCCATGCAGGCGCTGGACTCGGGCCGGCTGGGCATCGCCGCGTGCGCGGTGGGGCTGGCCCAGGCCGCGGTGGACTACGCCGCCGGGTACGCCCGGGAGCGCGAGCAGTTCGGCCGCCCGATCGCCGAGTTCCAGGGCGTCGGGTTCCTGCTGGCCGACATGGCCACCCAGGTGTCGGCGGCGCGGGCGCTGACCCTGGCGGCGGCGCGGCTCAAGGACGCCGGGCGGCCGTTCTCCACCGAGGCGGCGAAGGCGAAGCTGTTCGCCACGGACGCGGCCATGCGGGTCACCACGGACGCGGTGCAGGTGCTCGGCGGGTACGGCTACGTCGCGGACCACCCGGTCGAGCGCTGGTTCCGGGAGGCCAAGGTGCTGCAGATCGTGGAGGGCACCAACCAGATCCAGCGGATGGTGATCAGCCGTGCGCTGACCCGTGGCTGATCGCCGGGCCAGTAGTGTGTCGCCCGTGGAAGAGATCGACCGGGCGATCGTGGCCGCCCTCACCGCGGACGGGCGGCTGTCGTACACGGATCTGGCGGAACGGGTCGGGCTCAGCGTGTCGGCGGTACACCAGCGGGTACGCCGCCTCGAGCAGCGCGGGGTGATCAAGGGCTACACCGGCCGGGTGTCGTACGAGGCTCTCGGCCTGCCGTTGACCGCGTTCGTGGCGATCCGGCCGTTCGACCCGTCGCAGCCGGACGACGCCCCGGAGCGGCTGGCGCATCTCGCCGAGATCGACTCCTGCTACTCGGTGGCCGGGGAGGACTTCTACCTGCTGCTGGTACGGGTGGCCAGCCCCGCCGACCTGGAGCGGCTGCTGCAGGAGATCCGGACCGCCGCGAACGTCACCACCCGCACCACGGTGGTCCTGTCCACGCCGTACGAGAACCGCCCGCCCCGCATCCAGGAGCCTTCATCCTAGGACGGTTTAGGGGATGTGGCCGGTGACCTGGGGCCGTATCCTGATCACCATGGAGCAGCGGACGGACGTGGATCTGCGGACGGACATGGACCCGCGGGCGAAGTTCCGTCGCCTGCCGGCCCGGATCACCCAGGACGAGATGGTGCCGGTGCAGCCGGTGGTGCAGGCCGTGTCCCGGCCGGCCGTCGGCAGCGAGGAGGAGTACCAGCTGCGCGCCGGCGGGGCCGGCTGACGCCCCCGGAGGAGCCACTGACCGGCGGCAACGTCGCCGACAGCGTGGTCCGCAGCGGCGACACGGTCCGCAAGCCGTGGACGGCCGCCACGCCGTCCGTCCACGCGTACCTGCGGCACCTCGAGGCCGCGGGCTTTCCGGCCGCGCCCCGGGTCACCGGCCGCGACGCCCAGGGTCGCCAGATCCTCGAGTACGTGCCCGGCACACCGGCCGACCGGCAGCCCCCGATGACGGCCGCCGACCTGCACCGGCTCGGCGCCCTGGTCCGGGATCTGCACGACGTGTCGGCCGGCTTCGTCCCGCCGCCCGGCGCCCGGTGGGACTGCGCCATCCCGGCCGACGGCACCGACCTGATCTGCCACCAGGACCTGGCGCCGTGGAACCTGATCCGCGACGGCGACCGCTGGGTCTTCGTCGACTGGGACGCCGCCGCCCCCGGGACCCGGCTGTGGGACCTGGCGTACCTGGCGCAGACGTTCGCCCCGCTGGTGGCGGGCGGCGACCCGGCCGCGGACGCGGTGCGGCTGCGCGCGGTGATCGACGGCTACCGGCTCGGTCCGGCCGGCCGGGTGGCGTTACCGGCGATGCTGGCCCGGCGCACCCGGGCCATGGCGGACCTGCTGCGGCGCGCCTCGGCCACCGGCGAGCAACCCTGGGCGCGGCTCTGGGACGAGGGCCACGGCGACCGCTGGCAGGGTGCCGCCGACTACGTGTCCGCGCACCGCGACGTCTGGCGGCAGGCCCTGTCAGGCGAGTGAGGCGCGCACACCCAGGGTGACGTACGGCAGCTCGAACTCGGTGCGCCCGACCAGGTCCGGGTGGGTGATCAGCATCTGCCGCACCTGCGCCAGCACGGCCGCGCGTTCGTCGCTGCGCAGCAGGATGACGTTGCTGCGGGAGGCGACCAGGTCGAGCAACTGGTCCGGCCCGAGGCGGTGCGTCCAGCGGAACTCGCGCGTCTCGGCCGGACCGAACGGCGGGCCGATGCGTGGGCTGAGCTGGTCCTCGGCGGTGCCGATGATCCGGTCCAGCCGGCCGACCCAGTCGGTGGCCCGGTCGCGCAGGTTCCAGACCAGGCCGAGCCGGCCGCCGGGGGAGAGGACCCGGGCGATCTCGGCGGGGGCGCGCACCGGGTCCATCCAGTGCCAGGCCTGCGCCACCACGACCGCGTCCACGCTGTCGTCGCTCAGCGGGATGCGTTCCGCGCTGCCGAGGTGGGCCGGTACGTCGGGCAGGACGCGGCGCAGCTCAGCGAGCATGCCCTCGGACGGGTCGACGGCGGTGACCGGCAGGCCGCGGGCGTGGATCTGCCGGGTCAGCTTGCCGGTGCCGGCCCCGAGGTCGAGCACCCGCGGCGCGCCGTCGGGCAGCAGCCAGTCGAGGGCGGCGGTGGGGTACGGCGGCCGGCCGCGTTCGTAGCGGTGCGCGGCGGGTCCGAACGAGAGCGCGTGTGCGGAGCGGTCATCCATGATCCAAGCCTACAGACTGGTATCCTAGGACGCCTGAGACGCGGTGCACCGCGTCACCGGACCGGTTTTGCCACCCGGCGACGCGGGCACATTCGGGTGCCGAGCATGGAGGTTGACGATGAGCTTCTCGGACAAGGCCAAGAACAAGGCCGACGAACTGACCGGCAAGGCGAAGCAGGGCATCGGCGACGCCACGGACAACGAGCGCCTGGTCGCCGAGGGGCAGGCGCAGGAGACGGCCGCGCATGCCAAGCAGGCCGGTGAGCACGTGAAGGACGCCGGCCGCGACGTGCGGGACGCGTTCAGCTGACCGGGCGGTCGCCCTACTCGGAGATCAGCTGCTTGCTCCACCACTTCTGGCCGGAGTCGGGCAGCGTGTCGATCGGGTCGTAGTACGCGTACAGCTTGGTGAGCGCCTCGTCGTCGGTGGCTTCGAGCGAGGTGCGGTAGTTCTTGGTCCAGTACGAGATGCCGTGTTCGCGGTCGTACTCGGTGACCATGTGCACCCAGCGCTTGCCGACGAACGGGACGTCGCAGACGATCCGCGGGGTGGCGTACCCGGGCAGGTAGCCCATGATGTCGTGCTGGAGTTGCTGGGCGTACCAGACCGGCACGCGCCAGTGCTCGGCGTTGGGGATCATGTCGCACATGTAGAAGTAGTACGGCAGGATGCCGGTCTCGCCCTGTAGTCCGAAGCAGAGGTCCAGCAGGTCCTTGCCGGTGGCGTTGACGCCGCGCATGAGCACGCCCTGGTTGCGGACGTCGCGCACGCCGACCTCGACGGCCATCCGGGCGGCCCGGGCCACCAGCGGGGTCAGCGAGTTGACGTGGTTCACGTGGGTGTGGATGGCCAGGTTGACGCCGCGCCGTTCGGCGGTGATGGCGACCCGGTGCAGCCCTTCCACCACGTCGCCCTGCAGCCAGTGCTGGGGCAGGCCGGCGAGGGCCTTGGTGGCCAGGCGGATGTCGCGGACGGTGGGCACGGAGAGCAGACCCATGAGGTACGCCTCGAGCTGCTTCCAGGGCACGTTGGCGACGTCGCCGCCGGAGACGACCACGTCCCGGACGCCGGGGTGCGCCTTCAGGTAGGCGAGGTGGGCGTCGTACCGGTCGACCGGTTTGAGGGTGAGCTTGAGCTTGTCGACCGTGGGGGTGCTGTTGCCGACAAGATCCATCCGGGTGCAGTGCCCGCAGTACTGCGGGCAGGTGGAGAGCAGTTCGGCGAGCACCTTGGTGGGGTAGCGGTGGGTGAGGCCCTCGGCGACCCACATGTCGTGCTCGTGCAGGGAGTCGCGGGTGGCGTGCGGGTGGGACGGCCAGTCGAGGTGGCGGTCGGTGGCGACGGGCAGCATGTACCGCCGGATGGGGTCTGCGTAGAACGACTCCGTATCGGGTGTTTTGTCGGGCACCATGGTGTTGAGCATCTGCGGCGGTAGCAGCATCGACATGGTGGCCAGGCGCTGCTGGTCGGTCTCCAGGTCGGCGTAGAAGGTCTCGTCGACGAGGTCGCCCAGGACGGCGCGGAGTTGCTTGATGTTCTTGACGCAGTTGACCCGCTGCCACTGGGCCGATTCCCACTGCCGGGCGGTGACGTCGCGCCAGCCGGGGAAGCGGGTCCAGTCGGGCTCGACCAGGGTGCGGCGCTGGTACTCGTACGGCTGGCCGGCTGCCTCGGCGATGGTCACGCGAGCCTCCTGCGATGATGATCGGATTCGTCGACGATACTGGAGAATCTGCGGTCCAGTAACCGTAGATCCGGAGGATTTACGGCTGGCTCGCCGAATGGCAGGCTGTTTCACGTGAGGATGGTGGGCATGACGGTTCCCGTGGGGATCTCCCGGGTGGTCGAGCCGGCCGGGGTGCTGCCCCAGGCGGCCTGGCGGCTGGACACCACGCCGGCGCTCGGGCCGGACGAGGTCCGGATCCGGGTGGAACGGCTCAACCTGGACGCGGCCAGCTTCCGGCAGCTCGCCGACAAGCACGGCGGTGACGGCGCCGCGGTGCGGGCCGAGGTGCTGGAGATCATCGGTACGCACGGCAAGATGCACAACCCGGTGACCGGCTCGGGCGGCATGCTGATCGGCGTCGTGGACGAGGTGGGACCGGCGTCGCCGCTGGCGGTGAAGCCGGGTGACCGGGTGGCCACGCTGGTGTCGCTGACCCTGACCCCGCTGGTCGTCACGGACGGCCTGGCCGGCTGGGACGGCACCGGCGAGCAGGTGCCGGCGCAGGGACACGCGATCCTGTTCGGCCGGTCGGTGGTGGCGGTGCTGCCCGACGACCTGCCACCGGAGCTGGCCCTGGCGGTGTACGACGTGTGCGGCGCGCCGGCGCTGACCGACCGGATCGTCAAGGCGTATGTGGGCGCGGCGCAGATCGCGCACGACGTGACCCCGGTGACCGTGGCGGTGCTGGGCGGCGCGGGCAAGAGCGGGTCGCTGGCGCTGGCGGCGGCGCGGCTGGCCGGTGCCCGTACCGTCGGGGTGGTCGTCTCGGACGCCGAGCGCGACGCGCTGACCGAGACCGGGCTGGCCGACCGGGTCGCGGTCGCGGACGCGCGGGATCCGGTCGCGGTGTCCACCGCGGTGGCGGCGGCGCTGGGGCATCCGGCGACGGTCACCGTGGTGTGCGTGGACGTGCCGGGGTGCGAGCACGGCGCGATCCTGTCCACCGCGAACGGCGGCACGGTGATCTTCTTCTCGATGGCGACCAGCTTCTCCGCGGCGGCGCTGGGCGCGGAGGGCCTGGCCGCGGACGTGACGATGCTGATCGGCAACGGGTACGTGCCCGGCCACGCGGCGTTCGCGGTGGACCTGGTGCGGCGCGATCCGGCAGTGCGGGCGATCTTCGAGCGGCGTCTCGCGGGACACTGACATCCATGACTGCTGAACACCCCCCGACCCGGTACCGCAACGGCCGCTTCTACTCCGCCGCCGAGCCCCGTGCGACCGCCATGCTGGTGCGCGACGGCCGGATCGTGTGGCTGGGCGCGGACGCCGACGCGCCCGCCGCCGACCGCACCGTGGACCTGGACGGGGCGCTGGTGACGCCCGCGTTCGTGGACGCGCACCTGCACGCCACCGACACCGGGCTGGCGTTCGACGGGCTGGACCTGTCCGGCACCCGGTCGGCCGGCGAGTTGCTGGACGCGGTGGCGGCGTTCGCCCGGACCCGCCCGGCGGACGGCGTGGTGCACGGCCACGGCTGGGACGAGTCGACCTGGCCGGACCAGACGCCGCCGTCCGCCGAGGTGCTGGAGCGGGCCGCGGGCGGGCGCCGGGCGTACCTGTCGCAGGCGTCGGTGCACTCCGCGCTCTGCTCGTCGTCGCTCTTGCCGGCGGCCGCGGGGGTGCCCGGTTACGACGCGTCCGGCTGGGTGCGGGAGCAGGCCCACCACGCGGTGCGGGCGGTGGCGCTGGGTGCGCTGACGCCGGAGCAGCGCACGGCCGCGCAGCGCACCGCGTTGCGCCGGGCCGCCGCGACGGGGGTGGCCGCGGTGCACGAGTGCGCCGGGCCGGGCACGTCCAGCGAGGCGGACTTCGCGTCGGTGCTGGCGCTGTCCGGCGACGGGCTGCCGCTGGTGTTCGGCTACTGGGGCGAGCTGGGCGGTGCGGCGAAGGCCCGGGAGCTGGGCGCGGTGGGTGCGGCCGGCGACCTGTACGCGGACGGGGCGCTGGGTTCGCGGACCGCGTCGGTGCGGTCGCCGTACCACGACGGGCCGGGGTGCGGTGAGGCGTTCGTGACCGCCGCGCAGGCCGCCGACCATCTGCTGGACTGCGTCAGCGTGGGCGTGCAGGGCGGGTTCCACGCGATCGGGGACGCGGCGATCGAGACCGTGCTGGAGGGTTTCGCGCTGGCCGCCCGGGCGGTCGGGGTGGACCGGTTGCGCGAGGGCCGGTACCGCGTCGAGCACGTCGAGCTGATCGACAAGCCGATGATCGCCCGGATGGTGGAGTTCGGTGTGGTGGCCAGCGTCCAGCCGGTGTTCGACCTGCTGTGGGGCGGGCCGGACCGGATGTACGCGCAGCGGCTCGGTGTGGAACGGGCGATGGCGTCCAACCCGATCGGGGCGATGCACGCCACCGGGGTGGCGCTGGCGTTCGGCTCGGACTCGCCGGTGACCGCGCTGGACCCGTGGACGGTGGTGGCCGCGGCGGCGGCGCCGCGCAACCCGGCGTACCGGATGAGTGTGCGGGCGGCGTTCGCGGCGTCCACCCGGGGCGGCTGGCGGGCCGCCGGGCAGGACGGGGCGGGGACGCTGGTGCCGGGTGCGGCCGCGTCGTTCGCGGTGTGGGAGACGCCGGGCGGGCTGCGCGACGGCCTGCCGGCGCTGTTGCCGGACGTCGACGGCGCGGTGCCGCCGCGGCCGGTGTGCCGCCGGACGGTGTTGTCCGGCCAGACCATCTACGAGGAGTGACGGTGCCGAAGTTGGGTCTGGACCCGCGGGTGGTGCGGCGGGCGCGGGAGCTCGCCGCCCGGGCGGGTCAGCCGGTCGTCGATCTGGCGCGGTCGCACACCACCGTGTCGGTGGAGCGGGCGGTGCTGCGCCTGGCCGGGGTGCGCGGTGCGGACTCCGACGGCATCCCGTGGGTGAACCGGCTGGTCGACGCGGTCCGCGCGGACGTCGGCCTGGAGCACGGTGTGGCGGCGCCGGCGTTCCACGCGATGCTGACCCAGGGCGTGGACGACGTGACGGTGCTGGCGCAGAAGGCGGCGGCCGGGGCGGTGCGGTTCGCCGTACCCTCGTCGCGGGCCGAGGTCACCGCGGCCCGGCGGGCCGCCCGCCGGGCGACCGGGGCGGGCCTGAAGGCGGTGGACCGGCGGCGCGCCGAACGGGACCGGCTGATCAGGCGGCTCGGTGACCCCGCGCAGCGGCCGTGGATCTATCTGATCGTGGCGACCGGCGACATCTACGAGGACATCCCGCAGGCGCAGGCGGCGGCGCGGGCCGGTGCGGACGTGATCGCGGTGATCCGGTCGACCGGGCAGTCGCTGCTGGACTACGTGCCGGAGGGCGCGACCCGGGAGGGGTTCGCCGGGACGTACGCGACGCAGGAGAACTTCCGGCTGATGCGGGCCGCGCTGGACGACGTGTCCCGGGAGGTGGGCCGCTACGTGCGGCTGACCAACTACGCGAGCGGGCTGTGCATGCCGGAGATGGCGGTGATGGCCGGGCTGGAGCGCCTGGACATGATGCTCAACGACTCCATGTACGGCATCCTGTTCCGCGACATCAACCCGGTCCGCACGTTCGTCGACCAGCGGTTCAGCCGGCAGGTGCACGCCCGCGCCGGGATCATCATCAACACCGGTGAGGACAACTACCTGACCACCGCGGACGCGGTCGAGGCGGCGCACACGGTGACGGTGTCGCAGTTGCTCAACGAGTTCTTCGCGCACGAGGCCGGGCTGGCCGACTGGCAGCTGGGGCTGGGTCACGCGTTCGAGATCAACCCGGAGCTGCCGGAGTCGTTCCGGATGGAACTGGCGCACGCGCTGCTGGCCCGGGAGCTGTTCCCGGACGCGCCGCTGAAGTGGATGCCGCCGACCAAGCACATGACCGGTGACGTGTTCCGCGGCAACCTGCTGGACGGCTTCTTCAACCTGGCCGGCGCGCTCACCGGGCAGGGCATCCTGCTGGTCGGGATGATGACCGAGGCGGTGGTGACGCCGTGGCTGTCCGACCGCGACATCGCCCTGCAGAACGTGCGGTACGTGCTGAACGGCGCCGGGAAGCTGCACGAGGACTTCGTGCCGGCGCCGGGCGGGTTCATCCGGCAGCGCGCGCACGGCGTGCTGGGCGAGGCGGTGGAGCTGCTGGCCCGGATCGTCGACGACGGCCTGCTGAACGCGATCGCGGACGGCACCTTCGGGATCATGAAGCGGCCGGCCGACCGCGGCAAGGGCCTGGACGGCGTCGCGAAG
This sequence comes from Jidongwangia harbinensis, assembly GCF_020216025.1. Lineage (GTDB taxonomy): Bacteria > Actinomycetota > Actinomycetes > Mycobacteriales > Micromonosporaceae > Actinoplanes > Actinoplanes harbinensis. The sequence continues at coordinate 120,330 of NZ_JAIWNC010000013.1, read as the reverse complement.
CAGGCCGGGGACTACTTCAACCCGGTGACGGAGGTGCTGGAGAAGCCATGAGTATCGTCCGGCCCTACGGGGACACCACCGGTGACGGCATGGTGCAGCTGTCGTTCACGCTGCCGGTGCCGCACGACAAGCGGGCCGAGGGTGCCGCGCTGCAGCTGGCCGGGAAGATGGGCATGGACCCGGCGATGCTGGTGCACGCGAGGCAGATGGGTGACGGGTTCACCTTCTTCGTGGTCTACGGCCGGGTCAGCCACCTGGTCGACACCGCGCAGGTGCAGGTGGTGGAGCGGGACTTCCCGCTGCTCGGCGCCAAGGAGATCAACGCGGTGATCCGGCGGCGGCTGCGGCGCCCGCTGTCGGTGGTGGGTGCGTGCATCGGCACCGACGCGCACACCGTCGGCATCGACGCCATCCTCAACCTCAAGGGCATCGCGGGGGAGAAGGGCCTGGAGTCGTACGCGGAGCTGGCCGTGACGAACATGGGTGCGCAGGTGTCCGTACCGGATCTGGTGGAGACCGCGCGGGCGCGCAGGGCGGACGCCGTGCTGGTGTCGCAGGTGGTGACGCAGCGCGACGCGCATCTGCAGAACACCCGGGCGATGTCGGCGGCGTTCCGGGAGGCGATGCCGGCCGGCCGGCGACCGCTGCTGATCGTGGGCGGCCCGCGGTTCGACGAGCTGATGGCGGGGGAGCTGGGGGTGGACCGGATCTTCGGCCGGGGCACCACGCCGCGCGAGGTGGCCTCCTATCTGGTGCACGCGATTCTGGAGGACCGCCCGTCCAACCGCCCCGCCGCCACCCCTGAACGGACTGAAGGCAATTAATGATCACTGTTGTGCACCGCCGCTACGTGCCGTACGCGCACGCGCACTACGCCGGGAACCTGGTCGACGGCGCGTACTCGCTGGGGTTGTTCGGTGACGTCGCCACCGAGGTGTGCATCCGGCTGGACGGTGACGAGGGGCTGTTCGCGTCCTACTCCGACGTGCAGTTCCGGGCGCCGGTGCAGGCCGGTGACGTGCTGGAGGTGACCGCGACGGTGACCCGGATGGGTACCCGCAGCCGCACCGTCGACTTCACCTGCGCCGTGGTGTGCCGTGGCACCGGCGGTTCGGGGGCACGGGTGCTGCCCGAGCCGATCGTCGCGGTGACCGCCACGGGCACCGTCGTGGTCCCGCCGCGCCCCCCGTCCGGCCTCTCCGCCGCACCCGAGACCGGACGTCACGGTTGACCACCGCGGTCTGCGTCGACGTCGGTTCCACCTACACCAAGGCGTGCCTGATCGATCTGGCCGGCGCCCGGCTGGTGCGCCGGGCCGAGGTGCCGACCACCGCGGGCACCGACGTGCTGACCGGTCTGGATGCCGCGGTCGCCGCGCTGGGCGGCACCGGCGAGCTGTACGTCTGCTCGTCCGCCGGTGGCGGGCTGCGGCTGGCGGTGGTCGGCTACGAGTCGCTGGTCACCGCGGAGGCCGGGCACCGGGTCGGGTTGTCCGCGGGTGCGCAGGTGGTGCACGTGGCGGCGGGTCCGCTGGACACCGCGGCGGTGACCGCGCTGCGTGCCGCGCGCCCGGACGTGATCCTGCTGGTCGGCGGGACCGACGGCGGCGACGCGGAGGTGCTGGTGCACAACGCCGGACGGCTGGCCTCGGCCCGGCTGCGGGTGCCGGTGGTGGTGGCCGGCAACGCCGACGCCCGCGCGGCGGCGGCCGGCCGGCTGACCGCCCGCGGTGTGGCGGTGACCGTGGCGGGCAACGTGCTGCCGCGGATCGGCGTGCTCGATCCCGGCCCGGCGCGCGCGGCGATCCGCGAGGTGTTCCTGCGGCACGTGATCGGCGGCAAGCGGCTGTCCCGGGGTGCCCGGTTCCGGTCGCTGGTGCGCTCCGCCACCCCGGACGCGGTGCTGGCCGGCGTGGAGGTGCTGGCCGACCGGCTGGGCGCGGGCGTGCTGGTGGTCGACGTCGGCGGCGCCACCACGGACGTGTACTCGGCGCTGGTCCCGGACGCCGAGGCGGAGGCTGGTCCGAACCGGGACGTGGCGGGGACGCTGTGGAGGTCGCGCACCGTGGAGGGCGACCTCGGCGTCGCGGCCGGCGCGGCCGGCACCCTGGCCGCCGCGGCCGCGGAAAAGTTGGACACCGCCGGGTCGGTCACCGACCGGCGGCTGGCCGCGCTGGCCGCGACCGTCGCGCTGCGCCGCCACGCACGGGGTCACGCGCCGGGCCCGGGGCTGCCCCGTACCGGGGGCCGTGATCTGCGGGACGTGCGGCTGGTGGTCGGTTCCGGCGGGGTGCTGCGCCACGGCGGCGGCGACGCGGTGCTGGACGCGGTGCTGGGTGACACGGCCGGCGGGTGGGCCGCGCCGACCGCGGCCCGTCGGATGATCGACACCGAGTACGTGCTGGCCGCCGCCGGCCTGCTCGCCACGGACCATCCCGCGGTGGCGGCCGAGCTGGTGAACTTCGGGTAGCCCGATCGGGTACACCGGATGACACGCCGAAGGACGCGACACGCCCAGGGGTGGGTGGGGCGGTTGACAGGCGGCCGGGGGTGCCACGTACCGTCGTGGGGTCCTTCAGCGGGAAGTGGCCTTGTTCGCTTCGTTCCTTCGCCCACTGGCCGCGCGGCCGACCCGATCGGGTCGGCGGTGCACGCCAGGTCCAGGGGGTGGGGGTCGGCGGGGCGGCGCGGACCGGCCGCGCTCCTTCAGTGGTCAGCAGATGAACAGCGCCAGTAGACAACGGCACGGCGGGGGCAGCCAGCCCGTGGCGCGTCGGTCCGAAGGTGTTCGTTCATCCGTCTGCTCCACCGGGCCGCAGCGGGACCAGGAATGCAATCGGGGCGTGGCCGCACAGGCCACGCCCCGGTTCCGTTTCCGCTGCTCACACCCGCGATCTGTTCGTGACCGCCGCCAGGTAGCCTTCCGCGGGTGGAAATGACGCTGCAGACTCCGGCACCGAGTGCCGTGGCCCCGGCCACCGGCCCGCAGCCGCTGCGGCGGGGCGTCGCGCTGCTGCTCGCCGCGCTCGCCGGTGCCGCCCTGCTGGCGTCGTTGCCGCCGTACGATCTGTGGTTCCTCGCCCCCGCCGGGGTGGCCCTGCTGGCCGCGGCGGCGCACCGGCGGCGGCTGCGCGGTGGCCTGGCCGTCGGCGTGGTCGCCGGGCTGGTGCTGTTCGTGCCGCTGCTGGAGTGGACCCGGATCGCCGCCGGCTGGCTGCCGTGGGTGCTGCTGTCCGGCGCGCAGGCCGTCGTGCTGGCGCTGGCCGGTGTGACGGCGGCCTGGCTGTCGCCGCTGGTCGACCGGTGGCGCGGGCTGTGGCCGCTGCTGACCGGGCTGCTCTGGGTGGCGCAGGAGGCGGTCCGGGACCGGGCGCCGTTCGGCGGGTTCCCGTGGGGGCGGCTGGCGTTCGCGCAGGGCGACGCGCCGTCGTTGCGGCTGGCCGCGTACGGCGGCGCGCCGCTGGTGACGTTCGCGGTGGCCGCCGCCGGCGGGGTGCTGGTGGCGCTGTTCTGGCGCCGCCGGCCCGGACCGGCCGTGCTGGGCTACCTGCTGGCCGGTGGCGTGCTGGTGGCCGGGCCGCTGGCCGTGCCGGTGGCCGCGCCCGGCGCCGCCACCAGCACCGTGGCCATCGTGCAGGGCAACGTGCCGCGCCTCGGCCTGGACTTCAACGCCCAGCGCCTGGCCGTGCTGGACAACCACGTGCGGGCCACCCAGGCCCTGGCCGCGGACGTCGCGGCGGGCCGCCGGCCGCAGCCGGATCTGGTGGTGTGGCCGGAGAACAGCAGCGACATCGACCCGATCCGCAATCAGGACGGCGCGCAGCGGATCGCGGCGGCGGCCCGGGCGATCGGCGTGCCGATCCTGGTCGGCACGGTGCTGCGCAGCGACGTCCCGGGTGAGATCCGCAACGCGGGCATCCTGTGGCATCCGGTCACCGGCCCCGACCTGGATCAGCTCTACGTCAAGCGGCACCCGGTGCCGTTCGCCGAGTACATGCCGCTGCGCCCGGTCGCGCGGCTGGTCAGCGAGAAGGCCGACCTGGTGAAGACCATGGTCGCCGGGCGGACCCCGGGGGTGGTGCGGGCCGGCCCGGTCACCGTCGGCGACGTGATCTGTTTCGAGGTGGCCTACGACGACATCGTCCGGGACACCGTGACCGGCGGCGCGCAGATCCTCGCGGTGCAGACGAACAACGCCACCTTCAACGAGGCCGAGGCCCGCCAGCAGCTCGCCATGGTGCGGCTGCGGGCGGTCGAGCACGGCCGCGAGGCGCTGATGGTGTCGACCGTCGGGGTCTCCGCGTTCGTCGGCACGGCGGGTGATGTGCGTGCTTCGACCGGCTTCAACGTCGATGCGGTGGTAGTGCGTGAGATGCACCTCGGGGGAACGCGTACGCTATCGACTCGCCTGGGCCACTGGCCCGAGATGGCGGCGCTCGCCCTCGCCGCCATCGCCCTGATCGGGGCGCTGCCGCTGCGCCGCCGGCGTGCCGGCACCGCCCCCGCGATGACCACTTCGGAGGATGCACGGTGAGCGAGGCGGAGGAAGGATATCCGGGGATCGGTCGAGTCCTCGTGATCATCCCGACCTACAACGAGGCGGAGAACATCCGGCTCATCACGGACCGGGTGCGCCGGGCCGTACCGTCCGTCGACATCCTCGTCGCCGATGACAATTCGCCCGACGGCACCGGCACCATCGCCGACGAGCTGGCCGCCGCGGACGATCACATCTTCGTGCTGCACCGCCCCGGCAAGGAGGGCCTCGGTGCGGCGTACGTGGCCGGCTTCGCCTGGGCGAAGGACAAGGGTTACGACGCGGTCGTGGAGATGGACGCGGACGGCTCGCACGCCCCCGAGGAGCTGACCAAGCTGCTCGACGCGCTGCGGGTCAACGACGCGGTGCTGGGCACCCGGTACGTTCCGGGTGGTTCGGTGCACAACTGGCCGCTGCACCGGCTGGTGCTGTCGCGCGGCGGCAACCTGTACATCCGGATGGCGCTGGGGATGCCGTTCAAGGACGCCACCGGCGGCTACCGGGCGTACCGGATGTCGGTGCTGGACCGCATCGACGTCGCCACGGTCGCGTCGCAGGGCTATTCGTTCCAGGTGGAGCTGGCCTGGCGGGCGCACCGCCACGGGTTCCGGGTGGTCGAGGTGCCGATCACGTTCACCGAGCGCGAACGCGGCGCCAGCAAGATGAGCTCCAACATCTTCCGTGAGCAGCTGCTGCGGGTCACGGTGTGGGGCGTGCAGGCGCGCCGGGACTCGCTGCTGGCCCGGCTGGGCAAGCGGCGGCAGGGTTCCACCTGGCCGTGACCCGGCGCGGGCGTGTCATGCTGGAAGCATGATGCGCCGGGGCCTGGCTCTCCTTCCGATCGGCATGCTGCTGCTCGCGGTGGCCGAGATCGCCGTCTTCGTCGCGGTGGTGCAGGCCATCGGGGCGCTCTGGTCGATCCTGCTGCTGGCCGTCACCAGCCTCGCCGGTCTGGCGCTGCTGCGCCGCGAGGGCATCCGCGGGTGGCGGGCCTTCCGGGCCGCCGCCGAGTCGGGCCGCCCGCCCGGCCCGCAGGTCAGCAACTCGCTGGTCGGGTTGCTGGGTGCGCTGCTGCTGGCCTCGCCGGGTTTCCTGTCGGCCGCGGCCGGCCTGCTGCTGATCACTCCGCCGACGCGGGGGCTCGCCCGGCGGGGCGTGGAACGGGCCACCGAGCGGCGGGTGCCGTCCGCGGTGGCCGGCGACCTGTTCGGACCCCGGCGGGTTCGCGTGAAGCGCGGCACGCCGACCACCACGACCGCCACGGCCACCGCGGACGAGCCGGCGGTGGCCGCACCCGCCCAGATCGAGGGCGAGGTCGTGGAGGGCGAGATCGTCCGCTGATCCGGCACAGCAAGACGCCGTCGCCGCTGGCGCGGTGACGGCGTCGCTGTGGTGCTGCGGGTCAGCGACCCCGGCGGGTCCTGACCTCCTGGAGCCGCTCGTTGAGGATGTCCTCGAGCTCCGAGATCGAACGCCGCTCCAGCAGCATGTCCCAGTGGGTACGCGGCGGCTTGGCCTTCTTCTGCTCCGGCTCGTTGCCGTCGACCAGCCGGGCGACGCTGCCGTCGAACTTGCATTCCCAGGTCATCGGGACCTCGGCGTCGACGGCGAACGGCACCTCGAACTGGTGGCCCTTGACGCACAGGTACTCGCGGGTCTGTCGGGGCGCCAGCTCCGTGTTGCGGTCGGACTCGTAGCTGACTGCGCCTAGACGGCTGCCGCGCAGCATGCGCTCGCCCATGATGGCTTCCCCTCGGTCGTGGTGCTGCTCTCGTTGGTGTAACGAAAGGAACGGTCGCCGGATTCCAGCGAGCCGCACGTTGTGGCGTCATCGTGTGTCGTGGGTGTTAACGCTACGAGCGTAGCCGCCCGCGGGCCTTACCTGTCAGCACGCAATGGTCTCGAAGTGGACCTTGGTCCACTTTACGACCGTTTGAGTGTCTCCACATCCTGCGATATAGGTCACGCCACCTGTGTGATCATCGATTTCCGTCCGGCTGCGCCGGTAGCCTGCCCGGCCCGAGCGAGGCCAGCGCGGACGCCAGGTCGCTCACCTGCGCGGACAATTGTGCCACCCGGTCCTGCGCGGCCGCCGCGTCGGCCCGCGCCGCGGCCAGCCGCCGGTCCAGGTCGGCGGCGTCCCGCGCGGCCGCCTCCCGGGCCGCGGCCAGCTCGTCGGCGGCCCGGGCCGCCGCCCGTTCCCGCTCGTCCGCCGTCCGCCGGGCCGCGTCCCGGTCCGCAGCGGCCCGGGACGCCTCGGCGCGGGCGGCCTCGGCCTGGTCCCGGGCCTGCCGCGCCGCCTGCCCGGCCTCGGCCGCCTCCGCGCGGGCGGCCTGCGCGGCCTCGGCCGCCTCCGCGTGCACCGCCTGCGCGGCCTCGGCCGCCTCGGCGCGGACCGCCTGCGTCTCCGCCCGGGCGGCGGCGGCGTCGCGGGACGCCTGGACCGCCTCGGCGCGCGATTCGTCGCGTTGCCGTTCGGCCTGCTGCTGGCCGGCCAGGGCGGTGTCCGCCGCCCGCCGCGCGGCCTCGGCGTCGCGCCGGGCGGCGGTCTCGGCCCGCCGGGCCGACTCGAGCTCGTGCCGCAGTTCGGCGGCGTCGGCGCGGGCCGCGTCCCGGTCCGCCTCGGCCTGGGCCCGCAGCGCCGCGGCGGCGCTGGCCGCCCGCTGCGCCTCGTCGCGGGCGGCGGTGGCCTGCCGGGCGTCGTGCGCGGCGGTGTCGGCGGCGCGCCGCGCGGCCTCGGCGGCCTGCCGGGCCTCGTCCCGCTCGGCGGTGGCGGCCTCGGCCAGCTGGGTGGCGGCGGCCGCGGCACCGGCCGCGTGGTCGGCGTCGCGGCGGGCCTCGTCGCGCTCGGTGTGTGCGGCGGCGATCTGCCGGGACGTCTCCGCGCGGACCTCGGCCACCTGCCGTTCCACGCCGGCCGGCGACATCTCCGAGTGCAGCGCCTCGGTCAGCGTGCCGACCAGCTGGTCCAGCCGGTCCACGGCCTCCCAGGTGCGGGCCACGTGCCCGGCCAGGCCGGGGGAGGAGCGGTGCCGCATCCGGACGTTGCGCGACGCCCGCTGGCATTCGCCGTCGTTGTCCCGGCAGTAGCGGAACGGGCGCCCGGCGGCGGCCCGCTGCGGCACCGGGCGTCCGCAGTGGGCGCACGGGCGGGTCTCCGGCGGTGCCTGCTGATCCACGGCTCCGCACACTAATCCGGTGTCCGGCCGCACCGGTGGCGGCGCGCCGACGGCCGCTACGCTTGATCTGACGTTGGCGTCAACGGCACGTGAGGGAGTGGCGATGCGGATCGGTGAGGTGGCGGCCGCGGCCGGGGTGAGCCCGCGCGCCCTGCGCTACTACGAGGAGCAGGGACTGCTGGCGTCCGACCGCAGTGCCAGCGGCCAGCGGCACTACCGTCCGGACGCGGTGGACCGGGTGAAGTGGATCCAGGCGCTGTTCGCCGCCGGGCTCAACAGCAGGGCCGTGACCGGGCTGCTCCCGTGCGTGTACACCGGAGTGGCCACCGAGACGATGCTCGCCCAGCTGGCCGCCGAGCGCGACCGGATCACCGCCCAGATCGACGACCTCACCAGCACCCGGGACCGGCTGGACTCGATCATCGCGGCGGCCGGCGACCCGGTCCGGGAGTGCGACCTGGACCGCCGGTAACCCGCCGCCCCGGCGGTCAGGCGAGGCCGGCGTCGTGGGCGAGCAGCGCGATCTGGGTGCGGTTGCCGAGGTCCAGCTTGGTCAGGATGTGCGACACGTGGGTCTTCACCGTGGCCAGGGTGAGGTGCAGCGCGGCGGCGATCTCGGCGTTGTTGCGGCCCTGCCCGATCGCCACCACGACGTCGTGCTCGCGCGGGCTGAGGGTGGCCAGCACGGCCCGGGCCCGGGCGTACCGGTCGGCCTGCCCGGCGGTCCGGTCCATCAGCCGGCGGGTGATCGTGGGGGAGAGGATCGGTTCGCCGGCCGCGACCTGCCGGATCGCCTCGGCGATCCGGTGCGGCGGGGTGTCCTTGAGAAGGAATCCGCCGGCCCCGGCGCGCAGCGCGTGCAGGATGTTCGCGTCGGTGTCGAACGTGGTCAGCACGATGACCTCCGGCGGCCGCGGCCGGGCCCGCAGGCGGCGGGTGGCGGTGATGCCGTCGACCCTCGGCATGCGCAGGTCCATCAGCACGACGTCCGGCCCGTGGGCGTCCACCACGGCGGGCACCTGGTCGCCGTCGGCGGCCTCGCCGACCACGACGATGCCGGGCGCACCGTCGAGCATCATGGTCAGCCCGGCGCGGACCAGCGCGTCGTCGTCGACGACCAGCACCCGCACCGGCGCGGTCATGCCGGCCACGGCATCGACGCGTGCAGCCGGAACTCCCCGGCGACGGCCTGGTGGTCCAGGTGCCCGCCGGTCAGGCGGACCCGTTCGGTGAGTCCGACCAGCCCGGCGCCGCCGGACACCGCGCCCGGTGCGGGCCGCTCCGGCGGCAGCGCGTTGCGGACGTCGATCTCCAGGCCGGCGCCGGGCCCGCCGCGCACGGCGATCCGGACCGGCTGCCCGGCGGCGTGCCTGCGGGCGTTGGTCAGGCCTTCCTGGATCACCCGGTACGCGGTGCGGGCCACCGCCGGCGGCGCCTCGGCCGGCTCGCGCACCGCCTCGCGCAACGACACCACGACGCCGGCGTCGCGGGATTCCTGGACCAGCCGGGGTACGTCCGCCAGCACCGGCTGCGGGCGGCTGCCGTCACCGTCCGGCGGGTCGTCGTCGCGCAGCAGGGAGATCACCTCGCGGAGTTCGTCGAGTGCCTGGTGCACGCCGTCGCGGACCACCCCCGCGGCCCGGGACAGCTGCTCCGGCGGGGAGTCCGGGCGGTACTCCAGGGCACCGGCGAACGTGGCCAGCAGCGACAGCCGGTGGGCCAGGACGTCGTGCATCTCCCGGGCGATCCGGCGGCGTTCCAGCATGCGGGCCTCGGCGACCCGGCGGCCCTGCTCGGCCTCGGCGCGGCGGGCCCGGTCGTGCAGGGAACGGATCAGCGCCGTGCGGGCCTGCGCCCACGCGCCCCAGCCGAGCAGCGCGCCGTAGCCCAGGGTGATCAGGACCAGCCACCAGCCGTACCAGAGGCCGCCCCCGGGACGCCAGGCGCCCTGGACCGCGTGCGCGGCGACCCCGCCCGCCGACACCGCCGCGGCGACCGGGAAGGCCCGGCGCCGCGCCACCTGCAACGCGCCGATCGTGCTCGGCGGGGTCCCGGCCGGCGACACCGCGGCCAGCACGGTGAGCAGCACGGTGGCGGTCACCGGCCGCCACCGCAGCACCGGCGTCAGCAGCACGCCCAGCACACCGGCCGCGATGTCGAGTGCGAGCAGCGGGCCGGGCGGCCGGTCGCTCCACACGCCCAGCAGCGTGGCCGCGGTCAGCACGCCGGCCGCCGCGGCCAGCACGGCCGCCTCGGCGGGTCCGGTGCGGCGGTCGCGGTTCACCGGGCGAGGCTAACCGACGGTCATCGGGCGCCGACACCTTCCAAAGATGGTGGCCGGACCGCCCCGGGACGGAGCCGGCGGCCCCACGGGACCGATGTGGCCGACCGCCCCCGGCCGGGACCCTCGACGGCATGACGAACGACACGAGGACACCATGCGGTACGGCCGCCCGGCGTACCGGCCGCGCGCTGACCGTCGCGGCGGCGACGGCCGGTGCCGTGCTGCTGTGGGCGGTGCACGACCTGGTGGCCGGGGCCGGCCCCGCGGTCCGCTCGGGCGCGACGACCGAGCGGGTCGGCCCGGTGGCCGTCGCCCTGACCGCGCTGGTCGCGGGCCTGACCGGCTGGGGCCTGCTGGCGCTGCTGGAACGCACCGTGCGACGCCCGGGCCGGGTGTTCCGCGCCGTCGCCCTGGTGGTGCTCCTGCTGTCCCTGGCCGGGCCGCTGGCCGGGGCCGGCCCACAGGACCGGATGGCGCTGCTCGGCCTGCACCTGACCGTCGGTGTGGCGCTGATCGCCGGCCTGCCGTGCCGCAGTGGAACCCAAATAACATCCTAGGACGCTCTACAGGGTGTGCGCCGCCTCGCTCGGCGCGGACTCACCCCAAACCAAAAAGGAATCAACGACCACCCTGAACTGCATTTGACCTGGTGTTGAGCGCGGGCGTCTGGCACCCTGCCGGGGGTGTCCGAGATCGTCGACCCGCCGCGCGACGTCAACGACCTGCGCGCCCTGGCCGCCGCCCGCGGCCGCCTCAACTACCTGTTCTTCTGGGGACACCGGCCGCCGCCCGACCGCGCCGTCGGCCCGGGATGCCTGAGCCAGTGGTGGCCGGCGCCGTTCGTGGTCGACGGGATCCGGTACGCGACCGCCGAGCACTGCATGATGGCCGGCAAGGCGCGCCTGTTCGGTGACGAGTCGATCGCCGCGCGGATCGTGGCGGCCGACAGCCCGAACGCGGCGAAGGCGCTGGGCCGGGAGATCCGGGCGTTCGACGAGCAGGTGTGGCGGGCGCACCGGTTCGATCTAGTGGTGGCGGCGAACCTGGCGAAGTTCGGTCAGCATCCCGGTCTGGCGGCGTACCTGCTGGGCACGGGCAACCGGGTTCTGGTGGAGGCCAGTCCGGTGGACCGGATCTGGGGCATCGGGCTGGCCGCGCACGACGCCCGGGCGGCCGATCCGGCGCGGTGGCCGGGGCTGAACCTGCTGGGGTTCGCGCTGATGCGGGTGCGGGCGGCGCTGACCGTGGACGGCGCCGGGGTGGCGTAGCGCCGGCGGGTGGGCGGGGTCCGGGGCAACCTGGTTCGGCGGCCCCGGACCAGCGGGGCGGGTCAGCCGGCGTAGGCCACGGCGACGTCGAGGATCCAGGTGACGCCGAACCGGTCGGTGAGCATCCCGAAGCCGGGTGCCCACTGCGACGGGCCGTACTTCTCGATGATCTGGGCGCCGTCGGCGAGCTTGTCCCAGAGTGCGCCGACCTCGTCGGCGGTCTCGCCGCGCACGGAGACGAAGAACCGTTCCCCGGTCAGGGTCAGGCCGTTCTCGCGGGTGGTGGCCGCGGCCGGCGCCGCGGCGGGGGCGTGGCCGGGTACGTCGTAGGCCATGACGGTGAAGCCGTTGTCCGCGGTGACCTGGCCGAAGACGACCTGGTCGGCGCCGGGCAGGTCGTTCGGCATGCCGAAGTCGCCGTACGTGACGACGGTGAGGTGGCCGCCGAACACCGACTGGTAGAACTCCAGGGCGGCGCGGGCGTCGCCGCGGAAGTTCAGGTGGGTGGTGGTCGTGATGGCCATGCGGTTCTCCTTGGTGGTTGCTCGGACGCGGCCGGTCCGGAGGGATGCCGGGCTGACCGGCTCGAGATCAAGATTCGCAGCAGTAGGTGACAGGGTGTGGCATCTACTACGGGCAGAATCGGGTTCATGCCGAAAACCTCCGCGCGCCTGCTGGCCCTGCTGTCGTTGCTGCAGACCCGCCGGGACTGGTCCGGCACGGTGCTGGCCGAGCGGCTGGACGTCAGCCTGCGGACCGTGCGGCGCGACGTCGACCGGCTCCGTGAGCTGGGCTATCCGATCGCCGCGGTGAAGGGCCCGGAGGGTGGTTACCGGCTCGCCGCGGGCACCGAGCTGCCGCCGCTGTTGTTCGACGACGACCAGGCCGTCGCTCTGGTGGTGGCGTTGCAGATCGCCGCGACGTCCCGGGGGAGCGGCCTGGCCGAGGACGCCGAACGGGCGCTGACCACGGTCCGGCAGGTGATGCCGTCGCGGTTGCGGCACCGCGTGCACGCGCTCGACGTGACGGCGGTCGATCGGCCCGCCACCCGGCCGGCCGATCCGGTCGACGGCGACGTGCTGTTGACCGTGAGTGCCGCCGTGCGCGCCCGGGAGGTGCTGCGTTTCGACTACGGCTCCGACGGTGCGGCGCCGCCGCGCCGGGCCGAGCCGCACCACGTGGTCACCTGGGACGGGCGGTGGTATCTCGTCGCGTGGGACCTCGACCGGGGTGACTGGCGTACCTTCCGGGTCGACCGGATGGGTCTGCGCACGCCGAACGGGCCGCGGTTCACGCCGCGGGCGGTGCCCGGTGGCGACGTCGCCGGGTACGTCACCGGGGTGTTCCGTGGTTCCGGTGGCGGGTCGGCGGACTGGCCGTGCCGCGGCACGGTGATCCTTGATCTGCCGGCGGCCACCGTGGCCCGCTTCACCCGTGAGGGCCTGGTCGAGGAGATCGGGTCCGGCCGGTGCCGGCTCTCTCTCGGGTCGTGGTCCTGGCCCAGCCTCGCGGCGGCGGTCGCCCGGTACGACGCGGACATCGAGGTCGTCGGCCCGGACGAGCTCGCCGAGGCGTTCGCGCACCTGGCCGGCCGGTTCGCCCGGACCGTGGCCGCCGGGGTGCGCGGTCGTCGGTAGCGGGGGAGCCGGTGGTCACCGGTATCCGGCGTCTCCGGCCGGGCGGCCTGGCGCCATGACCTCCGTGTAGTAGCGCGGGAAGTCGGGCCGGGTGCCGTCGAGGTCGTCGACGGCGTACTCGGCGGCCAGGTCGGCACTGGACAACGTCCGGCCGCCGAAGCGTCGGGCGTCCGGATCGGCGGCCAGCGCGGCGACGCCTCGTCCGACGTACCGGGGGGATTCGGTCATGCAGAAGTGCGGGTCCTTCGCGGTGCCGTCGCGCCAGGTGGATTCGGTGGCGCCGTACTCCTCCAGCATTCGTTCGGAGCGCAGCCAACCAGGGGTCACGGCGACCGCGGCGGCGCCGTGCGGGCGCAGTTCGACGTTCTGTGCCTGGGCCAGCCGGATCAACGAGACCTTCACCAGGTCGTAGTAGACGGACTCGCGGTAGGCGCCGTCGACGCCGGCTTTGCCGTCGGTCGTCTCCACGACCAGGCCGCCCGGCCGGCGGATCAGCAGCGGCAGGGCGTGATGGCTGGTGATCAGGTGGGTGTCGAGGCCCTGGTGGAGCAGGCGCAGGCCGTGGTCGAGGCGGTGCTCCCAGATCGGCTTGCCCCACTCGGTGAACATGTCGCCGCCCCAGACGTTGTTGACCAGGATGTCGAGGCGGCCGTGGTCGGCGTCGATGCGGGCGACGAGGCCGGCGACCTGCGCCGGGTCGCTGTGGTCGACCCGGAGCGGGATGCCGGTGCCGCCGATGGCCGTGACGGCCGCGGCGGTCTGTTCGACGGTTTCCGGCCGGTTCATCTCCGAGCGGGCCGCCGCCGTGCTGCGGCCGGTGGTGTACACGGTGGCGCCCAGTGCGCCCAGTTCCACCGCGATGCCCCGGCCGGCGGCGCGGGTGGCGCCGGCCACCAGCGCGACCTTTCCGGTCAGGGGCGCGTTGTCGGGTCGGTCGGCGCTCACCCACCGATGGTGTCAGGGGGGTACGACATTGCGCGCCCGTGGTCCGGGCGGTCTCCGGTGCGCGGGATGGTGCGGAGGTTGTACAGGTACCGGCCGTGGTGGCGGAAGGCGATCCTTGGCGATGCCGTGCGGCACGGGTGACACCTGGCGTGCGCTCGTCCGCATGGAGGCGGCCAGCTCGCCGACGACCGTACCTGCGGGTGCGTCGTGTGGTTCAGGGGTGGTGTGCCGGCAGGTGCAGGTGCCAGCGGCCGGACCGGTGGTGCAGGCGGGTGGCGGACAGGGGTGCGACGTCGAGGCGCCAGATGCCGTCGGGTGGCAGGCCGAGGGCGTGGGTGAGGGCGGCGCGGACGACGGTGGGGTGGGCGACGGCGACGGTGTCGCGGGTGTCGGTGTGGGTGTCGAGCCAGGTGCCGGCGCGGTGGATGACGGCGGTGAGGGGTTCGCCGCCGGGTGGGGTGGTGCCGGGGTCGGTGAGCCAGGCGTGGGCGTGTTCGGGTGTCAGGTCGTCGAGGGTGTGGCCGGTCCAGGTGCCGTAGTCGGGGTCGGCGAGGCCGGGTGCGGGCTGGGGGGTGTGCCCGAGGGCGTGGGCGGTCTGCCGGGCGGCGCGGGTGGGTGCGGCGTACCAGTGCCGGCCGGTGATGGTGCCGCGCAGTGCGCGGGCGGCGTTGGTGCCGCCGTGGTCGAGGTCCTGGTCGCCGCCGAACTGGGCGCGGCGCAGTGCCGGGGTGGGTGCGGCGGCGACCAGGACGATGCCGTTCACGGGTGGGCGGGTGCGGCCTCGCGTTCGGCGGCGCGGCGGTGCAGCAGGCCGGCGTAGGCGAGTCCGAGGGTGGTCCAGAGCACGGCCTGGGTGCCGAGGGACGCGAGCCGGAAGTCCCAGAGCAGGTCAGCGGGGAAGCCGTCGGGTGCCGGTTCGGCGGCCGGCAGCAGGAGGTAGCCGGCCGTGACGACGGCGAGGAAGGCGCCGGTGCCGGCGGCGGCGCGGGCCCATTCGGTGGGTACCGAGCGGGCGGCGACGACGGCGGCCCAGACCGCGACCAGTCCGATGACCAGGATGGTGAGCCAGCTGATGGTGCGCTGGTTGATGGTGGCGGGGTCGCCGACGGCGGGCGGGTTGGGCGGGTATTTGAGGTAGGGGACCAGGACGGCGCCGAGCAGCGCGGCGCCGGCGAGGCTCAGGGCGGCGCGGGTGTCGTGGGTGGTGCGGAGCCGCCGGCGCAGCAGGGTGTAGCCGGTGGCGAGGAGCCCGCCCATGGCGATGCCGTACAGGGTGGTGGCGAGGAGCAGGCCGGCGCGCTGGGTGCTGCGGCTGACCGCGGCGTCGCCGCCGTGGTCGTGGGTGCCGGCGGCCTGTTCCTCGATGGCGATGGCGGCGTCGATGTGGGGTTCGCCGGTGGCGTAGGCGAAGACCCCGGCCAGCAGGCCGGCGATCAGGCCGGCGAGCAGGCCGCGCAGCAGCAGGGCGCGGTAGCGGGGCGCCGCGGGGTGGCCGGTCAGTGGCACGGGACGCCGAGCAGGTGCCGGCCGTCGTGCATGAGTTCGTGCAGGAAGGTGCCGCTCTGCGAGACGGCGCCCTGGTCGAGGACCACGAGGTACGCCATGAGCAGCAGCGCGGCGGTGACGGTGAGGGCGGTCCACAGCAGCCGGGGGGAGACGGCGGGTGTGGTCAGCGGGTGTGCCTTGGGCATGGTGGGTGAGACCTCCTACCGGGATGACGCGTCCCGTTCGACAGGCTGCGACGCGTGAGCGTCCTGACTCACCGACGTCGGCGTCGGTTCACAGTGGCGCGACCGCACCGGATTTGCACCGGTTTCCCTCACGACGCCGCAGGTTTGGTTCCCACAACCTAGCGGTGGGCCGCGCGCGGGGCAATCGCGGCCTGGCGTGTTGAGTAGCATCCCCCGGGTTCGTCGACCCGGGGGGTGTGATGGCGGTGCGTGCGGCCGCGGCGGTGGCGGTGCTGGCGGTGCTGGGTCCGGCGGTGCCGGCGCAGGCGCGGGTGGCGCGGTGTGACCGGCCGCCGGCGCCGGCCGCGGTGCGGACCGCGGTGCCGGCGGAGGTGCGGCGGTTCGACGTGCCGTCGCTGGCCGCGCTGGCGACCGGTGCCGGGGTCCGGGTGGCGGTGGTGGATTCCGGTGTGGACGCGGCGCATCCGCAGCTGCGGGGCCGGGTGGCGGCGGGCCGGGACTTCCTGCGGGGCGGTCCGGGCGGCCGGGAGGACTGTGTGGGGCACGGCACCGGGGTGGCGAGTGTGATCGCCGCGGCGGCGGTGGACGGTACCGGGTTCCAGGGGCTGGCGCCGGGGGCGACGATCGTGCCGGTGCGGATCAGTGAGCAGGAGCAGATCGACGGCGAGGCGGTCGGCGCGCAGGGGTCGGCGGCGGACTTCGCGCGGGCCATCGTGTGGGCGGCGGATCCGGCGGGCGGGGACGCTCAGGTGATCAACCTCTCGTTGGCGATGACGGCGGACGACGCCGGGGTGCGGCGGGCGGTGGCGCGGGCGGTGGCGGCCGGGGTGGTGGTCGTGGCGGCGGTGGGTAACCGGGCGGGCGAGGGCAATCCGACGCCGTACCCGGCGGCGTATCCGGGGGTGATCGGGGTGGGCGCGGTCGCCGCGGACGGCACCCGGTCGGAGTTCTCCCAGCGTGGTCGGTATGTGGATCTGGTCGCGCCGGGTGCCGGGGTGACCGTGGCGGCGCCGGGGTCGGGACACCGGCCGGTGGACGGGACGAGTTACGCGGCGCCGTTCGTGGCGGGGGCGGCGGCGCTGGTGCGGGAACGTTTCCCGCGGGCGACGCCGGAGCAGGTGGCGCGGCGGTTGTTCGCGACGGCGGATCCGGCGCCGGGTGGTGGCCGCAGCGCGGAGTACGGGTTCGGGGTGGTGAATCCGTACCGGGCGCTGACCGAGACGTTGGGTCCGTTGCGGGAGCGGTCGCCGGAGCCGGCGGTGGTGTTCACCGACGA
Organism: Jidongwangia harbinensis; assembly: GCF_020216025.1. Lineage (GTDB taxonomy): Bacteria > Actinomycetota > Actinomycetes > Mycobacteriales > Micromonosporaceae > Actinoplanes > Actinoplanes harbinensis. The sequence continues at coordinate 103,514 of NZ_JAIWNC010000013.1, read as the reverse complement.
TCCGGCGGCGGTGGCGGTGCGGGCGCGGCGGGACGCGGCGCAGCGGCGGGCGTTGCTGCTGGCCGGCGGCGGGGTGGCGGGGATGGTGCTGGCGGTGGTGGTGGCCGGGGTGTGGCGCGGGGGACGGCGGCGGGGCTGGCGGGCGGCGGGTCAGGGCGTGCGGGCCGGTTGAGTGCGCAGCTGCGGCAGCGGCTGGTGTGCGGGCACGTGGAACGTCTCCCGGGCGAGCAGGGGGCGCAGGGCGCGTTCCAGGTCGGGGGTGACGAAGGCCCGTTTGAGGACGTCGCGGGCGAGGTGGTTGCCGATCGCGCCGAGGATCATCGCCTGGTCCAGGGAGAGGTAGCGGGTGGCGACCGCGCCGGTGCCGACGTTGACCGCGTCGTAGAAGCCGCCGGGGCCGTAGGCGGCGAAGCCGGTGCGCAGCCGGGCCAGGTTGGCCAGTGCCGGGCCTTTCGCGTACGGCAGGGCGAGGAACGCCGCGTGCGGGGTGACCACGCCGTCGCCGTAGTCGGGCGCGGGGCCGGGTGGGCGGCAGGAGCCGAATCCGGCGTCGTAGCGGCTCTGCCGGGTGTCCGACGGGTAGCCGTCGGCGTCCATGCCCATCGCGTCGACGCCGTACACGGCGTATCCGCCGGCCGGGTCGGAGGCCGGCGAGAATCCCCAGTAGCCGTATCCGGCGTCGTGCAGTCCGTGTTCGATCTGGGCGGCCACGGTGGCGGGGTGGTTGCGGCCCCAGGAGCGTGGTCCCCACTGCGCTTCGGGCACGAACAGGTCCGGCATCAGGGCTTCGAACATGTCGCCGCCCCAGCTCGGCACGAACGTGATGCCGCGGTAGCGGTAGGAGCCCTCGTACACGTCGCGGCCGAGGTGGGTGGTGTGGTGGCCGCGTGGCCGCATCTCCTGCCAGGCGTAGTCGCAGGTGTCCGGCAGGGTCCGCATGGTGTCGAAGTACGCGGTCGGCGGGATCTGCCCGGCGGCGATGCCGAGGTAGGTGGCGATCCGCGGTTCGGTGACGGTGATGTCGTAGTGGTTGCAGGTGAACCAGACCCCGCGGTGCGGCACCGTGCAGCCGCCCGGTGGTGCGGTGTCCCAGAAGCCGCCGCGGATCAGGCCGCGGGTGCCGATCGGGCTGGTGGCGGCGGGGTTGAAGAAGAATCCGAAGTTCATCGGGGTCAGCAGGGCGTCGGCCGCGGCGCGCAGGTCCGGCATGGCGCCGCGGACCACCCGCAGCCCGGCGGCGAGCCAGCCGTTGTCGACGCTGGACAGGAACGGGGTGACGGCGGCGCCGTCCTCGGGCCACACGGTGACGACGGTGCCGTCGCGCGGGTCGTACCAGTTGTAGTACATGCCGGAGGGTGCGTGCCGGTCGAGGGTGGCCAGGGTGCGCAGCGTCCGCGCCACCCGGGTGCGGGCCTCGGTGCGGGAGATGACGCCGAGGTCGCGGGCGGCGACGGCGGACCACAGGTAGCCGCCGATGTTGGTGGGTGAGGTGTAGGCGGACGGTTCGGTGAGGTCGCCGCGGACGGAGTCGGCGATCAGTCCGGTGCGGGGGTCGGTCATCGCCGCCATCGACCGCCAGGTGTCGCGGGCGTAGCCGGCCAGCGCCGGGGCGGCGGGTGCGGCGGGTGCGGCGGCCGGGCCGCCGGCGATCAGGAGCAGGGACATCAGGGGTACGAGCAGACGTCTCATCGTCGAGGTCCTAACGTCGTCCGGTGATGGCTGTGGTGTCAGCTTGCGCCTGATCCGGTGGCGACACCGCGCGTCACACCCCCGTACGTCCGATATGTCCATTTACAGTGGGCGCATGGCAACCGTGGTCGTGGCCGAGGACAACGTCGAACACCAGCACGTCATCGGCGCGGCGGTGCGCCGCGCCGGCCACCACGTGATCGTGGTGGCCGACGGCCGGGCCGGGCTGGACGCGGTCCGCCGGCACCGGCCCGACCTGGTCATCGCGGACGTGGACATGCCGCACATGGACGGCCTGGAGATGTGCGAACGGCTGCGCGCCGACCCGGATCTGGCCGGCATCCCGATCGTCCTGGTCACCGGCTACCTGTCACCGGCCGACCCGATGTTCAGCTCGGCCGGCGTGGCGGTCGTGGTGTCCAAGCCGTTCACCCTGGCCGAGCTCGCCGCGGCGGTGCGGGCCGGCCTGGACGCGGGCGACCCGGCCGGACCGGCGCCGTCCGGGCCCGGGGCGGACCTGCGCGCCTGCCCGGAGTTCCTGGATGCGCTGGTGCAGAGCCTGGACACCGGGGTGGCGGCCTGCGACGCGAACGGCCGGCTGGTGGTGTTCAACCGCACCCTGCAGACGTTCATCGGCGACCACCTCGGCGCCGTGCTGCCGATCACCTGGCCGGACGGCTTCACCCTGTGCGACCACGACGGCACCCCGCTGCCGGCCGACCAGTTGCCGCTGACGCGGGCCCTGGCCGGTGCCGACGTCCGCGGCGCGCAGGTGCGCGTGGACGACCCGCAGCACCGCCACCGCTGGTTCGAGATCAACGCCCGGGCGGTGCGGGACCCGCGGACCCGCACGGTGGCCGGCGCGGTCGCCGCCGTGCACGATGTCACCGCGCAGCACTGCGCCCGGCGGTACCAGGACTGCCTGAGCGAGGTGCTGCGGATCCTGGCCGCGACCCCGGACACCACCAGCGTCGGCGGGCAGGTCATGCGGGCCGTCGCCACCTCGCTGCGCTGGCCGTACGTGCGGCTGTGGCTGGTCGACCCGGTCACCGACCGGCTGCGCCCGGCCGGCACGTACACCGCGCCCGGGGAGACGCCGTTGCCGATCCCGGACAGCTTCGCTCGCGGCGTCGGCCTGGCCGGGCTGGCCTGGGAACGCGGCGAACTGGTCTGGGTGCCGGACATCCAGGACGACGACGCCCCGATCCTGCCCCAGGTGGCCGCCGCCACCACCCACCGGGCGGCCGGCGCGGTGCCGCTGCGCAGCGGGGACACCATCACCGGGGTGATGACGTTCTTCGCCGCCGAACGCCAGGAGGCCGACCCCGGACTGGCCGTGCTGCTCAGCGGGATCGCCGGCAACCTGGGCGCCTACCTGGAGAACCGGCGCGCCGAGGAACTGGCGCTGCACCTGGCGGCCAGCACCGACGAGTACATCGCCCTGGCCGGGCACGACCTGCGGACCCCGCTCACGTCGATCAGCACCTACGCCGACCTGATCGCCGAGTCGCCCGACGACACCCCGCTCGGCGAGGTACGCGACCTGCTCGACGTGGTGATCCGCAACAACACCCGGCTGCGTGGCCTGGTCGACGACCTGCTCGACCTCGCCGCCCTGGAGTCCGGGCACGCCACGATGGCCACCGATCCGGTGGACCTGGCCGGCGTGGTCCGCGCGGCGGTGGACGCGCTCCCGCCGTCGCCGGTCACCGTCGAGGTCCGGCTGCCGGACCGGCCCACCGTGATCGGCGACGCGGACCGGCTCCGCCAGGTCGCCGACCACGTGCTGCGCAACGCCGTCGGTTACAGCCCCGGCGGGGGCACGGTCACCGTCGAGCTGGAGACCGCGAACGGCTGCGCCGTGCTGACCGTCGCGGACACCGGCATGGGCGTCCCCGCCGAGGAACGCGAGCTGGTGTTCCGGCGCCTCTACCGCTCGGCCGGCGCCCGGCACGGCGGCACCACCGGCTCCGGGCTCGGCCTGGCGCTGTGCCGGGTGGTGGTGGACCGCCACCACGGCACGATCACCCTGCAGCCGCGCCGGCCGCAGGGCACCACCGTCACGGTCCGCCTCCCCTGTACCTGAGCGCCCTGTACCTGAGCGCCGCGCAGGTCCGGCCGGCGACCCCGGCTCAGCTGGTGGTGTCGTGCAGGTTGGTCTCGAACAGCGCGGCGATGGTCTCGACGCCGCCGCCGAGCCCGGCGGCGGCCACCGCCGCGACGACGGTGGCGGCGCGCAGAGCGTGGAACATGCCGCGTCCGTGGCTGGCGGCGAGCAGGTTGCGGGCCACGGCTCGCGGGAGGACCCGGCGGACGTAGTCGCGTTCGGCGCCGAGCTTCTGGGTGCGGGGAAGGAGTCCGGCCATCTGGACCTTGCCGCGGCCCTCGGCGTAGCAGCGGCGCATCAGGAACCGGAAGGTGCTGCGGCCGTGGGGCACGTCGTGGTCGATGATCGCCGCGGGTACGTACATCCAGTGACCGCCGCTCGCCGCGCTCATTCGCAGGCACAGCTCGGTGTCCTCGGGCCGGTTCTGTTCGCCGAGCTTGCCGAAGCCGATCCGGAATCCGCCCACGGCCACGAAGACGTCGCGGCGCACGATCATGCTGGCCGACCACACGTTGCGGATCACCGCGGTGGACGTGGGCATACCGGTGTAGGAGACCCCGACGGTCCAGAGCAGCTCGTCGGGCAGCCACCGCGGTCGGTCGCCTTCCCAGGCCGGGGCGATGCCGCCGCCGGCGCCGACCACGGCCGGGTCGGTCAACGGCGCGATCAGATGGCCCAGCCAGCCCGGATCGGCCACCGTGTCGTCGTCCAGGAACGCGATCAACGGGGTACGGGTCTGGAACGCCCCGGTGTTGCGGGTACCCGACGCGCCGCGGGCGTAGACGTTCTCCAGCACCGTGACACCGGTCAGCTCCCGCAGCGCCCGCCGGTACAGCGCCGGATTGTGGTCGACCACCACGATGATCTCGGTCGCGGCCCGCTGTTGCGCCCGGGCGGACGCGACGGTCCGGGACAGCGACTCCCACCGCAGCTCACTGTGGGTGGGAATGACGATGCTGACGGCGGTGTCCGGGGTGATGTTCACACAGAAGCTCCTGACCAACGGTGCTGCACGGCGCCCTCATCGGAGTAACGACTACACACCGTAACGGCGAGGTGGTCGGGCGGGGATGCCCCGAACGGCCCGTCCACCGACGATCTTCGGCTCGTTCCCGCACGGAGCGTGTGGCCACCCGGGCACACCGTGCACCGGTAGGGGCAGCCCTACCCCGGATACGCCTGGTGACCGGGTTCTGGTCGTACCGCCGCGCCGGAAGGCTCTAGGCAGTCGATCGAGGGAGCCACTGATGGCGGACAAACAGGTATCCGGACGGCGCGGACGGGCGCCGCTGTTCGCGGCCGGGCTGGCGCTGGCGCTAGCCGTGACACTGCCGGCGGCGTGGGCGGCGACCACCCCGCAGGACCGGCCGGCCGTGCCCGCGGCGGCGCTGCGCTGGCAGCCGTGCCCGGCCGGCGACACGCCGCTGGAATGCACCACGGTCACCGTGCCGGTGGACTGGGCGAAGCCCGGCGGCCGCACCCTGACGCTGAAGGTGGCGATGCTGCGCGCCACCGGCGAACGGCGCGGCGTGGTGTTCACCAACCCCGGCGGGCCCGGCGTGTCCGGCGTGCGGAACCTGCCCGGCCTGGCCCGCAGGTTCGGCGCCGCGGTCCGCGCCGGGTACGACATCGTCTCCTGGGACCCGCGCGGGATCGGCGCGTCCGCGCCGGTGAGCTGCCCGGACGGCGCCGACGCCGCATTCGCCGCGCTGGACGTCCCCGACTCGGTCGCCGAACGGGTGCGCTACGAACGCGCCGCGGCGACCTGGGCCCGGGACTGCCGACGGCAGTCCGGGCCGGTGTTCGACCACGTCGACACGCTCAGCACCGCCCGCGACCTGGACCGGCTGCGCGAGCTGTGGCACGAGCCGAAGCTGCACTACGCCGGCTTCTCCTACGGCACCCGCATCGGCCTGTTCTACGCCGACCTGTTCCCGCACCGGGTCGGCCGGATGGTGCTGGACTCCGCGGTCGACCCGGCCAGCGACGAGGCCGACTTCTTCCGCGGCCAGACCCGCGCCGCCGAGCAGGCGTTCACCGACTACCACGCCGACTGCGGCAACCGCAGCGGCTGCCCGCTGGGCGACCTGACCGTGGCGCAGGCCCGGGCCTGGCTGGCGCCGCTGCTGCGCGCCGACGTACAGCTCAACGGCCTGCTGCCGAACATCCTGCGGCAGCCCGGAACCTGGGGCTCGCTCGACGAACTGCTCGGTGAACTCCGCGCCGGGGTGTACCAGCCCAACGGCGAGTCCGGCAGCGACGTGGCCAACCACGCGGTGAACTGCCTGGACCTGCCCGACCACCGCAGCGCGGCACGGATCGCCGCGGACACCAGGGCGGCCGCCGCCCGGTACCCGCTGTTCGGCCGCCTGATGACCGGCAGCGTGGTCTGCACCGAATGGCCGGTACCGCCGACCTACCGGCCGCACCGGATCACCGCCCGCGGCGCCGCGCCGATCCTGGTCGTCGGCACCACCCGCGACACCGCCACCCCGTACGACTGGGCGGTGTCCGCGGCGCGGAACCTGTCGTCGGGCCGGTTGCTGACCGTCCGCGGCACCGGTCACGTCGCCTACGGCACCAACCCCTGCGCCGGCGAGGCGATCGACCGGTACCTGCTCACCGGCACGCCGCCACCGGCCGGGAAGGTCTGCGCCGCACCCGCGTAGCGCCCGCGCGTCCCGGGCCCGACCGACCGGGCCCGGGACGCAGCCGTGGAGGACGGAATTAGCGTATTGCTGTTAACGGTAATCTGATAATCCGCTCAGACGCCGAAAAACGGGGTACACCATAATGACGGTTATGGTGTAACCGGGGGTCAGTCGCGGAGCTGGGCGTTGAGCCGGGCGGCCTGCCGGGTGAGGTGGTCGCGCTCGGCCAGATTGGACGCGGCCCGGGCGGCGTCGGCGTACCGCCGGGCCGCGGTCACCGGATCACCGTCGCGTTCGTGCAGGTACGCCTCGGCGGCGGCGTAGCGGGGCAGGGCCGGGTCGAGCGCGGCCAGGGCGGCCAGACCGGCGCGCGGGCCGTCCGCCTCGCCGACCGCGACGGCCCGGTTGAGGCGGGCCACCGGGCTGCCGGTGAGGCGTAGAAGTTCGTCGTACCACTCGACGATCTGCACCCAGTCCGTCTCGGCGGCCGTGCGGGCGTCCGCGTGCAGCGCGGCGACGGCCGCCTGCGCCTGGAACTCGCCCAGCCGGTCGCGGGCCAGCGCGGCCTGCAGCACGTCGACGCCCTCGGCGATCAGGCGGGTGTCCCACCGGCCGCGGTCCTGCTCGGCGAGCGGCACCAGGCTGCCGTCGGGGCGGGTCCGTGCCGGGCGGCGGGCGTGGTGCAGCAGCATCAGCGCCAGCAGGCCCGCCGCCTCCTCGTGCCGGCTCAGGGCGGCCACCTGGCGGGCGAGGCGGATCGCCTCGGCGGCCAGGTCGACCTCGCCGGAATAGCCCTCGTTGAAGACCAGGTAGAGCACCCGCAGCACGGTGGCGAGGTCACCGGGCCGGTTGAGCCGGACCCCGGCGACGGTCCGCTTGGCCCGGCTGATCCGCTGCGCCATCGTCGCCTCCGGCACCAGGTAGGCCTGCGCGATCTGGCGGGTGGTCAGGCCGCCGACCGCGCGCAGCGTGAGCGCGACCGCCGAGGCGGGACTCAGCGACGGATGCGCGCACAGGAAGTACAGCTGCAGCGTGTCGTCCACCGCCACGGCCGGGCCGGGCACGGTCTCGGCGTGCGCCGACTCCTCCCGGCGGCGCCGCGACGCCTCGGCGCGGGCGGCGTCGAGGAACTTGCGCCACGCCACGGTGATCAGCCAGCCCTGCGGATCGTGCGGGCGGTCCCGCGGCCACGTCCGCACCGCCTCGATGAGCGCGTCCTGCACGGCGTCCTCGGCCGCCGCGAAGTCGGCTCCGCGGCGGACGAGGACGGCGATCACCGTGGGGGTGAGGCTGCGCAGCAGGGCCTCGTCCACCATGGTCATTCCGTGATGGTCGGCAGTTCGGTCAGGAACGGCCGCAGCTCGAGCCACTCGTGGATCGGCTGCCCGCCGGCGCCCGGTGCCGCGGACAGTTCACCGGCCAGTTCCACCGCCCGTTCGTGGCTGTCCACGTCGATCACCATCCAGCCGGCGATCAGGTCCTTGGTCTCGGCGAACGGGCCGTCGGTGACCGGCGGGCCGCCCGCGCTGTCGGAACGCACGAACGTGCCCTCCGGTGACAGCGCCTGGCTGTCGACGAACTCGCCGGTGGCTTCGAGCCGCGCCGCGAAGTCCGACATGTACCGCAGGTGCGCCGACAGCTCCTGCGGCGTCCACCGGTCCATCGGTACGTCGTTGACCGCCGCCGGCGCGCCGCGGTAGTGCTTGAGCAGCAGGTACTTGGCCATCATGGTCTCCTCGGTGTGGTGCGGCCATTCTGGCCGCGTTCACCCTGGGACGCAGCCGCCGGGCGGATCTCGACATCGGCCCGGCGGAATTTCCCGCTTGATTTCCGCCCGGGCGCTCGGCGGGCCTCAGCCGATCGGGCGGGCCTCGTCGCCGCGCCTGCCCCGGGCGCCGAGGGAGGCGGGCACGGCCCGCAGCGCCTTGATCAGGTAGAGCCAGGTGGCGGGCCTGCGGAAGTTCAGCGCGCCGAAGAGCTGCCGCAGCATGGTCAGCTGGTCGAAGTAGATCCGTTCGCAGGTCAGGGTGGGGCCGTCGAAGACGAAGAAGGCGGTCATCCGCACCTTGAACGGGTTGCCGGTCGGCGGGATGGTCCCGTAGGGGCCGGTGTGCGTACCGATCAGGTAGAACTCGCAGATCACGGCGTCGTCGCTGTGCCGCAGCTGGATCATTTCGTGGTGCTGGTCGGGGAACGCGACCCGGGTGTGGTGGTAGTAGGCGCGGACCGCGGGGCCGCCGTCGTGCACGACACCCATCGGGATCAGTTCGTAGCGGGGGTGCGGGAACGTCGACAGGGTGGCGTCCCAGTCCTGCCGGACCTCGTCCGCGAAGTGGTCGAGCACGGTCCTCTCGCGGATCGCGCGCAGCTCGGCGGTGGGTTCACTGGTCACGGGGGTGCTCCTGATCTGGGAGGCGCCGCTCAGGCGTGGTGGGTGATGCCGCCGTGGCGGAACGCCGGTTTCGTACCGGGGTTGGTCCAGGCGCCGACGAGTTCGCTGGAGGGCAGGAACTGCAGGAAGCGGGGGTCGCGCTGGCTGCGGTCGACGAGCAGCTTCTCCAGGACGATCGAGTTGTACTGGTCCGCGGCGGTTTCCAGGGTGTTCGCGTTCATCACGACCTCCTGCTGCCACCGGCGCGACCAGCTCGCCAGGCCGGGCAGCGTGGAGTGCTCCGGCGTCAGGGCCTCGGCCGCGATCACGTTCTCGCTGCTGGCCCAGATTCCGGTCGAGGTGTTCAGCAGCAGGCTCTGGTTGCCGAACACGTGACCGGGCGTCTTCACCACGGCGACACCGGGGCCGAGGATCGCGCTGCCCGCGATCGGGTGGAACGCCTCCGGCGGCACGTCGCGATAGGTGGCGGGCTGGTACCAGGGTTTCTGCAGCGGGTGCAGGTCGGCCATGCCGGCCAGTTCGTCGCGCTGCACGATGACCTTGGCGTGCGGGAACGCCGCGGTCACCCGGCCGAGGTCGGCCTGGTCGGCGGTGGTGCCGACCCAGCGGCGCAGATCCTGGGTGTGCAGGTGGTCGAACATCAGATAGTCGACCTCCGCCGGGTCGATCCCGAGCCGGGCGAGGTGCCCGAGCACCGTGCCGTGCTCGGTCCGGAACAGCGGTCGCAGTGGCCGCGGCACCCGCCGGCTGAGGTCGTCGAAGTACGGCGTGTAGGCGCCCCGCTCGTGGTCGCTGGGCTCGAACAGCAGGGTGCGGCGCCGGCCGGCGCTGTCGTGCCATCGGATCACCAGCATCCGGTTGCGGATCGACAGGAACGGCGCGATCGCCATCGACGCCCGGAACAGCCCGAACCGGGTCGGGTACGGCAGGGTGATCAGGTCGCAGGTGACCACGCTGTCCGGGGTGCCGGTCGAGGCGAACTCCCGGCGGAACGCCTGGGCCAGGTCCCGCAGGGCGCGCAGCCGGGCACCCGGGCCGCCGGGCAGGCGGGACACGTCGGCCAGGGTGTCCACCGGTTCCCCGACGGGCGGCAGGTCCGGGACCTCCGCCGTGCGCCACGGGACGCTGAAGGCCATGACTTCTCCCTTCCGGAAACCCACGGTGGGGATTTAACGACGTACCTTAATATCCACGTTGTGGATATGACAAGCCGTGCCGCACGCCCGTCCCGCGGGCGCCCGCCGCGGGGCGCGCCGCAGTTGTCGATCGCCGCGATCGCCCAGGCCGCGCTGGCGGAGATCGACGACCAGGGTCTCGCCGGGCTCGGCGTCCGGTCCGTGGCGCGCCGCCTGGGCGTCGACCCGAAAAGCCTCTACAACCACGTGGACGGCAAGGAGGGCCTGCTCGACGCGGTGACCGACCACCTCCTGACCACCATGCGGCTACCCGAGCCCACCGGCGCCCTGGAAACCGACATCGACCGGTTCGCGCGCGCCTTCCGCGCCCACGCCCTGCGCCACCCGCAGGCGGCCGGCCTGGTGATGACCCGCCAGACCCGCTCCCGGGCCAGCCTCGTCCCCCTCGACGTGGCGCTGTCGATCCTCGTCACCGCCGGATGCGACCACCGGCACGCGGTCCGGCTGCTCCGCATGATCATGGCGATGCTGATCGGCACGATCCTGCGCGAGGCGGACGCCGCGTTCACGTTCGCCGCCACGACACCGGCGGAGATCGCCCACCGCATCGCGGCGCTGGAGAGTTCCGGGCTGCCGACCCTCACCGCCGCGGCCCGGCACATCGCCCGCGTCGACCACGACGCCGAGTTCGACTTCGTCCTGGCTGCCGCCATCAGGATCGTCACCGACGACCTGGCCGGCCGGGCGCCGTCCGGTCCGGCGCACCCGGGGTGATCGCCGGACGAGCGGAAAAGCTTGTGCGAAGCGGGTCCGACACGACAGGGTGACGGCGTGTCCGGACTTGAGGTGGCGCGGCGGTTCTACGCGCAGGCGGTGGCGCCGCTGCTCGACGCGGTGCCGCACGGCGCCGGGCTGCTCGGCCCGGGCTCGGAGGTGCTCGGCTACGACGACGCGGTGTCCGCCGACCACGACTTCGGCCCGCGGGTGCAGGTGTTCCTGTCCGACCCGGGCGACGCGGAGAAGGCCCACGCGGCGCTGGCCGGGCTGCCGGCGGAGTTCGACGGGCTGCCGGTGGTGTTCGGGTACGGCGGCGGCCCGCCGGCGCACCAGGTGCGGGTGACCACGGCGGCGGCGTTCTTCCGGGAGCGGCTGGGCACCGACCCGGCCGGCGGCCTGTCGCTGGCGGACTGGCTGCTGACCCCGACGCAGGTGCTCGCGTCGCTGACCGCGGGCGCGGTGTTCGCCGACCCGGACGGCACCCTGGCCCGCTACCGGGCGGCGCTGCGCTGGTATCCCGACGACGTGTGGCGCTACGCGCTGGCCGCCGGGTGGCTGCGGGTCGCCCAGGAGGAGGCGTTCGTCGGCCGCGCCGGTGCCTCCGGCGACGACCTGGGTTCCCGGCTGCTGGCGGCGCGCCTGTCGCGGGAGCTGATCCGGTTGACGTTCCTGGTGGAACGGTGCTGGGCGCCGTACCCGAAATGGTTGGGCCGGTCCTTCGCCGAACGCCGGCTGGCGCCGCGGCTGCGGCCGTTGCTGGCGGTGGCGACCAGCGCGGTGCGGTGGCAGGAACGCGAGGGTGCGGTGGCGGCGGCCGCCGGCCTGGTCGCGGCCGCGACCAACGAGCTGGGCCTGTGCCCGCCGCTGGATCCGGCGCCGCGCCGGTACTTCGACCGCGACCTGCGGGTGCTCGGCGCGGACCGGTTCACCGTGGCGCTGACCGACGCGATCACCGACCCGCCGGTACGGGCGCTGCTGGACCGGCTCGGCGGCCGCCGCGGCGGGCCGGTGGCGACGCTGCCGGGCACCGTCGACCAGGCGGTGGACTCCACCGACGTGCTGACCCACCCGGCGCGGTGCCGGGCGGCCGCCCCGATGCTCGGCCTCACCGCCCACTGACGACCGCGGCACCCGCGGCCAGGGCGGCACCGGTGCGGGACCCGGCGGTGGCGGCGACCTGCTCGGGGGTGCCCTCGGCGACCAGCCGCCCGCCCGCGGCGCCCCCGGCCGGGCCCAGGTCGATCACCCAGTCGGCGGCGCGGACCACGTCCAGGTCGTGTTCCACCGTCACCACGGTGTTGCCCGCGTCGACCAGCCGGTGCAGCACGGCGAGCAGCCGTCCGGTGTCGTCGGGATGCAGGCCCGTGGTCGGCTCGTCCAGCAGGTACAGGGTGCGGCCGGTGCCGCGGCGGGCCAGTTCCCGGGCGAGTTTGACGCGCTGCGCCTCGCCGCCGGACAGGGTGGTGGCGCGCTGGCCGAGCGGCAGGTAGCCGAGCCCCACGTCGGCCAGGGTGCGCAGCCGGACGGCGGCCGCCGCGACGTCGGCGAACACGGTGACGGCCTCGTCGACGGTCATCGCCAGCACGTCGGCGATGCTGTGCCCGCGGTACGTCACGGCGAGCACGTCGCGGGTGAACCGGCGGCCGTGGCAGGCCGGGCAGCGTACCGGCACGGCCGGCAGGAAGTGCATGCTGACGTCGAGCACGCCGGCGCCCTCGCAGCGTTCGCAGCGCCCACCGGCGACGTTGAACGAGAAGTGCCCGGCGCCCAGCCCCCGCTCGCGGGCCGCCGCGGTGGCGGCGAACGTCTCCCGGATCGGGGTGTACGCCTCGGCGTAGGTGGCCGCGTTGGACCGCGGCATCCGGCTGACCGGCTGCTGGTCGATGGTGATGACCTTGTCGAGCGCGGCCAGTCCGTCGATGCCGTCGTGGTCGCCGGGCAGGTCCGCGGCGCCGGTGAAGTGGCGCCGGGCGGCCCGGTCGAGGATGTCGAGCATCAGCGACGACTTGCCGGACCCGGACGGCCCGGTGACCGCGACGAGCCGGCCCAGCGGCAGCCGTACCGTGAGGTCACGCAGGTTGTGGGCGCGGGCGCCGCGGATGGTGAGCGCGCCGCCCGGGCCGGCGCGGCGGGCCGGCGGCACCGGCACCCGGCGGCGCCCGGCCAGGTAGTCGCCGGTGACCGAGCCGGCGGTGGCGGCGACGTCGTCCGGGCTGCCGGTGGCCACGACCCGCCCGCCGTGGCGGCCGGCGCCGGGCCCGATGTCGACCAGATGGTCGGCGGCGCGCAGCACGTCGAGGTCGTGCTCGACGACCAGCACGGTGTTGCCCAGGTCGCGCAGCCGCCGCAGCACCCCGACCAGGTGCGCGGTGTCCGCCGGGTGCAGGCCGATGGTGGGTTCGTCCAGCACGTACAGCACGCCGGTGAGGCCGGAGCCGAGCAGCGCGGCCAGCCGCAGCCGCTGGGTCTCGCCGGCGGACAGGCTGGTGGCGGCCTGGTCCAGGGTGAGGTAGCCGACGCCGACGTCGACCAGCCGGCGGATCCGTTCGCGCAGGTCGTCCCGGATCGGCGCGGCGAGGCCGGCGTCGTCGCGCAGGCCGGTGATCCAGCCGGCGAGCCGGTCCAGGGGCAGCCGGGCGGCGTCGGTGATGCCCAGCCCGGCGACCGTGACCGCGCGGCTCCGCGGGCGCAGACGGGTCCCGAGGCAGTCCGGGCAGGTGCGGTTGACCAGCAGGCGTTCGGTCTTCTCCCGGTACGCGGTGTCGGTGATCCGGGCCTGGTAGCGGCGCAGCACCGCGGTGGCGACGCCCTCGAACCGGCCCCGGCCGACCGTGGCCGGTGCGGCGGCGCCGGGGAAGTGGCGGCGGAACCGGGGGCTGTCCACGCCGTGCAGCAGCAGGTCACGGGCCGGTTCGTCGAGGTCGGCGACGGGCCGGTCGCCGTCGAACGCGAAGCCGTAGTGGCGGGCGGCGGCGTGCAGCACGCCCAGCTGGTGGGCGGCCAGCGCGGGCGGCCAGCCGAGGACCGCGCCGCCGGCGACGCTGCGGGCCGCGTCGACGAGCCGGTCGGGGTCCGGCCGGATGACCACGCCCAGGCCGGTGCAGGCGGGGCAGGCGCCGGCCGGCTTGTTGAACGAGAAACTGCCCATGACCAGGCCGGGCAGGTGGGTGCCGCAGTGCGGGCACGGCACGGGCGGGGCGTCGGCGTCACCGTCCGGGTCGTCGGCGGCCTCCGCGCCCACGTGCGCCGGCGGGACGTCGCCGCCGCAGGCCGGGCACGGCCGGTGCCCCAGCCGGGCCCAGAGCAGCCGCAGGTAGGTGAACACCTCGGTGACGGTGCCGACGGTGGAACGCGGGCTGCGGTTGGTCAGGTGCTGGTCCACGCTGATCGACGGGGACAGCCCGGTGATGGCGTCCACCGCGGGCCGGCTGACGAACCCGGTGACCATGCCGAGCGACTCCAGATACTGCCGCTGCCCCTCGTGGTGCAGGGTGTCGAAGGCGAGACTGGACTTGCCCGAACCGGACAGGCCGGTCAGGACCACGAGACGGTTCTTCGGTACGTCGAGCGTGACGTTGCGCAGGTTGTGCAGGCGGGCGCCGACGATGCGGATGTGGCCGGGATTCGCGTCCTTCATTCCTTCAAGTCTGTCATTGAACTACCCAATGGAGACTTGTCCGGCCGGGACCTCGGTGGCGTACCGGAAACCCTCAACGGGATACTTCACCGATGGGGTGGCGCGGAGTGGACCTGGCCCGGCTCGCCGGGGTGTCGACGCAGCAGATCCGCAACTACCTCGACGCCGGTGTGCTGCCCGCCGCGCCGCGCAGCCCGGCCGGGTACCGCCAGTTCGGCGAGCGGCACCGCGGCGCCCTGCTGGCGTTCCGGGCGCTCGGCGCCGGGTACGGCTGGGACACCGCCCGCGCGGTGATGCGGGCCGTGCACGCCGGGGACCGGGCCGGCGCGCTGGCCCGCGTCGACGCCGCGCACGCCGCGCTGCACGCCCAGCGGCTGTCCCTGCGGGAGGTCGCCGACGCCCTGGCCGCGGTGGCGCAGGCACCGCCGTCGGCGCTGCCGCGGACCGCGCTGCGGATCGGTGAACTGGCCGCGCACCTGGGCGTGCGTACCTCGGCGATCCGGGTGTGGGAGGCGGCCGGCCTGCTGCGCCCGGACCGCGAGCGCGGCACCGGCTACCGGCGGTACGCCCCGGCCGACGTGCGCGACGCCCGGATGGTGGCGATGCTGCGGCAGGCCCGGTACCCGCTGGCGCAGATCGGGCCGATCCTCGACGGGCTGCGCCGCGAGGGCAGCACCGAGGCCCTGCGCACCGCCACCGCCCGCCGCCAGGGCCAGGTGAGCGCGCAGAGCCTGGCGATGCTGGCGGCCGCCGGACTGCTGCACGAGTACCTGACCGGGTTTGCGCCGCCCCCGCAGCGGTGAAAGTCGCCCGCATGACGTCGGTGATCCGCAACATCACAGTCGACTGCGCGCCGCCCTACGAGCCGTACGAGCTGGCGCAGTTCTGGAGCCAGGTGGTGGGCCGGCCGGTGACGCCGGACGCCGCGCCGGGCGACGACGCGGTCGCGGTGACCGGCGCGCCCAGGCTGCTGTTCGTCCGCGTGCCGGAGGCCAAGACCGACAAGAACCGGCTGCACGTCGACCTGCGGCCGGACCAGCCGCGTGACGCCGAGGTGGACCGGCTGTCCGGCCTGGGCGCGAAACTGGTCGACGACCAGCGCCGGCCCGGCGGCGACGGCTGGGTGGTGCTGGCCGACCCGGCCGGCAACGAGTTCTGCGTCACCGACGGCGACGACGCCTGACCATCGGCGCCGCCTAATCCGGTTGTCCCGGCCCCGGCGTTCTGGTCTGCTACCGGCGGTAGCCACCGTCGTGAGGAGAGCATCGTGCGAGCAACGTTCATGTCCACCCGGAAAGGAATCGCCTCCTCAGCAAGGGACATGACGCTTGGCACGCACCCTCAACCTCGGCATCCTGGCGCACGTCGACGCCGGTAAGACCAGCCTCACCGAGCGGCTGCTGTACAGCGCCGGGGTGATCGACGAGATCGGCAGCGTCGACGCGGGCAGCACCCGCACCGACACCCTGGAGCTGGAACGCCGCCGCGGCATCACCATCCGGTCCGCCGTGGTGTCGTTCACCGTCGGCGACGTCGTGGTCAACCTGATCGACACCCCCGGCCATCCCGACTTCATCGCCGAGGTGGAACGGGTTCTCGGCGTGCTCGACGGCGCCGTCCTGGTGGTCTCCGCGGTGGAGGGCGTCCAGGCGCAGACCCGGGTGCTGTGGCGCACCCTGCACCGGCTCGGCATCCCGACGCTGATCTTCGTCAACAAGATCGACCGCACCGGCGCCCGGGACACCGGCGTCCTGGCCGAGATCGCCGAACGGCTCACCGCGCACCTGGTGCCGCTGTCCACGGTGCACCGGGCCGGCACCCGCGACGCCCGGGTCACCCCCCGGGCGATCCCGGTCGAGGCGCTGGCCGAGCACGACGACGGGCTGCTGGCCGCGTACGTCGACGGCGCCGGCGTCCCGCAGCACCGGCTGCGCGACGTGCTGCGGGACCGGACCGCGCGGGCCCGTACCCATCCGGTGCTGTTCGGCTCGGCCATCACCGGCGCCGGCGTCGACGACCTGCGCGTGGCCGTCGCCGACCTGCTGCCGGCCGCGGCCGGCGATCCGGCGGCGCCGCTGCGCGGAACGGTGTTCAAGGTCGAGCGCGGGCCGGCCGGCGAGAAGGTCGCGTACGTCCGGCTGTTCGACGGCACGCTGCGGGTCCGCGACCGCCTCGGCGACGACCGGGTCACCGCGGTGGCCGTGTTCGGCGACGGCGCCCTGCGCCCGGGCCCGCAGGTGACGGCGGGCCGGATCGCCACGGTACGCGGGCTGGCCGGCGCCCGCGTCGGCGATCCGCTCGGGCCGGCGGCCGGGGGACACCGGCGCCAGTTCGCCCCGCCCAGCCTGGAGACCGTCGTGCTGCCCCGGCGGCGCGCCGACGCCGGCCGGCTGCACGCCGCGCTGACCCAGCTGGCCGAACAGGACCCGCTGATCGCCCTGCGGCAGGACGACCTGCGCCACGAGGTGTCCGTCTCGCTCTACGGCGAGGTGCAGAAGGAGGTGCTGCAGGCCACGCTGGCCGAGGAGTACGGCCTCGCGGTGCGGTTCCGGGAGACCACCACGATCTGCGTCGAGCGGGTCACCGGCACCGGCGAGGCGGCGGAGATCATCGGGGTGGCACCCAACCCGTTCCTGGCCACCGTGGGCCTGCGGGTGGCGCCCGCGCCGCCGGGCACCGGGCTGCGGTTCACCCTCGGCGTGGAACTGGGCGCGATGCCGTCCGCGTTCTTCACCGCGGTGGAGGAGACCGTGCCGCGGGTGCTGCGCGAGGGACTGCACGGCTGGCAGGTCGCCGACTGCACGGTCACCATGACCCGCTCCGGCTACTGGGCCCGGCAGAGCCACGCGCACGGCACGTTCGACAAGAGCATGTCGAGCACGGCCGGCGACTTCCGCCACCTGACACCGCTGGTGCTGATGGACGCGCTGCGCCGCGCCGGCACCCGGGTGCACGAGCCGATCCACGCGGTACGCCTGGAGGTCCCGGCCGCCGCCCTGCCCGCGGTGCTGCCGGTGCTGGCCCGCCTGCGCGGGGTGCCGCTGGCCACCACGGTGCACGGCTCGGTGTGCGTGGTGGAGGGCGAGGTGCCCGCGGCCCGTGTCCACGACCTGCAGCAGCGGCTGCCCGCGCTGACCCGCGGCGAGGGCGTGCTGGAGAGCGCCTTCGACCGGTACGCGCCGGTGAGCGGCCCGGCCCCGTCGCGGCCCCGCACCGACCACAACCCGCTGGACCGCAAGGAGTACCTGCTGCGGGTGGTCCGCCGCACCGGCTCAGCGCCCCGTCCGGGCTGACCGGTAACCCGGGAACTCACCCGGAAAGTGTTATGCCGGGGCGTCCGGAAAAGCCCCGGAGAAATTGCTGTCCGGCCGCAAAACAATGTGTATATATTGCCGGCAGTCGATATTTAGCGAGGGGAGTGCCCCGTGTCGAGCGCGCTTGCCGCCGTGGGAAGGTCGCTGCTGGTGGCCGCCATGATCAGCTCTGCCCCGGCCGTGGCCAGCCCGGCCGGCGGTGCCGCCGCGGCCGCGGACCAGGCGACCTACTATGTCGCCCCGGACGGTGACGACACCAATCCGGGAACGGTCACCGCACCATTCCGGACACTGCAACACGCCCGCGACGTCGTCCGTTCGGAAAACGCGAACATGACCGGCGATATTCGCGTATACCTGCGCGGCGGAACCTATCCGGTGAGCAGCACCATAGAGTTCGGCCCGGCCGACTCGGGCACCAACAACCACCGCGTCGTCTACGCCGCGTACCCGGACGAGACACCGGTGCTCGACGGCGGCGTCCGGGTGACCGGCTGGACGCCGCACAGCGGCAACGTCTGGAAGGCCCCGCTCGACCGCGCGAACAAGCTCCGCGCGCTGTACGTCAACGACAAGCGCGCGTACATGGCCGCCAAGACGATCACCTCGGCCGGCTGCCACGGCACCTACGCCATCACCGCCGGGCAGGCCGCGTGGGCGTGGGAGACCGGGTCCCAGTGCGCCGGCGCCCGGTACAGCACGTCGGACTTCCCCGCCATCGCCGCCAACCACGACGACATCGAGATCGAGACCGCGACCACCTGGACCTCCGCCATCGTCGGCGTCCGCCAGGTCACCACGGACGGCGGCAACCGGGTGGCGCTGTTCCAGCAGCCGGGCGCGGCGATCGCCCAGGGCGCGTACAACGGCAACGCGCAGGTCGGCGGCTCCCACAAGGTCATGAACGCCTACGAGTTCCTGGACGCGCCGGGCGAGTTCTACTTCGACAAGTCCAGCCGGACGCTGTACTACTACAAGACCGACGCCGAGAACATGGCGACCGCCACGGTCATCGCCCCCGGCAACGTGTCCACCCTGCTACGGGTCGCCGGCACCTCGACCAGCGCCCACGCCCGCAACATCACGTTCACCGGCCTCACCGTGCAGCACTCCGACTGGAACCTCGTCAACGTGGCCGGCTCCGTCTACAAGCAGGCGCAACAGGGCAACCTCAGCGCCATCGCCTACGCGAAGCAGAACTTCCACGCGTACTACTACCGCAACGTCGACCTCACGCCCGGCATCGTGCACGTACAGAACGCCGACGGCATCCGCCTGGAACGCAACCGGATCCGGCACACCGGCGCCGACGGCATCAACATGATCAACGACGTGCGGGACTCGCAGCTGATCGGCAACCACACCAGCGACATCGCCGGATCGGCGATCACCGTGGGACATCCGCAGCACGTCTACCTCGGCGACCACACCTCGACCAACCGGGAGAAGTTCCCGGCCCAGGTCGAAGGACTGTGCCGGAACATCGAGATCAGGAACAACTACCTGTACGACAGCGCGGTGCTGTTCTCCGGGCACAGTCCGGTCTCCGCCTACTTCGTCGACACCGTCACGGTGCAGCACAACCGGATCGAGAAGGCACCCTGGGCCGGCATCACGCTCGGCTGGGGCTGGTGGAACTTCGACGGATCGGCGGGCTCGATCGCACCCAACCGGCCGACCACCACCGCCCGGAACAACACCGTCAGCCACAACCACATCATCGACACGGTGCAGCGCCTCGCCGACACGGCCCCGATCTACACCCTGGGCAGCCAGCCCGGAACCACCGTCACCGACAACTACCTGCAGGGTGTGCCCGCCGGCCACAAGTACGGCCTGCACCCCGACGAGGGCTCGGCGTACCTCACCTTCCGCGACAACGTGCTCAGCGTCGACAAGAACGTCACCTGGCTGATCAACTCCGACGACTTCGGACGCAAGCACGACCTGAGCATCACGCGGACCTACGGGCCGATCAACAAGGTCTCCAACAAGAACCTGCCCAACAGCACCGTCCAGGACATCCTGGTCTCACCCGACTACGTCTGGCCCACGGCGGCCTACACCATCGCGGTGAACTCCGGCCTGGAGGAACCCTTCCAGGACATCGTGGCACCCGGCGCCCGGGCACTGCCGGACCACGTGCTGCCGGCCAGCACGGTCGTCGACAGCGGCACCTCGTCGATCCGCGTCCGCTCCACCGGCGACGCGAGCCGCCGGATCTGGCTGGCGCCGTCCGGCACCACCACCTTCGCCGCCGGCCCGACGATGACCACGGCGGACGGCACCGCCACCTCCATCGCGGTACCGGCGGCACCGGGCGACTACCGCCTCTTCGTCCTCGACGCCGCGGGCGCCCGGTCCGCCGAGTCCCGGTCGCTCGTCCGGCAGCCGGGCGGCAGCGGACAGCAGGCCGGGCAGCTGGTGGGCGGCCAGTCGGGACGGTGCGCCGACGTGCCGAACGCCGCGACCGCCAACGGCACCCAGATCCAGCTCTGGGACTGCGACGGCAGCACCCGGCAGCGGTGGGCGCACACCGCCGGCAAACAACTGACGGTGTACGGCACCAAATGCCTGGACGCCTCCGGCGGCGGCACGGCCAACGGCACCGCGGTCATCATCTGGGACTGCCACGGCGGGCTCAACCAGCAGTGGAACGTCAACCCCGACGGCACCGTCTCGAGCGCCCAGTCCGGACTCTGTCTCGACGCCAGCAACGCCGGCACCGCGAACGGCACGAAGCTCATCGTCTGGGCCTGCACCGGCGGCGCGAACCAGCGGTGGACCCTGCGCGGCTGACCCGGCCGGTCCGGGGGGCCTGCCGAACCTAGGATTCACCGGTCCTGGCAGACGGCCCGGCGATGCCCGACGCTCGGTGGCGCAGTCGATCAACGGCTGCCGCTGCCACACCGTCGGCCGTCGCGGGCACCGCGGCCGGACAGGAGACCTGAGCCGTGTCGTTCCTCCGTGAGTTCGTGCGCAACCCGATGGCGGTCGGCGCCGTCCGGCCCAGCGGATCGGCCCTGGCGACGGTGGCCACCGCGACCGTGCCGCTCACCGGTTCGCCCACCGTCGTCGAACTCGGACCCGGAACCGGCGCGTTCACCGGAAGCATCCAGCAGCGCCTGGCCGGCTCCGGCCGGCACATCGCCATCGAGGTCAACCCGCGGTTCGCCGCGCAGCTGGCGGCCCGCTACCCGGCGGTCGACGTGGTGACCGCGGACGCCACCCAGGTCCGCGACGTGCTCGCGCGGCGCGGCATCGACCGGGCCGACGTCGTGGTCAGCGGCCTGCCCTGGGCGGCGTTCGACGCACGCGCACAGCACGACGCCCTGGCCGGGGCCGTCGCGGTCATGGGACCGGACGCCGTCTTCACCACCTTCGCCTACGTCCACGCCCGCTGGGCTCCGCCGGCCCGGCGGCTGCTGCGGTCCCTGCGCGCGCGGTTCGAGGAGGTCGTGGTCAGCCGCACGGTGTGGGCCAACCTGCCACCCGCCCTGGTGTACGTCTGCCGGCGCCCGGTCACCGCCACCGGCGCGGACCGGCACCAGTGCGCGGCCGCCGGCGGCGCCCGCCCCGGCGCGTAGCTAGGCCGCGCCGCCGGCCGGGCGCAGGAACACGAACTCCAGGCCGTCCTCCTGGTCCCACTGTTCGCCGGCCTTGTGGAAGCCGAACCCGGCGATCGTCGCCAGCGATCCCGCGTTGTCCGGGCGGATACTCGCCCGGACCGCACGCACCGCCGGATCGGCGTCGGCCCGCGCCAGCAGCTGCCGCAGGATCTCCTTGGCGTACCCGCGGCGGCGGAAACCCGGATCCACCGAGTACGCCACCTCCACCACCCCGTCCTCCGACGGCGGGCCGTGGAAACCGCCGTGCCCCACCACCTCGCCGGTCTCCGCGTCCACCGCGGCCCGGGCGATCCACTCCGCGCTGGCCGGATCGGCCGCGATCTGCTCCTGCCGGATCCGCCACAACCACGCCTCGTCGACCAGGAACCGGCTCAGCGGGGTGCCGGCGGCGGCGCTCGCCGCGGCCAGGTCACCGGAGATCAGCGCGGACAACGCGGCGGGGGAGAGCCGCACAAATCGGATGGAAGGCACGCAGGAATGATCACACGCCGCGGTGACCCCCGCCACCGAACGGTTGTGCACAACTGAGTTGCGCCCTACTGTTCGGGCATGGGTGACACCACCGGCCTCGACCACCTGGTCTGCTTCGACCTCTACGCCGCCTCCCGCGCCACCACCGCGCTCTACCGCCGCACCCTCGACGCCCACGGCCTCACCTACCCGCAGTACCTCGCCCTGCGCGTCCTCTGGCACCGCGGCCCCACCACCGTCCGCGACCTCGGCCACGCCCTCGCCCTCGACAGCGGCACCCTCTCACCGCTGCTCAAACGCCTCCAGACCCAGGGACACGTCCGCCGCGAACGCGGCACCCACGACGAACGCACCGTCTGGATCCACCCCACCGCCAAGGCCACCGACCTCCGCCACCACCTCGCCGACCTGCCCGAACGCCTCGCCGCCGCGGTCGACCTCACCCGCGACGAATACGCCCAACTGCACCACCTGCTCGGCCGCGTCCGCGCCGCCGCCGGCACCAACCACCTCTGAGCACCCACACCCGACAACCCGAAAGGCCCCCCATGAGCAACCTCTACACCGCCTCCGCCACCGCCACCGGAGACGGCCGCGGCGGACACACCCGCAGCAGCGACGGCGTCCTCGACCTGGACCTCGCCGTCCCCAAGGAACTCGGCGGCCCCGGCGGCGCCCACACCAACCCCGAACAACTCTTCGCCGCCGGCTACGCCGCCTGCTTCCACAGCGCCCTCAAGACCGCCGCCCGCAAACGCAAGATCGACCTCACCGACACCGCCGTCACCGTCGACGTCGGCCTCGCCCGCACCGGCACCGGCGTCGGCCTCACCGTCGCCATCGAGGCCGAACTCCCCAGCGTCGACGAGACCACCGCCCACGAACTGCTCGAGCAGGCCCACCAGATCTGCCCCTACAGCAGCGCCACCCGCGGCAACATCGACGTCACCTTCACCCTCGCCTGAGCCCACCCGCGGCGGAAAACCCAGGTAGGTTCCTTCAAGGACCCTCACCCCAGACGCCCCAGCGCGCGGTTCGTGCGGTTCGCCCGCACCGCCGCGCGCTGCTGCGCCGACGTCACCTCGATATAGTTCTGCGACGTCGTCAACGACGCATGCCCCAGCAACCGCATGATCTCCGACGCGTTCGCCCCGTCCTCCGCCAGCCGCGTCGCGAACGTATGCCGCAACGCATGCAACTGCGCACCCCGCGGCACCCGGTCGGTGATCCCCGCCCGGCGGAAACACGATTCCACCAGATACTGCAGCCCACCCCGCCGCAACGGCTGCCCCCGCCCGTCCACCAGCAACACGTCCGTCGACCGCGACACCCGCTGCGCCCGGCTCACCAGATAACGCTCCACCACCGCGTCCAGCTCCGGCTCGATCGGCACCGTACGCGGCCGCCCACCCTTACCCGCCACCTCCACCCGGCGCTCACCCGGCCGCCCCGCGAACGACCCGGTCCGCAACGCCAGCAACTCCGACAACCGCAGACCCGCACACAACGCCAGCGCCAGCACCACCACGTCCCGCTCCGGCCACGGATCACGCTGCCGCTCGTCGGACCGGCTCACCGCCGCCAGCAACTGCTCCGGCGTGTCCTCACCCCGCAGTGGCTTGGGGGAGAGCGGCGCCATCCGCGGCTTGTCCACCGCCGGCATCGGATTGCCCGCCACCACGCCCTCGGTGACCAGAAACGTGAAGAACGAGTTCCAGCTCGACCAGGCCCGGTAGACCGAAGCCGGGGCACGGTCCGCCGCAAAACGGGCAAAGGCCCCGCGCAGGACGCGCGGGGAGAGGGCCGCCAGGGGGAGCGAGGCACCCTCGTCACCCGGCGCGACCAGGGCGACGATCGAGGTCAGATCACGCCGGTACGCCTGCAGCGTGTGCACCGACGGCTTCCGGACGGCGCGCGCGGCGAGAAACTCACCGATCAACTCGTGGACGGTAACGTTCCGTTCGTCCTGCATAAGACATATTATGCAGCATTTGTCCGGTCGGTCGGAAGCTGGTTCGCACGCGGGAATGCATGGCGGACACCGGCCGATTCCGGCGCGTGCGGAGCTGTGGTCGGCACCGTGCCGCAGCTCCACACGGACACCGGCCCATTCCGGCGCGTGCGGAGCTGTGGTCGGCACCGTGCCGCAGCTCCACACGGACACCGGCCGATTCCGGCGCGTGCGGAGCTGTGGTCGGCACCGTGCCACAGGTCCACACGGACGCCGGCCGTATTCCGGCGCGTGCGGAGTTTCGGTGCACCCCGAGCCGGATTTCCACACGCGACTGCACGGGACCGTCTACCTCACTGAGGCCGCCGTCACCACCTGGCGAGCGCGGGCAGGGAGTTCTGTCAGAGGCGCCCTTTGGGCTGGCTACCTCGGCCGGGCCGGGTCGCCACGCGCCGACGGCCGGCGGGCGGTTCTGTCAGAGACGTCCTCTCGGGATTTCCGTCGGGCGTCGACGTTGGGATCGCTGCCGAGCGCCCCGGTGCGTGCCGTTTTCGGGCGGTGGTCGGTGTGGTAGGTGGTGTGTGGCCCCGTGCACGGGAGTTGGCACGGTGGAGTGGCGGCGTGGGTCTGCCCGCTGTGTCAGTTGTGCCACGGGCCGGCCTGGTTACCGGTGTGCTCCGTACCCTCTCGGGATTCATGGTTTTCGGGGTTGGTTTACATAATGTACATTATCGACCAGGGTGCTCAGGCGCCGATGTAGGTGGCCAGGTGCTGGCCGGTGAGGGTGCTGCGGTCGGCGACGAGGTCGGCGGGGGTGCCTTCGAAGACGATGCGGCCACCGTCGTTGCCGGCGCCGGGGCCCAGGTCGATGATCCAGTCGGCGTGGGCCATGACGGCCTGGTGGTGTTCGATGACGATGACCGACTTGCCGGAGTCGACGAGGCTGTCCAGGAGGCCGAGCAGATGTTCGACGTCGGCGAGGTGCAGGCCGGTGGTGGGTTCGTCGAGGACGTAGACGCCGCCCTTGTCGGCCATGTGGGTGGCCAGCTTGAGGCGTTGCCGTTCGCCGCCGGACAGGGTGGTGAGGGGCTGGCCGAGGCTGAGGTAGCCGAGTCCGACCTCGGCGAGGCGGCCGAGGATGGCGTGGGCGGCGGGAGTGTGCGCGTCGCCGGTGCCGAAGAACTCCTCGGCCTCGGTCACGCTCATGGCGAGGACCTCGCTGATGTCGCGGCCGCCGAGGTGGTACTCGAGCACCGAGGCGTCGAACCGCCGGCCCTCGCACTCCTCGCAGGTGGTGGCGACGCCGGCCATCATGCCCAGGTCGGTGTAGATGACGCCGGCGCCGTTGCAGGTGGGACAGGCGCCTTCGGAGTTGGCGCTGAACAGGGCGGGCTTGACGCCGTTGGCCTTGGCGAAGGCTTTGCGGATCGGGTCGAGCAGTCCGGTGTAGGTGGCGGGGTTGCTGCGGCGGGAGCCGCGGATGGCGGTCTGGTCGACCGAGACGACGCCGGCGCCGGCCGGGACCGAGCCGTGGATCAGGGAGCTCTTGCCGGAGCCGGCGACGCCGGTGACGACGCAGAGGACGCCGAGCGGGATGTCGACGTCGACGTCGCGCAGGTTGTGCCGGTTGGCGCCGCGGATCTGCAGGGTGCCGGTGGGTTCGCGGACGGTCTTCTTCAGGGTGGCGCGGTCGTCGAGGTGGCGGCCGGTGATGGTGCCGCTGGTGCGCAGGCCCTCGACGGTGCCTTCGAAGCAGATGGTGCCGCCGCCGGTGCCGGCGCCGGGGCCGAGGTCGACCACGTGGTCGGCGATCGCGATGGCTTCCGGTTTGTGTTCCACCACCAGGACCGTGTTGCCCTTGTCGCGCAGGCGCAGCAGCAGGTTGTTCATCCGCTGGATGTCGTGCGGGTGCAGGCCGATGGTGGGTTCGTCGAAGACGTAGGTGACGTCGGTGAGCGAGGAGCCGAGGTGGCGGATCATCTTGGTGCGCTGCGCCTCGCCGCCGGACAGGGTGCCCGACGGCCGGTTCAGCGAGAGGTAGCCGAGGCCGATCTCGACGAACGAGTCGAGGGTACGCAGCAACGCGGTGAGCAGCGGCGCGACGGACGGTTCGCGCAGCGTGCGGACCCAGTCGGCGAGGTCGCTGATCTGCATGGCGCAGGCGTCGGCGATGTTCACGCCGTCGATCCGGGAGGAGCGGGCGGCTTCGCTGAGCCGGGTGCCGTCGCAGTCAGGGCAGGTCGTGAACGTCACGGCCCGGTCGACGAAGGCGCGGATGTGCGGTTGCAGGGCGTCGGGGTCCTTGGCCAGGAACGACTTCTGGACCTTGGGGATCAGTCCTTCGTAGGTGAGGTTGACGCCGTCGACCTTGACCTTGGTGGGTTCCTTGTAGAGGAAGTCGTGGAGTTCCTTCTTGGTGTACTTGCGGATCGGCTTGTCCGGGTCGACGAAGCCGGACTCGGCGTAGACGCGCACGGTCCAGAAGCTGTCGGACTTCCAGCCGGGGATGGTGAACGCGCCCTCGGCGAGGGACTTGGTGTCGTCGTAGAGCTGGGTGAGGTCGATGTCGGAGATGGAGCCGCGGCCCTCGCAGCGGCTGCACATGCCGCCGGTGATGCTGAAGCTGCGCCGTTCCTTGGTGGTCCTCCCCCCGCGTTCCAGGGTGACCGCGCCGGCGCCGCTGATCGAGGCGACGTTGAAGGAGAACGCCTGGGGTGAGCCGATGTGGGGTGTGCCGAGCCGGCTGAACAGGATGCGCAGCATGGCGTTGGCGTCGGTGGCGGTGCCGACCGTGGAGCGGGCGTCGCCGCCCATCCGCTGCTGGTCGACGATGATGGCGGTGGTGAGGCCGTCCAGGACGTCCACGTCGGGCCGGGCCAGGGTCGGCATGAAGCCCTGCAGGAACGCGCTGTACGTCTCGTTGATCATGCGTTGGGACTCGGCGGCGATGGTGCTGAACACCAGGGAGCTCTTGCCGGAGCCGGAGACGCCGGTGAACACGGTGAGCCGCCGCTTGGGCAGTTCGATGCTGACGTCTTTGAGGTTGTTGACCCGGGCGCCGTGGACCCGGATCAGGTCGTGGCTGTCGGCGGCGTGCGGCGCCGGTGGCTTCGAGGCCGTCCTGGTGGACGGGGTCATGGCGTCTCCATCTGTGCGGTCTCGGTCGGGCCGGCCGGCGGCGGTCGTTCAGCGCAGTTGCTGGATGCGGATCATGTTGCCGGAGGGGTCGCGGAAGGCGCAGTCCCGGACGCCGTACGGCTGGTCGGTGGGTTCCTGGACCACGTCGGCGTCGCCGGCCTGGAGGCGTTCGAAGACGCCGTCGAGGTCCTTGGTGGCGAGGTTGATGCCGCCGTAGGTGCCCTTGGCCATCATCTCGGCGATGGTGCGGCGTTCGTCGTCGGTGATGCCGGGGTCGGCGGCCGGCGGGTGCAGCACGATGGAGGTGCCGGGCTGGCTGGGCGGGCCGACGGTGATCCAGCGCATGTCCTGGTAGCCGACGTCGCCACGGACCTCGAAGCCGAGGACGTCGCGGTAGAACGCCAGGGCGGCGTCGGGGTCGGTGTGCGGGAGGAAGCTGCTGTGAATGACGATGTCCATGGCAGTCACGCTAGTTGCGTGGTGCGGACCGGCGCTTCTTGATTCCTGATCGGTCTGGTGACCTGTTTCGCGACGCACGCCGGCATCCCGGCGGTGCCGAGCAGGGCCTGGTCGCGGAAGGCGCTGGGCGGGATGCCGACCAGTTCCCGGAACCGGGTGCTGAAGGTGCCCAGCGAGGAGCAGCCGACCGCGAAGCAGACCTCGGTGACGGTGAGGTCGCCGCGGCGCAGCAGGGCCATGGCGCGTTCGATCCGGCGGGTCATCAGGTAGCTGTACGGCGATTCGCCGTAGGCCTGGCGGAACTCGCGGCTGAGGTGCCCGGCGGACATGTGTGCGCCGCGGGCGAGGGCCTCGACGTCGAGGGGCTGGGCGTACTCGCGGTCGATCCGGTCGCGGACGCGGCGCAGCCGGGCCAGGTCGCGCAGGTGTTGCGCTTCGGCGGGTGTGCTGGTCACCTCCGGATCGTGCCACATCGGGTGGCGGGTGGAGCAGGATGAACGCGGTACCGGTCCGATCGGTCGATGAGGGAGGGAGGGTCCGATGGCGGTTCGCTGGGTCACCGGGTTCCTGGACACGCCAGCTGCCTCGGCCGCGGCGGCGGAGGCGTTCTGGGCGGCGGTGACCGGGTCCGGGTGGTCGGCGCGGCGCGGTGGCGGGGCGTTCGCGACGTTGCTGCCGCCGGGCGGGGACGCGTTCCTGCGGGTGCAGGTGGTGGGTGACGGGCCGGCCCGGTGTCATCTCGATCTGCACACCGATGCGGTGGCGCAGGTGGCGGACCTGGCGGAGTCGCTGGGTGCGCGGCGGGTGCACGTGGAGCCGGATCTGGTGGTGTGCCGCTCCCCTGCCGGGTTGCCGTTCTGTGTGGTGCGGTGGCAGGGCGAGCGGGTCCGCCCGGCGGCGGTGGCGTGGCGGGGTGGGCAGCGCAGCCTGGTGGATCAGGTGTGCCTGGATCTGCCGCGGGCGGGCTTCGACGCGGAGGCGGGGTTCTGGGCGGCGTTGACCGGGTGGGAGCGGCGGGCCGTCGGGTTGCCGGAGTTCGATGTGCTGCGGCGTCCGCAGGGTCAGCCGTTGCGGTTGTTGTTGCAGCGCACCGGGGGTGAGTCGGCCGGGATGCACCTGGATCTGGCGTGTGACGACGTGGCGGCGGAGGTGGCGCGGCATGTGACGCTGGGGGCGTCGGTGGTGCGGCGGGTGCCGGATGACTGGACCACGTTGCGGGATCCGGCGGGGCGGGAGTACTGCGTCACGGCCCGGTCGCCGGATTAGTCCGGTGGTCCGGGGAGTCCTGCTGCGTTTCTGTCGGTGGCTGCTGGTAGAAACGACAGCATTCATACAGGCGTACGAACGACGAGGGGTGTCCGATGGCTACGGCGCGTGCACGGGTGCGGGGCTTGAGTTCCGAGGACGTCCAGACGATCCGGGAGGGTGTCGCGGCCGGCCGCCGGCCCAAGGTGGTGTTCACCGAGGCGGCCGGGCAGATCGCCGGGCAGGTCGGGCAGGTGGTGTCGGTGACGGATCCGGCGGAGTCGGACGAGTTCCTGGTGGTGCGGTTCGGGCGCGACGAGTTGCCGTTCTCCCCCGGTGACCTGCAGGTGGCGCCCAAGGGGGCGGTGGCGCGCAAGGCGTCTCCCCCGCCGGCGCCACCGGTGGCGGAGCCGCCGGCCCGGCCGGAGCCGGAGTTCGTGATCGACAAGCCGGTGGTGCCGGCGTCGCGGCGGGCCGCTGCCGCCGCCGCTCCCCCGGCGGCGGCAGCTTCCGCGGCGGACGCTCCCGCGGCGGCCGGGTCGCCGCCGGCTTCCGCGGCGGCGCCGGCCGCTGGGCGTAAGGCGGCGCGGCCGGCGAAGCCGAAGGGGCCGGCCGGGTTGACCGTGACGCTGGCGTATGCCGACGGCGAGTGGACGGTGGCCGCGGCGCAGGGGGCGAAGACGCTGGCCCGGCCCTATGTGGTGAAGCCGTCCGAGGCGTTGCGGATGGTGTCGCTGGTGGACGTGCCCGGGGTGCAGGAGGCGGTGGCGCAGATCCTGGCGGCCGAGCGGGGCGAGGCGGAGCGGGCGGCCGAGCGGCTGCGGGCGGAGCTGGCGGAGGTGGAGGCGCGGCTGGCGGAGCTGCGCGAGGCGGGCTGAGCCGGGCTCTGCCGGGGCTGGGCCGGGTGGGCTGGGGCGGGCCGGCGGGCCCGGCGGCGCGCCGCAGACGGCGGTCGGGCCACGCCGGTGGGCCCGGCGTGGGATCATGACGGCCTGATGGACGGGTCGTGGCGGGTGCCGTGGTTGTGGCGGCTGTTGCTGTCGGTCTCCCCCGCCGTGGTGGCGCCGATCTGCCGGCTGCGGGTGTCGGGGTCGGTGCCGCCGGAGTTGCGGCGCGGGCCGCTGATCCTGGCCGCCAACCACGTCAGCCCGGTGGACCCGATCGTGATGGCGGCCGCGTGCCGCAAGGCCGGGCTGGCGCCGCGGTTCATGGCGACCGGCGGGTTGTTCGACGCGCCGGTGGCGGGGGCGGTGATGCGCCGGTGCGGGCACATCCGGGTGGACCGGCGCACGCCGCGGGTGGCGCAGGCGCTGCCGGCGGCGGTGGCGGCGTTGCAGGCCGGTTCGGTGGTGCTGGTGTACCCGGAGGGTCGCATCGGCCTCGACCCCTGGATGTGGCCGGAGCGCGGCAAGACCGGGGTGGCGCGGATGGCGCTGATGTCGGGTGCCGCGGTGGTGCCGGTGGCGCAGTGGGGTGCGCACGTGGTGATGCCGTACACGGCGCCGAAGGGTCTGGGGCGTGCGCTGCTGCGGGCCCTGGTGCGCCGGCCGGTGGTGCAGGTCCGGTTCGGCGCGCCGGTGGACCTGTCCGGGTTGACCGGCGCGGCGGGCGCGCAGGCGGTGCGGGTCACGCAGCGGGTGGTGGAGGCGATCGACGCCACGTTGGCGCCGTTGCGGTCCGGCGAGCCGGAGACACCGCGGTGGGTGGACCGGACCCGGCCGGTGGACATGTCACGGGTGCGGCGGCGCCCGGCCCGCACCCCCTGACCGGCGCAGACCTCTGACCGGCCGACCTCCTGACCGGCCGACCTCCTGACCGGCCGACCGGGGCTCAGAGCGGGAGTTCGTCGGGCACGGGCAAGCCGAGGGCGGTCAGCAGGCGCGCGGTCCGGGTCTCGACGAACACGTCCGCGGCGGCGGCGTCGTCCACGGCGTCGTCCCAGTCGTCGTCGCCGCGGTCCCGGTCGGCGGCCAGGTAGGTGGCGATCTCCGCCTGCTTGGCGGCGCGTTGCGGCGCACCGGCGGCGGGGTGCTGCCGGGCCCACCAGTGGGCCAGCCCGGCGGCCTCGCGGGTCACGTCGGTCGGTGCGGACGCGTCCGGGTCGTCGAAGTAGGCGCG
This sequence comes from Jidongwangia harbinensis, assembly GCF_020216025.1. Taxonomy (GTDB): domain Bacteria; phylum Actinomycetota; class Actinomycetes; order Mycobacteriales; family Micromonosporaceae; genus Actinoplanes; species Actinoplanes harbinensis. The sequence continues at coordinate 72,800 of NZ_JAIWNC010000013.1, read as the reverse complement.
GGGGGTGTCACCCAGGTACGCCACGCCGCTGCCCGGGCCGGCCGGCCCGTAGCTGACGGTGGCGATGTCGCTGTCGTAGATGTCGACGAGCAGCCACGGTTCCGCGGCGGGCGGCGGTACGTCGTCGGGGTCGTGGTCGCTCCAGTCGTCGCCCGTGCGCAGATAGGTACCGGAGAATCCCATGGTGGGTCATCTTGCCGTACGGGGTTCAGGCCGGCCGGCCCGCTTCGGCGACGGTGAGCCAGCGGTCGACGGCGGCGGTGTCGTGGTGGCGGATGGACCAGTCGACCTGGCGCAGGCTCATGTGCGCCCAGTAGGCGCGTACCCGGTCCGGGTCGGCGGCGGCCAGCCGTTCGTCGACCAGCGGGGTCAGGTGCGGCGCCCGCCAGGTCAGGTCGAAGCGCAGCGTGACCAGGTCGAGGTGGCGGTCGCCGCGGCAGGCGCCGTCCCAGTCGACCACGCCGCTGAGCTGGTGCCGGTCGACCAGGGTGTTGCCGGGGTGGAAGTCGAGGTGGACGAGGTCGTCGCCGGTGCTGTCCGGGCCGATGGCGCCGACGTCGTGGATCCAGTCGAGCAGGCGGGCGGTGCGGCGGCTGTGCTCGGCCAGCGGCCGGTGCAGGCAGTACCCGGGGCCGTCGGCGGTGAGGTACAGCTCCGGCGGGGCCGCCCCGGGCCGGTCGGCGAGCAGGCCGGCGAGCCGGTCGTTGACGTCGAGCAGCGCGTGCACGAGGGCGGCGTCGACGGTGGCGGGCGGGGTGCCGGGCAGGCGTTGCTGGACCACGACGCGGGTGCCGTCGATGTGGGCGGCCAGTTCCTGCCGGGCGGTGGGCACGCCGGCGGCGCGGGCCAGGTCGAGCAGTTCACCGGTGCGGCTGTGGCCTTCGGACAGCACCGAGCGGCGGCCGTCCGGCCAGCGGACGTACGCGGCGCCGACCTCACCGCCGGGGCACGGCCCCTCCAGGGTGAGCCGCACTCCGGTGATCTCGGCGATCCGGTCGACCAGCCGGGGCGCGTCGAGGCGGGCGGTGCGGGGCCAGGCGTGGGTGGTCACCGTCCCTCCTTCGCGCGGTGGCGCAGGTAGGCCAGCACCGCCTCGCGGGTGGTGCGCACGCCGAACAGGGCGCGGGCCTCGGCGATGCGGCGGTTCGCGGTGCGCAGCGAGAGGAATTCGGCGGCCGCGGCGGCGGCGATGGTGTCGCCGGCGGCGAGGCGGTCGAGCAGGGCGCGTTGTTCGGGGATCAGGTCGGCGATCGGGTCGCCGCTGTCGTGGCCGGGTCCGTGGTGTACCGGGCCGAGCCGGGACAGGTCGTCGACCAGGGCGCGGCCGGTGGGGGTGTCGGTGTCGCAGACGGCGACGATGCCGGCGCCGCGGGCGGCGGCGAGCACGGCCAGTTGCAGGGTGTCCGGGTCGGTGATGCGGCCGTGCAGCACCAGCCGGGAGCCGGTGACGTCCCAGGCGGGGTCGGGCAGGGCGAATCCTTCGCGGACGACCCAGCCGTCGCGCAGCAGCCGGCGCAGCACGGTGTCGGCGTCGGCGGTGGAGGTGACGACGTGTCGGGGGGCGTCGGGCTGACGGGTCACCGGCGGTCCTTTCCTGCCGCGAGGTCGCTCGGGTACGCGCCGTCCGGCGCCGGCTCGGCGGCGAAGGCCAGGGCGGCGGCCTCGGTGCGGGTGCGCGCGCCGAGTTTGCGCATGCCGCCGCGGATGTGGGTGTCGACGGTCTCCGCCGAGATGCCCAGTTGCCCGGCGATGCGGCGGGTCGGTTCGCCCGCGGCGACCAGGCGCAGCACGTCGGTCTCGCGGTTGGTGAGCTGGGTGCCGGAGCGGCGGCTGCGGGTGTCGCGGTGCACGCGGTGGCGGCGCAGGCCGCGGCGGGCGCGTCCGGCGAGGACGGTGAGCCCGGCGGTGTCGGCGAGGCGTTCGGCGGCCAGCAGCGCCGCGACGGCGCGGTCGCCGTCGGTGTCGTGCAGGCCGGCGGCGAGCAGGCAGCGGACCTGTTCGCGCAGCGCGGTGCGGGCCCAGGTGTGCGCGGCGGCGGTGAACCCGGTGCCGGTGGCCCAGGACAGCAGGGTGCGGCGGGCGGGCGCGGGCAGGTCGGGCGGGATGGGCGCGGCGGCCGGTGCGCCGGTGTCGTGGGCGGCCCAGCGGGCGGTGATGTGGTGCAGGCCGGTGAGTAGTCCGGCGCCGGGTGCGGGCGGTGGTTCGGCGGCGCGGTCGGGTTGCCCGTCGAGCCAGGCGGCCTCGCGGGCGACCCAGGCGGTGGCCGGGTGGCCGGGGCCGGCGTCGAGGCGGGCGCGGGCGGCGGCGAGCAGCCCGGTGTCGGCCTCGATGAGCGCCGCGGCGGCGACGGCGTAGCCGCGGGCGACGGCCGGCAGTGCCCGGTCGGTGAGGTCGGCGGCGCGCCGCTGCACGGCGTCAGCAGCGTCCGGGTCGGCGTCCCACTCGGCCGGGGCCGGGCCGAGGGCTGCCGGGCCGGCGTCCCAGTCGGCCGGAGCCGGCGCTGCCGGGCCGGCGTGCCACTCGGCCGCGGCCGGGCCAGGGCCTGCCGGGCCAGGGCCTGCCGGGCCGGGGTCGGGGGCGGAGCCGTGCAGGGCGCGGGCCCAGTCGGCGGCGGCCAGGAACCGGGTCTGCCACCCGTATGCCAGGTCGTCGGCGCAGTCGCGGGCGGCGCGGGTGGCGGCCGCCGCGGACTCGGCCAGGCGCCCGTCCGCGGCCAGCGTCTCGACCAGCAGCCAGGCGCTCCACCGGCGGGTCAGCGGGTCCCCGCCGGTGGCCGCGTCGGCGAGGGCGGTGTCCCAGCCGGGTGCGCGGACCGCGGCGCGGACCGCGGCGAGCGCGGCCGCGACGCCGGGCGGCGGTACCGGGTACCGGCTGATGATCTTGCCGGCGGTGTCCTGGGCGGTGGCCGGGTCGTCGGCGAGGTCGGCCAGCAGCAGCACCCGGTCGCGGGCGGCGACCACGGCGGCGGCCGCGGCGTCCGGGACCGGCCGGACCGCGGCGCGGGCCGCGGCCGGTTCACCGGCCTGCAGGAGCGCTTCGCCGCGCAGCACGTCGGCCTCGACGCCGAGCGGGGAGCCGGTGGTGAGCACGCGGGCGGCGGCGTGCGGCCGGCCGGTGGCCAGCGCGGCGTCGGCGGCGGCGAGCCGGACCCGGGGGTCGGCGCTGACCCCGGGCAGCCCGCACGCGAACAGCAGCAGGTGGGCGCGGTCGCCGCCGGTGGCGCGGTCGGCGGCGGCGAGGGCCAGACGGTACGCGCCCGGGTGGTCGCCGGCGGCGGCAAGGTGGCGGGCTGCCTCGGCGGGCGGGGTCAGGTCGGCGAGGCGCCGGTGCAGGTCGGTGCGGGCGGCGGCGTCGAGCAGCCCGGCGGCGGTGTCCGCGACGTACGCCGACACCGGGGTGAGCAGCCCGGCCGGGTCCGCGGTGACCAGCCCGGCGGCGTGCAGGTCGGCGGAGCCGGGACCGAGCAGGTCGGCGGGGGCGCCGCGGCCGAGGAGCCCGAGCGCGGCCAGGGCGGTGCGGGCGGGCCGGGGCAGGTCGGCCAGGGCGGTGGCGATGGCGTACGCCACCTGGTCGATGTCGCCGGCCGCCGGGCCCCGGCCGGCGGCGGCGTGCCGGGCCAGCGCGGTGACCGCGAGCGGGTTGCCGCCGGCCCGGCCGGCGACGGCGCGCAGCGTGGCGTCACCGAGGTGGGGTGCGGTGCGGCGGGCCAGGTCCAGCGCGGCGGCCGGGTCGAGCGGCGGCACGTCGAACCAGGCGGTGGCGGCGGCGCGCAGCGCGGTGTCGTCGAGGCGGTGCGGGGTGCGCACGGCGACCACGACCCGGCAGTGCACGGCCAGGTGCGGCAGCGCGGCGAGGGTGGCCGGGTCGGCGTGCTGCAGGTCGTCGAGGACCAGCAGGCCGCCGCGGACCCGGGAGCGGACCGCCTCGGCGAGCAGGTGCACGTCGTGGGCGGGCAGCCGGGCCCGGACCGCGCGGGACAGCGCCAGCGCGGGCACCGCGGTGAGCATGGCCAGGCCGCCGCCGGCGTGTACCGGGCCGGGTGCGGCGGCGGCCACGGACCGCAGCAGGGTGCTGCGGCCGCAGCCGGGTGGCCCGGCGAGCACGACGAGGCCGGGTCGGCGCAGGTGGGTAGCGGCGGCGGTGGCGACGTCGTGCGGTTGCGCCACCGCGTCCTCCTCCTTGTCGCCGGTTCGCGGCACGTGGCACGAACTCGGGATCCTGCGTGTCGTCGGTGTCCGTAGTCTGTGGTGCGGCAGGCGTCGCCGCTTGCCGCACCACACCGGGAGGGTATGGCAGGCATGCGGACGACGGCCGTGGTCAGCACATTGTCGCTGACAGTGTGCTCGGCTGACGAGTCGTCGTGACCGGCACGCTGTCCGGCCGGGTCGCGACCCTGTGTGACGAGATCGTCGCGGTGGTCGCGCCGGAGGTCGCTGATCAGGTACGACACATCGGCGTTCGTCTTCATGAGCCGCTGCGGGTGGCGATCGCGGGCCGGTTGAAAGCCGGAAAGTCGACACTTGTCAACGCGCTGATCGGGCGGCGGGTGGCGCCCACCGCGGCCGGTGAGTGCACCCGGGTGGTGACCCGGTTCCGGTACGGGCCGGCCGACCGGGTCGACGTGGTGTCGCGCGACGGCGGCCGCAGCAGCCTGCCGCTGGACGACGACGGCATGATCCCGCAGCGTCTGGGGGTGCCGGCGGGCCGGGTGGCGTACGTGGACGTGATGTTGACCAGTGCCCGGCTGCGGGACCTGACCGTGGTGGACACCCCGGGCCTGGCGTCCGCGGACACCGGGGTCAGCGCCCGCGCCGAGGAGGCGGTCGGTACCGCGCCGTTCGACGCCGGCATCGACGCCGCGTCCGCGTCGGAGGTGGCCGCCGCGGAGGCGGTGGTGTACGTGTTCACCCAGGCGGTGCGCGCCGACGACGTGCGCGCGCTGGAGGCGTTCCGGGCGTCGTCCGCGCGGCTGGCGTCCACCCCGATCAACGCGCTCGGCGTGTTCGGCAAGGTCGACACGCTGGTCGGCGGGGCGGCGGACCCGTGGCCGGTGGCCGAGCCGCTGGCCGCGCAGCAGCAGGCACTGCTGTCGCGGTGCGTCGGCGAGGTGGTGCCGGTGGTGGGGCTGCTCGCCGAGACCGGGGAGGCGGGCCGGCTGACCGCGGCGGACTGCGCGGCGCTGGGCCGGCTGGCGCAGGCACCGGACCTGCCGCTGCTGCTGGCGTCGGTGGACCTGTTCCGGACCCGGCCGGCGCCGGTGGACGCGGCCCGCCGGGAACGGCTGCTGGCGCTGCTGGACCTGTACGGGGTCGGGTTCGCCATCGCGCAGCTGACCGCGGAGCCGCAGCTGGGCACCGGGGAACTGGTGCGGCGGCTGGTCGCGGCGTCCGGCTTCCCCCGGCTGCGGCACACCCTGCAGGAGACGTTCACCTGGCGCTCGGACGCGATCAAGGCGGGGTGGGCGCTGGCCCGGCTGGAACGCCTCGCCGGGCACACCGTGGGCCGCGCCGACGCGGAGGCGCTGCGCGACGCGGTGGAACGGCTGCTGCGCGACCCCGCGTACCACCGGCTGCGGCTGCTGGAGGTGGCGCAGCGGGTGGCCACCGGCGCGGTGCCGATGCCGCAGCCCTGGGAGCAGGAACTGATCCGGCTGGCCACCTCCGACGACCCGCGGTGGATCCTGCGGCTGCCGCAGGCCCCGGCCGGGCAGCTGGCGGAGGCGGCGGTGCAGGCCGCGAACCGGTGGCGGGTGTACGCGGTGGCCGGCGCCGGGCCGGCCCAGTCGCGGGTGGCGCAGGTCGCGCACCGCGGCTTCCACCTGCTGGCGCAGTCGCTGCGGACCGGGGCCGGCCGATGACCGACCTCACCGCCGCCCTGGACACCGCGGTCCGCGACACCTGCGCGTACGTGCGCACGCTGGACCCGGACGCCGGCGCGGACCTGGCCGACCTGCGCCGCCGGCAGCTGACCCGCCCGTCGGTGGTGCTGGTCGGCGAGACGAAACGCGGCAAGAGTTCGCTGCTGAACGCGCTGCTCGGGGTGCCCGGCCTGTCGCCGGTGGACGCCGCCGTGGCGACCAGCACCTACCTGCATTTCCGTCCCGGCGCGGCGGCGGCCGTGGCGTGGGTGCCGGGCGCACCGGAACCGGTGGACGTGCCGCTGGCCGACCTGGCCGGGTGGGCGACCGGGCCGGGCCGGGCCCGCCGCATCGAGGTGACCCACCCGGCGCCGCTGCTGCAGTACGTGAGCCTGCTCGACACCCCGGGCGTCGGCGGCCTGGACCCGGCGCACACCGCGGTGGCGCTGGACGCGGTGGACCGGGCGACGGCGCTGCTGTTCGTGGCGGACGCGTCGGCGCCGCTGTCGCAGCCGGAGCTGACGTTCCTGGAGGCGGCCAGCGCCCGCATCGACACGGTGGTGTTCGCGCTGACCAAGGTGGACGCGTTCGGCGGCTGGCGGCGCATCGCCGAGGACAACCGGGCGTTGCTGCGCGCGCACGCCCCCCGGTTCGCCGACGCCGGCTGGTTCCCGGTGTCGGCGCGGCTGGCCGAGCTGGCGCTGACCGTGGCGCCGGCGGAGTCGGCGGCGCTGGTCGACGCGTCGCGGATCGCCGACCTGCAGCACGCCCTGGTGGACCTGGCCGGTCGCGGGCACCAGCTGCAGTTGGCCAACGTGCTGCGGGCCGCCCGCGGCGACCTGCAGCGGCTGGAGGCGGCCGCGGCGGCGCGGATGGCGGCCACCGAGGCGGACCCGGCGGACGTGGCCCGGGTCCGCGCCGAACGCGCCGGGCTGGCCGCCCGCAAACGCACCGAGTCGCGGCAGTGGACGCTGCTGCTGGGAAGTGAGATCCAGCGGGCCCGGGTGGAGGTGGTGGGTCTGCTGCGGACCCGGGTGGCCGCGGTGCAGTCCGACTTCACCGCCCGCATCGACGCCGCCCGCGGCGCCGCCCTGGCCGCGTTGCCGCAGGCGGTGGACACCGAGTTGCAGGCGGTCGCGGTGGGCCTGTCGCACGACCTGGAGGTCACCTTCCGGCAGGTCGGCGAGAAGGTGCTGGCGGAGGTGTTCGGCCCGGACGAACTGGCCGGGGTGCTGGGCCGGCTCAACGCCACGCTGCGGCACGCGCTGGCCGCGGCGCCGCAGCGGGAGTCGTCGGCGGACAACGTGCTGATCGCGGTGTCGGCGGGCGGCATCGCGTTCCTGGCCGGGCGCGGCGCGATGCTGGGCGCGTCGGTGCTCGGCGCGGGCGGGATCGCCGCCGGTGGGCTGCTGGTGCCGGTCGCCGGGGTGGGGCTGGGCCTGGCCGCCGGCGGGTACGTGCTGTACCGGCGGCGGGTGCAGACCGACCGCCAGCAGGCCCGGGCCTGGCTGCGGGACGTGCTGGCCGAGGCGCGGGCGGCGCTCGCCGACGAGATCTCCTACCGGTTCACCGATCTGCAGTACGCGCTGTCGGTGGCGGTGGACGACGCGGTGGAGCGGCGGCTGAAGCAGTTGGACGCGCACATCGCGGACCTGGACGCGGCGGCCGCGGAGGACGCGGCCGGGCGGGCCCGGCGCCGCGCCGAGGCGCAGGCCGACCGCGACGCGGTGCGGGCGAGGATGCGGCAGGTCGACGACGTGCTGGCGCGGGTCCGGGCGCAGACGCCCGTGGCCGCGCCGGAGGGCAGGGAGAACCCATGAGCGAGTACGGCTGGCCGGACCACCCCGACGACGACGGCGACGGTTTCGAGGACGGCCCCGACGACGTGGCGCCGCCCGGCGGCGACGACCCGCTGGGCTTGCCGGCCGGGCCCGACTTCCTGGACGACGTGCCCGACGTGCCCGACGTGCCCGACGTGCCCGGACCGGTGTTCGAGCACGGCGGCGGTCCCGAACCGCAGCCGTGGCCGGAGGCCGGGCCGCACCCGGAACCGGAGACCGCGTCCGCCGCGCCCGCGGCGCAGCCGCTCCTGGGGCCGGTGGGCGCCGACCCGGACGCCGTCGCGGAGACCGGCACCGACCCGGCGGCGGTGTTCCCGGCGGCGGTCGACGTGGGCCCGCTGCCGGAACCGGTGGACGGGTTCCCGTGGATCGACACCGGCAGCCTCGGCCTGGTCGGCGCCGCACCCCTCGACGCCGGCCCGGTCCTGCCGGTGCACCCGCAGGAACTCGCCGAGTACGCCGCCGCCGACCTGCCGCCCGGGGTGGACCCGTGGGCGGCGCTGGCCGCGTCCGACGACCCGGCGACCAGCGCTCTGGCCCGCTGGTGGTCCGAACACGGCCACTGAGCCACCGCCCGGGACACGCCTGCGGGGTAATCGGCCGGACGGCCGGTTCCGGGGCACACCGGGGGTGACATCATGTGTCGCACCGTGAGCCCGAACCGCTGGAGCGCGAACCCCGATGGCCGCAACCGACACACCCGCCGCACCGGCCAGTACCCGCCAGGCACGCACCGGCTGGTATCTGTACGACTGGGCGCAGAGCGCGTTCTCCACCACCGTCATCACGGTGTTCCTGGGCCCGTTCCTGACCACGATCACCGAGCTGGCCGCCGGTTGTGAGCTGGGCGCCGACGAGTGCGACGGCCGGGTGCACCCGCTGGGCATCACGGTCGCCGCCGGCTCCTACTTCGCGTACCTGGTGTCGCTGTCGGTGCTGCTGACGGTGTTCGTGCTGCCGGTGATGGGCGCGGTCGCCGACCGGGTGCCGCGCAAGAAGCCGCTGCTGGCCGGGGCCGCGTTCACCGGCGCCGGCGCCACCGTCGCGATGGCGTTCGTGACCGGCGAGCGGTACCTGCTGGGCGGGGCGCTGTTCCTGATCGCGAACATCGCGTTCGGCGCCGCGGTGGTGGTGTACCACTCGTTCCTGCCGCGGCTGGCCGGCCCGGACGACCGCGACCGGGTGTCCAGCCGCGGCTGGGCGCTGGGCTACCTCGGCGGCGGGGTGCTGCTGCTGCTCAACCTGGGCGTGGTGCAGGCGCTGTCGGTGGACGGCGACCACCAGCGCACCCTGGACCTGGCCCGCTGGTGCATCGTGTCGGCCGGGGTGTGGTGGGCCGCGTTCACCCTGCTGCCGCTGCGCTGGCTGCGGGAACACCCACCGGCCGCGGCGCAGTCCGCCGCCGGTGGCAACGTACTGACCGACGGGTTCCGGCAACTGGGCCGCACCGTCCGGCAGATGCGGGCGTACCCGCTGACCCTGTTCTTCCTCGGCGCCTACCTGATCTACAACGACGGCATCCAGACCGTCATCGCCCTGGCCAGCCAGTTCGGCAGCGAGGAACTGAAACTCGGGCAGACCGTCCTGATCATGACGATCCTGATCGTGCAGTTCCTGGCGTTCGGGGGTGCGCTGCTGCTCGGGGCGCTGGCCGGCCGGATCGGGGCCCGCAAGACGATCCTGCTCAGCCTGGCGCTGTGGCTGGCCGTGATGCTCGGCGCGTTCTGGCTGCCGGCCGGGGAACCGGTGCCGTTCATGCTGCTGGGCGCCGCGATCGGGCTGGTCCTCGGCGGCAGCCAGGCGCTGAGCCGCAGCCTGTTCTCCCAGCTCATCCCGGACGGCAAGGAGGGCGAGTACTACGGCTTCTACGAGATCAGCGACAAGGGCACCAGCTGGCTGGGGCCGCTCGCGTTCGGGCTGGTGTTCCAGCTGACCAACAGCTACCGGATCGGCATCGTGTCACTGGTGGTGTTCTTCGTCGTCGGTGGCGTCCTGCTGGCACTGGTGCCGATCCGGCGCGCCATCGTGGCGGTCGGCAACACCCCGCCGCGGGTGCTGTGAGCAGCATGGACATTCACCTGGACGCCGACTCGCCGGTGCCGCCGTACGAGCAGGTGCGGCTGCGGATCGCCGAACTGGCCGCGGACGGTGCGCTGCCGGCCGGGGCGAAACTGCCGCCGGTGCGCCGCCTCGCCGCCGACCTGGGCCTGGCGGTGAACACGGTGGCCCGCGCCTACCGGGAACTGGAACAGGGCGGGCTGGTGGAGACCCGCGGCCGGGCCGGGACGGTGGTCACCGCCCGCGCGGCGCGCACCCCGGCGGAGGCGCAGCGGGCCGCCCAGCGGTACGCGGAGACCACCCGGAACCTCGGCGTGGCCCCGGAGGCGGCGCTGGAACTGGTCCGGGCCGCGTTGCAGCTGCCCGGCTGATCCGCGCCGGTCAGCCGGCGGGCCGGCCGCGCAGCACCAGAATGTGCCACAGGTACTTCAGCTGTTGCAGCACCTCGGCCGGCGGCCCCCACCGGTCCCACCGGCCCGGCTCGCGTACCACCGACCGGGCGGCCCGCCCCACCACGGCGGCGTCCAGGTGCCCGGTGCGGTAGCGGTCCGCGACGAACCGCGCCAGCCGCGGCGCCACCGGGCCGCGCAGGTCCTCCGGGAACTCGTCCGGGCCCAGCACGAACCCGGGATGCCACCGCAGCCGCGGCGCCAGCCGGGCCAGCAGGTCACCGGTGGGCGTACCCCGCAGGGACGGGTCGGCGACCACCGCGGTGACGTCGGCGCCCAGGTCGACCCCGCCGTGGACCTGTGCCTCGACGTAGTCGTCGAGGGCGCGGCCGGCGCCGGCCGGCGGCGCGGACAGCGACGCCACCCACTGCTGCGGCGACGCGGCGGCCCGGCCCAGCGCCGACCCGGTCCGGGCGACCTCGTCGAGCAGCGCCGCCCAGATCCCGCCGAAGGCGTCCACGGTGCCGACCACGGTGGGTTCGGTGACGCTGTCGCCGTGACTGAACGTGGCCCGCCGCGACACCTCCGGCCGCAACAGCAGATGGCAGCTGCCGAACCGCGGCGACGCACCGTCGGGGTGACCGGCCAGGTTCAGGCCGCCGTACACCGGCCGGCCGACGATGCCGTCCGCCGGATAGGCGCCGCCGAACATGCGCTGCTCCCAGCGGTGCCGGTCGCCGCCCGGGTAGGCGGTGAGCCCGCCGTTGGAGATGCCGGTCTCGAACTGGCTGCGGTACCGGCCGTCGGCCAGCAGGTGTTCGGCGACGGTGGCGCCGTCGCCGAGCAGCCGGTCCGGGTGGAAACTGACCGTGATCGGGGCCCGGTCCAGCAGGCCGGGCGGCGGCGCGGTACCGGCGGCGGCCCGGCCCCGCACGTGGGCCAGCGCCCGCCGGACCGCCTCGGTCACTGCGCCTCGATGGTGCCGGTGGCCAGCAGCACCATCAGCACCGCACCCAGCACCAGCCGGTACGCGATGAACATGCTGTAGGTGTGCCCGGAGATGAACTTCAGCAGCCAGGACACCGCGAAGTAGGCGACCACGAAACTGACCACGGTGGCGGTGATCGTGTTCACCCAGCCGACGCCGCCGGCGATCCGGTCGTACTCCTCCACGCCCTGCAGGACCGACGCACCCAGCAGCGCCGGGATGGACAGGAAGAACGACAGTTTCGTCACCGCCACCCGGTCCAGGTCCCGCAGCAGGCCGGCGGACATGGTGGCACCGGACCGGGACACGCCCGGGATCAGCGCCATGCACTGCACCGCGCCGATGATCAGGGTGTCCTTCCAGGTGACGTCCTCCTCGTGCCGCACCTGGGTGGCCGCGTGGTCGGCGAACGCCATCACGCCGCTCCACAGGATCAGCGCACCCGCCACGAACCACAGGCTGCGCAACGTGGTCTCGATGGTGTCCTTGAACAGCAGCGCCGCCAGCACGATCGGCACCGAACCCAGGATGACCGCCCACCCGAACCGGTAGTCCAGGTGCTGCCGGTGCGCCCGGTTGACCAGCCCGCGCAGGAACGCCGGCACGATCCGGGCGATGTCGTGGCGCAGGAACAGGATGGTGGCCAGGACCGCCCCGGACTGGATGATCACCGTGAACGCGGTGATGTCCGGGTCGTCGATGTCGTACCCGAGAAGTTTCTCCAGAATGGTCAGGTGCCCGGTGCTGGACACCGGCAGGAACTCGGTGATGCCCTCGACCGCGCCGAGCAGCACCGCTTCGAAAATGTTCAACCCTGACCCGCTCCGCTGATCCGTCTACTGGCAGCGTTAGAGCATAAGGGGCGGATCAGGCGGAGCTGCGGCGGGCTCGCGCCGCCGCGATCGTGTACGCCGGGTCCCGGTCCAGGTTGTGCCGGTCCCGGTCGTAGCGGCGGGTGGTCCGCGGGTCGGCGTGCCCCATCGCGTCCTGCACGTCCTCCAACGGCACCCCCTCCTCCCGGGCGGCGGTGGCGAACGCGTGCCGCAGCGAGTGCGGCGACAACCGCTCCGCCCCGGCGATCCCGGCCTGTTCGGCCAGCCGCCGGATCAGCCGGAACACCGCGTGCCGGTCGATGCGGGCGCCGGTGCCGGTGACGAACAGCGGCCCGGACGTGCGCGGCGGCCCGCTCGCCAGGTACGCGTCGAGCGCCGCCGACGCCGCCGGGGTCAGCGCGCGGCGCCGTGGCCGGCCACCCTTGCCGACGAACCGGACGCTGCGGTGCCCCCGCTCGGCGCCGACGTCCGTCACGTCCAGGCCGACCACCTCACCCACCCGCAACCCCAGGTCGGCCAGCAGCGCCAGCACCGCCCGGTGCCGCACCGCCGCCGGCCCCCGCTCCGCACCCGCCGCGGCCAGCAGCGCGTCCACCTCCGCCGGGGTCAGGCCCACGGTGGCGGAATGGTCCCGGGACACGTACGGCCGGTCCGCGCCGGCCACCGGGTTCGCGTCCACCGCCCGCAGCTTCACCAGGAAGTCGTACCAACTGGACAGCCCGGACAGTTTCCGCGCCACCGTGGTCGCGGCCAGCGGCCGGCCACTGCGCGGGTCGGCCACCGACTCCAGCGCCCTCGCGTACGCGTTGACGTCGAGGAACGTGGCCCGCAGCGGGTCGGCCCGCCGGTCGGCGCACCACGCCAGCCACGCCGCCACGTCCCGCCGGTACGCGTCCCGGGTGTGCGGCGACAACCGCCGGTTCGCCAGCCACGCCTCGGTGACCTGCTCGGCGTCCGTGCGCCCGGCCGGCGTGCCGGCCTGCCGGGGCACCAACGACGTCATGCACCCATCGTCGCAAGCAGAACACCGCTCAGCTCTGCGTGACACGCCCGCCGGCGACGTGCCAGCGGCGGGTGTACCCCACCGCGTCGGCGAACCACCGGTCGTGGGTCACCGTCAGCACCGTCCCCCGGTACCGGCGCAACGCCTCCTCCACCACGTCCAGGGCGTCGAAGTCCAGGAAGTTCGTCGGCTCGTCCAGCAGCAGCACCCGGGCCGGGCTGTTCACCAGCACCGCCAGCAGCAGCCGCCGCAACTCCCCCGCGGACAGGGTGCGCAGCGGCGCGTCCCACATCTCCGGGCCGAACTGGTGCCCGGCGAGCAACCGTTCCGCGTCGTCGACGTACACCGGCACCTGCGCCCGGAAGTGGTCCAGCACGGTGACCCCGGTGCGCAACCCGTCCGACGTCTGCGGCAGCACCGCCGTCGCCGTCTCCGCCCGCACCGCGCCGCCGTCCGGGCGCAACCGGCCGGCCAGGGCCCGCAGCAGGGTCGTCTTGCCGGCCCCGTTGCGGCCGGTGAGCAGAATCCGGTCGCCGCGCGCCACGCTCAGGTCCACCCCGTCCAGCAGGACCCGCCCGCCGAACCGCACGGTCAGCCCCGACGCGGACAGCACCGGCTCACCGGCGCCGCGGTCGTCGTCCGGGAACGCCAGCGTCAGCGGCGGCCGGGTCCGCGGCTCGGCGATCCACCGCACCGACGCCATCTGCCGGGCCAGCCGCCGTTCCCGCGCCTTCGCCTTCGCCGCCACCTTCTTCGCGATCCGCCGCAGGTGCGGCGCCTCCACCCCGGAGCGCACCGTGGTCTCCACGAACCGGGCCTGCTGCTTGGTCCGCTCGATGTCGGCGGACCAGCGCACCCGGTCCTTCTCCTGCGCCTCGTAGTCCAGCAGCAGCCGCTGCCAGCGCCGCGCCTTCTCCGCCCGGTACGCGGTGTACCCGCCGCCGGGATAGTCCTGCGGCTCGTCGTGGATGCCGTCCAGCTCGACGATCCGGGTCGCCGTGGCGTCCAGGAACGCCCGGTCGTGGCTGACCGCCAGCACCGCCCCGCCGAACCCGGCCAGCCACTCCTGCAGCCACCCGGCACCCTCGGCGTCCAGATGGTTGGTGGGTTCGTCCAGCAGCAGCACGTCCGGCGTGTCGAGCAACGCCCGGGCCAGCAGCAGCCGCGCCTGTTCACCGCCGGACACCCGCCGCAACGGCAGGTCGTCGGGCAGGTGCGCGATGTCGAGACGGGCGCGGACCTCGTCCAGCCGGGTCTGCGCCGTCCACCCCTGCAGCGCGGTCCACCGCTCCTGCGCGGCGCCGTACTCCTGCAGCCGGTCCTCCCCCGCGGCCAGCGCCGCCGCCAGGCTGCCCATCCGCGCGGTCACCTGCGCCAGCTCACCCAGGCCGGCGTCCAGGAACGCGCCCACCGTGCCGTCCGGGTCACCCACCTGCTGCGGCACATACCCCACCCGGGTGCCCGGGGCGCGGGTCACCGCACCCGACACCGGCGCCAGCTCACCCGCCAGCACCCGCACCAGGGTGGTCTTACCGGCACCGTTGGGGCCGACCACACCCACCCGGTCACCGTCACCGAGCACCAGATCCACCCCGGCGAACAACATCTCACCGTCATGGGCACCGCTGACCGACACCGCTTTGAGCACGGAGGCCACCTCCACCGACGAACCGACAGGGCGCGCCCGCCGCACGGCGGGGCGAACGTCTCAGGCTCGGGTGGGCATCACACCACCGCAGCATCGTCGCCGGCGACCGGCACCGCAACCGCAATACCGATCAGGCCGCCGTGGCCATCCGCATCCCGTGCACGTCCGTCGCCGCCAGCCGGGTCGCCATCGTGCTGCGCGCCGCGATCTGCGCCGCGTACGCCGCCCGCCGCCGCGCCACACACCCGTCCGCCTTCGCCGCACCCGCGTCCTGCTGCTCCATGTGCGTGGCCAGACCGTCCTTGAGCAGCGCCAGCGCCTCGGTACGCAACTGCGACACCCGCGACTCGGTCACCCCCAGCTCCGCCGCCACCTCCGACAACGGCCGCTCCTGCAGGAACGACGCCTCCACCACGAACCGCAGCCGCTCCGGCAGCACCGCCACCGCATCGTGCAGGTACCCGATCCGCTCCCGGTGCAGCAGCATCTCCTCCGGGTTCAACGCCGACTCCGTCACCATGTCCTCGGCGTTGCCGGCCGTGAAACCCTGCAGCGACAGCACCGCCGCCCGCTGCACGTCGTCCTCGACGTTCGCCAGCTCACTCACCCCGACACCGAGCAGCTCCGCCAGCTCCGTCGGCGTGGGCGTACGACCCAGACGCGCGGTCAGCTCCTGCCGCGCCACATCCGCCCGCCGCGCCCGGGCCCGCACCGACCGGCTCGCCCAGTCCATCCCGCGCAACTCGTCCAGCAGCGCACCCCGCACCCGCATCGCCGCGAACCGGCCGAACGGGATCCCCCGCCCCGCGTCGAAGTTCTGCGCCGCCGTGACCAGCGCCGCGTACCCCGCCGACGCCAGGTCGTCCCGGTGCACGTGCGCCGGGACCTTGAACAGCATCTCGCGAACCATGTGCCCGACCAGCGCCATGTTGTCGCGGATCAGCGTCTCCTGCTCGCGGGTGACGGTCTTCGTCGCGGTCGCTGCGGTCATGTCTGGTTCCCCCTCGTGAACGTCGCCGGACGGCTCACCGGCTGACAGAGGGAACTTTTCGTGGCGCAGGGTGCAGCGAACGGTCACACATGGTTGCGGACCGGTTGCACCGGAAATTAGTTCTCAGGTTTCCTACAGCGACCCCGCAGGCCGCCCACACCCACTAGCGGGACAACTCCACCACCAGCGGCCGATGGTCCGAGATCCCCGCCGCCGGCGCCGCCGCCGACACCACCCGGCCCAGCGCCGCACCACCCCGCGGATCCACCAGCACATGATCCAACTGCGCCCGCGGCGACGGACTCGGATACGTCGCCACCCGCGCCAACGGCCGCCACCCGGAGAACGCCCGCGCCGGCCCGGCCGGCAGATTCAGATCCCCCAGCAACACCCGCGGCGCCGGCAGAGCCCGCAACGCCCGCACCGCCGCCCGCAACTGACGCACGTTCCACCCCGGCACGAACGACAGATGCGTCGTCGCCACCGTCACCGGCCCACCCGGCGCCTCCACCACCGCGGCCAGCAACACCCGCGGCTCATCCCGCAACAACACCAGCCCACGATCCGGCACCCATACCGGCGACCGCACCGGCGCCGCCGGCAACTGCGTGATCTGCCACCGCAACACCGGCCACCGGCTCACCAACGCGATCCCGTACAACGGATGCGCATTGTCGTCGTCACTGCGCCACGGCTGCCACCGCTCGCCCGGCGTACCCACCACCGCCGCCGCGAACCGGTGCACCGGCGCACCCGACGCCCGCGCCGCGATCGCCGTCAGATCCAGCAACCCACTACGCGGCTGCGCCCGGTCCACCTCCTGCAACCCCAGCACGTCCGCGTCCAGCCCGGCCACCGCCGACGCCACCCGCTCGGCGTGTACCGTCCCGTCGGACAGCGACCTGCCGTGCAACAGGTTGAACGTCGCCAGGCGCACGCACCGACCCTAACCAACCCGGGTGAACCATGCTCTTCAAGGCACTCTGCTGCACCATGGTGATCTTTCTCGCGATCGGCGCCGCCGGTCTCTGGCTCCGCCGCCGCCGACAATGAACCCATGACCGACGACCCGCACGCCCTCATCGCCCGCCTCGAAGACGACGAACGCCGCCTCACCTTCGACCGGTTCGACAACACCGACGCGCTCGCCCTCGGCACCCTGCTCGTCGACCTCGCCACCACCCGCGACCTGCCCGTCACCATCGACATCCGCCGCGGCACCCAGCAGCTCTTCCACGCCGCCCTACCCGGCACCACCGCCGACCAGGACGCCTGGATCCACCGCAAGGTCCGCGTCGTCGAACGCTACGGCGCCTCCTCCTACCTCGTCGGCCGCCGCCTCGCCGCCAACGACCAGCACCTCGACGCCGAGATGGGCGTCGAGGCCCGCGACTACGCCGCCCACGGCGGCGCCTTCCCCGTCCGGGTACCGCACGTCGGCATCGTCGGCGTCATCACCGTCTCCGGCCTGCCCCAGGCCGACGACCACGCCCTCGTCGTCGAAGCCGTACAGACCTTCCTCGACCGCCGATTGCGCTGACAGCGATCACCCTTCCGCCCGGCACGCCCCACCCGGCACCGTCGGTCCCATGCGACTTCTCGTCCTCGGCGGCACCGGCTTCGTCGGCCGCGCCGTCGTCACCGAAGCCCTCCACCGCCGCCACCACGTCACCGTCCTCAACCGCGGCCACCGCCCCGGCCACGCGAGCGTCACCACCCTCGTCGGCGACCGCACCACCCCCGACGGCCTCACCGCCCTGCACACCGGCACCTGGGACGCCGTCGTCGACACCTGGTCCGACGCACCCCGCGCCGTCCTCGACGCCGCCACCCTGCTCGCCGGGCGCGCCGCCCACTACACCTACATCTCCAGCCGCTCCGTCTACGCCGCCCCCGACACCGCGCCCCTGAGCGAGAACACCCCCGTCGTCGACGGCACCGCCGACTCCACCGACACCACCGACTACGCCGCCACCAAACGCGGCGGCGAACTCGCCGCCCAGCACTTCGGCGACCGGGTCCTGCTCGCCCGTGCCGGGCTCATCCTCGGCCCGCACGAGGACGTCGGCCGCCTCCCCTGGTGGCTGCACCGACTCGCCCGCGGCGGACCCACCCTCGCACCCGGCCCCCGCGACCTGCCCCTGCAGTACATCGACGCCCGCGACCTGGCCGCCTTCGTCCTGGACGCCGCCGCCGACCACCGCACCGGCCCCTACAACCTGGTCAGCCCGCCCGGGCACACCACCATGGGCGAGCTGCTCGACACCGCCAACACCGTCACCGGCGGCCACGCCGACCTGCGCTGGACCGACCCCGACACCATCCTCGCCGCCGGCATCCAACCCTGGACCGAACTACCCATCTGGCTGCCACCCGGCCACGAGGCCGCATACCTGCACCAGGGCGACGTCACCCGCGCCCTCGCCGCCGGCCTGCGCGTGCGCCCGGTCACCGACACCGTCACCGACACCTGGGCCTGGCTGCGCAGCCGGCCCGCCGAACCACCCCACCGGCACACCCGCGCCGCCCTCGGCCTCGACCCCGCCACCGAACAGGCCCTGCTCAGCTGACCGCCAGCAACTCGCCGAACCGCCGCCACCCCACATTGCCCCCCGAGAGAATCACCCCGATCCGCGCCGGCGGGCGCTCCAGCCGGCCCGCCAGCAACGCCGCCACCCCCGACGCCCCACTCGGCTCCAGCACCACCTTCAACCGGTCGAACGCGAACCGCAACGCCGCCCGGATCTCCTCGTCGGACACCAGCACGATCTCGTCCACCAGCCGCACATTCACCGAGAACGTCAGCTCACCCGGCACCGGCGCGGCCTGACCGTCCGCGATCGTCCGCGGCACCGGGATCGACACCCGCCGCCCCGCCGCCAGCGACCGCTTCGTGTCATCGCCCTGCTCCGGCTCCACCCCCACCATCCGGATGCCCGGCCGCACGCCCTTCGCCGCGGTCGCACTGCCCGCCATCAGACCCCCACCACCCACGGGTACGACCAGAGCATCCAGCCCGTCCACCTCCTCGAGCAGCTCCAGCGCCGCCGTGCCCTGCCCGGCCATCACATCCGGATGCTCGTACGGCGGGATCAACGCCATCCCCCGCTCGTCCGCCAGCCGCCGGCCCAGCGCCTCCCGGTCCCCGGTGTACCGGTCGTACGTGACGATCTCCGCGCCGTACCCGGCCACCGCGTCCAGCTTCGACCGCGGCGTGTCCTCCGGCATCACGATCACCGCGGTGCTGCCCAGCTCCCGCGCCGCCAGCGCCACCGCCTGCGCGTGGTTGCCCGAGGAGTACGCCGCGATGCCCCGCTTCAACTGCTCCGCCGACAACCGCGACACCGCGTTGTACGCGCCCCGGAACTTGAACGCGCCGATCCGCTGCAGGTTCTCGCACTTGAGGAACACCTCCGCACCGACCAGCTCGTCCAGCGTGCGCGACCGCACCACCGGCGTGCGGTGCGCCACTCCGGCCAGGCGGGCGGCCGCGTCCCGCACATCGTCCAGGGTCACCGGCGGAGCCGTTGTCATCTGCTCACTCCTCACGTCGTGTCGTCCCTTGAGACGGTCGCACGCCACGTGCCGTGGCACCGGTGACCAACGCCACGCCGTCCGCGGAACGGCCGGATCCGGGTGCGCTTTCCGACCGGCCCGCCCGGCGCCACCGGTCACGCCGCAGCCGCCCTGAACAGCAAGATCAATCCTGCCGGCCGGTTCGGCAATTCAGGGGATGTCGTTGATTCCTTTCTGTTCTTGGTTGTCGGCCGGTGGCGCTGCGTGGCGCGGCGCACACCCTGTAGAGCGTCCTAGGATGTTGGTGGGGCGCGGGTGACGAAGAATGGGGCCGTGGCACAGCCGACGACCCGGGCCGACCCGCCCCCGGCGCACGCGACGCCCGGAGTGGAACAGAGCGCGGCCGAGCTGCGGCGTCTGCGCCCGGATCTGGTGACGGGCTATCGGGCGGCGGTCCCGGCCGCACGGGCGGCGGTGCTGTCGCGGCTGCTGGGTGCGCTGCGCCGGGAACCGCTCCCCGGGTCGGCCGGCTCCGGCCCGGCCCCCGGCGGCACCTGGCGGGTGAGCGTCCGCGGGCGCGACGTCACGTTCCCGGCGGCTCAGGCCCTGCCGTTCGCCCCGGCCCCGGCCGGGCTGTCCGCCACCGTCGACGGCACCGCGTACGCCGACCCGGCCGCGCTGTGCCGGACGCTGTGGCCGGGCACCGCCCTCGCCGCGGAGATCGACAACAGCGTCGCCAACCTGGCCCTCGCCCACGCCGCCCCGCCGCCCCCCGGCCCGGACCACCGCTGGACCCTGCGCGGCGCGGCCGGCGACCCGGACGGCCTGGGCCGCCTCGAACAGCTGGTGACCGACGGCCACCCGCTGCACCCCTGCTGCCGTACCCGCGGCGGCCTGGGCGTCGCCGACGTCCTCGCCTACGCCCCCGAACACCGCACCCGCATCCGCCTGCGCCGCCTGCGCGTGCCGCCGGAACGCTGGCACGGCGGCGCCCCACCGGTCCTCTACGCGCACCCCTGGCAGGCCGCCCGCCTGCAGGCCGAGTTCCCCTGGCTGGCCGACGCCGGGCCGACCGGACCGGTACGGCCGCTGATGTCGCTGCGGACGGTCGCGCCGTCCGGCGGCGGCGACCACGTCAAGACCGCGGTGGACGTGCAGATGACCTCGGCGGTGCGGACCGTGTCACCGGCGGCCGTGCACAACGGGCCGGTCCTGTCCGCACTGCTGGGCACGCTCACCGCGGACCTGCCGCTGACCGTGCTGGCCGAGACGGCGGCCGGCGCTGTGCTGGTCGACGGGCAGCCGCAGCGGCGGCTGGCGTACCTGCGCCGGCGGGCGCCGCGGATCGGGCCGGACGAGACCGTGCTGCCGCTGGCCGCGCTGAGCGCCCGGTCGCCGGTGGACGGGCGCCCCCTGCTGTGCGAGGCGGTCCGGGACCACGGCGGAGATCCGTACCGCTGGCTCGCCGACCTGGCAGAGATCCTGTGGCCGCCGCTGCTGACCGTGCTGGACCGCGGCGTCGCGCTGGAGGCGCACGGGCAGAACACGCTGGTCGTGCTGCGCGGCGGCCGGCCCGTCCGGATCGTGTACCGGGACCTGGGCGGGGTGCGGGTCGGCGCGGCCCGGTTGCGCGCCGCCGGGGTGACACCGCCGCGGCTGCACGGCGACCTGCCCTGCGACGACCCGGCGGCGCTGCGCACCAAGCTCGCCGCGGCGGCGGTCGGCACGGTCGCCACCGAACTGGTCACGCTGCTGGCCCGGCACCACGACGCCGAACCGGCCCGGCTGTGGGGTGTGGTGGCGGCGGCGATCCGCACCGCCGGTACCGCGGACGCCGCCGCGCTGCTGGCCGAGCCGGTGCCGGTGAAAGCGACCACGGCGATGCGACTGGCCGCCGATCCGCTCGTTGACGTGTGGACGTACCTGGACAATCCGATGGCGGGAGAAGCATGACGCACAGCCTGGCCACCGGCCGCCTGGCCGTCGCCGCGGCGCACACCGAGGCGGCGCTGGCGGTGCACGCGCCGGACCTGGTCGACGGGTTCACGGCGGCGCTGCCGGTGGCCGCGGACACGGTGGGGCGGCGGTTACGCGGCGCGCTGGTCCGGGAGGACATCGGCGACGCCCGCGCCCGGCACGCCGGGCGGGGCCGCCGGCACGCCTTCGACCGGGTCGAGTTCGCCACCGCCGCGGCCGACGACCCGGTGGACCTGCTCGGCTCCCTGGACGCGCCCGGGTTCGCCGCCGAGCTGCGCAACGCGGTGGTGAACCTGGCGGTCGCGCTGGCCCGGGGCACCGGTGCGGCCAGGCCGCCGGACGACCCGGACGCGGCCGCGGTCGCCGCGGAACGGCTCGCCCCGGCCGGGCACAACCTGCACCCGTGCGGGCGTACCCGGCTCGGCTGGGACACCGTCGACGTGCTGGCCCACGACCTGGAGGCCGGGCACACCCGGATCGGGCTGATCGCGGTCCGCGACGACGGCCACCTCGGCGACGACGTCGGCGCCGCGCTCGCCGCGGCCTGGCCGGGGCTGCCGGACGCGCCGCCCGGGTACCGGCTGCAGCCGGTGCACGCCTGGCAGCGCGACGTGGTCCTGCCGGCCCGCTACGGCGGCCTGCTGCGCGACGGCGCGCTGCGGATCCTGGACGACGAGATCGACGCCGCGCCCACCGCGGCGCTGCGCACCCTGCTGCTGCCGCCCGGCCCGGACGGGCGGCGCCGCTACCTGAAGCTGTCGCTGGACATCCAGGTCACCTCCACCCGGCGCAGCATCAGCGTGGCCAGTACCCGCAACGGGCCGGCCCTGTCCGCGCTGCTGCACCGGATGGCCGGGGCCGACCCGGACGGCCACCGGCTGGTGCTGCTCGCCGAGACCGCGGGCGCGGCCGTGCCGGCCGGTTCCGGGCGGGACATGTCCGCCATCGTGCGCGACGGCCTGGCCGGGCACCTGGCGGGCGCCGAACGGGCCGTGCCGGGCGGCGCGCTGCCGGCCGTGGACCCGGCCACCGGCCGTACCGTGCTGGCCGGCCTGGTCGCCGGGTACGCCGCGGCCCGCGGCCGGCGCGACGACGCCGGCACCGCCCGGGCCTGGCTGGACGACTACAGCCGGCTGCTACTCCCCCCGCTGCTGCGCCTGGCCACCCGGGGCATGGCGCTGGAGGCGCACCTGCAGAACTGCCTGCCCACGTTCCTCGCCGGAACCCCGCACCGGCTGGTGGTCCGGGACTTCGCCGGGCTGCGCCTGCATCCCGGCCGGCTGGCCGCGGACGGGCACACCATCGCGCTGTGGCCGGGCTCGGTCGTCGGCACCGGCGACGAGCGGGTGCTACGCGCGAAGATCGGCTACACCGCACTGCAGGCCCACCTCGGCGAACTGGTCATCCGGCTGGGCGAATCGCACGGCCTGGACGAGGACGCCGCCTGGCGCACGGTCCGGGCGGTGGTCGACGAGACGTACGCCGCGCTGCCCGGTCCCGCCGCCCGCGCCGACCACGCCGCGTTCACCGCGCCCCGGGTGCCGCACAAGGCCCTGGTCCGGATGCGGCTGGGCGGCGCCGGCGACGCGTACCTCCCGGTCCGGAACCCGCTGCATGCGCCCGCCTGACCGGGTCACGGCCGCGCTGCGCGACCGGCCGCGCCCGGTGTGCGCGTACGTCTACGACACGGCGGCGCTGCGGACCCGGACCGCGGCGGTACGGGCCGCGCTGCCGCCCGGCACCACACTGCTCTACGCGGTCAAGGCCAACGGCCACCCCGACGTGGTACGCACCCTCGCCGCCGGCTGCGACGGCCTGGAGGTGGCGTCCGGCGGGGAACTGGCCCGCGCCGTGGCGGCCGGCGCCCGGCGCATCGTGTTCGGCGGACCGGCCAAGACCGACGCCGAACTGGCCGCCGCGGTCGCCGCCGGCGCGCAGGTCAACGTGGAGAGCGCGCTGGAGTTGCGCCGCCTGGACCGGGCCGCGGCCGCCGCCGGTACGGTCGCCGACGTCGCGGTCCGGGTCAACCGGGCCCGGTCCGCGGTGACCGGAAGCCACGCCATGACCGGCACGCCCACCCCGTTCGGCGTCGACGAGGCCGGCCTGCCGCAGGTGCTCGCGCTGGCCCGGACGTTGCCGGCGGTCCGGGTCACCGGCTTCCACCTGCACGCCGTCTCGAACAACCGGGACGCCGCCGCGCACGCCGCGTTCGTGGCTGACGCGCTGGACTGGTCGGTGCGGGCCGCCGACCGGCACGGCGTGGACCTGCGGCTGGTGAACGCCGGTGGGGGCCTGGGCGTGGACTACCGCTCCGCCGCCACCCTCGACCTGGACGTCCTGCGCGCCGGGCTGGCCGCCGTGGACGTACCCGCCGGGGTGGACCTGATCCTGGAGCCGGGCCGCATCCTGGCCGCCGACGCCGGCTGGTACGCGGCCGAGGTGCTGGACCTCAAGCACACCCACGGGCGCACGTTCGCGGTGCTGCGCGGCGGCACCCACCACTTCCGGCTGCCCGCGGCGTGGGGCTACGACCACCCGTTCACGGTCCTGCCGGTCGAGGCGTGGCCGTACCCGTGGCCCCGGCCCGAGGTGCGCGACGCGCACGTGGACGCGGTCGGTGAGCTGTGCACGCCGCGCGACGTGCTGGCCCGGGACCAGCCGGTGGACCGGCTCCGGGTCGGTGACGTGCTGGTGTTCGCCCGGACCGGCGCGTACGGCTGGGACATCTCGCACCACGACTTCCTGCGCCACGACCCGCCGGAGTTCCTGGTGCTGTGACGTCGTGGTGCTGTGACGTCGGGGGGCTAGGACGCGGTCGCGCGGAACTCGGCCCGCCACCGCCAGCCCAGCGCGTCACCCGGCCGGGGCAGCCGCTCCACCGCCACCGTGGTGAGGCCGCCGGTGGCGAACAGGTCGACCTCGGCGCGGGTCAGCGGCCACGGCGGGCCGTCCTGGTCCACGTCGGTCGCCTGCGCGGCCAGCACCAGCAGCGTGCCGCCGGGTGCGACCAGCGCGGCGACCGCGGCCGCGGCCCGCTCCCGCAGCGACCGGGGCAGCGCCTGCACGGTATTGCTCTCCACCACCAGGTCGGAGCCGTGCCGCCAGGACGGCGGCGGGTCGAACAGATCGGCCACCCGGTAGTCCACGGTGGTGCCGCGGTGCCGTTCGCGGGCCACCCGCACCGCGGTGGGCGAGATGTCGAACGCGGTGGTGGCGAACCCGAGCCCGGCGACGAACTCGGCGTCGCGGCCCAGGCCGCAACCCACCACGAGCGCGGTCCGCCCGGCACCGGCGACGCCGTCGCGGCGCGCCCAGTCGACCAGCAGCGGGCCGGGTTCGGGCCGGTCCCACGGCACCTGCGCGTCGCCCGCCGCGGCCTCGGTGTACAGCCGGTCGAACCAGCCGGTGGGGTCGCCGGCGGCCAGCGACGCGGCGGCCAGCCGGTCGGCGTCGTCCTCGATCCCCATGTCAGGCCCGCGCCGGGCGGATGCGGCGCAGCTCGCGCAGCGCCTGCCGGCGCACGTCGCCGGTGAGGGTGTCCAGGTAGAGGCGGCCGTCCAGGTGGTCCGTCTCGTGCTGCAGCGCCCGGGCCAGGAACCCGGTCCCCTCGATCACCACCGGCTCGCCGTACTGGTCCTGGCCGCGGGCGGTCACCGCGTACGCCCGCGGGGTGGGGAAGCCCAGGCCGGGCACCGACAGGCAGCCCTCCTCGTCGTCCTGGGTGCCGGCGAAGTCCGACAGCACCGGGTTGACCAGGTGCCCCACCTCGCCGTCCACGTTGAAGGAGAACACCCGCAGGCTCACCCCGATCTGCGGTGCCGCGACCCCGGCGCGGCCCGGTTCCCGGACGGTGTCCTCCAGATCGGAGACGAGGTCGCGCAGTGCGGCGTCGAACGACACCACCGGGTCCGCCTCGGTACGCAGCACCGGGTCGCCGTACAGCCGGATGGGACGAACGGTCATGCCCGCAATCGTATCTAGCCCGACCCACGAGCCAATGCGGCGCGAAGCGGCGCAGCTTTCGCGGCCGCCTCCGCCACCTCGGCGGCCGGGTCGCTGTCCCAGGTGATGCCGCCGCCCGCCCACAGGTGCAGCCGTTCGCCGTCGGCCGCCACGGTCCGGATGGTCAGCCCCAGGTCGACGCGGTCGGTGCCGACCCAGCCCAGAGCGCCCATACTCACCCCGCGCCCGACCGGTTCGAGCCGGGCGATCTCGGCGAGCGCGGCCAGTTTCGGCGCCCCGGTCACCGACCCGCCCGGGCACACCGCGCGCAGCAGCGACGCCAGGTCCAGCGGGCCGGTCAGCGGCGCGGACACCACCGACTCGGCCTGCCACAGCCCGCTCCAGTGCCGGACCGCGAACAGTTCGTCCACCCGGACCGGCCCGATCCCGGGCAGCCGGGCCAGGTCGTTGCGTTCCAGGTCGACGATCATCACGTGTTCGGCGCGTTCCTTGGCCGACGCCAGCAGCTCCCGCCGGCCCGCCGCGGTGGCCGGCCGGGTGCCCTTGATCGGCCGGGTGATCACCCGGCCGCCGCGGACCTCGACCAGCGTCTCCGGCGACGCTGTGGCCATCGCCCAGCCGGGACCGGCGAGCACGCCGCCGTAGCGGGCACCGGCCAGCGCGGCCACCCGGCCCAGCGCCGGCCCGGGATCACCGGTGTACGGCGCGGACGCGTGGCCCACCACGTTCACCTGGTACACGTCACCGCGGGCGATGGCGTCGCGGGCGCGGTCCACGGCGGCGGCGTGCGCGGCGGGCGTCCAGGAGTCGCGCCACGGGCCGACCGACAGTGGTGTTCCACCGGAGCGCTCCACTGGAACACCAGCGCCGGGACCACCGGCGTCGTCGTGCGCGAACACCACCGCGTACACGTCCGGAATCCGCGGCACCGGCGTGGGCGCGCCGACCGGCCCGCCGGCCATCACGGATCCGGCGTCCGGCGACACATAGAGTGCCGCGCCGCAGATCCCGCCCGGGCCGAACGGGCGGACCTGCCTGCCCGTTCGGCGGAGGTCTCGCACCGGCAGTCCGTTCGCCGACAGGAACTCGGTAACAAGCTCAGCGGGGTCGCCGGAGTCACCCCGGAACCACGCGAAATCGCATAACGCACGGTGACGGCCCTGGCAGGAGGCCGGAGCGCCCGGATTCGGACGGTGAGGAGGTGTCGGAAAGTGGTCGACGGCGGTCCTACCGTGGACCATCGGAAGCGAGGACTCTGACAACTGACGCCGTCACCCGCTTCGACCGAAGTCGTTCGAACTGAGGTAACCTTCGTCACCGTTGTGAAGCATCACACAGCCCGACCGGAGAAACCCCATGTTGTGCCAGCACAAGACCCCCTGTCCGACCGCCGACGCCGTCGACCGGGAGGCCGCGCGGATCGTCGCGACCTTCCGCGAGCAGGGCTGGAGCCTGCTCTGCAACGGCGTCATCGTCTTCGATGACACCGGTGAGATCCTGCCCGACGGCACCATGATCGAGCCGCACCGCGGCCCGGCCGTGCACGCCCTCGCGGCCTGATCCGCACCCGCCCCGCCGTCACTGACAGTGACGGCGGAGACACCGGAGCCCACCGCACCACCTGACGGGGCCGCGACCAGCGCCGACCGCGGCCCACATCGGCGGCTCACTCCTCGAACGCCTCCGGCGACGGGCACGAGCAGACCAGATTCCGGTCGCCGTACGCACCGTCGATCCGCCGCACCGGCGGCCAGTACTTCGCCGTCCGGTCCACCCCCGCCGGGAACCCCGCCACCGACCGCGGATACGCGTGGTCCCACTCGTCCGCCGTCACCGCCGCCGCCGTGTGCGGAGCGTGCACCAGCGGATTGTCGTCCCGGGGCCACCGGCCCTCCCCGACCGCCGCGATCTCCTCGCGGATCGCGATCATCGCGTCGCAGAACCGGTCCAGTTCCGCCAGATCCTCGCTCTCGGTCGGCTCCACCATCAGCGTGCCGGCCACCGGGAACGACATCGTCGGCGCGTGGAAGCCGTAGTCGATCAGACGCTTCGCCACGTCGTCCACCGAGACCCCGGTCGCCTTCGTGATCGGCCGCAGGTCCAGGATGCACTCGTGCGCCACCAGGCCCCGGTTCCCGGCGTACAGCACCGGGTAGTGGCCGGCCAGCCGGGCCGCCACGTAGTTGGCCGCCAGCACCGCCGTGCCGGTCGCCGCGGCCAGGCCGTCCGGGCCCATCATCCGCAGGTACGCCCACGAGATCGGCAGGATCCCGGCGGAACCGTGCGCCGCCGCGGACACCGCGTGGTGCTCGCCCGGCTCCAGCGGATCGCCGGGCAGGAACTCGGCCAGGTGCGCCCGCACCGCCACCGGGCCCACCCCGGGACCACCGCCGCCGTGCGGGATGCAGAACGTCTTGTGCAGGTTCAGGTGCGACACGTCCGCGCCGAACCGGCCCGGCTTCGCGTACCCGACCAGCGCGTTCAGGTTCGCGCCGTCCACGTACACCTGGCCGCCCGCGTCGTGCACCTGCGCGCACAGCTCGGCGATCCCCCTCTCGTACACGCCGTGCGTCGACGGGTACGTCACCATGATCGCGGCCAGCCGGTCCGCGTGCGCGGTGATCTTCGCGGACAGGTCCGGCAGGTCCACGTTGCCGGCGTCGTCGCACGCCACCACCACGACCCGCATGCCTGCCATCACCGCGCTGGCCGCGTTCGTGCCGTGCGCACTGGACGGGATCAGGCACACGTCACGGTGCGCCTCGCCGCGGGACCGGTGGTAGCCGCGGATCGCCAGCAGCCCGGCCAGCTCGCCCTGCGAACCGGCGTTCGGCTGCACGCTCACCGCGTCGTACCCGGTGATCTCCGCCAGCCAGCCCTCCAACTGCGCCACGAGGGCCTCGTAGCCCGCGGTCCGCGACGCCGGCGCGTACGGGTGGATGTTCGCGAACTCCGGCCAGCTCACCGGCTCCATCTCGGTGGTCGCGTTCAGCTTCATCGTGCACGAACCCAGCGGGATCATGCCCCGGTCCAGCGCGTAGTCCCGGTCGGACAGCCGGCGCAGGTAGCGCAGCATCGCCGTCTCCGACCGGTGGGCCCGGAACACCGGATGGGTCAGGTAGGTGCTCCGCCGGGCCAGCGCGTCCAGCCCCGACGCGAACGCACCCGCCGCCGCCGCGCCGAACGCCGCCAGCACCGTCGCCACGTGCGCCTCGGTGGTCGTCTCGTCGCAGGCCACCGACACCCGGTCGTCGTCCACCAGCCGCAGGTCGACGCCGCGCTCGGCGGCCGCCGCGACCACCGACGCGGCGCGGCCCGGCACGACCGCGGTCACGGTGTCGAAGAACGCGGCGTGGGCGACCTCGACGCCGGCCGCGGCGAGACCGCCGGCCACCGACAGAGCCCGATCATGGGTACGCCGGGCGATGTCGCGCAGCCCGTCCGGCCCGTGGTACACCGCGTACATGCTCGCCATCACGGCCAGCAGCACCTGCGCCGTGCAGATGTTGCTGGTCGCCTTCTCCCGCCGGATGTGCTGCTCGCGGGTCTGCAGCGCCAGCCGGTACGCGGGCGCGCCGTCGGCGTCGCGGGACACCCCGACCAGACGGCCCGGCAGCGACCGCTCCAGCCCGGCGCGCACCGCCAGGTAACCGGCGTGCGGGCCACCGAATCCCAGCGGTACGCCGAAGCGCTGCGTGGTACCCGCGGCGATGTCCGCACCGATCTCCCCCGGCGCCCGCAGCAACGTCAGCGCCAGCAGGTCCGCGGCCACCGTCACCAGCGCACCGGCCGCGTGCGCCGCGGACACCAGCGCGGCGTGGTCACGCACCGCGCCGGACGCACCCGGATACTGCAGGTGCAGGCCGAAGTACGCGTCCGGCAGCGGGTCGCCGGCGTCCAGGTCGACCAGCCGCAGCTCGATGCCGAGCGGCTCGGCCCGGGTGCGCAGAATGGCGAGCGTCTGCGGCAGCGTGTCCGCGTCCACCACGTACACCGGCGACTTCACCTTCGACGCCCGCCGGGCCAGCGTCATCGCCTCCGCCACCGCCGTGCCCTCGTCCAGCATCGACGCGTTCGCCGTGGTCAGGCCGGTCAGATCGGTCACCATGGTCTGGAAGTTCAGCAACGCCTCCAGCCGGCCCTGACTGATCTCCGGCTGGTACGGCGTGTACGCCGTGTACCAGGCCGGGTTCTCCAGCACGTTGCGGCGGATCACCGCCGGCGTGAACGTGCCGTAGTAGCCCAGCCCCAGCATCGACGTGCTGAGCTGGTTGCCCGAGGCGATCGCGCGCAGCTCCGCGATCGTCTCCTCCTCGGTCGCCGCGGCCGGCAGGTCCAGCGTGCCGTGCCAGCGGATCACCTCGGGGATCGCGGCGTCCATCAGCTCGTCCACCGAGGCGTACCCGATCGCCTTGAGCATCTGGGCCTGCTCGTCGGCGTCCGGACCGATGTGGCGGGAGGGAAAAGTCGTCATGGGCACTCCTGGCGGAAGGTCAGCGGACGGACCTCCCCCTCTGTCGTACCCGGAAAGGGCACTCCAGAGTCGCCTCGCCCGCGTGGTCCGTTTGCCTGAGAGGTTCCGGGGAGGAATTGCCCCTTCGGCGCCGCCGGCCGTCTCCGGCCCGGCGGGCTCTCCCACGCGGCTGGCGACCAACCTACCAGCGCACCCGTTACGGCCGCGTGTCCCTAAGGTGTGGCGTGTGACCTACTCTCCCGCGGGCGACCGCTACGACACCATGACCTACCGGCGGGCCGGCCGCAGCGGCCTACGGCTGCCCGCCGTCTCGCTCGGCCTGTGGCACAACTTCGGCGAGGGCCGGCCGCTGGAGACCCAGCGCGCCATCGTGCGCCGCGCGTTCGACCTCGGCGTCACCCACTTCGACCTGGCCAACAACTACGGACCGCCGCCGGGCAGCGCGGAACGCAACTTCGGCCTCCTGCTCGCCGACGACCTGCGCCACCACCGCGACGAACTCGTCATCTCCACCAAGGCCGGCTACCACATGTGGCCCGGCCCGTACGGTGAGTGGGGTTCGCGCAAGTACCTGGTCTCCTCGCTGGACCAGTCGCTGGCCCGGCTCGGCCTGGACTACGTCGACATCTTCTACCACCACCGGCCCGACCCGGACACCCCGCTGGAAGAGACCATGACCGCGCTGGACGCGGTGGTCCGGGCCGGCAAGGCCCAGTACGTCGGAATCAGCAACTACGACGCCGAGCAGACCGCCCAGGCCGCCGCCATCCTGCAGGAACTCGGCACCCCGCTGCTCATCCACCAGCCGTCGTACTCGATCCTCAACCGCTGGATCGAGAAGGACCACCTGCTCGACACGCTGGAACGCGTCGGCGCCGGCTGCATCGCGTTCAGCCCGCTGCAACAGGGCCTGCTCACCGACCGCTACCTGGGCGGCATCCCGGACGACTCGCGCGTACGCACCAGCGTCTTCCTCAACGAGAGCGACCTCGACAACCAGACCATGGGCCGGATCCACGCGCTCAACGACATCGCCAAGGGCCGCGGCCAGTCGCTGGCCCAGATGGCCCTCGCCTGGGCGCTGCGCGACCCCCGGATGACCAGCCTGATCATCGGCGCCAGCAGCGTCGGGCAGCTCGAGACCAACGTGGCCGCGCTGGACGGCCCGCCGCTGACCCGCGAGGAGCTCGACGCCATCGACGGGACCGTGCTGGACCTGTGAACGACGTCATCCTGTCGGTCGTGGTCGGCTCCCGGGCGTACGGCCTCGCCGGCCCGGACTCCGACCACGACCGGCGCGGTGTCTTCGCGGCACCGACCCGCGCGTTCTGGCACCTCGACAAGCCGCCGACGCACCGCGACGGACCGCGCGACGAGGAGTTCTCCTGGGAGATCGAACGGTTCTGCACGCTGGCGCTGCAGGCCAACCCGACCGTGCTGGAGGTGCTCTGGTCACCGCTGATCGAGCGGGTCACCGACGAGGGCCGCCGGCTGCTCGCGGCCCGGTCCGCGTTCCTGTCCACCCGGGTCGCCGACACCTACGGCAACTACGCCCGCGACCAGCTCGCCCGGGTCGAGGCCCGGCAGGCGCGCACCGGCGAGACCAACCACAAGCAGGCCATGCACATGATCCGGCTGCTGCTGGCCGGTGCCCACGTGCTGCGCACCGGCGAGATCCTGGTCGACCTGTCGCCGCTGCGCGACCGGCTGCTCGCCGTCCGCCACGGCACCGCGCCCTGGCGCACCTGGGCGCAGACCCTGCTCGCCGACCTGGCCACGGCAACCTCGGAAACCCGGCTGCCGGCGCGGCCCGACCGCGAGAGGATCGACACGCTGCTGACCGGCGTACGCGAAAGGGGCCTGCGATGACCGTGGACGTGCCCGCCTGGGCCGCGGAGGTGGCCACCGACGTGCCGTACCCCCTGATCTTCGCCACCGTCAGCGGCGCCCACCTGTACGGCTTCGCCTCCGTCGACTCCGACCTCGACGTGCGCGCCGCGCACGTGCTGCCCGCCGCCGAGGTGGTCGGCCTGCGCACCGGCCCGGAGACGGTGCAGGCCGGTGGCGTGCGCGACCGCGTCGAACTCGACGTGGTCAGCCACGACCTGCACAAGTTCGCCCGCCTGCTGGCCACCCGCAACGGCTACGTCCTGGAACAGCTGTTGTCGCCGCTGGTGCTCGCCACCTCCCCGGTGCACGCCGAACTGGCCGGCCTGGCGCCCGGGCTGGTCACCCGCCACCACGCCCACCACTACCTGGGCTTCGCGGCCACCCAGGAACGGCTGTTCGCCCGCACCGGCGAACTCAAGCCCGCCCTGTACACGCTGCGGGTGCTGCTGACCGGCCGGCACCTGATGCGCACCGGCGAGGTGGTCGCGGACCTGAACCGGCTCGACCCGCCGGCGTACGTACCGGATCTGATCGCGGCCAAGCGGGCCGCCGAACACGGACCGTTCCCGGCCGCCGCGCGGGCCGCCCTGGACCGTGACGTGCCGCGCCTGCGCGCCGAGCTGGAGGCGGCCCGCGACGCCTCGGCGCTGCCGGACCGGCCCGACCCGGACGCCCTGACGGCGCTGCACGACCTGGTGGTCCGGGTCCGCCTCAGCTGACCGGGTTCAGCACGGCGCCGGCCACCGTGTCGACGTACCAGCGCTCGAACCGCTCCACCGGCCAGCCCCGCTCCCGCACCAGCCAGTCGTAGTTGCGCACGTCCATGGCCAGCCACAGCACGTCGGCCACGCGGTCCACGTCGTGACCGGCGCGCACCGCCCCGGTCGCCACCAGCTCGGCCGCGAAGACCGCCATGCCCTGGCGGCGCTCGGCCCGGTTCTTCTCCCAGATCTCCGCCGCGTCCGGGTCCGCCGTCGCGGCCCCGGCCAGCGCCACCATCACGTCCGCCTGACGCGCGTGGGTGGTGGTCAGGTGCCGGGCGAACCGGGCGAGCTTGGCCCGCGGATCCGCCAGCGCCCGGATCTCCGCGACGAACGGCCGGTCCGGCACCGCCACCGGCGCGTCGTCACCGGCCACCGTCACGTCGACCAGCGCGGACAGCAACTGCGGCTTGCTGCCGAACGCGGCGTAGACGGTCTGCACCGCCACGCCGGCCTCGGCCGCCACCGCGGTCAACGGCGTGGCCGCGTACCCCGGCTCCACGAACAGCCGGCCGGCGGCCGCCAGGATCGCCCGGCGGGTCTGGCGGGCCTGTTCCTGTCGCCGGGCCGAGTCGTACCGCCGCTTGACAACCACGCCCGCAGTGTAGTGCTCTATTCGATAGAGGTTCACTACAACGAAATTGGGGACGCCATGCCGTTCGGAGTGCTGCAGGAGATGCCGGGCGTCAGCCCGGAGGAATACCGGCTGGTCGAGCAGCACCTCGGCCCGGACCGGCCGCCCGGCCTGCTGGCCCACGTCGCCGGCCCGGTCGACGGCGGCTGGCGCATCATCAACATCTGGCAGGACGAGGACGCGTTCCGGCGGTTCCAGTCCGAACGCCTGATCCGCGCCGCCGGCCTCGCCGCCCAGACCGACGGATTCGACCCCGCCAAGGCCGCCGGCTTCCGCGCCGTCACGGTCGACGGCAACGAGATGCCCTTCTGATGGCCGCCATCGCCACCCTGCGCGACCGCAACGCCGCCTTCTGGGCCCGGGCCGCCCCCGGCTGGATCGCCAACGCCGACCGGCACGACCAGTGGGCCCACCCGATGGGCGCCGCCGCCCTGGACCGGCTCCGGCCCCGCCCCGGCGAACGCATCCTCGACATCGGCTGCGGCTGCGGCGGCACCACCGCCGACCTCGCCGCCGCCGTCCGCCCCGGCGGCACCGCGGTCGGCCTGGACCTCGCCGCCGCCATGGTGGACGCCGCGCGGACCCGGTTCCCCGAGGCCGAATTCCGCCACGCGGACCTGGAGACCGCGGCGCCGCCCGGCCCACCGTTCGACGCGGCGTACTCCCGCATGGCCCTGATGCTGCTCGCCGACCCCACCGCCGGCTGCACCGCGATCCGCCGCGCGCTCCGGCCCGGCGGACGCCTCGCCGCCACCGTCTTCCGCGACGCCGCCGCCAGCCCCTGGCTGCACGCCACCCTGCTCGGCGCCGCCCCGCACCTCGGACCCCTGCCGCCGCTGCCACTCGGCGCCGAACCCGGCCCGTTCGCGTTCGCCGACCCCGCCCGCGTCACCCGGATCCTCGCCGCGGCCGGCTTCACCGCCATCACCGTCGAATCACACGACGCCACGATGGACGTACCCGACGATCCCGACGCGGTCGCCGACTGGCTGATCACGCTCGGCCCGGCCGGGGCGGCCTACCGGACCGCTCCCCCGCCACAACGCGACGCCGCCCGCGCCGAAGCCGCCCGGCTCCTGGACCGGTACCGCACGCCCGGAACCGGATTCCGCCTGCCCACCGGGATCTGGCTCGTCAGCGCGGAGCGTCCGGCGTGACACCGCCGGTCACCCGCCCGGCGGCCCCCGCCGCTCTGGCCATGGTGGCGGTCCTGACGGCCGGCGGCTGCGCCGACCGCCCGGCGGCCGCGCCGGAGGTCCCGCCGCCCGCCGCATCGTCCACCGGCGACGTCGCGTCCCCTGCCCCCGAGGGCTGCGGCGACGTCGCCGACCAGGTCCGCCGGCACCTCGGGCAGGCCGCCGTCCGGTCGGTCACCGCCGAGGGCCAGTGCACCACGATCGTCGTCACGGCCGTCGACGCCGATCCCGCCGCCGCCACCCGGCTCTGCGACGCCGCGGCCCGGGTCGCGTACACCGGCGACGTCAATTCCGTCCGGATACTCGGGCCGTCCGGCGACGAACTCGCCAACGGCATCGCGGGCGCGGACTGCCTGACCGGCTAGCCGCCCGGACCCAGCATGCCGTGAGCGGCTGGCCGCTCGGCCCGGAGGGCCTGTGCGCCTGTGCGCCTGTGCGCCTGTGCGCCTGTGCGTCTGCTGACCTTGGCGTGGAAAGTGTCGTACAGGTGTTCGATACTGGGTGGCGTGCAGGGAGAACTCGAACGACTCGCCGGGGAGCTGGGCAAGCACGCCCTCGCGCCGCTCTGGTCACTGACCGACGCCGAGATCGCCGACACCCTGCACGCCGCCCACCGCCTGCAACAGATCGCCGCCGCCGTCACGCTGCACGTGATCCGGCAGGCCGACCTACGGGAGCTGCACCGCGAGGACGGTTTCCGCACCACCGCCACCTGGCTGCGCACCCAGCTCCGCCTCGATCCCCGCACCGCCCGTGACCTGGTCGACCACGCCACCACCCTGGACCATCGCCCGCATCTCGACCACGCACTGAGCACCGGAGCCATCGACGCCCGGCACTCCGAGGTCATCGCCGCCGCCCTCCGCGCCCTGCCGGCCGACACCCCCGCCGACACCACCGACCGAGCCGAGGCGATCCTGATCGACCACGCCCGCCACCTCGAACCGGCTCCGCTCGGCAAGGCCGGTCACCGCATCCTCGAGCACATCGCGCCCGAGGTGGCCGAGGAGGCCGACCGGCTCGCCCTGGAACGGCAGGACGACCGCGCCCACCGCGGCCGCGGCCTCACCCTCTCGGCACCGTGGAACGGCACCGTCCGGATCACCGGCCGGCTCGGCGTGGAGGACGCGGCGATCGTGCACGCCGCCCTCGACCCGCTCTGCGTACCGCACCACGACGACACCCGCACACCCGCCCAGCGCCGCGCCGACGCGCTCACCGACGTCTGCCGCCTCGCCCTGCGCACCGGCGAGCTGCCCGACAACGGCGGCGAGCCGCCCCAACTGGCCGTCACGGTCGAACTCGATCCGCTGACCGCCGCGCTAGGGCGCGGTCTGCTGGACACGGGCGAGCGCGTCACCCCGGCGACCGTCCGGCGCCTGGCCTGCGACGCGCAGGTCCTGCCCGTCGTGCTCGGCGGCCCCGGTCAGATCCTGGACGCCGGACGGGCCCGCCGCCTGGCCACCGGCCCGCTCCGCCGCGCGCTGGCCGTACGCGACCGCGGTTGCGCCTTCCCCGGTTGTGACCGCCCGCCGCGCTGGTGCGACGCCCACCACATCCGTCCCTGGTCGGACGGCGGACCCACTGCCCTCGACAACCTGGTGCTGCTGTGCCGCCACCATCACCGCGAGATCCACCGCGGCGACTGGGCCGTCCACCTCGCCGACGACCGGCAGCCCGAGTTTCGGCCACCCGCCCGCCTCGACCCCCGGCGACACCCCCGCCGCAACATCTTCCACCGGCGCACGTGACGGTCACGCGCGCCCGAACACACCGCCTAGAGCATCCTAGGATTCTACGAGCCGAGCGGTAAGTGGGACCGCGGTATCCGTTTGGTCTATGTTCGAAGGCTCACCGATCCCCCGCGTCAGCCGAGGGAAGACGACGCCCCCACCGTTCCGCAGGGCCGCCGGTGACCGTCGGCCGGGGGCGGGCGACGGCCGGCCCGCGCTCCACCTCACCGGACTCGCCAAGACCTTCGGCGGCAACACCGCGGTCGACCACGTCGACCTCCCCGACCTCACCGACCTCACCGTCCCGGCGGGATCGTTCTTCGGGCTGGGTCGGGCCGAACGGCGCGGGCAAGACCACGACGCTGTCGATGGCGGCCGGGCTGCTGCGGCCCGACGCCGGTACCTCGACGGTGTTCGGCGCCGACATCTGGGCCGATCCCGTCCGGGCCAAGGCCCTCATCGGTGTACTCCCGGACAGCCTCGCCCTGCCCGAACGGACACTGGTGGTCGACTACTCCACCGGCATGCGCAAGAAGATCGGGCTGGCGACCGCGCTCCTGCACGCACCCCGGCTGCTGGTGCTCGACGAGCCCAGGCGGTCGACCCGGTGTCGGCGGTGGCCCTCAAGACGATTCTGGCCCGCTTCGTCACCGGCGGCGGCTCGGTGGTGCTGTCCAGCCACGTCATGGCGTTGGTCGAGCGGGTGTGCGACACGGTGGCCATCATGGTCCAGGGCCGGGTGGTGGCCGAGGGGCCGCTCGACGAGGTCCGCGGCGAGGGTTCCCTGGAAGACGTTCGTCCGGCTGGCCGGCGCCGACGCTCGCGTCGCTGAAGGGCTGTCGTGGTTGGCGTCCTGATCCCGATGAAGTGGGCGATCATCGGCAACTCCATGACCGGCGGTCGCGCCGCCCTGATGGTCACCGGCGGCACACTCGGCCTGCTCGTCGCCGTCGCCACCATCTGGCTCAGCCTGCTCGATCCGTCCGGGCCGGGTGTGGTCCCCGACCTGCTCGCCACGGCGTACCTGATGTGGATGCTCGGATGGGTGGCCGGCCCGGTCTGAGGTGCCTCGTCGGTGCTGCGGGCCGACCATTTCGCGCTGCTGCCGCTGCCCCGACGACGGCTGGCACTCGGGTTGCTCGGTGCCGCCTTCGTCGCCGTCACCTCGGCCGTCACGGCGTTGGCGTTCCTCAGCCTCGTCGTCTACGGCATCCGTCTGGGTGCGCTGCCGGCCCTGGTGGCGGTGCCGGCGGCCGGCCTGAACCTGGTGCTGGTGGTGCTGCTGTCGCGCGCGTCGTACAGCGTGCTCGGACTGATCGCCCGCCGGCGCGCCGGTTCGGCGTTCACCGGCCTGCTGCTCGCGGCTCCGCACCTGGTGGCGCGACCCGGCCGCACCTCGATGCTCGCGATCGTGTACGGCTGGGCGCTGGGAACCGCGCTGCTGCCCCTGACCCTCGGGCGGACCGAGGCGCTGCCCTTGGCCGGTGCCGGTATGGCCCTGATGGCGGCCACGGTGGCCTGCAACCTCTACGCCGACGACGGCACCGCGCTGTGGCTGACCCTGCAGACCGGCACCGAGAACCCGGACGTGCGTGGACGCCAGTGGGCGCACCTGCTGGTCTTTGGGGTTCCCACGGTCGCCGCCACGGTCGGCCTCACCCTGCGGAGCGGCCACGCCTGCGCCTGGCCGTGGGTACTCACGCTGGTTCCGGCCCTGCTCGGCGGCGGCGTCGGCCTGGCCGTCGTCACCTCGGTCGTCGCGCTGGCACCCGGCCCCGACGCGCACAAACGGCCCGACAACCCGCTGGAGCACGGGGAGACCTCCTGGCAGTCGCAGGTGCTGTTCTGGATCTGCCTGCTGCTGCCGGTGCCGGCCGTCGTGCCCGTCATCGTCGGCACCGTGCTGGGAAACCCGGTCCTGGTGTGGTCCGGCGTTCCGATCGGGCTGCTCACGGGTGTGTTGCTGGCCTGGTGGCTGGGGCGGGTGGCGATCAACCGGCTCCGGGCCCGCGGCCCCGAGATGTTGTTCCTGATGCGCACCGGGCGGCCCGGGACGACCGCCGCCGGCGACGGGACCGGCAACCCCGAGGCCGGCGACCCCGAGGCCGGCGTACCCGCGAGCAAGCTGACCGGACGGGAGAGCCTGGCCGCCGGCGCGTGCTGGATCCTCGGCCCGCTCTGCCTGTTCCCGCAGGGCCTCGTTCCGATGGTGTTCCTGCTGGCCGGCTCGGATCTCACGCTCTGGTTCCTGCCGCTCCACCTGCCCGATCCGTGGCGCTGGCCCGGAGCTGTCGTGCTGAGCCTGCTCGGGATCTTCCTGGTGTACGAAGCGACCCGGCTCACCGTCAAGAGCACCCGTCCGGCGCCGCACCCTGGCGACCGGTCGGCGGCCGACACCGACGCCGGACACACCGCCTAAAGCGTCCTAGGATTCTAGGAGTTAGGTGAGGGGCGACCGCGCGGTCTACCCTGTACGCATGACCACCCCAGTCGTGCACCTCGCCCGGCCCCACCGGCCGGTGCTGGTCGCCGGGACGCTGAGCGAGCTGGCCGGGCCGGTGCACGGTCCGGTGGAGCTGCCGCTGCGGCTGTGGTGGAATCCGAACCGGGTGTTCGACCTGGACCAGCACGACTCGCTGCTGTGGATGTACGAGAACGTGCTGCGCGAAGCCGTGCACGCCGACGAACTCCGCCGCTACCTGCACGGGCCGACGCTGGTGCGGGTCTGGCCGGAACTCAACCTCCCCCGAGGCGTCCGCAACGCCTGGGAGGCCCGGCACCGAGCCCTGCGCACGGCACCCCACAGCACGGCACCCCACAGCACGGCACCCCTCGGCATGGCACCCCTCGGCACGGCACCCCTCGGCAAGGCCCGGCTCAGGACCAGCCCGCCTGCGTGAGCGTCGACCCGTTCTACACCGACGTCGCCCGCATCGCGCTCGGCGTGGCGGACAAGCACGGCTTCGTCCTCGGCGGCGGCGTCGCCTGGCTGGTCAACGGCCTCGTGGAGCGGCCCACCGAGGACGTCGACCTGTTCACCGACACCGACGACGGGGTGATCGCCGCGGCCGGCGAGGTGTGCGCCGCCCTCACCACCGCCGGGTACACCGTGGCGCGCGAGGCCGCCGACGAGCTGTTCGCCGGCATGGAGGACAGCCTGCGGGAGTTCCTCGTCGCCGACGGCGCCCGGGCGCTCCGGCTCACGCTGTGCCGGCTGGACCGCCACCGCGCCCCGGTCGTGATGGACCTGGGGCCGGTGATGCACCTCGACGACCTGGTCGCCACCAAGGTCGCCGCGCTGGTCGGCCGGCGCGAGGTCCGCGACTACATCGACGTCGCCGCGGCGCTCGACCGGTACCCGGTGGACCGGGTGCTCGAGCTGGCCCGCGCCGCCGACCCGGGTCTGGACGACGCGGACATCGCCGAGGCCGGGCAGTACCTGGACCGGCTCGACGACACCCGCTTCGCGGTCTACGGCCTGGACGCCGCCGCGATCACCCGCCTCCGCGACCGCCTACGGTCCTGGCCGCGCTGACCCGGCGCGCCCGGCCGGCCGCAACCGGCCCGCAACCGTCCGCGCACCCGGCCGGCAACCCGGCGTACCCATCCTGGTGTGCACTCCGCAGGGTCCCGCGACCGGCCGGGTGCGAGCGCTCGCACCCGGCCGTCGTGCTGTGGATAGAGTCGGTGCCATCATGACGCTCATCGACCGCCTGCCCGGCACCGCCGAACCCGACGCCGTCTTCGATGCCTTCTCCGGCTGGGTGTCCGAGCAGGGTCTGACGCTCTACCCGCATCAGGAGGAGGCGCTGATCGAGGTCGCCACCGGGTCGAACGTCATCCTCAACACCCCCACCGGCTCCGGCAAGAGCCTGGTCGCCACCGGCGCGCACTTCGTCGCGCTCGCGGACAAGCGGACCACCTTCTACACCGCGCCGATCAAGGCCCTGGTCAGCGAGAAGTTCTTCGCGCTCTGCGCGGTCTTCGGCGCCCGGCACGTCGGCATGCTCACCGGCGACGCCAGCGTCAACGCGGACGCGCCGATCATCTGCTGCACCGCGGAGGTGCTGGCCAACCTGGCGTTGCGCGAGGGCGCCGACGCCGACGTCGGCCAGGTCGTGATGGACGAGTTCCACTTCTACGCCGAGCCGGACCGGGGCTGGGCGTGGCAGGTGCCGCTGATCGAGCTGCCGCAGGCCCAGTTCCTGCTGATGTCCGCGACGCTCGGCGACACCACGCGCTTCGTCGACGACCTGACCCGGCGCACCGGCCGGGAGACCGCGGTGATCGCGACCGCGGAACGGCCGGTCCCGCTGTTGTTCTCGTACGCCATGACGCCGCTGCACGAGACCATCGAGGAGCTGCTCACCACCCGTCAGGCGCCGGTGTACATCGTGCACTTCACCCAGGCGGCGGCGCTGGAACGCGCGCAGTCGCTGATGAGCATCAACATGTGCACCCGCGCCGAGAAGGATTCCATCGCGGCGGCCATCGGCAACTTCCGGTTCACCGCCGGGTTCGGGCGCACCCTGTCGCGGCTGGTGCGCCACGGCATCGGCGTGCACCACGCCGGCATGCTGCCGAAGTACCGCCGCCTGGTCGAGACGCTGGCGCAGGCCGGCCTGCTGAAGGTGATCTGCGGTACGGACACGCTCGGCGTCGGCATCAACGTGCCGATCCGCACCGTGCTGTTCACCGGCCTGAGCAAGTACGACGGCGTGAAGACCCGGCTGCTCAAGGCCCGCGAGTTCCACCAGATCGCGGGCCGCGCCGGACGCGCCGGGTACGACACCATCGGCACCGTCATCGTGCAGGCCCCCGAGCACGTCATCGACAACGAACGCGCGCTCAGCAAGGCCGGCGACGACCCGAAGAAGCGGCGCAAGGTGGTCCGCAAGAAGCCGCCGGAGGGCACCATCGGCTGGGGCCAGCCCACGTTCGACCGTCTGGTCGGCGCGGACCCGGAACCCCTGACCTCGTCGTTCCAGGTGTCGCACGCGATGCTGCTGAACGTCATCGCCCGTGGCGGCGACCCGTTCCAGGCGATGCGGCATCTGCTCACCGACAACCATGAGGAACCGGCCGCGCAGCGCCGGCACGTGCGCCGCGCGGTCGCCATCGCCAAGGCGCTGATCGCCGGCGGCGTGATCGAGAAGCACGGCGACCGGTACCGGCTGGTCGAGGACCTGCAGCTGGACTTCGCGCTCAACCAGGCGTTGTCGCCGTTCGCGCTGGCCAGCCTGGAACTGCTCGACCCGGAGTCGCCGGACTACCCGCTGGACGTGGTCTCGATCATCGAGTCCACCCTGGAGGACCCGCGCCAGGTGCTGTCCGCCCAGCGGCAGAAGGCCCGTGGCGAGGCGGTCAACGCCATGAAGGCCGAGGGCATCGAGTACGACCAGCGGATGGAACTGCTCGAGGACGTCACCCACCCCCGTCCCTTGCTGGAGTTGCTGGAGGCCGCCTACGAGACGTACCGGCGCGGGCATCCGTGGGTCGCCGACTACGAGCTGAAGCCGAAGTCCGTGGTCCGCGACATGTACGAGCGGGCCATGACGTTCACCGAGTACGTGTCGTTCTACGGCCTGTCCCGCTCCGAGGGCCTGGTGCTGCGGTACCTGGCGGACGCCTACCGCGCGCTGCGCCAGACCGTGCCCGAGGACGCCCGCACCGAGGAACTCGGCGACCTCATCGAGTGGCTCGGCGAGCTGGTCCGCCAGGTCGACTCCAGCCTGCTGGACGAGTGGGAGCGGCTGCGTGACCCGTCCGCCGACCCGGCCGAGGTGCGGCTCGACGACCAGCCGCCCGCGGTCACCCGCAACGTCCGCGCGTTCCGGGTGCTGGTCCGCAACGCGCTGTTCCGGCGGGTGGAACTCGCCGCGCTGCGCCGCGCCGACCTGCTCGGCGAGCTGGACGCGGAGGCCGGCTGGACCACGGACCGCTGGGCCGACGCGCTGCAGCGCTACTACGACGAGTACGACGAGATCGGCACCGGCCCGGAGGCCCGCGGTCCGGCGCTGCTGCACATCGACGCCGGCCCGGCGACGTGGACGGTCCGTCAGGTGTTCGACGATCCGAACGAGGACCACGACTGGGGCATCGAGGCCACCGTGGACCTGGCCGCCTCCGACGAGGCCGGCGCCGCCGCGATCACCGTCCTCGACGTCGGCCCGCACTGACGCCCCGCGCCGGCGCCGGGCCACCCGGTCGACCACGGCCGGCGGCGGCGTCGCGGAGCGCCGTGACGAACGCGGCGACCGCCGGATGCCCGGCGGCGCCGCGCCGGTAGGCGATCCGGGTCCGCCGCCGGGTCGGCAGCGGCACCAGGCGTACCCCGGCGGGCGGCCGGTCCGCCGCGAGTTCCGGCACCAGCGCCACCCCCTGACCGGCCCCGACCAGGGCCAGCACGGTGGCGAAGTCGTCGGCGTGGTGGCGTACCCGTGGCCCGAACCCGGCGGTCCGGCACACCTGCACCGCCACCGTGTGGCACAGGGTGCCCGGGCTGCCGACG
This sequence comes from Jidongwangia harbinensis, assembly GCF_020216025.1. Taxonomy (GTDB): domain Bacteria; phylum Actinomycetota; class Actinomycetes; order Mycobacteriales; family Micromonosporaceae; genus Actinoplanes; species Actinoplanes harbinensis. The sequence goes on along the minus strand of NZ_JAIWNC010000013.1, from coordinate 30,537 downwards.
ATCCAGGGCACGTCCGGCAGGTCGCCGACCCCGGACGCGGGCAGGTCCGCGGGTACGGCCAGGTACACCGTCTCGTCCAGCAGCGGCACGCCGTCCAGTGCCGGGTCGGGCCGCACCGGCACCACGTCGTAGTCGTGCAGCAGGCCGACGTCGAGCCGCCGCTCGTGCAGCGCGGCCGGCACGGCGACCGGGTCCATCTCGCTGACCAGCAGTTCCAGCGCGGGGTGGTCCCGGCCCAGCGCCACGAGCGCGGCCGGCAGCAGGGTGCGGACCGCGGTCGGGTACGCCCCGATGCGCACCGGACCGGACAGCCCGGCGGCGGTGGCGGCGAGCGCGGCGGTCGCCTCTTCCAGCGCGGCCAGGACGTTGTCGGCGTGGCCGGCGAGCGTCCGGCCGGCCGGGGTGAGCGTGACGCCACGGCCGGCGCGTTCCAGCAGCGGCCGGCCGGCCTCCCGTTCCAGCGCGGACAGTTGTTGCGACACCGCGGACGCGGTGTAGGTGTGCGCCTGGGCGACCGCGGCGATGGTGCCGAGCCGGGACAGGTCGCGCAGCAGGCGCAGGCGGCGCACGTCGAGCATCAGCGCAGCTTACGCAATGCGCCAGAAAGACGAACTGGATCTTAAGGTACGGCTACCGCAGGCTGATCCCATGACGCTGACCGGGCTGTACGTACCGATGATCACGCCGTTCGACGCCGCGGGGGCGGTGGCCGCCGACGTGCTGACCGCGCTCGCGCACGACGTCCTGGACGCCGGTGCCACGGGCCTGGTCGCGCTCGGCACCACGGCGGAACCGGGGTCGCTGACCGGCCCGGAGCGGGACACCGTGGTGGACGTGCTGGCCGGCGTGTGCCGGTCCCGGTCGGCCGGCCTGCTGGTCGGCGCCGACACCGTCGCGGCGGTCCGCGCCCTGCGGACCCGACCCGAGGTGACCGCGGCGCTGAGCCTGGTCCCGCCGTTCGTCCGGCCCGGCGCGGACGGCGTCGTCGCGCACCTCACCGAACTTGCCGGCACCGGGGTGCCGATCGTGGTCTACCACGTGCCGTACCGGACCGGGCAGTCCCTGCCGGAGGCGGCCCTACGACGGCTGGCCGGCGTGCCGGGAGTGGCCGGCGTCAAGTACGCGACCGGCGCCGTCGACCCCACCGCCGTCGCCCTGCTGGCCGACCCGCCTGCCGGACACACAGCGCCGGGCGGCGACACAGCGCCGGACGGCACAGCGCCGGGCGGCACAGCGCCGGACGACACAGCGGGACCGGGCGGTTTCGCGGTGCTGGGCGGCGACGATGCCGTCGTCGCGCCGCTGCTGGCACTCGGCGCGCACGGCGGCATCCTGGCGTCCGCCCACGTCGCCACGGCCGCTTTCGCCGAACTGATCGCGGCGTGGCGGGCCGGCGACGCGGCCCGGGCCCGGCCGCTCGGGCGGCGGCTCGCCGGATTGTCGGCGGCCCTGTTCGCCGAACCCAACCCCACGGTGGTCAAGGGGGTGCTGCACGCGCGGGGCCGCATTCCGACCCCGGCGGTACGCCTCCCGCTGCTCCCGGCCGCCCGCGACTCGGTGACCGCGGCGCTGCGGCACGCCGAGTCGCTCGAGAACGCCGGCTGACCCCCGTGCGCCGGCCGGTCGCCTGCCCGGCGCCGCCCCACCGCCGGGTGACGCCGGCGGTGGAGGGCGATCGCGGTCGCTATTCGCTGCGCAGGCCGCCGGGCTTGGTCAGCCGCCACAGCAACGGCAGGCTGGCCGCCGTGGTCAGCAGCACCACCAGCGCCGCCGCGCCGGACGTCGCGCCGATGCCGAGCCAGTCGAGGCGGATCGGGGCGCCCGCCGCGGCCTGTAGGACCGCGCCCAGGCCGGTGCCGACGACGACCGCCAGGCCGAGGCCGAGCAGCACCGGGACGGCGATCTGGTACAGCACCGATCCGCCCAGCGTGCCGCGGCGGGTGCCGAAGGCGACCAGGATCGCCAGCAGCCGCCGCCGTTCGCGCAGTTGCTCGATCACGTTGACGAGCATGCTGGCGCCGACGAGCAGCAGCAGCGCGGCGGCTCCGACGAGCACTGCCTCGCGGATGGTGGACAGGACCGAGGCGAAGGTCCGGTCCGGCAGCGTACGGATCATGGCGGTGGGATCGATCCGCGCGGCGGCGTTGCGGAGCCGCTCGATCGCGGCCGGGTCGCCGGTGTCCAGCCCGACGTAGACCCGGTCGGCCGCCAGGGTGGGCCGGGCGTCGCGCACGGCGGCGGGGGTGGCCAGGACGGTCGGCCCGTAGGCGGCCTCGAGGCCGGTGCCGCGGCCGGGCACGGTCGGGGCGTTGCCGGGCAGGGTCCAGGCGACCGTGCGGCCGCTGCCGGGTTCGCCGAGGGTGTACGTGGTGCCGGGGGTGACCGCGGCGCCGCCGGCCGCGCCGTCCGTCTGCGGGACCAGGATGAAGACGTCCCCGTCGGCGCAGTCGCCGATGGTCGCGCGCAGCCGCAGCAGGGTGCAGTCGGCGACCTCGACCGCGTGGGTGTAGCCGTCCGCGGGTGCCGGGGTGGGCGTGGCGGTGACCCGGGACAGGACCCCGGCGGTACGGACGCCGGGGGCGTTCGCCAGGCCCTCGGTCCACCGTGCCGCCGCGCCGGCGGAGGGCAGGACCATGGCCTGGTAGTTGCCGGCCGGGTCGGTGCCGCCCTCGGCCGAGTACTGGCCCTGCACGGCGGACAGGACGCCCTGCAGCGCGATGGCACCGGCCACCGAGACGGCGATGCCGGAGACCGCGCGGACCGCGGTGCCGCTGTCCAGTTGCAGCCGGCGCACGGCGAGCTGCCAGGCGACGCCGCCGCCGTCCAGCCGGCGGACGGCCGCGTCGACCAGCCAGGGCAGCAGCAGCGCCACCCCGATCAACAGGGCCGCCATGCCGGCCATGGCGACGTAGGCAAACCCTTCGCCGCCGCTGGCGTCCGGGCCGCTGCGCACGGTGAACAGCAGGCCGATGCCGACGACGGGCAGGATCAGCCGCCACCACAGGCGCCGGCGGCGGGCCGTGCTGTGCCGGACCACGCCGAGTGGTTCGAGCACCACCCGCCGCAGCGCGGACACGGTGACCAGCACCGCGCCGACCGGCACCACGACCGCGACGATCGCGGCCAGCATCGGGACCGGCCGCAGGTCGGCGCGGTAGAAGCTCATCCCGGGTGGCACCAGCCGGCTCGCCAGCAGTCCGACGACGGCGAACAGCAGCGCGCCGGTCAGCAGCCCGAGCACCGCACCGGCAAGGGTTTCCCCGGCGGCGATCCGCCGGGTCATGGCGGCGTCCGCGCCGACCAGCCGGAGCGCGGCGAGTTGCCGGTCCCGGGCCTCGCCGCCGAAGCGGACCGCGGTGGCCAGGAAGACCGCGACCGGCAGCAGCAACGCGACCAGCCCAACCAGGCCGAGGAGCAGCAGCGGTGCCGCGATGCCCTCGTCGACGGCGCGGGACGAACCGAACGACCGGATCCGGTGCGCGGTCTCGTCGGTGAGCGAGTCCACGCCGAGGTAGAAGACGAACTCCTGGGGGTTGAGCACGCCCTCGGGGCCGAGCGTGCCGACGATCCGCCCGTTCCACCGTTCGGCCAGCAGCGCGCCCTCGCCGGTGGCGAGGTGTTCGGCGAGGGCGGGCGAGACCACCATCTCGCCGGGGGCCGGGATCCGGTCCGCGCCGGGCGGCAGTGGTGCGCGGTCGCCCTCGCGCTGGACCAGGCGGCCGTGGATGGTGCGTTCCCCGTAGAGGGAGTTGGCGTCGGCGATGAGCATGGTGTCGTCGCCGCGGGGGATCTCCGACTGGTTGTCGATGGCGCGGGCCACCAGGCGGGTGTCGCGCGCCGCGACCAGGGCCGGGACGGTGGCGGCGAGCAGCAGCATGGTCACGCCCAGGCCGACGCCGGCGGCGATCATGGCGAGCCGGGCCCAGCCGGAGCGGCCGCCGGCCACGCTGAGGCGTACCCCCATGGCCAGTTCGGCGAGCAGGCGGGACCGGGTGCCGCGGCGGTGCGGCGGGGTGACGCTCATCGGGCGTGCACCTGCTCACGGACCCGGCCGTCGCGGACCACGGCCTCGCGGTCGGAGTACGCGGCGACCCGCGCCTCGTGGGTGACCAGGACGACGGCGGTGCCGGTGTCCCGGGCCGCGCCGGTGAGCAGCTGCATCACCCGTTCCCCGTTGAGCGAGTCCAGGGCGCCGGTCGGCTCGTCGGCGAAGACCACCCGCGGTCCGCTGACCAGGGCGCGGGCGACGGCAACCCGTTGGCCCTGCCCGCCGGAGGCCTGCCCGGGCCGCTTGCCGGCCACGTCGGCGACCTCCAGGCGGTCCAGCCAGGCGGCGGCCCGGCGCTGCGCCTCGCGCCGCCGGACGCCGGCCAGGCGCAACGGCAGCGCCACGTTCTCCAGGCAGGTCAGTTCCGGCACGAGCTGCCCGAACTGGAAGACGAACCCGAATTCGGTACGCCGCAGCGCGCTGCGCTCGGTGTCGGACATCGCGGACAGGTCGCGCCCGGCGTAGCCGACCCGGCCGGAGTCCGGGGTGAGGATCCCGGCGAGGCAGTGCAGCAGCGTGGACTTGCCGGAGCCGGACGGGCCCATCAGCGCCAGCACCTCCCCGGCGTAGACGGTCAGCGACGCCGAGTCCAGCGCCCTGGTGGGGCCGAAGCTGAGGTGCAGGTCGTCGGCGATGAGCAGGGGTGGCTGCAGATGGTTGACCATCAGATCTCCTGGGTCGACGGGGGACGGACCTGGGCGGCGAGCTGGTCGAGGCGCGCGGCGGTGAGTTCCAGCCAGCGCAGATCGGCCTCCAGGTGGAACAGGGCGTGGTCGCAGATGAGGTGGTCGGCCAGGTCACCGCCGGTCTTGCGCCGGGTCAGCTCGCGCATCAGCCGCAGATGCTCGGCGCGCTGGATGTCCAGCAGGTCGGCGGCGTCCCGGCCGGTCAGCAGCGCCAGGACCACCTTGGTGTAGAGCGTGCTCTGCAGGTACGGCTCGGGCTTCTCGGCGTGGGCGAGCCAGCCGGCCACGTCGGTGACACCGGCCTCGGTGATCGCGTACCGCTTGCGGTCCGGACCGTCGCCAGGCTCGGACCGCACCTCGACGAGGCCGTTCTTGAGCAGCCGGGCGAGGGTCGAGTACACCTGCCCGTAGTGCAGTTCCCGCCCCCGGCCGAACCGTTCGTCATAGGAACGCTTCAGGTCGTAACCGTGGCGGGGACCGGACTCCAGCAAACCGAGCAACGCATGACCGACTGACATGCCGGCGACTATACACACCACGTACACACTTGGTGTATACCCAGGTCAGAGCGTTAGGCCGGGATCTGGGTCGTAACCGGGTCCGGCTCCCGGCGGCCGGTGCGTTCCGCGCCGATCCCGGCCACCACCACGAACCCGATCCCGGCCACCGCGTACCCGGTCGGCACCTGATGCAGCGCCACCAGGCCGATCAGCAGCGCGATCGCCGGCTCCAGGCTCATCAGCGTGCCGAACGCCGCGGTGGTGAGCCGGCGCAACGCCAGCAACTCCAGGCTGAACGGGATGATCGGCAGCAGCACGGCCAGCCCCAGGCCGAACAGCACCAGCCCGGCGTCCAGCCGCGGCAGCACCGCCGGACCGACCGCCAAGGTGGCCACCAGAGCCGCCACCGGCATCGAGACGGCCAGCCCCTGCAGACCGCTCACCCGGTCGCCGACCCGCTGGGTGAGCAGGATGTACACGGCCCAGCACGCCCCCGCGGCCAGCGCGAACCCCACGCCCACCGGATCCGCGCCGCCCCGCCACGGCTCGGTGAGCAGCAGCACGCCGACCGCGGCCAGGGCCGGCCACAGCTTGGCGCCGTGCCGGCCGCGGAACACCGCGACACCCAGCGGCCCGAGGAACTCCAGCGCGCTGGCCGTGCCCAGCGGCAGGCGGGCGATCGCGGCCATGAACAGCACCGTGACGCCGGCCGTCACCACCCCGAGTCCGGCGCAGGCGAGCAGCGCGGAGCGGTCCAGGCGGCGCAGGCTCGGGCGGACCAGCAGCGGCAGCAGCAGCCCGGCCCAGGCCAGCCGCAGCCAGGCCGCGCCCTCCGCGCCGAGCTCGTCGATCAGGCCGATCGAGGCGGCGAGGCCGAGCTGCACCAGCAGCATCGACGCGATCGCCAGCAGGGTGCCCGTGCGGGCCGGGTTGCCGGTCATGGCGCCAGTACACGGCAGCGGGATCGTTCACGTCCACGTGGTAATCCTGGACACACCGTTCAGGTATTCCGGACAATATCGGCATGGACACCCGCCGCCTGCGGATACTGCGCGAACTGTCCCGCCTCGGATCGATGCGCGCGGTGGCCGAGGAGATGGGGCTCACCACCTCCACCGTGTCCCAGCAGGTCGCCCTGCTCGCCCGGGACGCCGGCACGGCGCTGATCGAACCGGACGGCCGCCGGGTCCGGCTCACCCCGGCCGGGCGCCGGCTCGCCGAGCACGCCGTGACCATCCTGGCCGCGGTCGAGGCGGCCCGGCTGGACCTGGACCCGGACGCCGAGCCGGCCGGCACGGTGCGGGTCTCCGGGTTCGCCACCGCGATCCGCCGGTCCCTGCTGCCGGTCATGGCGCGGCTGCGCGACACGCACCCGCGGGTCCGGATCGCAATCGCCGAGCACGAACCCGTCGAACAGCTCGCGCTGCTCGCCACGGACGCCGTCGACCTGGCGCTGACCTACGACTACGACCTCGCCCCGGTCGCGTTCGGCGCCACGCTGGTGGCCCGCCCGCTCTGGTCGGTGCCGTGGGCGGTGGGCGTGCCGGCCGGCGCCGCCGACACCGGCGTGCTGACCCGGGACTGGATCGTCAACTCGCGCAACACCGCGGACGAGACGGTGGTCCGTACCCTCGCCTCGATCCGGGGTTTCCGCCCCCGGATCGCCCACCAGGCGGACAGCCTGTCACTGGTGCAGGACCTGATCGTCGCGGGACTGGGCGTCGGCATGCTGCCCGCCGATCAGCCCACCCGGGCGGGCGTGCGGCTGGTGCCGCTGACCGATCCGGAGGTACGGCTGCGGGCGTACGCGGTGACCCGCCGCGGACGCGCGCAGTGGCCCCCGCTCGCGTTGCTGCTGCGCAGCCTCGGCGCACCACCGCCCTGACCCCGGGGGCCGCACCGGCCCCCGGCACCGCGCCCGCCCGCCGCGGTCAGGCCACCGCGCTCCCCCGGCCGGCGAGGCCGACGTACTCCCGCAGGTGCCGGGCGGTCAGCGTGTCCGCGGACCCGACCAGGTCGGCCGGCGTGCCGGTGAACACCACGCGGCCGCCGTCCTGCCCGGCGCCCGGGCCCAGGTCGATGATCCAGTCGGCGTGCGCCATGACCGCCTGGTGGTGCTCGATCACGATCACCGTGTTGCCGTCGTCGACCAGCCGGTCCAGCAGCGCCAGCAGCTGATCGACGTCGGCCAGGTGCAGGCCGGTGGTGGGCTCGTCGAGGATGTACGTGGCCGCCTTCTCCGCCATGTGGATGGCCAGCTTGAGGCGCTGCCGCTCACCGCCGGACAGGGTGGACAGCGGCTGCCCCAGCGACAGGTAGCCGAGGCCGACGTCGACCAGGCGGTTCAGGACCGCCCGCGCCTGCTTCTCGGTGAAGAACTCCTGGGCCTCGGTCACCGACATGGCCAGCACCTCGCTGATGTCCCGGCCGCGCAGCTTGTAGGTGAGCACCTCGGGGGTGAACCGCTTGCCCTCGCACCGCTCGCACACCGACGCCACCCCGGCCATCATGGCCAGGTCGACGTAGACCAGGCCGAGCCCCTTGCAGTTCGGGCAGGCGCCCTCGGAGTTCGCGCTGAACAGGGCCGCCTTCACGCCGTTGGCCTTGGCGAACGCGGTACGCACCGGATCCAGCAGGCCGGTGTACGTCGCCGGGTTGCTGCGCCGCGACCCGCGGATGCCGGACTGGTCCACCACCACCACGTCGTCCCGCCGCGGCATCGACCCGTAGATCAGCGAGCTCTTGCCCGACCCGGCCACGCCGGTGACCACGGTCAGCACGCCCAGCGGGATGTCCACCGACACGTCCCTGAGGTTGTGCAGTGTGGCGCCGGAGATGGTCAGGTGGCCGGTGGCGGTGCGCGGCTCGTCCCGCAGCCCGACCCGGTGGCCGATGAACCGCCCGGTCAGTGAGTCCGAGGCGCGCAGCCCGGCCACGTCACCCTGGAAACAGATCCGGCCCCCGGCCGGGCCGGCACCCGGTCCCAGATCCACGACGTGGTCGGCGATCGCGATCGTCTCCGGCTTGTGCTCCACCACCAGCACCGTGTTGCCCTTGTCCCGCAGGCGCAGCAGCAGCGAGTTCATCCGCTGGATGTCGTGCGGGTGCAGGCCCACGGTGGGCTCGTCGAAGACGTACGTGACGTCGGTCAGCGGCGAGCCCAGATGCCGCACCATCTTGACCCGCTGCGCCTCGCCGCCGGACAGCGTGCCCGACTCCCGGTCCAGCGACAGGTAGCCGAGCCCGATCTCGACCAGCGAGTCCAGGGTGTGCCGCAGGGTGGCCAGCACCGGGGCAACGGACGGCGCCTCCAGCCCGGCGAGGAACTTCGCCAGGTCGCTGACCTGCATCGCCGCGCACTCGGCGATGTTCCGGCCGGCGATCCGGGACGCCAGCACCTCCGGCTTGAGGCGGGTGCCGCCGCAGACGGTGCACGGCTGGAACGTCGCGACCCGGTCGATGAACGCGCGGATGTGCGGCTGGGCCGAGTCCCGGTCCTTCGACAGGTACATCCGCTGCACCTTCACGACGAGCCCCTCGTACGTCGTGTTGATGCCGTTGATCTTGACCTTGGTGCCGGGGTTGTGCAGGAACTGCTCCCACTCCTCGGCGGTGAAGTCGCGCAGCGGCTTGTCCGGGTCGAAGAAGCCGGACTCGGCGAATCCCTTCACGTACCAGCCGTCGGGGCTGAAGTTGGGCACCGTGATCGCCCCGGAGTTGATCGACTTGTCCCGGTCGACCAGGCCGTCGATGTCGATCGTGGTGACCTTGCCGAGCCCCTCGCACGCCGGGCACATGCCCTCGGCGTTGAACGAGTACGCCAGCGCGCTGCCCGCGCTCGGCTCGCCCAGCCGGCTGAAGACGATCCGGAGCATGGTGTACGCATCGGTCGCGGTGCCGAGCGTGGACCGGCTGTTCGCGCCCATCCGCTCCTGGTCCACCACGATCGCGGCGCTCAGGTTGTGCAGGGCGTCAACGTCCGGACGGCTGGGACTGCCCATGAACGACTGCAGGAACGCCGAGTACGTCTCGTTGATCAGGCGCTGCGACTCGGCGGCGATGGTGCCGAACACCAGCGAACTCTTGCCGGAGCCGGACACCCCGGTGAACACGGTGAGGCGGCGTTTGGGCAGGTCGAGCGAGACGTCGCGGAGATTGTTCTCCCGCGCACCGCGGACCTGGATGACCTCGTGGCTGTCTGCGATCTGAGTCACCGCGGGACCATATCCCGCCCTGCGGTCAGAAGCTGACCGTTATCCGGCGCGGCGCCGGGCCCGCCGTGCGGCGAGTTCGTCGCCCGCGGGCGTGTCGGCCGGCACGTCGGTGCCCACCGGCTGCGGCTGCGCCGCCGGTTCCGCCGGCAGGTGCGACAGCGAACCCTGGATCTCCTTGAACGCGCCGCCGATCGCGATGCCGAACACGCCCTGGCCGCCCTGGAGCAGATCCACGACCTCCTCCGGCGACCGGCACTCGTACACCGTGGTGCCGTCCGAGATGAGCGTGATGCCGGCCAGGTCCGCCACGCCCCGCGACCGCAGCGTGTCGATCGCCTTGCGGATGTTCTGCAGCGACACCCCCGCGTCCAGCAGGCGCTTCACGACCTTCAGCACCACCAGGTCACGGAACGAGTAGAGCCGCTGGGTGCCGGAACCGGACGCGTCCCGGATGCTCGGGACCACGAGCGTGGTGCGAGCCCAGTAGTCGAGCTGCCGGTAGCTGATGCCCACCGCCTGGCAGGCCGTGACTCCGCGGTATCCGACCGATCCGTCCTCGCCGACGTGTGGGCCCTCAAGAGGCTGATCGTGCACGCGACTACCTCCCCGCTGCGCGGTGCCGCTGTACTGGACTTCCCGAGCGTATATCTCAGCCGGTCCGGAAACATGGAGGTAATGCCGCGACACGCCGCGTACGGACGACCGGACCTGTGGTAACCGTCGATGCCCGCAGCGTCACCGCCGGTCCACCCCGGTCAGCCGGGTCAGCCCGCGAAGTCCTCCGGGCGCACCTGGTCGAGGAACTCGCGGAACTTCTCCACCTCGTCCTCCTGCTCGTCCGGGATGACGATGCCGGCCTCGGTGAGCACCTGGTCCGCGCAGCGGATCGGGGCGCCCACCCGCAGCGCCAGCGCGATCGAGTCGCTCGGACGCGCGGAGACCCGCAGGTTGTCACCGATCAGCAGGTCGGCGTAGAAGACGTTCTCCTTGAGTTCGGTGATCTCCACCGCCTTCAGCGGCGCCTGCAGCGCCGCCAGGATGTCCCGCAGGAGGTCATGGGTCAGCGGCCGGGCCGGCTTGACACCCTGCTGTTCGTACGCAATGGCGGTCGCCTCCACCGCGCCGATCCAGATCGGCAGGTAACGGTCCCCGTCGACCTCCCTGAGCAGGACGATCGGCTGGTTACTGGGCAGCTCCACCCGAACCCCGACCACGCTCAGCTCGCGCACCGCACGCCTCCGTGTCGCTGTTGTCGCCGCCCCAACAGGCCGTCGACGAGACGGCCCGGTCAGGTCGCCGGTCCATCCACCGGTCTGGCGACCTGCCCTCTCCTGCACGGTACACGCACGTCGTACGTCACCGTTTCCACCCGCATACCCCCGAACAGCCTATGCCGAACCCGTCACCGGCCCAGAGTGCCGCGCAGGCCGGCCCGCACCAGAGCGGCGTGCAGCCGCTGCGACAGTGCCTGCAGCTCCCGGGCCGTCTCCGCGGCCCGGGCCCGGGCCGCCGGGTCGTGCTGGCGCACCAGCGGGGCGAGCAGCTGCGTGAACAGGCCCACCTCCCGGTCCGCGCCGGTCCGGAACGCGCGCAGGTGCCGCAGTTCCAGGCCGTGCCGGGTGAGCCCGACCACCGCCTCCACGATCACCGCGGCGTCGCCGTCGTACCACCCCGGCGGCCGGGCCACCACCAGGCCCAGCTGTTCCAGCTCGGTCAGCATCTGGTCGGACACGCCGGTGCGGGCGATCAGATCGTCGCGCGGCACCCGGGTGTCCGCCGGATCGGTCGCCTTCTCGGTGCCCACCGCGACCAGCGTGGGCCGCTGCGGGGCGAACTGGTCCTCGCCCTGCTCCGCCGCCTCCAGCTGCTCCCGGATCACCCGGAGCGGAAGGTACTGGTCGCGCTGCGCGGTCAGCACGAACCGGAGCCGGGCGACGTCGTGCCACGAGTACTTGCGATACCCGGACGGGGTCCGCTGCGGGTCGACGAGCCCCTCCGCCTCCAGGAAGCGCAGCTTCGAGATCGTCGTGTCGGGGAACTCCGTACGCAGATGGGCGAGCACCTCACCGATGCTCATCAGCGCATGGTCGCTGCGACCCGGACGCCCCGCGCCCGGGTCGTGTGCCGCAGCCCCCGACGGGTTCACGCCCCGCCCTCGCCCTCCGGCCGGGGACCGGCGATGAAGACCAGGCGGAACTTGCCGATCTGGACCTCGTCGCCGTTGCTCAGCGTCGCGGCCTCGACCCGTTCCCGGTTCACGTACGTACCGTTCAGCGAGCCCACGTCGCGGACCGTGAAGGTGCCGGCGTCGCGGTGGAACTCGGCATGCCGGCGGGACACCGTCACGTCGTCCAGGAAGATGTCACTGTCCGGGTGCCGGCCACTGGTGGTCACGTCATGGTCCAGCAGGAACCGCGCACCGGCGTTCGGCCCGCGGCGCACCACGAGCAACGCCATGCCGGGCGGCAGCGAGCCGGACATCCGGCTCGGCACCACATCGGTCTCCGGGCCCTCGAGCACCTCGTCGAGCGCACCGAGGTTCAGCGTGGACGTGACGTCGAGTGGGGGAAACTCGTCGTCTGGGCGCGTCATCGGACCACCTCACGGATCTGTCGGTCGCCGCCCGACGGCACAGGGTGAGCGGGACCGGACATGACGCCCGGAGCGCGGCACCCCCGCCGCTGCCCGGAGGCCCCGGACGGACGACTACTGGTTTCGAAGAGATAACAGTTCAAGCTGTGCCACGCGAGCCTAGTCAGCGCCGGATCGACGCGGCAACCGGACGCGCGGGGCGGATCAACTCTCGGTCAGAGCGCGGTACGCCGAGGCGTCCAGAAGGGCATCCACGGCCGCCGGATCATCCGGAGCGATCTCCACCAGCCAGCCCGCCGCGTACGGCTCCGCGTTGATCAACTCGGGTTCGTCGGCCAGCGTGGTGTTCTTGGCGACCACGGTCCCGGAGATCGGCGCATAGATCTCCGACACGCTCTTGGTCGACTCGATCTCACCGAGCGAATCGCCCGCCTGCACCGCGCTGCCCTCGTCGGGCAACTGCACGTAGACGATGTCGCCGAGGGCGTCCTGCGCGAAGTGGGTGATGCCCACCCGCACCGGTCCGCTGCCGTCGCTGGCCACCCACTCGTGCTCGGCCGTGTACCGCAGGTCCTCAGGAATCACGCATTCCTCCGTAGTCGCACCCGTGCTGCCGGTCACGAGACCGGACGCGCGTACTGCAGGCTGGTGGCCTTACGCACCGCGGTCACCTCGACCGATGTGCGTTGCTCCATGGTCACGCTACCGCCGTCGCTCTGCACCGACGCGACCACCCCACCAGGGATCTCCAACGCCGTCTGCATGGTCTGCGGCACACCGATCACGGTCAGCGTGTACGGCCCGGTCAACCGCGTCCCGTCCACGTCGATCCCGCCACCGCCGGCATCGACGAAATAGGTCGACGCGACGATCCGTACCGAGCCACCGTCACTGCCGGTGACCTGCATGACCTCGCCGCCCGCACCGCGCAGCTCCTGCACCGCGTTGAGAATCGCGGACGCCTTCACCCCGGACACCCGGATCACCAGACCGGTGCCGCGCCCCGGAAGCGTCCCGGCCAGCAGGCCCAGCTCGTCGGCCCGCCGGTCCGCCTCGGCCAGCGCCGCCTCCCGGCCGGCCACGCCGGAGGTGAGCTGCTGCCGGCTGCCCTCCAGCGCGGCGATCTCGGACTGCAGCCGGGTGTCCCGGGCCTCCAGATCGGACAGAATCCGGACCAGGTCGTCCTGACGCGCGCCGGCCAGGCCGTCGTCGGTGTCGTTGCTGCGCAGCTGGACCACCAGGGTGAACCCGAACAGCGCCAGCAGCACCCAGATCAGCGCGCCGGCCGAGGAGAGCCGCCGCCAGGGCGCCACCCGGCCGGGCGCGGGGATCACCACTTCGGGTGACACGGCCGGCTCGACCGGATCGGCCCGGGACGGGCCGGCGGCCTGCGGGCCGGCCGACGGCTCGGCCTCCTGGCCGGCTAAGGCGTCGGCCTCCCGGCCGGCTGATAGGTCGGCCTCCCGGGCCGGGTCCGGGTCCGGGTCCTCGGTCGTGCTCGCGCCCGGGCCCAGGGCCCTCGCCGGGCCACGGTCGGGCTCCCGATGGGGGTCGCGATTGGACTCCCGGTCGGCCGCCAAGTCCGGATTTTCGTCGATGTCCGGATAATCGGTCAGGTCCGGAGGCGGTGCCGAGTCCGGGGCGGCGGCGGGCGCGGGGTGCGGGTCCCACGCGGCCTCCGGTGCCGGGCCCGGGCCGGTGTTGAGGATCGGGCGCCGGGTCTCGCCCGGGACGGCCGGTCCGGACGCGGTGCCGGTGCCGGTGCCGGACGGTGTTGTGCCCGGCGTCAGCGGCACCGTCGGCTCGGCGTCGACGTCCGCCGTCCGGCGGGTGACCACTGTGGGTTCGTCGGCCGGCGGACGGCGGGTCACCACGGTGGGCTCGTCGTCCGTGGGACGACGAGTGGCGACCGTCGGCTCGTCGGCCGGCGGACGGCGCGTCACCACCGTCAGCTCATCGTCGTCGGCCGGGTCCGGCGGCGGCGATGCCGTCCGGCGGAGCGGCCGGGTGGCGTCGTCGCCGGACAGGTCGGGCTCCGCCGGCGATCCCGGGCGGCGGAGCGGCCGGGTCACGTCGTCGTCCGGCCGCACCGGACCCGCCGAGGTCTGGCCGTCGTCCGGCCGCACCAGACCGGCCAAGGACTGGCCGTCGTCCGGCCGCACCAGACCCGCCGAGGACTGGCCGTCATCCGGCCGCACCTGGCCGGCCGAGGACGTGCCGGCCGAGGACTGGCTGTCGTGGTCGTGGCCGTCGTCGGGCCGCTGCTGGTCCGTCATGCGCCGCCCCTCACGCCCGGAACAGGTGCCGGCGGATCGCCGCCACGTTGCCGAAGATACGCACGCCGAGCACGACCACCACCCCGGTGGACAGCTGCCCGCCCACGCCGAGCTGGTCGCCGAGATAGACGATCAGCGCGGCCACCAGCACGTTCGAGATGAACGACACCACGAACTGCTTGTCGTCGAAGATGCCGTCCAGTTTCGCGCGCACCCCGCCGAACACGGCGTCCAGCGCCGCCACCACCGCGATCGGCAGGTACGGCTGCAGCGCCGCCGGCACGGTCGGGTCGAACGCGATGCCGAGCGCGACGCCGGCGATCAGGGCGAGTACGGCGATCATCGGCCGCCTTCCGAGGGTGTGCTCTGTGGCTCGGACGAGCCCGGGTCGGACGCAGGGTCGGACGTGGCATCGGGTGCAGCACTGGACGACGGGCCGGCCGAGGACGCGCTGCCGGAGACCCCCGACGACGGCGCGTACGGCGACACCGACGGCTTGGCCTGGCGGAGCTTCAGCTCGGTGGCGGCGCCCAGCGTCACCGAGTCGACCTCGCGGATGTCGTAGGAGATGCCGTACCGGGCGGACAGCTGCTTGAGGAACCGGCCGGCGTACCCGTCGGAGAAGTCGTCGACCAGCGAGTCCGGGCCGATCGCCACCACCTTGTACGGCGTGGTGACCGGCCGGAAGTCGACCAGGATGGCCTCGCCCGCCTGCCGGATCGTGGAGGTGGCGGTGAGCCGCTGCCCGTTGACCGCGATGGCCTCCGCGCCGGCCGCCCACAGTCCGTTCGTGGCGTACTGCAGGTCGATGTCCTTCACCCGGCCGGCCATCTTCCGTTCCCCGGTCACCGGGTCGACCGGGGTGGGGCCGTCGTCCAGCCGGACCTCGGCTCCCGGCCCGCGCACCGGGGTCACCCCGGTGGCCGCCTCCAGGTTGCGCAGCCGGGCCACCGCGGCGCCGCTGAGCCGCTGCTCCTGCAACGTGGTGACCTCGGCGCGGAGCCGGTCGGCCCGGGCCTGCAGTTGCACGGTGTCGGCACGGCGGCGCTGCACCTGCTCCACCAGCTCGCGCTGGGCGCGGTCGCGGGCCGGTTCGTCGGCCACGGTCTGGCGGTACGCCACCACCAGCAGGAACCCGAGCGCCACCAGGGTCAGGGCGGTGCCCGAACTGATCAGCTTCCGGCGTACCCCGGTGGGTTCGCCCTCGCGGGCCTTCCGGGCCGCCGCGTCCGCGTAGCCCGGGTCCAGCGGATTGCGGAACAGTTCGCTGAGGAAGTCCGCGGTGAACGTGCGGCGCTGACCCGGGCCGTCCGGTGCCGACATCAGCGGACCGCCGCCGCGACCCGCTCGGCGCGCAGCAGTTGCACCGTCTGGGCCAGGTACAGCGCCCCGGCCGCCCAGTACAGCCCGACCGCCCACCAGGCGAGGCCCCAGCCGATCGGGCCGGCGATGTCCGCGGTGGCCGGGACGGCGGCGGCCAGCAGCAGGATGGGGAACGCGGCGAGCACCGTGAACGTGCCGGTCTTGCCGACGTAGTGCACCGGTGGCGGACCGTGCCCGTGGCGGCGCAGCACCAGCAGCGCCACGGCGAGCACCGCCTCCCGCAGCAGCAGCGCGCCGGGCAGCCACCACGGCACCACGTCGCGCACCGTGAAGCTGATCAGCGTGGCCAGGATGTAGAGCCGGTCGGCGAACGGGTCGAGCAGTTCACCCAGGCGGCTGACCTGGCCGAGGCGCCGGGCGACGTACCCGTCGACCCAGTCGGTGGTGCCGCCGACCGCGAGCACGACCACCGCGGCGACGTCGTAGTGCGGGCCGAGCAGCAGATAGAGGAAGAGCGGCACCCCGAGCAGCCGGACGAAGCTGATGACGTTCGGGATGGTCCAGATCCGGTCGGAGGCGAGAACGGGCGCGGGCGCAGACGGCTGCGACATCGCCACTCCCTCTCCCCCAAGGGCGCGGGCCCACGCCCCCACACGAACCGTTCCGGCCCCGGCGAGCCGCCGTCCCCCCTGGTCGGTCGGCCGGACTCGGGCCCGGGCACTCGCCGAGTCACTATAACCAGGCCCGTCGTTGCGTTCCGCGACCCCGTGCCGGGTGACCGCCGGCACCGTGCGTGCGCCGTCCTAGGATACTAGGGCTGGCGGGTGGCGCGGGTCAGCGTCTGCCGCGGCGGGCCCGGACGTAGTCGTCCACCACGTAGCGGCCCAGCTCGGCCGCGTCGGGGCTGAACACCCGCCCGCCGCTGCGCTGGGCCACCGCGTCCACGAACCGGCGCAGCGACGGGTCCTCCCCCAGCATGAAGAGGTTCAGCGTGGCACCGTAACGGGTCAGCTGATCCACCTCGTGCACCGTGGCGCGCACCGTCTCGGCCAGCGGCGGCCAGGAGAAGTACGCCTCGCCGTCCGGCTCCAGGTGCGCCGTCGGCTCGCCGTCCGTCACCACCAGCACCACCGGCTCCGAGCCGGGATGGCGGCGCACGTGCCGGCCGGCCAGCTTCAGCGCGTGCTGCAGGTTGGTGCCCTGGACCATGTCCGGCTCGATCGCGGCCAGTTCACCCTGCGACAGCGGCATGGCGTACTTGCCGAACCCGATGATCTGCAGCGAGTCCTGCGGGAACTGCGTCGCCACCAGCTGGGACAGCGCCAGCGCGGTCTGCTTCATCGGGCCCCAGCGGCCGTCGGCGAACATCGAGTACGACAGGTCCACGCAGAGCGCCACCACCGCGGACGCGCGCCGTTCCGTCTCGGCGACCTCGAAGTCGTCCGGTTCCAGGCGCACCGGCAACGTGGTGACGGCACCGGAGCCGGCCCGGCGGCGGATCGCGTTGCCGATCGTGCGGACCACGTCGAGCGGCTGCTCGTCGCCGTACTGCCAGCGGCGGGACGAGCCGATCAGGTCGCCGGCCCGGCCCGCGTCGCGCAGGTCGTGCTGGCCCTGCCGGCGGCCGCTCAGCTCGGAGAAGACCTGTGCCAGCGCGGTCCGGCCCAGCCGGCGCAGCGCCTTCGGGGACAGCGTCAGCCCGTCCGCGTCGCGGGTCACCCAGCCCTGCCGGCGCAACTCGCGTTCCAGCTCGCGCAGCCGGCGGACGTCGTCGGCCGCGGACCGGCCGAGCTGGCGTTCCACCGCCTCGACGTCCACGTCGTCGAGGGTGGCGCCGGGGTGCTCCTGGCCGAGCTGCTCGAGCAGGTCGTCCAGCTCGCCCAGTTCGCCGAGGGCGGCGGTGGCGTCGCCGTAGTCGAGGTCCTCCGGGCCGCGCATCCGCTCGCCGCGGTTCCAGTTCAGCTCCGGCCGCAGCGCGCGCAGATTGTCGGTGAGCCGGCCCAGCTGGTCGCGCAGCGGCCCGTCGCCGAGCGCCTGGTCCATCAGCTGCGCCAGTTCCTCGCGCTGCTGCGGGCTGAGCGAGCGCAGCAGCCGTTCCGCCGCGGCGGCGCGCCGGGCCAGCGAGTCGATCAGCTCCTCCACCGAGCCCGGCCGCTCCGGGAAGAGGTCGCCGTGCTTCGCCATGAACTGTTGGAACGCGTCGTCGGTGTCCTCGCCGCGGGCGTGCCGGCCGAGCAGGTCGTTGAGGTCGTCGAGCATCTGCGACACCCGGGCGTCGGCGGCCGGGTCGCGACCCTGCAGCGCCTGCTTCATCCCGGCGAAGCGCTGCTCCACCACGTCCCGGCGCAGGCCGTCCAGGATCTGCTGGTAGGTCTGCCGGGCCTCGTCGCTGGCCCAGTCGTAGCCGGTGAGTTCCTGCACGGCCTGGGCGGTGGACCGGGGCAGGTTGTCGAGCACCGCCTCGGCGAACCGGGCCGGGTCGTCGTCGCGGCCGCGCAACTCGTCGCGTTCCGCCGCGAGCGCCTGGTCGAGCAGCTGCTGGGCGCGGGTGACCGCGCCGTCGAGGTTGCCCCGGCGCAGCGCCTCGCGGCGCATCCGGCGGGCGCGGGCCTGCAGGTCGTCCAGGCCACGGCCGTCGCGCGGGCCGCGGCGCAGCAGGTCACGCAGCGCGTCGCGGAGGCTGTCGCCGCCGAGCACCCGCTCGCCGACCTCGTCGACCGCGGCGCGGACGTCGTACGGCGGGGCGAGCGGATCGGGCCCGTCCCGCCAGGCGCCGTACCGGAACCGGTTGCCGGTCACTGCCCATTCCCGGTCATGTCAGCTCCCGTACAGCGTGCGGCCGTCGTCGGTCAGCTCCTTGGCGAGCCGGCGGGTCAGATGCAGGCCCTCGAGGACGAACTCCACCCCGGACGCGGCCTGGCCGGGGCTGGGCGCGTCGCCGAGGCCCAGCCGGTCCAGCACCTTGGCCAGGCCCGGCACGGTGCCGATCTGGGCCAGCAACTCCTCGGCGGAGACCAGATCGCCGGTCTCGATGATGGCGCCCTCGGCGACCAGGTCGGTGAAGCCGGACAGGTCGAGTCCGGCGAGCCGGGCGCGGAACGTCTCCGCCGTGGCGAGGCGCAGCAGGTGGCCGAGCACCTCGGTCTCCCGGCCCTCCTCGCCGCTGTCGAACTCCACCTTGCCGCGCAGCGTCGAGGTGACCGACACGGTGTCGCAGATCCGGGCCACCGCCTCGCGCTCGCGGCGCAGCCCGGAACGGCGCAGCGCGGACGCCGCCACGGTCTCGGCGGCGGCGATCGCGAACCGGGCGGACACGCCGGAACGGGCGTCCACCGCGGGCGACTCGCGGACCGCGCGGGTGTAGCGGGCCAGCACGTCGATCAGGTGCTCGGGCACCGCCGCGGACAGCGCCGCCTCCTGCCGGATCAGCGCGGTCTCCAGCTCGATCTCCAGCGGGTAGTGGGTGCGGATCTCGGCGCCGAAGCGGTCCTTGAGCGGGGTGATGATCCGGCCGCGGTTGGTGTAGTCCTCCGGGTTGGCGCTGGCCACCAGCAGCAGGTCGAGCGGCAGCCGGAGCTGGTAACCGCGGACCTGGATGTCGCGCTCCTCCAGCACGTTGAGCAGCGACACCTGGATCCGCTCGGCCAGGTCGGGCAGCTCGTTGACCGCGAAGATGCCGCGGTTGGTGCGCGGCACCAGGCCGAAGTGGATGGTCTCCGGGTCGCCCAGCGCCCGGCCCTCGGCCACCTTGATCGGGTCGACGTCGCCGATCAGGTCGCCGACGCTGGTGTCCGGGGTGGCGAGCTTCTCGCCGTACCGCTCGGAGCGGTGCAGCCAGGCCACCGGCAGCAGATCGCCCATCTCGCCGGCCAGCCGGCGCGACGCCGGGGTGAGCGGATGGTACGGGTGTTCGCGCAGCTCGGAGCCCTCGATCATGGGGGTCCACTCGTCCAGCAGGTCGACCAGGCCACGGATCAGCCGGGTCTTGCCCTGGCCCCGCTCGCCGAGCAGCACCAGGTCGTGGCCGGCCAGCAGGGCGCGCTCGACCTCGGGCAGCACGGTGTCGTCGTAGCCGACGATGCCGGGGAACCGCGGGGCGCCGGAGCGCAGCCGGTCCAGCAGGTTGTCGCGCAGTTCCGCCTTGACGGTGCGGAACTCGTGCCCGGAGGCGCGAAGCTCGCCGGCGGTGCGCGGGAGATGGGCGGGAACGGCGGGCGTGATCGCGGTTGGTGCGTCAGTCACCTGAATGAAGCTACTCCGCGGGTGTGACAACCCGCGGCGGTGTGACGCGCGCCGCAGCCGGTCACGCCGGTGGCAGTGCGGTGCGGATAACCGGATGACGGCGCCGATAGGCTGACCGGCGCGATGAGCGTCACGATGATCGCCCGTAATCTCGCCGCTGGGCACGGCGACCGCAGCCTGTTCGCCGATCTCGACCTGGTGGTCGGGCCGGGCGACGTGATCGGCCTGGTGGGTGCGAACGGCGCGGGCAAGACCACGCTGCTGCGTACCCTGGCCGGGGTCGTGCCGGCGGAGGCCGGGACCGTCACGCTGAACCCGCCCACCGCCACGGTCGGGTACCTGCCGCAGGAACGCGACCGGCGGCCCGGCGAGACCGTCCGCGACTTCCTGGCCCGGCGCACCGGCGTCGGCCCGGCACTGGCCGCCATGGACACCGCCGCCGCCGCGCTGGCCGCCGGGGCGCCCGGCGCCGACGACACCTACGCGGCGGCGCTCGAGCGCTGGCTCGACCTGGGCGGCGCCGACCTGGACGAACGCGCCGGGCAGGTGGCCGCCGAGCTGGGCCTCGGCGTCGACCTGGACCACCCGATGACCGCGCTGTCCGGCGGGCAGGCGGCCCGCGCCGGGATGGCGTCGCTGCTGCTCAGCCGGTACGACATCTTCCTGCTCGACGAGCCGACCAACGACCTGGACCTGGACGGCCTGCGCCGGCTGGAGCAGTTCGTCACCGGTCTGCGGGCCGGGACCGTGCTGGTCAGCCACGACCGCGAGTTCCTCACCCGCACGGTCACCGAGGTGCTGGAACTGGACCTGGCGCAGCAGCAGGTCCGGCGGTACGGCGGCGGCTACACGGCGTATCTGGCGGAGCGGGAACGGGCCCGGCGGCACGCCCGCGAGCAGTACGACGAGTACGCCGACAAGAAGGACGACCTGCTGGAACGCGCCCGGATGCAGCGGGCCTGGATGGAGAAGGGCGTGCGCAACGCCCGGCGCAAGGCCACCGACGGCGACAAGCACGTCAAGCACCACCGCGGCGAGACCAGCGAGAAGCAGGCCGCCAAGGCCCGGCAGACGGAGAAGCTGATCGAGCGGCTGGACGTGGTGGAGGAGCCGCGCAAGGAGTGGGACCTGCGGATGGAGATCGCCGCCGCGCCCCGCGCCGGGGCGGTGGTGGCCACGCTGCGCGACGCGGTGGTACGCCGGGGCGCGTTCCGGCTCGGGCCGGTCACGCTGCAGATCGACTGGGCGGACCGGGTGGCGATCACCGGCGCCAACGGTTCCGGCAAGACCACGCTGCTCGGGGCGCTGCTGGGGCGGATCCCGCTGGACGCCGGCACCGCGGCGCTCGGCCCCGGCGTGGTGGTCGGCGAGGTGGACCAGGCCCGCGGGCTGTTCACCGGCGAGCATCCGCTGATGGCCGCGTTCGGCGCGGCGGTGCCCGAGTTCAGCGACGCGGACGTGCGGACCGTGCTGGCCAAGTTCGGGCTGCGGGCGGCGCACGTGCTGCGGCCGGCCGGCACCCTGTCGCCGGGCGAGCGCACCCGGGCGGCGCTGGCGCTGCTGCAGGCGCGCGGGGTGAACCTGCTGGTGCTGGACGAGCCGACCAACCACCTGGACCTGCCGGCCATCGAGCAGCTGGAGTCGGCGCTGGCGAGCTACCAGGGCACGCTGCTGCTGGTCACCCACGACCGCCGGATGCTGGACGCGGTCCACACCACCCGGCGGTTCGAGGTGGTGGACGGCAAGGTGACCGGCTGAGGGGTGACCGGCTGA
The DNA here is from genome assembly GCF_020216025.1 of Jidongwangia harbinensis. Lineage (GTDB taxonomy): Bacteria > Actinomycetota > Actinomycetes > Mycobacteriales > Micromonosporaceae > Actinoplanes > Actinoplanes harbinensis. The sequence continues at coordinate 8,883 of NZ_JAIWNC010000013.1, read as the reverse complement.
GGGGTGACCGGCTGAGGGGTCACCGGCCGACGGTGAGCGGCGCGCTGAGCGGCCCCTCGTTGCCGGAGCGGTCCAGCCCGCTCAGACAGTAGGTGCCGGGCCGGTCGCCGACCGGCGCGGTGCCCGCCCGGCCGGTCCGGACCAGCGTCGCGGCGTCGCCGGCCACCCGGTACAACGCCCAGCTCACCGGCTTCTCGGCACCGGGACGCCAGTCGAAGGTCAGCTTGCCGGCGGCGGTCCGGGCGGCGACCAGGGCGGGTGCCGGCGGCGGGTCGGCGGGCAACTGCGGCATGACCGGCAGCAGGGCCGGCGTGGCGTAGTGCTTCTTGCGGTACCGGGAGACCGCACCGAGCCGGTCGTCGCGGATCTGCTTGGCGCTGAAGTGGATGCTGCCGTTGACCGCGTACCGGTCGTTGAGCGCGAGTTGCCGGTCCAGCTGCGCCGGGTCGCTCCACGCGCCGTCCTCGCCGACCCGGTAGTCGCCCTGGCCGATGTAGAGGTGCACGCCGGTGCCCCGGACCAGGTCCGACCACCAGGGCAGCACCTTGGCGTAGTCGGCCTTGTCGAAGCCGATCGCCCAGTACAGCTGCGGCACCACGTAGTCCAGCCAGCGTTCGCGTACCCAGGTGCGGGTGTCGGCGTAGATGGCGTCGTGGCTCTCCAGCCCGCGGGTGTCCGAGCCGGAACGGTCGGTGCCGGCGTTGCGCCAGATGCCGAACGGGCTGATCCCGAACTTCACCCACGGCTTGAGCTGCCGGATCCGCTCGTGCATCTCGCGGACCAGGGTGTTGACGTTGGCCCGGCGCCAGTCCGCCCGGCTCTGCCCCTGGTCGGCCCGTTTCGCGTAGCTGGCGTCGTCGTTGAACGTGTGGCCGCCGCCCTCCGGGTACGGGTAGAAGAAGTCGTCGAAGTGCACCCCGTCGATGTCGTACCTGCCGACCGCCTCCAGCATGGCGTCCTCGACGAACCGGCGCGCCTGCGGATTGCCGGGATCGAAGTACAGCCGGGCCCGCTCACCCTCCGGATAGGCGATGGCCCAGTCCCGGTGCTTGCGCAGCGGGTGGTCCGGGGCCAGCTTGGCGAAGTCGGCGCCGGGCCCGTCCGGTCCGGGCTGGCTCCCCCGGTACGGGTTGAACCAGGCGTGGAACTCCAGGTTGCGGGCGTGCGCCTCGGCCACCATGAACGCCATCGGGTCCCAGCCCGGCGACCGTCCGTCCCGCTTGCCGGTCAACCACTCCGACCACGGCGCGTACGCCGACTCCCAGAGCGCGTCCCCGCTCGGCCGCACGTGCACGAAGATCGCGTTGTGCTGCTGGGCGACGGCCAGGTCGAGCCAGCGCCGGTACTCCGCCTGCACCGCGGCCGGGCTCAGCCCCGGCCGGCTCGGGAAGTCGATGTTGTTGACCGTGGTCAGCCACATCCCGCGCAGTTCCCGGGTCGCCCGGACCGGTACGCCGGCGCAGCGCGCGGGTGCGCCGGTGGGTGCGGCGGCCACGGCGGCGACCGGGCCGGCGGCGGCCGGCGGCCGGTACGTCGCGGCCCGGACCAGGCCGAACGCGACCGCCGCGACGGCGATCACCGCGACGACGAGGACCGCCGTGAGCCGGACGGGGGGTCGGGTCAGCATGGCACCCAGTGTGCCCGGCGCCGCCGGACGTAGAGTCGCCCGGGTGAGAGTGACCGTGGTGGGCGCCGGTGTGGCCGGCCTGTCCTGCGCCCGCGTGCTCGCCGACGCGGGCGTGGACGTCCGGGTGCGCGAACGCGGCCGGGTGGTCGGCGGGCGGCTGGCCAGCAAGCGGTTCGACGGCCGGTACGCCGACCTCGGCGCGGCCTACTTCACCGCGGACGACCCGGGTTTCGCCGCGCTGGCCGCCGACTGGCAGCGCCGCGGGCTGGCCCGCCCGTGGACCGACACGCTGCGGACCTACCGGGGCACCGCGGGGGCCGAACCGGCCACCGGGCCGGTGCGCTGGGCCGCGCCCGGGGGGCTGCGCTCGCTCGCCGAGGACCTGGCCGGCGGGCTCGACGTGACGCTGCGGGACGAGGTGACCACGCTGCCGGACGCGGACGCGGTGGTGCTCGCCATGCCGGGACCGCAGGCCCTGCGGCTCGCCGACAGCGCCGCCGCCCGGTCACAGCGCTGGGCGCCGGTGCTCACCGCGGTGCTGACCTATCCGCGGCGGGCGTGGGACGACTTCGCCGGGGCGTTCGTCAACGACCACCCGGTGCTGGCCACCGTCTGCGACGACGGCGACCGCCGCGGCGACCGGGCACCGGTGCTGGTCGCCCATTCCACGGCCGGTTTCGCACACCGGCACCTGGCCGACCCGGTGTCCGCCGCCGGCGACCTGGAGGAGGCGGTCCGCGGCCTGCTCGGGCTGCCGCCGGCCACGGAGACCCGGGTGCATCGCTGGACCTACGCGCAACCGGAACCGGGCGACGGCGAATTCGCCGTGGACGGAACCGTCTACCTGGCCGGCGACGCGTTCGGGCGGCCCCGGGTACAGACCGCCTGGCGGTCGGGCCGGGCCGCGGCACACGCCATCCTTCAGAGCAGCGAGCGGTAGACCGCCATGGTGTCCTCGGCGATGGTGGACCAGGAGAACTTCTCCACCGCCCGGCGGCGGCCGGCCAGCCCCATCGCCCGCGCCCGGGACTCGTCGGCGAGCAGCTCGGTCAGCGCGGCGGCCAGGTCGGCGACGAACCGGTCCGGGTAGAGCGGCGTACCGGTGCCGTCGTCGGCCTGCTCGATCGGCACCAGCAGGCCGGTCTCGCCGTCCGCGACCACCTCCGGGATGCCGCCGGTGGCGGTGGCCACCACCGCGGTCTCGCAGGCCATCGCCTCCAGGTTGACGATGCCCATCGGCTCGTAGATGGACGGGCAGACGAACACCGAGGCGTGCGTGAGGACCTGCACCACCTCGTGCTTGGGCAGCATGTCCTGCACCCAGATCACGCCGTCCGGGTCGCGGGCGCCGCGCAACTGCGCGGCCAGCCCCTCCACCTCGGCGGCGATCTCCTTGGTGTCCGGCGCGCCGGCCAGCAGCACGATCTGCGCGTCCGGCGGCAGGTCGTGGCAGGCCCGCATCAGATAGGGCAGGCCCTTCTGCCGGGTGATCCGGCCGACGAACACCACGCTGGGCCGGTTGCGGTCGATGCCCAGCCGGTCGATCACGTCGGTGCCGTGGTCCGGCTGGTACTGCTCGGTGTCGATGCCGTTGTAGACCACCCGGACCTTCGCCGGATCCACCGACGGGTACGCGGCCAGCACGTCGCGCCGCATGCCGCCGGACACCGCGATCACCGCGTCCGCGTGCTCGATGGCGGTGCGCTCGCAGAACGACGAGAGCGCGTAGCCGCCGCCGAGCTGCTCGGCCTTCCACGGCCGCAGCGGCTCCAGACTGTGCGTGGTGACCACGTGCGGCACGCCGTGCAGCAGCTTGGCGGCGTGACCGGCGAAGTTCGCGTACCAGGTGTGGCTGTGCACGATGTCGGTGCCGGCCGCGCCGGCCGCCATCGCCAGGTCCACGCCCATGGTGCGCAGCGCCGCGTTGGCGCCGGCCAGGTCGACCGGATACGGGTACGCGGTGACGCCCGGCTCGTCGCGCTTGCCGCCGAAGCAGTGCACCCGCACGTCCGCGAGCGCCCGCAGATCCCGGGCCAGGTACTCCAGGTGGACACCGGCGCCGCCGTACACCTCCGGCGGGTACTCCCGGGTGAGCAGGTCGACGCGGAGCGGGGCGGAACTCGAATCGGTCACAGTTCGTAGATTAGTCGCTTCGGCTGGCGCTGGCGCACGCGGAAAGTTAGCGTCCTTGCCATGGCTGTCAAGGTGCTCGCAATCGTTCTGGCCGGTGGCGAAGGCAAGCGCCTGATGCCGCTGACGGCCGACCGGGCCAAGCCCGGCGTACCCTTCGGCGGCATCTACCGCATGATCGACTTCGTGCTGTCGAATCTCGCCAACGGCGGATTCCTGAAGATCGTCGTGCTGACCCAGTACAAGTCGCACTCCCTGGACCGGCACATCACCAAGACCTGGCGGATGTCCACGCTGCTGGGCAACTACGTGACCCCGGTGCCGGCGCAGCAACGGCTCGGCCCGCGCTGGTTCGCCGGCTCCGCGGACGCCATCTACCAGAGCCTGAACCTGATCAACGACGAGAACCCGGACTACGTCATCGTCTTCGGCGCCGACCACATCTACCGGATGGACCCGAAGCAGATGGTCGACGCGCACATCGCCTCCGGCGCGGCGGTCACGGTGGCCGGCATCCGCCAGCCCAAGACGATGTCCGACCAGTTCGGCGTCATCGAGGTGGACCCCGCCGACCCGCGCCGGATCCGCGCCTTCCGGGAGAAGCCCACCGAGGTGGACGGCCTGCCGGACGCGCCGGACGAGATCTTCGCGTCGATGGGCAACTACGTGTTCTCCACCCGGGCGCTGTGTGAGGCGGTCAGCCGGGACGCGGAGGACCCGGACTCGAAGCACGACATGGGCGGCAACATCATTCCCATGCTGGTGGAACGCGGCGAGGCCAACGTGTACGACTTCCGCGACAACGAGGTGCCCGGCAGCACCGACCGCGACCGCGGCTACTGGCGCGACGTCGGGACGCTGGACTCGTTCTACGAGGCGCACACCGACCTGATCGCCACGCTGCCGGTGTTCAACCTCTACAACATGGAGTGGCCGATCCTCACCCAGTACGGCCCGTGGCCGCCGGCCAAGTTCGTGCACGGCTTCGACGACCGGGCCGGCCGCGCGGTGGAGTCGATGATCTCCCCCGGCGTGGTGGTGTCCGGCGCCCTGGTCGAGCGCTCGGTCATCTCGCCGAACGTGCGGGTCAACTCGTGGGCGCACGTCGAGGGCTCGGTGCTGATGGAGGGCGTGCAGGTCGGGCGGCGCGCGGTGATCCGCAACGCGATCCTGGACAAGAACGTGATCGTGCCCGAGGGCGCGCAGATCGGCGTCGACCTGGACCGCGACCGCAAGCTCTACACGGTCTCCGACGCCGGGGTGGTGGTCGTCGGCAAGGGCCAGCGCGTCGAGCTGTGACCGGTCAGTACTCGGCGACGCAGAAGCGGTTGCCCTCCGGGTCGGCGAGCACCACGTACCGGGGTTCGCCGGGCCCGGGCTCCGCCGGGTAGTACGGCCAGTCCACCCGCTGCGCGCCCAGCGCCACCAGGCGGTCCACCTCGGCGTCGAGGTCGCCGTCCGGCGCGGCCAGGTCCAGGTGGATGCGCGGCAGGTCCGGCGCCGGGCTGCCGCTGACGTCCATGGCCAGGGGCACCCCGGGTACGCCCGGCGGCGGCTCCAGCACGATCCAGTCGTCGCCGTCGTACCGGGGCGGACGCCGCACGTACCCCAGGGCCCGCGCCCAGAACGCGCCCGCCCGCTCGTCGTCGTCCACGCCCAGCGACAGCTGCCTGATCACGCTCATGCCCCGCGACCCTAGGCGAACCGGCGGGCGAAGTCCCGGTGCCGGGCCGCGGCGTCCGCGGTCTGCCCGCCGGTCAGCGGGCTGCCCGGCAACCGGCCGAGGTCGTCCAGTTGATCGGCGAGCTTCAGGTGTCCCCGGTGCGCGAACTGGCGGCAGGCCAGGCAGGTGACCTTCTCCGGGTGCACGGACGTCATCGCCAGCGGCACCCGCCGGTCGCATCCGGTGGTGACGCTGGCCGGCAGGTCGGCGACCAGGCCGAAGGTGGCCGCCAGCCGCTCGCGGACCGCCACGCCGCCGAGCAGCTTCGCATCGACGTGGATGTGCGGATCACCGTCATGCATGCCCTCTCTATAGCAGACGGCGCCGCTGGACCGGCTCGGCTAGCGTCGCCGCGTGGCACGTATCGCGATGTGGCTGGGCTGGATCCCGGCCGCCCTGCTCCTCACCCCCGGGTGGCTGGCCGCCGGGCAGCACGAGGGGCACCGGCCGGACCGGGCCGAGGTGGTCACGCTGGCGGCGGTGGTCGTGGCGGTGGCCGGCCTGGTGCTCGGTGCCCACCACGGCCGGCGGACCGCCCCGGGAGCCGGCGCCGCCGCGATCGGCCGGCGACTGGCGCCGGTGCTGGCCGCGGCCGCCGGGGTCGCGGTGGTGTACTTCGCCGCCGGCGACGCGGTCTTCCGCTGGGTGATCCCGCTCGCGGCGGATCTGCGCGACGGCCCGTCCTGGGTGCCGCTGATCCCGGTCCCGGTGGCCACCGCCGCCCTCGGCTTCGGCGCCGGGCTGCTGCGGCGTCGCCCGCCCGCGGTGGTCCCGGCCCGCCGTTGGTACCGGGTGGCCGGCGCGGCCGCGATCCTCGGCGTGTACGGCGTGACCGGTTTCGTCGGCCACGGCGCCGAGATGGCCACCGCACGGTTCGTCCCGGCACGCACCACCACCGCCGCGTCGGTCGAGCTGCCGGCCGGACGGCACGCCGTGTTCGCCCGGTACAACGACCAGCCGGGGTCCTGCACCGTCACCGGCGCGGACGGGAACGGGATCGCGGTGCGGCAGCCGTCGGTGCGGTTCACCGACCACGGCGACGGCGTGGTGACCGTCCTGTTCGGGGTGTTCGACCTGCCGCGCGCCGGGCGGGTGGCGGTCGCCTGCCCGGGCGGTGAGATCGGCGCGCCGCCCGAGGTGCGCGGCCCGCTCGGCAGTCTGGTGTTCGTGCCGGTGGCGGTGCTGTGGCTGATCGGCCTGATGCCCGGGGCCCTGCTCGCCCTGGCGGTGTGGCGGCGCGCGCGGCAACCGCGGCCCGGGGCGCTGGCGGGCGCCCCGCCGGTCTCCGGCTGACCGATCTCCGGCTGACCGGTCTCCGGGTGACCGGTCAGCCGGCGGCCTGCCCGGCCACGAAGGCGGTCGCCTCGTCGGCGAACCCGCCGTAGGCGAGGTGCGCGGCCAGACTGGTGCCGCCCTGGCAGAAGCGGTCGTTGCGGTTGCAGAACGACTGGGTCCGATCGGCCACCGTGTCCAGGCGTCCCGCACCGCGCGGGAAGATGCCGGACCGGGCGCCGTCCGTGACGTTGAACGGTTCCCCGGCGGTGAACGCCGGATCGCCGAACAGCAGCACCGCGGCGATCCGGTCGGTCAGCGCGCCGGACAGCGCCGGTGCCCGGCGGCCGCTGCCGGCGATCGCGTCCCCGACCACGTCCGCGCCCTGCGAGTAGCCCATCAGGACGAACCGGGTGTCCGGGCACGCCCCGGCGGTGCGTTGCAGGTCCGACGCGAGCCGGGTGACGCCCTGGCGCACGCTGGCGGTGTAGTTGAACGAGGCCGGATAGTCCAGTGCCGTGGTCCGTACCGTCTGCGGCACCTCGCGGGTGATCCGCTGCGCCAGCGGCGTGAGGACCACGCCCAGGCCGGGCCGTTCGGTGGTGCCCCGGGCACCGATGATCTCCAGGTCCGGGCAGCTGTTCGCGGGCGCCTGCGCGGCGAACGTCAGCGGCGCCACGGCCAGCCCCGCGGCCACCGTGACGGCTGCGATCCCGAGCGCGAGCGCGGTGCGTCCTCGCATGTCGATCGTCCCCTCTCGTAGTGCGATCTTCTTGCACTACATACGCAGAAACCTGCGGACGGGACGGCCGCTATGCGGTTGTGCACAGAACCCGCCGAGGGTGAACCCGGGACCTCCACCGTGCGTAGTATCCCCTGGTAGATCACTCGTCGAAGTCGACCACCACGGTCGGCGAGACCGGGGTCGACTGACACGTCAGGACGTACCCGGCGGCCACCTCGCGCGGCTCCAGCGCGAAGTTGCGGCGCATCGTGACCTCGCCCGCCACCACCCGCGCCCGGCAGGTGCCGCACACCCCGCCCTTGCACGCGAACGGCAGGTCCGGCCGGGACCGCTGGGCGCCCTCCAGCACGGTGTGGCCGGCCGCGACACCGACCGTACTGGCCCGCCCGTCGAGCACCACGGTGACGTCGCTGACCGGGCCGTCCGGCCGGCGTTCCGCGCGGACCACCTCCGGCGGGGCCTCGTCCACCCAGAACAGCTCGCGGTGGATCCGGTCCGGTGCCACGCCCAGCTCGCCGAGCACCTGGGTCGCGTCGGTCACCATGCCGAACGGGCCGCACAGCCACCAGTGGTCCACGTCCGGCACGTCGATCAGCAGCGGCAGCAGCATCCGCAGCTTCGGCGCGTCCAGGCGACCGGTGAGCAGGTCGGCCTCGCGCGCCTCGCGGGACAGCAGATGGACGAGTTCGAGCCGCGACGGGTACGCGTCCTTCAGGTCGGCGAGTTCCTCGGCGAACATCACGGTGTCCGCCCGGCGGTTGCCGTACAGCACGCTCACCTGGGCGTCCGGGTGCCGCAACAGGGACGCGGCGATGGACAGCAGCGGCGTGATCCCGGAACCGGCCGCGACCAGCACGTGCCGCCCGCCGGCCGCCAGGTCCGGCGTGAACGTGCCGGACGGCGGCGCCACCTCCACCCGGTCGCCCGGCCGCACCTCGTGCACCAGCCAGGACGAGACCAGCCCGCCCGGCACCTCACGCACCCCGATCCGGGGGCGGGCGCCGGCCGGGGCGCAGATCGAGTACGTACGCCGCTCGTCCGCGCCGCCGATCGACCGGCGCACGGTCAGCGACTGACCCGGCCGGAACGCGTACCGCCCGGCGAGGTCGGACGGCACGTCGAAGGTCACCGCCACCGCGTCGTCGCAGAGGCGCTCGACCGCGGCCACCCGCAGCGGATGGAACTCCCGTACCACCACCTCAGATCTCCTTCACGTGTTCGAAGGGTTCCCGGCAGGACGGGCACCGGCGCAGCTCCCGGCACGCGGTGGCACTGAACGCGGCGATCCGCTCGGTGGCGGCGTGCCCGCAGTGCGGGCACGCGGCCGCACCGGGCGCGGGGGCGAGCACCAGCGGCACCGGCCCCGGGGGCCCGCGGGGGGCCGGG
>NZ_JAIWNC010000012.1 GCF_020216025.1 Jidongwangia harbinensis | reverse complement strand
GCCGGACCGACTCACCCGCCGCCCGCCCTAACCCGATCCGTTCCCGCTCCAACGCCGACAATCTCCCTGCCACAACCCACTCCTACCTGCAGAAACGTGGGTGTTGCATCCAAACCTTGAAATCGCCTATCCGACCTCAGGTTCCCAAGATCCACCAGTAACGCAGCCGCCACCAGGCTGAAACGCTCCATGAGCCCGTCCGCCTGAAGGTCTCCCGAGTCCCGCAGGCGGTAACCGGACAGATCGGCAAACCCCCGCTCAGCGGCAGCCGGGGCGCCGGACTTGAGGGGTCGGCGGGGGTGAACCTAACGGCAACCGGGGCGCGTCCGTCCTGCACTCCGGGGGCGGTGTGGTGGCCCGATGGGGATGGCATGACTGACACGCAGATCGTGGAGCTGGGGCTGCAGGCGATGACCATTGCGGCGAAGATGAGCGCGCCGGTGTTGTTGACCGCGTTGTTGATCGGTTTCGCGATTTCGTTGTTCCAGTCGGTGACGCAGATTCAGGAGGCGACGCTGTCGTTCGTGCCGAAGGCGGTGGCGGTCGGGGTGGCGATTCTGGTGAGTGGTAACTGGATGTTGCACGAGATGATGACGTTCACGACGCAGTTGTTCGAGCGGGTTCCGGCTCTGCTGGGCTGACACCGAATTTTCGGACCGGTGCATGTCGAGAACACCGCGGCCGCACCGACCCTATGGTGAACGCGCCCCGCCGGGGCAGCCGATCCAGGGAGAGACGCGATGAAGTACATGCTGATGATGTTCGGTGACGGCGCCACGATGATGCAGTCCCGTACCCCGGAGTGGGTCACCGAGATGATCTCGTTCATGGGGTCCTTCAACGCCGAGCTGGAGCGCACCGGCGAGGCGGTCGAGGCGCGCGGCCTGGCCGACCCGACGTCCGCCAAGACGGTTTCGCTGGTGGACGGCCAGGTGGTGGTCACCGACGGGCCGTTCGCCGAGGCCAAGGAGTCGCTGGCCGGCTACTGGGTGTTCGACGTCAAGGACGAGGACCGGGCGGTGGAACTCGCCTCCCAGGTGGTCGTCTGGGCCGAGCGGGTGGAGCTGCGCGAGGTTCCGGACGGGCCGCCCGAGCAGTGAGCGCCCCGGTGGTCGAGGACCTGCTGCGTGAGCTGGCGCCGCAGGTCCTCGGGGTGCTGATCCGCCGGTACGGCCGGTTCGACGCCGCCGAGGACGCGGTGCAGGAGGCGCTGCTCGCGGCCGCGCTGAAGTGGCCCGGCGAGGGCGTACCGGACAACCCGCGGTCCTGGCTGATCTCGGTCGCCGGGCGCCGGCTGATCGACGAGTGGCGCAGCGACGGCGCCCGCCGCGACCGCGAGGTCACCGTGGCGCTGCGGGACCTGCCGGCGACCGTGCCGGAGCGGGACGACACGGTGACGCTGCTGTTCCTCTGCTGCCACCCGTCGCTGTCCCCGCCGTCGCAGCTGGCGTTGACGCTGCGGGCGGTCGGCGGGCTCACCACCGCGGAGATCGCGTCCGCGTTCCTGGTGCCGGAGGCGACCATGGCGCAGCGGATCAGCCGCGCCAAGCAGAAGATCCGGACCAGCGGGCTGAGTTTCGCCCTGCCGCCCGAGGCGGAGCGGGCCGACCGGCTCCGGGTGGTCCGCCAGGTGCTGTACCTGATCTTCAACGAGGGGTACACCACCAGCGGCGGCGCGGCGCTGCAGCGTACCGACCTGACCGCCGAGGCGATCCGGCTGACCCGGATGCTGCGCGGGCTGATGCCGGACGACCGGGAGACCGCGGGACTGCTGGCCCTGATGGTGCTGACCGATGCGCGGCGGGCCGCCCGCACCGACGCGCACGGCGCGCTGGTCCCGCTGGACGAGCAGGACCGCACCAGGTGGCACGCCGGCCAGATCGCCGAGGGGGTGGCGCTGATCTCGGCGACGCTGGGCCGCGGGCCGATCGGCCCGTACCAGCTGCAGGCCGCGATCGCCGCGCTGCACGACGAGGCGCCGAGCGCGGACGCCACCGACTGGCCGCAGATCCTGGCACTGTACGAGGTGCTGGAGCGGATCACGCCCGGCCCGGTGGTGACGCTGAACCGGGCGGTCGCGGTGGGCATGGCGCGCGGGCCGCTGGCCGGGCTGGCGGTGCTCGGCGAGCTGGACGGCGACGAACGGATGGCCGGGAACCACCGCCTCCACGCGGTCCGCGCGCACCTGCTGGAACGGGCCGGGTACACCGCTGAGGCGCACGCGTCGTACCTGACCGCGGCGCGGATGACCAGCAGCGTGCCGGAGCAGCGGTATCTGACGGTGCGGGCGGCCCTTACCTCGTCCGAACACGGCCCGGACGATAACCCGGGCAGAATGGGCGGGTGACCGATGCGCGGGCCCAGGGCCTCGTCCTGGTGGTCGAGGACGAGCGCCCGATCGCCGATCTCGTCCGGCTGTACCTGAGCCGCGACGGCTTCGGCGTGCACGTGGAGCACGACGGCGCGGCCGGGCTGGCCGCCGCGCGCCGGATGCGGCCGGTCGCCTGCGTGCTGGACATCGCGCTGCCCGGGATGGACGGCACGGAGATCTGCCGGCGGCTGCGCGCGGACGGCGACTGGACGCCGGTCATCTTCCTCACCGCCCGCGACGACGAGGTGGACCGGGTGCTCGGCCTGGAACTGGGCGGCGACGACTACGTGACCAAGCCGTTCAGCCCGCGCGAGCTGGTGGCGCGGGTCAAGGCGCTGCTGCGCCGGGCCGCCGGTCCGGGCGGCGCCCGGGTCCGCACGCTGGGTCCGGTGACGCTGGACCCGGAGCGGCGGCTGGCCACCGTGGACGGCGCGGCGCTGACGTTGACGTCGACCGAGTTCGACCTGCTGTCCCACCTGCTCGGCCGGCCCGGACGGGTGTTCACCCGGGAGGAACTGCTGGCCGCGGTGTGGGGATACGCCGCGCACGCCGGCACCCGCACCGTCGACGTGCACGTGGCGCAGGTACGCGGCAAGCTGGGTCCGGCCGCCACGGTGATCCGTACCGTGCGGGGTGTGGGCTACACGGCCGATGCCACATCCGCCGGCCCCGCCCACCACCCTGAGCCGAACTGACGTGCTGACCTTCCGTACCCTGACAGCCCAGGTCGTGGGGGTCACCGCCGCGACCGCCGTGGTCGCGGTGATCATCACCGCGCTGGTCGCGGTGCCGCTCGCGGTGCACTCGGCGAACCGGCAGGCCCGGGAGGAACTGGTCGACACGAGCGCGCTGGCGGTCGAGCTGCTGTCCGGCGAACGGCCCGCGGCCCGGGAACGGATCGTCCGGCAGCTGCGCCGCGACGACATCGCCGTCTACCTGATCCGCCGCGGCGTGGTGGACCGGGCCGGGCTGCCCGACCGCGTGGTGCAGCAGGTGGCCGGCGGCGCGCTGGTGAACACCCGGGGGCGGGTCGACGGCCGGTCCGCGTTCATCGTCGGGCGGCCGCTGTCCGGCAATTCGGGTGGCGTCGTGCTCACCCGCCCGGCCTCCACCGGCACCGCCGGGCTGGTGCTCGGCGGGGTCTGGCTGGCGTTGCTGGCCGGCCTGCTCGGCGGGGTGGGCGCGGGGGCGGTGCTGGCCCGGTTCATCGCGCGGCCGATCCGGCAGGCCGCCGCCGCGGCCGCGCACCTGAGCGCCGGCGACCGGTCGGTGCGCCTGACCGGCGGGGGACCGGCCGAGGCGGCCGAGCTGGCCGCCGCGTTCAACCACCTGGCCGCGGCGCTGGCCACCAGCGAGGGGCGGGAGCGGGACTTCCTGTTGTCGGTCTCGCACGAGCTGCGCACGCCGCTGTCCACGATCCGGGGGTACGCCGAAGCGCTCGCCGACGGCGTGGTGGGCGCGGACGGCGTACCGAAGGCGGGCGCCACCATGGTCGCCGAGGCGGACCGGCTGGACCGCCTGATCGCGGACCTGCTCGTGCTGTCCCGGCTGGAGGCGGCCGACCTGCCGCTGGACGTGGTCCGGGTGGACCTGGTGGAGCTGATGCGCGCCGCCGCCGAGGCGTGGGCGCCGCGCTGCGCGCCGGACGGGCCGCGCCTGCTGGTCGAACTGCCGCCGGAGCCGGTGCTGGTGGACACCGACCCGGGCCGGGTCCGGCAGGTCGTCGACGGCCTGTGCGAGAACGCGCTGCGGATCGCCCCGCAGGGCGCCCCGCTGGTGCTGGCGGTGCGCGCCGGACCGCGGGCCGGGGTGCTGGAGGTGCGCGACGGCGGGCCCGGTTTCACCGACGACGACCTGGCGGTGGCGTTCCAGCGCGGGGCGCTGCACCGGCGGTACCGCGGTATCCGCAAGGTCGGCAGCGGGCTGGGCCTGGCGCTGGCGGCCCGCCTGGTGGCCCGGCTGGGCGGCCGGATCGAGGCCGGGCACGCGGCCGAGGGCGGTGCCCGGTTCACGGTCGAGATCCCGTACCCGGACCGCGAGCCTTACCGGACCCGAACATTGCCCTGACACCGGTCGAGTGCGGGCGGCGCAGGCTGCTCCCATGACACGAAACCACCTGGCGCTCACGCTCAGCACACTCGGTCTCGCCGGTGTCCTCGGCCTCACGGGCTGTGGTGCCGCACCGGACTCCTCCGGTGCCGCGAACCTCGCGGACGAGGCGTACGCCCTGCAGGCGGTCGGTCTGGAGACCGGTCTGGCCGCCACGCCCGCCCCGTCGGCGTCGGCCGGCGAGGACAAGCCCGGGCGGCACCCCGGGGTCCGCCGGCACCTGCGCAAGAACACCCTGCACGGGGAGATCGTCGTGCAGGCCAAGGACGGGGTACGGACGGTCGTGGTGCAGCGCGGTGCGGTCACCGCGGTCGACGGCTCCACGGTCAGCGTCCGGTCCACCGACGGCTACGTCATCACCTGGACACTGCACGAGAAGGTGCGGGTGCGGCACGCCAAGAAGAAGGCCGACGTCGCCGACATGAAGGCCGGTGCGCAGGTCGGCGTGGCCGGCGCCAAGGACGGCGACGCCACCGTCGCCCGGCTCGTGGTGATCCAGTAAACCGGCCCGGGCCCGCGTCCTCCCCGGCGCGGGCCCGCCGACTACTGGAGCAGCGCGCCGAGCGGTGACAGCAGCAGGCGGCCCAGCGCCGCCGCGTTGCTGTCCAGCCGCTCGCGTTCCTTGGCGGTGGCCGGCAGGTCGTGCCGGACGGACCAGAGCCGCTGGCCGTTGCGCCAGGCGACGTTGCGGGCGTACTCGATCGTCTCGCCCTGCCACCAGTCGTCCAGGTCACCGTTGATCGTGTCGATCAGCAGTTGCCATTTCTCCAGGTAGCCGCGGCGCAGACCGGGGATGGCGTCGGCGAAGATCTCGTTGATCTGCAGGTAGTCGGCGTGCTGGTCGCCGTCGTCCACCGGGTCCGAGCCGAAGTAGTCGAACGTGGTGACCAGCGCGAACGGCAGGTCGAAGTTGATGTGCGCGTTCACCCCGGCGGCGGCCGACGGCAACGGGCGGCAGTCCGGGCCGCCCACCCGGTGGAACAGCACGCTCCACACCCGCGGGCACGCGGCGCTGCCCTGGCTCCAGTGTCGCAGCGCCTCGAAGTACCGGGCCGCGAACTCCACGTCGAGACGGGACAGGAACGCCGGGTCGGCGAAGCGACCCTCGTACAGCCGGTCCAGCACCGTCGTGGTGATGTGCAGGTAGAGCTTGTTGAAGTCGGCGAGCGGATTGCTGCACAGCAGCGGCGGCACCCGTTCCAGGATGTCCTGCAGCTTGGTCAGCTGGTCCACCACGGCGGGTACGTCGTCGGGTTGGCCGGTCAGGAGCGCGGTCATGTCCTGGTGCACGGGTCCCCAGACCGACACGGTCATCGGTTCCTCCACGGGCGGTTCGGGAAAGCGGAGGGGCCCCCTAGCACCGCCCGCCGGCGGATGCCGCCGGGCGGTGCTCCCCCGTGCAAGGAGCCTGGCACCGGCGACGTAGGTAGGGATCGGTAGAACGACGTATTTCCGCCGACCGGGGCGGGACGGTCAGACCGCGCCCAGGTACACCCGGCTGGCCTGCACACGGGTGCGGACCTGCAGCTTGTCGAAGATGTGGCCGACGTGTACGCCGACCGTGCGCTCGCTGATGAACAGCTGCTGCCCGATCTCCTTGTTGGTGAGGCCCTCGGCCACCTTCGCCAGCACCTCGCGTTCCCGCCCGGTCAGCACGCCCAGCGGATCACCGGCGTCCGGTGCCGGCGTGGCCGCGACGGCGTCCGGCTCGCCCAGCGTGACCCGGGCCCGGGCCGCCACGGCGGCGATCTCCGCGGCGAACGGCTTGGCGCCCATCGCCTGGGCGGTGGCGTACGCCTCGCGCAGCGCCGTGATCGCGGCGCTCCGCTTCCCCTTGCGGGCGAACGACGCCTCGGCCATCCGCAGCCGGGCGTACGCCGCCGGATACGGCTGCTGGCGCTTGTCCCAGACGGCCGCCGCCCGGGCCCACGGATGCGGATCGTGGCGGTCCTCGATGCGGCTCAGCTCGGCCGCGCAGAGGTCCTGGTAGCCGTCGATCACGGCGCGGACCGGGGGAGCGGCGTTGGCGACGCCCCGGGTCATCCGGTCCACCACCGTGGTGAGGCGGCGGACCGCGGACGGGTCGACGGTGCCGCCGGCGGCGTGCGCCTCGGCCTCGGCGCGCAGCCCGTGCCAGGCCAGGATGCCCATCAGGACCAGGTCGTCGGAGCGGGTCTCGGTGAGCCCGCGTTGCACCGCCGCGCGGGCCTCGGCGTGCCGGCCCTGCCACATGGCGAGTCCGGCGCGCAGGGTCAGCATCGGCAGGACGTGCCGGGCGCCGCCGCCGGCCAGCACCGTCGCCACCGCGTCGAGGTCGCGGTCGGCCGCCTCGATGTCGCCGAAGCCGACCCAGAGCCGGCAGCGGGCCAGCAGCAGCTCCACCGCGTCGGCGCCGGACGGCCGGTGCCGCATCGCGGTGTCGATCACCCGTTCCGCCTCGGCCCACTGACCGACCCGGAACAGGCCGTTGGCGGCGATGGCCAGCAGCCGGGTCTGGTAGCTGCGCCCGACGCCCATCTCGGCCAGCTTCTGCGCGCCCCGCCGGGCCACCAGCACGCCCTCTTCCAGCGAGTTCAGCGGGCCGGTGAGCAGCTCGGCCAGGTGCAGGTAGGCGCAGCCCAGGTCGTCGGGGTGCCCGGAACGCTCGGCGATCTCCACGGCGTGCCGGATGACCGCCAGCCCGGCGTCCGGGTCCTCCCGGAACGCCTCGCTGAACCCCAGGGCCGCGCTGGCCCGGACCAGGTCGGCGGTGGTGCCGTCGGCCTCGGCCAGGCGCAGCGCCTCCCGCGCCCGCGCGCCGGCGTCCGCGTACCGGCCCAGGTGCAGCAGCAGTTCGGCGAGGTACGCCGCCGCGGTCGCCTTCTCGCCCGGGGTGCAGGCGGGCACCGCGAGCGCCTTCTCGTACTCGATCTCCGCGGTCACCGACCGCCCGGC
This sequence comes from Jidongwangia harbinensis, assembly GCF_020216025.1. Taxonomy (GTDB): domain Bacteria; phylum Actinomycetota; class Actinomycetes; order Mycobacteriales; family Micromonosporaceae; genus Actinoplanes; species Actinoplanes harbinensis. Next base: position 265,431 of record NZ_JAIWNC010000012.1, on the reverse strand, counting down.
CGCCGCCAGGTAGCGCGCCCGGCGCAGGTGGATCTCGCACTCGCCGGGCCCGTCCGGCCGGGCGGCCAGCTCCTCCAGCCGGGTCAGCGCGCGCTGGTGCTCGCCGCACTGGTGCGCCGACTCCGCGGCGTGCGCCAGCAGCTCGGTGCGGTCGGTGCTCGCGTCGCAGCTCAGGTCCAGTGCCAGGGACCAGTAGCGGTGTGCCTCGGCGAAGCCGTACAGCCGTTCCGCGGCGTGTGCGGCGGCCACCACCGACGGCAGCGCCCGCTGCGGCTCGCCGGCCTGCTGCCAGTGGTGTGCCAGCCGGGTGTGGTCGGCCGACCCGGTGGCCTCCAGCGCCTCGGCGTACCGGCGGTGCAGCACCGCCTGCTCGGCCGGCAGCACCTGGTGTTCGAGGACCTCGGCGACCAGCCGGTGCCGCAGCCGATAGCCGTCCGGGGCGCCCACCACGAAGCGGTGTGCCACCGCGTTGCGGATCCCCTCGATCAGCCGGTCCTCCGGCAGGGTGAGGACCCGGGCCAGCACCGGGTGCTCGACCGGCTCCACCCCGGCCGCGACCGCGTGCACCACGGCGTGCGCCTGCGGGTCCAGCTCGTCCACCCGGGACAGGAAGATCTCGCGCAGAGTGTCAGACAGTTCGACCCGGCCGTCGCGCAGGTCACGGGCCAGTTCCTCGGCCACGAACGGGTTTCCGCCGGAGCGCTTGAACACCCGGTCGGCGTCCTCGGCCTCGACTCCGTCGCCGGCGATCGCGGTGACCAGTTCCTGGGTGCCGGCGCGGTCCAGCGGGGCCAGGTCGACCACCCGGACCCAGCGCAGCCGGCGCAGCTCGGCGAGCACCCGGCGCAGCGGGTGGGTGCCCTGCAGCGACTCGGCGCGGACCGCGGCGAGCACCGACAGCCGCACGTCACCGAGGCCGGCCAGCAGGTAGAGCAGCAGCTGGCGGGTGCTGCGGTCGGCCCACTGCAGGTCGTCCAGGACCAGCAGCAGGTGGCGTTCGCCGGCCACCGCGCGCAATTCCCGGGACACTCGTTCCAGCAGGGCTCCGGCGTCGCCGTCCACCTCGGTGACCGCGGACCCGCGCCGGCGCAGCGCCTGCAGCACCGGGTGCAACGGGGAGGCGTCACCGATGTCGAGGCAGGTACCGGTGAGTACGGCGGTGCCGCCGGCGCGCAGCGCGTCGGCCGTCTCGCGCAGCAGCCGGCTCTTGCCGACACCGCTCTCGCCGGTCACGAAAACCGCGGCCGTCCCGCCGGGCCCGGTGTCCAGCAGGTCGGTGCGGATGGCGTCCAGCGTGGCGGTACGGCCGACGAGTGGCGCGTCGTCCCCCACCGAGTCCATGCGTGGCAGCCTAGACCGAATCCACCTACCACGGTTTCGTCGGTTCGGCCGGTTCTGCGTCACAAACTTGACGGTCGGCCCGGGCGTCACAGATAGGTAGTTCTGCGGATCCGCTCCGGCGGGTCCGGCTGGCACGGTTTTCTCAGCCACCGCCGGCACTAGGGGGAGCGTGGGAATGACCGTCACCGCGAACGGCATCCGCAGGCAGACTGTCACCGTCTGGTTCGTCGACATCGTGGGCTTCACGGCCCTCGTGGACGAGATGGACTGTGCGGACGTCCGGGCGCTGCAGATGGACTATTTCCGCGCGGTGTCGGCGGTGGTCCGCGACCAGGGGGGTGTCGTGGAGAAATATGTGGGGGACGCCGTCATGGCGGTGTTCGGACTGTCGCCGGGCGACCCGGGGGAGGGCGCCGCGGCGGCGGTCCGGGCGGGACTGCGGGTGCAGGAGGTGCTGCGGGGGCGGCACCTGGCCGGGCGGTTCCCGGTGTCCACCCGGGTCGGCGTTGCCACCGGCGACGTCATCGTCGACCTGGACACCGCCCATGACGGCGGGCAGGCCATGATCAGCGGGAGCGTGGTCAGCACGGCGGCCCGGCTGCAGGCGTACGCGCCGCACGACACCGTGGTGGTCTGCAGCGCCACCCGCGCGGCCAGCGACTCGGCCATCGCGTACCAGGAACTTCCGCCGGTCGCGGTGCCCGGCAAGGCACAGCCGGTGGAGCTGTCCCGCGCGCTGCACCCGCAGGACGCCCGGACGGTCGCGCTCTGCTGACCACCACGATCGTGTCGTGGCTCACGACCTGGCACTTTTGCCGGTAATGTCCGCCCAGTTTCCGGTCCGGCCCCGCCTGGGCTCCCGAATCCTGTCCCAGGCGCCCGGTAGGCTCGCCGCGTTGTAAGCCCACCCTGCCGATCGGGAGTACCACCTCGTGACTGCGCAACCGGAGCTGCTCTACGGTGCGGACGACCTCACCCACCTCGAGGGACTCGACGCCGTCCGCAAGCGTCCGGGCATGTACATCGGGTCCACCGACAGCCGCGGCGTGGGCCACCTGGTCAACGAGATCCTGGACAACTCCACCGACGAGGGCGTGGCCGGCCACGCCACCAGCGTCGCGGTCACCCTGCACGCCGACGGCTCGGTGCAGGTCGACGACGACGGCCGGGGCATCCCCACCGACATCAACGCCAAGTCCGGGCTCAGCGGCGTCGAGCTGGTCCTGACCCGGCTGCACGCCGGCGGCAAGTTCGGCGGCTCGGGCTACAAGACCTCGGGCGGCCTGCACGGCGTCGGCGCGTCCGCGGTCAACGCGCTCTCGCTGCGTTTCGACGTCACGGTCAAGCGCGAGGGCAAGGTCCACGAGCTGTCCTTCCAGCGCGGCGTGCCGGGCGCGTTCGACGGCCCCGGCCCCAAGGCGAAATTCCACCCCGAGTCGGGCCTGCGGGTGGTCCGCAAGATGAAGCGCGGCGAGGCCAGCGGCACCTCCATCCGCTACTGGTACGACGCCCGTTACTTCGAGACCGGCGCCCGGCTCGACGTCGACGCGGTCCGCGCCAAGCTGCGCAACACCGCGTTCCTGGTGCCCGGCGTGGCCTACACGTTGCGTGACGAGACCGCGGCCGAGCCGGTCACCGAGACGTTCCACTTCCCCGACGGCCTCACCGACATGGTCGAGTTCCTCACCCCGAGCGGCGACAAGCCGGTCTCCCAGATCCTGATGGTTACCGGCGAGGGGACCTACAAGGAGAACGCCGCGGACGCCAACGGCGTGATGCAGTCCAACGTCGAGCGGGTCGCCCAGATCGAGGTCGCGTTCCGGTGGGGCACCGGTTACGAGCGCACCGTCGAGTGCTTCACCAACACGATCCGCAACGTGCACGGCGGCACCCACCGCAAGGGCTTCGAGCGGGCCCTGGTCCGGGCCTTGTCCGAGGCGGTCCGCAACGCCCGCGGGCTGCTCAAGCCCAAGGAGGACCCGCCGGTCCTGGACGACCTGCTGGAGGGCATGACCGCGGTCATCCACGTGCGCCTGCCGGAACCGCAGTTCACCTCGCAGACCAAGGACGAACTCTCCACCGCCGGCATCACCCGGGTGCTGCAGGGCCTGGTGGAACGGCACCTCAAGGAATACGTGGACGGCCGCCGCACCAAGGCCGAGGCCCGCACCGTGCTGCAGAAGGTGGTCGACGCGGCCCGGGTGCGCCTCACCCAGAAGCAGCAGAAGGACGCGGCCCGCCGCAAGACCGCCCTCGAGGGCGCGTCGATGCCGCCGAAACTGGTGGACTGCCGGTCCACCGGCATCTCCCGCAGCGAGCTGTACATCGTCGAGGGCGACAGCGCGCTCGGCACCGCCCGGATGGCCCGCAGCTCGGAATACCAGGCCCTGCTGCCCATCCGCGGCAAGATCCTCAACGTGCAGAAGGCCAGCCTGCAGCAGGTCCTGGACAACGCCGAGTGCTCGGCCATCGTGCAGGTGCTCGGCGCCGGCAGCGGCCGCACGTTCGAGCTGGCCAACCTCCGCTACGGGCGCATCATGATCATGGCGGACGCCGACGTGGACGGCTCACACATCCGCACCCTGCTGATCACGCTGTTCGCCAAGTACATGCGGCCGGTGATCGAGCAGGGCCGGTTGTTCGCCGCGATGCCCCCGCTGCACAAGATCGTGACCAAGGGCCGCAACACCGAGACGCTCTACACGTACACCCAGCAGGAGATGGACTCGACCGTCGCGCGCCTGGAGAAGTCCGGCAAGCAGGTGGTCAAGCCGGTGCCCCGGTTCAAGGGTCTCGGCGAGATGGACGCCGACGAGTTGTGGGACACCACCATGAACCCGGCCACCCGCACCGTCCGGCGGATCACGCTGACCGACGCCGAGCGGGCCGAGGCCACGCTCGAGTTGCTGATGGGTGAGCGGGTCGAGCCGCGCAAGAACTGGTTGATCGAGGCCGCCGGCCGGATCGACCAGGAGACGATCGACGCCTGAGAGGTTCGTAACACATGGCACGCCGCAAGAAGGAACAGACGCGGGTGGACCTGTCGGCGTTCGACCAGGCCGGCGCCCGGGTCATCGACAACCCGATCACCACCGAGGTCGAGGACTCCTACCTGGAGTACGCGTACTCGGTCATCCACTCCCGCGCGCTGCCGGACGCCCGCGACGGGCTCAAGCCGGTGCACCGCCGCATCCTCTGGTCGATGCACGAGCAGAACCACCGCCCCGACCGGCCGTACGTGAAGTCCGCCCGGATCGTCGGCGACGTGATGGGCCGCTACCACCCGCACGGCAACCTGGCCATCTACGACGCCCTGGTCCGCCTCGCGCAGGACTTCTCGCTGAACGCGCCGCTGATCGACGGGCACGGCAACTTCGGCAGCCCCGACGACGGGCCGGCCGCCGAGCGCTACACCGAGTCCCGGATGTCGCGCGAGGCGATGCTGCTGGTCGGCGAGCTCAACGAGGGCACCGTCGACTTCAAGCCCAATTACGACGGCTCCGAACTCGAGCCCAAGGTGCTGCCGGCGGCGTTCCCCAACCTGCTGGTCAACGGCACGTCCGGGATCGCGGTCGGGATGGCGACCAACATGATCCCGCACAACCTCGCCGAGGTGGTCGCCGCGGCCCGTCACCTGATCACGTCGCCGGACGCCGATCTGGACGACCTGATGCGCTTCGTACCCGGCCCGGACCTGCCCACCGGCGGGCAGCTGCTCGGCCTGGACGAGGTGCGCCGGGCGTACGAGACCGGCCGCGGCGTGGTGCGGATGCGGGCGCGGGCGAACACCGGTCCGCTGGAGGGCGGCCGGGGCCGGCAGGCGATCACGGTCACCGAGCTGCCCTACGGCGTCGGCACCGAGAAGATCATCGAGGCGATCACCGACGAGGTGAAGGGCAAGCTGATCGTCTCCGGCCCCCGCAAGGGCCAGCGGCAGGCGGTCCGGCTGCAGGGCATCGCGGACGTCAAGGACCTCACCGACCGCGAGCACGGCACCCGGCTGGTCATCGAGTGCAAGGTCGGCGTCAACCCGCAGGCGCTGCTCGCCGACCTGTACCGGCTGACCCCGCTGGAGACCTCGTTCGGCATCAACAACCTGGTGCTGGTCGACGGTCAGCCGCAGACGCTCGGGCTCAAGGCTCTGCTCGAGGTGTTCCTGCACCACCGCTACGAGGTGGTCACCCGGCGCACCACCCACCGGCGGACCAAGCGCCAGGACCGGCTGCACCTGGTCGAGGGCCTGCTCATCGCGCTGATCGACATCGACCGCGTGGTCGCGCTGATCCGGGCCAGCGACGACGCCGCCGCGGCCAAGACCGGGCTGATGAGCGAGTTCGGGCTGACCGACATCCAGGCGACGTACATCCTGGACACGCCGCTGCGGCGGCTCACCCGCTTCGACCGGATCGAGCTGGAGACCGAGCAGGACCGGCTGCGCACCGAGATCGCCGAGCTGTCCCGCATCCTCGACGACGAGTCCGTCCTCAAGCAGGTGGTCTCCGACGAACTGGCCGAGGTCGCCTCGGAATACGGCACCGCCCGCCGCACCACGCTGATCGACGGCGACCTCAAGGAGGTGCTGGCCGCGTCCGTCCCGGCCGGGCCGCTCGAGGTCGCCGACGACCCCTGCCAGGTGATCCTGTCGGCCACCGGGCTGATCGCCCGGAGCGCGGCGGAGAGCGAGGAGGCCACCGAGGGCCGCCGGCGCAGCGGCCGGGTCAAACACGATGCGGTACGCGCCGTCGTGCACTCCACCGCCCGCGGCCGGGTGCTCCTGGTCACCAGCACCGGCCGCGCCTTCAAGATCGACGTGCTGCCGCTGCCCGTGCTGCCGGAACAGTCCGGCACCGTGTCGCTGCGCGGTGGCATGTCCGCCTCCGAACTCGTACCGCTGGAGAAGGGCGAGCGCGTGGTCGGCCTGGCCCCGCTCGGCGGCCCGTCCGCGGAGGGCTCGCCCGGCCTGGCGCTCGGCACCCGCAACGGCGTGGTCAAGGTGTGCAGCCCCGAGTGGCCGGTCCGCTCCGACGAGTTCGAGGTCATCACGCTGCGCGACGGCGACGAGGTGCTGCAGGCCACCTGGCTGACCGACGCTGCCACCGAGGCGCTGGTGTTCGTCACCTCGGACGCGTCGTTGCTGCGCTTCCCGGCCAAACTGGTCCGCCCCCAGGGCCTCAAGGGCGGCGGCATGGCCGGCATCAGCCTGGGCGCCGGAGCCGAGGCGATCGCGTTCAACGTGGTCGACTCGGCCGACCCCCAGCACGGCGACCCGATGGTGGTCACCTCGACCGGCACCCAGGTCAAGGTCACCCCGTTCGCGTCGTACCCGGCGAAGGGACGCGCCACCGGCGGCGTCCGGGTGCAGCGTTTCCTCAAGGGCGAGTCGCGCCTCACCGTCGCCTGGGTGGGACCACGCCCGGTCGGCGCCAGCAACACCGGCGATCCGGTCGAGCTGCCGGCGCCGGACAACCGCAGGGACGGCTCGGGCGAGGCGGTGCTGATGGGCCCCCAGCTGGTCGGGCACCACATCGAACGCGACTGACCCGGTGACGTACCTGGCCGTCGTCGAGAGCGACAAGTGGCGACTGGACCGCGACGTCCTGGTCCAGTCGCCGGCCCGGGACTGGCACGGGGTCAGGTGGCGAACGGCGTCGAGAGCATCATCTCCACGAGCGCGGGCGGTTGGTATCCGGGCACCCGGCCGGGCTGGAACAACGAAGGGAAGTGCAGGTGCATCGCCGGTTTGGTGGTGTACATGTCGATCATGTTGGCGCGGGCCTCCTCCTTGAACCCGAGACGCGGGAACGCGGACAGGATGGCGTCGATCGAACCCGCCGGCATGATGTCGTAACCGATCCCGGCGAAGTCGAGCCCGCTTCCGAGGGACACGATCGCGATCTCCGGCCGCTTGCGGAGTGCGATGCCGAAGACCGTGTGCAGTGCGATGGCGTCCCAGACGATGTCCACCTTCTCCGCTGCCAGCCCGCGCGCCGCGAGGAAGCTGCCGGCCGCATCGGCACCGTCCACCTCGAACCGCTGCTCCGGCGTCCAGTATTGACGCAGCACGCCCAGGTCATGCAGCAGGCAGGCCAGGAACGTCAGTTCGTCGTCGTAGTCCGTGCCGGTCTCCTCCCGGTGCAGGATGCTGCCGAACAGGAACGTTCGCATGACGTGGTGGAACAGGACCTCGGACAACGAGGCACGGGCGAAGGACAACGTCTCGTCCACGAGGTCCGACCGCGGAATCCGGACACCGGCGACCTCCTCCGGTAACCCGATGCCCGGCGCGGTGGCCGCGGTGGCGGGGCCTGCTTCGGGGGTGGCCGCAGTAGCCGGGCCTGCTTCGGGGGTGGCCGGGGTACTCGGGCCTGCGCCGGCGGCGGCCGCCACCACCGGCACGGCGCGTCGCCCGACGACCTTGGAACCGGGCAGCCGCCCGGCCTTCGACCGCCCGGTCATCTCATCGCCGGAGATGGTGACGTCGAACGTGAGACGGAGCCACATCGGCTTGGTGATCGTCTGCGCCCACGTCAGCCGCCCGCCGTCGAGCACGATGTCCCGGAGCGGAACCTCCTCGTCCGACCCCGGATCCCGGGCGACACCCCGGAGCACACCGTCGTCGCTCGACAGCACCACGACGGCCGCCAGTCTGCCGATCGGGGTGTGCAGGGTGAGGTTCCACGTTCCTTCCGCGGCGACCCCGGTCATGACCGTGCCACCGGGTCCCGCTCGACACCCTCGGCACACCCCGGATCCAGGCGGCCGACCAACAACACGCGAACAAGCATGAGCGGGAAGTTACGCCCCGGCCGGCCCCGCGAGAACGGGCTGGATTGCCACCTTCCGACGGTTCCCGGCCAGCGCGGGCACCGTCCCGGTGTGTGAAAGTGGTCGCTGGCACGGTTCGACAACACCCACCGCCCACGGGCGACCAAAGCCGACGGGAAGAGGCGGCCATGCGGCGCGCGGCCAACACCACGGGCCAGATCCTCCTGGGTACGCTGCTGCTGTTCACCGGCACCGCCCACCTGACCTTCGCCCGCACCGAGTTCCAGGCGCAGGTACCGTCCTGGCTGCCGCTCGACGAGGACGTGGTGGTGGTCGCGTCCGGCGCGGTCGAGCTGTGCCTCGCGGTGGCCCTGCTCGCCACCTGGAGGCAACCCGCCCGCGGCGTCGTCGGCGCCGTCACGGCGGCCTTCTTCGTCGCGATCCTGCCCGGCAACATCGCCCAGTTCACCGAACACCGGGACGGCTTCGGTCTGAACACCGACGCGGCCCGCGCGATGCGGTTGCTCTTCCAGCCGCTGCTCGTCCTCTGGGCACTCGCCGTGACGAACGCGATTCCCACCCTGCGTTCGGTACGCCGGCGCTGCACCCGCACGACAGCGGACGACGCCGGCCGCACCTGATGGTCGTGCAGGGAGTCGCGGGTGGTGTGCGGCGGTGTCATTGCGGCCCGTTTACCACCACCGGGGCGCCTAGCATGGTCGCGTGGACACTCCCGGAACGCGACCCGGCGACGTCCCGACCGAGCGGGCTCGCGCAGAACAGGCCCTGCGGCGGCTGTCCGGTGTGCCGGTCGTCCTCGCCGCCGCCGTCGGAGAACTCAGCCGTGGCAGCGGTGTCTACGCGTGGTGGGCTGCCCCGTCGGTCCTTCCCGACCTGCCCGGGCCGCCGAACCGGAACGTCCCGTCGCTGCGAACGCTGTACCTCGGCCGGGCGACCAGCCCGCGGAGCCGAATCCTGCGCAACCAACCGGCCAGGAACGCCTGCCACTCCGGCGCCCGGTCCTGAGATGGGTCTGCGACCTCGATCGCACCGTCGCCTCGACGTGGCTTTCCGTCAAGGCCAGACGCGGGCGAGGAACTCGGCCTGGTTCTCGTCGAAGTTCACGGTCTGCAGCACGTAGCCCGTTCGGCGCTGCCCGCTCGTACGGAAACAGATGAACTTCTCGTTCTCGAACTCGACGAAGGACTGCTTGGGCAGCGGGCTCCCCAGTCTCATGTCGCAGTCGGCCTTCGTCGGTGGATCGTCTGGCGACGCCATGAACGTGGCCGCCGACGTGTTCGGGCCGATCTCCACACCGTAGGCCTCGTTCTTGCGTGCCACATAGCGCAGATCGGCTCGGGCCGCGTCCTTGACATGGCCGGGCGGCTGGGCATCGAAGGAGAACCACGTGGTGCCGATCTGCACCCGGTCGTCGAACTCCTCGGCGGCCCGCGTCGACGGCTCCCCGGTGGGCGTCTGCGACGGGGCGGACGGCGGGGGAGCGGGCGGGGTGGTGGCGGCGACCGGCGGCCGGGACGGGTTCGGATCGGGCACGTCGCCGGGCGCAGCCGTGCCCGCGGACCTCGCCTCCCGGGCGGAGTCCCGGTCGAGCCAGACCATGCCGCCGACACCCGCTACCACCGAGAACAGGATCATGACGGTGAGCGGCAGCAGGACCCGGAGCTTCCGCCGGCCCGACGCGGGCGGTGACGCCGGCGCCGGCCCGGTATTGCCGGCCAGCACGCTCAGCACCGCGATCATGATGGCGATGAGCAAGGAATTGACCGAGGCGAACTGGTCGAGCTGTTCCCGGGCGTTGTTCCCCAGCACCTGAGCGGTAACCCACGCCGACGCGACGGTGACGGCCAGCGGGATGCCGATGACCACGATCCAATAACGCAGGGTGTTCCGCTGGGGCATCCGCCCAGTCTGTCGGCATCGGCCGACCCACGTAAGCAGTGGTAGCCGTGAATGGGCTGATCGGGCCCCGCGGTTCGGTCCTAGTCGATGAATCCCGATGGACCAAACCGCCACGAAGCCGAACCGACAGTCGCGAGGTCGTGCCCATCGGCCTCAATGGACTGTGCTGATCCACCGCCGCGCATGCACGTCTCGCCTGAGCGCACCGGTGCCGAGGCGGCCACCACCGACTAGAACCAGGTCCCGAACATTGAATTTGTCTCGCTCTTCCCGGTGAATCTCGAATGGAGGTCCACCGCCTGATCCTCGGTCATCGAGGCGACGAAATCGCACACACTGCGAGCTATGACGACGTTCTCGGAGACGCCACCCGGTCCACTCCTCCGCGCCTCGTCTTTTTTGTTGTGCTCGTAGTTCTCGACGAGCTGGATGGGAATGCGAGGGCTGCCTCTGGACGCCGCCAGAAGATTACTGAGTATTCGGTACAGCTCTTCGATGATCTTTTCCTGGCCCACCTGGGTCACGGCGAGCGGCGGGTTGTCGATCACGTAGTACCAGGTGAGCTGCTTGAGTGCTTCGACCTCGTACTGGAGATCGGCGTTGATTCTCACGTAAGGTGGGCCGGGGAGTATTTCCAGAGCCCCGGTCCCGGAACTCTCGTCCCAGACCTGCGAATATAGGCCGATCCGGTCCGAGATGAAATCCTGAATCTTCTGCCGATCGATGCGGGAGCCCCGGAACTCGCCTTTGAGGGGCTGATCCTTGAGGCGTTCCACCGCGTCACTCAGTTTGGCCGTGTCGAAGCCGTCGCCGTACTTCTTCTGGAGCTTCCCTGCCGCGTAGGTCAGGAACTTCGGGTTGTTCCCGAGCTGGTGCAGTGGAACCAGGCCGGTCGTCGAATAGTCTTCGATGTCGTGCGTGGCGTACGAGACGTCGTCGGCCCAGTCGACCAGGATCGCCTCGAGCGTCCGTTCCGCTCCGGCCGGTCCGCCTTCACGGGTCCAGGTGAAAAGGGCGTGTTCCTGATCGTATATGCCCCATTTTGCCCCTCGGCTGCGGTCCAGCCAGTCGCTCGGTGTCTCTGCGTCCTTTCGTAGGCAGGGATACTTCAGCGAGGCATTCAATGTCGCTCTGGTGAGGTCCAGTCCGCGGCCACTGCCCTTGATGGCGAGTTTGGCGACTATGCGGAATGACTGTGCGTTTCCCTCGAATCCGCCGCAGTCCGGACCGACGAGGTCGTCGAGTTTGTGCTCGGCTATGTGGCCGAAGGGGGATGTCCTAGGTCGTGAATCAATCCCGCCGTTTCCACCACGTTGGGATCCAAGCCGATCTCGTCTCGGAATCGAGGATCCTTCTTGATCAGTGCCTGAGCCATCCGGCGGCTCAGTTGCGCGACTTTCAGCGAATGTGTGAGGCGATTGTGCAGGAGGTGCTTCTCCGACACTGCCGCGACTTGTGTGACGCCCGCGAGGCGGCGAAAGCTTGACGAGTAGAGAACCCGGTCTCGGTCCCGCTGGTACCACGTTCGTACCTCACCGGGTGGAACACTGAGTCCCGCATGCTTTCGCATGGCCCGCAGATTCTGTGTCGAGACTTCTGGAGTCATGATGCCCCCGCACCGATAGGCGACCGGAATCAACAGAACTTGACACGGCTGGAGCTGTCCGCAATGGCGACCGGACTCGGCGACGATCTGCCTGATCGCCAAACGTAGTCACGATACTGCCGGACCGCGGCCGCCGGGACGAAACCCGCGAGGTCCTCGTGGGCCATGCGCCGCACACCGGAATAACCGGGTGGTCGCGGCGTGCGGGAATGCCGGGTTCGACCCGCCGGGCGCGGTCACCAGATGGGGCGGAGCCGGCCGGGTACGGCGAGCCGGGACAGGTCGGCCCGCAGGGCGGCCAGCCGTTCCGTGCCGAGTGCGTCGGCCCAGGGGCGGAGGATCTCGTCGGCGGCCTCCTCCGCGGCGCGGGTGCACGCCCAGCCCTTGTCGGTCAGCACGATCAGCCGGGCGCGGGCGTCGTCGGGGTGGGGCCGTCGTTCCACGTACCCGCGCCCCACCAGGTCCTCGATCATCTGGCTGGCGGCCTGCTTCGTGATGTCGAGATGGTGCGCCAGCTCGACGGTCGTGGCGCCGCCGTGGGACAGCAGCGCGAAGGCGAAGCCGTGTGCCGGTCGCACTTCGGTGAAGCCGCGCGCCCGGACGCCGGCGTCGATGCCGTCGATCAGGGCGCGTGCGGCGCCGAGGAACAAGACGGGCAGGTCCAGAAGGTCGCGATCCACCTCCGCAGTTTGACACATCGGTCAAGCAGCTTGACTATGTAGTCAAGTAGCCTGACCAACTGGAGGGAGAGGATCATGCCGATCGTGCGGAGGTCCGAGGCGGTCGCCCATCGGATGCACGGCACCACGTTCCACTCGTTCGCCGCGCCGTCGCGGGGCAGCGCCGAGCTGTGCGCCTGGCGGGTCGAGTTCGCACCGGGCAGCGCGGGCGTCGCTCACCGGGTCGGCCGGGAGGAGGTCTTCCTGCAACTGACCGGCGAGCTGACGGTCACCGTGGACGGCGTCACCGGCACGCTCGGCGCCGGTGACGTACTGGTGGTGCCGGCCGGCGGCGAACTGACGATCGACAATCCGTCGGCCGAGCCGGGAACCGCCTGGGTCACCACGAGCGTGGGCTTCCAGGCGACCCTGCCGGACGGCTCGACGATCAGCCCGCCGTGGACGCGGTGACACTTTCGGCCGGCTTCCGCAACGGAGGTGCAGGGACGCCTTAGGTCTCGGTTAAGCCTGGGCCGGAGCGTTTCCTCATCGATGAGGATCTAGATACGGTATGCCGGTTCCGCCTGCCGACGCCCCGGCCGGCGGGACCCGAACCCCCACTTTCGGAAGGCAGTAAGCGTGCCCCCCACGCCGACCCGGCCGGCCCCGGCCACCGCACCATCCCTGCACCGACCCGGAGGCGACGAGCCGTCTTGCTACCGCGTGGACCGTGGCGTCCGTCCCAGTCCCGGCACGACCCGCCGCGACCGCGCCCGGCCCGGCCACGGCCGGACCGGCCCGGCCCGGCGCGCCCGTGGCGGCGCCCGCGCCGGCGGCGCGAGGCCTGACCGGCGCGTGCACGTCGGGCGGGTGCGCCGTCGGATGGCCAGGGTAGGGGTGGGACACGCCTGACCGGGCCGGGCGCCGGGCCGCTTCGGGCAGATGACCGCCTCCGGCCGCACCATCATCCCCTTCGGGACCGGCTCCGCCGTTCCCGCGCAACGTGTCCCCGTGCGGGACGCGCAGCCAGGCATGGGCGATGTCCGCGTCCAAGCCTGGTTCTCGAGCCGGCACGCCTGGCGGGGCGTGCCGGCTCCCTAACCTCCGCGGCGCCACGCGGCGACCCGGAAACCGGACACCGGCCTGGTACTGCCTGGTACTGCCTGGCGCGCGAACCGGAAACGGCCCGGCCCCGAAGCGGGAACCGGACCGTCCGATGTGGCCATCCTCGGCCCCGGCCTACTTGCTGGGCTCCGGGATGTCACAGGTGATCTTCGGGTTGACACCCAGCCAGTTGAGCGGGCCGGCGACCACCGTGACGATCACCGTGCCCGCCTCCGCGCAGCTCGCGTCGCCCGTCTCGCGGAAGTAGCCGCGTTCGAAGGCGGCGATGCCGCCGAGGATCAGCCAGAGAAGGACAATGACGCCGCCGATCGATCCGAACCGCATCCGAGTCTCCTATTTCGTGGGGATGGACCGCGGGATACCCGGAACGCGTCGATCTCTAAACGGAAGGTTTGACCGCCTGCAGAGTGTAGGTGTGCGGTAACCGTTCGGGCCGGTCGCTGATCTGCCATTCGTTCTCGGCGACCTTGGTCATCCGGCCGGGCAGCGCCTCCCACGGCACGCTCTGGTGCTCGACCAGTCCGGTGAGCGTGAGGCCGGCGTCCAGCACCGCGGTGACGATCTCGCCGAGGCCGTGGTTCCACTCGTGCGTGACGGTGTGGGTGAACTCGGCGTCCGTCGCCACGTACGTGCCCGGTTCGTCGTACACCTGGGGTTGCTCGTGGGTGAAGTAGGACGTGTGCAGCGCGAGCAGGTCGTCGGAGCGGTCGTAGTCCAGCGCCCACAGCACCGGGTGACCCTCGCGGAGGAACAACCGCCCGCCGGGTCGCAGCAGGGCGGCGACGGTCTGCGCCCAGCGCCGGATGTCGGGCAGCCAGCACAGCGCGCCGACGCCCGTGAAGACCAGGTCGAACCGGGCGCCGCCGAGCGCCTCGGGGGCGGCGTACACGTCGGATTCCACGAAGTCGACCGGGGTGCCGGCCTGCTCCGCCAGCCGCCGCGCCTGCTCCAGCGACTTCGGCGAGAAGTCCACGCCGGTCATGGTGGCGCCGAGCCGGGCCAGCGACACCGTGTCCGTGCCGATGTGGCACTGCAGGTGCACGCCGCGCAGGCCGGCGACGTCGCCCAGCCGCGGCAGGTCGAACCGGACGACCTCGCTGAGGTGCTGCGGATCGGCGGCGAACCGGTCCAGGCCGTAGTCGGAAGAGGCGGCGTGGGCCTGGGCGCGCTCGTCCCAGTTCGCGCGGTTCACCTCGCGGTAGTCGGTCATGGGGGCACGGTACGCCAGGGCCGGTACCGCCCGGTGCTGGTTTTGCACCGGGCCGGGCGACATGATGAGCGGGCACGACAGTCGGACGGCAGGGATGGTGCGCGCGTGGAGACCAGGCGGACGACGGTACGGGATGTGCGCCGGGCGAACCGGGCCAGCCTGCTCACCGACCTGTTCCACGGCGGGCGGCAGAGCCGTCAGCAACTCGGCGACACCACCGCGCTGAGCCAGGCCAGCGTCAGCAACCTGATCGGCGAGATGATCGACGAGGGGCTGGTCGAGGAGGCCGGGCTGGTCGGGTCGGACGGCGGACGGCCGCGGGCCCTGCTGCGGGTCGCACCGGGATACGGGTACGTGGCCGGCGCCGACGTCGGTCCCACCCGGGTGCTGGTCGAGCTGTACGACCTGGCGATGTCCCGGCTCGGCGTCGCGACGTACGCGCTGGGTGAGCGCGGTGGCGATCCCCGGCTGGTCGCCGCGAAGCTGCTCGAGGGGCTGGCCGCGGTCGTCGACGAGGCCGGCGTTCAGCCGTCCGAGGTGCTCGGGTTCGGCGTGGGCGTGACCGGCGTGGTGGACCAGACCTGCGACCCGGTGGTGCACTCGCAGACGAACGGCTGGGACGGTGTGCCGCTCGGCGCGATGCTGCGCGAGGGCACCGGCGTGCCGGTGTTCGTGGAGAACGGCGCCAAGGCGGTCGGGCAGGCCGAGATGTGGTTCGGCGCCGGCCGGGGCGCCCGGCACGCGGTCATCGTGATGGTCGGCGCCGGGGTGGGCGCGGCCGTGGTGATGGACGGGCGCGGCTACCGCGGCGCGAACAGCAACGCGGGGGAGTGGGGACACACCACGCTGGTGTACGACGGCGACCGGTGCCGGTGCGGCGCGCGGGGGTGTCTCGAGGCGTACATCTCCTCGGACCGGGTGGACGCCCGGCTGGCCGAGGCGCTCGGTTGCGAGCCGGACCCGGGGCTGTTGCCGCGGGTGCTGAGCGGCCCGGTCGACGGGCCGGCCGCCGAGGTGATCACGCAGACGATCGGGTACCTGGGCGCGGGCATCGCCGGGCTGATCAACCTGTTCAGCCCCGAGCGGATCGTGCTGGGCGGGCGGGCCGGTCTGGCGCTGGGCGAGCGGTGCCTCCCGGAGATCCGGGCCGCGTCGGCGCGGTACGCCCTGCGGCATCCGTACTCGAAGACCCGCATCGACATCGGCCAGCTCGGGCCGGACGCGGTGGCGATGGGCGCGGCGACGCTGCCGATCGCGCGGCTGCTGACGGACGGGGGTCTGCCGGCGGCCGGCGGGGCGCCGATACCGTTCTCCCGCGCGACCCAGCGCCGTCAGATCAGCCGCGCCCGGGGCTGACCTGACGGCCGCGAGGTGCCCGGGTCGCGGCGGGTGCCCGGGCGGTCAGTTCAGCTCGGTGAGCATGCCGCGCATCGCCTCGTTCTCCGCGGTCTGCTCGTTCACGATGTGTTTGGAGAGCTGCCGCACGTAGGCGTTGCGCCCGTCCTCCAGCGCCGACTGTGCCATCGTGATGGCGCCGTTGTGGTGTTCGATCATGTGCCGCAGGAACAACCGGGTGGCCTCCGCCGGTGCCGCCGCCCCGGCCGCCGCCACCTGGGTCTCGTCGACCATGCCGTGGGCCGCGCCGTCGCGGCCGTGCAGGCGGTGCAGGGCCGGGTCGGCCGGGTTCACGGCGGGTTGCCCCCAGGCCTGGAGCCAGGCGTTCATCTCCTCGATCTCCCGCTGCTGGTCCTTCGCGATGTAGGCGGCCACCGCGTGCGCGCGTTCCGGGATGCCGGGCTTGGCCACCAGGTCCCGGCTCATCCGCACGGCCTGATCGTGGTGGACGATCATCATCTTGGCGAACAGCAGGTCGACCCCGTTCGGCGGCGCCGTGCTCGGCGCCGGTGCCGCCCCGGCACCCCCGGACGACCCGGACGGCGAGGCGGCGGGGCCGGCCCCACCGGCCGCGCCCGGAGGCGTGGCCGGCGGAGCCGGATCCGAACCGCAGCCGCCCAGGACGGCCGCGGTCAGGATCAGCGCGACGGACAGCCGGCGTACGTGCACCGACTCAGTTTCCCGACCCGTTGACGTTCGTCCGGCCGTCCGGCACCAGCGGGTTGACCGCGGTGAAGTCGCGCGGGGACAGGTCGAAACCCTGCCAGTGCAGCGGCATCGGGCTCTGGTCCTCGTCGCGGGGGACGTGGTGGAAGCCGACCCGGACCCACATGATCGGGTCCTTCAGGTCCTGCTTGTCCTTGGCGTAGTCCAGGACCGTCGTGCGGTTGGCGCACTGCGGGTCGGTGTTGTCGGTGGCGTACTTCTCGCACGTCTGGTTCTGGGTGAACGTGACGTCCGGCTTCATCTCCGGGTGCGCCTCGTACACGTCGCTGGGCCCGGTGACCAGTTCGTACGAGCGGAGGTGCCCGTCGGTGTTCTTGGTCGGGCTGGCGACCCGCCACCAGCGCTGGTTGGTCTTGGTGAAGCTGCCCTCCTTGGCGATGTCGGTCTTCGACGTCTTGAGGATCGCCTGCCCGGTCTCGCCGTCCTTGCCGTCGGTCTTGGTGTCGTACTGCTCGACCTTCTCGCCGCCCTTGCCGTCGATGTTGAAGTCGACGCGCCAGAAGGCGGTGTGGAAGTGGTTGGTCTCGTAGTCCTTGGCGCCCTTGCCGATCGGCCAGCCCGTGTCGGGCTTGGAGAAGTCGTTCGCCAGGTCGCCGGTCGCGCCGAGACGGGCCGAGACGGTGCCGTCGTCGTGGAACCGGTACTCGGTCACGTACTCGTACCAGCCGATCTGGGCGATGGACCGGAGCACCAGATCGTGCCCGAGCTTGGAGTAGACCTTGTCCTCCCCGGACGCGCGGTACGCCAGTCCGGACGGCTCCGCGCTGACGCAGAGCAGCTTGCGCTTCTTCAGCGGGTTCTCGCCGTCGCTACCCTCGCGCGCCGACCCGCCCTTGCAGTCGTCGCCGGCGATGGTCTGCGCGAAGGAGCCGCCGAGGCCGTACTCGGTGACGTCGTTGTACTCCACGCCGCCGTGGTCGTAGGGCACGTTGAGCTGGGCGAGCCGGATGTTGTCGAGGATCTGGACCGGCGTCGGGTTCCGCTTCGTCGCCGTCGTGACCTTCTCCAGGATCAGGCCGGCGCCCGTCTGCATCCGCCAGCACATGTCCCAGACGGTGCCGTTGGGCAGGGTCTCCCTGACCTGGGTGGCCGTCCCGCACGGCGCGGGTGCCGCCATGGCGGCCGTGGGGGCGGCGATCGCCGCACCGAGCGACAGGACCATGGTCGCCGCCGCGGCGGCGCCCGTGATGCGCTTGACCGTCATTTCCGCAGTTCCCCGTTTCATCCGAGCCGGACGACGGCGCGCCCGGAAAGGTTGATGATCACGTCGTTGAGGTCGATGAAGGTGCCTTCGCCGGCCTCGACGATCAGCCGCACGCAGCGGTGCTTGCTGCACTTCTTCGCGTCGGAGTCCGCGGGCCGCGGCTCGTAGGTGTGCGCGGTGACGGTGATGTCCTGCGGCCCGGCGAACGCCCGGCCGGTGGCCTTGGCGTAGCCGTCGCGCAGCTTGGCGCCCTGCGCGTCGGCGAGCAGCAGGTTGAGCGCCGTGCTGACCTCGCGGTCGTTGGCCGGCGGCTGCAGGCCGCCCGCCGCGTACGACCCGGTCAGCTTGCCGGCCTTCAGGTCCACGACCTGCTTGTGCAGCTTGTTGGCGGCGTAGTCGTAGAAGTACACGTCGGCCCGGCGCCCGGCGTCGTCATCGGTGATCTCCGCGGACAGGAACTCGGGTCCGGCCTTGCCGGTCACGTCCTTGGCCGCGCCGGCCAGGTTCGGCGTCAGGGCGATGGCGCGCGCCTTGTCCATCTCGGACGCGGTCAGCGGGTCCGAGCCGACGCCGGTGGCGCCGGTGGGCACCGGCTCCGGGTTGGACACCGCGGCCGGCGGGATGCCCGGTGCCGGCGGTGGGTTGGGCGCGGCGTTCGCCTGCCAGGACGACACGCCGAAGGCGCTGACCGCGGAGACGGTGGCGATGCCCAGGCCCCAGACCCACCGCCGGGCGCGGCCCGGTCCGGTCGGGCCGGGCGATGCGGACCGCGTTGTCGATTGACGCACGGAAGTAGCTCCCCCCACTTGATGTGTGCTGGGGGAAGCTTGCTGAGCGGTGCGTAATGCCGAGGTAAATCGATGATCACTAAAGTAAGGAAAGATGCCAGTAATGCCGAGCTGACCTGCGACGGCGCCCCGGGTGTCGGCTAGCCGACAGGGGACACGGCCGAGCCGGCCGTGTCCCCGGGGTCACCGGCGCACTACCGGCCGCGGTCGCGGTTGATCGCGTCGCGGTACCAGAGCGCGCTCTGCTTGGGCGTGCGCTTCTGCGTCGTGTAGTCGACGTGGACGATGCCGAAGCGCTTGGCGTACCCCTCGGCCCATTCGAAGTTGTCCATCAGGGACCAGGCGAAGTAGCCGCGCACGTCCGCGCCCTGCTCGCGGGCCGCCGCCACGGCGGCGATGTGCTCGGCCAGGTACGCGGTCCGGTCGTCGTCGCGCACGAAGTTCTCGTCGTCCGGGCGGTCGTCGAACGCGGCACCGTTCTCCGTGATGACCAGCGGCAGCCCGGGGTAGTCGCGGTGCAGCCGGACCAGCAGCTGGGTGAACCGTTCCGGCGTGATCGGCCAGTCCATCGCGGTCCGCGCGGTGCCGGGGAAGACCTGGCGTACCACCGGCAGGCCGTCTCCGTCGACCGTGTTGCCGTTCTCGTCGGTGCCGCTGAAGTCCTGCCCGAAGTAGAAGTTCACGCCCAGCACGTCGAACGGCGTGGAGATGATCTCCAGGTCGCCGTCCCGCACCGGGAACGCGGATCCCTGGGCGGCGATGTCCGCCACCATGTCCTCGGGGTACCGGCCGTGCCGCAGCGGGTCGAGGTAGATCCGCAGGCCCATGCCGTCCGCCCGGCGGGCCGCGTCCCGGTCCGCCGGCGCGTCGGTGGCCGGGTCGGCGGTGCCCATGTTGAGCGTGATTCCGTACGTGTGCGGCCGGGTCTGCGCCGCCCGCATCCGCTGGGTGGCCAGTCCGTGGCCGAGCAGCAGGTGATGCACCGCGGAGATGGCCGCGCCGAAGTCCCGCCGGCCCGGGGCGTGCACGCCGATCTGGTATCCGAGCCAGGCCGAGCACCAGGGTTCGTTCAGCGTGGTGAACGTGTCCACCCGGTCGGCCAGCTTGTCGAAGACCAGCATCGCGTAGTCGGCGAACCGGTACGCGGTGTCCCGGTTCGGCCAGCCGCCGGCGTCCTCCAGTTCCTGCGGCAGGTCCCAGTGGTACAGCGTGACCCACGGCGCGATGCCGGCCGCCAGCAGTTCGTCGGTGAGCCGGTCGTAGAACGCCAGGCCGGCCGGGTTCGCCGGGCCGCGGCCGCCGGGCTGCACGCGCGGCCAGGCCACCGAGAAGCGGTACGAGTCCACGCCCAGGCTCTTGATCAGTGCCACGTCCTGCGGCATCCGGTGGTAGTGGTCGCAGGCGACGTCACCGTGGTCGCCGTCCCGGACGGCGCCGGGTACCCGGCAGAACGTGTCCCAGATCGAGGGGGTCCGGCCGTCCTCGGTCGCGGCGCCCTCGATCTGGTACGACGACGTGGCGACGCCCCACCGGAAGTCCGGTGGGAAGGTCGCGTACGGCAGCAGCGGTCCGGGAGCGGGGGTGACGGTGGGGTTCATGGGTCTCCTGTGGGGATGAAAAAGGCCTAGCCGACCGACTCGACGACTGGGTGTAGCCAGCAGGCTACCGAGCGCGATGCGCCGTCCGGGGTTGTTGGGCGTCCCAGCACCGGAATGTTGCCGGCGCACGGCTCGAACACCTTCGGGCAGCGCGGGTGGAACGAGCAGCCGCTCGGCATGCCCTTGAGGTCGGGCGGCGAGCCCGGGATGCCGGTCAGCTCGCGGCGGGGACCGCGCAGTGCCGGGAACGAACTCAGCAGGCCCGCGCTGTACGGGTGCAGGGAGTCGCGGTACAGCGACGCCGCGGGCGCCTCCTCGACGATCCGGCCGCCGTACATGATGGCGATCCGGTTGGAGAACTCCACCAGCAGGGACAGGTCGTGGGTGATGAAGATGACCGAGAAGCCGAGCCGCTCGCGCAGCTCGATGAGCTGGCCCAGGATCTGCCGCTGCATCACCACGTCCAGCGCGGTGGTGGGCTCGTCCATGATGACCACCTGCGGCTGCAGGATCAGCGCCATGCCGATCATCACCCGCTGGCGCATGCCGCCGGAGAGCTGGTGCGGGTACGCGTCCATCCGGTCCGGTGAGATGCCGACCAGCTTGAGCATCTCGCGGCAGCGCGCCTGGCGGCTGTGTGCGGACATCGTCGGCTCGTGCGCCGCCAGCACGTCGCCCAGCTGGGTGGAGATCTTGTGCACCGGGTTCAGGGAGTTCATCGCGCCCTGGAACACGATGGCCGTCTCCGCCCAGCGGAACTCGCGCAGCCCGCGGTCGGACAGCGCCAGCACGTCGTACGCCTCGCCCTGCTCCGGGTGGTAGACCACCTCGCCGCCGGTGATCACGCCGGGCGGTGCGAGCAGCCGGGTCAGGCCGTAGGCGAGCGTCGACTTGCCGGAGCCGCTCTCCCCGGCCAGGCCGAGCACCTCGCCGCGGTGCAGGGTCAGGTTGACGTCGCGGACCGCGTGCACCGCCTGCTCGCCCAGCCCGTAGTCGACGTTGAGGTTCCGGATCTCGAGCACCGGCTCACTCATGGATTCACCTCTTCGGTGCGTTGCACGGGGGTGGCCCCGTTCAGGTTGATCGGCATGGGCCGGGCGTGGGTGTGCGGCTCGGCCGAGTTCGCCAGCACCGGGGTGAAGCCCACGCGCATCCGTACGGTATGGCCGGAGGCGGTCTTGATCTTGGTTTTGCCGGCGCTGCGCAGGCGCGGGCTGACGAACTCGTCGATGCCGAAGTTGATCAGCGACAGCGCGGTGCCGAGGAACGCGATCGCCAGGCCGGCCGGGACGAACCACCACCACGCGCCCTGGGCCAGGGCCTGCTGGCTCTGCGCCCAGAACAGGATCTCGCCCCAGTTCCAGTTCGAGATGCCGCCGATGCCGATGAACGCCAGCGTGATCTCGGTGGCCACCGCGAAGATGACGGTACCCACGAAACCGGAGGCGATGATCGCCGTGAGGTTCGGCATGATCTCGAAGAAGATGATCCGGCAGGTGGTCTCGCCGGACGCCCGGGACGCCTCGACGTAGTCGCGCCGCCGCAACGACAACGTCTGCGCCCGCAGCACCCGGGCACCCCACGCCCACGAGGTGAGCCCGATGGTCAGGGCGACGATCGTCGAGCCCGCGTTCTGGAAGGTGGACGCGACGATGATGATCAGCGGGAGCGCCGGGATGACCAGGAACACGTTGGACAGCGCGGACAGCGCGTCGTCCCAGCCGCCGCCGAGGTAGCCGGCGGTCACCCCGACGATGACCGACAGGATGGTCGCGGCGACGCCGGCGGTCAGGCCGACGACCATCACGCCGCGGGTGCCGACCAGCAGCTGGCTCAGCACGTCCTGCCCGAGGTGGGTGGTGCCCAGCCAGTGGTCCGGGGACGGCGGCGCCACCAGCTGGCTGCTGCGCGCGCCCGGATCGTACGGTGCGATCCACGGCCCGATGACCGCGAACAGCAGGTAGACGCCGAGGATGACCAGGCCGGTCGCGGCCTTCGCGTTGGTCACGAAGCGGAACCGCTGCCGCTTCGCCTTGACCGGCTTGGCCTCCTCCGGCTGGGCCATCGCACCCTGGCCGGGGATGACCTGGTCGATGCTGGACGTGGGAATCGTCATCGCTCAGCCCTCCTTACGGGTGCGGGGGTCGAGGAGCAGGTAGAGGATGTCGGCGATCAGGTTGGCGACCAGCACCGCGATCGTGATGATCAGGAAGATGCCCTGCATCAGCGGGTAGTCCTTCGCGCCGACCGCGCGGAACAACAGGAAACCCAGGCCGGGGTACGAGAAGACGATCTCCACCAGCAGCGTGCCGCCGACGATGAAGCCGAGCGACAGCGCGAAGCCGGACACGTTGGGCAGCAACGCGTTCCGGGCTGCGTAGCTCAGCGCCACCCGCCGCTCGGACAGGCCCTTGGCGTGCGCCACGGTGATGTAGTCCTCGGCGGCCACCGTGACCATCATGTTGCGCATGCTGAGGATCCAGCCGCTCACCGACGAGATCAGGATGGTCAGCGCGGGCAGCAGGCTGTGCTGGATCGCGCTCGGGATGAAGTACTGGTCCCAGGCGGGCACCAGGCCGCCCTCGTAGCCGCCGGAGGACGGGAAGAAGCTGTCCGGCCCGGCCAGCAGGAAGATGGCGAGCAGGCCGAGCCAGAAGTACGGCACCGAGGACAGGAACGTGGTCACCGGCAGCAGGCCGTCCACCCAGGAACCGCGCCGCCAGCCGGCCAGCACGCCGAGGCTGGTGCCGAGGAGGAAGCTGATGACCGTGGTGATGCCGACCAGCGCAACGGTCCACGGCAGCGCCTCGCCGATGATCTCGGAGACCGGCGACGGGAACGCGGAGAAGGACAGGCCCAGGTCGCCCCGGAACAGCTGACCCCAGTAGTCGACGTAGTCGCTCCACAGGCTGGAGTTCTTGTCGATGCCGAACAGCACGTACAGCGATTCGATCGCGTCGCTGTTCAACTGGCCCTGGAAGCGGGCGAGCAGCGCCTGGACCGGGTCGCCGGGGATCATCCGGGGGATGAAGAAGTTGATGGTCATCGCGGCCCACGCGGTGAAGACGTAGAACGCGATCCGCTGCAGGACATATCTCATGGCGCCTCCTCCCGGACGATGCCGGCCGCGGCCGCGGAACCGGGTTGCTCGGCCGCCACCGTGCCCTGGTCGTAGAGCCAGCAGGCGGCCCAGTGCCCGGGCCGGTCGCCGATCTCCAGGCGGACCGGCAGATCGGTGGTGCACCGGGGCATGGCCATCGGGCAGCGCGGGTGGAACCGGCAGCCGGCCGGCGGCCGGATCAGGCTCGGCGGTTCGCCGTTACCGCGATCGCGGGTGTCGGCCTCGAGCGTGCCGTGCAGGCGGTCCGGATCCGGCGCCGAATCGATCAACAGCCGGGTGTACGGGTGCGCCGGCGACTGGGTCACGGTCTCGCTGTCGCCGCCCTCGACCATCCGGCCCGCGTACATCACCACGGTCTCGTCGGCGAAGTACCGCGCCGAGGCGATGTCGTGGGTGATGTAGAGGATGGCCAGGTTCAGCCGTTCCTTGAGGTCCCGCAACAGGTTCAGCACACCCAGCCGGATGGAGACGTCCAACATGGACACCGGCTCGTCGGCGAGCAGCGCCTCCGGGTTCGCGCCCAGCGCCCGGGCGATCGCGACGCGCTGCCGCTGGCCGCCGGACAACTCGTGCGGGAACTTGTCGAGGTAGCGTTCGGGCGGCGTCAGCGACACCCGGTTCAGCAGGTCGTGCAGTGCGCGCTCGAGGTCGGCCGAGGTGCGGCCGGCGTTGTGGTGGATCTTCAGTGCCCGGGTCAGGTGGTACCGGATGGTGTGCACCGGGTTCAGCGACGCGAACGGGTCCTGGAAGATCATCTGCACCCGCGCGGCGTACTGCCGGAACTGCCGGCCGCCGGAGACCCGGGTGGACGTGCCGTGCAGCCGGATGTCACCGCCGGTCCGGGGATAGAGCTGCGCGAGCAGGCGGGCCACCGTGGACTTGCCCGAGCCGGACTCGCCGACCAGGGCGGTCACCCGGCCCCGGCGCAACGTGAGGTCCACGTCGTCGACGGCGTGCACGGCGTGGTGCGTCCGGCTGAAGAGGTCGCGCAGGCTGCGGCGTACCGGGAAGTGTTTGGTCAGGCCGGCCGCCTCCAGCACCACCTCGCTGGCCGGCGCCGGGGCGTCTTGAATCGACGTCATGCCGAGTTCCTGTCTTGATGGGGTGGTCAGCGTGCCGCCCCCGGCACCGGCGTCGTGCCGGTGCCGGGAGCGACGTGAGATCAGGAAGTGGCGGGCTTCAGGTGCAGGACCACGTCCAGCGCGTTGGCCTGGGTGGGCTGCCCGGCGCCGTACGGGTTGCTGTCGTCCGGCCAGCCGACCCAGTTCTTCGTGCTGTACGCCGCGCCGACGTTGTCCGCGCCGACCGGCACCATCGGAACCTGCTCCACGAACACCTTCTGCATGGTGTTCAGCGCGGCGGTACGGGCGGCGTCGTCACCGGCCTCGCG
This sequence comes from Jidongwangia harbinensis, assembly GCF_020216025.1. Lineage (GTDB taxonomy): Bacteria > Actinomycetota > Actinomycetes > Mycobacteriales > Micromonosporaceae > Actinoplanes > Actinoplanes harbinensis. Next base: position 240,583 of record NZ_JAIWNC010000012.1, on the reverse strand, counting down.
GTACGCCTTGATCGCCGCGGTCGCCTGCGGGTTGTCGAAGCGGCCGAAGTTGCCGGCCGGCGAGGCCTGGCCGATCGGCTTGAGCAGCGCGCCGTCCATCACGGTCTGGTAGATGTCGTACGGCGTCGAGCCGCCGTTGGTCCACCGGAACGTGGCGTCGAAGTTGCCCTCCTCGACGTTCTTGAACCAGGCGTCCTGGTTGGCCTTCTCCACCGTGGCGGCGATCCCGATCTGGGACAGGTTGTCCTTCACGATCTCCAGCGAGGTCTGGTAGTCGGACCAGCCGGCCGGGTCGGTCAGCGCGATCTTCACCGGCTTGCCGCTCGGGTCGGTCAGCGTGCTGCCGTTGAGCTTGAAGCCGGCCTGGGTGAGGACCTGCTTGGCGGCGGCGACGTCGACGGCGTGGGTCTTGCCCTTGTACTCCGGGGCGATGAACGTGTCACCGGCCGGCGACGGCAGGCCCGTCACGCTGGTCACCACCGGGTGGAAGTAGCCCGCCGACGCCTGCTGGAAGATGTCCTCGCGGTTGACCACCAGGTCGATCGCCTTGCGCAGCGCCACGTTGTCCAGGGGCGCCTTCTTGGTGTTCAGGTAGAGGCCGTGGATGCCCAGCACCGGCGGCGCCCAGACCTTGTAGTGCTCCGGGTTCTTGTCGACGAAGACGGCCTTGTAGTTCGGGATGAACACGAACGACCACTCGGCGGAACCGTCGGCCAGCGCCGTGGTCTGCGCGTTGTTGTCGGTGTACGAGGTGTACCGCAGCTCCTTCACGGCCGGCAGTTCCTGCCAGTAGCCGGAGGTGCGCACGCTCAGCGTGGTGGTCTGCGGGGTGAAGGACTTCAGCGTGTACGGGCCGGAGCCGACCGGGTTCTTCACCGCGTCGGTCGTCGGGTCCTTGATGTCCTTCCACAGGTGCTCGGGCACGATCGGGTTCTGGCCCAGGAACTTCTCCCGGTACACGAACATCGACGAGGTGAACTTGATGGTCACCACGTTGCCGGTCGCCGAGATGTCGCCGTACGGCGTGTTGTTGGTGTTGAGGGCCTTGGTCTTCTTGATCAGGTTGTGCGTGAACGCGACGTCGTTCCCGGTCACCTTCTGGCCGTCGGACCAGGTGGCGTTGTCCCGCAGGGTGATCTTGACGCTCTTGTTGTCCGGGGCCCACTCGGCGCCGGTGGCCAGCCACGGCTTCGACGGCTCGGCCGGCTTCACCGGGTTCCACATCATCAGGGGCTCGTAGATCATCCACTTGTAGCCCAGCATGGAGCCGGCCGACGTGGACAGGAAGGGATTGTGGTTCTCGGTCTGCGGACCCTGCGGCATGCCCACGCTGAGGAACGTGGCGGCCTGCTTGTTGCTGTTGGAGTTGTTGGCGTTCGGCGAGTCGCCGCACGCGGCGAGGCCGCCCGTGGCGAGCACGCCCGCCAGGGCGATCGGGAACAACCTTCTTCTCTGCATCGAATTTCTCCTCGGGTACTGCAATCGGGTGAGAGGTGTGCCCCCGGTACGAGGGCGTGCGGTATCGCGGCGCCGGCCGGGAGCCGGTACCTCGATGTCCGTGGAATGCGGGCCTAGGGGCCGGTGGTGGAGGCGCGTGCCATGAAGGTGGCCGGGATGACGGTCGGGCGGTTGGGCAGGGGTGAGCCCTCGAAATGGGCCAGCAGGGTACGGGCCGCCGCCTCGCCCATCTCGCGCAGCGGCTGGTGCACCGTGGTGAGCGGCGGCTGGGTGTGTGCCGCCATCGGGATGTCGTCGAAGCCCACCACCGCCACGTCCTGCGGCACGCGGCGGCCACTGTCCACCACCGCCTGCATGGCGCCGGTGGCGGACAGGTCGTTGTGGGCGAAGACGGCGTCGAACTCCAGGCCGGCCTCGACGGCGCGCTGCACGCCGGCGATGCCGCAGGCGATCGTGAAGTCGCCGGGCAGCACGCGGTCCGGGGTGACCGGGTGGCCCGCCTCGGCGTACGCGCCGGTGAAACCCTCCAGCCGCTGCACCGTGCAGCCGAAGCGCTCCGGTCCGGCGATCACCAGCGGGCGGACCCGGCCCAGCGAGAGCAGGTGCCGGGCGGCCGCGCCGGCGCCGGTGTGGTTGGTGGTGCCGACGCTCGGGATCTGCCGTGGCTGGACGTCCCGGTCGTCGATCAGCACGACCGGCAGGCCCCGGGCGTGCAGGGTGGCGATGTAGTCGAGCGTGCCCTCGGGCTCGATGACCAGCAGGCCGTCGAAACTCTTGGCGGAGACCTGCGCGCCGAACTGGCGCATCGACTCCTCGCCGCGGTTGCAGGTGAACAGCAGCAGGCCGTACCGCTCGGTCTCCAGCACGTCGACCGCGCCCTGCAGCACCTCGCCGATCCACGGCCAGGTGAGCGAGGGCACCAGCATGCCGACCACCCGGGTGCGCCCACGGGCCAGGCCGACGGCCCGGGAGCTCGGCACGTAACCCAACTCGTCGATCACCTTGCGGACCCGGGCGGCGGTGGACTCGTCCAGCTCACCCTTGCCGTTGAGCACGCGGGACACGGTCGTCTTGCTGACCTTGGCCCGCGCCGCGACGTCGGCGATGGTGATCGGCACTGGTCCTCCGGGGATGTCCGGCCGGTTGCCACGTCATTTCGGAACCGGTTTCGGGAGCGGTTCCGGCAGTTAACTCCAGTGAGTCCGGTCACGTCAATGGACCGTCGTCTTTATTTAGGTTTCAGCACGGTTACGGTCCAGCAAACGCTCTCTAGGTGGACTTAGGCGGCGAAATGGACGCTCAAGGCCGGCCGAGTCTACTGGGGACGGTCGACGAGGCGGGCCACCGGTCCCGCACCAGGCCGGTCAGCAGCACCACCGCCGCCGTACCCACCGTCATCCCGGCCGCCACCAGGATCGCGCCGACCAGGTACAGCCCCGAGTCGTCCGCCGCGGCCGCCTGCACCGTCCACGCCACGGTGAACGACACGGTCATCACGGCTGCCGCCGGCCGGCGCGGAACCCCGGCCAGCACGGCGACCACCAGCACCGCCGACAACGTCAGCACGCAGCCGGCGACCTGCATCGCCGAGTACGGCCCGGTCTCGTTGCCGGTTACCGGATCCAGCTCCTTGGTGGTGTCCCCGCCGAGCCAGCCCCACCAGACCAGAACCGTGACACCGGCCAGGGCGACCGCACCGAGCACCGGGCGACCCCGGAAGATCATCAATGTCATACCCACGAACCTAGGCGACCGGCGGACCCGCCCGGATGAGTACGGATACCCGACCTCAACTGGTGACCGGGGCCTGCCCCAGCCGGTCCGCCAGAGCGGTCAGCGCCGCACCCAGTGGTGCGTCCACCCGCAGCCCCGCATACGGGTCGCCCCGGGTCACGCCCTGGTTCACGATCGCCACCCGGATGCCCTCCTTGGCCGCCCGCAACACGAAGCGGCGCCCCGACATCACCGTCAACGACGACCCCAGGACCAGCAGGGTACGGGCGGCGCACACCAGAGCGAAGCTGGCGCTCACCCGCTCCGGCGGCACGGTCTCCCCGAAATACACCACGTCCGGCTTCAGCATGCCGCCACACCCGGCACAGTCCACCACCGAGAACCCGTCCAGCTCGGCGTCGTCGATCTCCACGTCACCGTCCGGGTTCACCGCCGACACCGCCGCCGCGAACCCCGGATTGGCCGCGTCCAGACGCCGTTCCAGGTCCTGCCGCCCGCTCCGCTCACCACAGTCCAGGCAGACGATCCGGGACAGGTTGCCGTGCAGTTCCACCACGTCCCGGGCCCCGGCGGCCGAGTGCAGGCCGTCCACGTTCTGCGTCACAATGCCGTCCAGCACGCCGAGGTGCTGCAGCCGCGCCACCGCCCGATGCCCGGCATTCGGCTGGGCGTCCCCGATCGTGCGCCAGCCCAGGTGGCTGCGCGCCCAGTAACGCCGGCGCGCCACCGGATCGCGGGTGAAAGCCTGATAGGTCATCGGCGTCGCGCGCCGGGCCGCGCCGGACGGGCCGCGGTAGTCCGGAATGCCGGACTCGGTGGACAGGCCGGCCCCGCTGAGGACCACGACGCCACCGTCGGCGATCCAGTCCGCCAGCTCACCGGTCCGGTCGGTCTGCACAAGGTTCACCCGTCCATGGTCCCTCACCCGCCGCGGTGGCCACCCCGCCTCTCGGGCAGCGTGCCGAGGTCGTCGCGAGTGCCCGTGGTGTGCCGGCGCTGGCGGGCGGGGTGTCTGCGGCATTTGTGCGCTCCGACTGCGGAATTGCGGTGGTGACGATGACCGCATCGCGCCAGGTGTCGGCGTGTCACGACGTCGGATCGCCGGATTCTGGCGGGGCGGCGTGGTGCGCCTTGCGGAGGTCGCGCGGGCACGGGCCGGCGCAACGGCGCGTGTGGTTTCGGGGTGCTGAGGGTGCCGCATTTCTGCACGTGGTGCTGGGTCGGCTGGCCGGGTGTGTGGGTTTCGGGTTTGGAGGGTGCCGCATTTCTGCACGTGGTGCTGGGGCCGGCTGCGTGTGTGGTTTTGGGGTGCGGAGCGCGTCGGATTTCTGCACGCCGTGTTGGGGGTGGTTGCGTGTGTGGTTGTTGGGCGCGGAGGGTGCCGCATTTCTGCACGAGGTGCTGGGGCTGGCCGGGTGTGTGGGTTTCGGGTTCGGAGGGTGCCGCATTCTGCACGTGGTGCTGGGGCCGGCTGCGCGTGTGGTTTTGGGGTGCGGAGGGTGCCGGATTTCTGCACGTGGTGCTGGGGCTGGCCGGGTGTGTGGTTTTGGGGTGCGGAGGGTGCCGGATTTCTGCACGTGGTGCTGGGGCTGGCCGGGTGTGTGGTTTTGGGGTGCGGAGCGCGCCGGATTTCTGCACGCCGTGTTGGGGGTGGTTGCGTGTGTGGTTGTTGGGCGCGGAGGGCGCCGCATCTCTGCACGAGGTGCTGGGGCCGGCCGGGTGTGTGGGTTTAGGGTTCGGAGCGCGCCGTATCTCTGCTGGGCCTGACCCGCTTTGACGGACATCTGAGATCTGGAGCCGGTGGGGTTCCGGGAGGATGTCGAGCATCATGGAGAGTGTGGGGAAGAAGCGGTCTCGGCCTCGGCGGGCGTTCACGCCGCAGTTCAAGGCTGAGATTGTCGAGTTGTGTCAGCGTGGTGACCGCACGATCGCTCAGGTCACCGAGGATTTCGATCTGACCGAGACCGCGGTGCGGCAGTGGGTCAAGCAGGCCGAGGTTGATGCGGGTACGCGGTCGGATGGGTTGACGTCCGAGGAGCGGGCGGAGTTGTCGCGGTTGCGGCGGGAGAACCGCCGGTTGCAGCAGGACGTCGACATCCTCAAGCGGGCGACGGCTTTCTTCGCGAGGGAGACCCGGTGAACGTGTATCCGTTCGTCGAGGCGGAGCAGGCCGGCGAGCACAGCGTCAAACGCGCGTGTGAGCTGTTGAAGGTCTCCCGGTCCGCCTACTACGCCCGCCATGAGCGCAGCACCCGCGCGCGGGTCGATGAGCAGCTCACGGTCAAGATCCGCGAGGTGCATGCGGCGTCGGACGGCACCTACGGTGCACCGCGGATCCACGCCGAGCTCGCCGACGCCGGTCTGCGGCATGGCCGTAAACGCATCGCCCGCCGGATGCGGGCCGCCGGGATCCGCGGCAAGAGCCCACGCCGGTGGCGGCTCACCACGATTGCCGACCCGAACGCGACGGCGCGGCCGGACCTGATCGGCCGGGACTTCACCGTCGACGCAACAGCGGTCGACACCCGCTGGTGCGGCGACATCACCTACATCAACACGTGGGAAGGGTGGCTGTACCTGGCCACCGTCATCGACCTGGCATCGCGGCGGGTGGTGGGCTGGGCCGTCGCCGATCACCTACGCACCGACCTGGTCGACGCCGCCCTGTCCGACGCCCTCACCCGGCGCCGGCCGGCTGACGGGCTGATCTTTCATTCCGACCGCGGCTGCCAATACACCAGCGCTCAACACGCCCGCCTCGCTGGCCAGCACGGGGTGCGGTTGTCGGTCGGCCGGCGTGGCCAGTGCTGGGACAACGCCGTCGCGGAGTCGTTCTTCGCCACGCTCAAAACCGAACTCATCCACCGCCAGGCCTGGCCCACCCGCACCGCCGCCCGGCAGGCGATATTCGCCTACGTCGAGGGCTGGTACAACACCCGGCGCCGGCATTCCAGCCTCGGCTACCTCAGCCCAGCCGCATACGAAACCGCCACCAGCGCCCAGCCGCCAACCGTCCGCACAGCAGCTTGAGGATCAACACACATCAACCCTGTCCGTCGAACCGGGTCAAGCCCATGCACGTTGTGCTCGGGCGGCAGGGCGTGTCGCGTGGTGGAGGGGCGCCATGATCTGCTCCGTCCCTCATGATCGGGCCGCCGCGCCGGTCGGCGCCGAGATCGCCGGCCGGCATGCCCCCATGGTGCGCGGGACGAACGCCGCACATGGGATGACCTGTGCAGGTTCGGGGGCAGACCGGTAAGTTGGCGATTGTGGCCGAGGTTGCGCGCATCCTGCCCCGTCATTGGGACGGGCACCGGCTGCTGCGCTTTCTGACCGGTCTGGCCCTGCTGGCGCTCGCCTTCGCGGCCCCGGCCTTCCCGGCGCCCAGCTTCGGCCCGGACGTGACGGCCCAGCCGGCCCTCCACGCCGAGGACCGCCCGGTTGAGAGCCGCCTGGCCGAGAGTCCTGCGGTCGCGGGCCGCCCCGCTGACAGCCCTGCGGTCGCGGGCCGCCCCGCTGACAGCCCCGCGGTAGCGAGTCGCCCCGCCGACAGCCCCGCCGTCGCCAGCCGTCCGGCAGGAAGCCCCGACCCCGGAACGGCCGCGGTCGCAGTGGCCCTCGCCGCGCCCCGCCTCCCCACCGCACTCCACCCGGCCGAGATCGACCGGCCGCACCCGGACGCCGCCACCCTCCCTGCCGGCACCGGCCCCCGGGCCCACGGGTCGCGCGCCCCGCCGCTGTTCTGATCGCCGACATCCTGCACCCGTGACGTCCCGGGCCGCCGTCCACACCTGCGGCCGCCCGGAGCAACGGTCACCGTGGAACGCCGTCCCGGCCCCGAAGCTCCGAAGCGAACTCCATCCCTCGAGGTGTCGATCATGCTTGAAGCCATTCCGAACGCCGCCGCCATCTGGATGATCCTGCTGCTCCTGGTCGCACTCGTCGTGGCGATCATGGCGCTGCCGCACAATCTCGTCACCAGTCCGCCGCCTGCGGCGAAGACCGTCGATCCGGGGTACGCCACGGAGCTGGCGGCCGCCGCCGACCGGGCCGCCGCGCATGCCGGCCGTTGCCGTACCGCCTGGCAGCACGCGCTCGCCGAGGTGGACGCGGCCTGGGCCGCCTACGCGGAGGCGGACGCCGAGTCCCGCCGGGTGACCGCCGCCACCGCGTACCCGCTGATGCGCCGCCGCCGGGCCCGCACCGAGAACGCCGACCGGGAGCGCTACCTGCACCGCACCGCCGTCGCCGCGTGCCGCCGCCGGGAGATCTCCATCGCTCAGCTGAACGAGGCGCTGGCGCACCGTGGCTGGGACCCGCGGGCACACCCGACGGTGCAGGAGGCCGCGTTGCGCCGCGCCGTCCGGGACCACCGGCTGGCCGGGTACCGGGCCGCCACCGAGCGGGAACGGCAGGCCTGGGAGACGGCCGAGCGGGCGGCCGCGGAACTGCGTACCCTCCGGGCCGAAGCCTGTGCCGCGCCGTTGCGCACCACCGCGACCATGCCACCGGCCGGCGCGGGCCGACGGGCCGAGCAGTGGGCGGCCGCCGAGCCGGTGCGTGCCGCGGCGGCCTGACCCCGCACCGCGTCGACAGTGGACCGACATCACCCGTTCGGCTCGTTCCACAGCAGTTGTCAGACCCGCCGGGTACCGTCACACGGACGGCGGGGACCAGGCACAACCGGCAGGAGGCAACGGCGTGGCGGCAGATTCGGCGGGAGCCCTTTCCGAGGTGCGGCTGCATCGGGCGGCGCGCATCGAGGATGCGGTCCACGAGATCATCGAGCGCCGGCTGCGGCAACGCGGCTGGCAGCCGGTGATCACCGCCTACACCGGGTACGGCGCGTCGGGCTGGGCCCGGGTGATGGCCCGGGTGGTGCTCACCCGGCACCCGCAGCCCCGCAAGAAGCAGCTGGAGAAGCTCCGCGGCTGGCGCAGCTTCACCACTTCACCGGTCAACCACGCGCGGGTGCAGATCCAGGTCGGCGACAAGATCCACGAGACGTACACGGACCGCAGCGGCTACGTCGACTGCCGGGTCGAGGGCGAGCTTGATCCGGGCTGGAGTTCGGTGCGGCTGACCGCCGAGGGCGCGGAGCCGGTCGAGGCGCCGATCCGGGTGGTCGATCCGGACATGAAGTTCGGGCTCATCTCCGACATCGACGACACGGTGATGGTGACCGCGCTGCCGCGTCCGCTGCTCGCCGCGTGGAACACCTTCGTCCTCGACGAGCACGCCCGGATGGCGGTGCCCGGCATGGCGGTGCTCTACGAGCGGCTGGTCGCGGCGAACGCCGGCGCCCCGGTGTTCTACCTGTCCACCGGCGCGTGGAACGTCGCGCCCACGTTGACCCGCTTCCTGTCCCGCCACCTCTATCCGGCCGGGCCGCTGCTGCTCACCGACTGGGGCCCGACCACCGACCGGTGGTTCCGCAGCGGCCAGGAGCACAAGCTGAACACGTTGCGCCGGCTGGCCTCCGAGTTCCCGGACATCCGCTGGCTGCTCATCGGCGACGACGGCCAGCACGACCAGGAGATCTACTCGGAGTTCGCCCGCGCCCACCCGGAAAACGTGGCCGCGGTCGCGATCCGGCGGTTGTCGCCCACCCAGGCGGTGCTGGCCGGTGCGGTGCCGGGCCCGTCCAACAGCGCCGAGGCGGTCGGTTCCGGCGGCAAGACGTGGTTCGCCGCACCGGACGGCGCGGGTCTGTGGTCCCTGCTGCGGGACACCGACATTGTCTGACCGCCGGTCCCGCCGTTACGCCTCGCCCGGTCGCTCGACCGGGTCGCTTCCCGACGGCGTGGTGTCGCCCACCCGCGCGTGCAGCCGCTCCCGGATCTCGTCCGGGGTGTATGCCCTTCGCCGACGCTCCGCCCGGGTGAGCACCACTCCGGTGGCCGCCACGCCCGCCAGTCCGGCCAAACCTGCAATTTTCCACCAACGCATCAGCCGAGGATAGACACGTGGTAGCCGCCATCGGCCTCGACGAGGCCATCGATCTGACGCGTACGGGTGACATCTGGATCTTCCGGGGTCGCTCGGCGCCGGACCGCGCCATCCAGGCCATGACGAACAGCCCGGTGAACCATGTCGGGATGGCGCTGGTGGTCGAGGACATGCCGCCGCTGATGTGGCATGCCGAGCTGGGCCGTTCGCTGCCCGACCTGTGGTCCGGCAGTTTCCAGCGCGGCGTGCAACTGCACGACCTGCGCGACGCGGTGACGGTGTGGGCGCACCGGTACGGTCAGCGCGGCTGGCTGCGCCAGCTGGAGCCGGAGGCCACCCGGGACATGGAGGACCGGGCGTTGCGGACGGTGGCACGGCTGGACGGCACGCCGTTCCCGTCCAGCGCGCAGCTCGCCTGGCGGTGGCTGCGCGGCCGGGTGCCGCAGGTCCGTCCGCCGTGGCGGGCCGGGGAGACCAGCGACGCCACGCTGGAGACGGCCTACTGCGCCGAGGTGGTCGCGGTGACGTATGAGGACATGGGCCTGCTGCCGCGCGGCCGCCAGCCCAACTGGTACGACCCGGGCCGGTTCTGGAGCGGTGACGACCTGGACCTCTGCGACGGCTACCGGCTGGGCGCCGAGGTGGCGGTGGACGTCCCGCTGACCTGAGCCGATGTGCGCGGCGGTGCGCGGTGGTGCGCGGTGGTGCGCGGCGGTTGATTCGACCGCGGCGAACCGGGTATCCGGCCGTCATGACGAGCCGTATCGCGCAGTGGACGTTGGACGTGCAGGACGTCACGGTGATGGCCGTGTTCTGGTCGCAGGCGCTGGGTTACCGCGTCGAGGCCGGTGGCGACGGCAGCGCCAAGCTGTACCCGCCGGACGGCGGGATGACCATGTGGCTGCAGGGGTCGGCGGGGCCCAAGTCCGGCAAGAACCGCAACCATCCCGACCTGGTGGCGGACGACCCGGCCGCGGAGGTGGAACGGCTGCTGGGGTTGGGCGCCCGCCGGGCGGACGTGGGCCAGCGCGGGGACGAGGGCTTCACCGTGCTGACCGATCCCGAGGGCAACGAGTTCTGCGTCCTCGACCGCAAACCGATGTAGCCACCGCGCCTCCGCGCCGACGGACGCGAGCGGTCGGGCAGACCGGAGCGGGGGAGACACAGAGCTGCCCCACGCCGGACACCGGCGTGGGGCAGAACAATCAGCGGCCGAGCCGCCGGTTGGCGTCCGAGTGGAGCCGGTCAGCGGCCGAGCCGCCGGTTGGCGTCCGAGTGGAGCCGGTCAGCGGCCCAGCCGCATCGGCGTGGGCGCGAGCCGGTCAGTGGCCGCGGCGGCCGCCGGCGCGGGTGCCGGCCGAGAACGCCGCCGCCCCGCCGGAGGACCGGGCCGGTGCGCCGGCTCCGCCCGCGGAACGGGCCGCCCCGGTGCGGGGTGCACCGGTGCGCGCTGCCCCGGTACGCGGTGCCCCGGACCGGGATGCACCCGACCGCGGCGCCGCCGCGTGGGATCCGCCCCGGGCCGGTGCGGCCGAGGTGGTGGCCGAGCCGCCGCTGCGGGACCGTCCGCCCCGGCGCCGGCCCTGGCCGGCCCGGCCGGAGGCCGAGTCGGCGGCGGTGCCGGTGCGCCGGACCTCCGGCCGCTCCGGTGCGGCGGGCGGTGCGGTCCGGTAGGTCCGCTCGCCGGGGGCCAGTTCGGCCAGCACGGTGTCGCCGGGACGCGCCCGCGTGGTGGTCGGCTTGATGCCGGCCTTGCGGGTCAGGTCGCGTACGTCGCCCTGCTGGTCGTCGGTCATCAGCGTGATGACCGTGCCGGCCGCACCGGCCCGGGCGGTCCGGCCCGAGCGGTGCAGGTAGGCCTTGTGTTCCACCGGCGGGTCGGCGTGGATCACCAGCGCGACGTCGTCGACGTGGATGCCGCGCGCCGCGATGTCCGTGGCCACCAGCGTCTCGGCGCTGCCGTCGGAGAACTGCGCCAGGTTGCGGTTGCGGGCGTTCTGCGCCAGGTTGCCGTGCAGCTCGACGGCCGGCACGCCGGCCGCGATGAGCTGCCGGGTCAGCGTCTTGGCGCGGCGCTTGGTGCGGGTGAACACCACGGTACGGCCGGGCGCGGCGACGAGGTCGACCAGCACCGGGAAGCGGTCGTCGTGGCGGACGTGCAGCACGTGGTGCGCCATCTCGATCGGTGCCTCGGCGGCCGCGTCGACGTGGTGCGTGACCGGCTTGTGCATGAAGCGCTTGACCAGCACGTCCACGCCGCCGTCCAGGGTGGCGGAGAACAGCATCCGCTGGCCCTGGCGCGGGGTGGCGTCCATCAGCCGCCGGACCACCGGCAGGAAGCCGAGGTCGGCCATGTGGTCCGCCTCGTCCAGCACGGTGATCTCGACCGCGTCCAGGTTGGCGTGGCCGTTCTGCAGGTGGTCGAGGAGCCGGCCGGGGCAGGCGACGAGCACGTCGACGCCGGCGCGCAGGCCGTTGATCTGCGGGTTGGCGCCCACGCCACCGAACACGGTGAGCGTGCGCAGGCCGAGTGCCTTGGCGAGCGGGGCCAGCGTGGCGTCGATCTGGCCGGCCAGTTCGCGGGTCGGCGCCAGGATCAGCGCGCGGGGGCGGCCCGGACGGCGCGGCGAGCCGCTGGTGGCCAGGCGGGCCAGCACGGGCAGCGCGAACGCGTACGTCTTGCCGGAGCCGGTGCGGCCCCGGCCCAGGACGTCCCGGCCGGCCAGTGAGTCCGGCAGCGTGGCGGCCTGGATCGGGAAGGGGTGCGTGATGCCGAACTCGGCCAGTACTGCGGAGAGTTTCGCGGGCACGCCGAGATCGGTGAATGTGGTCATGTAGTGGAGCACTCCGTACGTCGTTGAGGGTCGTCCTGCCCGGCGCAGACTCACACGGTCGCGGCGCGTGGTGGTCGATCCGAAGGCGGCCCGAGGCAAGACTGAGCGGGCCGCGAGATCAAGTGTACGCGCCCACCGCCCGCAACCATGCTGCACCCGGCAATGACCCGATTTGCACCCCCTGCGGCCGACCGTCTTCCTCAGCGCCGGGATCCCCCTCCCGGCCGGTACGGAGGAGACGCCATGACCGGTGCACCGCTTGCCGATCGCCGCCGCGAGGACCTGGTCCGCAGTCACATGCCGTTGGTCGGCCACCTCGTCCGGGAGACGCTGTCCCGGGTTCCCGCCCACGTGAGCCGGGACGATCTACTGTCCGCCGGGTACGCCGCGCTGGTGGCCGCCGCCCGTGGTTTCGACGAGGACCGCGGCGTGCCGTTCCCCCGTTTCGCCGCCACCCGGATCCGCGGTGCGCTCCTGGACGAGCTGCGCGGGCTGGACTGGGCCAGCCGCTCGGTGCGGCAGCGGGCCCGGCGGACCGACTCGGCCCGCCAGGAACTGACCGCCGAGCTGGGCCGCAACCCGAGCGCGGCGGAGGTGGCGGAGCGGCTGGGCTGCACCGTCGACGACATCGAGTCGGCGGACGACGACGTTCAGCGTGCGGTGGTCTTCAGCCTGCAGGGCTTCGCCACCGCGGGCGCCGAGGACCTGGTGACCGAGCCCAGCCCGGGACCGGAGGAGCTGCTGGTCCGCCGGGAACGCCTGGGTTACCTGCGGCACGCGGTCGACGCGCTGCCGGACCGGCTGCGGGCCGTGGTCGTCGGGTACTTCTTCGAGGAGCGGCCGATGGCGCAGATCGCGCGGGAGCTGGGCGTGACCGAGTCCCGGGTGTCGCAGCTGCGCTCGGAGGCCCTGGGCTTGCTGCGCGACGGGCTGAACACGCACCTGGATCCGGCGCTGGCCAGCCAGAACACCGACATGCAGGGCTGTGTGGCGCGCCGCCGGGCGGCGTACTACCAGGCCATCGCGACCCGCGGGACGCTCGCCAGCCGGCTCGCGGTCACCGGACCGGACGGTCTGCCCGCGGCCGCGTAGCCCGGTCCGGCCCTCGCCGAGGGCCGGACCGGACGGTCAGGCGTTGGCGCAGGTACCGGCCCGCTTCTGGATGGCGATGGCCCGGGTGACGCCCTTGGCGTAGAGCGCCAGGCCCTCCTTGGCGGGCTCCAGCTTCCAGGCGTCACCCTCGTAGACCATCGTGTACGACTGCGCCGCGACCAGCTGCTTCGCGATCACCACGGCCTTGTCGGTGCCCTCCATCCGGGCGCTGGACAGCTGGATGGCGAGGCCCTTGCGCGCGCACGCGGTGTTCAGCTTGACGTAGTCGTCCTTGCTGATCGCCTGCTTGCCCCTGGCGGTGTACATGTCCCAGGCGCCGGCGAAGTCGCCGCCGCTGAAGCGGTCGAACACGGTCTGGGCGGCCGCCTTGGCGCCCTCGATGGTCTTGGGTTCGGGGCCGTCGACGGCGGCGGCCGCCGCGTTTCCGGCGGGGGCGGGTTCGTCGTCGGAGCAACCGGCGGAGAAGGTGAGTACGGCGAGCGCGGCGAGGGCCAGCGTGGCGGGGCGCCGGAACGGGTGGTTGTGGTCCATGACCGGCTTAATCCCGATGGGCCGTTCGGCGTAACGGCCCCGATCGCGGGATGACGGATTCCTGACACCCATCCATGCGATGGTTGTCGTTCTCACACCGCTGCCGTGGTGCGTACCGATCGGCTATTCTGACCGTTTGCGGGAGAACGAAAAAAGCGACCTAAACGGTCGCCGACCTCGGAATGCTACCACAACAGGGAGTGGCTTTGTCAAGCTCCACCGCCGTTTCGAGGAACGATGACATCCGGACCGAGCAGACCTATCTGACCACGCTGTACGAGCGTCTCGACCAGCTGCGTGACCAGGCCGACCGCAGGCTGCGCGGCATCCTGCTGGAGTCCGGCGGTACGCCACAGGGCCGGTCCCAGCGGGAGGCGACCCGCAGCCACTACGCGGAACAACTCGCGCAGATGAATTCGGTGGAGAACGGCCTGTGCTTCGGCCGGCTCGATTTCACCGCGGAGAACCCCCGCTACATCGGGCGGATCGGGCTGTTCGCGGAGAACCCGGACCACGACCCGTTGCTGATCGACTGGCGGGCCCCCGCCGCGCGACCGTTCTACCTCGCCACCGCGGTGTCGCCCGAAGGGGTGACCCGTCGCCGGCATCTGCGCACCCGGGGCCGCGAACTGGTCGGCATCGACGACGAGGTGCTCGACCTCGAGGCCGGGAACGGCGCCGGCCGGGAGGACGTGACCGGCGAGGCGGCGCTGCTGTCCGCGCTCACCGCCGGGCGTACCGGGCGGATGCGCGACATCGTCGAGACCATCCAGGCCGAGCAGGACGAGGTGATCCGGGCCGGGCTGGCCGGCGTACTCGTGGTCCAGGGCGGCCCGGGCACCGGGAAGACCGCGGTGGCGCTGCACCGGGCGGCGTACCTCCTCTTCGCCCACCGGGCCCAGCTCACCCGCCAGGGTGTGCTGATCCTCGGTCCGAACGCGACCTTCCTGCGCTACATCTCCCAGGTGCTGCCGTCCCTGGCCGAGACCGGGGTGCTGCTGGCCACGCTCGGCGACATGTACCCGGGGGTACGGGCCCGTGCCGTGGAACGCCCGGCGACCGCCGCGCTCAAGGGCCGGACCGACCTGCTGGACGTGCTCGCCGAGGCGGTCGCCGACTGGCAGACCGTGCCGGAGACCTATGTGGAGGTCGACCACGACGGCTACCCGCTGCGGATCGACCGTGCGGTCTGCGAGGACGCCCGGGCGGTGGCCCGCCGCTCCGGCCGGCCGCACAACCTGGCCCGCGCGCTGTTCGTCACCGAGGTGATCCACGCGCTGTCGCTGCAGATCGCCGAGCGGATCGGCGCCGACCCGCTGGGCGGGGAGAACCTGCTCTCCGAGGCGGACCTCGCGGAGACCCGGCGGGAGCTGCGCGAGGACATCGACGTGCAGGCCGCGCTGCTGGAGATGTGGCCGGTGCTCACCCCGCGGCGGGTGCTCCGGGAACTGCTCAGCGACCCGGACCGGCTGGACTCGGCGGCCCGCACGCTCACCGCGGAGGAGCGGGCGCTGCTGCTGCGCGACCACGACGCCGCCTGGGCGCCGGCCGACGTGCCGCTGCTCGACGAGCTGGCCGAACTGCTCGGCGAGGACGACACGTTGCGGAAGCGGTCCGCGGACGCGCGGCGGCGACAGGCGGTCGAGTACGCCGAGGGCGTGCTGGAGATCGTCGCCGGATCCCGCTCGCTGGACTTCGAGGACGTCGAGGAGGAGATCCTGTCGGCGGTGGACGTGGTCGACGCCGGCCGGTTCGCCGAACGGTACGAGGAGATCGACACCCGGACCGCGGCGGAACGGGCGGCGACCGACCGTACCTGGGTGTTCGGTCACGTCATCGTGGACGAGGCGCAGGAGCTGTCGCCGATGGCCTGGCGGCTGCTCATGCGCCGGGTGCCGAGCCGGTCGATGACCGTGGTGGGCGACGTGGCGCAGACCTCCGAGCTGGCCGGCACCACCACCTGGGACCAGGTCTTCGAGCCGTACGTGGCGCAGCGCTGGCGGCTCGCCGAGCTGACCGTCAACTACCGCACCCCGGCGGAGGTCATGGCGGTGGCCGCGGACGTCCTCGCCGCGGTCGACCCGTCGCTGCAGCCACCCCGCTCGGTACGGTCCTCCGGGGTGCCGCCGTGGGCGGCACGGGTGGCGCCGGATGCGCTGGCCGGCGCGCTGGTCGAGGCGGTCCGGCGGGAGACCGCCGAGGTGGCGGACGGACGGCTGGGCGTGCTGGTCCCCGAGGGCCGGGAGGCCGCGCTGGGCCGGGAGTTGCTGGCGGCGCTGCCCGAGGCGGCCGTCGGCGAGCAGCCCGACCTGCGCAACCGGGTGGTTCTGATGACGGTACGCCAGGCCAAGGGCCTGGAGTTCGACGCGACGATCGTCGTCCAGCCCGACGAGATCATCGCCGAGTCCCCGCGCGGCCTCTCCGACCTGTACGTGGCGATCACCCGGGCCACCCGCCGCCTGGGCGTCCTCCACACCTCCGACCTTCCCAAGGTCCTCACCGCCCTCGCCTGACCCCGCGTCGCGCCGCACCGCGACGCGACGCGGGACCGCGCCGGGCCGGGCGGGCGGCCCGGCGTCAGGCGGCCGGCATGCGGACGGCGTGGGTGGTGTGGCCGTGGGTGTTGGTCAGGGACAGGCGGCTGTGCAGGGTGGTGTTGCCGGCGATGGCGGCGTAGTACGTGGCGCGGCGGCGGGCGGTGATCGACTCCGGGTTCTCCGGTGCGGGCGCCAGGTCGGGGTCGAGCTGGGTGTTCAGGCCGTCCTTGAGCAGCGACAGGGCCTCCGCGCGCAGCTGACTGATCCGGCTCTCGGTGACGCCCAGGTCGGCGGCGATGTCGGCCATCGGGCGCTCGTTGAGGAAGTACTCGGTCACCACGATCTGCAGCCGTTCCGGCAGCGCGGCGATCGCGTGGTGCAGGTAGCCGATCTGCTCGCGGCGCAGCAGCATGTCCTCGGGGCCCGGGGACGGCTCGGCGACCAGGTCGTCGGCGCTGGCCGTGGTGAAACCCTGCAGCGACAGTACGGTGGCGCGCTGCACGTCGTTACCGGTGCGGTGCAGGTCGTTCGTGGTGGTGCCGAGCGCCTGGGCGAGTTCCTCGTCGGTCGGGGTCCGGCCCAGCGTGGTGGTGAGCTGGTGGCGGGTGGCGTCGGTGGCCCGCGCCTTGGTGCGTACCGAGCGGGTGGCCCAGTCCAGCGCCCGCAGCTCGTCCAGGATGCCGCCGCGGATGCGGGTGGCGGCGAACCGGTGGAACGGGATGCCACGGTTCGGGTCCCAGCTGCGTGCCGCGGTGACCAGCGCGTGCAGGCCGGCGCTGGTGAGGTCGTCGCGGTGGATGTGGTTGGGGATCCGGCTGAGCATGTCCCGGACGAGGTGGCCCACCAGCGGCATGTGCTGGCGGATCACGTCCTCCTGCTCGGCCGCGGTCAGCGCCGGCGTTCCGGTGGAGGCGCCGTCGGCGGCGAGCGCCGTCAGAGCGGTGTCGGCGAGAAGGTCGGCATCGGTCGTAACGGTGCTGGTCATGTGGTTCCCCCGTGTGTTGTCGGCACCCCGTGGCTGGTGGGTGGCGCCGGCTGACAAGGGAGAACTTTGGGTGACTCCGGGTACAGGATTCGGTGGCGGACAGTTGCGTACCGGTTGCTTCAGAACCGGCCCCGGATCACAGGTCCCAGACGAAGCGGGTGGGTGCGAAAGCCTCCGCGTACCGGACCCGGGCGAGCGCGCCGAAATGGCGCGCGGAGGCCGCGGCGACCTCCGGGTCGGCGACCACGGCGAGCTTCCGGTCGAGGTACGCGGTCACGTCCACGAACACCGACGGCTCGAAGCGCAACGTCGACGGGCCCGGGTAGTGCAGGACCCGGCTGCCGTGCCGGGCGGCGGACAGCGTGGCCGCCACTGCCGCCCGGTGCTCGGCCGACGAGTCGTCCGGGGCCGGTAGGTAGATCACGTCGGCGTCCACCCCGGTGATCACGTTCTCGATGGCGGCGATGGTGACCGCGTCGGCGCGTACCTCGGTGTCGGTCTTGCCCGCCACCAGCAGGCAGTCGAGTGCGCGGGCCGAGGTCTCGGCCGGGTCGCCGGACAGCACCAGCATGGTGACCGAATCACCGGCCGCGCGATGGGCGGCCAGCGTGGCCGCGCAGCCGGTCTCGATGTCGCCGGGATAGGCGCCGACCGCGAGCACGCTGCGCATCTGTACCTCCGCGGACGTCGGCCACCGGGGGGTCGGCGGCACGGGTTGTCCATCGGCGGCCGGCCGGCCGGGATGAGGCATCCGGCCGGTTCGATTCGGGGCGCTCCGGCGGATTCGGTCCGGGGCGTTCGGCCGGTTCGATTCGGTCTTGCTCCGGGGCGGGCGAGGCCGGTCGGTGCCGGTGTCCGGCTCGGCGCGGGTCGGCGGGCCTGGTTGAGGGAAGCGGGGCGCTGGGGCAGGGTGAACGCCATGGATCTCAGCGACAGCGGCACCACCGTCACCATCGTCGCCGGCCTCACCATTCTGGTCGGCGTGCTGGGCGTGCTGATCCCGGTGCTGCCCGGCCTGATCCTGTGCTGGCTCGGCGTCCTGTTCTGGGCGGCCCTGAGCGACGCCGGCAGCGGCCGTTGGGTGGTGTTCGCCCTGGCCAGCGTGGTTGCGCTGGCGGGCATCGTGGTGAAGTACGCCTGGCCCGGCAAGCGCCTCAAGGACACCGGCGTGCCGACGTCCTCGCTGCTGGCCGGCGGTGTGCTCGGGCTGATCGGGTTCTTCGTGGTGCCCGTGGTGGGGCTGGTGCTCGGTTTCGTGCTCGGCATCTGGCTCGCGGAACGGACCCGGCTCGGGGCGGGCCAGGCCTGGCCGTCCACCCGTGGCGCGCTGACCGCGGTCGGGCTGGCGATGCTGGTGGAGTTCGCGGCGGCGCTGGCCATCGCGGTGGTCTGGGTCTTCGGCCTGCTGGCAACCTGACGCCCGCCCGGCGGGCCGCCCGGCTGCGCGGCGGGCCGCCCGGCTGCGCGGCTGCCCGGCCGGTGGGCCGGTGGCGGGCGGGGTGGCTGACCGGCGGCGGGCCAGGTGGGCCGGCTGGGTGGCGGGTGGGATGGCTCAGCGGGGGAGCTGGCCGCCGGGGCGGCGGCGGATGCGCTGCCGGCGGCGCTGGGTCAGCAGGAGCAGCAGCGGCGTGGCCGCCAGGACCACCGCGACCGTGGCCGCCGCGGCCAGGGACAGCAGGCGCGACGGCGCGTCCCGGGCCGCGGCCGGCGTGACCGGACGGTCGTCGTCCGGCGTCGACCGCGGAGGTACGTCGCCGGCCGTCGCGGTACCGGCCTGGTCCGCGCCGTCCGGCTCGACCAGTTTGCCGACCGCGGCGCCCTTCGGCTGCGCGAAGCCCCAGTCCAGCAGCGCCGCGCCCTGCTGCCAGCCGCGCAGTGGACGGGCCTCCGCGCCGAGCAGCGTCACCACCAGCCGGCGGTCACCGCGCCGCGCCGCGCCGACATAGCTGTGCCGGGCCAGCTTGGTGAAGCCGGTCTTGCCGCCCAGCGCGCCGGCATAGTTGTAGATCAGTTTGTTCTCGTTCTGGAACTGGAAGCCGCCCTTCTTCAGCGCCTTCTGCGCCGGCATGCGGGCGTTCCGGGTGAGCGCGTACCGGCGGAAGTCGTCCCGCTCGAAGCACACCCGGGCGATCAGCGCCAGGTCGTACGCGCTGGTGAACTGACCCGGGCCGTCCAGGCCCGACGGAGTGACCGCATGGGTCTGGAACGCGCCGAGCCGTTTCGCCAGCGCATTCATCTCGGCAATGGTCGCCGCCACGCCGCCGTCGCCGCCGGCCAGCCGGGCCAGCGCGTTGGCGGCGTCGTTGCCCGAGTTGAGGAGCAGGCCGAGCCACAGCGTGGACACCGGATACCTGCCGCCGCGAACCAGGCCGACGGCCGAACTGCCGGGCTCGATCTCCAGGTCGCCGGTGGTGATCGTGACGGTCGTCCTCGGGTTGAGCCGGGGCAGCGCGGTCGCGGCGAGCAGGAGCTTCTGGACGCTGGCCGGGGTCGCGTAGGCGTGTGGGCCGCAGCCGCCCAGCACCTCGCCGGTGTCCAGGTCGGCCACCAGCCAGCTGGTCGCGGTCACCGCCGGTGGGGCCGGTGCCCCGGCCGGAATGACCAGGCCGTCGGTGGCCAGGGCGTCCCCGCCGACGGCGCGCAGGACCGGGTCGTCCTTGGGCGGGGTGGGCCGTGGCGGGCGGCCGGGCGGCGGCGCGACCTTGGGGCGCGGGCAGGGCACGGTCGCCCTCCGGCCGGCCGCGACGCCGGTCACCGGCAGCGGTCCGGCGGCAGCGAGCGGTCCGGCGGCGGCGAGCGGTGGTGCGGCGGTGAGCGGTGGTGCGGCGGTGAGCGGTGGTGCGGCGGCGAGCGGTGGTGCGGCGGCGAGCGGTGGTGCGGCGGCAGTGAGCCGCTGTGCGACGGCAGTGGCCGGTGGTGCGGCGGCCGGCGGGGGAACGGCGGCCGCGGGCGCCGGCGCGGCCGGCAGCGCAAGCGTGGCCGCGGTCAGTGCCGCCGCCGGGACACGCCAGCGGGCCGGGACACGCCAGCGGGCCGGGGCCGCGGTGATGCCACGCATCACGGCCAGGTGGTTCCCGCGTCGAGGCGGCGTTGCAGCAACTGTGCCAGCGGCACGGTCTCGCCGTCCCCGCCGCCGGCGCCGACCACCAGGCGCGGCGTGCTCGGTGACACCTCCGCACCGGCGAACCGGGCGCGGAGCGACGACGGGACGGTCAGCACGTAGTAGGCGCCGTCCGCGCCCACCGCGACGGATCGGTTGGCCTTCAGATACCAGCCGCGGAGGGTGGTGCGGTAGCTGGTGCGGCCGTCGAACGAGCGGGCCCGCAGCACCGACGGGGCGAGGCCGCGTTCGCCCGCCTGCCGGACGAAGTCGGCCAGCAGTGCCGCGGCCTGCTGCGCCTCCGCGGCGCGGCCGGCCTCCAGCGCGGCGGCGTGTCCGGCGACGGCCTGCCGGCGTTGTTCGTGCCAGGCGGCGCGCTCGTCCTCCATGCCGACGACCCTAACGGCATCCGCGCGGTGACGGCCAACCGGGTTTTCCGGTCCGCGATCGGTCTCCGGGCGCCCGGTCCATTCCCCCGAATACCCGAGCAATTAATGCGGTGATCCACCTGGCGCGAAAAAAGAATTGCGGGATCCGCAGGAAGAGTTGCGCCGGATGGTGCACTCGGGTGACACTGAGCGCGGCTATTCGCAAAACCCACGGGAGTCGTCATGGCGCGGCAGGTAATCACCACTCTCATCGACGATCTGGACGGAAAGAAGGCCGATCGGACGGTCGAGTTCAGTCTGGACGGGACGAGCTACACGATCGACCTTTCCGATGCCAATGCCGGAAAGCTGCGCAAGGCGCTGGACCCGTTCATCAACGCCGGCACCCGGGTCGGCCGGAGCGGTTCGGGCCGCGGCCAGCGTCACGCCGCCACGGTGGGCGCCGGGCGCACGGCGAGCAGCCGCGACGAGAACAAGGCGATTCGGGAGTGGGCGGCCCAGAACGGACACCAGATCTCCGAGCGTGGTCGTATTCCACAGAGCGTGAGCGACGCGTACCGCTCAGCACACCGGCGCTGACACATCCGTTTAACGAACCCGCGACAGCCGTATTAAGCGTCTATAGCGCGCGCAGCCGGGGGAGGAGCCCGGCCACCGATTCCAGCACCTTCTCATCCCCGGCGTACCAACTCGACGCCCGTGGCCAGTGCGCCACCACATCGGTGAAACCGAGTGCCGCGGCCCGGCCCACGGCGTCGGTGAATGCGTCGGTGCTGCTCATCGAGAACACCGGCGACGAATCCAGGTTCAGATAACGGGCCACCGCGCCGGCCGGTCGGCCGGCGTCGGCCAGGGCCGCGTCGAAGCGGCTCGCCGCGGTGGCCACGGACGCCCACCACGCCTCCTCGTCGTCCGGCGCCTGGGCGCCGGTGGTGACCCAGCCGTCGCCGTACCGCGCGGCCAGGCCGAGCGCCCGGGGACCGTTGGCGGCGACCACGAACGGCGGCCTCGGGCGCTGCACCGGTCCGGGTGTGCTGCGCGCGTCCACCGCGGCGAAGTACGAACCGGACCAGGTGACCCGGTCCGTGCGGAGCAGGCCGTCCAGCAGTTCCAGGAACTCGGCGAACCGGTCCACCCGCTGCCGCGGGGTGAGTTCCGGCCGGCCCAGGACGGCCGAGTCGAACCCGATGCCGCCCGCGCCCACCCCGAGCAGCAGCCGGCCCTCGGAGATGTCGTCCAGCGCGGTGACCTCGCGGGCGAAGTGCACCGGGTGCCGGAAGTTGGGCGAGGCCACGAACGTGCCGAGCCGGATCCGGCGGGTCACCATCGCGGCCGCGGTCAGCGTCGGTACGGCGTCGAACCAGGGCCCGTCCGCCAGGTCGCGCCAGCCGAGATGGTCGTACGTCCAGGCGTGGTCGAAGCCGTACTGCTCGGCGCGCTGCCAGCGGCGGCCGGCCACGGACCAGCGTTGGTCGGGGAGGATCACGATGCCGATACGCACGGGCGACACCGTACCCAATTGATCAGGCGGAACGAAGGTCCTCGTCGGCGGCCCGGCCGGCGGCGGGCACCGCGGCGTCGAAGGCGGCCAGCGCGCGGACCAGATCGTCCCGGTCCTGGGCGGTCATCCGGTCCAGCACCTCGGCCAGCGCGTGCCGGCGCCGTTCCCGGAGATCCGCCAGCAGCCGGCGGGCCGCGGCGGTGAGCAGCAGCCGCACCTCCCGGCGGTCCCGCGGATCGGGCACCCGGCGGAGCAGGCCGGTGGCCTCCAGCCGGTCGCACAGCCGGCTCGCCGAGGACGGCACCACGTCGAGCGCCTCGGCCAGGCGGCTCATGTTGGTGTGCCGGTTGCGGGACACGATGCTGAGTACCCGCAACTGGGCCGGCGGTACCGCCGGTGACTGCGCCAGCCGGGCACCGTCGAGCACGGCGAGCAGCGATTCCACGGTTGATTCCACCGCCGCGGCGGCACCCGAGACGCGCTCCATGCCGGTCCCCTGTGTTCAGGTGAGAAGGTTGCCCGCCAGCCCTACCCACTGGGGGCGGGACTCAAGCGTGGTTTCCCGATCGGCGCCGGTTCAGCGCCGCCAGTCGAGGCAGACCGTCACCGCGTCGTCGGCCGGGTCGCGGCCGGCGTGGTGTTCACGCAGTCCGCGCATCACCGTACCGACCGCCTCGGTGGCCGGTTGCAGCCGCGCCCCGCGCAACGCCCGCAGCAGGCCGGACTCGCCGAACGGTGGGCTGCCGCCGGGCGCCGCGGCGTGCACCCCGTCGCTGACCACGAGCAGGCGGTCGCCCGGTTCGAGCTGGAACCGCTGGATCTCGTAGCGGCTCTCGGCGAACATGCCGAGCGGCAGCTGCTGCTCCAGGTTCACCGTGCGGGGCTCACCGCCACGCATGATCATGGCGCGCGGCGAGCCGGCGTCCACCGCGTCCACCTGGCCACTCACCAGGTCGATCTCGAGCAGCAGGGTGGCCGCGTGCCGGTCGCCGCCGTGGCACGAGTGCACCGCGTCGGACGCCAGCTCGGCCTGTTCGACGATGTTGGCGCCGGCCCGGCGGGCGTTGCGCATGGCGTTCACCGCGACCGTGGTGAGCAGTGCCGCCTCCAGCCCGGCACCGAAGCCGTTGAGCACGGTAACGGTCAGCCGGTCGCCGGTGACGGCCCAGTCGAAGTGGTCGCCGTGCACGTCGTACGCCGGTTCCAGCTGTCCCGCCACCAGGAACCGTTCGTCGCCGAGCGACCGCCCCGGCAGCAGTTCCCACTGCAGTTCGGCCGCCATGGTCAGGCGTTCCCGGCGCTGGACCCGGCGGTACCGGTCGGTGTCCCGGTCGGCCGCCCGCAGCGCGACGGCGAGTTCGTCGGCGATGCCGGCGAGCTGATCGGTCAGTTCCTGGTCCGGCGGCCGGGCGGTTTCGACGGCCAGCACGCCGAGGCGTTCACCCCAGGCGGTCAGCGGCAGGTGCGTCCGGCCGGCGCCGTCCGGTGTGCCGTCCACCACCGGGCGCTGGCTGCCGAAGCACCGCATCGCCGCCGGTCCGCCGTCGACGCCGTCCGGGTCCAGGACCGGCCGGACGCCGGTGAGCGTCAGATCGCCGAGCAGCACCTCGACCTCGGCGGCGGCGAAATGCCGGCGCAGGTGCTCCGACACCACCTCGGGGAGGCGGTCGGGCGGCGCCGCGCGCAGCAGTGCGCCGACGGGCGATGGACGGTCGGACACGGGGGACTCCTCGTACGCGAAACGCAATATTTGCCGTGGGGCAAGAATAATAGAGCCACCGGTGCCGGTGGATCCGCCCCGGAGGGCCGCGTCAGGCGAAGGACTTCTCGAAGTGGATGAGGCTGCCGCTGCGCGGGGTGGACTGCAGCCGGACGTTCTCGCCGAGCGCCCTGATCAGGAACAGCCCGCGGCCACGGTCGCTGTCCGCGGCGGGGGCGGCGGGCACCGCGGCGGCGTCGAAGCCCGACCCGTTGTCCAGCACGTCGATCGCGCAGTGGTCCTCGCCGACGTCGAGCCGTACCTCGAACTTGTCCGCCCCGGCCGCGTGCTTCACCACGTTGGCGCACGCCTCGGTCAGCGCGATCTCCAGATCGGCCCCGGACTGCCGGTCCACGTGCAGCAGGTTCAGTGCGCATCGCAGCAGCCGCCGCACGGTGGGCACACTGTCGGCCTCGAGCGGCAGATTGAGCCGTACCGACATGCGCATCCGTGCCAGCTCCTCTCGCATTGATCGGCGACGTACGGTGTCCTCTCTGTGCCCGCGCACCGCGTCCGCTAATCCAGCGGGGGCGAACCTCGCTCATCCGTGGCGCGGCGGAATTCGTGTTATCGGGTGGGGGCCGACGCGTCTCCCCTTGCGGCGGCCGGAACCCGGCCGCCGTGCACAGCCGCACCACGGGAAGGTCAGCACATGCCGCAACAACCCGACACCGCGACGGTGGTCGCCGCCCGCGCCGGCGACCCGGCCGCGGTCGACCGGCTGGTCGCCGGGTACCTGCCGCTGGTCTACACGATCGTCGGCCGGGCCCTGGACGGTCACGCCGACACCGACGACGTGGTGCAGGACGTGATGGTGCGGGTGCTGCGGAATCTCGGCGATCTGCGCGAGCCGGACGCGTTCCGGTCCTGGCTGGTGGCGATCACCGTGCGGCAGATCCGCGAGCGCTTCCGGTCCCGGCGCGGCACCGCGGACGTGCTGCTGCCCGAGGACCTGCGCGACCCCGGCGCCGACTTCACCGACCTGGCCATCACCCGGCTGGAGCTGTCCGGGCAACGGCGGGAGACCGCCGAGGCGACCCGCTGGCTGGACGAGGAGAACCGGGAACTGCTGTCGCTGTGGTGGCTGGAGGCGTCCGGCGAGCTGACCCGGGACGAGATCGTGACGGCCCTGGACGTCAGCCGCCAGCACGCGGCGGTCCGGGTCCAGCGGATGAAGGGCCAGCTGGAGACCGCGCGGGCGGTGGTACGCGCGCTGGCCGCCACGCCGCCCTGCCCGGACCTGCGGCCGATGCTCGCGGACTGGGACGGCCGGCCGGGCGCGCTGTGGCGCAAGCGGATCGCCCGGCACACCCGCGACTGCCGGCACTGCGCACCGGCCTGGTCCGGTCTGGTGGCGGCGGAACGGCTGCTGGCCGGCATGGCCCTCGTGCCGCTGCCGCACGCCTTCGGGGTGACCGGCGGCCTGACGGCCGGCAGCGGCGCCACCGCCGGCGGATCCGGTGCCGGCCAGGCGCTGGCCGGCAAGATCGCGGCGAAGGCGGCCGTGGGCGTGTCCCGGCGGGTACTCACCGCGGTCCTGGCCACCACCGCGGTGGCCGGCGGCGGCGCGGCCGTGGTCGTCCACCAGAACTCCGGTCCGCAGCCGGTCACCCAGGCCGCCGTGCTGTCCACCGGTGCACCCGCCCCGCGGCTCAGCCGCCCGGCGCCGGCACCGGTCGCGACGTCCGCCAAGCCCTCGCCCAGCGCCACGCCGAGCCGGACCACCCGCAAGCCCCGGCCGAAGGCGGCGGCACCGGCCGCGCGTACCTCGGTGAAGAAGGGGGTCGGCGTCTGGCAGTTCGCCGGCGTCAAGGCCGCGCTCGACGACGTCGGCGCCGGCTGGTACTACAACTGGTCACCGGCCGACGACGACATGCCCGGCCCGTCCGGGGTCGAGTTCGTCCCGATGGTCTGGGGCGCGGACAACGCGGTGGACGGCACCCTGGCCAAGGCGAAGCGGGAAGGCGAGGTCCTGCTCGGCTTCAACGAGCCGGACATGGACGGCCAGGCCGACATGACGGTGGAGCGCGCGCTGGAACTCTGGCCCCGGCTGGAGGCCACCGGCATGCGGCTGGGCAGCCCGGCGGTGGCGTTCGGCGGGGACACCGACGGCGGCTGGCTGGACCGCTTCATGGCCGGCGCGAAACGCAACGACCTGCGGGTCGACTTCATCACACTGCACTGGTACGGCTCCGACTTCAGCGCCGCCGCGGTCGGGCAGTTCCTCTCCTACGTCGACGCCGTGCACGACCGGTACGGCCTGCCGATCTGGGTGACCGAGTACGGCCTGATGAACTTCACCGGCTCCCCGAAGTACCCGACCGGCGCCCAGGCGGCCGCGTTCATCGCCGGCTCCACCAAGGGGATGGAACGCCGTTCCTACGTCGAGCGGTACGCCTGGTTCGGCCTGCCGGCGGTCGGCGACAGCGTGCAGTTCGGGCTGTACCGGGACGGCTCCACCCCGACGCAGGCCGGCCGGGCGTACCGCGCCGCGGGCTAGAGTCGGATCCATGATTCGGTTCGGGTATAAGGCATCGGCGGAACAGTTCCCGCCCGCGGAACTGCTCGGCTACGGCGTCCAGGCGGAACGGCTCGGCTTCGACTCGGTCTTCGTCAGCGACCACCTGCAGCCGTGGCGGCACGACGGTGGCCACGCCCCGGCGGCGCTGCCCTGGCTGGGTGCGCTCGCCGCCCGTACCGAACGGGTGCTGATCGGCACCAGCGTGCTCACCCCGACGTTCCGCTACCACCCGGCCGTCGTGGCGCAGGCGTTCGCCACCCTCGGCTGCCTGGCGCCCGGCCGGGTGGTGCTCGGCGTCGGGTCGGGGGAGTCGCTCAACGAGGTCCCGCTGGGCACGGTCTGGCCGGACGGCAAGGAACGCTTCGCCCGCCTCAAGGAGGCGGTGACGCTGATCAAGCGGTTGTGGACCGAGGAGCGGGTCAGCTTCGAGGGCACCTACTACCGCACCGAGCACGCCACCGTGTACGACAAGCCGGAACGGCCGGTGCCGCTGTACATCGGCGCGTCCGGCCCGGCCGCCACCCGTCTGGCCGGCCGCGTCGCGGACGGCTTCATCACCACCAGCGGCAAGGGTCACGAGCTGTACACCGACACGCTCCTGCCGGCCGTCGCCGAGGGGGCCGGCAAGGCGGACCGCACGGTCGACGACCTGGACCTGCTGATCGAGGTCAAGGTGTCGTTCGATCCGGACCTGGAGAAGGCCCGCAACGACACCCGGTACTGGGGTGCGCTGGCGCTGTCGCCGGAGGAGAAGACCGGCGTGGAGGACCCGGTGGAGATGCAGCGCCGGGCCGACGCCCTGCCGGTCGAGCGGACCGCGACCCGGTGGATCGTCTCGTCCGACCCGGCCGAGCACGCCGCCAAGGTCGCCGAGTATCTCGACATGGGGTTCAAGCACCTGGTGTTCCACGCGCCGGGCCCGGACCAGGACCGGTTCCTGCGGCTCTACAGCGACGAGGTGTTGCCCCGCCTGCGCGACCGCGGCTGAGCGTCGCTGGACATCGGGGCCCCGCGTCGCTGCGCCCCGATCCGCGCCGCGATCGCGACGCCGATGTCGGCACCCCGAAGACCGTTCTCGGGTACGCCGAGCAGCAGCTCGCCGACCGCCACACCGCCGACCCGGAGCAGCATCCAGACCCGGGTGACGGCGCCGCCGGCGATGTCCGGCAGCGGCTCGCGCAGATCCACCTCGAGCACCAGCGTCGGCTCGCGCGGCTCGGCGGCCGGCTCCGGCGCGGGCGGGACGGCGGTGGGGTGCACCGGGTCCCGGGGCCGCGGCACGTTGGCCACCGGGTCCCGCGGCCGCGGCACGTTGGCCACCGGGTCCGCCGCCGGGGGGCGCCCGCCGCGACGGTGCCAGGCCGGTTCGCCGGGCCACGGCCGGTCACCGGAACGGGCCTGCAGCAGGGTGCGCGGATCCGGCGGCCCGGGGTTCGTCGACCGGCTCATCGGCGGTGCCGGTCACCGGGCAGGGCGCGCAGGTGGGTGGTCCGGTCCGGTGCCGTCCCGGGCTCACCGCCGTCGCCCGGGATGACGGTGAGTTCCGGCCGTCCGGGATGCCGTTCCCGGTACTCCAGCCGGCGCCGGCCGCCGCCGACCTCGCGCGGGGGCGCGGGGTTCAGCAGCCGGTCGTCCGGCTCGAACCGCCGCCGCCGGCCGCCGATCTCCGGTACACCGGTGCCGTAGACCGCCCCGGCCCGGCGCCGGCGGTCGTCCGGCTCGAGCTGGTGCACGCCGGAGTCGTCCGGCTCGAGCCGGTGCACGCCGGAGTCGGCGGGATCGGCCTGGTGCGGGCCGGAGCTGGCCGAGTACAGGTGGTGGGGGCCCGAGGCGGCCGGGTGCAGGTGGTGCACGCCGGAGTCGCCCGGATCGAGCCGGTGCACGGCCGGGTCGCCCGGTGCGGCGTGCCGGCCGGCCGGTGTTCCGTCGCGGGTGGAGCGTCGCGGGGACGTCGGGTACCGGACGCCGCCGGTGGTCTCCTGGCGGGCGGCGCTGCGGTCGTAACCGATGCCGGTGAGCGTGTCGTACAGGCTGCCGCCGGTTGCCGGGGCGGGATTCGTGGGGAAGCGGGACGCGGCGCCGGACGGGTTCGCGTACCGGGATCCGGTCGTCTCCCGGCGGTCCGGCCCGAGGCGCGCCGGGACCGGGGGGCCGGACCGGTGGCGCCGCCATTCGCGGAGCACGGTGCGCAGCGCCCGCAGGGCGGGCCGGCGCGCGGGCTGCGGGCCGGACCGGCGCGGATAGCCGACGCTGGACACCTCGACCACCCGCAGGCCCTGCGCCGCCGCCCGGACGGCCAGCAACGGGTCGATCTCCGGCCCGTCGCCCCACGCGGGTGTTCCGCGGCGCCGGTCCGGCAGGTCTACGGCCGGCAGGTCGAGCACCGGCAGGACGGCCCGCCAGTAGGCGTGGTAGCCCGATCCGACGTCGGTGAACCGGGCGCCGAACAGGAGGTTGACCAGCCGGCACAGCAGCGCGTTGAGGAACCGGTCCAGCCGGCCGCCGACGAGGTCGCCGCCGCCGGGCCGGTATCGCGATCCGTGTACCACGTCCGCGCCGGCCCGCAGCGCCTCGACGAACCGGGGCAGCTCGCCCGGGTCGGCGCTGCCGTCGGCCGCCAGGGTGACCACGACGTCGCCGGTACTCGCGGCGAATCCGCGGGCCAGGGCGTGACCGGGGCCGCCACGGGCGGGTGGCAGCACGCGTACGCCGGGTCCGTACCCGGAGACCGTGCCGTCGTCCACGACGATCACCTCGTGCACCGGCGGCAGCCCGGCCAGGACCCGGGGCAGATCGTGCGGTTCGTTTCGGGGCGCGAGGACGACGCTCACCGAGGGTGACGGTTGGCCGGCGGTTCCGGATGCCGGGGCGGGCGGCGAAGGAGGCATGGCGGTGCTCCTCGACGGTTGCGATGCGGGTGGTCCCCGCTGGCGGTCGGGGGCCGCTCTCAACCTAGCAACCGATTACCGAGAGTCAACTCACCGAAACGGTGGCCGGGTGGCACCGTCCGGCTACCCCGTACTTGTGCTGCTGGAGGTGGTGTCGGCCGGTCGGGCGGGGGCCGTTACGGCCGAGAGCGACATCACTCTCAGTTACGGCACGCGGGGAGGAGTGCGGTGATCTTGGGGTAAACCGGTCGGCGGCCGGCGGCGGCACCACGGGCGCGTCCTCTCGTCACCCTCCGTACATCTCAAGGTCGCTGTTGGTATGACCGGCGGCGGAGTTAGGGTTCCCCTGTGAAACTTGGTCTGCACATCTCCGACTTCACCTGGCCCGACGGACCGGCCCGGCTGGCCCCTGTGCTCGCCGACATCGCCTCGGCGGCCGACGAGACCGGTTTCGACCGGATCAGCGTCATGGACCACCTGTGGCAGATCAGCGCGTTCGGCCCGCCGGAACACGAGATGCTCGAGGCGTACACCACCCTCGGTTTTCTCGCCGCACACACCCGGCGGGCGAAGCTTCTCACGATGGTGACCGGCGTCGTCTACCGCGAACCCGGACTGCTCGCCAAGGCGGTCACCACGCTGGACGTCCTCAGTGGGGGCCGGGCCATGCTCGGCATCGGCGCGGCCTGGAACGACGACGAGTCGCGCGGTCTGGGCCTGCTCTTCCCGCCCACCGCGGAACGTTTCGAGCGGCTCGAGGAGGCGCTGCGGATCTGCCGGCAGATGTTCGACGGCGACGAGACGCCGTTCCAGGGCCGGCACTACCGGCTGGACCGGCCGCTCAACTCGCCGGCACCGCTGAGCCGGCCGCGCCCGCCCATCCTGATCGGCGGCGGCGGGGAGAAGAAGACGCTGCGGCTGGTCGCCCAGTACGCCGACGCCTGCAACCTGTTCGGCGGCGTGGACGTGGTGCGCAAGTTCGACGTGCTCCGGCAGCACTGCGCGGACGTCGGGCGGGACTTCGACGAGATCGAGAAGACCGTGATGTACGCCTTCGACCTGGGCGAGAACGGCGAGCGCGTGGGCGCGGTCATCGAGGACCTCCGGCGCCTCGCCGAGGCCGGGTTCACGGTCGCCCACGGCAGCCTGCGGCACTCGTGGAAGATGAGCCAGTTCGACCTGTTCCGCGACGAGATCATCCCGGCGGTGGAGAACCTGTGAGCCGGATCCGGGCCGTCGTCTTCGACCTCGACGGCGTCATCATCGACACCGAAAGTGTCTGGGAGGACGTGCGCCGGGGGTACGTGGCGGAGCACGGCCGCGAGTTCCTGCCCGACAGCCAGCAGCGGATGATGGGCATGAGCACCCCGGAGTGGGCCCGGCACCTGAGCGACGAGGTGGGCGTCGGTGGCACCCCGGAACGGGTCGCCGCCGACGTGCTGGGCCGGATGGCCGAACGCTACCGGGAGGCGTTGCCGCTGATCCCCGGCTCGGTCGAGGCGGTACGCCGGATCGCCGCGAACTACCCGGTGGCGCTGGCCAGTTCGTCGGCCCGGATCCTCATCGACCAGGTGCTCGCGACGGCCGGCCTGGCCGAGGTGTTCCGGGTGACGCTCTCCACCGAGGAGGTGCCGCGGGGCAAGCCGGCGCCGGACGTGTACCTGGCCGCCGTGGAGAAGCTCGGACTCGCGCCGGAGGCGTGTGCCGCGGTGGAGGACTCCAGCAACGGCCTGCGCTCCGCGGCGGCGGCCGGGCTGGCCGTGGTGTGCGTCCCGCACGGCGTGTACCCGCCGGCGCCGGACGCGCTCGCCCAGGCCGACCTTGTGGTCGACTCGCTGGCCGACCTGACCGTGGCGGCGATCGGCGGGCTGCGTTAGCACATTCAGGTGTGAAAGATCTTCACTACGGGTACACCGCGGCCGACCCGGTCTTGGAGGTGGCCCGTGGAGATTGTGGCGGCGGAGGGGCTTCGGCTCGATCTTGACGTATTCGACTATCTGATCCTGGTGATCTATTTCGCGACCGTCCTGGGCGTCGGGTTCGCCGCCCGCAGGGCCATCAAGACCAGCGCCGACTTCTTCCTCTCCGGACGGTCGATGCCCGCCTGGGTCACCGGCCTGGCGTTCGTCTCGGCCAACCTGGGCGCCCTCGAGATCATCGGCATGGCGGCCAACGGCGCCCAGTACGGCCTGATGACGCTGCACTACTACTGGATCGGCGCGGTGCCGGCCATGGTGTTCCTCGGCATCGTGATGATGCCGTTCTACTACGGCTCCAAGGTGCGCAGCGTCCCCGAGTTCCTCCGGCTCCGGTTCAACCGCCCGACCCACCTGCTCAACGCGATCACGTTCGCCATCGCCCAGGTGCTCATCGCCGGCGTGAACCTGTACGCGCTCGCGCTGATCCTGGACGCGCTGCTGGGCTGGCCGCTCTGGGTGTCGATCGTGGTGGGCGCCGCGATCGTGCTGATCTACATCAGCATCGGCGGTCTGTCCTCCGCCATCTACAACGAGGTGCTGCAGTTCTTCGTCATCCTGGCCGGCCTGATCCCGATCACCATCGTCGGCCTGGTCAAGGTCGGCGGCATCGACGGGCTGTTCGACTCGGTACGGGACAGCCGGCTCGGCGACCAGGCACTGCACACCTGGCAGGACACGGCGAGCACGGCCAACCCGCTCGGCGCGAACTGGATCGGCATCGTGTTCGGCCTGGGCTTCGTGCTCTCCTTCGGGTACTGGACGACGAACTTCGCCGAGGTGCAGCGCGCGCTCTCGGCCAAGGACATGAGCGCGGCGCGGCGTACCCCGATCATCGGCGCCTTCCCGAAGCTGTTCATCCCGATCATCACGGTGATCCCCGGCCTGATCGCGATCATCACCATCCGCGGCCTCGGCGCCGAGGAGGGCGACCTGGTCTACAACAACGCGATCCCGCTGCTGATGAACGACCTGCTGCCGAACGGCGTGCTGGGGGTGGCGGTGACCGGTCTGGTGGCGTCGTTCATGGCCGGCATGGCGGCCAACGTCAGCGGGTTCAATACCGTGTTCACCTACGACATCTGGCAGCAGTACGTGCGCCGGGACCGGTCCGACGAGTACTACCTGCGGATCGGCCGCTGGGCCACGGTCGGCGGCATCGTGGTGGGCATCGGCACCGCGTTCATCGCGGCCGGCTTCAGCAACATCATGAACTACATCCAGGCGCTGTTCTCGCTGTTCAACGCGCCGCTGTTCGCCACCTTCATCGTGGGCATGTTCTGGAAGCGGATGTCCGCCTGGGCCGGCTTCTGGTCGTTGCTGCTGGGCACCCTGTCCTCACTCACGCTGTACCTGCTCTACCTGGCCGACGTGGTCCCGTTCAACTCCGACCTGGAGGAGAGCTTCTGGGGTGCCGGCCTGGCGTTCGTCACCGCCGTGGTGGTCGCGGTCGCGGTCACGCTGTTCACCCCACCCCGGCCGGAGAACGAACTGCGCGGCCTGGTCTACGGCCTGGCCGGCCCGACCACCTCGGGTCAGGCCGTGCTGGCCGCGGACAAGGTGTGGTGGCGCAACCCGGTCCTGCTCGGCACCATCGCGGTGGTCCTGGCGTTCGTGCTCTACATCCCGGTCTGGTAGGCCGCGCGGCCCCGGAAAGGAACCATCATGGCTGACGAAACGAACCGCCCCGACGACGACATGCTCGCCCAGGGCGAGGAACTCGAACGCCGGTCGGCGGCGGCCAAGCTGTTCGACGTGCGGCTGGTGATCGGCGGGCTGTTCGTCGTGTACGGCGTGATCGTCGCGCTGCTCGGCCTGTTCGACAGCGCCGCCGAGATCGACAAGGCGCAGGGTGTCCGGATCAACCTCTGGATGGGCCTGGCGATGCTGGGGCTGGGCGGGTTCTTCCTGCTCTGGCGCTGGTGGCGCCCGTTGCAGATCAGCGTTCCGGAGCCCGGTGCGGACGACGACCAGCGGCGTCCCGGCGGCCACTGAGCGCTCGGCCGAGCTTCCTGATTGTCGGGGCGGTGCGGACCGGTTGCAGTCCGGTTGCACCGCCCACGGCTTCTCCAGTCGGCGGACCGGCGCCCGATAGCAGGGGGCATGGAACCCCTCGCCCCAGTGAGCTTCAGCAGCGCCGGGCGACACCCGGTCGGCTGGCAGATGCAACTACGTGTCGACTATGTCGTCAATCAGGTCATGCAGACGCACCGCGGTCAGTCCGAGGAGGTGGTGGCCCGGGCAATCAACGAGTCCTTGCGGACGTTCGGCGTGGTGCCGAACGGCCGGCAGATCGCCCAGTACGCCGCGGTGATCGCGCAGCTACCGCAGCTGCCGCCGCGCGACGCCTGACGCCCAGCTCTGGTGTACCACTGGAGCGCTCCAGTGGTACACCAGCGTCGCTTCCCGGCCCGGTGATTCCCCCGATCAGCGGGCCGGGAAGCGCAGGATGCGGTCGTCGCCGGACTTCTCGTCGCCGCGGCCGTCGGTGTTCGACGTGGTCAGCCACAGCGCGCCGTCCGGTGCGACGGCCACCGTGCGCAGTCGCCCGTACCGGCCGGAGAACTCGGCCTTCGGTGCGCCGCCGCCCAGCGGGACCGTCCACAGCCGTTCGCCGCGCAGCGCCGCCACGTACAGCGTGTCGCCGCTGACCGCCGCGCCGGACGGCGACGCCTCGTCGGTGCTCCAGGTGACCAGCGGGTCCGCGTACCGGCTGTCGCCGGCCTTGCCCTCGACCTCGGGCCAGCCGTAGTTCTTGCCCGGCTTGATCACGTTGACCTCGTCGACCCGGTTCTGGCCGAACTCGACGCCGTACATCGTGCCGTCGGCGTCCCAGGCCAGGCCCTGCACGTTGCGGTGCCCGAGACTCCAGACCGGCGAGCCGTCGGTGGGGTTGCCGGGCGCCGGTTCGCCGTTCGGGGTCAGGCGCAGGATCTTGCCGTTGGTGTCGCCCGGGTCCTGCGACGCGCCGCCCTCGCCGGCGTCGCCGGTGCCGACGTACAGCATGCCGTCCGGGCCGAACGCGATCCGGCCGCCGTTGTGGATCCCGGCCTTGTCCAGGCCGTCGAAGATCACCTCGGGCTTGGCGTCGCTGCCCAGCTTGAACCGGACGATCCGGTTGTCGTCGTCGCCGGTGTAGTACGCGTACACCCAGCGGGTCTTCGGGTAGTCCCGGGCCAGCGCCACGCCGAGCAGGCCACCCTCGCCGCCGGCATCCACCCCGGCCACCCGGTACGCCTCCCGGGGCGCGCCGCCACCCGGCGTGACCTGCACGATCACGCCGGAGTCCCGCTGCGCGACCAGGGCGCTGCCGTCCGGCAGGAAGGCCAGCCCCCACGGCACGTTGAGATCCGTCGCCACGGTTTCCGGCGCACCGAGGTCCGGGGTGCCGGTCGGCGCGGTGGACGGCGCCGCGGGGGCGGACCCGGAGCCGGCGGGGGACGGCACCGCGAACGACGGCGCCGGCGGCTGCGCGCCGCTCTCGTCGCCGGAGCAGGCGGTCAGCAGCGCGCCGGCGGTCACCACGGTCAGGGCGAGCCGCGCGCGGGTGGGTGTCGCAGATGTCATGCTCTCTACCGTGCCACGTGGTCCCAACCTGCACTTTAGGTAACCTGATCTTGACCGATCCAACCGGATGAATGATTGACACCCCTGCTCCGGGCGGAGAGGGTCCACTCACGACCTTCCTACCCATGGAGGCCTCTAGATGAGGACACGACGTTGGGTCACCGCCGGTGCAGCTGCGCTGCTCGGCGTGACCTCGGCGATAATCACCGGACCGTCCGCGACCGCGGCGCCTCCGGACGACAGCATGAAGGTGTACGTCGGTACGCTCGACGGTGCCCAATTGGACAAACTCCGCCATGCCGGCGTGGACAACCACGAGAGCGTCATGGCCAAGCCGTCCGGCGGCAAGGTGCCGGTCGAGGCCGTCCTCACCGGGCGCCAGGCCGAGCGGCTGATCGCGGCCGGCGTGCCGCTGACCGCCAAGCGGCCGAACGCGGCGATGCGCTCGCGTGCCGCCGCCGGGCCCACGGTGTTCCGGCAGTACAACGCTCCGGGTGGCCTGCGCGACGAACTGGCCGCGGTGGCGGCCCGCAACCCCACGATCACCAAGCTGGTGACGCTCGGCACCAGCCTGCGCGGCGTGCCGATCCAGGCCGTCAAGGTGACCAAGGGTGCGCGGAACGTGCCGGACGGCGCCCGTCCCTCGGTGCTGTACGCCGGCGCCCAGCACGCTCGCGAGTGGATCACGCCGGAGATGAACCGGCGGCTGCTGCACCACGTTGTCAACGGGTACGGCACCGACGCCACGCTGACCAACCTGGTGAACACGACCGAGCTGTGGTTCCTGCCGGTGGCCAACCCGGACGGGTACGACTTCACGTTCACCGAGGGCAACCGGCTGTGGCGCAAGAACCTGCGCGACAACGACGGCAACGGTGAGATCACCACCGCCGACGGTGTGGACCTGAACCGGAACTTCGCCGAGAAGTGGGGCTGGGACAACGAGGGCTCCTCGCCGGACCCGGCGGACCAGACGTACCGCGGTCCGAGCCCGAACTCGGAGCCGGAGACCCAGGCGCTCAACAACCTGTTCCGGCGGGTCGGCTTCGAGTTCTTCGTGAACTACCACTCGGCCGCCGAACTGCTGCTGTACGGCATCGGCTGGCAGGTCAACACGCCGTTGCCGGACGACCAGATCTCGATCGCGATGGCCGGCGACGACGCTCACCCGGCGGTGCCCGGCTACGACCCGGACATCTCCGCGGAGCTGTACACCACCAACGGCGACACCGACACCCACGCCCAGGTGCGCTTCGGGACCATCGGCTTCACCCCGGAGATGACCACCTGCCAGGTCGCGTCCGGAATCGACCCGGACGACCAGTGGAACGCGGAGGACTGCGAGAGCGGCTTCAACTTCCCGGACGACGAACGGCTGATCCAGCAGGAGTTCGAGAAGAACATCCCGTTCGCGCTCTCCGTGGCGCGGTCCGCCAAGGACCCGGCGAACCCGGTGTCGGCGGTCGGCTGGACCGCGCCGGACCTGCAGGCCGACCCGTTCGAGGTGTCGTACGGCAAGACCCAGCCGGTGGCCGTGCTGGCCGAGCGCAAGCTGAAGGACAAGAAGCTGCACTACCGGATCAACAACGGTGCCGAGCGCACCGGTGCGGTGAAGGAGTGGCAGGGCGGGGAGCGCTACGGCGAGACCCACGACAAGTACTTCGCCGAGTTCCGCGGCACGGTCCGCGGTGCGAAGCCCGGCGACAAGGTGACGGTCTGGTTCACCGCCACCGGGGCCGAGTCGAGCGAGCCGTTCACCTACACGGTGGCCAGTGACATCGGCGGCGACGTGCTGGTGCTGGCCGCGGAGGACGTCACCGGCGTCTCGCCGGCCAACCCGGACGGGGCCACCTCGGCCCGGTACGCCGACGAGCACGTCGCGTCGATCGAGGCGGCCGGCCACTCGGCCGACGTGTACGACATGGACACCCGGGGCCGCAAGGCGCCGCACCACCTGGGCGTGCTGTCGCACTACAAGGCGGTGGTCTGGGAGACCGGCGACGACACCATCCCGCGGGCGACCGGCCAACCGGCCGGCACCGCCGCCCGGTCGACGCTGGAGGTGGAGCTGGCCCTCCGGGACTACCTGAACGAGGGCGGCAAGCTGCTGTTCGGCGGCAAGTACGCGGGCTTCGCGCAGGGTTCCGACGGCCAGTACGTGTACCAGCCCAACCCGCCGGCGGAGTGCACCAACCCGGACGACGTGACCTGTCTGCCGCTGTTCAACGACTTCCAGCAGTACTGGCTGGGGGCGTACTCGTACATCTCGGACGGCGGCACCGGCGAATCCGGGCCGTTCCCGCTGATCGGCCGGGAGGGGCGGTTCGAGGGCTTCACCGGCACGCTGAACGGGCCGGGGTCCGCGGGCAACCAGAACCACACCGCGGCGTTCCTGTCCACCTCCAGCTACCTGCCGGCGGACGAGTTCCCGCAGTTCGCCAGCCAGGCCCCGGTGGACTGGCAGCAGGGCGGCGCGGCGCCGTACGACCCGTTCGACGGCGACTGGTACCTCTACAGCGGCCAGTCCGACGTGTCGTGGAAGCGGCTCACCAAGACGGTGAACCTCACCTCGGCGGAGTCGTCGCGGCTGAAGTTCCAGGTCTCCCACGACATCGAGGTGGACTGGGACTACATGTTCGTCGAGGCGCACGTGGTGGGCTCGGACGACTGGACCACGCTGCCGGACGCGAACGGTCACACCCAGACCGGGACCGGGGAGAGCTGCCGGGCCGATTCGGAGCTGACCAGCATCCACCCGTTCATCGCCCACTACCAGGGCGAGGACTGCTCGCCGACGGGCACGACGGGCACCTGGAACGCGGCCACCGGCAACAGCGGCGGCTGGCAGGAGTGGGACGTCGACCTGTCCGCGTACGCGGGCAAGCAGGTCGAGGTCTCGATCTCCTACATGTCCGACTGGGGCACCCAGGGCCTCGGGGTGCTGCTCGACGACGTGCGCGTCGAGGTGGACGGTGCGGTCGCCGAGCGGACCTCCTTCGAGGGTGACCTCGGTGGCTGGACGGTGGCCGGTCCGCCACCGGGCACCGCCCAGAACCTCGACGACTGGCGCCGCAGCCAGCAGGCGTTCGACACCGGTGCGGTGACCACCACCGCGGACACGGTCTTCCTCGGCTTCGGCCTGGAGGGTCTGCCGTTCGCGGAACGCACCGACTTCGTCAAGCGGGCGTTGCGCCACCTGAAGATCTAGTCGCACGACCGACGAGGGGGCCCGGAGTGATCCGGGCCCCCTTTTCGCGGCAAAACGCCCGTTTCTACCGGACTGTCGGGGCTTTCTGCTCCAGGATGGGACGGCGCGCGGCAGGGCTGCCGTGCAGGGCGGAGAGACAGCGCAGTGCCAGCAACCACCCGGCCGATCCTGGCCGTGTTCCTGACCCTCGTCGCCGTGGTGGCCGCCGCGCCGCCGGCCGCCGCCGACCGGGGCACCGGGCTGAGGTGGAGACCCTGCGCCGAGGACGACACGGCCCGGTGCGCGAAGCTGCGGGTGCCGATCGACCGGGCCGACCCGTACTCCGGCCGGGTCGACATCGCGGTGGCGCGGCGGCCGGCCACCGATCCGGCCCGCCGGATCGGTGTCCTGGTGGTGAACCCGGGCGGGCCGGGCGGATCCGGGGTGGACATGGCGCTGGGCGCCGCCGAGTTCTTCAGCCCCGAGGTGCGCGCCCGCTTCGACATCGTCGGATTCGACCCGCGCGGCGTCGGCCGCAGCCGGCCGGTGGTGTGCACCCGGGCGCTGGTGGACGCGACGCCGTCGCCGCTGCCGACCACGCCGCAGGAGTACCTCGCGGTGATCGCGCACAACCGGCGGCTGGCCGCGGACTGCCGACGGCAGACCGGGCCGGTGTTCGACCACGTCGACACGCTCAGCGTGGTGCACGATCTGGAGGCGCTGCGGGCCGCGCTCGGCGAGCGGCGGCTGACCTTCTACGGCGCCTCGTACGGCACGCTGCTCGGCGCCCAGTACGCGCAGGAGTACCCGGACCGGGTGCGGGCCGTGGCCCTGGACAGCGTGGTCGACCACAGCGTCGGCACCGCCGCGTTCCTGTCCGTGGAGACCGACAGCGTGCAGGCCGCCTTCGAGCAGTTCGTGGCCTGGTGCGCCCGGGACCCGCTGTGCGCGCTGCGCGGTCGGAACGTGCCGGCGTTGTGGGCGTCGCTGCGGGCCCGGGCGGCGGCGGGGACGCTGTGGGACCCGTACCGTCCGGCGTACCGTCTGACGGTCTTCGAT
Source organism: Jidongwangia harbinensis (assembly GCF_020216025.1). Classification (GTDB taxonomy): domain Bacteria; phylum Actinomycetota; class Actinomycetes; order Mycobacteriales; family Micromonosporaceae; genus Actinoplanes; species Actinoplanes harbinensis. The sequence goes on along the minus strand of NZ_JAIWNC010000012.1, from coordinate 201,495 downwards.
CTGATCGGGGTGGCCTTCAGTTCGTTCTACGATCCGCAGTGGTACTCCCTGGCGTACTACCTGAAGGACGCCGAGGCGGGCGCCCGGCGGACGGCGGCGCGCCGGGTGGATCTGGTCGAGCACACCTTCCCGGCGGTGTTCTGCGCGGACTGGCGGCTGCCGGTGGACGGCTGGCCGACCCTGGCCCGGGTGCTGCGCAACCTGCGGAACCGGGCGCCGCAGATGTGGGTGTCGCCGCTCGCCGCCTCCGCCGTGGTGGGCTGCCTGGGCTGGCCCACGCCGGCCGCGAACCCGCAGCGGGCGCTGCGGCCGGCGAGCACGCCGACCCTGCTGATCAACGCGCGGTACGACCCGGCCACCGCGCTCGCCTGGGCCCGCAACGTGGCCGCCCAGCTGGGGCCGGCCGCCACGCTGGTGACCTACCGGGGGTGGGGGCACGTGGTGTACGGCCGCAGCCCGTGCGTGACGTCCGTGGTGGACCGGTACCTCATCGACCTGCGCCGCCCGCCGGCCGGGGCCGCCTGTCCCGGCGTGGCGCCCGATCCGTTCGGTGTGGGCGTGCGGGCGCCGGCCCGGCGGGGGTATCGTTAGCCAGGCTAAGTACCGGGCCGATGCAGCACCGTCGGTAGAAGCAGGAGCCGCCGTTTGAGCCGTCGCGCCCCCCGGGCGTCCATCGACCCGGACACCCGCAAGTCCTGGTTACGTCGGGCGTACCCGCTGGTCCGGGCGCACCGCGTGCTGCTGATCAGTTCGTTGGTGCTGTCCTTCGCCGGTCTCGTGGTCCAGGTGCAGATCCCCAACCTGGTGCGCCTCGGCATCGACGACGCCGTCGTGGCCCGCACCGCCGACCTGGCCCCGTACGTCTGGTGGATCGTCGGGCTGGCCCTGCTCCAAGGCGTGATCAACTATCTGGCCCGGCTCTACCTGCTGCGCACCGCGTACGAGATCGAGTACGACCTGCGCAACATCGTCTACGCCCACCTGGCGCGGCTGCCGTTCGGTTTCTACGACCGGGTGCAGTCCGGCGAGCTGATGTCCCGGTCCAGCTCGGACATCCGGGCCGTGCAGATGTACCTGGCGTTCGGCCCCTCGATCCTGGTCCAGTGCACGATCGCGGTGGTCGCGTTCGTGCTGATGCTGTCCATCAACGTGCCGCTGGCGATCATCGCGATGGCCACCATGCCGGTGATCGGCGTCCTCGGGGTCAGCATGCGCAAGGCGATCTTCCCGGTGTCCTGGCTGATCCAGGCCCGGCTCGCGCACCTGGCCACCGTGGTGGACGAGAACATCCAGGGGGTACGGATCGTCAAGGCGTTCGCCGCCGAGGGCCGGCAACTGCGCACCCTGGCCGCGTCCGCCGACCGGATCCGCTGGGCGTACCTGCAGGACGCCCGGATCCGCAGCCGGTGGAACCCGCTGCTGGACAACCTGCCGCGCCTCGGGCTCGCGCTGGTGCTGCTGGTCGGCGGCATCATGGTGATCGACGGCGGCACCACGGTCGGCACCATCGTGGCGTTCAACTCGTACGTCCTGATGCTGCAGCCGCCGTTCCGGATGCTCGGCATGATGATCATGATGGGTCAGCGGGCGTCGGCGTCGGCCCGGCGCATCTACGAGATCCTGGACACCCGCAGCGAGGTGACGGACCCGCCGGACCCGGTCGACGCCGCGCTCACCGGGGACATCCGGTTCGAGGGGGTGCGGTTCGCGTACCCGAACGGCACGCCCGCGCTGGACGGCCTGGACCTGCACGTCCGGGCCGGTGAGACGGTGGCCGTGGTGGGCGCCACCGGTTCCGGCAAGTCCACCCTGGGGCGCCTGGTGGCCCGCTTCTACGACGTCGACGCCGGCCGGGTCACGGTGGACTCCCACGACGTCCGCACGCTGCGGCTCGCCCGGCTGCGCGACCAGGTGGGCATCGTGCCGGACGAGCCGTTCCTGTTCTCGCTGTCGATCCACGACAACATCGCGTACGGGCGGCCGGACGCCACCCGCGACGAGGTGGTGACGGCGGCCCGGGCAGCCGGTGCCGACGGGTTCGCCCGGGCGCTGCCGGACGGCTACGACACGGTGGTCGGCGAGCGCGGCTACACGCTCTCCGGCGGCCAGCGGCAGCGCATCGCGATCGCCCGGGCGCTGCTGGTGAACCCGCCGATCCTCATCCTGGACGACGCCACCAGCGCCATCGACGTGGCGGTCGAGCAGCAGATCCACGCCTCGCTGCGCCGGGCCATGCGGGGCCGGACCACGATCGTGGTGGCCCACCGGCTCTCCACCATCGGGCTGGCCGACCGGGTCGTGCTGATGGACCGCGGCCGGGTGGTCGCCTCCGGCACGCACCGCACGCTGCTGCGGAACGAGCCCCGGTACGGCCGGGTGCTGGCCGCCCAGGGCGCGGCGGCCGCCTGATGAGCATGTTCGCGGGGGGCTTCGGCGGCTTCAACGTCGGCGGGCGGTCCACCGTGGGGGCGGCCGGGCGCAAGGGCAACGGCCTGCCGTTCGCCGGCATCCCGCCGGACCTGGCCGAGGGCGTGGCCCGGCTGGAGGCACGGGAACCCGGGCACGGCGATCCGCGGGTGAGCTACGACCCGGCCGGCGACACCGGCGGCCGGATCACGTTCACCCGGCTGCTCACCGGCCGGCCCGGGCTGCTGCTGGCCGCGGCGCTGGCCGTGCTGGTGGAGACGCTGCTGCTGCAGGCCGGGCCGCTGCTGGTGCAGATCGGCATCGACCACGGCATCGCGGCCCGCGACCTGCGGGTGCTGGTCGCCGCCACGGCGGCGTTCGCCGCGGCGGTGCTGCTGACCGGCCTGGCCACCGCGGTACGCATGCGCCAGAGCGGCCGGCTCGCCGCGTCCGCCACCCGCGACCTGCGCATCCGCGTCTTCGCCCACCTGCAACGGCAGTCGCTGGACTACTACACGTCGGAGAAGGCCGGCGTCACCATGACCCGGATGACCTCGGACGTGGAGGCGCTGCAGAGCCTGCTGCAGGACGGCTTCGCCCAGTTCCTCATCCAGGGCCTCACCATGGTGGTGGTCACCGGCGTGCTGTTCCACTACGACGCCGGGCTGGCCCTGATCACCCTGGCCCTGGTGGTGCCGCCGCTGACCGTGGCGTCGCTGTGGTTCCGGCACGCCGCCGACCGTGGCTACAACCGGCAGCGCGACGCCATCGCCGCGATGTTCGCCGACCTGTCCGAGAGCCTCAACGGCGTCCGGGTGGTGACCGCGCACAACCGGCAGGACCGCAACGTCGTCGCGCACCGCGAGGTGGTCGGCGGGTACCGCGACGCCAACGACCACACCGGCCGGATCAACGCGGTGTACGGCCCCGGCACCTCGGTGATCGGCCTGCTCGCGATGGCGGCCATGCTGTACGTCGGCGGCCGGATGGTGCTGCGCGGCGAACTCACCGTCGGCGAGCTGACCGCGTTCGTGCTCTACCTCAGCGCGTTCTTCCAGCCGGTCCAGCAGCTGGTTCAGCTCTACACCCAGTACCAGCAGGCCAAGGCCGCGGTCGGCAAGCTGCGCGGGCTGCTGTCCACGGTGCCGTCGGTCCGGCCCCGCCCCGGCGCCCCGGACCTGCCGCCGATCCGCGGCGAGATCGTCTTCTCCGACGTCACGTTCGGGTACCACCCGGACCGACCGGTCCTGCGCCACGTCGACCTGCACGTCGCCGCGGGGGAGACCATCGCCTGCGTGGGCCCCACCGGCGCCGGCAAGTCCACGCTCGCCAAGCTGGTCACCCGCTTCTACGATCCGACGTCCGGCCGGATCCGGATCGACGGGCACGACCTGCGCGACGTCACGCTGGCCTCGCTGCGGCGGCAGATCGGCGTGGTGCCGCAGGAGCCGTTCCTGTTCGCCGGGACGCTGCGCGACAACATCGCGTTCGCCCGTCCGGACGCCACCGACGACGAGGTGTGGGCCGCGGTCGACGCGGTCGGCCTGCGCGAACTGGTCGAACGGTCCCCGGACGGCCTGGACACCCTGCTGCACGAGCGCGGCCAGTCCGTGTCGTCCGGGGAGCGGCAACTGCTCGCGCTGGCCCGGGCCTTCGTCGCCGAGCCCCGGGTGGTGGTGCTCGACGAGGCCACCTCCAGCCTCGACCTGCGGTCCGAACTGCGGGTAGAGGCGGCCCTCGACACCCTGCTGGAGGGCCGTACCGCGGTGCTGGTGGCGCACCGGCTGTCCACCGCGATGCGGGCCGACCGGATCATCGTGGTGGACGACCACCGGATCGTCGAATCCGGCTCGCACGCCGACCTGGTCGCCGCCGGCGGGAGATATGCGGCGATGTACGCCACCTGGGCGGCACATACCTGACCGTTCCGGTTGTGCCATCGGGTGCGGACCGGTAGGCAGGGGTGGACCGTCCACTTCGCCTCCCGGAGGAACGATGCGGTTCCGACGTACCACGGCATCGGCCGTCACGGCCCTGCTGACCCTGACCACCGTCGGCGTCACCGCCGCACCGGCGGCGGCGCGCGGCGCCCCGCTCGGACCCACCGCCTACGGGTACGGCGGCGCCGTCTCCACCGTCGACCCCACCGCCACCGCCGTCGGCCTCGACGTGCTCCGCCGCGGCGGCAACGCGGTCGACGCCGCGGTGGCCGCGGCCGCGACGCTCGGCGTCACCGAGCCGTTCTCGGCCGGCATCGGCGGCGGCGGCTTCTTCGTCTACTACGACGCGAAGCAGCGCAAGGTCCACACGATCGACGGCCGGGAGACCGGGCCGGCGAGCATGACCGAGGACTGGTTCCGCAACCCCGAGACCGGCCAGCCGTACGCCTTCCCGGAGGCCCGCGTCAGCGGACTCTCCGTCGGCGTGCCGGGCACCCCCGCCACCTGGGCCTCCGCGGTCCGCAAGTGGGGCAGCCGGCCGCTCGGCAGCCTGCTGGAACCGGCCGCCCGGGTCGCCGACCGCGGATTCGCCGTCGACGCCACGTTCCGCCAGCAGGTCGCCGACAACGCCGCCCCGTTCGGCCAGTTCGAGTCCACCAGCGAGCTGTACCTGCCCGGCGGCGCGCCGCCCGCGGTCGGCACGGTGCTGCGCAACCCCGATCTGGCCGACACGTACCGGCTGATCGCCCGGCAGGGCACCGACGCCTTCTACCGGGGTGCGCTGGCCCGCGACATCGTCGCCACCGTGCAGGAGCCGCCGGTCGCCGAGAACCCGCTCAGCCCCTGGCAGTACGAGATCCGCGGCGCCGACCTGCGCCTGAGCGACCTGGCCAACTACCGGCTGCGGCACCCGGCGCCGACCCGGTCGACCTACCGCGGTCACACCGTGTACGGCATGTCCACCCCGTCCAGCGGCGGCGTGGCGGTCGGCGAGGCGCTCAACATCATGGAGCGCACCAACCTGTCGTCGGCGTCCGAGGTGCAGGTGCTGCACCAGTACCTGGAGGCGAGCGCGCTGGCCTTCGCCGACCGCAACCGGTACGTCGGGGCGTACACCCCGCAGTGGCAGTTGGACCGTCTGATCAGCGACCGCTGGGCCAGGCAGCGGGCCTGCCGGATCGACCCGGGGCAGGCACTGACCAAGCCGGTCCCACCCGGCGACATCCGGGGCAGCGGCTGCACGCCCGCCCCGGTCGGTGCCCCGGTCTCGGACGGCAAGAGCACCACCAACCTGACGGTCTCCGACCGCTGGGGCAACGTGGTCGAATACACGCTCACCATCGAGCAGACCGGCGGCAGCGGCATCGTCGTGCCCGGGCGTGGCTTCCTGCTCAACAACGAGCTGACCGACTTCAACTTCGCGCCCACCCAGGGCGACGCACCCGACCCGAACCTGCCCGGCCCGAACAAGCGCCCGCGCAGCTCGATGTCGCCGACCATCGTGCTCAAGGACGGCAAGCCGTTCCTGGCGCTGGGCTCACCCGGCGGGGCGACCATCATCACCACGGTGCTGCAGATCCTGGTGAACCGGATCGACCTGGGCATGACGCTGCCCGAGGCGATGGCGGCGCCGCGGGCGTCCCAGCGCAACAGCGCGGGAATCCCGGCGGAGCCGGCGTTCCGCAGCCGGTACGAGGCCGGGCTGACCGGACTGGGCCACTCGTTCGCCGCCGACGTGCCGGAGCTCGGCGCGGCCACGGCGATCGAGTTCCGGCGCGGCGGCGGGTTGATCGCGGCGGCCGAGCCGACCCGGCGGGGCGGCGGGGCGGCGGGCACCGTCCGGCCGCGTAGGTGAGCTCGCCGGTGCCGGTCCTCCGGGACCGGCCCCGGCCGTCTCCCGACCCGGAACAAACGCGAGGCGCGGTTGAGTGCAAGGTGACCGTTCGCGGAGTCGATCCGTGGATCCGCCCCGGTCTCCCGTTCGCGCCGGGATGGCGGCCCGGGTAACCCGGCAGACCATCCAAGCCACCCCTCAACACCAACCCTCACAGATCTCGGAGGAGCGGCCAGATCTTGGAGGAGCGGCCAGATCTTGGAGGAGTGGCCAGATCTTGGAGGAGTGGCCAGATCTTGGAGGAGTGGCCAGATCTTGGAGGGCGAGGCGATTCTTGGAGCGAAATGCCCCCCATGAGGGCGAGCAGCCTCCAAGATCTGCCTATGCCTCCAAGATCTGCCCGATTGCTGCGGGATTGACGAGCGTGCCGTTTCTCTGCTTGCCGGGTCGGGCGATGCCGCGTGTGTGGTTCCCCGGTGCGCGGCGGGCCGTATCTCTGCACGCTGTGCTCGGGCGACAGGGGTGCGTGGATTTGTGGTGCGCGGCGCGCCGTAACTCCGCACGCTGTGCTCGGGCGACAGGGGTGCGTGGATTTGTGGTGCGCAGCGCGCCGTAACTCCGCACGCTGTGCTCGGGCGACAGGGGTGCGTGGATTTGTGGTGCGCGGCGCGCCGTAACTCCGCACGCTGTGCTCGGGCGACAGGGGTGCGTGGATTTGTGGTGCGCGGCGCGCCGTAACTCCGCACGCTGTGCTCGGCCGACAGGGGTGCGTGGATTTGTGGTGCGCAGCGCGCCGCAACTCCGCACGTCAGGCCGCGAACTCACCCGGTGTCGTCCGTCCGCGCCCACCCGGCCCGGGAGAGGAGCGCCTACCGTGCGGCAAAAGTTGCACAAAAGGGCCACTTCGCCGCCTAGTGGCCGGATCGGGGTCGAGGTCCGTAGTCGATACACGACCGAAGCCCACCAGATCTAGGGTGGCGGAGCCGCGGTTGATCGTGGACGGTGACGAGGCTGAGAGCGGGCCCAGGTCGCCCAGCTCCGCGGCTCCTGGAAGCCAACGCCGTCACCGCTTGACGGAACACTTCACAGATCTTGGAGGCTCCGACGAATCTTGGAGCGGAGTGGCCCCCGAGGCGTTCCCGTGCCAAGATCCGCCCTGGCTCCAAGATCTACCGCTCGAAAGCCGCATACCGACCAAGTGTGCTGCCGGATCGACACCGAGCCCGTCGGCATCAGCCAGAGTGACTCGACTCGTCCGGTTTCCCGGTTGCGCCGCGGTCTCGCTCCCTCGCCACAACCTCAGTCAGGCGACGACGAGACCGCGCCCAGCGCCCGGGACAACGCCTGCGACCATCTCGCCCTGCCCTCCGAGATTCGTCCCGCGTTCCAGGATCGGGGAGGCCAGGCGGTCAGGAGGCCAGGCGGTCAGGAGGCCAGGCGGTCAGGAGGCCAGGCGGTCAGGAGGCCAGGGCGATCGTCAACGCGCCCGCGCCCACCATCACCGCCGCCCACAACCGGTCCACGTTGAACCAGGCCCGCCGCAGCACGTTCACCCCCACGAACCCGTACACCACCCCCGCGCACGCCGCCATCACCGCCAGCATCGCCACCGTGTGCACCCCGGCCGCCGCCAGCCCGGTGAGGCCGCCGGTCGCCGGTGCCGCGTGCCCGCTGTGCACGCCGGCCGGCGGCACGGTGGCCAGCACCGGCAGCAGCATCAGCCCGGCACCGTGCGCCGACGACACCAGGAACGACCAGCCGGCCAGCTGGGGCAGCGACAGCCGCATCCCGGCCCACCGGAAGTGCCGCTCGCTGAGCAGCCGCCACAGCCCGTAGCCCACCAGGATCAGCCCGCCGGCGATGCCCACCACGTTGCCGGCGACCACCGAGCGGGTCGCCGCGATGACGGCCGCCACGACGGCGACCGACGCCAGGTGCCCGGCCGCGATCGGCGGCAGCGAGTGCAGCAGCGCGCGCGGGCTGCGTTCCTGCATGCCGCGGGCCACCGCGAACAGCCAGCCCATGGCCGGGTTCAGCCCATGGAACGCGCCCAGCCCGGCCAGCGCCGCGAGGTGCCCCCAGCTCACGGGAAACAGTACGAGTCGGACGAGGCGTCGCCGCCCTGCAGCCGGGTCTGGTGTACCCGCCGCCCGCGGAAGTCGTCGCCGTGCGGGAAGAACCGCGGGTCCAGCGTGATGCCGCCGTTCTCGGTGTCCACGTCGATCTTGGCGAGCCACGCGCCCACGCCGTCCGGGTAGAACTGATCGTCCCACGCCCCGTACAGCGAGTTGGTCACGTACACCCGCTTGCCGTCGCGGGAGACCTCGACCATCTGCGGGCCGCCGGCCAGGCGCTCGTCCGGGAATGACGGGTGCGGCACCCGGCCCACCACGCCGCCGAGCCGCACCGACCCGGTCTGCACCGGGTGGAACGGGTCGGTCACGTCGAACTGCTTCAGTTCGCCGGTGCCCCAGCAGGAGACGTAGAGGAATCGGTCGTCGACCGAGAGGTCGATGTCGGTGACCAGCGGGGGTACGGCGCCGAACGGCTGCAGGGCCGGCGGCAGCGCGTCCGCGTCGGCGGGCTCGGCCGGAATGTCAATCACCTTGGTGACCGCGAACTGGCCGTTCTGCCGGTGCCACACCCAGACCGAGGCGGACAGGTCCTCGACGCTGGTGACCACGCCCAGGAAGCCGTACTCCTTGGTGGGGTCGTGGGCCGGCCGCAGCTCCAGCGTCATCTGGTACTGGTCGCCCAGGTCCACGGTCTGGGTGAGGGTGCGCTTGGCCAGGTCCCAGAAGTGCAGGCGGTGGCCGTATTTGCGGCCCAGCAGCAGCTCCGGCACCAGACCGTCCTCGATCATGCTGGGCGTGCCCCACTCCGAACTGACCAGCACGTCCCGGGTCAGGTGCCACCAGAAGTCGTACGCCAGGTACTGGTCGCCGCGGTCGTTCTCCCACGCCCCGCGCACCTCGAATGTGGTGTGGTCGAGCACCGCGATGCCGCCCGGCCCGTCCGTGTCGCCGCCGCCCAGCGCGGACACGTAGATGCCGTCCGGTCCGCAGTGGATGGTGTGCGGCCGCGAGTATCCGGCCTTGCCGGCCAGGTCGGCGGCCGGGATCTCCTTGACCAGCCGCGGCTGCCGGGGGTCGTCCTTGGTGTCCAGCACGTAGATCCGGGACGACCGGAGGCCGGGAACGATCAGGTAGCGGCGTTCCACATGCGGGTGCGGCGCGGTCGGGCAGAGCGCGCTGCTGCACGCGTTCCACCCGAAGTGATGCAGTTCGTCGCCGGTGTGCGGCAGGTCGGTCCAGCCCACCACCCGGCCGTACGAGTCCGATTCGGGGTCCGTGTCGACGACCGCGATGGCGTCCGGCAGCGCGGCCGCGCGGTCGAAGGCGGCGATGTACGCGAGCTGCTCGGGCGGTGCGGTGGCCGCGTCGCGGGGGGACGGATAGAACGTCGGGTCCGGTGTCCAGCGCGTCATGACCCCAGTCTTTCCTGGTCGAGCCGCCGTGACCAGGGTCACATGTGTGAAGGATCGGTCAACGCGGGCCCAGCGGGAGGCGGACCCGCACGGTCGTCCCGGGTCCGTCGTGATCAACGAGTTCGATCGTGCCGTGGTGACGTTGCACCACCGCCCGGCTCATCGCCAGGCCCAGCCCGGTGCCCGGAATGGCCCGGTCGCGGACCGTGCTGCTGCGGTACAGCCGGGTGAACAGCTCCCTGCGGTCCTCCGGGGACACGCCGATGCCGGTGTCCGCCACGGACAGCTCGGCCGCCCCGCCCTCGGCGCGCAGGGTGACCGTGATCCGGCCGCCGTCCGGGCTGTACTTCACCGCGTTGCCGAGCAGGTTGTCCACCACCTGCCGCAGGCGGCGCTGGTCGCCCGGGAGCACCAGCCGGTCCGGCATCTCGGTGATCAGGTCCAGCGGCGCCCCGGCGATCGCGGACCGGGTGGCCTCCACGGATTCGCGTACCATCGCGGCCACGTCCACCGGTGCCGCGGAGACCGCGGCGTGCCCGGTGTCCAGGGCGGACAGCTCCATCAGCTCGTCGATGATCCGGCGTAGCTGGACGGCGTTGCGCTCGACCACCTCCAGCATGGCCGGCCCTTCCGCGGCCAGTTCCTCGCCGGTCAGCTCCCGGAGCAGTTCGGTGTACGCGCTGATCGAGGTCAGCGGGGTACGCAGCTCGTGACCGACCAGCGACAGGTACTCGTCCTTGCTGCGCGCCAGCTGCCGCTGCAGGTCCTCGACCAGGCGCTGCTCCACGAACTGCCCGAGGTGCGCGGCGATCCCGGACATCAGCGCGAGGATCTCGTCCTCCGGATCCTCGATCCGGTCCGCGAACACGGTCAGCACGCCGAGCGGCCGCCGCCCGGCGCGGACCGGGACGGCCAGCGCGGTGTGCAGCCGGGAGCTGGTCGCGGTGTGCTGCGAGATGAGGCTCTGCGGGCGGCCCACGTCCCGGATCCACAGCGGCTTGTCGGCCTGCCACGCGCGCCCGGCCAGCCCCTCACCGTACGAGAGCTCGACCGGAACGGCGATCTCCGAGTGCCAGCCCGGCTCGCTCCAGTGCGCCGCCGACCGCACCACGCCGGCGGCGTCGTCCACCAGCCACAGTTCGGCGTGCACCCAGTCCAGCGTGCCGACCACCGCCTCCAGCACCTTCGGCCCGGCCTCCTCGATGCACGGCGCCTCGGCCAGCGCCGTGGTCACGCCCAGCTCGCATGTCCGGAAGCGTTCCGCCCGCCGGCGCCGGGTGACGTCCTGCACGGCCTGGACGGCGCCGACGGTACGCCCGTCCGGCCCGACGATCGGCTGCGCGTCGACCAGCAGGTGCCGGGTACGCCGGTCCGGGTCGTTCAGCACCAGTTCCGCGTGGCGTACCGTCTCGCCGCGCAACGCCCGCCGCAGCCCGGCCTCCACGGCCTGATCGTCCACCGTGGCCGACGCGTCCCCCCAGAGTTCCTGCATGCGCCGGTTCACCAGCAGAATCCGGCCGTCGGCATCGCACGCGGTCACCCCGTCGTGCAGGCTGTCCAGCACCGCGTCCAGGAACCGCCGCTGCCGGTCCACCTCGTGCCGGGCCACCTGCTCGCGGATCAACAGCGCGCTGACCTGCGCCGCCTCGGCCACCGCCGCCACCTCGCCCGGGGTCCACTCCCGCGGCACCACGTCGACCGCGCAGCACGTGCCGATCACCGCGCCCTCGTCGTCGCGCACCGGATGGGCAAGGTACGACCCGGGCACCCCGCGCCCCCGGATGGGGGAGCGGGCCGGCACCCGGGGGTCGGTGCGCAGATCCGCGATCAACAACGGTGCGCCGGTGGCCAGCACGGCGCCGGACAGACAGTCCCGGATCGGGGTGTCGGCGACCTCCTCCCACGGCAGGACCGGTCCCCACCCGCCGTACCGGCGCAACCGATCGCCGTCGACCACCTGGATCAGTCCGGCGGGCGCGCGGGCGGCCCGGGCCACGAGCGCGGCGAGCTGGTCGGCGGCGCCGTGGGCGAGCACGCCGCCGCGTCCGCTGCCGTCGCGCACCGGGTGCAGCGGGAGATCGTCGGCCGGGGCGTCAGACGGGCTTCCCGCCTGCCCGGCGCCGGCGCCGGGGTCTTCTCGCCGCATCCGACCTCCCGATACAGCCTAAAGCCGGGAAAGCGGGAAAAACGCGAAACGAAAGGGTACGACCGGAGCCGGCCACCGCGCAGCTCAAGCGCGCCGGAAGATCAGGTCAGTGATCGGCCGGCCGGCGTCCCGCCCACGCCGCTCGAACTTGGTCTCCGGCCGTCCCACGGCCCCCATCCGCCCTGCGCGTCCCGCCCGCGCCGCGGTTGCCGTCTGCCCGGTGGTGTCCGCCTGCCCGGTGGTGTCCGGTGGCGCCGTGGGTGCCGGCTGCGCCGCGGGTGCCGGTTGCGCTGCCGGTCCCGTTTGCGCCGCGGGTGCCGGCTGCGCCGCGGGTGTCGGTTGCGCTGCCGGTCCCGTTTGCGCCGCCGGTGCCGGCTGCGCTGCGGGTGTCGGTTGCGCTGCTGGTCCCGTTCGCGCTGCGGGTGCCGGCTGGGTTGACGCCGGCTTCGGGTGCACCCGGTGCAGGCCCGGGTCGGCCGCCAGCGTCTCGGCCATCGACTCCGCGTAGTCCGGCCAGTCGGTCGCGCAGTGCAGCACCCCGCCGGACCGCAGCCGGTCACGCAGCAGCGCCACGTGGGCCGGCCGGATCAGCCGCCGCTTGTGGTGCCGCGCCTTCGGCCACGGATCCGGGAAGAACACGTGCACCGCGTCCAGGCTGCCCGGGGCGAGCCGGTGCACCAGTTCCATCGCGTCACCGTGCGCCACCCGTACGTTATCGAGATTCTGCTCCTCGACCAGCGCGAGCAGGTTGCCGATGCCGGGCGTGTGCACCTCCACCGCCAGGTAGTCGCGCCCCGGGTCGGCAGCCGCCATCGCCGCCGTGACGTCGCCCATGCCGAAGCCGATCTCCAGCACCCGAGGCGCCTCCCGGCCGAACAGCGCCGCCAGGTCGAGCGGGGTGCGGTCGCCGTCGGTCACCGTCACGCCGTGCGTCGGCCACAGCCGGTCCAGCGCGCCGGCGTGGCGTGCGCTCATCCGGCCCCGCCGCGGATGGAACGTGCGGATCGGGCGCGCGGTGTCGGTCTCCGTCATGGCGCCGCCCACGATACGGCGGCGCCGGTCGACTTCGCCGACCGGCGCCGCGCACAGTGTTCCCCGTCGCTACTTCACCAGCGGCTGCACGCTGGGCTGCGACCCCGAGCGGAACGGCGCCCGGGAGCCGTTGGTCAGGCTCACCACCATCACCCAGGACCCGCCCCGGTACTGGCCGGTCGCCACGCCGCGCTTCGCGTCCACGTACGCCATCTCCCGGTCCAGCGCGCCGCCCACGGTCCGCTTCGCGCCGGTCGCCACGTCATACTCGACCAGGTGCACCGGCCGGTCGTCGGCCGCGGTCTCACCCTCCTGGTACGCCGTCCAGGACAGCTTGGTGCCGTCCGCACTCCAGCACGGAACCACCGCGAAACCGGAGTTCTGCAGGCTGCCACCGCCGTACGCGGCCGCCGTCTTCTCGTCGCCCGTGTCCACCCGGCCAATGCTCAGGCAGGCGTCGTAGACCGACTCGCAGATGCCGCCGCGGAACGCCACCCTGGTGCCGTCCGGCGACCAGGCCACCGCGTCGTCGTACCGCAGCCGGTCGCTCAGCGTCCCCACCTGGGCCGGGGTCACCGCCGGCTCGGCCGGCAGTTCCTCGCCGCGGCATTCGCTCGGAAAGAGCACCTCGGGAAAGGCGTTCGGCGTGCTCGTGGAGATCCGGTAGACGCCCGGCCCGCCGGTGCACGACAGCGAGGCGAACGCGATCCACTTGCCGTCCGGCGACCAGGACGCACCCGACGCCGCGCGGGTGGTGAGCCGCCGCTTGGCGGTGCCGTCCGCCTTCATGGTCCACAGCTGGCCGCCCTTGAGCAGGACAAGCTGCTTACCGTTCGCCGACCAGCGCGGCCGGGAGTGCCCACCGCCGGTGGTCAGCCGCTTCTCGGTGGCACCCTTGCTGACGTAGACGTCCCCGCCCCGCACGTACGCGACCAGGCTCGGCAGGCTCGGCGTCGCAGCCCCGGCCGGAGCCGGCTGGAACAGCATCCCGGCCGCCGCGCCCAGCAGCGCCAGAGCCGTGTTTCCCGCGATCCGAGTGATTGCCTGCATGACCGAACGCCCCCCGACGTTGTTCCCCCGCTTACACCGAGAGACATCGTCGCAACCGGTCTGCACCTAAGCGGTTCCCGCGCCGAAACCCGGAAAAATCCTGCCGATTCGGCCGGCCGACCCAGCCGAAGAGCGCATCCGCGACGCCGACCGGATGCCTGGGTGGTGCGTGGGGAGACGTGGTGCGGTGCTGGCCGCTGGTTCACCCGAGGACGGCGGGAAACGAGCGTCGATCATCGAACTCGGCACAGGTGCCGGCGACGCGACCCGGCTGCCGAGTGCGGGGAACGGCCGAGTGCGGGGAACGGCCGAGTGCGGGGAACTGGGGCGCGGATCAGGTCCCAGGTCCCCACGGGGGTAATCGAAGCTGAGCGTGTGGGGGGCTGGGGCGTGGAGCGTGCCGTAGGTCCCCACGGGGGTGGTCGGGGCTGGGTGTGTGGGGGGCTGGGGCGTGGAGCTTGCCTCAGGTGCACACGGCGGCGGGTCGGACGTGAGGTGCCGGTGATCGACACCCCGCGACACGTCAGGGCAGCCGCGCTCGAGTGGGTGCGACGTGGTGGGCGTCGGGGTCGCCGTGCTCGACGGCGGGTGCGGGCGAGGCCTGCGGGTGCGGGAGGCCGGCGGGTGCGGTGAGGCCGGCGGTGCGTCGCACGAGGAAGCGTCACCGCTGGACCGGCTCCCGGGGCGCGCCCCGGGAGCCGGTGATCCGCGGTGATCCGGTGATCCGCGGTGATCCGGTGATCCGCGGTGATCCGGTGATCCGCGGTGATCCGGTGATCCGCGGTGACCGGCGGCAAGGACCGTCGGTCGTCGTCAGCGGGTCAGGCCGCCGTGGTTCCCCACATCGCGGTGAAGGCGGCCGCCTCGCCGGCGAGCCAGCGCTCCACGTCGGCGGTCTTGGTGGCCGGGTCGAGACGGTGGGTGGCGCCGCGACGGACGTCGACCAGCACCGGTTCGGCGTTGGGCAGGATCTGATCGGCGTGGCGGGCCATCAGGTGCAGCGTGGCGGTGACGGCCTCGGTGGTGGGCGGGTCCTCGTCGAAGTGCAGGCGGACGGCTTCGCGGCGGCCGTCGTCGTACCGTAGGCCGAAGTGGGGGTTGATCTTGACTGCCAGAGGGCCGACCGTGGCGAGCGCGTCCCGGGTCTGGGCGAGGCCGACCTGGGCCGGGTCGCCCAGGGAGTGCAGGTAGGACGTGGCGCCGGCGCTGACCGACTCGTAGAGCGGTTTCCATCGGGGCTTCACCAGCTCGGGGACGGCGGCCAGGTAGCTGCCGCCGGTGCGGAACGCGATGTCCGCCTTGAGGGCCTTGACGAGCTGGCCGTGCGGGTTGAAGCCGGAACGGCGTTCGCGCTGGCGGCGCAGGCCGCCGACGAACGTGGCCTTGGCGGGGCCGGTGCGGGCGACATAACGAGTGAACCCGAGCATCGTGGCGTAGGGAGGAACGACAGGCAGGACGGGTGTGGACACGTGATCTCCCCCGCAGGTCAGAGGCGGTATTAGTACATACATTCTAATCGACGGGTACGACATTCCCAACCCGCTGTGGCCACCCGGGTACGCATCGTCGAGACTGGCACGATGGCCCTGATCCGCTGCAACTTCTCGTCCGAGGTGCTGGAACTGGGCACGTCGATGACCGTCCTGCTGCCGGAGTCCTCGGCGGCGCAGATCGGCGTCACCGGCTCCACCGGCGCCGCGCCGCCTCCGGTGCTCTACCTGCTGCACGGGCTCACCGATGACGACTCGGCCTGGGCGCGCTACACCTCGATCGAGAGGTACGCGGCGGACCGCGGCCTGGCGGTCGTGATGCCGCAGGTGCACCGCAGCTTCTACGCCGACGAGGCGTCCGGCGGGCGGTACTGGACCTTCCTCGCCGAGGAACTGCCGCAGGTGGTGGCGCGCTTCTTCCGGGTGTCCACCCGGCCCGCGGACACCTTCGTGGCGGGGCTGAGCATGGGCGGGTACGGCGCGCTCAAGTGGGCGCTGCGTCATCCGGAGCGGTTCGCCGCCGCGGCCAGTCTGTCCGGCGCGCTGGATGTGGCATACATCCAGAAGTACGACATGCGGCCGTTCATGCGCGCGCTGACCGACCGGGTCTTCGGCGACCGGGACCTCGCCGGCACCGACGAGGACCTGCTGCACCTGGTCGCCACCGCGGACCCGGCCGGGTTGCCCCGGCTGATGGTGCGCTGCGGCACCGAGGACCATCTGCGGGCGCAGAACGAGCGCTTCGTCGCGGCGTGCGCCGCGCACGGCGTTCCGCTGGACTCGGGGTTCGGGCCGGGCGCCCACGAGTGGAGCTACTGGGACGCCGGGATCCGTACCGTGCTGGACTGGCTCCGGCCCGTGCCGGCGAGCTGAGGCCTGTTTCGAACCCGGCCAGGGCTACGGCCTGGCCCAGGCGCCGCCTGACGGCGTCCGCAGAACGGCCACCTACAACCCCGGTATGAGGCCGCCATGCGGCCGGCGCCAGCCGACCCCTGGACCTCGCCTCGCACTTGGCCGGGTTTCGAAACAGGCCTCAGAGCTGCAGTGCCGACGCCATCCGGGCCTGCTCCTCGAGCACCTCGTTCATCCGGGCCTGGACCGCGTCCATCTGCCCGATCGTGTCGCTGGTGGTGAGGATGCCGGAGGAGACCGTACGGGCGCTGGACTGGATGCCGGTGATCTGCTCGGACACCCGCTGCGTCGCCTCCGCGGTCTCCCGGGCCAGGTCCTTCACCTCGCCGGCGACCACCGCGAAGCCGCGGCCCACCTCGCCGGCCCGGGCCGCCTCGATGGTGGCGTTGAGGGCGAGCAGGTTGGTCTGGTCGGCGATCGAAGAAATGATCTTGATGACGTCGCCGATCGCGATGGACGCCTGGCCCAGCGCCTCCACCTCCTGGGTCATCGCGGAGGCGCGGCTCACCGCCTCCTCGGCCACCCGGGTGGCGTCGTCCGAGGCGGCCCGCAACCGGGACACCGTGTCCAGCAGTGACCGGGCGTTCTCCGCCGACATCTCCGCGGCGCGCAGCACCTCGAGCCGCTGGGAGACCAGCTGGCCGACGTTGCGCAGCGCCGCGGCCCGGGTCTCGGACAGCTCGATGTACTCGGTGGTGAAGAAGTCCATGGTGCCGACGATCCGGTCATGGCTGAACAGCGGGAAACACACCCCGGAACGTACGCCGGCCCGCTGCGCCGCGGGGGCCCGGACGCAGTCGGTGAGTTCCGCCAGGTCGTGGACGAACACCAGGTCGCGGGAACGCCAGGCGCGCCCGGACAGGCCCACCCCCTCGGCGAACGTGGCGGCCAGCGTGACCTTGCGGAACTCCTCACCCGCCGAGCCGGACTCCACCCGGAAGGTGAGGACGTTCTCCTCGCCGTCGACCTCCCAGTAGGAGCCGTACGCCCAGCCGAACGCGGTGCGTACCGCGTCCAGCCCGATGCGCAGCGCGGACTGGGTGTCGGTGGCCTGGCCGAGCTTGGTGACCACCTCGGTGACGGCGAGCCGGTCGGCCGCGACCTGGCGCAGTTCCGCGGCCACCACCGTGTTCGTCCGGGCCTGCTCGGCGATGCGGGCGATGCACGCCCACTTCTCGCTGCGCGGGCCGTCGATGTAGAGCGGCTCGGCGGAGAAGTACTCGAGGACCGCGATCACCTCGTTGCCCTGGATCACCGGCGTCACCACCGCGGCGGCCATGCCGTGCCGGCCGGCCGCCTGGCAGCGCTGGCAGTCGCCGCAGTCCGCCATCGAGCCGATGTACACCGGTTGCCGGGTCTGCGCCGCGCGGCCGACCAGGCCCGCGTCGGCCGGCACCGGCCGGCCGGCGACCGAGGCCCGCATCTCCTCGACCAGCGGCCCGGTCTCGTAACCGACCGTCACGTGACCGCGGCCGTCGGGCAGCCAGACCGCGCCGTAGCTGAAGCCGTGCGAGCGGACCGTGCTCTCCACGGTGATCCGCCAGGTGGAGGCCTCGTCCGTCGCCTTCTGGAGGTCGATGATCAGCGTTTCCAGGCTCTCGACGTCGCGCGGCACCGCGCGAGCCGCCGGTTCACTGACCGACCTGGACCGGAAGAGACCCACCCCGTGCTCCCTGCTGATCGCCCGACTGCCCACTTGCCTCCATCATCGGGCAGGGTGGGCAATCCGGTCGGCGAATCGGCGAATCGGCGAAGCGGGTCCGCTCCGGGGCAGACGGGTCAGTTCTCGTTGTCCTTGTCCTTGGCCTGCTCGGCCAGGAAACGCTCGAGTTCGGCGCCGAGTTCCTCGGCGGTGGGCAGCGGGCCGTCCGTGTCGGCCAGCAGGTTGCTCCGGCGGCCGCGCAGGAACGCGTCGTACTGCTGCTCCAGCGAGGTGACCAGCCGGCTCGCCTGCTCGTCCTCGGCGACCTGCTTGTCCACCTCCTCGCGGATCAGCTCGGCGGCGTCGCGCAGCTCACCGGTGGGCAGGGCCAGCCCGGTGTTCGCGGACACCGAGTCGAGCAGCAGCTCGGCCGCGGCCGGATAGGTGGTCTGCGCCAGATAGTGCGGCACGTGCGCGGCGAACCCGAGGGCGTCGTGACCGGACTCGCCCAGCCGGAACTCCAGCAGGTTGCCCATGCTGGCCGGCACCTGCACCCGCTGCAGCCAGGACTCGTGGTCGCCGAGCAGGCGCCGGTCGGTGGCGTGCGCGGTCACGCTGACCGGCCGGGTGTGCGGCACCGCCATCGGGATGGCGTTCAGGCCGACGGTCAGGCGTACCCCGAAGTGTTCGATCAGGCCGGTCACCGCCGCGATGAAGCGTTCCCACTGCATGTCCGGCTCCGGACCGGCGAGCAACAGGAACGGCGTGCCCAGCTGGTCGTGCAGCAGGTGCAGGGCGAGGCGGGGCTGCTCGTAGCTCTCCCAGTGATCCTCCATGAAGATCATCGGAGGGCGGCGGGACCGGTAGTCGAGGAGCTGGTCCAGGTCGAACGTCGCGACGACGCGGCCGTCCAGGTGCTCCAGCAGGTGTTCGCGGGCCATCTGGATGGCGCTGCCCGCATCGACGAACCCGGTGAAGGCCTGGATCAACACCGGGCCGTCCAGGGCCGGCAGATCGTCGGCCAACTCGTAGAGCTCGTGTGGGTCGAGCACGCTAGCGGACCTCCTCGTACGACGCCCGGACGGTACGGGCGGATGTGGTCACAACACTGCCCGGGTGTCCATCATTCCAGCCCGCCGCCCGGCCGGGACGTGGCCCTTGACACGGTCACGCGAAGATGGGCACGTGTCTGACCTCAATGTGCGCCCGATGGTGGCCACCGATGCCGACGCCGTCCTCGCCGTGTACCAGGCCGCGCTGGACGGCGGGGACGCCAGTTTCGAGACCACCGCACCCGACTGGGCGGCGTTCAACGCGGGCCGCCTTCCCGCCCACCGCTGGGTGGCGACCGACGGTGCCCGCCTGCTCGGCTGGGTCGCGGTGAGCCGGGTGTCACCCCGGCCGGTGTACGCCGGGGTGGTCGAGCACAGCGTGTACGTCGATGCGGCGGCGCAGGGCCGCGGCGTCGGGCGGGCGCTGCTGGACCGGCTCATCGCCTCTACCGAGGCGGCCGGCATCTGGACCATCCAGTCGGGTGTCTTCCCGGAGAACGAGGCCAGCCTCGCGTTGCACCGCAGGGCCGGCTTCCGGCTGATCGGCACCCGGGAACGGGTGGGCCGGCACCACGGCCGGTGGCGGGACGTCCTGCTGCTGGAACGCCGCAGCCCGGTGGTCGGCTAGATACCGGCTACACCCGGAACCGGCCGACCAGCGTCTGCAGATCGCTGGCCAGGCGGGACAGCTCCTCCGCGGTGCGCTGCGACTCGGCCACGCCGGTGTTGGTGTGCTGCGCCGCCTCGGCCACGCCGGTGATCGTCTCGGCGATGTTGGTGGAGCCGGCCGCGGCCTCCGCGACGTTGCGCCCGATCTCGCTGGTGGTCGCGGTCTGCTCCTCGACCGCCGAGGCGATGGTGTCGGAGTAGGTGTTGATCCGCTCGATCACCTCGGCGATCTGCCCGATCGCCTCGACCGCGGCCGACGTGTCGGTCTGGATCGCCTGGATCCGGCCGGAGATCTCCTCGGTCGCCTTGGCGGTCTCCTGCGCCAGGTCCTTCACCTCGCTGGCCACCACCGCGAAGCCCTTGCCCGCCTCGCCGGCCCGGGCCGCCTCGATGGTGGCGTTGAGTGCCAGCAGGTTGGTCTGCTCGGCGATCGAGGTGATCACCTTGACGATGTTGCCCACCTCGGCCGACGAGACGCCGAGCTTGGCGACCGTGCTGTTGGCGGACTGCGCGACGTCCACGGCACCGCGGGCGATGCCGGCCGCGTCGGCCGCGCTGGACGCGATCTCCCGGATCGACGCGGTCATCTCCTCCGAGGCGGCGGCCACGGTGTCGACGTTGGCCGAGACCTCCTCCGCGGCGGCGGCGACCAGATCGGCCCGGGAACTGGTCTGCTCGGCGTTGCCGGCGATGGTGGTGCTGACCGTCGACATCTCCTGGGCGGAGCCGGCCAGCGTCTGGCTGCCGGCGCCGATCTGGCCGACGGTGTCCCGCAGGGTCGCGGTGGCCCGGTCCAGCTGCCGTGCCATCACGCCGATCTCGTCGGTGCTGGTGACGCCGGCCGAGCGGGTCAGGTCACCGGTGGCCATGGCGTCGACCACGCCGGAGACCGCGCGTACCCGGCGGACGATGCTGCGGGCGATCAGCAGGCCGAACAGGGTCGCCAGGGTCAGCCCGACCACCAGCACGACGATGGTCACGGTGCGCGCCGTCTCGAATTCCTGCCGGGCCTGCCTCGCCTGGACGCTCGCGGCGGCGTCCTCCGCGTCGGACACCTTGTCCAGGGCGGACATCGTTCCGGCCGCGGCCTCGCCGAGCACGCCGTCCCGGATCTCGGCCACCTGGGCCCGGTCGTCGCGCAGGCTGGCCGGCAGCATCTGCTGGTCGCGCACGGTCCGGTACTGCTGCCACGCGGCGACCAGCAGGTCCAGCAACCGCGGATCGGCGGCGGTCACCCGGTACTCGGCCAGGTGCTTGTCGAAGGACTCGTCGCCGGCCCGGATCGCCGTCTCCTGCTCGCTCTTGTCCGCGGCGTTGTCGGACAGTGCGTGGGCGAGGACGGCGGCGCGCATCACGCCGATGTCCACGGACAGCTGCTCGATCTGCTGCGACGGCACCACGCTGCCGGTGTAGAGGTCGCTCGTCGCCGCGCTGAGTTCGGCCATCCGGGTGATGGCGAACGTGCCGATGGCGGCACCGACCAGGGACAGCGCCGCCACGACCGACAGGATCTTGACGTTCAGGCTCCAGTTCGCGATCCAGCGGGCCAGGAAGCTCTCCCGGCCGGCCGCCGCGGCGGTGGTCTGTGCGGTCATGAGCTCGATGACTCCGTTGCTGGTCCGAGGGCTTCGTTCTCCCTATCGGTGCAACTTCGGAGTCACTGAGTGGCAAAGGCGCGTTCGTCCAGGCGTTCGCGTACCTGCTCGGGGCTGAGCGGGCGGGAGAAGTGGTAGCCCTGGGCGAACCGGTACCCCAGCCGGTACAGCGTCTCCGCCTGCTCGGCCGTCTCCACCCCCTCGGCGATCGCCTGCAGGTGCAGGCCGTCGGTGATCTGGATCATCGCGGTCGCGATGACCGCCTCCTCGCTGGCCAGGCCGATGCCGTCGACGAACGACTTGTCCACCTTCAGCGTGTCGGCCGGCACGGTACGCAGCAGGCCGAGCGACGAGTGACCGGTACCGAAGTCGTCCAGCGCCACCTTCACGCCCAGCCCGACCAGGTTCTGCAGGGTGTCCACCGCGATGCCGCCGTCGAACACCGCGGTCTCGGTGACCTCGACGACCACCCGCTCCGGGTCGAACCCGGTGGCGGCGAGCGCGTCCTTGACGTCGTCGGCGAAGCCCGGCTCGCGCAGCTGGCGGGCGGACACGTTGACGCCGATCTCGCGCGGCGCGTGCGGGCCGTAGCGGGCGTCCCACTCGGCGGCCTGGCGCAGCGCGGTCCGCAGGATCCAGTCACCGAGCGGGATGATCAGACCGGTGCGTTCGGCGATCGGGATGAACAGGTCCGGGCGGATGAACCCGCGATCCGGGTGGTGCCAGCGCACCAGCGTCTCCATGCCGGTCCAGGCGCCGTCGGGCAGCCGCACGATGGGCTGGTAGACCAGGGTGAACTCGCCCCGGTCCAGAGCCTGGCGGAGGGCGGCGCCCATCTCCGCGTCGGCCGCCTGGTGCTTCTCCAACTCGGCGTCGTAGACCGCGTGGCGGCCCTTGCCGCGTTCCTTGGCGGCGTACATGGCCAGGTCGGCGCGGCGCAGCAGTTCCTGCGGAGTGGCGTCCGGCCACACCTCGGCCAGGCCCACGCTGGCGCTCACCAGCAGGTCGTAGCCGAGGGCGTGCACCGGCCGGCTGAGCGCGTCGGTGATCCGGGCGAGGACCTCGGTCGCCTCGTCGCTGCGCAGGCCGTGCAGCAGCAGGCCGAACTCGTCCCCGCCGAGCCGGGCCACCACGTCGTCGGTCCGGACGCACTCCCGCAGCCGTTGCGCCACCACCACCAGCAGGGCGTCGCCGACCGCGTGCCCGAGGCGGTCGTTGATCGCCTTGAAGTCGTCCAGGTCGATCAGCGCGAGGCTCAGCGTGGTCTCCGGGCTCCGCTCGGCCGCGAAGGCGTCCAGCGCGTCCCGGGTCGCGTTGCCGAACAGCGCGCGGTTCGCCAGGTCGGTGAGATCGTCGTGGGTGGCCCGGTGGGTGAGCTGGCTCTGGTAGCGGTTGAGCTGGAGCAGGTTGGTGTCCACCCGGCTCAGCAGCCGCGCGTTGTCGCGCAGCGCGACGACCTGGCGGACCACCACCAGCACGGTCAGGATCACCGCGGCGAGCGCCACGGTCAGGACCGGTCCGCCGGCCTGCTCGCTGACGGTGAGCAGCAGGCCGTCGGTGGCCGCCACCGCGAGGTACGGCACCAGGCTGGTGGCCCGGCGCTGCTGCGGCGGGCGGGGCAGGTGGGCGGCGCGGCGCTGGCGGTCGGCGGCGAACGCGGTGAGGAGCATGGTGGCCGGCACGAACAGCTGCGAGCCGCTGAGCCCCGGGTGCACGTCGACCAGCATGGGGAACAGGCCGCCGCCGAGCGCGCCGACCGCCGCGCCGGCGGCGAGCAGCCGGACGGTGCCCCGGTCCAGGCCGCCGAGGCCGCTCACCGCGACCTTGACGAAGGCGAGCGAACCGATCAGGCCGAGGATGGCCAGCACGATCAGCGGTACGGGGTCGGTCCGGCCCCAGCCGCCCGAACCGGCGGTCGAGTACCAGCCGAAGATGCCCATCGTGACGCTGACCGTGGCGGCGTCCAGCAGGAACCGGAACATCTGCCGGGTACCGTCGTCCCGGGCCATCGGCAGCCGCAGCAGCGCCCACAGCAGCACCAGCATGGCGAGGACGTACACGATCGAGGTCACCGCGTCGTGCTGCTGCTGATTCAGGCGGTGCGGATACAGCATCATCTGCCGGGTGTCGCCGACCAGGCCGCATGTCACCAGCGCGCAGACCAGCGCGAACTGCCGCCAGATCCGGCGGCCGTGCCGGTCCGGGCCGGCCTTCGCGGCGGTCTGCCAGCACGCCAGCCCGGCCACGGCGGTGCCGAGGACGGCCGGCATCCAGCTCCAGAACGGGCCGACCCGCGGTTCCGCCAGGTTCACCGCGAACAGGACCGCGGCAGCGACCAGCAGGACGGCGGCCGTGACCAGCACGGGCGTCGGCCGCAGCCGTTCCGCAAGCGGTTCCTCGCCGGTCATCCGGAGCCTTCCTGGTGCGGGTCTTCGCGTCCCGCAGCGTGCCGGGTGCGGTGAGCGGGCACGTGGCACCCGGTGCGCTCGGTCATGCCTGTGCCGCCCTCCGCCGGACTGTCCCGTCCGGTCGCTTAATCGGTCGTCGCGCCCGGTGCCTGAGCGGAACAGGGCGTGTCCGGACCGACGCATTCGCGTGCACGTGCATCCGCACGGCACAATGGCTCTCAAGATCCGTCGCCAGCCCTTCGGAGTGACCCGGTGACCGAACCAGAACGCCCCTCGTCCGCTCTCCAGCCCGCCCCGGTCCCGGACCCCGGCACCGACTCCACGGAAGGCGCCGGCGCACCGCCCGGATCGCTGTGGGCGCGGATGAAGGCGGACCCGCAGTACGCGCCCGAGCACCTCGCCCTGGAGGCGGTCCGGCGGCTCGGACCGGAAGCCGCGCGCTGGGCCGAGGACGTGCACGCCGCCCAGCCCGATCTGGCCCCCGACGCCGCGGCCCAACTGGCCGCCCGGCGCTTCACCAACTACGCCCGCCTCTCCGGCGCGGTGTCCGGTGCCACCGGCCTGCCCGGCGCGGTGGTGGACGTCGGCGTGCTGGCCTGGACCCAGGCGCGGATGGTGCTGCACATGGCCGCCGCGTACGGCGTCGACCCGACCGGCCCGGAACGCGCCACCGATCTGCTGGTCCTGCAACGGGTGCACAAGGCGGCCGAGACCGCCCGGGTGGCGCTCGGTGTCGCGGCCGGCCGGGAACGGGCCAGCCGCCTGTTCGCCTCGTCGAGCGACCGGCCGCTGACCGGCGTGATGGTGCGGCTGGGCGTCAAACTGGCGCAGATGGCCGGGGTACGCGCGGCGAAGCGGATGTTCGCCAAGATGATCCCGGGTGCCGCGGTGGTGCTCGGCACCTGGGCGAACTCGGCGGCCACCAAGGACCTCGCCCGGCGCACCGTGGAGCTGTACCGGAAGGGCTAAGGTCCGGGCGTCCGCCTCCGATCTGAACCCGGTAATGCTCGACGGGCAGACCCGGGAGGTTCGGTGCGGCGGACGACCTGGGCGGTGCTGGCGCTGCTGCCGGCGCTGCTGTCCGGTTGCAGCGCCGTACCCGGTCTGTCCACCGGAGCCGGCGGCACCGGCACGGCCGCGGCGGAGGATCCGGCCGGCGGCGAAGAATGGCTGGTCAGTGACCGGGGCCGGCCCACCCCGTCGGCGAAGCCGGTCACCGGCACCGCGCCGAAGCCCACCCCCACCGGCGGGTTCCTGCCGCTGCCGTCGACCAGCCCCACCGCCAAGCCGGTGGCGAAATGCTCGCCCAACACCTTCAAGTTCGACCAGACCGGCAGCCTGAACGTCCGCCCCGGCCCGACCAGTGCCGTCCTGAGCTGGTACAACGTGGGCGGATCCAACCTGGTGGAATTCCGGCTGTACGCGATCAGCCAGGACCTCGCCAGCGGCCGGCAACGCGACATCGGTTTCACCACGATCAAGCCCGGCGCGAAATGCGGCTGGATGAGCGCCACGATCGGCAACCTGGACCGCCGGACCGAGTACGTCTTCTCGGTCGACGCGGTGACCGACCGCCGCAGCGGCGACGGCACCTACGCGGCCACGGTCGCCCGCTCCGGCTCCACCCCCACCACCTGACCGCGTCACCGGAACGGATCGCCTCTTAAGCTTCGCGGCATGGAAGGCATCGTCGACACGGTCGTACTGGTGGGGATCGCCGTGGTCGGCGCGGCGCTGGCCCGGCGGCTGGGCTTCGTCGCGCCGCTGGTGCTGCTCGTGGCGGGGCTGGGGCTGTCGTTCGTACCGGGCGTGCCCGAGGTGCACCTGGAACCGGAACTCGTGCTGGTCGGCATCCTGCCGCCGCTGCTGTACGTGGCCGCGTTGCAGACCTCGGTGCCCGCGTTCCGGCTGGCGATCCGGCCCATCCTGCTGCTCGCGGTCGGGCTGGTGGTGGTCAGCGCGTTCGCGGTCGGGCTGGTGGTGCACGCGGTGCTGCCCGAGGTGCCGTTCGCCGCCTGCGTCGCGCTCGGCGCCATCGTCGCGCCGCCGGACGCGGTGTCGGCGACCGCCATCGCGCGCCGGATCGGGCTGCCCCGCCGGGTGGTCACCATCCTGGAGGGCGAGAGCCTGCTCAACGACGCCACCGCCCTGGTGCTGGTGCGGATCTCGGTGGCCGCGCTGCTCGGTTCGGCGGTCGGGTTCGCCGAGATCGGCGCCGCCGTGCTGCGCAACGTGGGAGGTGGACTGCTCATCGGGTTCGCCGCCGCGGTGCTGGTGGCGTGGCTGCTGCGGCACATCTCCGATCCGCTGCTGGACGACGCGGTGTCGCTGCTCACCCCGTTCGTGGTGGTGATCGTGGCGGAGGAGTTGCACACCTCGAGCGTGGTGGCGGTGGTGGTCACCGGGCTGTACCTCGGGCACCGCATCCCGTACCTGTTGTCGCCGACCTCCCGGCTGCAGATGGACGCGGTCTGGCGGCTGCTGATCTTCCTGCTCGAGGGCGTGGTGTTCCTGCTGGTCGGACTGCAGCTGCGGACCCTGGTGACCGGCCTGGAGACCGACCTCGCGACCACCGTGCAACTCACCGCGCTGGTGTTCGGCACGCTGGTGGCGGTGCGTTTCGTGTGGGTGTACCCGGCCACCTACCTGGCCCGGCTGGTGCCGTCGATCCGCCGGCGGGAGCCGCGCCCACCGCTCAGCGTGCCGGCCGTGATCGGCTGGGCCGGGATGCGCGGGGTGGTCACGCTCGGTGCGGCGCTCACCCTGCCGAACACGCCGGACGTGGCCGACAGCTACCCGCGCGACCTGTTCGTCTTCGTGGCGTTCGCGGTGATCGTGCTCACTCTGCTGATCCACGGCACCACGCTGCCGGCGCTCTCCCGCCGGCTCGGCGTACGCGAGGACACCAGCACCGAGGACGCGCTCGCCGAGGCCGCGGTGCAGCACGCGGCCAGCCGGGCCGCCCGGGAGGCGCTGGAGGAGCAGGCCGGCGACGCGCCGGCCTCGGTGGTGGACCGGCTGCGGGCGCTGACCGAGGGCCGGTCCAACGTCGCCTGGGAACGGCTGGGTGACCAGTCACAGGAAACCCCCTCGGCGGCGTACGGCCGGCTGCGGCGGGAGATGATTCGAGCCGAGCGCCGGGTCTTCAAGGAGGCCCGCAACTCCGGGCGTATCCCGGAGGAGGTGCTGGTCCGTGCCCAGCGCGAGCTCGACCTGGAGGAGTCCCAGTTGAACCGGAGTGACGATTGAGCTGCCCGCACCTGTCCGACACCGGCGTCGAAGCCACCCCGCGCACCCCGTACGCCGACGGCTGCCCGCAGTGCGTGGAAGGCGGGCACACCGACTGGGTGCACCTGCGCCTCTGCCTCGACTGCGGCCTGGTGGCCTGCTGTGACTCGTCGCCCCGGCGGCACATGTCGGCGCACTTCGAGGCCGAGAAGCACCCGGTGATGCGGTCGTTCGAGCCGGGGGAGACCTGGCGGTGGTGCTTCGTCGACGAGCAGCTGGGCTGACTATCTGCGGGTAACCGGACAGTCGCGCGGACGTCGGTAGCTCGATCGGTGAGAATGACCGCTGACGTGGCCGTGCAGGGTTTGGCCGGGCCGTCGCGGGGCAGACTTGGCCCGTCCGCGATGGGACCGGTCGCGGCCAAGGGGGACGACGGTCGAGGGGTGGGAGCAACATATGCAGGTTTGGCCTGGTCACCGGTACCCGCTGGGTGCCACGTACGACGGGACGGGCACGAACTTCGCGATCTTCTCCGAGGTGGCCGAGGCGGTCGAGCTCTGCCTCTTCGACACCTCGGGCAACGAGCGCAAGGTCCAACTCCACGAGCAGGACGCGTTCGTCTGGCACGCCTACCTGCCCGGTGTCGAGCCCGGCCAGCGGTACGGCTACCGGGTGTACGGCCCGTACGAGCCGTCCCGCGGCCTGCGGTGCAACCCGCACAAGCTGCTGCTCGACCCGTACGCCCGGGCGGTGGACTCGGACATCGACTGGCACCCGTCGCTGTACGCCTACGACTTCGCCAACCCGGACCAGATGTCGGATCTGGACTCGGCACCGCACATGGCCAAGGGCGTCGTGGTCAACCCGTACTTCGACTGGGGCAACGACCGCCGGCCGGACATCCCGTACCACCACTCGGTGATCTACGAGACGCACGTCAAGGGGCTGACCGAGCGGCATCCCGAGGTGCCCAAGGACATGCGCGGCACGTACGCGGCGATCGGCCACCCGGCGATCATCGAGCACCTGAAGAGCCTGGGCGTGACCGCGGTCGAACTGATGCCGGTGCACCAGTTCGTGCACGACAACCGCCTGGTCGACCTGGGCCTGCGCAACTACTGGGGCTACAACACGCTGGGCTTCTTCGCGCCGTACCACGGGTACTCCGCGATGGGCTCGCTGGGCCAGCAGACCCAGGAGTTCCGCGGCATGGTCAAGGCCCTGCACGCGGCCGGCATGGAGGTCATCCTCGACGTGGTCTACAACCACACCGCGGAGGGCAACCACCTGGGCCCCACGATGAGCCTCAAGGGCATCGACAACCGCACCTATTACCGGCTGGTGGACGACCAGCCGCAGTTCTACATGGACTACACCGGCACGGGTAACAGTCTGAACGTGCGCAGTCCGCAGAGCCTCCAGCTGATCATGGACTCGCTGCGCTACTGGGTGACCGAGATGCACGTCGACGGGTTCCGGTTCGACCTGGCCTCCACGCTGGCCCGGGAGTTCTACGACGTGGACCGGCTCTCCACGTTCTTCGAGGTGGTCCAGCAGGACCCGGTGGTGGGCCAGGTGAAGCTGATCGCCGAGCCGTGGGACGTCGGCCCGGGCGGCTACCAGGTCGGCAACTTCCCGCCCAACTGGACCGAGTGGAACGGCAAGTACCGGGACACGGTCCGCGACTTCTGGCGCGGCGAGCCGGCCACGCTCGCGGAGTTCGCCAGCCGGATCACCGGGTCGGCCGACCTGTACCAGGACGACGGCCGCAAGCCGTTCCACTCGATCAACTTCGTCACCGCGCACGACGGCTTCACGCTCAACGACCTGGTCTCGTACAACGACAAGCACAACGAGGCCAACGGCGAGGAGAACCGGGACGGCGAGAGCCACAACCGGTCCTGGAACTGCGGCGTGGAGGGGCCGGCCGACGACGCCGGCGTGCTCGCGCTGCGGGCCCGGCAGCGCCGGAACTTCTTCGCCACGCTGATGCTCAGCCAGGGCGTGCCGATGATCTCGCACGGCGACGAGATGGGCCGCACCCAGGGCGGCAACAACAACGCGTACTGCCAGGACAACGAGATCAGCTGGATCGACTGGGACAACGCCGACGAGCAGCTCCTCGAGTTCGCCCGCAAGGTGACCGCGTTCCGGCACCGCCACCAGGTGTTCCAGCGCCGCCGGTTCTTCACCGGCCTGCCGGTCACCGCCCGCGGCGGCGGCGACCCGCTGCCCGACCTGGAGTGGTTCACCCCGGACGGGCGCCCGATGGCCGGCGACGACTGGGGCAACGACTTCGGCCGGGCGGTGGCGCTGTTCGTCAACGGCGAGGGCATCCGCGAGCGCGGCCAGTACGGCCAGCGCCACGTGGACAGCTCGTTCCTGCTGTTCTTCAACGCGCACGACGCGCCGCTGGAGTTCGCCACGCCCCCGACCGAGTACGGGGAGAAGTGGGAGAAGGTCATCGACACCGCGGACCCGGTGGAGGACGGGCCCACGATCGTCGAGGCCGGATCGAAGGTCATCGTGCCGGACCGCTCGCTCATCGTTCTCGACAGGACGGTCTAATGCCCACATCCGACCACCCCGCCACCGCCCTTGGCCGGACTCAAGGCTCTCCTACCGGCACGTACCGCATTCAGGTCCGCCCGGACTTTCCGCTGACCGCCACCGCCGAGCTGGCCGACTACCTCGCCGATCTGGGTGTCAGCCATCTGTACACCGCCCCGCTGCTGGCCGCCTCGGCGGACTCGGAGCACGGCTACGACGTGGTGGACCACAGCCGGGTCAACCCGGCGCTCGGGGGTGAGGAGGGCCGGGTCGCGCTGAAGAAGGCGCTCGACGCGGCCGGGCTCGGGCTGGTCGTGGACATCGTGCCGAACCACGCCGGCATCGCCGACCCGGCGGCCAACCCGGCCTGGTGGGACGTGCTCAAGCACGGGCGCGACTCGCGGTACGCCCCCTGGTTCGACATCGACTGGGACCGCGGCCGGCTGGTGGTCCCGGTGCTGGCCGACGAGCCGAACGCCCTGGACGCGCTGACCGTCGAGGGCGACGAGCTGCGCTACTACGACAAGCGGTACCCGATCGCCGAGGGCACCGGCGGCGGCACCGCCCGGGAGGTGCACGACCGGCAGCACTACGAGCTGGTGAACTGGACCCGCGGCGACGCCGAGCTGACGTACCGCCGGTTCTTCGCCATCACCGACCTGGCCGGCCTGCGGGTGGAGGACCCGGAGGTGTTCGACGCCACCCACGCCGAGATCCTGCGCTGGTACGCCGAGGGCGCGGTGCAGGGCATCCGGGTGGACCACCCGGACGGGCTGCGCGACCCGGGCGGCTACCTGGAGCGGCTGCACGACGCGGCGCCGGACGCCTGGCTGGTGGTGGAGAAGATCCTGGAGCCGGGCGAGGAACTGCCCGACTGGCCGGTCGCCGGCACCACCGGGTACGACGCCATGGCCGAGGTCGACGGCGTGTTCGTGGACCCCGGCACGGAGGCGTTCTTCGACACCCTCGACCACCACCTGACCGGCGGCCAGACGTCCTGGCAGGACCTGGTGCACGGGTGCAAGTACCACGTGGCGACCACGCTGCTGGCCGCCGAGCTGGCGCGGATGGCCCGGCTCGTACCCGAGCTGGAGTCCGCGCCCCGGGCGCTCGCCGAACTGGCCGCCTGTTTCCCGGTGTACCGCTCCTACCTGCCGTTCGGCTCCCGGCACCTGGCCCGGGCCCGGTCCGAGGCGGGCCGGCGGCGCCCGCAGCTGATCCCGGCGCTGGACCGGCTCACCGCCCGGCTGCGCAACCCGTCCGACGAACTCGCCATCCGGTTCCAGCAGTTCACCGGCGCGGTGATGGCCAAGGGCGTGGAGGACACCGCGTTCTACCGGTGGACCCGGTTCACCGCCCGCAACGAGGTCGGCAACGACCCGGTGAAGTTCGGCGTGGCGCCGGACGAGTTCCACGACGCCGCCGAGGCCCGGCAGCGCCGCTGGCCGGACAGCATGACCGCGCTGTCCACCCACGACACCAAGCGCAGCGAGGACGTCCGGGCCCGGCTGGCCGTGCTGTCCGAGGTGCCGGGGGACTGGACCGAGGTGGTGCGCCGGTGGGTGCGCGCCGACCCGCTGCCCGACCCGGCGCTGGCACACCTGGTCTGGCAGGCGGCCGTGGGCGCGTGGCCGATCGAGCGGGAGCGGCTGCAGGCGTACGCGCTGAAGGCGGCCCGCGAGGCGGCGGCCAGCACCACCTGGACGCGGCCCGACGAGCGGTTCGAGACCGCGCTGCGGGCGATGGTGGACCGGATCTACGACGACCCGGCGCTGCACGCCGAGGTGGCCGACTTCGCCGCGTCGATCACCCCGCCCGGCTGGTCCAACTCGCTCGGCCAGAAGCTCGTGCAGCTCGCCATGCCCGGTGTGCCCGACGTCTACCAGGGCACCGAGCTGTGGGACTACTCGCTGGTCGACCCGGACAACCGCCGGCCGGTGGACTTCGCCGCCCGGCGCGAGCTGCTGCGCCGGATCGACGACGGCTGGCTGCCGCCGGTGGACGAGACCGGCGCCGCCAAGCTCCTGGTCGCCAGCCGTACGCTGCGGCTGCGCCGGCAGCGGCCGGAACTGTTCACCGGGTACCGCCCGCTCTTCGCCGAGGGCCGGGTCGGCGAACACGTGCTCGCGTTCGACCGCGGCGGCGTGGTCGCGGTCGCCACCCGGCTGCCGGTCGGATTGTCACGGCACGGTGGCTGGCACGACACCACGCTGACACTCGACGGCCACACCTGGACGGAAGTCTTCACGAACACCAGCTACGGCGGTAACCGTCTGGCCGTGGCGGAACTGCTGCACTCGTACCCCGTGGCATTGCTGGTGAAGGAATGACGACCTTCGAAGTCTGGGTGCCGGAGAAGACGGTCCAGCTCCGCCTCGACGGGCAGGACCACGACATGGAACGCGGCGACGACGGCTGGTGGCGGCTCGACGTGCCGTCCGCCGGGCCGGGCACCGACTACGCGTACGTGTTACCGGATGGCGACACGCCGCTACCCGACCCGCGCTCGCTGTGGCAGCCTGAGGGCGTGCACGGATCCAGCCGGGTCTATGACCATTCGTCCTTCACCTGGTCGGACGACGCCTGGACCGGCCGTCAGCTGCCCGGCTCGGTGCTCTACGAGATGCACGTCGGCACGTTCACCCTCCAGGGCACGTTCGACGCCGCGATCGCGCGCCTCGACCACCTCGTCGACCTCGGTGTCGACCTGGTCGAACTGTTGCCGGTCAACGCGTTCAACGGCGAATACAACTGGGGGTACGACGGCGTCTGCTGGTACGCGCCGCACGAGGCGTACGGCGGACCGGACGGCCTGAAACGCTTCGTCGACGCGGCCCACGCCAAGGGCCTCGGCGTGGTGCTCGACGTGGTGTACAACCACTTCGGCCCGAGCGGGGCGTACGCGCCGATGTTCGCGCCGTACCTGAGCGCCTCCGGCAGCAACCCGTGGGGCGCCGCGGTGAACCTGGACGGGCCCCGGTCCGACGAGGTCCGCCGCTACATCATCGACAGCATGCTGGGCTGGCTGCGCGACTACCACATCGACGCGCTGCGCCTGGACGCCGTGCACGCGCTGGTCGACGAGACCGCCGTCCACCTGCTCGAACAGATGGCCGTCGAGGTGGAGAGCCTGTCGGTGCACCTGGGCCGGCCGCTGTCGCTGATCGCCGAGTCGGACCTCAACGACCCGACCCTGATCACGCCGCGCGAGGCGGGCGGGTACGGCCTGCACGGCCAGTGGGACGACGACGTGCACCACGCGCTGCACACCCTGCTCACCGGCGAGCGCCAGGGCTACTACGGCGACTTCGGCTCGCTGGAGTGCCTGGAGACCGTGCTGACCGGGGCGTTCTTCCACGCCGGCACGTGGTCCAGCTTCCGTCAGCGCCGGCACGGCCGCCCGGTGGACCGCACCCGGGTGCCCGGGCACCGCTTCGTGGCGTACCTGCAGAACCACGACCAGATCGGCAACCGGGCGGTCGGCGACCGGCTGTCCGCCTCGCTGTCGCCCGGCCTGCTGCGGGTCGGGGCCACGCTGCTGCTCACCTCGCCGTTCACGCCGATGCTGTTCATGGGCGAGGAGTGGGCGGCCAGCAACCCGTGGCAGTTCTTCACCAGCCACCCCGAACCGGACCTGGCCGACGCGGTCCGCACCGGCCGGCGCCGCGAGTTCGCGTCCCACGGCTGGGCCGAGACCGAGGTGCCCGACCCGCAGGACCCGGCCACGTTCGCCCGGTCCAAGCTGGACTGGTCCGAGGTCGAC
Organism: Jidongwangia harbinensis; assembly: GCF_020216025.1. Lineage (GTDB taxonomy): Bacteria > Actinomycetota > Actinomycetes > Mycobacteriales > Micromonosporaceae > Actinoplanes > Actinoplanes harbinensis. Next base: position 168,291 of record NZ_JAIWNC010000012.1, on the reverse strand, counting down.
AAGCCCGGGCACGCCGAGATCCTCGACCTGTACAAGCGGCTGATCGCGCTGCGCCGCAGCCACCCCGACCTGTCCGACCCGCGGCTGGACCGGGTCGAGGTGTGGCACGGCGACCAGTACGTGGTGATGCGCCGCGGCGGGTGCGCGGTGGCGGCGAACCTGGCGTCCACGCCGCAGACGGTGAGCCTGCGCGCCACGCCCAGCAAGGTGCTGCTCGCCACCGGGCCGGGCGTGGTGCTGCAACGGGACCGGGTCGAGCTGCCGCCCGAGTCGGCCGTCGTGGTGCGCTGCCGCTGACCGCCGGCCGGCCGGCGGTGGCCGGTTGGGCCGGGCCGGTTGGGCCGGGCCGGCGCGGTCAGCGACGGGTGAACGCCCGGGCCACCTGGTCCGGGTCGGCATCCGCCGGACGGGCGCCACGCCACCGCTGGCCGATCCGGTACGCGAACGCCCGTACCCCGTGGATCGCCCCGGAAGGATGCAGGTCCGGGGTGGTGTTCCGGATCGGGTCGAACGCCAGCGCGGCGTCCGTCCCGGCGGGCAGCGGCGAGTCCAACGTGACCCGGCCGAACGGGCGGTCGTCCGCGGACAGCACGAGCCGCGCGCCGTCCCGCGCGGCCGCCGCCACCACCGACTCCAGCGTCCGGCCCCACGGAGCGCCGTCCGGATCCGGCTGGGCGGCGAGATAGACCTTGCGCCGGGACCCGGTGCGGTACGCCATGATCGAGCCGTACCAGGTGTCGAACGTGGGCCGGGGCACCGGAACGTGCCGCGACCACCGGCCCCGGCCGGCGGTCGACCACAGCAGGTCCCGCCGCTGCCCGGCGCCCGGGCCGTGCACGCGCAACGCCAGGCCGAGCACGTCCGCGCGGCCCGGGCGGGTGCCGGCGCCCTTGGACACCCGTACCGTCACCGGATGCCGGCCCGGCCGGTCGATCAACGCGGAGCCGGTCGGCTCACCGGCGCCCCAGACGTCCAGCAGCCCGCTGAACGAGCGGCCGTCGGGATGCAGGAAACGGCGGTGCCGGGACCGTGCCACCCGCACCCCCAGGGCGGTCGCGGCGGCGGTCGCGGCGAGGGCGACGACAGGTTTCACGACATCGGCGTACCCCTGATCCGGCGGCGGCAACCCGAAACCATGGCCGGCATGGGCCAGGATGGAGGTCGTGTGGGGGCGGAAGAAGAAAAAGCGCCGGAGCCGGTCGAAAGGCCGCTGGTACGACAACTGCGACTGCGACCTGCCGTGCTGCGACTTCGGGCTGCTGTCCACCGCGATGCTGCTGGTCGGCCGGCTCGGCCCGGCGGACCGGGCGGTGCTCGCGGCGATCCGCGGATACCGGCGCGGAATCTCGCCGCGTATCCCGGTGCGCTGCCGCTTCGAGCCGTCGTGCAGCACGTACGGGCTCGAGGCGGTGCAGCGCTACGGGGCCCGGCGTGGTCTGCGGCTCGCCGCGGCGCGGCTGCGGCGGTGCCGGCCGGGGGTGCCGTACGGGACGATCGACGGGGTTCCGTGACGCTGGTGTTCCACGGGTACAGCAGCGCGTGGGGTGCCGGGGACAAAGGGTTGGCGGAGAGGGGTGCGGCCCGTGGACGAGGCGAACGGTGGCCGGTCGCCGGCCGGGCCGATCCGGCGGATCTGGCCGGTGCGGCGCCGGGGCGCGGCCGACGACCTGCCGGCGCCCGCGGAGGTCGCCGCGCCCGAGGACATCGCGGTGCGCGACATCGCCGCCGCCGAGGCCGCGGACCGGCTTCCGGCCCCCGAGCCGGAGCCGTACCAGGAGGAGCCGCCGCCCCGGATGAACCTGGCCGCGGTCCGGCTGGGAGCGCTCGGGCTGGCGCTCGTACTCACCGTCGCGCTCACGCTGGCCCACCTGTTCGTCGGCGGCCCGCCGTCGGTCGCCCAGTTGCGCGCCGAGGCCGGCGTGGACGGGTGGGCGAAGCTCGCCATCGGGGTCAAGGACGACCAGCCCGGCGTCGGGTTCTGGAGTCCAGGAGCGAAATCCTGGTCGGGCTTCGACATCGACATCGCGTACATGATCGCGGAGGACCTCGGGTTCCGCCGGGCCGAGGTGCAGTTCTTCGCGATCGAGAGCGAGGACCGGGTCCGGATGCAGGCCACCGACTCCAACGGCAAGCGGGTGCCGGTGCAGATGGTGATCGCCAGCTACAGCATCACCCCGGATCGGGTGGCGCTACCGGGGGTGCGGTTCTCGGCGCCGTACCTCTACACCGAACAATCGGTCATCACGCTCAAGGGCGGCCGGCCCATCTCCTCCCTGGACGACCTCGACGGCCGCACGGTGTGCACGCTGTCCGCGTCCACGAGCGAGGCCGCGCCGGGGCGGGCCGGCGCCACGGTGCGCCGCAAGAACCGGATCAGCGACTGCATCGCGGCCCTGCGCAAGCGCGAGGTCGACGCGGTCTCCACCGACGCCGCGATCCTGGCGGGCTACAAGGCACAGCATGACGAGGAATTCGACCACTGGGACCTGGGCATCGACGACATCGAGGCGTGGGGCGTCAACACCGGCGAGAACGAGGCGCTGCGCGACCTGGTCGACCTGACGCTGTACCGGTCGCTCAAGGACCCGGCCGACGACCGCTGGGAGACGGCGTACCAGACACGTTTCGCGGCGCTCGAGACGAAGCAGCCGCGCGTCCCGATCGCCCAGGCCCAGCAACCGGACGTGCCGCGCCCCGACGTGCGGCAGCTGCCCTGGGAGAACGTCCTGCCGTGACCGACATCTACGTCAAGGGCGGCGGGATCCCGCCCCGGCGCCGGCGGGCCCAGCTGAACTGGCTGCTCACCGTGCTGCCCGCGTTCCCGCTGGCGCTGCTCGTCCTCCGGCTGTGGTACCTGAGCCGCCAGGACCTGCCGACGATGCTGCTGCTGGTGCAGTACGTGAACCCGCTCGGCATGATCAGCGCCCTGTTCATCACGCTGATCTGGACCGTACCGGCGGTCATCCTGGTGATGCGGGTGCTCGGCGGCATCCTGCTGGTCAGCACGCCCACCGAGGCGGGCCGTTCGCTGCTCGCGGTGACCGCGCTGCGGATGCCGGACTGGGTGGTGCTGGTCGCCGCGGTGCTGGCCGGGTTCACCTGGCAGCTGCGCCTGCTGCCGGTGCTGCTCATGCTCGTGGTGTCCATCATGGGCCTGACCGCGGTGCAACGGTTCCACGCCGAGCGCCTGCTGATGCTCTGGATCACCGTCGGCGTGCCGATTCTGGTGGGCGCGCTGGTCTGGTGGTTCATGTGGCCGGGCGTCCGGGACGCGCTGGCGGCCGGCGAGATCGGCACCGCGCTGCTGCTCGGCCTGCCGCCGCTGCTCGGCCCGCTGCTCACCGGGCCGGTGCCGCCGTGGGCCGCCCGTTTCGCCACGCACTGGCCGGCCGTGGGCGCGGCGCTGGTCGCCCCGATCGTGGTCGGCGTGGTGTTCCTGCGCGCGCCGGTGCTGCCGGACAGCGCGGTCGAGGTGGGCCCGCGGAACGGACCGGTGCAGGTGATCCGCGGGCAACTCATCGCGGTCGACGACACCTCCACCACCGTGCTGCGCCGCGGCGGCGAGGTCACGTTCGTACCCAACGACGAACTGCGCTCCAAGACGCTCTGCCCGCAGCCGGTCCGACCGCCGGACAGCGTCGTGACGGTCCGCGGATGGCCGGTCGAGGCGTCCGCACTGGAGTGGGTGGCACCCACCCGCCGGACCGCGGCCGTCGACCCGCGTTGCCTCGGCCGTCCCCGACAACCGGCCTGACGTGCACTGACAACGTTTTCACTGACGCCATCTGCGGCGCGCCGCATACCACGTGCAGACAGGGTGGACCGGACCTGGCAGGCTGCACGCCATGACCTTGCACCTGCGGTGGGCGGCTGTCACCGACCAAGGACACGTCCGGAGCACCAACCAGGACTGTTTCTACGCCGGTGAGCGACTTCTGGTGGTCGCGGACGGCATGGGCGGGATGGCCGCCGGTGACGTCGCCAGCCGCATCGCGGTCGACGCCATGGTGTCGCTGGACGTGGCGATCGACAACGAGCACCAGATGGACGCGCTGCACAAAGCGCTGGAAGTGGCGAACGGCCGGATCGCCGAGAAGGTCGCCGGAGAGCCCGCCCTGCAGGGCATGGGCACCACGCTGACCGCGGTGATCTTCTCCGGCGAGCGGGCGGCACTGGCCCACGTCGGCGACTCCCGGGCCTACCTTCTGCGCGACGGACGGCTCAACCAGCTCACCAAGGACGACACCTACGTCCAGATGCTCGTCGACCAGGGCCTGATCCGGCCCGAGGAGGCGGCCGGGCACCCGCGGCGCGCGGTGGTCACGCAGGCGCTGCAGGGCGAGCCGGTCTCCCCGTCGTACGTCATCGTGGAGCCCGAGCCCGGCGACCGCTGGCTGCTGTGCAGCGACGGCCTCACCACCGTGGTGCCGCCGGAGCACATCGAGGGCGAGATGCTCGCCCAGCCGGACCCGCAGACCTGCGCCGACCGGCTGCTCGACCTGGCGCTGCAGGGCGGCGGACCGGACAACATCACGGTGATCGTCGCGGACCTGCTGCCCGGCGACTGAGTCGCTCCGGCGCGCCACCCGTCCGGGCCACTTGCCGAAAGGGCAGGCTGCGGTACCTTACTCCGGTCGCGGACCGGCGAGCCGCGGCCCAGCTGCGATGTTCCGCACCGCGCTGGTGTTCCACTGGAGCGCTCCACTGGTACACCAGCGCCGGATACGGCCGTCCCCGCGGTCACGGACCCTCCAGCTGCCGACGACTCTCAGCGGGCGGTGATGACGACGGGACGGCAACTCACGGTGCGCCTGCCCGTGACGCTGGCGCTGGTCGCCGCCGTCATCGCGGTGGGCGAGACCGCCGTCCCGGCCGGCTCCGCCCAGCGGCTCTACATCGACACCGCCCAGTTCCTGGCGGGCGCGGCCGCGGCGGCCATCTGCCTGGCCACCGCACACCGCCACGGTACGGTCGGACGGCTGTGGCGGCGCTGCCTCGGGGCCGGTCTCACCGGGTGGGCGGTGCAGCGCCTCTGGTGGGTGGTGCAGGACGTCCTCGACCCCGACCGGTCCACCACGGCCACCAACGCCGACGTCGGGTTCCTGGTCCTGCCGTTCGGTGTGCTGCTGGCGCTGCTGGCCGGCGCCGCGGCGGCACCCCGTCCGGTGCCCACGTCCAGCCGGCGGGACCTCGTCGTGCTGGTCATCGACAGCGTGATGATCGCCGCGTCGCTGGTGGCGCTGGTCTGGTCCACCGTGCCGGGGCGGCTGTTCCAGCAGGCCGGGGACAGCCCGTACACGGTCGGCGTCGCGGCCGCGTACCCGCTCGCCGACCTCGTGCTCGTCACCATGGCCGTGTTGCTGCTGATCACCCGGCCGACGGTGCCCGGGGTCCGTACCGTGCTCCAGCTGATCATCGCCGCGCTGCTGGCCTTCGGCGTCTCCGACACCGTCCGGCTGCTCCAGGTGCCCGGCGAGGCGATGACGCCGGTGCAGTCCGCCGGCTTCGTACTCGGCGCCGCCCTGATGGGCCTCGCCGCCCTGCACCCGCCGCTGCCCGCCGGCGAACCGGTGAACCGGGGCGCCGACGCCGAGTGGATGCACCTGCTGCTGCCGTACGTGCCGGTGATCGCCACCGGTGTGGTGATCGCGGTACGCACCGGCACCGGCCGCCCGCTCAACTCGTACGAGGCGTACCTCGGGTGGCTCGGCCTGGGGCTGGTGGTGGCCCGGCAGATGTTCACCATCGTCGACAACACGGTCCTGCTCGCCCGGGTGTCCGAGGGGCAGCAGCGGCTGCGCCATCAGGCGTACCACGACCCGCTCACCGGGCTGGCGAACCGGGCGCTGTTCCACGAGCGGCTGGTCGGCGCGCTCGAGGCGCAACGCCGGGACGGCCGGCCGGTCGCCCTGCTCTTCGCCGACCTGGACGACTTCAAACTCATCAACGACAGCTTCGGGCACGCCATCGGGGACCGGCTGCTGCGCGCCATCGGCGAACGGTTGGTCGGCTGCGTACCTCCGGACGATCTGGTGGCCCGGCTCGGCGGCGACGAGTTCGCGGTGCTGCTGGAACACCATCCGGCCGAGGCCGAGCCGACCGGGCACCGGATGCTGGCCGCGCTGCGCCACCCGTTCGTCATCGACGGCCACACCGTCGGCGTCGGCGCCAGCATCGGCCTGGTGGTGCCCGAACCGTCCGACCGCACCCTCGACGCCGACACGCTGCTCCGGCGCGCCGACGCCGCGATGTACGCGAGCAAGCGGCACGGCAAGGGCACCCTGGCCCGGTACGCCGGCGGCGCCGACGGAGGCCCGCACGTCGATCTGCCGCACCTGCTCGCCCAGGCGCTGGCCGGCAGTCCCGCGGCCGCCGGGTTCGAGGTGTACTACCAGCCGATCGTGCGTTTCTCCGACGGTGCCACGGTGGCCGTCGAAGCCCTGGCCCGCTGGACCGATCCGGTGGTCGGCCCGGTCGACCCCGACGTGTTCGTCACGGTCGCCGAACGGACCGGACTGGTCGCCGCGATCGACGACTTCGTGCTGGACCGGGCGTGTGCCGACGCGGCGACGCTGGCCAACACGTACGGGCGGCCGATCGACGTGCACGTCAACGTGTCCGCGGCCCGGCTCGGCCAGGACGGCCTGGAGGACGCGGTTCTCCGGGCCGTCGAGCGGCACGCGGTACACCCGTCCCGGCTGGTCGTGGAGATCACCGAGACCCGCCGCATTCCCGACCTGCCCCGCGCGGCCACGGTGGCGGCGCGACTGCGCGCGTACGGGGTGCGGATCGCCCTGGACGACTTCGGCAGCGGTTACAACGCGCTGGCGCAGCTGCACTCGCTGCCGGTGGACATCGTCAAGCTCGACTCCACCCTCACCGACGTGGACATCGCGCCGGAACGGGCCGGCGTGCTGCTGCGGTCGGTGGTGGGGATCTGCGCGGACCTGAACGTGGCGGTGGTCGCCGAGGGCATCGAGACGCCCGGGCGGGGGCGGGCGCTGGCGAAGCTCGGGTGTCACTTCGGGCAGGGGTACCTGTTCGGCCAGCCGGTGCCCGTCCACCAGCTGGTGGGGACGAAACGGGGTGAGGTGCCGTGGGCGCCGGCGCCGCGTTCACACACCGAAGGCGCTCACACCTAGCCTCCTAGGATGGGCGGGGGTGTGTGCGGCGTTTCGCGCGGCGGGGGCGTGCTGGCCGCGAGCCGGCACTTCGACGCGGAGCCGTGACGCGGGGCGAGCCGGCGGCGTGGGGAGTTGTGGTGCGCTGGGTGCCCGAACTTCGCACGGCGGGTGGACGTTCGGGCGGCGTGTTGAACTGTGGTGCGCTGGGTGGCTGAACTTCGCACGGCGGTTGGGCGTTCGGGTGGCGTGGGGAGTTGTGGTGCGGTGGGTGGCTGAACTTCGCACGGCGGTTGGGCGTCCGGGCCGCGTGTTGAACTGTGGTGCGCTGGGTGCCCGAACTTCGCACGGCGGGTGTAGGCGTCCGAGCGGCGTGGGGAACTGTGGTGCGCTGCGCGCCTCGGCTCGACACGGGTGGTTGGCCGGCGCTGACTTCACGCGGTCAGGCGCGCCGATCTTGTGGACTTCGGGTCGCCATGTGGACCACAGCTGCGCAACATCGCCGCTCACCGCCAACAGCCTGATCACCCGGCCGCGAAGGACGACAGTGCGCGAAAGGATGTGGGACAGGGCGGGCGGCACGTGAGCGGGCGGTGCCTGGAGGCCGGCGGTGCCTGCGGGCGGACAGCGCGGGCGAGCGGTGCGGGCGCGAAAGGGGGTGGGCGGGTGCGCGTCGGCCGTGCGGGAGACTGGCCGGGTGTTGATCGCTGCGGACGCTCTGCCGGATCTGCCCGTGCGGGAGGTGCTGCCGGCCGTGGTCGGGGCCCTCGCCGACGCCGGGGTGGCGGTGCTGGTGGCGCCGCCGGGGACCGGGAAGACCACGCTGGTGCCGCCGGCTCTGGCGGGTGGGCCGCGGGCGCGGGTGGTGGTGGCCGAGCCGCGGCGGGTGGCCGCCCGGGCCGCCGCCCGGCGGATGGCTGACCTGGTGGGTGAGCCGGTCGGGGGCCGGATCGGGTACGCCGTCCGCGGTGACCGCCGGGTGTCCCGGGACACCGAGGTCGAGGTGGTGACCACCGGCGTGCTGGTACGCCGGTTGCAGCGGGACCCGGAGCTGGCGGGTACCGCGGTGGTGATCCTGGACGAGTGCCACGAGAGGCATCTCGACTCCGATCTGGCGCTGGCGTTCCTGATCGAGGTACGCGCCGCGCTCCGGCCCGATCTGCGGGTGCTCGCCACGTCGGCGACGGCCGAGTCGGAGCGTCTGGCGGATCTGCTCGGCGGGACGGAGCCGGCCCCGGTGGTGACCGCGTTCGCGCGGACGTACCCGGTGGAGGTGGTCTGGTCCCCGCCGCCGGCACCGGTGGCGCCGCCGCACGGGCTGCGGGTCGATCCGCGGCTGCTCGACCATGTCGCCGCGACCGTGCGGCGGGCGCTCGCGGACGGGGACGTGCTGGCGTTCCTGCCCGGGGCGGGGGAGATCGCGGCGGTGGCCGGGCGGCTGCACGGCGTCGACGCGGACGTGGTGTCGTTGCACGGGCGGCAGTCGGGCAGTGTGCAGGACGCGGCGCTGCGTCCCGGGCCGCGGCGGCGGGTGGTGCTGGCCACGGCGGTGGCGGAGAGCAGCCTGACCGTGCCGGGCGTGCGGGCCGTGGTGGACGCGGGGCTGAGCCGGGTGCCGCGGATGGATCACACCCGAGGGCTGGGGGCGCTGGTCACGGTGCCGGTGTCGCGGGCCGCGGCGGAGCAGCGCGCCGGTCGGGCCGGGCGGGAGGCGCCGGGGCGGGCGTACCGGTGCTGGTCGGCGGCGCAGCACGAGCGGCTGCCGGCGCGGCCGGAGCCGGAGATTGCGGCGGCGGATCTGACCGGGTTCGTGCTGGATCTCGCGCTGTGGGGGCATCCGGACGGGCGCGGGCTCAGCCTGCCGGACGCGCCGCCGGCCGGTGCGCTGCAGACCGCGCTCGGCACGCTGCGCGATCTGGGCGCGGTGGATTCCGGCGGGCGGGTGACGGCGCGCGGGCGGGCGCTCGCCGACGTCGGCCTGCATCCGCGCCTGGCCCGGGCACTGCTGGACGGCGCGGACGCGGTGGGTGCGCGGCGGGCGGCCGAGGTGGTGGCGCTGCTGGACGACACCCGGGCGGCCGGGGACGACCTGGTCGCGGTATGGCGGCGGGCCCGCAACGACCGCGACGGGGCATGGCGCGCAGAGGTACGACGGCTGACCGAGGCCCTGAACCGGGGCGGCGCGGACCGGGGTGGCGCGGATCGGGGTGGCGCGGACCGGGGTGGCGCGGATCGAGGTGGCGCGGACCGGGGCGGCGCGGACCGAGGTGGCGCGGACCGGGGCGGCGCGGACCGAGGTGGCGCGGATCGAGGTGGCGCGGATCGAGGTGGCGCGGATCGGGGTGGCGCGGACCGGGGTGGCGCGGATCGAGGTGGCGCGGACCGGGGTGGCGCGGACCGGGGTGGCGCGGATCGGGGTGGCGCGGATCGGGGTGGCGCGGATCGGGGTGGCGCGGATCGGGGTGAAGGCAGCGGCGACCGGGGTGGCTGGAGTGATGATCTGGCGGCGGGGCTGGTGGTGGGGCTCGCGTACCCGGAGCGGGTGGCGCGGGTGCGGGATCCGGGCGGGTCGGCGTACCTCATGGTGGGTGGGACCGCCGCGGAGCTGGCGCCGGGCAGCGGCCTGGCCGGGACGCCCTGGCTGGCCGTGGCGGACGCGGACCGCGCGGCCGGGGCACGCACCGCGCGGATCCGCAGTGCCGCGCCGCTGGACGAGGCGACCGCGCTCCAGGCCGCGGCGACGTTACGCACCGCCGGCAGCGAGATCGGCTGGGTGGACGGTGACGTGGTGGCGCGGTCGGTACGACGGCTGGGCTCGATCGTGCTGGCGGAACGGCGGCTCGACGACCCGGACCCGGCGTCGGTGCGGGCGGCGTTGCTGGACGGGTTGCGCCGGGACGGGTTGTCGTTGCTGAGCTGGAGCCGGGCGGCGACCGAGGTGCGGGAGCGGATGGCGTTCGCCCGGGCGGCGCTGGGCGAGCCGTGGCCGGCGGTGGACGACGACGCGCTGCTCGACGCGGCCGGTGACTGGCTGCCGTTGGACCGGGCGCGGCGGCGGGCCGACCTGGCGCGGATCGACGTGGTGTCGGCGCTGCGGCGGTTGCTGCCGTGGTCGGTGGCCGGGCGGCTGGACGAGGTGGCGCCGGAACGGCTGCCGGTGCCGAGCGGGTCGCGGGTGCGGGTGGACTACGCCGATCCGGCGGCGCCGGTGCTGGCGGTGAAGGTGCAGGAGGCGTTCGGGTGGCGGGCGGCGCCGCGGCTGGCCGACGGGCGGGTGCCGGTGCTGCTGCACCTGCTGTCGCCGGCCGGGCGGCCGGTGGCGGTGACCCGGGACCTGGCGTCGTTCTGGGCGGTCGGGTATCCGCAGGTGCGGGCGGAGTTGCGGGGGCGGTACCCGAAGCATCCGTGGCCGGAGGATCCGACCACGGCCGAGCCGACCCGGCGGACCAACCGGCGCGCCCGCTGACCGGAGAAATGTCCGGCGAAGGGGTGCGTGGCACGGCGACGGTTTGCTTGACTTGATCGGCGACGAGGGGGTGGGCGTGGATCAGGTGGAGGCGTTCAACTCGGCTCCCGCCGAACGGCTGCGCGCCGACCTGCACGCCTGCTGTGCGGCCGCGGGGTGGGGCGCCGCGATCGAGACGGGCCGGCCGTACCCGTCGCGTACCGCGATCGTGGCCGCGGCCGACGCGGCGTCGCGCGGGCTGAGCTGGGCCGAGGTGCTGGACGGGCTGTCCGCGCATCCCCGGATCGGGGAGCGGGCGACCGGCGGGTCGGCCGACGCGGCCTGGTCCCGGCGCGAGCAGTCGGCCGCGGCGAGCAGCGCCGACGAGACCACCGCGGCGGCGCTGGTGGCGGCGAACCGGGCGTACGAGCAACGGTTCGGGCATGTGTTCCTGATCTTCGCGAGCGGGCGGAGCAGTGCCGAGATCCTGGCCGCGGCGACCGAGCGGCTGGGCCACGACGAGGCCACCGAGCGGGCGGTGGTGGCCGACGAGCTCCGCAAGATCGCCCTGCTGCGGCTGGAGAGGTTGCTGGATGCCGGCGGTTGAGGGGACGGAAGCGGCGTTGATCTCGACGCACATCCTCGACACCGTGACCGGTGATCCGGCGCGCGAGGTGTACGTGCGGCTGGAACGGCACGACACCGGCGGCTGGCGGACCGTCGGCGAGGGACGCACCGACGACGACGGCCGGCTGCGGTTCCAGGTGCCGCTGCACGACTGGCAGGCCGGCGGCTACCGGCTGCTGTTCTACGTGGAGCCGTACCTCGGTGGCGGGGCCTTCTTCCCGGAGATCACGGTGGCCTTCCACGTGCATGATCCGGACCGGCACTACCACGTGCCGCTGCTGCTGAGCCGGTACGGCTACACCACCTACCGAGGGAGTTGACGCGTGGCGATCGTGCTGGGCCCGAACCGGTACGGCAAGGCGGAGGTGCGGCTGGTCCGGGTCACCCGGGACGGCGACACGCACCACCTGGCGGACCTGACCGTCGGCATCGCGCTCGCCGGTGACCTGGCCGCCACCCACCAGCGGGGCGACAACAGCGGGGTGCTGCCCACCGACACCATGAAGAACACGGTGTACGCGTTCGCCAAGGAGCACGGGGTGGCCGAGCCGGAGTCGTTCGCGCTGCGGCTGGCCCGGCACTTCGTCGCGGACCAGGCGCAGGTGCACACCGCCCGGGTGTCGGTGGAGGCGTACGGCTGGGACCGGCTGGGCCCGCACTCGTTCCAGCGGCAGGGCTCCTGGACCCGCACCTGCACGGTCACCCACGGCGGCGACGGCACCCAGGTGGTCACCGGGATCACCGGCCTGGTGCTGCTGAACACGACCGCGAGCGAATTCCACGGGTACGTGACGGACCGATACACCACGCTGCCAGAGACCACCGACCGCATCCTGGCGACCGCGGTGGACGCCCGCTGGCGGCACCTGACCGACGCCGCACCGTGGGACGATTCGTTCCGCGGTGCCCGGGACGCGCTGGTGGCCGGGTTCGTCGACACGTACAGCTATTCGCTGCAGCAGACCCTGTACGCCATGGGCACCCGGCTGCTGACCGACCGGCCGGAGATCGCCGAGGTGCGGCTGACCCTGCCGAACAAGCACCACTACCCGGTCGACCTGGCACCGTTCGGGCAGGACAACGCCGGCGAGGTGTTCCTGGCCGGCGACCGGCCGTACGGGCTGATCGAGGGCACCGTGACCCGCGACGACGCGCCGCCGGCCAGTGCGGAGTGGTACCTGTGATCCTGATCGAGAACGTCACGGTGGCCACCATGGACGCGGCCGGCACCGAGTACGCCGACGGCCACGTGGTGATCGGCGACGACGGGCGGATCGTCGCGGTCGGCTCCGGGCACGCCGGCCGGTACCGCGGGTCGCTGCGCCAGGTCGACGGCACCGGCTGCCTGCTCACCCCCGGCCTGGTGAACACCCACCACCACCTCTACCAGTGGGCCACCCGGGGGCTGGCGCTGGACGAGACGCTGTTCGGCTGGCTCACCACGCTGTACCCGGTGTGGGGCCGGCTGGACGCCGAGGTGGTGGGCGCCGCGGCCGGCGCCGGACTCGGCTGGCTGGCGCTGTCCGGCTGCACCACCAGCATGGACCACCACTACGTGTTCCCCCGCGACGGTGGCGACGTGCTGGCCGCCGAGATCGAGGCGGCCGGGCGGATCGGGCTGCGGTTCCACCCCACCCGCGGCTCGATGGACCTGGGCCGCTCCGACGGTGGCCTGCCGCCGGACCACGTGGTGGAGGACACCGACGCGGCGCTGGCCGCGACGGAGGCGGCGATCGACCGCTGGCACGACCCGTCGCCGGACTCGATGCTGCGGATCGCGGTGGCGCCGTGCTCGCCGTTCTCGGTGACGTCCCGGCTGATGAGCGAGGCCGCGACGCTGGCGCGCCGCCGGGGCGTGCGGCTGCACACCCACCTCGCCGAGACCGACGACGAGGAGGACTTCTGCCGGTCCCGGTTCGGCTGCACCCCGGTGGAGTACGCGGAGAGCCTCGGCTGGCTCGGCGACGACGTGTGGCTGGCCCACGGCGTGCACCTGGGCGACGACGCGATCGCCCGGCTCGGCGCCACCGGCACCGGCGTGGCGCACTGTCCCAGCTCCAACGCCCGGCTCGGGGCCGGCCTGGCACGGGTCCGGGAACTGCTGGACGCGGGGGTGCCGGTGGGACTCGGCGTGGACGGCGCCGCCTCCCAGGAGGTGTCGCACCTGGGCGCGGAGCTGCGGCAGGCGCTGTACACGGCCCGGCTGCGCGGCGGCCCGACGGCGATGACCGCCCGGGAGGCGCTCCGGCTCGGCACCGTCGGCGGCGCCCGCTGCCTGGGACGGGACGCCGACCTCGGCTCGCTGGAGGTGGGCAAGCTGGGCGACGTGGTGCTGTGGCGGCTGGACGGCCTGGGCCACGACGGCATCGACGACAAGGTGGCGGCGCTGGTGTTCGGCCCGCCGGCCCCGGTGGAGCTGGCGCTGGTCGGCGGCCGGCCGGTGGTGGAACGCGGCGAGCTGGTGCACGCCGACAGCGAGACGCTCGCCCGGGAGGCCCGGCGCGCGCACCGCCGCCTGCTGCGCTGACGCCCCTGCCGGAGTCCGTCCCGACCGTTACGGTGAGGGCATGCCGTGCGAGGGGAGCCGTTGGCCGTGACCGAGATCCTGTCCGAGGAGGCCGTGTCGTTCGTCGCCGATCTGAACCGGCGGTTCCGCCCTCGCCGCGACGAGCTGCTCGCCGCCCGCGCCGAGCGCCGGGCCCACATCGCGAACGGCGGCCGCCTCGACTTCCGGCCCGAGACGGCCGAGATCCGGGCCGGCGACTGGACCGTCCCGGCCGCCCCGGCCGACCTCACCGACCGGCGGGTGGAGATCACCGGCCCGACCGAGCGCAAGATGACGATCAACGCGCTCAACTCCGGTGCCAAGGTGTGGCTGGCCGACCTGGAGGACGCCAACACCCCGCACTGGGCCAACGTGGTCGACGGCCAGCAGAACCTGTACGACGCGGTCCGCCGCACCGTCACGCTGCAGACACCGCAGAAGACGTACGAGCTGAACGGCGGCCCGTACCCGACGATCGTGATGCGTCCCCGCGGCTGGCACCTGGACGAGCGGCACCTGCCGGTGGACGGCAGCCCCGCGGTGGGCGCGCTGGTCGACTTCGGGCTGTACTTCTTCCACAACGCCCGGGAACTGCTGGAGCGCGGCAGCGGCCCGTACCTCTACCTGCCGAAAATGGAGTCGCACCACGAGGCCGCACTGTGGAACGACGTGTTCACCCACGCGCAGCAGGCGCTCGGCATCCCGGTCGGCACCATCCGCGCGACCGTGCTGATCGAGACCATCCCGGCCGCGTTCGAGATGGACGAGATCCTGTACGCGCTGCGCCCGCACGTCTCCGGGCTGAACGCCGGCCGGTGGGACTACCTGTTCAGCATCATCAAGTACTTCCGCGACAACCCGGCCATGGTGCTGCCGGACCGGGCGTCGGTGACCATGACCGCGCCGTTCATGCGCGCGTACACCGAACTGCTGGTCTCCACCTGTCACCGGCGCGGCGCGTTCGCCATGGGCGGCATGGCCGCCTTCATCCCCAGCCGCCGCGACCCGCAGGTCAACGAGGTGGCCCTGGGCAAGGTCCGGGAGGACAAGGAACGCGAGGCCGCCGACGGCTTCGACGGCTCCTGGGTGGCGCACCCCGACCTGGTGCCGGTGTGCCGGGAGATCTTCGACCGGGTGCTCGGCGACCGGCCGAACCAGCTCGACCGGCGCCGCGACGACGTCTCGGTGGACGCCGCCCGGCTGCTCGACGTGGCGGCGACCGGCGGCGCGGTGACCGCGGCCGGGCTGCGCTCGAACGTGTCGGTGGCCCTGCAGTATCTGGAGGCGTGGCTGCGCGGCAACGGTGCGGTGGCGATCAACAACCTGATGGAGGACGCGGCCACCGCGGAGATCTCCCGGTCCCAGGTGTGGCAGTGGATCCACAACGGGGTACGCCTGGACGACGGCACCGAGGTCACCGCGGACCTGGTGACCCGCATCGAGGACGAGGAACTCGCCGCGATCCGGGCGGCGATCGGTGACGAGGCGTGGGCGGGCAGCCGGTTCGACGACGCCCGCAAACTGTTCGAGCGGGTGGCGCTCGTGGACGACTTCGCGGAGTTCCTCACCACCGCCGCCTACGACTCGATCAATTGATGCGGCTCCACGAGACCGACTACGCGGACCTGGACGCCCGGCTCGCCGACCACGACGCGTTCCTGGCCCGCCGCTATCCGGGGGAGCGGCCCGGCCGGCAGCCGGTGCACACCGTCTACGTGCCGGCCGACCGGGTCACCCCCGACCTGCTGGACGTGTGGCGCGCGGACGCGCTGGCCGCGATGGACCGGCAGCCGTTCCCGTTCGACGGCGCCGACCGGGTGCGCGCGAAACTGCGCCGGGAGCCGATCGAGGATCTGCGGATCGACCTGGAGGACGGGTACGGCGTCCGGGACGACGCCACCGAGGACGCCGCGGTGAAGGCCGCCGCCGCCGCGCTCCACGAGGGCGTCCGGCCGCCGTTCGTGGGGCTGCGGATCAAGTCGCTGGAACCGTCCACCCGGCGGCGGGCGCTGCGTACCCTCGACCTGTTCCTCAGCTGCTACGCCGACGAGTTCACCGTCACGCTGCCCAAGGTGAGCGGCCCGGACCAGGTCGCCGCGATGGTCACGCTCTGCGAGAAACTCGAGCGGGGGTACGGCCTGAGCGCCGGCACCCTGCGCTTCGAGATCCAGGTGGAGCTGCCCAGCGCCGTGCTCGCCGCGGACGGCACGGCCACGGTCGCCACGCTGATCACCGCGGCCGGCGGGCGCTGCACCGGCCTGCACTTCGGCACGTACGACTACACCGCGGCGGCCGGGGTGGCGGCCGCGTACCAGGCCATGGACCATCCGGCGGCCGACCACGCGAAGGCGGTGATGCAGGCCGCGGCGGCGCAGACCGGTGTGCGGCTCAGCGACGGCTCCACGAACATCCTGCCGGTCGGCACGGACACCGAGGTGCTGGACGCGTGGCGGCTGCACCACCGGCTGGTCCGCCGGCACCTGGAACGCGGCTTCTACCAGGGCTGGGACCTGCACCCGGCGCAGCTGCCCACCCGGTACGCGGCGACGTACGGGTTCTTCGCCGACGGCCGGGACGCCGCGGTCACCCGGCTGCGGCGCTACCTGGACCGGCGGTCCGGCGGGATCGCGGACGAGCCGGCCACCGCCCGCGCGCTGGCCGGCTACCTGCTGCGCGGCCTGGACTGCGGCGCCCTGGACGACGTGGGCTTCCCCCGCGAGGACCTGCTGGCGCTGGCGTGACGGTGGTGTGCCAGTGGAGCGCTCCACTGGTACACCACGGCTGTTCTCCGGCCGCCATGACGACCGTGGTGTTCCACTGACGAAACCTGCCGGAACCCCGCCGGGGACTAGGCTCGGCGCATGGCCGACCTCGTCCTGCGGTCCCGCCGGGTCATCGCCCTCGACGGCGAACGCCCGGCCGCGGTCGCCGTCACCGACGGCCGGATCGTCGCCGTCGAGTCCTACGGCGCGCCGATCGACGCGGCCGAAGACGTCGACCTGGGCGAGCTCGCGCTGCTGCCCGGCCTGGTCGACACGCACGTGCACGTCAACGAGCCGGGCCGCACCGAGTGGGAGGGGTTCGCCACCGCCACCCGGGCCGCAGCGGCGGGCGGCGTCACCACCATCGTGGACATGCCGCTGAACAGCCTGCCGCCCACGGTCGACACCGAGGCGCTGCGGATCAAGCAGGCGGCGGCGGCCGGGCAGTGCCACGTCGACGTCGGCTTCTGGGGCGGCGTGATCCCGGGCAACGCGGGCGCGCTGCCGGGGCTGCACGACGCCGGCGTGTTCGGGTTCAAGGCGTTCCTGGCCGACTCCGGGGTGCCCGAGTTCCCGCCGGTGGATCCGGATCAGCTCGCCGACGCGCTGGCCGCGGTGGACGCGCTGTTCGTGGTGCACGCCGAGGACCCGTACCACCTGCATCAGGCCGCCTCGTCCCGCGCGTACCCGGACTTTCTCGCCTCCCGCCCGCCGGACGCCGAGCAGGCCGCGGTCGCGACCGCGATCGACGCGGCCCGCACCGCGGGCGCCCGGGTGCACATCCTGCACCTGTCGTCGGCCGCCGCGCTGCCGGTGCTGGCCGCGGCCCGGGCCCAGGGGGTACGGGTCACCGCCGAGACCTGCCCGCACTATCTGACCCTGGACGCCGCGCGGATCCCGGCCGGCGCCACCGAGTTCAAGTGCTGTCCGCCGATCCGGGACGCCGCGAACGCGGACCGGCTCTGGGCGGCGCTGGCCGACGGGCTGATCACCTGCGTGGTCAGCGACCACTCACCGTGCACGCCGGAGCTGAAGCGGCGCGACACCGGTGACTTCGCGGCCGCCTGGGGCGGCATCGCCTCGGTGCAGCTGGGCCTGCCGGTGATCTGGACCGAGGCCCGGCGGCGCGGTCACGGCCTGGCCGACGTGGTGCGCTGGATGGCCCGCCGCCCGGCCGACCTGGTCGGGCTCGCGGGCAAGGGCCGGCTCGCGGTGGGGGCCGACGCCGACCTGGTGGCGTTCGACCCGGACGGCACGTTCACGGTCGACCCGCACCGGCTGCACCACCGCAATCCGGTCACCCCGTACGCCGGGGCGCGGCTGAGCGGCGTGGTGCACACGACGTGGCTGCGCGGCCGGCCGGTGACCGGCGCCGACCCGCGCGGGCGGCTGCTCGTCCGGGAGGCGTGATGGACGAGTTCACCCTGCTGCCGGACCTGGCGTCGCGGGCGCTCGGCGGCGGCGTGGTCCATGCCGACGACGAGTTCTTCGCGGCCGCCGACCATCTGGTGGAGCCGGCCGCGCCGACGTTCACGCCGCAGACCTTCGGGCACAAGGGCCAGGTGTACGACGGGTGGGAGACCCGCCGCCGCCGGCAACCCGGGCACGACACCGCGATCGTCCGGCTCGGCGCGCCCGGGGTGGTGCGCGGCGTGGACATCGACACCGCGTTCTTCACCGGCAACTACCCGCCGTACGCCGCGGTGGACGGCTGCGCCCTGGACGGGTACCCGGACGCGGCCCGCCTCCGGGACGCGGACTGGGTGCCGCTGGTGCCCCGCTCGCCGCTGGCCGGGGACAGCCGCAACCTGTTCGGCGTCGACGTGCCGCGCCGGTTCACCCACGTCCGGCTCACCATCTTCCCGGACGGCGGCGTGGCCCGGTTGCGGGTGCACGGCGACGTGCTGCCCGACCCGGCGCTGCTTCCGCCGGTCTTCGACGTGGCCGCGCTGGAACACGGCGCCCGGATCGCCGGCTGCAGCAACATGTTCTACGGCCACCCGCAACGCATGCTGATGCCCGGCCTGGCCCGGTCCATGGGCGACGGCTGGGAGACCGCCCGCCGCCGCGACGACGGCAACGACTGGGTGCTGGTGCGGCTGGCCGTGCCGGCCGTGATCGGGTTCGCCGACCTGGACACCAGCCACTTCAAGGGCAACGCGCCGGGGCGGGCGTCGCTGCGCGGGGTGGACGAGCGCGACGGCGGGCTGGACGATCCGCGGCGCTGGTTCGATCTGCTGCCGGAGACGCCGCTGGTGCCGGACACCCGGCACCGGTTCCCGCTGCCGGCCGCGCCGGCCGCCACCCACGTGCGGCTGGACATCTTCCCGGACGGCGGCATGGCCCGCCTGCGCCTGCTCGGTCACCCCGACGACGCGGGTGCGGCGGCCTGGCGCGAGCAGTTCACCGCGTACTCCGGCGGCTGATCCCGCCCGCGGTCCACCGGGCCCGCGCCGGACACGTTACGGTCTGCGGCGTGGGTCGCATCGTGACAATGGTTCTGGTCGACGACACCGGCGTGCTGCTGGGTGCCCTGCCACCGCTGGAGGTGGAGGTGCCCTGGTGGCAGGAGATCGGTGACGTGGTCGCGGCGGTCCGCGCCCGGGACGGCCTGGACGTGCAGGTGCTGCGGGTGCTCGACGGCGTCGGGGAGCTGCGGCCCGCGGCCGGCGGCCGGGTCACCTATCTGGCGCAGACCGGCGGCAACCCGGGCGTCGGCCTGGAACCCGCCGACGTGGACCTCTCTCCGCAGCCGCTGCGGGCGGCGTACGCGAAGCCCGGCGGGCCGGCCGCGTCGATCGGCTGGGCGGTCTCCGCGCTGGCCGCCCTCGGGGTGCCCGGCGCCACCGCGACCCAGCACCGCACCTGGAACCTGTCGGCGATCTGGCGGCTCGACGCGGGCGGCGCGCCGGTCGCCTGGATCAAGCAGGTGCCGGCGTTCTTCGGGCACGAACCGGCCGCGCTGGGCCTGGTCGCCGGCGCCGCGCCCGGCCTGGTGCCGCCGCTGCTGGCGGCCGGCGACGAGGGCCGGATGCTGCTCGCCCACGTGCCCGGCGCGGACGGCTACGGCGCCGGCGCCGACGTGTGCACCCGGATCGCCCAGCTCTTCCATCCGGTGCAGGTGCACTTCGCCGACCGGATCGCCGACCTGTTCGCGGCTGGGGTGCCGGACGCGCGACTGCGCGCGGAGCCGTTCGCCCGGGTCGCCGAGCCGTACCTGGACGACATCGACGGACTGCGGGAGCTGATCGCCGACCTGCCCCGGCGGCTCGACGCGGTGGCCGCGTGCGGGCTGCCCGACACGCTGGTGCACGGCGACCTGCACCCCGGCAACGCCCGGCTGGACGGCGCCGGCGTGGTGCTCATGGACTGGGGCGACTGCACGGTCGGGCACCCGGCGCACGACATCCTCCGGGTGACCGGCGAGCTCGCCGACGCCGAGGCGCGCACCCTGGTCGCGGAGTGGGCGTCCTGGTGGCGCGCCGCCGTGCCGGGCAGCGACCCGGAGCGCGCGGTCGAGCTGATGCGGCCGGTCGCCGCGCTGCGCAGCGCCCAGGTGTACGCGGACTTCCTGGCCGCCATCGAACCCGCCGAGCACACCTACCACGCCGCCGACGTGCCGGAGCGACTGAGCGCCGCGGTCGCCGCGGCCCTACCGTAAGCCCATGGGCGACCTCCGGCAGGGCTACGTCGAGCAGATCCGGCGCGACGGCGCGACGGTGTCCGAGGCGCTCGCCGGCGCGTTCGCCACGGTGCCCCGGGAGGCGTTCGTCGCGGACGGGTTCCAGCGTCGCGACGGCACCTGGGTGGTGCCCGGCGACCCGGACTTCCTGCCCACCGTCTACACCGACGAGGTGCTGGTCACCAAGGTCGACGGCCGGATCCCGGTGAGCTCCTCCAGCCAGCCGTCGCTGATGGCGATCATGCTGGAGTCGCTGGACGTCCGGCCCGGCGCGCGGGTCCTGGAGATCGGCGCGGGCACCGGCTACAACGCCGCGCTGCTGGCCTCGCTGGGCGCGGTGGTGACGAGCGTGGACGTGCAGGAGGACGTGGCCGACCGGGCGCGGGCGGCGCTGGCCCGGACCGGGATCAGCGGGGTACGCGTGGTGCACGGCGACGGCTACGCGGGCGCGCCCGGGTACCGCTTCGACCGGGTGGTGGTCACGGTCGGTGTGGCCGGGCTGTCCCCGCACTGGCTGGCCCAGCTGGAGCCGGACGGCCTGGCGGTGGTCCCGGTCGAGCACGCCGGCACCCATCCGGTGCTGGCCGCCCGCGGCCCGGCGGACGGCCCGGTCACCGCCCGGGTGATCTGTCCCTCCGGTTTCATGAGCGCGGCCGGCCCGCTGACCGCCGCGCACCCGCACACCCATCCGGCGCCGGCCACCGCCGGGACGCTGCCCGGCTTCACCCCGGTCGCCCGGCCGCGGTGGAAGCGCCCGCTGGACGCCCTGGCCTACCGCGACCTGTGGTATGCGGCCGGTGTCTGGCACCGCCGGGCCACGCACGCCGCCGTGCCGGGATCCGAGCACAGCTGCCTCGCGCTGCTCGACGCCGACCGCACCGGCGGTGCCGCGATCCTGCCGGACGGCTCGGTGCTGGCCGGCGGACCGTCCGCGGACCGGTTCGCCGCCGACGCCGCGGACCTGCTGGACCGGTGGATCGCGGCCGGCCGGCCGGCCATGCAGTCCTGGACCATCGACATGGACCTGGCCGGGCAGGACGACGCACCGATCTGGGCGCCGGCCCGGTGGACGCTCGACCCCCGCTGAGCCCACCCGCGGCGGAAAACCCATGCAAGTTCTTTAGCTGAGCCCACCCGCGGCGGAAAACCCATGCAAGTTCTTTAGCTGAGCCCACCCGCGGCGGAAAACCCATGCAAGTTCTTTACATAAGCCCCGGCCGTCACGCGGTGGCCCGCAGGTACGCCAGCACGGCCAGCACCCGGCGGTTGGTGTCCTCGGTGGGCGGCAGGTCGAGCTTCGCCAGGATGTTGCCGACGTGCTTGCCGACCGCGGCCTCCGTGACGAACAGCGCCGCGGCGATCGCCGAGTTGGACCGGCCCTCCGCCACCAGCGTGAGGACCTGGCGTTCCCGGGCGGACAGCGGGTCCAGCGGGTCACCGGACCGGCGCAGCAGCCGGCGTACCACCTCGGGGTCCAGCACGGTGCCGCCGGCCCGTACCGCCCGCAGCGCCGCGACGAACTCCGCCACGTCCGCGACCCGGTCCTTGAGCAGGTAGCCCACGCCGCGGCCGGCGCCGGTGGCGAGCAGCGCGTCGGCGTACTCCGGTTGCACGTACTGGCTCAGCACCACCACCGGCCGGTCCGGACGCGCCGTGCGCACCGCCACCGCGGCCCGCAGCCCCTCGTCGGTCCAGGCCGGCGGCATCCGGATGTCGGTGACCACCAGGTCGGGGTCGTGCGCGTCGACCGCGGCGAGCAACGCCCCGGCGTCACCGACCGCCGCCACCACGGTGCAGCCGAACCGGGCCAGCACCCCGGTCAGGCCCTCGCGCAGCAGCACGCCGTCCTCGGCCAGCACCACCCGGGTCAGCTCCGGCACGGCAGCTCCACCCGGACCAGCGTGCCCCCGCCCGCCGGGGTGGCCAGCAGCAGCCGCCCGCCGACCGCCGCCACCCGGTCCGCCAGCCCGGTCAGCCCGGTGCCCGCCGCCGGGTCCGCGCCGCCCCGGCCGTCGTCGGCGACCTGCAGCGTCAGGAGGTCGCCGGTCCACTCCACCCGTACCTCGGCGCGGGACGCGCCGGCGTGCTTGGCCACGTTGCCCAGCGCCTCCGAGGCGACGTAGTACGCGGTCGCCTCGACGAGTTCCGGTGGCCGGCTGACCGTCTGCGGGCCCACCACGGTCACCGGCACCGGCGACTGGGCGGCCAGTTCGCGCAGAGCCGGCAGCAGGCCGACGTCGGCCAGGATCTGCGGGCGGATGCCGTGCACCAGGTCGCGCAGCACCACCATCAGCTCCTTCGCCTGGGTGTGCGCCCGGGTCAGCGGCTCGGCCGCGGGGGAGTCCGCCGGCAGGTCCACCCGGGCCATCCCGAGGTGCAGGGTGAGGCTGGTGAGCCGGTGCTGGGCGCCGTCGTGCAGGTCCCGCTCGATGCGCCGGCGTTCCGTCTCGAACGCGTCCACCAGCCGGGCCCGCGACCGGGTCACCTCCCGCACGTCGGTGCCGTACCCGTCGCCCAGCAGCGCGTGCGCGACGGCGCGCTGGCCGGCCGCGGTCAGCCCGGCCAGGTAGGCGAGCGGCGCGAGCAGGAGCAGCCCCAGCAGCGCGACCGGTACGGACTCGACGACGCCGGTGATCTCGACCGGGCCCAGTTGGAACCGGGCCGCGCCGATCGCGGCGAACAGCGGGCTGCCGAGGAACCCGGCGACCAGCAGCGCGGCCAGGCCCAGCACGCCGTACCAGGCCGGCACCGCCACCGCCAGGAACAACCCGTACAGCACCTCCCGCCAGGTGGCCGCCTCGGCGTAGCGCAGCCGCAGCCAGGCGATCGGGTCGGCGGGGGCGGGCAGGTGTGCGGTGGCCGGCGGCCGGTCGCCCAGGAACTCCAGGCGGCGGCGTTCCAGCGCGGCCAGCGGCACCGCGACGAGCGGCCCGAAGCCGATCAGCAGGGCCGCCCCGACCGCCATCAGCACCAGCACCGGCGGATCCGGGAACCGGCCGGCGCGCACGTCGGTGGCGGCGACCAGCCACGGCAGTCCGAGCGGCCAGACCACGGCCGCGAACGGCGCCGCGACCACCGCCGTGGTGAGCAGGTATCCGAGGCTGCGCCACGGCCACCCCGAGATCAGGAAGCGGCGCCGGCGCAGCGCGGAGGCGAGATTCGACATGCCCGGAACGGTGCCAGCGTCCGGGCCGGCCGGACAGCCGTCGAGGTGTAGTCCTCGGGTGGGCCTGGCACTACCTTTTTCCCATGACGACCACCACGGTGCGGGCCGCCCGCGAGTGGCTGCGCGAGCGCGGCGCGGAACGGATCGGGCACGCCGGCGGCAGCCTCCTCGACCATCTCGGCCGGGTGCACGACCGGATGGCGGCGCTCGGCCTGGACCCGGACGTGCGGCTGGCCGGGCTCACCCACGCCGCGTACGGGACCGACGGCTTCGGAGTCACGCTGCTCGACCCGGCCGACCGGGCGGTGCTGCGCGCGCTGATCGGCACCGACGCCGAGGAACACGTCTACCGGTACGGCGGCTGCGACCGCGGC
The DNA here is from genome assembly GCF_020216025.1 of Jidongwangia harbinensis. Classification (GTDB taxonomy): domain Bacteria; phylum Actinomycetota; class Actinomycetes; order Mycobacteriales; family Micromonosporaceae; genus Actinoplanes; species Actinoplanes harbinensis. The sequence goes on along the minus strand of NZ_JAIWNC010000012.1, from coordinate 144,569 downwards.
CGGACCTGGCGGGCGCTGGGCGGTACCGGCCTGGTGCGCAGCCGCTTCACCGGCCACATCGAGTCGCCCGCCGCCCCGGCCCTGCGCGCCTTCGCCGACCTGTGCATCGTCAACGAACTGGACGTGATGACGCACGACCCGGTGCTGCGGGCGAAGCACGCCGGCCACCTCCGCGGCCTGTTCGCCGGCTGGGCGGCACTGGCGTCGCCCAGCGTGACCGCGGAGGCCCGGCGGGTGCTGGGCTGAGCGTCACCAGGTGCCCGCGCGGCGGGCCCGCCACGGCCGGCCGTCCGGGTCGTAGATCAGCCGGTACGCCGGGACCGCCCAGAGCCGCTGGTACCACGGCAGCGGCTCGGTCTCGTGTGGCACCAGCCGCCCCGGCGGGCGGGGACCGGTGCGGCCGCCCGCGTGCCAGTCCCGCAGCGCGTCCGCGGAGGCGCTGACCGTGCGTACCGCGGTCTCCGGGTCCACCAGGTCCGCGTCGTCGGTGTGGTCCAGGTGCTCGCGCATCAACTCCAGCCGCAGGTCACGGGCGAAGCGGCGGGCGCCGTCGCCGAGCCCGGCCGGATCGGCCGGCGCCCGCTCGTCGCGGGTGTCGTCGAGCACCGCGGAGGACAGTTCGCTGTCGTGGGTCCAGGACCGCCGGTTGAAGTTGTCGCTGCCCACGCTCACCCACACGTCGTCGACGACACAGACCTTCGCGTGTACGTACACCGGCGTGCCCGCGTGGTTCTCCACGTCGAAGACGTGCACCCGCTCCGGTGCCGCCCGCCGGCACAGGCTGATCGCCTCCTCCCGCCCCACCTGGTTCGGCGGCAGCGCGAACCGGCCGTCCACGTCCGGGTACCGCGGCACCACCGCGATCAGGTGCAGCTCCGGGTTGGCCCGCAGGGCGTCCGCGAACAGCTGCGCCACCTCCGACGACCAGAGGTACTGATCCTCCAGGTAGATCAGCCGCCGGGCGCGCTTGATCGCCTTGGTGTAGCCGCGCGCCACGGTCTGCTCACCGAGCGGCGCGAAGCCGTAGCGTGGCCGCATCGCCGGATAGGTCCGCAGCACCTGGATGTGGTGCGGCCCGCACGGCGGCGGGTCCGGCGGCTGCGGCGGCAACCGGTCCGCGTGCATGTCGGCGTGCCGCAGCTTGTCCTGCACCGTGGAGATCGGGCCGTGCTGGTCCAGCGGGGTAGGATCGCACCAGCGTTCCCGGAACGTCAGGTCCAGCGCGCCGACCACCGGCCCGCGCAACGCCAGCTGCACGTCGTGCCAGGGCGGGTGCGGACCGTACGCCTTCGCCATGGTCACCGGCTGCCGGTCGCCGTGATGGTCGGCGTCGTCCCGCCGGCTGTGACACAGGTCGATGCCCCCGGCGAACGCGATGTCCCGCTCCGGGTCGTTCGGGCGCCGCAGGATCACCAGCTTCTGGTGGTGTGAACCGCCGCGCCGGACCCGCTGATCGAGCAGCACCTCACCGCCGGCCGCCCGGACGTCGTCGCCGAGCGTGCGGTTCTCCTCCTCGCTGTACTGCAACTTGTCGACGTGCGAACGCCACAGCAGGCCCTTGACCACGACCCCGCGCTTGGCGGCCGCGGCGAAGAGTTCCGCGACGGTCGGCCCGTCGTCCCGCATCTTCTCGTCCGGGTCGCCCCGCCAGTCGGTGAAGAAGAGGTGGTCGCCTTCACCCAGGCTTTCCACTTCCGACACCAGGCGGTCGAAATACGTTCTACCGTGAATCAGAGGTTCGGCCGTGTTTCCCGCGGACCACGTGGGTATGGAGGAGTCCGGGTTGCCACGCTCCTCCGCGGTGAGGAACCAGTCCTGCAGCGGCACGGGCAGCCCCTTCGAGGTCGACGACGCCCTCACGGTATGCCCCACCAGGCCTCACCGCACCCCCAAGACGTTCGCGCTGCCGCGCCCGGCCCCTCCCGGAGGAACGATGACCACCGAGCCGCTGACCCCGACGACCGCCACCACCGATGCCGTCGAGGCCTCCGAGCGCGGGCTGCTCATCGCCGTCCTGCTGATGGTGATTCTGGGAGCGGCCGCCATGCTCCTCATGGCCTAACGGCTCCGGCGTCACCGTCGGCTCCCGCTGGGTGAGACCCGATTGGGGTCGAGAGTCCCTTCGGGCGTCTCGTCGCGGCGATGTCGACGCGGAGCCGCGCCGCCCCCGCGGGCAGTCCCGTTCGCCTCCCGCGCAGCGCCCGAAATATCAGGGCATGTCAGCGAGCCGCACCCAGCAGGCGCGCCTCGTCGGCCTCGGTGAAGCCCCGGGACAACGGTGGCCGCCCCCGGTCGGTATCCCAGGCCAGCACATCGGTCACGGTCACCTCGAGCGGCGTGACCGGCAGACCCGCCGCCCGGGCCGGGCCGGGGTCGCGCCGCTGGGTGTGCCACGCCGGCTCCGGCTTCACCAGGGGAAACGGCTGCGGTGCCGAGTCCAGGGGGACGGGCACCAGCTCGACGGTGGTGCCGGCGGCGGTGGCGCAGAGGTGGATCAGCGCGCCGAGGGACGTGGTGGGACCGACGGCGGTGAACGCGCCGGGACGGTTGTCGAGCAGCAGGTGTACCACGAGGATGGCGAGGTCGCGGGCGTCGACCACCTGCACGGGCTGGTCCGGCCGGCCGGGTACGGCGATCGGGCCGCCGCGGGCCGCGCGCCGCACCCAGTAGGTGAGCCCGTCCTGGTTGTCATGCGGGCCGGCCACCTTGCCGGGGCGGACGATGGTGGCGCGGTCGCCGTACCGGGCCAGTATGTCGTCCTCGCACGCCACCTTCGCCGGGCCGTAGGTCGCGTCGGTGAGCGGGAGAACGGCGTCGCGTCGCAGCGCGCGCCGGGCGGTGGAGCCGCCGTCGAACACGGCGTGACTGGAGATGAAAAGGTACCGGCCGGCGTGCTCGCCCAGCGCGTCCATCGCCTCGCCGACGTGCCGGGGCAGGTAGCCGCTGACGTCGACCACGGCGTCCCAGGCACGCCCGGCCAGCGCGGTGTAGTCGCCGGTGTCCCGGTCTCCGGCCAGGTCCGTGGAGCCGGGGCCGGGGGAGCGGTGGAAGAGCGTCACCGCGGCACCGTCGGAGCGCAGCGCCGCGGCGATCGCCCGCCCCACGAAGCCGGTCCCGCCCAGGACGAGGACCCGCACGTCAGTCCGTGTGCGGTACGCGGCCGGCCGGGATCACCCCGAGGCGCCCCTTCTGGAAGTCCTCGAACGCCTGCATCAGTTCGGCGCGGGTGTTCATCACGAACGGACCGTAGTGCGCCACCGGCTCGCGGATCGGCTGCCCGCCGAGCACGAACAGTTCCAGGGCCGGCGTGTGCGCGTCCTGGGCCGGGTCGGCGGTGACCGTCAGCGCGTCCCCGGGACCGTGCACGGCGAGCTGGCCCTGGTGCAGCGGTCGCTGGTCGGTGCCGACCGTGCCGCGGCCGGCGAGGACGTACACCAGCGCGTTGTAGGCGGGCTGCCAGGGCAGGTCGAGCCGGGCTCCGGGCTGCAGCGTGACGTGGGCCAGGTTGATCGGGGTGTGGGTGGAGCCGGGGCCGTGGTGGCCGGCGATCTCACCGGCGATGACCCGGATCAGGGCGCCGCCGTCCGGCGTGGTGAGCAGCGCCGCCTCGCGGCCGCGGAGGTCCTGGTACTTCGGCGCGATCATCTTCGCCGCCCGGGGCAGGTTGACCCAGAGCTGCAGTCCGTGGAACAGCCCGCCGCTGGTGACCAGCCGCTCCGGCGGCGCCTCGATGTGCAGGATGCCGCCGCCGGCGGTCATCCACTGGGTGTCGCCGTCGGTGATGGTGCCACCGCCGCCCATCGAGTCCTGGTGGTCCATCACCCCGTCGATCATGTAGGTGACGGTCTCGAAGCCGCGATGCGGGTGCCACGGCGTGCCCTTCGGTTCGCCGGGGGCGTAGTCCACCTCGCCCATCTGGTCCAGGTGGATGAACGGGTCCAGCTCGGTCACGGGTACGCCGGCGAACGCCCGGCGCACCGGGAAGCCCTCGCCCTCGTAGCCGCTCGGCGCGGTGGTGAGCCGGCGGACCGGGCGGTACGCCGTGGTGGCCTGGTCGAGGCGGGGGAGCCGGGGCAGGACCAGGACGTCGTCTACGGTGATCGCGGGCATGGTTCAGGCCTCCCTGATTCGCGCGAACACCCGGCCGATGACGGCGAGTTCGTCGTCGTCCAGGTGGTCGATGAAGCTGTCCCGTACGGTCTTGAGGTGCAGCGGCGCCGCGGCCACGAGCGCGTCCATGCCGGCGTCGGTGAGCACGGCCTCCTGGCCGCGGCCGTCGTCCGGGCACGCCTGCTTGAGGACCAGGCCGCGTTTGACCATGGAGCCGATCTGGTACGTCAGCCGGCTCGGCGAGAAGACCAGGCGACTGGCCAGCTCGCCCATCCGGGCGCGGTGTCCGGGCGACTCGGAGAGCACTACCATGACGTGGTAGTCGGACATGCTCAATCCGGTGGCGGCGCGCAGTTCGTCCTCAAGCCGGGTGTGCAGCGCCCAGCTACTCTCGACGAAGGCTCGCCAAGATACCTGTTGCTTCTCGGTCAATGGTTCGGCCACGTACCAGACAATAACTGTTTCAAATCTTAAATACTAGGGTTCTCGCACACGGATACGTGATCCGTGCCCGGTCCCGGCCCGCGGGACGCCGCACCGGCGCGGCCGGCGAGCCGCGCCATCGGGCCCGGCCCCGCCCGGCCGGCGGCGCCGATGCGCCACCGGGACCGGCGGTCATCGGCTCAGGAACGGGCGTCCCGGTAGTAGATCCGCAGCTCGTGCCCGCCGCCCGGTACCGGCTGCCAGCTCACGTCGGTGACCGTGAGCACCGGCGTCCGGGCACCCAGCCAGACCGCGGCGGCACCGAACGCCTCGGCCGGGGTGATGCCGGGAAAGGACACCCGCCGTACCCAGCCGTCGGTGTCGTCGCCGGTGCCGCCGTCGACCTGCCCGGCCGCCACCGGCTCCGGGCCGGTGACCACCGCGGTGGGGCCGATCGGCGTGCCGTCCCGCACGCCCTGGACGAACCAGTCGTTGATCGTCTCGTCGTGTTCCACGGTCCAGCCGCTGATCGGCCCGACGTCCGCCGCGATCGCGTGCTTGGCGTTGTCGAGCGCCGCGTCCAGCGTGCTGACCTCCAGGTCGCCGCCGTTGTACTCCACTCGATAGGTCATGCGGTTCCTTCCGGGGTGCACCAGGGCTGCGCCGCAGCTGTACCCCGGTGGGCCCGGCGGGAATCCCGCCTCCGGGCCGGCGTCAGGCCGCCTGGTCCCGGAGCGCGCGGGTGGCGTCCGCCCGGAGCCGGTCGAAATCCACGCCGGCCGCGGCGAGGATCTGCGCCGCCAGGCCGTTCCCCTCGCGGAGCAGGCCCAGCAGGATGTGCTCCGGCGCGATGAAGTTGTGCTTCAGGCGGACAGCCTCGCGCAGCGACAACTCCAGGACCTTCTTCGCCCGCGGCGAGAACGGGGTGTGCCCGCCGCCGTAGAGCCGGCCGAACAGGCCACGCCGTTTCCGCGGCACGTCCCGGGGCAGCCGCAGCGCACCGGGGCCGAAGTTCTGCTCGATGGCTCGGCGGACCGCGTCCAGGTCGATGCCGATCGCCTTGAGTGCGGCCGCGTCCTCGGCGTCCGCGTCGGTGGGCGGCGGCCCGTCGCCCGGCGGGCCGGGGTCGACGCGGCGCATGATCTCGGCCCGGACGTACCGCTGGTCGACGCCGGAGTCGCGGAGCGCCAGGGCGATCGGGCCGGTGTGGTCGGCCAGCAGCGCGAGCAGGACGTGTTGCGTGCCGATCGGGGACTGCCCGAGCTCGCGGGCCTCGTGCTGTGCCCCGATCACGGCCTCCCGGGCCGCGTGGGTGAATCGCTCGAACATCTCAGCCCTCCCGTGGGTCCTGCATGGGCACGCGACCGGCGTGCTTCTTGTGTACGCCCTGGCGGGTCACCTCGAGTGCGTCGGCGATCTCCTGCCAGGACCAGCCCTTGCGGCGGGCGTTGGCCACCTGCAGCTGCTCGAGGCCCTCCAGCAGCCGGCGTAGCGCCACGACCGCCCGCAGGCCGACGCGGGGGTCGGCACTTCCGGCGGCGGCCGCCAGATCCGTTGCTTCGGTCATGACGTCAACCTACGTTGACACGCCCGGTGCTGTCAACCTTGGTTGACGTACCCGGGCATGCGAAAGGGCCGCCCCGCTCCGGGGCGGCCCTTTCGGTGCGAATGACGATCAGCGGCCGCGGCCGGTCTTCTCCTGCAGTTCGTCGATCATGCGTGACGCGTCCGCCTTGCTGAGGCCCTCGGGTACGTCCTCATGCGCTTCCCCGGCCAGGGTGTGCAGGTACGACTCCTGCGCTCCGGTGGCCGGCTCGTCGCCCGTGGTCCAGTCGTCCGGGTCCTTGATCGTGTTCGAGCCCGTGTCGTTCTCGACCGTGGGGTCGGCCATCACGCCCGCCCTTCCTCGCTGTGGTATTCGTACAGGCGTACCACTACCCCGGGAAGGTCAGTTCCATTCCGGTCAGCGCGTTCCACGACAGGGTGAGTTCGACCGGCCGGCTGGTCGGCGCCGCCACCGCGAACGGGGCGCCCCACGGGTCGAGCAGCTCGGCGTAGCTGCCGATGCCCATCTCGGTCGGGTCGACCAGCACCCGGGCACCGAGCTCCTCGGCCGCGGCCACCGCGGCGGTGCAGTCGGCCACCTCGAACGCGCAGCGCCACCGCCCGGTACGGCCACCGGAGGCGAGGCCCGCCACCGCGTCGTGCGCCGGGTTGAGCCACTCCGTGCCGTCGCGCAGCAGCCACCCGAGCGCCCGCCCGTAGAAGTCGGCCGCCGCGACCGGGTTGTCGGTGAGCAGCTCGGGCCAGGCCATGGTGCCGGGCTCGCCGGCCACCTGGGCGCCGGTGAAGCCGGCCGCCTGCCAGAGCCCGAGCGTGGCACCGGACGGGTCGGCCACGATCGCACCCTGACCGCCGTGGCCGGCCACCGGGCCGCTCAGGCACCGGCCGCCGGAGGTGGCGAACCGCTGCACCGCCGCGCCGAGGTCCGGCGTGGCCAGATAGGTCAGCCAGCCGGCCGGGCGTCCCGGCCGGGTACGGGTCAGGCCGGCCACCGCGCGCCCGCCGAGCCGGAAACGGTCACCGGCGGGTTCCCACCCGAACAGGGCGGCATAGAAGTCCTGCGCCCGGCCGGGTTCTGCGCTCGCCAGTTCGACCCAGCAGGGGGTCGCCGGCGCGAAGCCTCTGATCCGCATGTACTGCTCCATGGTGGACGTCGCCGATTGCCGATCACCTTACGTCACCAGATACGGTCCGCAACCATGTCGGGGTTCAATGTCGGAAATCTATTCTTACTCAGGCCGATTTGCTCACTGGCTGTGCTGATTCGGTGCGCTCATTGGCACGATCGAGGAGTCGCATGACCGGCGTGGCGGCTACTCCGTGCAACACCACAGACACCAGCACCACGAACCCGATGGTCGCCCACACCAGATCGGCGCCCGGGAACGGCGCGTGCGTGAGGGCGTACGAGAGGTAGTAGAACGACCCGATGCCACGGATTCCGAACGACGCGATCACCCAGTGTTCCGCGGTGTGCCCGGGGGCACCGCGCAGCGACACGAACCCGGACACCGGCCGGATCACGAAGATCAGGGCCAGCCCGGCCAGCGCCGCCGGCCAGGTCAGCGGCGCCAGCAGGCCGCCCACCACGGCGCCGCCGAACAACAGCAGCAAGAGGACGGTCAGCAGCCGCTCGGTCTGCTCGGCGAAGTCGTGCAGCACCTGGTGGAACTCGTGCGAGCGCTCGGCCGCCCGGATCGCCCGCGCGGCCACGAACACGGCCAGGAAGCCGTACCCGCCGATCACCTCCACCAGGCCATAGGCCAGGAACGTCGCGGCCAGCGCCAGGAAACCCTCGGAGTGCCGGGCTAGGCGCAGGGCCTCCTTCCGGGCCCGGAAGAAGAGCTTGCCCAGCAGCCGGCCGACGACCAGGCCGCCCACCACGCCCGCGGCGATCTTGTAGAGCACGTCCTGCCATGCCCACTCGCCGACCCAGCCCACGCCGGCGGTACCGGCCATCGCGATGGCCGCGTACACGAACGGGAACGCCAGCCCGTCGTTCAGCCCGGCCTCCGAGGTCAGCGCGAAACGCACCTCGTCCTCGGAGTCCTCGGCGTCGGTGGGCTCGCCCACCTGCACGTCCGACGCGAGCACCGGGTCGGTCGGCGCCAGCGCGGCGCCCAGCAGCATCGCGGTGGCCGGCACCAGGCCGGCCCACCACCAGCCCAGCAACGCCATGGCCGCGATGGTCACCGGCATGGCGATGGCGAGCAGGCGCCAGGTGGAGGTCCAGCCGCGCCGGGTCAGCGGCCGGTCGATCTTCAGGCCGGCGCCCATCAGCGCGACGATCACGCCGATCTCGGTGAGGTGCTCGGTCACCTTGGGATGGGCCAGCGGGTCGGCGTCGGGCAGGCCCAGCGGCAGCGCGAAGACCAGCATGCCGAGCGCCAGGAACGCGATCGGCATGGACAGCGGCCGGCGTTCCAGCAGCCGGGGCAGGATCCCGGCGAGCAACGCGCCGAGACCGATCACCGCGAAAACCACATCAGACGTCTGCACAGGTGGGGTCTGCCCAGCGTGCCGGCAAAACATGCCCCCGCGCGGCGGCCGGCCCCCGGTGATTGGGTACGGCGTGGGCGGGTACCGGGCGCACATGAGCGGGTACCGCACGGAATATCCCACGATCGCGATCGTCACCGGTTCCGAGTCGGGCATCGGCCGGGCCGTCGCGGTGGCGCTGGCCGGGCACGGGTACGACATCGGCGTCACCCGGCACCGCGACGACGCGCACGCCGAGGACACCGCCGCGGAGGTACGCCGGGCCGGCCGGCGCGCCGAGATCCGGGACCTCGACCTCACCCGCCTGCCCGAGGCGGCCGACGTGGTCGACGAGCTCGCGGACGCGCTGGGCGGCGTCGGCGTGCTGGTCAACTGCGCCGGCGTCGGCTTCGCCACCCCGGTGCTCGAGACCGGCTGGGCGGACTGGCGCCGGGTGCTCGCGGTCGACCTGGACGGTCCGTTCCTGTGCGCCCAGCGGGCCGCGCGGCGGATGGTGGCGGCCGGCCACGGTGGGCGGATCATCAACATCACCAGCGTGCACGAGACGCAGCCGCGGGTCGGCGCGGGCGCGTACTGCGCCGCCAAGGGCGGACTCGGCCTGCTCACCAAGGTGATGGCGCAGGAACTCGGTGCGTACGGCATCACCGTGAACGCGGTGGCCCCGGGCGAGATCGCCACGCCGATGACCGGGCAGGAGGACGTCGATCCGGCCACTCAGGACCGTCCCGGCGTGCCGCTCGGCCGGCCCGGCGACGCCCGTGAGGTGGCCGCGGTGGTCGCGTTCCTGGCCGGTCCGCACGCGTCGTACGTGACCGGCGCGTCCTGGCCGGTGGACGGCGGCATGCTGCTGATGGGCCCGCAGGGCGGCTCACACCTGACCGGGAACGGGTGGCGTCAGCCCTGAACCGGGCCGCCGTCGTGCGTGGTCACCGCGGCCGGGAGTCGCGCAGCAGCATCTCGAACCAGACCGTGGAGCCGCGCACCGTCGGGTCGGTGCCCCACGAGTCGCTCAGTTCCTCGATCAGGCCGAGACCACGGCCGCGGCTGCTCAGCGCGTCGGTGTGGGCCCGGGTGACGCTGCCCCGGGTGCCGGTGTCGGCCACCGAGACCAGCAGCCGTTCCGCGCTCAGGTCCACATGCACCTGTGCCGGTGTGCCCGCGTGCAGCAGGGCGTTCGTGGTCAGCTCGCTGGTGCACAGGACGGCGGCGCCGATCACCGTCTCCGGGACGCCCCACTCGCGCAGCCGGGTGGACATCCAGTGGCGTACCCGGCTGGGCCCGGTCGGCTCCGCGGCCACCTGCATGGTGGCCGAGCGGCTCATGGTCACCGCCCGCTCCACCGCGAGCACCGCCACGTCGTCGTCGGTCGGCCCGGCCACCGCCGCGGTGGCCAGCGCGCACAGGTTGCGCGGATCGCCACTGGACGCGCGGGCGGTCGCGGTGACCAGGTCGTCCAGGCCGTCGGCCAGGGTCCGGCCGCGGCGCTCCACCACCCCGTCGCTGAACATCAGGATCGAGTCGCCGGGCTCCAGGCGTACCTGACCGGTCTGCCACCGGCCGCCCAGCCCGAGCGGCGCACCCGGCGGCACCTTCACCAGCTCGGCCGTGGCCCGTTCCTCCGCCACGCCGGTGCGGCGCAGCACCGGCGGCGGGTGTCCCGCGCTGGCCAGCGTGATCGTGCCGTCGTCGGTGTCCAGCACGCCGTACACCACGGTCACGAAGATCTCGTTGTTGCGCGACTCCGCGCCCAGCGAGCCGACCAGCCGGTCCAGGCCGGCCAGCACGCTCGGCGGGGCCGGATCGGTCAGGGCGAGCGCGCGCAGGGCGGCCCGGACCTGGCCCATCACCGCGGCGGCCCGCACGTCGTGCCCGGCCACGTCGCCGAGCACCATGGCGAGCCGGCCGTCGGCCAGCTCGAACGCGTCGTAGAAGTCGCCGCCCGCGGCGTTGCCGTCGACACCCACGTCGTAGCGCGCCGCGATCCGGAAGGTGTCCAGCTCGGGCAGGTGCTCCGGGAGCATGCTGCGCTGCAGCAGCTGGGCGGTGCCGTGCTGCGCCTCGAACCGCCGGGCCCGCTCGGCGGCCTGCCCGACCAGTTCCGCGGCCGCGTTCAGCAGCGCCCGCTCGGCCGGCGGCCAGGCGTGCGCCGAGCGGTAGCCCATGGTCAGCGCGCCGCGCAGCGACGGCGGGCGCAGCGGCAACGCGGCCAGCGCCCGGATCCGCCGCTCGTGCCGGTCGGTGGCCACCTCGGCCAGCGGTGCGCCGTCCGCCTGGAAGCTGGACCGGCCGGACTCGGCCGCGACGGACAGCGGCGACTCGACGCCCGGCCGGGTGCGCTTCCAGACCGGGGGCAGGCGCTCGTCCGCCTCGTCCAGCATCTCGCCGCGGATCCGCCGCACGTACCGGTAGGCGGTGCCGTCGTCGACCGCGAACACGCAGTGGTCCACGTCGAAGGACGCCATCGCGTACGACAGCACCACCCGGGCCACGTCGTCGATGGTGAGCGCGCCGGCCAGCTGGGCGGTGAGCTCGCCGAGGCTCTGCAGCCGCCGGGTCACCTGGGTGGTCTCGGCGGCCACGGTGAGCACGCCGACCACGGTGCCGTGCCGGTCGCGCACCACGGAATGGCCGCGGGTGAAGAACGCCTGCTCGATCCGGCCGGCCGCGCCGCGGGCCACCGAGACCGGGGTCTCCGCCTCGAGGAACGACTGGCCGCTGCGGTACACGTCGGCGATCACCGGGCCGACACCGGGCGCCCGCCACAGGTCACCGAACACGTCGGCGGCCGGGCGGCCCATCGCCTCCGGGTGCCGGGGGCCGATCAGGTCCGCGTAGGCGTCGTTGTAGATCAGCACGTAGTCGTCGCCGTAGACCAGGGCCATCGGTACCGGGGACGCGAGCAGCACCTCGACCGTCCCGCGAACCACCGAGTCCCAGGTGTCGATGGCTCCGAGCGGGGTATCCTGCCAGGCGAACGAGCGGACCAGCGCTGCGCAACCGGGTGCGTCGCGGTCCGCCACGTCTGCCTGGCTGGGCAGCGCGGTCATCGCGGAAGTACCCCCGCCTCCCGTGCCGGCCATGGGAAGAGCGTATCCCTCCTCGTCCGTTTGGACGATGCCGCACTAGCCGACCGTCCGATTACTGACTGTACGACAGGCTCCGGCGGATCCGTACCCGGTGCCCGGATCACCCGCATCCGGTGACCGGCAACGATCTTTTCGATCGTTTCTGCGTGCCGCGCTGAGCTGCGCGGATACCCCCGTCCAGGGGTGAAGCGCGATGGGTACACGGCGCGGTGGATGACCGGTCCGCCTATCGTTCGGTGTGGGCCGGCGGTTCGTCGGCCGCGGGCCGGCGTCTCGTCGCCCGCAGACGGACGTGAGGAGTGCAGATGACCGGGGACGGCCTTGGCCAAGGGTTGAGCGACATGTGGCGGAGCGTGTTGCTGTTCCTGCCGGCGGCGCTCGCCTTCCTCGCGATTCTGATCATCGGGTACGTGCTGGCCCGCCTGGCCCGCACCGTGGTCGCGAAGTCCCTGCACCGGGTCGGCTTCGACCGTGCGGTGGACAAGGGCGCGGTCGGCCGGACCCTGCGCGGCAGCAACATCACCGCCAGTGACCTGTGCGCCAAGATCGCTTTCTACGCGGTGCTGCTGTTCGCGCTCCAACTGGCCTTCGGCATCTGGGGCCCGAACGCCGTCAGCGACCTGCTCACCTCGGTCATCGCCTGGCTGCCCCGCGCCTTCGTCGCGATCGTCATCATCGTGGTCGCCGCCGCCGTCGCCGGCGCCGCGCACGACCTGATCATCAGCGCCCTGGGCGGCCTCACCTACGGCCGGCTGCTGGCCCGGGCCGCGTCCATCCTGATCATCGCGCTCGGCGTGATCGCCGCGCTGGACCAGGTCCGGATCGCCACCGCGGTCACCCAGCCGGTCCTCATCGCGGTCCTGGCCACGGTCGCCGGCGTGATCATCGTGGGTGTCGGTGGCGGCCTGATCCGGCCCATGCAGCACCGCTGGGAGGCGTGGCTGGAGAAGGCCACCGCCGAGTCCGCGGTCATCCGGGAACAGGCCCGCGCGTACACCGAGGAGAAGGCCCGCGCGGCACAGGCGGCCGAGGCGGAGCGGAAGGCGGCGGAGGAGCGGCGGGCCCGCGAGGCGGAGGAGGCGCGCAAGGCCGAGGAGGAGCGCCGCGCCCGCGAGGCCGAGGAAGCGCGGAAGGCCGAGGAGGCCCGCCGGGCCGAGGAAGACCGCCGGGCCGAAGAGGCGCGCAAGGCCGAGGAGGAGCGCCAGGCGGCGGCCCGCAAAGCTGAGGAGGAGCGCCAGGAGGCGGCCCGCAAGGCCGACGAAGAGCGCCGGGAGGCGGCCCGCAAGGCGGAGGAGGAGCGCCAGGAGGCGGCCCGCAAGGCCGACGAAGAGCGCCAGGCCCGTGCCGCCGAGGCGGAGCGGAAGGCGGCCGCCGACCGGCAGGCGGAGGAGACCCGCCGGGCGGACGAGGCCCGGCAGGCCGCCGCGCGGGAGGCCGAGGCGGAGGCGGCCCGGCAGCGCGCGCTGGACGCGGCCGCGGCCGAGGAGACCCAGGTGATCTCCGTGGCCGAGGCCGAGCGCAGCCGCCGGCTCACCGATACGGCCGTGGACCTGCCGCTGGAGGACGAGCGACCGCACCTCATTCCCGGCTTCGACCGCGAGGACGACTTCGACACCGCCGAGGTGCGGATCGACGACGAGAGCGAGCGGACCCAGGTCGTGCCGACCGCCGACGCCGACGACACCCAGGTGGTGGTCCGGCAGGCGGACGAGACGCAGGTGCTGCCGCCGGCCGGAGCGACGGCCGCCGACGACACCATGACCCTGCCGGACGACGACACCGATCCGCCCAAGGCGCCCCGCAAGCGGCGCTGACGGCCGCTACGTCCAGCCCCGCGCGTCATTGCGGGAGCCGCGGGCCTATCGGGTCTGCTCCCACTACGGTCGCCTCGGCCTTGTCGCCCGTGCGCGGCTGAGGGTGGGGCACCGTCATCCCGTCCGGGTCGACCACAGCGTGCGCTTCGGTTGCCGGTAGATCTTGTGACGTTGAGGTCGGATATCGACCACAGCTGCACGACTTCGCCGCTTCCACCGGCGACGCAGCCCGATGTGTCCGTTTTCGGCTGTGGCGTGTGGCGTAGCGGTGCGCTGCGTGCCCGGAAATCACGCGGGGGTGTCGCGGGGGTGTGGTGTGTGGCGTAGCGGTGCGCTGCGTGCCCGGAAATCACGCGGGGGTGTCGCGGGGGTGTGGTGTGTGGCGTAGCGGTGCGCTGCGTGCCCGGAAGTCACGCAGGGGTGTCGCGGGGGTGTGGCGTGTGGCGTAGCGGCGCGCTGCGTGCCCGGAAACCACGCAGGGCGTCGCCCGACAGTGGTGTGGCGCAGTTGGCGCACCCGGAAGTCACGCAGGGGCGTCGCCGGGCGATACGGCGTGTGGAGTTGCGGCGCGCTGCGCATCTGGAGGTCACGCAGGGCGTGGCGGGGGTGTGGCGTGTGGTGCAGCGGCGAGCTGCGTGCCCGGAAGCCACGCGCGGGGCGTGGCGGGGGTGTGGCGTGTGGTGCAGCGGCGAGCTGCGTGCCCGGAAGCCACGCACGGGCGTGGCGGGGGTGCGGCGTGTGGAGTTGCGGCGCGCTGCGCGCCCGGAAGTCACGCAGGGGGTGTCGCCGGGCGGTGCGGCGTGTGACGTAGCGGCGCGCTGCGTGCCTGGGGACCACGGACGGGCGTCGCCCGGGTCGTGGCGGACAGACGGAGGGCCGGCCCGGTGAACCCGGACCGGCCCTGTGTGCAGGAAGAACAGCCTGTGGCGGACGACGAACAGATCAGGCGGACAGGCCGCGGGACAGGGCGCACACGGCCAGCAGCCGGTGCAGGACCCAGTCCGGGCGGGACCAGTCGATCTCGCCGGCCGGCGCGGTCCAGCCGTGCTTGAAGGCGGCGTCGCGCACCCCCTCGGCGTACGCGGCGAGGATCACCGCGGTGAGCGGCCGGGTGTCGCCGGAGAGGCTGTCCCGGATGCCGGCGGCGTGCTGGTCGATCGCGGCCAGCAGGGCCGGGTCGTGGGCACTGGCCGCGAAGCCGGTGCGGCCGACCGTGGCGGTCAGCTCGTCGAGGCAGGCGTGGGCGGAGCGCATTGCAGCGCGGGCGGCAGCGCCGCTGAACAGGCCATTCATGAGAAGAAACGTTAGGGAGGCCGGGGTAGCCAACGGTTCTCCCGACCGGTGCAGTCCGGTTGAAGTGCGGCCGGGCGGGAAAGGAGGAGCGGAGCTACGGAGCGGACGAGAGGCGACAACCATGGGGAACCCGGACGGGCCGGACGCGGCACACCGCCGGCCGGACGGGCTGGACGACGTCACGGTGGAGGCGCTGGGCAAGCTGAGCGAAGCGCTGGAGACCGTCGAGCGGGTACGCGGACACCTGTACTCGATGCACCAGCTCACCGGCACGGCCGACTTCATGCTGGACGAGGCGGTGTCGTTGTTCCGCAAGGCCGGGCACCAGGCGACGGCGGACCGGATCGAGCGCGACCTGATCGGCCGTAACGTGATCCCCGGCCACTGGACGTTCCAGATCGTGGAGGAGTACGACGACACCTACTACGCGGAGTTCCGTGACGTGGAGAAGGCCGCGCGGGACGAGCTGGCCGGCGGGCGGCGGCACCTGTACGAGGCGGAGCTCAAGGAGCGGCGCCGTACCCACGGCCGTGCCGGCCACGAGGCGCGTTGACTACTACTCCGCCTCCACTCCGGCGGGGCGGCGGCGGGCCGAGTCGTCGGCGATGATGACCGTCGCCACGAGAAGGGCCACCACGACGGCGAAGAGCCAGGAAGCGTCGTCGATGAGCTTGGCCGCCATCGGGGCCTGGAACGCGGCGAGGAGGAAGCCGAGCCAGGCGAAGCGGCGCTGACGCTCGGAGAGGAAACCGGCAGGTCGCATCCGGACAGTCTGGCCTGATAAGGGCGGATCGCCGTCACCCGTTCGGCCGATTCTGCGTTGTCCGATGGTGCCCTATGCGCTGAGTCGCCGCCGCTCAACCCTTCGCTCCGCGACGGCATCCGTGCTGGTCGCAACGCTCACCCTGACCGGCTGTACGCCCCGGAACACGCAGCGCCCGCCGGTACGGCCCGCCACCGGCCCGGCACCGTCCGCAACCGCGGCGGTGGAGCGGGTGCTGGCCGGCTCGTTGCACGGCCGGACCGGCGCCTATCTGGTGGTACGGGACGCCGCTTCCCGGGTCGAGGTGCGCCTGGCCGACCTGCCGGGCCTGCTGTACCGGGTCAGCACGCCCGCGGACTCCGGCCTGGCGCCGCGGGTCACCGGCGCACCGGGCCGGGTGCGGCTGGGGCTGCGGTCGACCGGCGCGGACGGGCCGGACATCGTGACCATCCTGCTGAACCGGGAGGTGCGCTGGGACATCCGGCTGCCGGCCGGCGCCGGTGAGCAGCGGCTGGACCTGGCCGAGGGCCGGGTGACCCGGGTCGACCTGGGCGCGTCCGGGCTGGTGGATCTGCGGTTGCCGGACCCGGCCGGTACGGTGCCGGTGACGTTCACCGGCGGTGTGGGCAGCGTGGAGATCGCCGGTCCGCCGGCCGCGCCGGTGCGGATCCGGTTGCGCGAGGGGGCCGGTGCGGTGGTCACGCCATGGACCGCGAACAACGGCACCCCCGCGGGGGCGGTGCTGGTGGCGCCGGGCTGGGGCGCCTCGTCGAACCGCTACACGGTCTACGCCCGCGCCGGCCTGGGCACCCTGACCCTCCGCTGACCCCGGCGCCACCCTCGCCCGGCCGGCCGGGGCACCCTCACCCTCAGCCGAACCCGGCGCCACGCTCGCCCGGCCGGCCGGGGCACCCTCACCCTCAGCCGAACCCGGCGCCACGCTCGCCCGGGAGGATCAGTGCGGGCCGGACCGGCCCGTCGTGCTGGGGCGGAACTCGCGGTCCGGGTCGGTCTGGCCGGCCTCGTCCGGAACCTGGGCGTCGTGGCCGAAGGCCTGTTCCGCGCCCGCGTCGTTGTCCGTGGGGTCGCCCTGGCCGTCCAGGTCCCAGCTGGCCATCGCCTTGCCCAGTTCGGAGACCGGGAGCTTCTCCTCGTCGCGCCACACGCCGTCGTCTGCTCGATCAGTCATGGTTCTGGCCTACCCACGAAACGGCCGCCGGAATCCCGGCGGCCGTCTCGATCAGATCGGTGCAGTGGATCACGGGTTCGGGCGGTCCACCTCGCCGCGCCAGGCGCCGGTCTCCATGCCGCGGCCCTCGATGTACTCCTTGAACCGCTTCATGTCGCCCTTGACCTGCCGGTCGAGGAAGCCCAGCTTGTCGCCGGCCTGCTCCACCACGCCGTCCGGCTCGAAGTCCATCTGGCAGGTGACGCGCGTGGTGCTCTCGTCGATCCGGTGGAACGTCACGACGCCGGCCTGCTTGCTGCCCTCGGTCGACGTCCAGGCCACCCGCTCGTCCGGAAGCTGCTCGGTGATCTTCGCGTCGAACTCACGCTTGACCCCGTCGATGCTCGTCTTCCAGTGCGTGGTGGTGGGGTCGAGTTGGCGGATCTCGGTGACGCCACTCATGAAGCGAGGGAACTCCTCGAACTGGGTCCACTGGTTGTACGCGGTGCGCACCGGCACCTTCACGTCCACGGACTCGGTCACGGTACTCACGGTGTAGTCCTCCTGTTGCGTTTGCCCGCCTCTACTCCACGGTCGATGACTATGGGGTGCCCGGGCGTCCGGTGGCTAAACCCGCCGCCGGCTGCCGCGGGGCCAGCGGCGCCGCCGGTTCCGGCTCCCCGGCCTGCCGCAGCCGGGCACGCTGGACCTGGGCGTTCACCTGCACGCCGAGCAGGACCGCGGTGTTGGACAGGTACAGCCAGACCAGGAACGCCATGATCGCGCCCAGGCTGCCGTAGGTGCGGTCGTAGGAGCCGAAGTTGGCCACGTACAGCCCGAAGAAGAAGGACACGACGGCCCACACGGTGAGCGCCACGGCGCCGCCGACGGTGAGCCAGCGGAACCGGGGCTGCTTGACGTTCGGCGCGATCCAGAACAGCAGCGACAGCAGCAGCGTGGCGATCGCCACGAGGGCCGGCCAGCGCCCGACCGAGTACACCGTGCGGGCGGTCTCGCCGGCGCCCACCGCGTTGCCGACCGCGTCCACCAGCGGACCGCTGATCACCAGGGCCGCCGCGGCGATCGCCATCAGCACCAGGGCGACCGCGGCCAGCAGGATCTCCAGCAGTTGCAGCCGCCACCAGGACCGGCCCTCGCGGACGCCGTAGATGGTGTTCGAGGCGCGGGTGAACGTCGACACGTACCCGGAAGCGCTCCAGACCGCGACCAGCAGACCGAGGCTGAGCAGCGCCTTCGCCGAGCCGTCCCGGACCAGCAGGGAGTCGATCACGCTGGTCAGGCTGGGGCTGCCGACGATCGAGCCGAGGCCCAGGTCACGCAGGATGCCGAGCACCGCGGACACCGCGGCCTGCCCGTCGGTGACCAGGTTGACCAGCGCGACCACCACCACCGCGGACGGGATGAGCGCGGTCACCACGCTGTAGGTCATGGCCGCCGCGTAGTCCGAGCAGCTGTCGTCCACATAACCGACGAGGCTGCGCCACAGCACGCCGCGCCACGCCGGCCAGCGGAGATGTCGCAGCCGGAGGGGCACTGGACGCGGCATCACGGCGTCGGCGATCATCTCGTCCTCGGTGTTGACGGTCGGCTCGATCGCCATGACGCTGTGCTACCCCGGTGGGGTTTGCACAAAACCCAGGAGGGTACGGCCTCGGCGTGGACGGTGCGGACGCGATTGTCATCGGGGCGGGACACAACGGGCTGGTCGCCGCGAACCTGCTGGCCGACGCGGGCTGGGACGTCGAGGTGCTCGAGGCGGCGCCGCAGCCCGGCGGTGCGGTGCGCTCCGGATACGTGACCGCACCCGGATACCTGAGCGACCTGTTCAGCTCGTTCTACCCGCTGGGTTACGCCTCGCCGGTGCTGAAGGGCCTCGGGCTCGGCGGGTACGGGCTGCAGTGGACCCACGCCCCCGACGTCCTCACCCACCTGCTGCCGGACGGCCGGGCCGCCACCGTCAACCGCGACCTGGAAACCACCATGGCGTCCATGGAGCAGTTCGCCGCCGGCGACGGCGAGCGGTGGAAGCACGCGTACGACGACTGGCGTGGCGTCTCGCAGCAGATGCTGGACACCCTGTTCACCCCGTTCCCGCCGGTCCGTAGCGGCCTCGGCCTGGTCCGCCGCCTGAAGGTGGGCGGGTCACTGCGGCTGGCCCGGCGGCTGGTGCTGTCGGTGCGCGAGATCGGTGCCGAACTGTTCGAGGGCGAGGGCGCGATGCTGGCGCTGGCCGGGTGCGCCCTGCACACCGACCTGTCGCCGGAGGAGGCGGGCGGCGGCGTGTACGGGTGGCTGCTCGCCATGCTGGGCCAGGAGTACGGCTGGCCGGTCCCGGTCGGCGGCGCCCAGAAGATCACCGACGCGCTGGTGGACCGGCTGACCGCCCGCGGCGGCCGGATCACCTACCGGGCGCCGGTGGAACGGGTGCTGGTCGCCCGCTCCCGCGCGGTCGGCGTGCGCACCGCCGACGGCCGCGACTGGCGCGCCCGCCGCGCGGTGCTGGCCGACGTACCGGCGCCCGCGTTGTACCTGAACCTGGTCGGCGAACGCTGGCTGCCGCCGCGGCTCGTCGAGGACCTGGAGTTCTTCCGCTGGGACGGCGCCACCGTCAAGGTCGACTGGGCGGTCAACGGCAAGATCCCGTGGAAGAACCCGGCCGCCGCTGGCGCCGGCACCGTGCACCTGGGCGCCGACCTGAACGGCCTGACCCGGTACTCGGCCCAACTGGCCACGAACGAGATGCCGGCCGACCCGTTCCTGCTGCTCGGCCAGATGACCACGGCCGACCCGACACATTCCCCGGAGGGCACCGAGTCGGTCTGGTCGTACACCCACCTGCCGCATCGCGCGCACTGGTCCGCCGACGACATCGCCCGGCACGTGGAACGGATGGAGGCGGTGCTGGAGCAGCACGCGCCCGGCTTCGGCCGCCTGGTGGTGGGCCGCAACGTCTACTCGCCGGCCGACATGGAACGCGAGAACCCCAGCCTGGTCGGCGGTGCGCTGGGCGGCGGCACCGCGGCCGCGTACCAGCAGCTCTTCCTGCGTCCGGTCCCCGGCCTGGGCCGGCCGGACACGCCGGTGGACCGGTTGTTCCTGGCCAGCGCGTCGGCGCACCCCGGCGGGGGAGTGCACGGCGCACCCGGGGCGAACGCGGCG
The DNA here is from genome assembly GCF_020216025.1 of Jidongwangia harbinensis. Lineage (GTDB taxonomy): Bacteria > Actinomycetota > Actinomycetes > Mycobacteriales > Micromonosporaceae > Actinoplanes > Actinoplanes harbinensis. The sequence continues at coordinate 124,670 of NZ_JAIWNC010000012.1, read as the reverse complement.
CGGGCGGCCATGGTGCGGGACCGGGCGCTGAGCGGCGACCTGTACCAGGCGGTCATCGCCGCGGCGCACCGGTCCATCTACCGCTGAGCCCGGCCGCCGCGCTGCGACCGGGCCCGTCGGACGGCTACGGCCGGTTCGCCGCCGGACGGTCGAACGAGCCCGGCCGCCGCGCTGCGACCGGGCCCGTCGGACGGCTACGGCCGGTTCGCCGCCGGACGGTCGAACGCGGGGTCCCGGCCGTGGGCCGGATTGATCGGCCACTCCAGCCCGCGCGCCCGGCGGAACGCCGCCTCCCGGTCCCGGTGGACCGCGAGGCGCTGTTCCCGGCGGGCCACCACGGCGGTGCGCAACGCCGGCCAGAGCCGCAGCCGGCGCGAGTTGTCACAGGTGGCGAGCAGCCGGGCCAGGCTGTCCCGCTCCTCCGGCGGCACGAAGATCAGCACGATGAGCAGCGGCAGCACCGCCGCCGCGACCTCGGCGAACACGATGACCAGCAGGGTGCTCGCCACTGCGGCGAGCACGGTGAGTTCGGTCATGGATATCCCTCCACTCCGTCCGGTACGGACGGTCCAGCGGCGCGGCCCGGGACGAACGGGCGGCGCGGCACCAACGAGTAGGCAGGATGTGGCGGTCAGCGGCGACCGAGGGGAACCGCAGGGAACTTCCGATCCGCGCCGGTTCCGACCAGGACGGTGGTGGTGGCGACGGCCTGGGGGCTGCTGACGGGCAACGGCGCCCGCTTCCGGAACAGCCGCGCGGCGACCCGGGGCCGAGTCGGGCGACCGGGCGACATGCGGACGGTGCGCCCGGGCTCGCCGGTGAGGTGGGGAGGCGGGAGCATGGCGACCTCCAATCCGAGGCATCGCGCTGGATGTGCGATGCGGCCCGCAACCGGAGCACGTGCGGCTCGGCTGGGCCGTCCCTCGGATTCAGACTCGGTCACCCCGGCAACCAGCGCAACGAATAATTCGCCGGTTGCGAATAGCGCGTCCTTATGTCGCTGATCCGACAGCTTTCCTGGACACGGTGTCCGATGACCAGGCCGCTCGCTATCGGTAGATAACAACGGGCACCGTGCTTCTGATCATTCTCGTTTAGGGTGAGCAATGACGTGCGCGCGCGCCCACGTTGGGGTGAATAATTCACGCTCAGTGCAACTTCGTTTAGGGTGATTTGTCCGTTTCTAACGTCTTAGGAGTGTTGCCATGATGGAGACCGAAAGCTTGACCCTGGAACACGTCACCACCCTCTGCGGTGCCGGCACCTGTCCCACGGTCTACAAGACCAATCGCGGCACCCTGGTGGTACAGGGCTACGCCGTCACCGGCGATCAGGTCGGTGTCGATCTGCCCGACGGCGAATTGCTGGTGGAGATCCCCGTCGGGTTGATCGAGCAGGCGGCTCGGACGGTGTCGTAACCGGGCCAGGTCAGGCGGGAGGGCGAAATTGACCGAGCATCCGCCATCAACTTCGCCCGGCCCGGCCGAACCGTCGGTGGGGACGGTCCTGGCCCGCATGCGTCGGCGCGCAAAGCTCACCGGGCATCAGCTCGCGCAGCGGGTCGACATGAGCCAGACGAAGATCTCGCGTATCGAGAACGACGTCGGCCACACCACCCCCGAGGACGTCAAGGTCCTCGCCGAAGCGCTCGGGGCTTCCAGCGACGTGGTCGCGGATCTGGTGGAGCGGGCCGAACGGGCGCATGACCGGATGACCGACTGGCGGGCCACTCCGGGCGCCGTCGCCGACATCCAGCAAGAGGTGGAACAGCTCGAGAAGGCAACGCGCGTCTTCCGGGTATTCCAACCGGCGGTGGTTCCCGGCCTCGCGCAGACGAGCGAATACGCGAGGGCCGTGTTAGGGGTGACCCACCGGGTGCGCACCGGCGTGAACCCCGAGGATTCGGTCGCTGCGGTTCCCCAGGCGGTATCGGTGCGGCTGCGTCGCCAGATCGCCCTCGCGGATCAGACCAAGGAATTTCACTTCGTCATCACCGAAGCGGTACTCAGCAACCGGTTCGGCCGCCCGGACAACATGCCCCCGCAGATCGAACGTCTGCGCGAGCTCGCCGGTCAGGCAAATGTCACGCTGGCCGTCATTCCCGCAACCGCTGCGCTGGAGATCCCGCCGTATCACGGGTTCGAGCTGTTCGACGATCGCATGGTCGGCGTGGACACCGTCAACACGCTGCTGCGGACGCGCGGAAGCTCGGACGTCGAGCTGTACCGCCTGGTGTTCGACGCGCTGGCGCGGAGCGCGACGACGGACATCGACCCGATACTCGACCACTACTACCACCTGTACCTCGAACTGTCCTTGTCGCGGCGGGGTCGTCCCGGAGGTCAGGCCTGATCCGCCTTCTCGCGGGTCGCGATGTCCGACAGCCGCCGCAGCGACTCCACGTTGCGCCGGTGCAGGACGAGGTCGTTGAGCTTGTTGCGCAGCATCAGCAACGGTCCCGCCTCGAAGTCCTCCTCGATGGTGACCCTGGTCGAGGTCGTACCCTCCGGTTCCAGGAGGATTCGCACGCGCGCCTGACCCAGCGGCCACAGCCCGGCCTTCAGCGTCAGCTCCCGGTCCGGGGTCATCGACACCACGGTGGAGCTGTCCTGCAGGGAGAACGGCCACGGTCCGGCCTTGTGGTGCAGCCGGGACCCCGGCTCGGGCCAGGACGGGTCGACGTCGCGGATGTGTACGGTGCCCACCACCCAGTCGCTGTAGCTCCAGCCGTCCGCGAGGACGGCGAAGACCCGGGCGGGCGGGGCTGGAACGGTACGCTTGACGATAGCCACGAGCAGCACTTACCCCGGGCACGGGATCTGTAACGAGAGCGCCATGTTTGAGCTCTGGGCCTCCGGGCATGCTGCACCGCGTATCACAGCGTCCACTCCGGTCCTCTCCCGGACTCGAGCTGTTGGAGGAGGATCTTCCGTGCGCATCGCGATGATCTCGGAGCATGCCAGCCCGCTGGCCACCGGCGATGACGCGACCGGCGGCGAGCAGCGGCGCCACGTCGCCGACCTGTCCGCGGCGCTGACCGAGCTCGGTCATGACGTACGGGTGTACACCCGGCGGGACAGCCCGGACCTGCCCGAGGTGGCGGCCCTGTCCGACGGGGTGCGGGTCGTGCACGTGCCGGCCGGACCGCCCCGGCAGATTCCACCGGACCTGCTGCTGTCGTACATGGGGGACTTCGCGCAGTGGCTGGGCGCGCACTGGCGCGACGGCGACTGGATCCCGACCGTGGTGCACGCCCACTTCTGGACCAGCGGCCTGGCCGCGGTGACCGCCGCCCGTCAGGTCGGCATCCCGGTCGTGCAGTCGTTCCACGAACTCGGCTCCGGCGAGAACGACCGCCAGGGCCCGTCGCGGGCCGGCTACGAGCGCGCCCTCGGCCGCGCGGTGGACCGGGTGGTGGTGCAGAGTCAGGACGAGGTACGCGGCCTGGTCCGGATCGGGGTACCGCGCACCCAGCTCACGCTGGTGCCGGTCGGCGTCGACAGCGACCGGTTCACCCCGGACGGCCCGGTCGCCGACCGTGACCCGGAACGGCCCCGGATCCTGTCGGTGGGCCGGCTGGTGGAGCGCAAGGGCTTCGGCGACGTGATCCAGGCGATGCGGTACGTGCCCGGCGCCGAGTGTGTCGTGGTGGGCGGGCCGCCGGCCGATCAGCTCGCCACCGACCCGCAGGCCCGGAAGTTGCGGGCGATGGCCGAGCAGTTCAAGGTGGCGGACCGGGTGCGCCTGGTCGGCGGGGTACCGGCGAAGGACATGCCGCGCTGGTACCGCTCCGCCGACCTGCTGGTGGCCGCGCCGTGGCAGGACCAGTTCCAGCTGGCGCCGCTGGAGGCGATGGCCTGTGGCGTACCGGTGATCGGTACGGCCGTGGGTGGCCTGACCGAGACCGTGGTGGATGGGCTGACCGGCGACCTGGTCCCGGCGCGCGATCCGCGTGCGCTGGGCGGCTCGCTGCGCCGCCTGGTCAACGACAAGGTCCGCCGGTTCGCGTACGCCACCGCGGCGCTGGACCGGGCCCGGCAGGCGTACTCGTGGAAGCGGGTCGCGTCGCAGCTCGGCTCGGTGTACTCGACCGTAGCGGGCCTGCGCCGGTCCAGCACTCCGGAACCGGCCGCCTGACCGGAGCCGGCATCCCCCGTCCGTGATACCGGCCGTGCACCGCGCGGCCGCCGGGACGCGGTGGAGCCGGGCTTCTATCCGGTGGGCGGCACCGGGCGGGGATCGCCGGGGTACGTGCCGAACTGCCAGAGGTTGCCCTCCGGGTCCCGCACCGTGAAGTCGCGTGAGCCGTAGTCGGTGTCGTACGGCTTGCGGACCACCTCGGCACCGGCCGCCACCGCGCGCTCGTAGCGGGCGTCGATGTCGTCGGCGACCACGTACCCGCCGAACGTGCCGGGGGTCAGGGCCCACGGGTCGTCCGGGCCGCCGCGCGCCGAGCCGAGCATGACGCCGCCGCCGAGGGGCCAGGACAGCTGGGCGTGGAACACCGTGTCGCCGTCGCCGTGCACGACGGTCTCGTGGAATCCGAACACGTCCACCAGGAACCGGATCAGGGCGCGGGCGTCGCGGGCCCGCAGCGTCGGCCACACCTGCGGCGGCGGGGTCTGCATCTCAGTCATGGGGTCCATCGTCGTCGCCGGCGAGCAGCCCGGCTTGGACGAATCCGAACTCGTCGGCCAGCCAGCGGGACGGCGGGACGCCGGCCAGCGCCCGGAACTCACGGGCCAGGTGGGCCTGATCGAAGTATCCGGTGGCGGCGGCCACGTCGCCCAGCCGGACCGCGCGGGTCAGCCGGCGGCGGGCCCGGTCGAAGCGCACCACCCGGGCCGCCTCCTTCACCCGCAGCCCGACCTCGGTGCGGAACCGGTTGGTGAGGTGCCGGGTGCTCCAGCCGACCTCGGCGGCGAGCCGGGCGACCGTCACCGTGCCGCCGCTGTGCAGGACCCGGTCGAACGCGTACGCCACATCGGGGTGCACGGTGCCGGCCCGCTCGGCCAGCGTGTCCAGCAGCACCCGGTCGATCCGGGCGAAGCGGCCCGCCCAGGTGTCCGCGTCGTGCAGTGCGGCCCGCAGCCGTCGTACCGGGGCGTCGCCCAGCACCGCGGCCAGGTCGGTGTCCAGGCCGCCGAGTTCGCCGGCGGGCAGGCCGAACAGCGCGCGGCAGCCCAGCGGGTGCACGGCCACCTGGACGCCGGACTGGCGGCCGTCGTGGGTGATCAGCGCGGGCGTCAGGTGCAGCCCGCCGAGCAGCGCGTCGTACCGGCCGGGTGCCTGGCCCGGGTCCGGGTGCGCGGTCACGACCAGCGGCTCGTCCAGGGTGAGGATCAGCGTCAGGTACGGCGAGGGCAGGCCGCGGTGGACCGCCGGCGGGAGGCCACGCTGCCGGTACCCGCTGTAGTAGGCGACGTACCGGCGCAGCGCCGGTGCGGGCCGCGCGCGGACGTACTCGTTGACCTCCATGTCCTCAATATCGCACCCATGCGACCATGCAGCGATGACACGTGCGGTCGTGATCGGCGCGGGGGTGGGCGGGCTCGCCGCGGGCGTGGCGCTGCAGCGCCGCGGGTGGGACGTGACGGTGCTGGAACGCGCGGCCGCCCTGGAGAACGTGGGCGCCGGCCTGGCGGTGGCACCGAACGCCCTGAAGGCGCTGGACGCGCTCGGTCTCGGGGACGAGATCCGGTCGCTGGCCGCGTTGCAGGGCGAGGCCGGGATCAGCCGGCCGGACGGCCGGTGGATCGCGCGGACCGACGCGGCGCGGGCCGAGGCCCGGTACGGCGACCCGACCGTGGTGATCCACCGGACGGCGCTGGTCGGGCTGCTGGCCGGCGCGCTCGCGCCGGGCACGGTACGCACCGGCGTGCCGGTCACCGACGTGGACGCGGACGCCGGGCGGGTGGTCACCGCGGACGGGACGCACGAGGCCGATCTGGTGGTGGCGGCGGACGGCATCGACTCGGCGGTGCGCGGCAAGCTGTTCCCGGACCATCCCGGGCCGGTGTACGCGGGCGTGACCAGCTGGCGCATCGTGGTGGAGCATCCGGGTGGCACGCTGCGCCCGAGGGAGTTGTGGGGCCGGGGGACCGTGTTCGGCGTCACCGCCCTGGGCGACGGCCGGGTCTACTGCTACGCCACCGCGCCGGCCGCGCCCGGGCAGCGGGCCGCCGACGAGAAGGCCGAGTTGCTGCGCCGCTTCGGGCGGTTCGCCGAGCCGGTGCCGCAGCTGATCCGGGCGGCGGACGCGGTGCTGCGGACCGACATCCGGTGCCTGGACCGGCCGCTGGAGCGGTTCCACTCCGGCCGGGTCGCGCTGCTCGGCGACGCCGCCCACGCGATGACCCCGAACCTCGGCCAGGGCGCCTGCCAGGCGCTGGAGGACGCGGTGGTGCTCGCGGTGAACGCGGACCGCCCGGCCGGGCTGGCGGTGTACTCGGCGGCCCGGGTGCCGCGGACCACCGAGGTGGCCGCGGCCTCCCGGCGGATCAGCCGGATGACGCAGCTGAGCAGTCCGGCGGCGGTGTGGGCCCGGGACACCGGCATGACGCTCGCCGGTCGCCTCGGGCCCGACCTGGTGCTCCGGCAGATGGACCCGGTCCTCGGGTGGCATCCGCCGGAGCCCTGAGCGGTCAGCCGGCCAGCACCTTGGCGAGCCGGTCCCGGAAGTTGCGCTCGTCGTCGGTCACCGACTCGGCACCGATGCCGAGCACGCCGCCGCTGGACGCCGCGCCCACCACGGTGTCGGTGATCTCGACCAGCCAGTGCTTGTACGTCTCGGCGTCCTGCTCGGTGGCCTTCGCGGCGAGCAGCGCGTTCGCCTCGGCCGCCCGGTTGACCACGTCCTCGGCGTACCCGATCGGGTCGCTCGGCTCGATGACCGGTGGCTCCTCGCCCAGTTCCGGGTCGCCGGCCTGGGCCAGCGCCGCGGTGGCGACCGCGAGCACCAGCGGGCTCGCCGAGGCCCGCGCGTCGGAGATCTTGTCCTGCCCGGCGGCGCTCTCCGCCCGGGTCTTGCGGGCACTGTCCGGAGTGGCCACGCTGGCCGCGGTCAGCACCGCCTGCGGCAGGCCGACCAGCAGCCCCCACTCGGAGTCGGTGAAACCCCACTGCGCGTACAGCGGTACGTCGGTCACGTCTTCTCCCTCGACTTTCTATTTTTGCTCGGCGACCAGCAGAGCATGCTCGCGGACCACCGGCACCGAGAGGGTCTTGTAACCCACCTCGTCGAAGAGCACCGTCATCCGGTCCTCCTCGTACCCCATCACCATGCCAACACCCCATTCGCCGTGCCGGACGTGGCTGTGCACGGCGAACAGCTCCGCGGTCCCGGGCGCCGCCTCCTCCGCCGTACCCTCGGCGCAGTTGTCGCAGTGCCCGCACCGTTTGGTCAGTTCCTCGCCGAAGTAGGCGAGCAACGTCTGGGTCCGGCAGGCCCGGGTCTCGGCGAAGGCGCGCATCATGTCGGTCCGGGACCGCTGCACGGTCTGCCGCCGCTCGTGTTCGGCGATCGCCGCCGCGGCCGCGGCCGCGGGCAGCGGCGCGTACCGGGGTGCGGTCCACCGGTTGCCGGTGCCGGCGGTGGCCGCGCCGACCTGTTCCAGCAGCCCGAGCAGCTGGCCCAGTTTGCGCGGGCCCAGCCCGGTCGCCTCCTTCAGCGCGGTCTTGGTCTGCGGCCCGGTACGCAGGGCCGCGGCCAGCTCCCGTACCTCCACCTCGTCGGGCGCGCCGCCGGTGAAGAACCGCTGGATCGCCTCGTCCTCGGCCCGCCAGAGCAGCAGCGCGTGGGCCGGCTCGTCGTCGCGGCCGGCCCGGCCGATCTCCTGGAAGTAGCTGTCCGGGGAGTCGGGCAGCGCCACGTGCGCCACCCACCGGATGTTCGCCTTGTCGATGCCCATGCCGAACGCGGACGTGGCGACCATGATGTCGATCTTGTCGTTGGTGAAGTCCTCGTGCCGCTGTTCGCGCAGGCCGGCCGCCATGCCGCCGTGGTAGAACTCGGCCGGGTAGCCGGCCTCGGTGAGCCGCGCGGCCAGTTCCTCGGCGGCGCGCCGGGTGGCGACGTAGATGATGCCCGGCCGGGTCACCCGGTCCAGCAGCGCGGTGAGCTGCCGCCACCGGTATCCCTCGTCCGGGCTGTACGCCACCTCCAGGAACAGGTTGCGCCGGTCCAGGCCGGACACGTGGATCTCCGGCTTGTGCAGGTGCAGCCGGGCGATGATGTCGTCGCGCACCGGCGGCGACGCGGTGGCGGTCAGCGCCAGCACCGGCGGGCGGCCGATGCCCTTGATCAGGTGCCCGAGCGACAGGTAGTCGGGCCGGAAGTCGTGACCCCAGGCCGAGATGCAGTGCGCCTCGTCCACCGCGACCAGGCCGGGCCGGAGCGCGCGCACCTCGGCCATCCGGTCCGGGTCGCTGAGCTGTTCCGGCGTGATGAACAGGAACTCGGCGCGGCCCTCGCGCAACTCCGCGATCGCCTCCCGCTGCTGGGCGGGCGTCTCGGCGGAGCTGACCCGGACCGCGCGCAGTTTCGGGTCGTTCCGCTCGTTGAGCGCGGCGATCTGGTCCTGCTGCAACGCGAGCAGCGGGGAGATCACCACGGTCGGCCCGGGCAGCAGCACCGCCGGGATCTGGTAGATCGCCGACTTGCCCGCGCCGGTGGGCAGGACGACCAGGGCGTCGCGGCGCCGCAGCACCGCACGCATCGGCTTGAACTGGCCCGGACGCAGCGAGGGCCACCCGAACTGGTGCCGGGCGACCCTGCGCAGGCGCGGACCGTAGATCGGAAGTTTCATCGAGCGGCCATGTTGCCCGACCGCCGCCCGCCGCAAACGGAAATCACGAGTGCTTCGGGATCACGTGTTTCGCGTACAGGTCGAACAGTCCCGCCCAGTGCGGTCCGGTGTTGGCCACGTACACCTCGTCGAATCCGGCCCGGGCGTACTCGTCGATCTGGTCCAGGTGTGCCTGCGGGTCGTTGCCGCAGACGAACGCGTCCTTGACCATGTCCTGGGTGACCAGCTGCGACGCCTGCTCGAAGTGCTTCGGCGACGGCAGCACCTGGGACAGCTCGCCGGGCACGCCGGCGTTGGGCCACTTCTGGTACGCGAGCCGCGCGCCCTCCTCCTCGCTGTCCGCGTACGCGGCCTTGAACCCGGCCTGGCACACCCGGTCGCCGCCGCCCTGTGTGCGGAACTGCTTGACCGCGTCGCCGTCCGGCATGGTGCTGACGAAGCCCTCGCCGATCCGGGCGGCCACCTCGATCGCCTTCGGCCCGAAGCCGGAGACCAGGATCTCGACCGGCTTCTCCGGCAGCGTGTAGATCCGGGCGTTCTCCACGGTGTAGTGCTTGCCGCGGTGCGAGACGGTGCCGCCCTTCCACAGTTCCCGCATGATCTCCACGGCCTCCTCGAGCATCTCCAGGCGGACGTCGGCCTCGGGCCACGCGTCGCCGAAGATGTGCTCGTTCAGGGCCTCGCCGGTGCCCACGCCGAGCCGGAACCGCCCACCGGTGAGCACCGCGCTGGTGGCCGCGGCCTGGGCCACGACGGCCGGGTGGATGCGGACCGTGGGGCAGGTGACGGCGGTGGTGATCGGTAGCGAACAGACCTGGCTGAGCGCCCCGATGGTGGACCAGACGAACGGGCTCTGGCCCTGCGCGTCGGTCCACGGGTGGTAGTGGTCGGAGATCCACAACGCCGAGAAGCCGGCCTGTTCGGCGCCCTGGGCCTGGGCGATCAGCTCGGCCGGCGAGTATTCCTCACTGGACAGGAAATATCCGATTTTCATGGTGCCGGAATACCCCTACTTGCGGCCTCCGAACATGCGGCGGATGGCCCACAGCAGGATGAGCGCGCCCAGCGCGAGGCCGAGCAGGCGGACCGCGTGGACCTCGGACCAGTCCACGCCGGACGTGGCGGCGAGAGGCGTCTGCACCCCCGCACTCTATCGAGCCGCCCTACCGCCCAGTTAATAGGAAGGTTTGTTGACTGAACCGGGAGAGGGTGTGACCATGGGTCGTCCGCCGCGCCCATGACGGAGGTACGTGACCCCATGCCGGAAAATGGCGAATTATCCGAACTCGCCCTGACGGTGCTCCAGCCCGGTTTCGTCGGCACGACCCCGCCCGACTGGGTGCTGCGCCGGCTCGGCGAGGGGCTGGGCGGGGTGGCACTGTTCGCCCGCAACGTGGAGTCGCCCGCCCAGGTGGCCGCGCTCACCGCCGGCCTGCGCGCCGAGCGACCCGACGTGATCGTGGGCATCGACGAGGAGGCCGGCGACGTCACCCGGTTCGAGTCGCGGCACGGCAGCTCGCGCCCCGGCAACCTGGGCCTGGGCGCGATCGACGACCCCGCGCTCACCGAGTCGGTGGCCCACGACCTCGGTCTGGACCTGGCCCGGTCCGGCGTCACGCTGGACTATGCCCCGGACGCCGACGTCAATTCCAACCCGGACAACCCGATCATCGGGGTACGGGCGTTCGGCGCCGAACCGGACCTGGTGGCGCGGCACACCGCGGCGTTCGTCCGGGGACTGCAGGCGGCCGGCGTGGCCGCCTGCGCCAAGCACTTCCCGGGTCACGGCGACACCAGCGTCGACTCGCACCACGCGGTGCCGGTGATCGACCGCAGCCGCGCGGAACTGGCCGCGTGCGAACTGCTGCCGTTCCGGGCCGCGGTCGCGGCCGGCGTGCAGGCGGTGATGACCGGGCACCTGCTGGTGCCCGCGTACGACGCCGGGCTGCCGGCCACCCTGAGCCCGCGGATCCTCACCGGCCTGCTCCGCACCGAGCTGGGCTTCGACGGCCTGATCGTCACGGACGGGATCGAGATGCAGGGGGTACGCCGGGCGTACGGCCTGGCGGGCGCCACCGTGCGCGCCCTGGCGGCCGGTGCCGACGCCATCTGTGTCGGCGGCGACCACGCCGACGAACACACCGCGCTCGCGTTGCGGGACGCCATCGTCGCCGCGGTCCGCAGCGGGGAACTCCCGGAGGACCGGCTGCGCGAGGCCGCCGGCCGGGTCCGCCGCCTGGCCGCCTGGACCGTGACCACGCAGACCGCGGTCGGTGCCCGGGCGGTGGCCGACGCGGTGCCCGCCCAGGTCCGCGACGTCGCGACCGTCACCGGGTCCGCGGTGGGCCTGGCCGCCGCCCGCCGGGCCGTCCGGGTCACCGTGGCCGAGGGCGCCGGGTCGGTGCTGCCGCTGACCGGCGCCCCGCACGTGGTGGAGTTCGCCCCGCCGCGCAACATCGCGATCGGTGCCGAGACCCCGTGGGGGGTCGGCGCGCCGCTCGACGAACTGCTGCCCGGCACCACGTCGGTCCGGCTGGGCGCGGACGACCTGGCCGGCCTGCCCGACCCGAGCGCGCCGGTCCTGGCCGGAGCGGCCGGACGCGGGCTGGTGCTGGTGGTCCGCGACGTGCACCGGCACGCCTGGGCCGCCGACGCGGTCGCCCGCACGCTGGAGGTGCGCCCGGACGCGGTGGTGGTCGAGATGGGACTGCCCGAGTCGGTGCTCGGCGGCGTGCACGTGGCGACGTACGGCGCCACCCGCGCGTGCGGTCAGGCGGCCGCGGAGATCCTGGCCGGCGCCGGGGTCGGCGCGCCGCAACCGGTCGGGGTCTGACCTAGTCCACCAGGTCGGCGTATTCGGGGTGCGCGGCCACGTAGCTGGCGAAGAACGGGCAGGACGGCACCACCCGGGCGCCCCGCTCGCGCAACTGGTCCAGGGTCTGCCGGGCCAGTTCGGCGCCCAGCCCGTGGCCGCGGAACGCCGGGTCGACCTCGCTGTGGGTGATCACCGTGCGGCCGTCCCGGATCCGGTACGCGGCGAACCCGGCGACGTCACCGTCCACCCGCAGCTCGAAGCGGTTGCGGTCGGGGTTGTCCTGGACCTGTGCGTCCATGCGGCACCTCCTGGGGTCACCGCCCAGCCTAGGGTGGTGCGGTGGCCGTACCCTTGACCCTGTGTTGATCCCCACGCGCCGCCGCCTCGCCGCCCTGTTCGCCTCCGCCGCCCTCGGTCTCGCCGTCCTGTCCGGATGCAGCAGCGACAACGTCGACTGCAGCCTGGACTCCTGCACCGTGACCCTGGACCGCACGGTGAACGCGAGCGCCAGCGTGCTGGGCGTGGAGGCGAAGTTCGTCAGCGCCGACGACAACACCGTCACGCTCGAGGTCGCCGGGGAACAGATCCAGCTCACCAAGGGCCAGCAGGCGGTCGACGTCGGCGGCCTGCAGGTGTCGCTGGACAGCATCACCGCGGACGCGGTCAATGTGCAGGTGAGCAAGCCCTAGCGGCTAGCACACCGACCGGCACGCCGGGCACGTTTGAAGAAACTCGTGGTCGGGGCATATCCGCGGCATGTCAGCCACCCAGCAAGCACGGAACACGGCGTCGCGCGCCGCGCAGAGCAAGCCGCTGGAATACCTCGCCCGCGGCGGATTCATCGGATACGGCATCATCCACCTGTTGTTCGCCTGGCTCGCGCTGCAGATCGCGTTCACCGGGTCGGGCAAGGAGAGCGACCAGTCCGGCGCGCTGCAGAAGCTCGCCGAGCAGTCGTTCGGCAAGACGCTGGTCATTCTGATCATCGTCGGCCTGGTGGCGATGGCGATCTGGCAGGCATTCGAGGCCGCCGTCGGCGAGAGTGGCCAGACCGGCCGCACCGGCACCGCCGAGCGGGTGGTCTCCGGGTGCCGGGCGGTCCTGTACGCCTACTTCGCCTACCTCGGCTACAAGGTGGTCAAGGGCGTCTCCTCGTCGCAGGCGGACAGCCAGCAGAAGGCCACCAGCAAGCTGATGGACGCCAGCGGCGGACGGTTCCTGGTCGCCCTGATCGGCCTCGTCGTGCTCGGCATCGGCGTGGGCCTGGTCGTCTACGGGGTCACCAAGAAGTTCGAGAAGCACCTCAACACCGCGCAGATGGGTCACCTGCGCCAGACGATCCGCCGCCTGGGCGTCGCCGGGTACGCCGCCAAGGGCACCGCGTACGCCATCGCCGGCGGCCTGATCGTCGCCGCGGCCGTCACGTACGACCCGGAGAAGGCCCGCGGCCTCGACGCCGCCCTCCGCACCCTGGCCGAGCAGAGCTACGGCAAGTGGCTGCTGGCCCTGGTGGCACTGGGCATCGCGGCGTACGGCGTCTACTGCTTCTTCCAGGCCCGCTACCGCAAGGTCTGAGCACCCGCAGGGTGGGACCCGCGGCCGGCTACGGCAAGCTGTGGGAGACCCCTGTGGAGGAGAACGAAACGTGAACGGCGTCCTGACCGCTCTGCTCGCCGTCGTCATCGCGGCCGGTGCCGCCATCGTGCTGGTCGAGGCGGTGCACCTGGTGCTCACCCGGCTCGGCCGGCGCTCGGAACTGCTGGCCGACCTGGCCCGCACCGCGCACCGGCCGTTCCGGGTCGCCGTGGTGATGTACGCCGTCCAGCAGGTGGTGCGTACCGGCGCCGGCGACTTCGCCGGCCGCGCCGCGGTGCTGCACTTCCTGGTGCTGGCCGTGATCGCCGCGGTGGCCTGGCTGGTCGCCGCGCTGGCCCTGGTGTTCGAGGACGTCGCGCTCGCGCGGTACCGCACCGACGTCCCGGACAACCTCAAGGCCCGCCGGCTCAAGACCCAGGTGGTCATGCTGCGCCGGGTCACCGTCGCGGCCGTCGTGGTGCTCACCATCGGCGTGATGCTGATGACCTTCCCGGGCGTACGCGCGCTCGGTGCCAGCGTGCTCGCGTCGGCCGGCATCCTGAGCGTGGTGGCCGCGCTGGCCGCGCAGAGCACGCTGGGCAACCTGTTCGCCGGCCTGCAACTCGCGTTCAGCGACTCGCTGCGGGTGGACGACGTGGTGGTCGTGGAGAACGAGTGGGGCCGCATCGAGGAGCTCACCCTCACCTACGTGGCCGTGCAGATCTGGGACGACCGGCGGCTGATCCTGCCCACCTCGTACTTCACCACCAAGCCCTTCCAGCACTGGACCCGCACCGGGTCGGCGGTGCTGGGCACCGCGGAGATCGACGTGGACTGGTCGGTGCCGGTCGACGACCTGCGCGCCGAACTGCGCCGGGTGTGCGAGGGGACCGAGCTGTGGAACGGCCGGGTGTGCGTCCTGCAGGTCACCGAGGCGATCGGCGGCACGGTCCGGCTGCGCGCGCTGGTCAGCGCGGACGACGCCGGGAAGCTGTGGGACCTGCGCTGCCTGGTCCGCGAGCGGCTGGTCGGATGGGTGTGGGAGAACCGGCGCGGCGCACTGCCCCGGCTCCGTGCCGACACCGACCCGCCCCGCCCGGACGTCCCGGCACCCGCGGCGGCCCCGGCCGGCGCCGGACCGGACGCCCAGAAGGGCGACGCGCAGGTGTTCGCGGGCCGCGGTGACGGCGACTCCCGGGGTGCCGCGTTCCACGGCCCGGACGAGCAGGTGCCCGCCCCGCAACGCTGAGTGTCCGATTGTTCCGATGGAGGATTGATAACGGGCTGCGCAGGGCATACATCGGTCACACGGAAAGGAGGACACCATGGCCGATGTCCTGAACGGTGGCCCGCCCCGCCCGGTCACCGACCAGACGGTCGCCGAGCTGGTACAGCGCGCGAGCGAACAGATCACCACGCTGGTCCGCGACGAGATCGCGCTGGCCAAGGCGGAACTGACAGAAAAGGGCAAGCACGCCGGCAAAGGTGTGGGATTGTTCGGCGGTGGCGGCGTACTCGCGCTCTACGGCCTGGGCGCCCTCATCGCGACACTGATCATCGTGCTCGACCTGATGATGCCGCTCTGGGCGGCGGCACTGATCGTTACGGTGGTGCTGTTCGCCGTGGCCGGCGTCCTGGCGCTACTGGGTAAGAAGCAGGTGACGCAGGCGGTTCCTCCGCAACCGGAGGCCGCGGTCCGCAGCGTCAAGGCGGACGTCGACGAGGTCAAGCACGCGGTGCGGGACAGGAGCCGGGCATGAGCAACAAGAACGGGTCCACGTCCGGCAAGCCGGACGTCGAGGCACTGCGTACCGAGATCGAGCAGACCCGCGCCGAACTGGGCGAGACGGTGCAGGCACTGGCCGCCAAGGCGGACGTGAAGGCGCGCGCCAAGGAGCAGGTCGAGAACACCAAGCAGAAGGTCAAGACGCAGGCCTCGGAGGCGGGTCAGAAGGCACGCGACGCGGCGCTGGTCGCCTCCGACAAGGTGCGCACGGCCGCGTCCCAGGCACGCGGCACGGCGGTGCAGGCCACCGACAAGGTGAAGGAGTCCGGCGCCCTGGACAAGGCGCAGGAGGCCGGCCACCAGGTACGCCGCAACCCGGTGCCGCTGACCGTCGTCCTCGCCGGGGTGGCCGCCGTGGTCGGAGTGATCCTGATCGTCCGGGGACGGCGCCGGTGAGCTCGAAATTCTCCAAGGTCGCCTTCAAGCCGATCAACCTGGCGCTGGGCATCGGCGCCGGCACCCTGGCCGGTCTGGTGTTCAAGCAGGTGTGGAAGCTCGCCTCGGGCGACGACGACGCACCGGACGCCGGAGACGAGGACCGTGGCTGGGGCGAGATCATCGCCGCCGCGGCCCTCCAGGGCGCCATCTTCGCGGTGGTCAAGGCCGCCGTGCACCGGGGCAGCTCGGTGGGCGTACGCAAGCTCACCGGCGAGTGGCCGGACTGATCAACATGTAATGCATCGACGCGGGTCAAGGCCCTTCGCATCGCAACAGCGGTGTGGAGGGCCTTTCCGTATCCACCCGATTCGCTCATCGGGCAGCTTCGGGAGCCGTTTTTCAGGTACAGTGTGGCCAGTTTTTGCGTAGATGGTTAGCTGCGTCAAGGCGCCACTGCTCGAAAACGGTCATCGGCCCTGCATCACCGGGCCGGCATTTTCAGAAGGAGTGTTCAGCATGGCGCAAGGAACCGTGAAGTGGTTCAACGCAGACAAGGGCTTCGGCTTCATCACCGTCGACGGCGGGGGTGCTGACGTGTTCGTCCACTTCTCGGCCATCCAGACCAGCGGCTACCGCAGTCTGGAAGAGAACCAGCGGGTCGAGTTCGAGATCGCCCAGGGCCAGAAGGGCCCGCAGGCGGAGCAGGTTCGCCCGCTCTGAGACCACACGCCGGTGGCGACGCCGGCAGCCGACCGCCTGGCGGAGGTCGGTTCGTACTGATCAGCCCCGCACCCTAGGCCTGGGGTGCGGGGCTGCTTCGTCGCAGGTGATCGCTAGGGCGTTTTGGCGCGGTTGCGACGGCGTACGCCCAGGACGATCAGGACCAGGCCGGCCAGCGCCACCACCGGCCCGATCGCCGCCCACACGGTCACGCCGCTCATCGCGCTGCCACCGAGCACGTCGAGGCCCTGCAGCGTCCACAGGCTGCCCACCACCACGGCGAACACACCGGACGACATCAGCGCCCAGCCGGTCAGCGGCACGCCCTCACCAGCGGTCATGGACCTGGGGGCGGATCAGCTCGTGGTAGACCGCGCGTACCTCGTCCAGGGTTTCGGCGGACAGCGGCGCCAGGTCGGCGGCCGCGGCGTTGGCACGGGCCTGGTCGGGGTTGCGCGCGCCGGGGATGACCACGGTGACGCCGGGCTGGTCGAGGATCCAGCGCAGCGCGAACTGGGCCATGGTGGCGCCCTCGGGGACCAGCGGACGGAGCCGGCGCACCGCCTCCAGGCCGGTCTCGAAGTCGACGCCGGAGAACGTCTCGCCGACGTCGAACGCCTCGCCGTGCCGGTTGTAGTTGCGGTGGTCGTCGGCGGCGAACGTGGTCTGCCTGTCGTACCGGCCGGAGAGCAGCCCGCTGGCGAGCGGCACCCGGGCGATGATGCCGACACCGGCCTCGGCGGCGGCCGGCAGGACCTGCTCGAGCGGCTTGAGCCGGAACGCGTTGAGGATGATCTGGACGCTCGCGACGCCGGGCCGGGCGATCGCGGCCAGCGCCTCGTCGACCCGCTCCACGCTGACGCCGTACGCGGCGATCCGCTTCTCCTGCACCAGGGTGTCGAGCGCGTCGTAGACGGCGCCGGTGGAGTACACCGGCGTGGGCGGGCAGTGCAGCTGCACCAGGTCGAGCGTGTCCACCCCGAGGTTGGCGCGCGAGCGGTCAGTCCAGGACCGGAAGTTCTCCAGGGTGTACGCGGACGGCTCCTGCGCCACCCGCCGGCCCATCTTGGTGGCCACCGTGATGTCCGGCCGGTTCCTGACGAACGTCGCGATGACGCGCTCGCTGCGGCCGTCGCCGTACACGTCGGCGGTGTCGAAGAACGTCACCCCGGCGTCCGCGGCGGCCTGCAGCGTGGCGTGCGCGTCCTCCTCGCTGACCTCGCCCCAGTCGGCGCCGAGTTGCCAGGCGCCGAGGCCGATGACGCCGACGTCGCGTCCCATTCTGCGAAAGCTCCGAGTCTCCACGACTCGAAGCCTATCCGCTGCGCTGCTAATCTTCTGCAAGACGTACGTACGGTTTGGAGGCGCGTCATGTGGGATCCGGTCGTGTACCGCCGGTTCGCGTCCGAGCGGGCCCGCCCGTTCGCCGACCTCCTGGCGCGGGTCGGCGCGGACCGTCCCCGGGCGGTGACCGACCTCGGGTGCGGGCCCGGCGACCTGACCGTCACACTGGCCGAACGGTGGCCCGGCGCCCGGGTGACCGGGGTCGACTCGTCCGCCGAGATGATCGAACGGGCCCGGGCCGAGCGGTCCGGTGCGGTCGAGTTCCGGCTCGGTGACGTGCGCGAGTGGCGGCCGCCCGCGGACGTGGACGTGCTGGTCAGCAACGCCACGCTGCAGTGGGTGCCGGGGCACCGGGCGCTGCTCACCGCCTGGGCCGCGGCGCTGCCCGCGGGCGCGTGGATCGCCGTGCAGGTGCCCGGCAACTTCGACGCCCCGTCGCACCGGGCGCTGCGCGAGGTGGCCCGCAGCGAGCCGTTCGCGGCGACGGTCGGCGACGTGGTGCGGGATGCGCCGGTGGACGACGCGGCGGGGTACGCCGGGTTGCTGGTCCGGTCCGGCGCCGCGGTGGACGCCTGGGAGACTACGTACGTGCATCTGCTGCCCGACACCGGCCCGGACCATCCGGTGCTGAGCTGGATGGACGGCACCGCGCTGCGGCCGGTCCGGACGGCGCTCGACCCGGGCGGGTACGCGCGGTTCCGCGCCGCGCTGGGGGAGCGGCTGGCGGCGGCGTACCCGGCTCGCGACGGTGTGGTGGCCTTTCCGTTCCGCCGCGTCTTCGTGGTGGCCCGAACGTCCTAGGAGAAGTGCGTGACCGACCTGACCGCGTTCATCGCCGGCCTGCCCAAGGCCGAACTGCACGTACACCACGTGGGTTCGGCGTCGCCCCGGATCGTCGCCGAACTGGCCGCCCGGTACGAGGGGGACACCGCGGTACCGGCCGACCCGGCCGCGCTCGCCGACTTCTTCGCGTTCCGCGACTTCGCCCACTTCATCGAGATCTATCTGAGCGTGGTGGACCTGATCCGCGACGACGCGGACGTCCGGATGCTCACCTACGAGATCGCCCGCGAGCTGGGCCGCCAGCAGGTCCGGTACGCCGAGCTGACCGTCACGCCGTACTCGCACGTGCGCCGCGGCATCCCGGCGCCGGCGTTCTGCGCCGCGATCTCCGACGCCCGGTCGGCCGCCGCCCGCGACTTCGGCGTGGAGCTGAGCTGGTGCTTCGACATCCCGGGCGAGGCCGGGCTGGCGGCCGCCGAGCAGACGCTGCGGATCGCGCTCGACGAGCGGCCGGACGGGCTGGTCAGCTTCGGGCTCGGCGGGCCCGAGATCGGCGTCCCGCGGCCGCAGTTCAAGCCGTACTTCGACGCCGCCCGGGCGGCCGGCCTGCGCAGCGTCCCGCACGCCGGGGAGACCACCGGACCGGAGACGATCTGGGACGCGGTACGGGAACTCGGTGCCGAACGGATCGGGCACGGCGTCTCGGCGGCACGCGACCCGGAGCTGATGGCGTACCTGGCCGAGCACCGGATCCCGCTGGAGGTGTGCCCGACGTCGAACGTGCGGACCCGGGCCGTGCCGGTCATCGACGAGCACCCGCTGCCGGTGCTGGTCGCCGCCGGGGTGCCGGTGACCATCAACTCCGACGACCCGCCGATGTTCGGCACCAGCCTGGAGGAGGAGTACGCGGTGGCCGTGCGGCTGCTCGACCTGGACGCCGCCGGGGTGGCCGGGCTGGCCCGGTCCGCGGTGGACGCGGCGTTCCTGCCGGCCGACCGGAAGGCAACGCTCCGCGCCGAGATCGACTCCTACGCCGCGGCGTCCTGACCGCGGCCCCGGCTCAGCGCCAGCCCGCGTGCAGCGGCTCCTGCCACAACGCCAGCACGGCCAGGATGCCGAGGAACAGGATCGTCACCCAGCGCACCAGGCGGCGGGTGCTGAACCGCTGCGGCTCGTCCTCGTCGACCTGCGGTGGTTCCATCACGTCGGTCTTCACTTGCTACCTCCTTCGCCCGGCCGGCCGCCGGGCTCTGGCTGTGGAATCGCCCGTCAGCCGGGCACGGCCGTCCAACTCTGGTGCCGGGAACCGTCGCCCTGCTGCAGGACGAGCAGACGGTGGGCACCGAACCGCTGCGCGCCGACGCCGGCGACCAGGTCTCCGACCGTGGTACGCAACGTGAATCCGTGATCCGAGGCCTGCAACGACCACCGTTGTGCGAACGCCGCGGAACACTCGCCCTGCACCAGCGGCGTTCCGGCGACCGGGTTGCCGCCCAGCGGCACCACGCACTTGCCGGTCGCCCGGGACTGCAGCGAGAACGCGCCCCCGCCGGCCGGCACCAGCTGCCACTGCTGCTGCGCGCCGCCGTCCGCGCCGCCGAGCACCACCGGGGTGCTGTTCGCGGTGCGGGCCGCGTACAGGTCCGCGGCGCCGCCGGTCAGCGAGTTCGTCAGCACGAACCAGGAGTTCTGCGCCGGGCGGGCCGCCGGGACGGTCTGCGCGGTCGCGTTCGCGGTGTACTTGTGCGCCGCGCTGCGGACCGTCACCCGGTACGACGCGCCGGGGCGCAACCCGATCAGGCGGGCCCGGGTGGCCTGGGTGGTGGCGATCGGCACGCCGTCCACGGACACCTCGTAGCGGGCGTCGCGGGCGGCGGCGCTCCAGGTCAGGCGTACCGCGGAACTGCTCGGATCGCGTACCTCCAGCACCGCCTGGACCCGCAGCTGCTGCTTCGGCGCCTTCGCCTTCGCCGCGGTCCGCCGCTCCGCGACGACCTGCTCGATCACCGGCCGGTCCGGGCCGCCGGCGGCCGGCCCGGCGCCCGGCGGATCCGCCGGCGGGGCGGGGTCCGCGGTCGGCGGGCCCGGCGGCTCGGTCCCGTTGCCCTCGGGCGGGGTGTCGTCGTCCGTGGACTCCTCGTCGCCGGTCGGACCGGGCGCCGGGGTGCCGCCGGTCTGGCCCGGCACCGGCTCCGGCGCGGGCGGCGGCGTGCTGGGCGCCGTGCTCGGGCCACCGGTCGCCTCGGCGGCGGGTGCGCCCGCGACGTCGGGGATGTCGTCGCCGCCATCGCTGCGCAGCAGGAAGCCGCTCTGCGCGACGTTCCAGTTCCGGGCCAGGTAGCTGCCCGGCCGCGGGTTGGTGCTGAAGTAGTCGTCGTGGCCGCAGTCGAGCCGGTTCTCGTGCTTCTTCGGGCACACCGACCGCACCGCCGTGCCCGAGCGGTCCGGGCCGCAGAGCAGGTCGTAGTCGTCGGTGCAGCCGCCGGCGCCGGTGGAGTTCGGCGAGTCCTGCAGCGCGGCGCCGAGCGTGTGGGTGAGCTGGTGCGCGGCCACCGAGGCACTCCAGCAGCCCGCGTCCACCCGCCCGTACGCCGGCCCGCCGTTGTTGCGGTTGCCCTGCCCGGGCCGCTTGTCGCCGACGAACGTGCCGATGCCGCAGTACACGTTGGTGTCCGCGAACAGCAGGTATTTGCGGTCGGTGCGGTTGTAGCCGAGTTTCTGCAGCGCGTCGATGTTCCGCCGGAACGATCCCAGCGCGCCCTGCGGCACCTGCACCTCGGTCACGTCGACCCGGCACTGCGGGGTGGTGACGAACCGGACGTGCCGCGACCCGCCGGTCTCCGCGGCGCTGGCGTCGTAGATCGCGTCCACGCCGGCGGACCACACCCGGATCGAGCCGAGGAAGTCGGTGTAGCGGCTCGGCGTGCCGAACTCGTGCAGGTACAGCACCTGGACGCGCTTGCCGGTACGCCCGTCACCCTCGCAGGCCACGTCGTGGTTGCCCATCACGAAGTCCGCCTCGCCCGGCGCCGCGTCCGGCACCAGGGCGGGTTTGCCGGCGGTGAGCGCGCTGCCGCCCTGGTCCCGGACGATCTCGGCGTCGGCCGGCACGTCGACGGTCTCCCGGTTCGGCGTGACCGGCTCCGGCGCCTTCTCGGTGACCGGGGCGACGTCGCGGCGCACGCCCAGCCCGGGCGGCGGCGCGTCGGGGCCGTGCGTGCAGGTCTCCGGGTCCAGTTCGTACGAGCCGGCGCACACCGAGTCGGGGCCGGCCGGCTTCAGGTCCGCGTAGACCAGGCCCTGCTCCGGGGTGCCGGCGGGCAGCGCGGCGAACGAGATGCGTTCCGAGTCCGACCCGCCGCCGTCCGGGCTCCAGCCGTTGCCGACCACGCTCGGCCCAGCCATCGCGCCGATCCCGAGCAGCGCGGCACCGAGCGCCACCGGCAGCAGCCGGTAGGTGCGCCGGCGTGCCTCCGACCGGCGGTGCCCACGCGAGCTGACCGCGCGACGCCGCGGCGGCGCCTCCGCGCGCAACGCGTGCCGTCGGTGCGCGGACAAGTGATCTCCTCGTCGGGCAGGGGCGCGGTGGGAGGGGGTTATGGGGTGACCACCTCCCACCGCGGGGTGGCTTGTCCGGTCCGCGTGTCGGGGACGAGCTGCGGGCTCCGGACCGGAAAGCCGGATGGGATCGGAAGGAAGCGTGCCAGGCCGGGACCGCCAGGGGAACGTCTTTAATGCAGATCTAAGCAAGTGTTGTACCGTCCGGTGTAATTTGCCCGTTGCGGGTCGTCAGCGGTCGCCGTCAGGCCTGGTCGGCCTGGTGATGATGCCACTTCTTCCGCCCCGGGTCACGTTCGCGGGCGAGCCGGCCGACCAGGCCGAAACGGCTGGCCTGCTTCGGCGGCGCCTCGGCGTCCGCGAGCAGCATCACCACGCTGGCGCCGCCCATCGCGGCCCGGTCCAGGCTCACCGAACCGCCCGCGGTCTGTGCGGCCCGTCGGGCGATGTCCAGGCCCAGCCCGGTCGAGCCCTGGTCGCTCTCGCCGCGGCGCATCGCGCGCTCCGGATCTCCGATGCCGGGGCCGGCGTCGTCCACCCGGACCGCCACCCATCCGTCCCGGCGGGAGATGCCCACCTCGAACGCGGTGCCCTGCGGCGTGTACCGGAACACGTTGCCCAGCACCGCATCCAGCGCGGCGGCCAGTTCGGCGCGGGCCACCGGGACCGGTATCCGCAGGTTCGCGCCGGTCACCCGGTGCTGCCGGTTCTGGTCGCCGGCCAGCGCGGACCAGAACACCATCCGTTCCCGGACCACCTCGGCCACGTCGCAGACCCCGTCCTCGGGCGCGGCCACCTGCGCGGCCACCGCGGCGCGGGTGGTGTTGATGAGCTGGTCGACCTCGCCCTCCAGGGTGGCGATCGCCTGCCGGATGCGCCGGATGCCGCGGCGGCGGTCCAGCTCGGCGGCGGAGAACTCGCCGATGTGGGTGTCGTCCGGGTCCAGCGCCTCGGCGTCCAGGCGCAGCACGGTCAGCGGGGTCCGCAGCCGGTGCGAGAGGTCCGCGACCATCTCCCGCTCACTGGTCCGCGAGGTGATCAGCCGGTCGGCCATCCGGTTGAACGCGTACCCGGCCTCGGCCAGCTCGCGCGGGCCGCTGGGCTGGATGCGGACTCCGAGGTCGCCGCCGCCCACCGCCATCGCGGCCTGGACCAGGCCGCGCGCGGAGTTCACCGCGCCGCGGGCCAGCCGGTCCACCACGATCACCGCGCCGATGATCAGGCCCAGCGCGATGCCCAGCAGGATCCACCAGTCCCGCGCGGTGCCGTGGTTCAGCTGGGCATCGGGTACGAAGACCTCCACCACGGACGTCTTCTCGCCGGCCCGGACCGGCTGCAGGCGGACCACTCCGCCGTCCACGTCGACGACCTCGGGCGCGGTGCCGCGGGCCACCCGGGTGATGTCCGCGGCCGTCGCCCGGCTGCGGTCCGTGGCGCCCGGCGCGTGTACCACCGGGATTCCGCCGGCCGCCTTCAGGGCCTGCTCCACACCCTTCTTGCCGGCGCCCGCGGTGAGCGCGCCGGCGACCGTGGCGCTGCGCTGCTCGGCCACGCCCAGCGCCTGTTCGCGATGGTCGCTGCGCTGTTCCCAGGCGAGCGGGATGAGGAAGGCGAACGCGGCGATCGCCGTGGTGGCCGCGGTGACCCCGGCCAGCCGGGCTCTCAGTCCGGCGCCACCAACCGGAATCCGACCCCCCGCACGGTGCGCAGGTAGCGAGGCTTCGCCGCGGATTCGCCCAGTTTCCGACGGAGCCAGTACAGATGCACGTCGATCGTCTGGTCCTCGCCGACCGAGGGCTGTCGCCATACCTCCTCCAACAGCTCGCGCCGCGAAACCACCCGTCCCGGGCGGGCGGCGAGGTACGCCAGCAGGTCGAACTCCTTGCGGGTCAGGGCCAGCGGGGTGTCGCCCAGGCTGGCGCTGCGCTCGCCCACGTCGACCCGCAGCTCGCCGACCGAGTGCACGGCCGGCTGTGCGGTGCGGCTGGCCCGGCCCACCCGGCGCAGCACCGTGGTGATCCGGGCGTCCAGGTGCGCGCCGGTGAACGGCTTCACCATGTAGTCGTCGGCGCCGGCCCGGAGCAGCCGTACCACGGTCTGCTCGTCGTCCCGGGCGGTGGCGATGATGATCGGCACGTCGGTGATGCCGCGCAGCATGCGCAGCGCGTCCGAGCCGTCGAGGTCGGGCAGCCCCAGGTCCAGCACGACCAGGTCGGGAGTCTCGGCGGCGACCCGGCGCAGCGCGTCGAGTGCCGTGCCGACGGCGTGCACGGCATGCCCCCGATCGGCGAGCGACCGGAGCATGGCACCGCGCACGACGTGATCGTCTTCGACGAGCAACACCGTGGCCATGCGAAGCACCGTACTGCCAGTGGCAAGCAAGTCCTAAACCGTGATGCAGAGACATGTGTTGATAACGCACAGTAACCGGATAGGCTCGGACGGGCAGATGACCTTCACACTTTTTCCGGATACGCGCCGGGCCCTGGCCACGGACAGTCTGGCCGGGCTCAGCGTCGGCGACGCGCTCGGCGCGCAGTTCTTCGTGCCCGGGCAGACCGCGTCCGCCCTGGTCCAGGGCCGGACGCCCGCGCCGCCGTGGCCGTGGACCGACGACACCGAAGAGGCCTGCTGCCTTCTCGCCGCGCTCGACGACGGCGAGTTCGACCGGGACCGGTTCGCCGACCTCCTCGGCCGGCACCACGACCCGTACCGCGGCTACGGGCCGGGCGCGGTGGTCATGCTGCGGCTGATCCGCCAGGGCACGCCCTGGCCGATCGCCGCCGCCGAGGCGTTCGACGGACAGGGTTCCGCGGGCAACGGCGCCGCGATGCGGGCCGCCCCGCTCGGCGCGTGGCACGCCGACTCGATCGCCCGGGCCGCCGCGCAGGGCGCCCGCGCCGCCGAGGTCACCCACGCGCACCCGGAGGGCATCGCCGGCGGGGTGGCGGTCACGGTGGCGGCGGCCGTCGCGGCGGCGGCCCGGCTCGACGGCCACCGACCGGAGCCCGCGCAGATGCTGCGGGCCGTCGCGGCGCACGTGCCGGCCGGGCGGGTCGGCGACGGGCTGGCCGAGGCGGCGAAACTGACCCGCGCGGACGAGGCGGCCTACCGGCTGGGCAGTGGCGCGCGGTCGATGGCGCAGGACACCGTGCCGTACGCGCTGTGGGTGGCCGCGCACCACCTGGACGACTACCCGGCGGCGATCACGGCGTGCGTCGCGGCCGGCGGTGACGTGGACACGACGTGCGCGATCGCCGGCGGGGTGGTGGCCGCGTACACCGGCCCCGCCGGCATCCCGCCGGCCTGGCTGGCGGCCCGCGAGCCCCTGCCCGCCTGGTTCACCGACTGATCCACGTCCCCTCGGGGGGACTTCGGTGCGGGCTCCGGTCACGCCGCGGAGAAGCATCCGGGCGATCCTGTGCCGGCAGGGGCCACCGCCGCCCTCCGACGCGCTACCGCCGCCCCGTCGTCCGGACACCGCCGCACCCCGCCTCGGTGGAACACCACGGTCGTTATCGGGCGTCCATTACCGCGTTGGTGTTCCACTGGAGCGCTCCACTGGTACACCAACGTCGCTATGAGCGCCCGAGAACCACGCTGGTGTACCACCGAGGCGGGTCGTGGCAGCCGGCCTTACCGAGGTGTTCCACTGGAGCGCTCCAGTGGAACACCAGTGCACCGGGGCGCTCTGACGGCACGGCGGGGGTGCTCCGAACGGCACGGCGGGGGTGCGGCGGTGGGTCGGGGCGCGTCGGGGGACGGGGCCGGAAAGCGGACGGATAGCATCGGTGGCCGGGCCGGAGGTGCCGGTCCGACACAGCCGAAGGAGAACACCGTGTCTGCACCCCGTACCCCTGTCGTGGCCGACCCTGTCGTCGTCCCGGCCGGGACGACGGCGGCCGACGCGGTGGCCGCGGCCGGGCTGCCGTCGAGCGGCCCGAAGGCGGTCGTGGTGGTGCGCGACGCCGCCGGCCGGCTGCGCGACCTGGACTGGGTGCCGGAGCAGGACGCCCGGGTGACGCCGGTGTCGATCGCCGAGCCGGACGGGCTGGACGTGCTGCGGCACTCCGCGGCGCACGTGCTGGCGCAGGCCGTGCAGGACATCTTCCCGGAGGCCAAGCTCGGCATCGGGCCGCCGATCACGGACGGCTTCTACTACGACTTCGACGTGGCGAAGCCGTTCCAGCCGGACGACCTGCAGAAGCTGGAGAAGCGGATGCAGGAGATCGTCAAGGCCGGGCAGACGTTCCGCCGCCGGGAGTACGCGTCGCTGGACGAGGCCAAGGCCGAGCTGAAGGACGAGCCGTACAAGCTGGAACTGGTCGACATCAAGGGCGACGTGGACGCCGAGGCGGCGGCGGTCGGTGCCGGCGAGCTCACCCACTACGACAACCTGGACCGGAACGGCGAGCGGGTGTGGGGCGACCTGTGCCGTGGCCCGCATCTGCCGAGCACCCGGCTGATCCCGGCGGTCAAGCTGATGCGCTCGGCCGCCGCGTATTGGCGGGGCAGCGAGAAGAACCCGCAGCTGCAGCGGATCTACGGCACCGCGTGGCCGAGCCGGGACGAGCTCAAGGCGTACCTCACCCGGCTGGCCGAGGCCGAGCGCCGCGACCACCGCAAGCTCGGCACCGAGCTGGACCTGTTCTCCTTCCCGGACGAGATCGGGTCCGGTCTCGTGGTGTTCCACCCCAAGGGTGGGGCGATCAAGCGGGAGATGGAGGACTACGTCCGGGCCCGGCACATCGAGGAGGGCTTCCAGTACGTCGGTACGCCGCACATCGCCAAGGAGGGGCTGTTCCACACCTCCGGGCACCTGCCGTACTACGCCGACACCATGTTCCCCCCGATGCACATGGAGGGGAGCGACTACTACCTCAAGGCCATGAACTGCCCGATGCACAACCTGATCTACCGGTCCCGCGGGCGGTCCTACCGGGAGCTGCCGCTGCGGCTGTTCGAGTTCGGCTCGGTGTACCGGTACGAGAAGTCCGGTGTGGTGCACGGCCTGACCCGGGTGCGCGGGCTGACCCAGGACGACTCGCACTCCTACGTCACCGCGGAGCAGGCGCCCGGCGAGATCAAGCACCTGCTGAACTTCGTGCTGTCGCTGCTGCGGGACTTCGGCCTGGACGACTACTACCTGGAACTGTCCACCCGCGACCCGAAGAGCGACAAGTTCATCGGTACGGACGAGCAGTGGGCGGTCGCCACCAAGGTGCTCGAGGACGTGGCCACCGAGAGCGGGCTCGACCTGGTGCTGGATCCGGGCGGCGCCGCGTTCTACGGCCCGAAGATCAGCGTGCAGGCGCGGGACGCGATCGGCCGTACCTGGCAGATGTCGACCATCCAGTACGACTTCAACCAGCCGGCCGGCTTCGGGCTGGAGTTCCAGGCGGCGGACGGGTCCCGGCAGGAACCGGTGATGATCCACTCGGCGAAGTTCGGCTCGATCGAGCGGTTCTTCGGCGTGCTGGTGGAGCACTACGCCGGCGCGTTCCCGGCCTGGCTGGCGCCGGTGCAGGTGGTCGGCATCCCGATCCGCGACGAGCACGCCGACTACCTGAGCGAGTTCGTGGCGAAGCTGCGGCAGCAGGGCATCCGCGCCGAGGTGGACCACTCCGACGACCGGATGCAGAAGAAGATCCGCACCGCCCAGCAGCAGAAGATCCCGTTCATGGCGATCGCCGGCGACGAGGACGTGAACGGCGGCACCGTGTCGTTCCGCTACCGGGACGGCTCGCAGCGCAACGGCGTACCGGTCGACGAGGCGGTCGCGCACGTCGCCGAGGTGGTGCGGTCCCGGGTCAACACCGGGCCGTCCGCGGCCTGACGGCCGGTGCCGGGGGTACGGTCACCCGTCACCCCCGGCGCCCGCGTCAGCCGCCGATCCGGTGTGCCTCGGCGACCGCGTCCGTCCAGGCCTTGCCGGCCGGCAGCGCACCGACCTCCACCTGGCTCAGCTTGTCCTCGAAGACCTTGCGGACGGCCGCGTTGTGCCGGCCCAGGTACTGCGCCGGCTTGCTGCGCACGGACGACGCGAAGATCTGGCCGACCGGTGCGTCCCGGAAGAACGGGTTGCGGTACGCGGTGACCGCCGCGTCGTCGTAGAGCTGTGGCGCACTGGGCAGGTTGCCGGTGTCGGTGAAGACGCGCAGCTGCTGCTTCGGCGCGGTCAGCCAGGCGGCCAGGGCGTACGCCTCGGCGTGGTGCTTGCTCTGTGCCGGCACGGCCAGCCAGGAGCCACCCCAGTTGCCGGCGCCGCCCGGCACCGTGGCGACGTCCCACTGCTTGCTGGCCGCGGGCGCGTTCTGCTGGATCCAGCCGAGCACCCACGCCGGGCAGGTGAGCGTGGCGAAGCGGCCGCCCTGCAGCGCGGCCCGCCACTGCGGGTTGAACGGGATGTACTTGGCCGACTCGCCGGCCTGGACCATCTCCACGGTCAGGTCCCAGGCGTGCCGTACCGCGGGGGTGTCGTCGATGATCAGCTTTTCCTGGCGGTCGAAGTACGCGGCCGGCTGCTGGGCCAGGATCTGGTTGTAGATGTTGCTCGCCGCGTCGGTCCACTGGGCCGGGAGGTCGGCGGCCTTGAACTTCTTGCCGGCGTCGATGTACGCCTTCCAGGTCGGCCACATCTTCGCCACCGCGTCGCGGTCGGTGGGCAGGCCGGCGGCCCGGAACAGGTCCGGGCGGTAGCACATGGCCAGGCCGCCGACGTCGGTGCCGAGCCCGATCTGGTACGTGCGGTCGGCGCTGAGCGTGGCGTCCCACTTCCACGCCAGCCAGTTCTTCGCCAGGCCACCGGCGCCGAAGTCCAGCAGGTTCGCGAAGTCGGACTGCCGGTCCCGGAACTGCACCGCGTAGCCCTCGTCGATGCCCACCACGTCGCCGGCGCCGCTGCCGTCGTCCAGCCGCTGCTTCAGCTTGTCGTGGTGCTCGTTGTACTCCAGCACCCGCTCCACCACCCGCAGCTCCGGGTGGGCGGCCTCGTACTCGCGCAGCAGCGCCTTGTAGCCGAAGTTGCCGAACGTGTCGACCGTCAACGTCAGCCGGCCGTCGGACTGCGCGGCCTGGTCGTCGGCGCAGGCCGTGGACCCGGCCAGCAGCGCGATGCCGACCACGGCCGCGGTCAGCCGGCGGATCCCGGCGTACCGGACTTCGAACCTGCTCATAGCGGCACTACCTCGCGGTTGTCGGGTCGGATCGTCAGGTCGTCGGCGGCCAGCCGGGCCGGCACCTCGGGCGCCGGAAGCGCCGCACCGGTGCCGGGGCTGGCGCCGAAGTCGGGCCGCAGCGCGGACGCCGGCAGCCCGGTCGCCCGGGTGGCCTCGTCGAGCAGGCCGGGCAGTTCCGGGTCCCCGGCCGCGGGGGCGGGCAGGTGGACCAGAAGGTCGAGCGGATAGCCGGCGGCGCGCCAGACGGCGCAGTCGGTCGCGGCGGTGTGCAGCACCCACGAGGTCAGCGAGCGCATCATCGGGGTGTAGCGGGCGGCGGCCAGGAAGTCCGTCGCCGGCTGCAGACCGTGCCGGAAGTACCGCCAGTACGGCACCGCCTCCAGCATGTCGATCCGGCCGGCCTCGTCCCGCAACGGCCGGTAGCGCAGCTCCAACCGGTCCTCGGCCAGGGCACGGCGCAGGTCGGGCAGGTCGCTGGGGGTGGCGGCGTCCTCGTTCGCCCAGGCCGGGTCGTACGCGAGCACGCCGCCGCCGGCCTTCTTCGCCCGGTACATGGCGACGTCCGCGCAGTGCAGCAGGATGCTCAGGTCGGTGCCGTCCGCGGGGGCGTGCGCGACGCCGATGCTGGCGTCCACGGCGACCGCGACCTCGTCGATCAGCACCGGCCGGCGTACCGCCGCCCGCATCGACCGCCCGATCGTCATGGCCGGTTCCACGCCGGCCTTCGGCAGCAGCACGGCGAACTCGTCGCCGCCGAGCCGGATCGGCGTGCCGTCCTTGCCGCACACCTCACGCAGCCGGTTCGCCACCTCGATCAGCAACTGGTCGCCGGCCTGGTGGCCGAGCGAGTCGTTGATGCCCTTGAAGCCGTTCAGGTCCAGCAGCAGCAGGGCCAGCGGCCGGGTGGCGGAGGCCGACTCGATGGCCGGGGTGCCCGTCCGGCGCAGCCGTTCCCGGTTGCCGAGGCCGGTGAGCCAGTCGTGCACCGCGGCGTGGTCCTGGGCGATCTGCCGGCGGCGTACCTGCAGCACACCGCCGAGCGCCACCAGGAACACGAACGCGGCGCCGGCGTACAGCATCCGGGTGGACTGTTCGATCGAGCGGTCCACGCCCTGCCGGGGCAGCAGCGCCACGGCCAGCGCGTCGACCCGGCCGTCACCGTTCGCGTCGTACGGGTAGTTGACCTCGAGCACCTGCTGGGCGGTGCGCTCGTCGACGGCCGGGACGGCGGTGGGCCGGTTCTCCCGTCCGGCGGCCCGGCGGCTCGCGCTGAGCCCGCCGACACCCTGGTGGTCCGGGTCGGCGTAGACCAGCCGGCCGTCCGCCAGCGACCACATCATCAGTCCCAGGACCTGGCCGCGCTGCTGCAGCAGCACCACGTCCGCGTCCAGCCGGGCGTGGTTGTCCGGGTGCAGATTCTCGGTGATGTCGTTGAGCGTGAGGCTGCGGTCGATGACGAGCGAGCTGAGGATCACCACGCCGTTGACGGCGCTGTCCAGGGTGCGGGACTTGATCTCCTGCTGCAGGGCGACGATGCCGGCCAGCACGGTCGCCACCACCGCGGCGACCACGACCAGCAGCACGCGCCAGGACGTCAGGGCACGCGGCTCAGAGGTGCGCCGAGTGGTCATGTGTTGGTTTTCGGTTGTGCGGCCGCGAAGATGAGACATCGGTCGGACCGTTTAGGATCGGTTCTGTGGGCGACGTCGGGGACCAGCAGGCGGAGGTCGGGCAGCCGGACGGGCTGGAACGGCTCTGGACACCGCACCGGATGGCCTACATCTCCGGCGCGGACCGGCCCGAGGGCGGGTACGAGAAGCCGGCCGGCTGCCCGTTCTGCCTGGCACCGGGCCGGCCCGAGGCGGACAGCCTGGTGGTGGCGCGCGGCGAGCAGGTGTTCGTGGTGCTCAACCTGTACCCGTACAACCCCGGCCACCTGCTGGTCTGCCCGTACCGGCACGTCGCCGACTACACCGACCTGGACGAGGCGGAGACGGCCGAGCTGGCCGCGTTCACCCGGCGGGCGATGCGGGTGGTCCGGTACACCAGCAGCCCGCACGGGTTCAACATCGGCATGAACCAGGGCGCCGTGGCCGGCGCCGGCATCGCCGCCCACCTGCACCAGCACGTGGTGCCCCGGTGGGGCGGCGACGCCAACTTCATGCCGGTGATCGGGCGCACCAAGGTGCTGCCGCAGGTGCTCACCGACACCCGGGCCATGCTGGCGAAGGCATGGTCCGAGGCCGGCTGACCGGTCAGCGGGCGGCGGCGTGCTCCTTGCGGACCGCGTCGGCCAGGTGGGGCGGCATCGGTTCGTGCCGCACGTACGTCCGGGTGAACGTGCCCGATCCGCTGGACAGCGCGCGCAGCTCCACCGCGTACCGGACCAGCTCGGTGGCCGGCACCTCCGCCCGGACCAGGCTGAAGTCCCCGCCCTCGTCGGCCTCCGTGCCGAGCGGCCGCCCCCGGCGGCCGGACAGGTCGCTCATCACCGCGCCGACGTAGCCGTCCGGCACCCGCACCACGATCTCGTCGACCGGCTCCAGCAGCGTGACCTGGCCGCCCTCGGCCGCCTCCCGCAGGGCCAGCGCGCCGGCCGTCTGGAACGCCGCGTCGGACGAGTCGACGCTGTGCGCCTTGCCGTCGAACAGGGTCACCTTCAGGTCCACGATCGGATAGCCGGCCACCAGCCCGCGGTCCAGCTGGGCGCGGACGCCCTTCTCCACCGACGGGATGTAGTTGTGCGGCACCGCGCCGCCGACCACCCGGTCGACGAACTGGAAGCCGGAGCCCCTGGGCAGCGGTTCCACCTCGATGTCGCAGACCGCGTACTGGCCGTGGCCGCCGGACTGCTTGACGTGCCGCCCGTGCCCCTTGGCCGGGCAGCCGAACGTCTCCCGCAGGGCCACCTTGACCGGTTCGGTGTCCAGCTCGACGCCGCCCGAGCGGAGCCGGTCCAGCACCACGTCGGCGTGCGACTCGCCCATGCACCACAGCACCAGCTGGTGGGTCTCGGCGTTGCGTTCCAGCCGCAGCGTGGGATCGCCGGCGACCAGCCGGGCCAGGTTCTTCGCCAGCGCGTCCTCGTCCGCGCGGGACTTGGCCACCACCGCGATCGGCAGCAGCGGCTCGGGCATCTGCCACGGCTCCATCAGCAGCGGGTGGTCCCGGCTCGACAGCGTGTCGCCGGTCTCCGCGCTGCCCGACTTGGTGATCGCGCAGATGTCCCCGGCGACGCAGGCCGGCACCTCGCGCAGCTGCGCGCCCAGCGGGGAGTAGACGTGCGCCACCCGCTCGTCGGCGTCGTGGTCGGGGTGGCCGCGCTCGGCCATGCCGTGCCCGGAGACGTGCACGGTGGCCTCCGGCCGCAGCGTGCCGGAGAACACCCGGACCAGGGACACCCGGCCGACGTGGCGGTCGATCGTGGTCTTGACCACCTCGGCGACCAGCGGGCCGTCCGGGTCGCAGGTCAGCGGCGGGCGCGGCGAGCCGTCCACCCCGGTGACCGTGGGCAGGTCGTGCTCCAGCGGCGACGGCGCGCCGTTCACCAGGCCGTCCAGCAGCGCGTCCAGCCCGACGCCGGTCGCCGCGCAGACCGGGATGACCGGGTAGAAGTGGCCCCGCGCCACCGCCTTCTCCAGGTCGGGCACCAGCACGTCCGCGCCGACCGGCTCACCGCTCAGGTACCGGTCCATCAGGGTCTCGTCCTCGCTCTCCGCGATGATCCCCTCGATGAGCTGGTTGCGGTCCTCCTCGACCGGCGTCAGGTGCGCGGCCTCCGCCTCCTCGACCCGGGGCGGATAGCCCGCGGAGTAGTCCAGCACCCGCAGCGTGAGCAGTCCGAGCAGCCCGGCCACCGAGTGCCCGTCGTCGGCCAGCATGGGCCGGTAGATCGGCAGGACGTTCTCGCCGAACGCCTCCTGGCAGTCGGCGACGGTCTGGTCGAAGTCCGCCCGCGGATGGTCCAGGCGGGTGATCGCCACGGCGCGCGGCATGCCCACCGCCGCGCACTCCTCCCAGAGGTTCACGGTGGCCGCGTCGATGCCCCGGTCACTGCCGTCCGCCGCCGACACGACGAAGAGCGCGGCGTCCGCGGCCCGCAGACCGGCGCGCAGCTCCCCGACGAAGTCGGCGTACCCGGGGGTGTCCAGGAGGTTGATCTTCACGCCGTCGTGCATCAGCGGCGCGCAGGCCAGCACGACGGAGCGCTGCTGGCGTACCGCCGCGGGATCATGATCGG
Source organism: Jidongwangia harbinensis (assembly GCF_020216025.1). Lineage (GTDB taxonomy): Bacteria > Actinomycetota > Actinomycetes > Mycobacteriales > Micromonosporaceae > Actinoplanes > Actinoplanes harbinensis. The sequence continues at coordinate 91,486 of NZ_JAIWNC010000012.1, read as the reverse complement.
AAACCGTGGTGCCGTCGGTGACCGAGCCGGCCCGGGGAATCGTCTGGGTCGCCGCGAGTAACGCCTCGACCAGGGTCGTCTTCCCGGAACCCGAGTGGCCGACCAGCACCACGTTGCGAACTCTGCCGGGGTCGGTCACCACCGGCGCAGCGGCGCCGGTGACCCCTTTCTCCGAAGCCTTCTGCGCCATGACGAGCGCACCTCCGTTTCCCGGATGTTACGACGCTGTGCCTGAATCCCACACCCACCGCAGTCGGCGCCGCAACCCCCGGTAGTCGTCCATCGTCGCAAAGTGATCCGCCGCGCCATGCGTGACCTGGACCGTATCGTCCGGGTCCGGCCGCCGATATGGTGGGACCGCCATGGCAAAGATCTTCGGTACCTCGGCGCGAGCCGTCTTCTCCCACGTCATCGACCCCACCGCCCGCTTCCTGCTACGCATCGGCGTCTCGCCGAACGCGGTGACGGTCGCCGGCACGGTCGGCGTGCTCTTCGGAGCGCTCGTCTTCGGCGCCCGTGGCCACCTGGTCGCCGGCGCCCTGATCGTCACGTTCTTCGCGCTGACCGACGCGCTCGACGGCACGATGGCCCGGATCCGCGGCGGCGGCGGCAAGTTCGGCGCGCTGCTCGACTCGTCGATGGACCGGATCGCCGACGGTGCGGTCTTCGGCGCGGTGGTCTACTACCTGGCCGGCCAGGACAACCCGTACGCCGGGGTGCAGGCCGCGCTGCTCGCGCTGGTGCTCGGACAGGTGGTGTCGTACGTGAAGGCCCGGGCGCAGAGCCTCGGCCTGAACGCCGACGTGGGCATCGCGGAACGGCTGGAACGGCTGCTCATCGTCGGCGCCGGCGGGCTGATCAGCGGCGCCGGGTTCGAGTGGGGACTGCCCGCCGCGCTGTGGCTGCTCGCCGCGCTGTCCGCGGTCACCGTGCTGCAGCGGCTGATCCACGCGGCCCGGTCGGACGAGGTGCCCGCCCCGTGAGGGACCGGCTGACCGAACTCGGCTTCGTGGCCGGGTGGCGGCTGGTCCGCGCGCTGCCGCTGCCGGTCGCCCGGGCGCTGTTCGACGCCGGTGCGGACCGGGCGTTCCGGGCGGACGGACCCGGCACCCAGCGGCTGCGCCGCAACCTGCGCCGGGTGGTCGGACCGCAGACCGGCGACGCCGACCTGGACCGGCTGGTCCGGGCCGGGCTGCGGTCGTACGCCCGGTACTGGATGGAGGCCTTCCGGCTGCCGTCGCAGTCCCGGGCACAGCACATCGCCGGTTTCCGGCTGGACCAGCTCCCCGAGATGGCCGAACACCTCGACGAGGGCCGGGGCGTGATCCTGGCGCTGCCGCACCTGGCCAACTGGGACGCCGCGGCCGCGTTCCTGGTGTCCAGCGGCTACCGGCTGGCCACGGTCGCCGAGCGGCTCAAGCCGGAGGCGGTGTACCGCCGCTTCCTGGCGTACCGCGAGGCCCTCGGCATGGAGGTCGTCCCGCTCACCGGCGGCCCGCGCCCGCCGCTGGACGTGCTGGCCGAGCGGGTGGACCAGGGGTACGCGGTGGCCCTGCTGGCCGACCGCGACCTGTCCAAACGCGGCGTCGAGGTGCGGTTCTTCGGCGGCCGGACCCGGATGCCACCCGGCCCGGCGCTGCTCGCCCTGCGTACCGGCGCCCCGCTGTTCGCCGTCGACCTGCAGTTCCGGCCGGACCTGGTGGAGGCGCGACTGACCCGGATCCCGATGCCGGACCCGGACTCCGGCAACCTCGAGGTCCGTACCCGGGTGATCACCCAGCGGCTGGCCGACGCGTTCGAGGTGGCCATCGCCGACCACCCGGAGGACTGGCACATGCTGCAGAAGCTGTGGCTGGACGAGCCGGCCCTGGCCGGACGGGTCTGAGGGCCGGGCCGTGCGGATCGGGATCGTCTCGCCGTACTCCTTCGACGTGCCCGGCGGCGTGCAGAACCACATCGTCGACCTGGCCGAGGCGCTGATCGATCTGGGGCACACGGTCAGCGTGCTGGCCCCGGCGGACGAGGACGCCGACCACCCGCCGTACGTGGTGCCGGCCGGCCGCGCGCTGCCGCTGCCGTACAACGGTTCGGTGGCCCGGATCGCGTTCGGGCCGGTCTCCACCGCCCGGGTCCGGCGCTGGCTGGCCCGCGGGCAGTTCGACGTGCTGCACGTCCACGAACCGCTCACGCTCAGCCTGTCCATGCTGGCCGTGCTGTCCAGCCGCGGGCCGGTGGTGGCCACGTTCCACACCGCGATCACCCGGTCCCGGGCCCTGGCCGCCGCCCAGGGACTGCTGCAGATGGTGGTGGAGAAGATCACCGCCCGCATCGCGGTCAGCGAACTGGCCCGCAAGGTGCAGGTCGAGCACCTCGGCGGCGGCGCGGTGGAGATCCCCAACGGGGTGGCGGTGGCCAAGTTCGCCACGGCCGCTCCGCTGCCGGACTGGCCCGGCACCGGCGGCACGCTGGGCTTCCTGGGCCGGTTCACCGAGGCGCGCAAGGGCTTCCCACTGCTGCGTACGGCGTTCGTCACGCTCGCCCGCCGCCGTCCCGGCCTGCGCCTGCTGGTGGCCGGGCCGGGACACCGCGACGACCTGTACGACGACGTCCCGGCCGACCTGCACGACCGGATCACGTTCCTGGGCCTGGTCTCCGAGGCGGACAAGGCCCGGATGCTGCGCAGCGTCGACGTCTACGTGGCACCGAACACCGGCGGCGAGTCGTTCGGCATGATCCTCACCGAGGCCATGGCGGCCGGTGCCGCGATCGCGGCCAGCGACCTGGACGCGTTCCGCCGGGTCCTGGACGGCGGCCGGGCCGGCGCGTTGTTCCGCACCGGCGACGCGGACGCGCTCACCGCCCTGCTCGACGACCTGCTCGACGACCCGGCCCGCCGGGCGGAACTGGCGGCGTGCGCGCGCAGCGTGGTGGGCGCGTTCGACTGGCCGAGCGTAGCCGGACGGGTACTCGAGGTGTACGCCACGGCGATCGAGGCGACAGACGGGCGGGTTCTGGACGCAGAGTGGGCCGAACCACGCCCCGGTGCGTGACATCCCGACACAATCCGGCACTACGATGCCCGGCATGTGGTGGGTCGTGAGCGCCGTGACGCTGATCGTGGTGCTGTCGGCGTACCTGGTCTGGACCGCGCACCGGGTGGAGCGGGTGCACCGGCGGGCGCAGTCCGCGACCCGCGCGCTCGACGCCCACCTGCTGCGGCGCGCCGCGGCCGCCGCGGTGGTGGCTGAGCGGGCCGACTCCGTCGAGCTGTACGCCGCCGCCCGCCTGGCCCTGGACGCCGGCCCGGAGGAGCGGGAGGCCGCCGAGAACGACCTCACCCGTCAGCTGGCGACCGTCGGGCTGACCGGCACCGACGACGCCGGCCGCGCGCTCATCGTGATCAGCCGCCGGGTGGTGCTGGCCAGGCAGGTGCACACCGATCTGGTCCGCGACGCGCTCACCGCCCGGCGCCGCCCCCTGGTCCGGCTGCTCCGGATGGCCCGCGGGTACGAACGCCCCCGCTACTTCGACATCGTCGAACCGGTCATGCCCCAGCTGCCGCCCGCGTCCCGCCCGGTGGCCGTGCCGGCGCCGGCCGGCCCGGTCGAGGCCGTCGCCCACCTCTGATCTTGCAGTCCACCGCCCGGTAAGCAGTCCACCAAGGGGGCGATTGGCCTTCGGTGGCATCCTCGCCGGCCCGTAAAATTCGGCTCGTCGAACCACGTCCCGAGGAGCCGAGAATCGTGTCTGAGACCCAGCCGACCGTAGGTACCGCCCGCGTGAAGCGCGGCATGGCGGAAATGCTCAAGGGTGGCGTGATCATGGACGTGGTCACCCCCGACCAGGCGAAGATCGCCGAGGACGCCGGCGCGGTCGCGGTGATGGCGCTGGAGCGCGTACCCGCCGACATCCGCGCCCAGGGCGGCGTGTCCCGGATGAGCGACCCCGACATGGTCGAAGGCATCATCGGCGCGGTCTCCATCCCGGTGATGGCCAAGGCCCGGATCGGCCACTTCGTCGAGGCCCAGGTGCTGCAGTCGCTCGGCGTCGACTACGTCGACGAGTCCGAGGTGCTGACCCCCGCCGACTACGCCAACCACATCGACAAGTGGGCGTTCACCGTGCCGTTCGTCTGCGGCGCCACCAACCTCGGCGAGGCCCTGCGCCGCATCACCGAGGGCGCCGCCATGATCCGCTCCAAGGGCGAGGCCGGCACCGGCGACGTGTCCAACGCGGTCACCCACATGCGCACCATCCGGGCCGAGATCCGCCGCCTGAAGTCACTGCCCGAGGACGAGCTGTACGTCGCCGCCAAGGACCTGCAGGCCCCGTACGACCTGGTCAAGGAGGTCGCCGCGGCGGGCAAGCTGCCCGTCGTCCTGTTCACCGCGGGCGGCATCGCCACCCCCGCCGACGCCGCGATGATGATGCAACTCGGCGCCGAAGGGGTGTTCGTCGGCTCGGGCATCTTCAAGTCGGGCAACCCGGCGCAGCGGGCGGCGGCGATCGTCAAGGCCACCACCTTCCACGACGACCCGGACGTGGTGGCAAAGGTGTCCCGCGGCCTGGGCGAGGCCATGGTGGGCATCAACGTCGAGGACGTGCCGCAGCCTCACCGGCTGGCCGAGCGCGGCTGGTAGCGCCGGCGCGGCCGGTGGCGCTGGGCGCTGGGCGGGGCTGGTGGCGCTGGGCGCTGGGCGCGGCTGGTGGCGCTGGGCGGGGCTGGTGGCGCTGGGCGCTGGGCGTGGCTGGAGGCGCTGGGCGCTGGGCGGGGCTGGTGGCCCTGGGCGGGGCTGGTGGCGCTGGGCGGGGCTGGTGGCGCTGGGCGGGGCTGGAGGCGTGCGCGGCGTCATTTCCGTCCGGTAAGCGCCTTTTGCTCGGTAGATCTTGGAGGCCTGGGCAGATCTTGGAGGTGGACTGCCCCTATGGGGGCCGTTTCGCTCCAAGATTCGTCTCGCCCTCCAAGATCTCCTGCTCGCGGGCGTGCGGAGTCCTCGGCTCGACCGGCTTGCGGAGTCGCCTGGGTCGGCTGGTTTGCTGAGTCGCTTGGTGGGGCGGCTTGCGGAGCCGCATTCCGGGCGGCTTGCTGATCGCCTGGCCGGGCGGCGTGTGGACCACGCTGCCGTTCAGGCCACGACGCCGTCCCGTCCGAACTAAGCCCGATCCGCGCACCCGCAATCTGCCGAATCCCGCCAGCTCCCGCCAGCCCCGCCGATCTTGGACTTGGGGTGCCCGATTCGTCGGTGCGATGCGTCTTTTGTTCCCACCACAACCCCAAGATCGGCCAGAGTGGCCCGACCGGCGGGCGTGAGCGGCCCGAAGGCGGGTGGGACCGGCGGGGTGGGGAGTGGGTGGGACCGGCGGGTGGGGAGTGGGTGGGACCGGCGGGGTGGGGAGTGGGTGGGACACAGTGGAGGGGGAAACGGTGACTATTGGGGTGCTTGCGCTGCAAGGGGACGTGCGGGAGCACGTACACGCGCTGGGTCTGGTCGGGGCGGAAGCCCGTCCGATCCGCCGGCCGGGCGAGGTCGACGAGATCGACGCACTGGTGATCCCCGGCGGCGAGTCGACCACCATGAGCAAGCTCGCGGTGAGCTTCGGGCTGCTCGACCCGATCCGGAAGCGGATCGCCGACGGCATGCCCGTGTACGGCTCCTGCGCCGGCATGATCATGCTGGCCACCACGGTGCTCGACGGCCGTCCGGATCAGGAGTCGTTCGCCGGTATCGACATGACGGTGCGGCGCAACGCGTTCGGCCGGCAGGTGGATTCGTTCGAGGCTCCGGTGCGCATCGACGGGGTCGACGGCGGTGACTTCCACGCCGTGTTCATCCGCGCGCCGTGGGTCGAGGAGGTCGGTCCGGACGTCGTGGTCTTGGGCCGCGTCACGGCTGGACCCGCCGCCGGTAGGATTGTCGCCGTTCGGCAGGGAAACCTGCTCGCCACGGCCTTCCATCCGGAGCTTACCGGCGACCTTCGCGTCCACCGGTACTTCGTCGAGTCGGTCCGCGACGCACGGTAAACACGGAGGTTACTCATGTCCGGCCACTCCAAGTGGGCGACGACCAAGCACAAGAAGGCCGTCATCGACGCCAAGCGCGGCAAGATGTTCGCCAAGCTGATCAAGAACGTCGAGGTGGCGGCGCGGGTCGGCGGCGGAGATCCGGCCGGTAACCCGACGCTCTACGACGCCATCCAGAAGGCCAAGAAGAGCTCGGTCCCCAACGACAACATCGCGAACGCGGTCAAGCGTGGCTCCGGCCTCGAGGCCGGCGGCGCCGACTGGCAGACGATCATGTATGAGGGGTACGGCCCGAACGGCGTCGCCCTGCTGATCGAGTGCCTGACCGACAACCGCAACCGCGCCGCCACCGAGGTACGCACCGCGCTCACCCGCAACGGCGGCACCTTCGCCGACGCCGGCAGCGTGTCGTACCTGTTCAACCGCAAGGGCGTGGTGCTCGTCCCGAAGGCCGGCCTGAGCGAGGACGACCTGATGCTCGCCGTGCTCGACGCCGGCGCCGAGGAGATCAACGACCTGGGCGAAACCTTCGAGGTGGTCAGTGAGCCGACCGACCTGGTCGCCGTCCGCACCGCCCTGCAGGACGCCGGCATCGAGTACGACTCGGCCGAGTCGTCGCTGGTGCCGACCATGACGGTGCCGGTCGACGAGGAGGCGGCGCGCAAGGTCTTCAAGCTGATCGACGTGCTGGAGGACTGCGACGACGTGCAGAACATCTTCGCCAACTTCGACGTCTCCGACGAGGTCCTGGCCAAGATCGACGCGTGATCGGTACCGGCCGCAACTGACCCTCAGCCGGGCAGGCTGTCGGCCAGCTGGATGGCGGCGAACACGCCCAGCGTGGACGCCGCCGTCACCCGTGCGATCCGGTGCCAGCGGGCCTGCTGACAGGCGTGCTCCCAGGCGATCGCCGCCTCCGCCTGGGGCCGGCGCTGGGTCCGTCGCGTGCCCTCCACCAGTGCCGCCTTGCGGTACGCCACGCTGGCCGGGCTCTCCTGGTAGTAGCGCGCCGGCGCGGCCGGCGGCAGCAACTGCACCTCGACCGGGTAGATCTGGTCCTCGCGCCACTGCTCGGCCCGCGCGGCCAGCCGCCGCCGCAGGTACGTCCCGGTCTCGTCCCGGCCGGTGAGCCGGCGGCGCAGGCGCAACCGGCGCCAGTGCAGGGCCACGTCGCTGAGTACCACCGGGTAGACCTCGTCGGCGTGCTGCCGGTCGCCGACCAGACGCGCGGCCTCGTCCTGCAGCGTGGTCAGGTGCACGGCGACGAACACCAGGAAGTCCGGCGGCGGTTCGTCGGCCATCGGCGGTACGACATACATGACGGCACCTCCCGCAGTCCATGGTCGAGGCGTGTCGCCGTCGGGCGCAAGCGGAACGGGTACTAAGGTGTCGAACACACGTACGTCAGCAGCGGGAGGTCGAGGAGTGCGCGTGCTCGGCATCGACCCCGGCCTGACCCGGTGCGGCGTCGGCGTCGTCGAGGGTGTGCCCGGCCGGCCGTGCAAGCTGATCGGCTACTACGCGGTGTACACCGAGCCGCAGGACGACATCGCGCTGCGGCTGCTGCATCTGGACACCTCGCTCAGCGCCCTGGTCGCCGAGCACCAGCCGGACAGCGTGGCCGTGGAACGCGTGTTCAGTCAGCACAACGTGCGGACCGTGATGGGCACGGCGCAGGCCAGCGCGGTCGCCATCCTGGCCGGCTCGCGTGCCCGGCTGCCGGTGCAGACGTACACGCCGAGCGAGGTCAAGGCCGCCGTCACCGGCTCCGGCACGGCGGGCAAGGCGCAGGTGACCGCGATGGTCACCCGCCTGCTCGGCCTGGACGCACCGCCCCGGCCGGCGGACGCCGCGGACGCGCTCGCTCTCGCCATCTGCCACATCTGGCGTGGCGGCACCCGGGCCCGGATCCAGGCCGCGGCGGTCGCCGCGGCGTCCGCGGTCCGCCGCCAACGCACCCAGCTCCCGGTGAACAGGAAGGGCAGCCGATGATCGCCAGTGTCCGTGGGGTCGTCGCCGCGGTCGCGCCGGACAGCGCCGTCATCGAGGTCGGCGGCGTCGGCCTGTCCGTGCATTGCGCGCCGGGCACGCTCGCCGGTCTGCGCACCGGCGCGGAGGCGCGCCTGGCCACCAGCCTGGTGGTGCGCGAGGACTCGCTGACCCTGTACGGCTTCGCCGACGACGACGAGAAGCAGCTCTTCGAGCTGCTGCAGACCGCGAGCGGGGTGGGCCCGCGGCTGGCTCAGGCGGTGCTCGCGGTGCACCAACCCGACGCGGTACGCCGGGCGATCAGCGGCGGCGACATCGCGGCGCTCACCCGCGTACCCGGTATCGGTAAGAAGGGTGCGGAGCGCCTGGTGCTGGAGTTGCGCGACCGTGTCGGCCCGGTGTTCGCCGGCGCCGACGCCCCGGCCGGGGTGCTCGCCGGCACCTGGCCGGACCAGGTGCGGCAGGGCGTGATCGCGCTGGGCTGGAGCGCGGCCCAGGCGGACCAGGCGGTGGCCGCGGTGGCCGAGACCATCGACGGCGAGGTGCCGCCGGTGCCGGTGCTGCTGCGGCAGGCCATCCGACTGCTCGGCCGGACCCGATGAGCGACGACCTGGTCTCGCCGTTCGTGGAGGACGCCGAACTGGACGCGGAGGCCAGTGTCCGCCCGCGCCGGCTGGCCGACTTCATCGCACAGCACCGGGTGCGTGACCAGCTCGATCTGCTGCTGAAGGGCGCGATGGGGCGCGGCACCCCGCCCGACCACATCCTTTTGTCCGGCCCGCCCGGTTTGGGGAAGACCACCCTGGCCAACATCGTGGCCGCCGAGCTGGGTGCCGGGATCCGCACCACCAGCGGCCCGGTGATCGAGCGGTCCGGCGACCTGGCCGCGATCCTCACCAGTCTGGGCCAGGGCGACGTGCTGTTCATCGACGAGATCCACCGCATCGCCAAGCCCGCCGAGGAGTTGCTGTACAGCGCCATGGAGGACTTCCGGGTCGACGTGGTGGTCGGCAAGGGACCGGGCGCCACCGCGATCCCGCTGGACGTGGAGCCGTTCACGCTGGTCGGCGCGACCACCCGGGCCGGTCTGCTGTCCGGGCCGATGCGGGACCGGTTCGGGTTCGTGGCGCATCTCGACTTCTATTCGCCCGCCGATCTCGACGCACTGCTGCACCGGTCGGCCCGGATCCTCGGCGTGCCGATCACCGCGGACGGCGCGGCGGAGATCGCCGGCCGGTCGCGGGGCACCCCGCGGATCGCGAACCGGCTGTTGCGCCGGGTCCGGGACTACGCGGAGGTACGCGGCAACGGCGTGGTCGACGAGCCCACCGCGCAGGAGGCGCTGCGGGTGTACGACGTCGACGCGCTGGGCCTGGACCGACTGGACCGGGCGGTGCTGCGGGCGCTGATCGACTCGTTCAAGGGCGGTCCGGTGGGACTGTCCACGCTCGCGGTCGCGGTGGGGGAGCAGTCGGACACCGTGGAGGAGGTGTGCGAGCCGTTCCTGGTGCGGGCCGGCCTGCTGGCCCGCACGCCCCGGGGGCGGGTCGCCACCGAGGCCGGTTGGCACCATCTGGGCCGGACGCCGCCGGTCGACGGGCGGGGCGGGGTGGTGCAGGGTGACCTGTTCGCGCGAGATGAGTGAAATCTGCTCGTAATGTGAACGTGACGTGTGCCGCGCGGGAACTTCCCAGCTAAAGGGATTAGACTCGCCGCCGTTCGAACGGGATGTGTATATCGCCCTGTCGTGTGCCTCCGTGCCGCGTCGGTGGGCCCCAAGGAAGGTTCCTCGTGCTTAACGCAGCTCAAGCGCAGGGCGGCGGCAGCTTCACGCCTCTGCTTCTCATCGTCCTGCTTTTCGGCGTCATGTACTTCATGATGATCCGCCCGCAGCAGAAGCGGCGTCGCGAGGCTCAGGCCATGCAGTCGGCGCTCGGTCCCGGAGACGAGATCGTCACCATCGGCGGCCTGCACGCCACCGTCGTGGCCGTGGACGACGACGTGGTCACCGTGGAGATCGCGCCCGGGGTGCACGCCCGCTACGCCCGCCCGGCCATCGCCCGCGTCGTCTCGTCGCAGTCGGTGGCCGAGGAGCCGGTGCCGGCCGAGCCGGTCGCCGAGGAGCCGCCCAACCCGATCGTCGAGACCAAGAAGAACGACTGATCCGACCGCGCCGTCCGGCCCGCGTCGTCCACAACGCCGGGCCGGGGCAGCCGGTCGAGTCATAGACGGGGATAATCGTCCGCGGTACGACCGCAGCGATGGTCGTCCCGCCTGCCTACCACCCGTCGCCGCGCCGTGCGGCGGCCGATCCACACAGGGAGACACACAGCCGTGGCACGACCACCACAGGGGCAGCAGCATCCCGGGCGGCAGCTCGCCGTGCTCGGCCTGATCTTCGTCGTCCTGTACCTCCTGGCATTCTTCGGCTTCGGCGCGACCGGCAGCGTCACCGAGCGGTTGCATCCGAAGCTGGGCCTCGACCTGGTCGGCGGCACCCAGGCGACGTACGTTGCCTCCGGCCCGGTGCCGTCCGACTCGAACATGCAGGAAGCCCGGAACATCATCGACAACCGGGTCAACGCGCTCGGCGTGTCCGAGGCCGAGGTCGTGATCGAGGGTGACCGCAACATCGTGGTCTCCCTGGCCGGCGAGGCGCGGGACGAGCTGAAGAACGTCGGCCAGGCCGCGCAGATGCGGTTCCGCAAGGTGGTCAAGGTGACCGGCGACGTGGCCGCCACCGCCCTGAACCCGCCGTCCGCGGCGCCCAGCGTCGCACCCAGCGGCAGCGCACCGGCAGCGCCCGGCACGCCGTCCGCGAACCCGAGCGGTGGTCAGGGCGGCGGCCTGCCGGCCCAGGCGCCCGCACCGAGCACGCCGCCGTCCGCGCCCGCCCCGGCACCGTCCGCGTCGGCCGCCCCGGTCACGCCGGACCAGCAGGAGCTGCGCGCCGCGGTGGAGAAGAAGGTCGGCGCGGCCGCGTTCGCGGCGGCCGCCAAGCTGACCGACCCGGTCGACATCAGCCAGGACCGGAACGCCGCGAAGCAGTACGCCAAGTTCGCCACGCTGACGCCGGAGGAGGTCAACGTCCTCCCGGCGCAGATGCAGTTCAACGTGCCGACGATCAGCTGTGAAGAGCAGCTCAACAAGCGGCCGCCGGGTGCCATCGACGACCCGAAGGCGCAGGTGGTGAGCTGCCAGTCCGGCGCGAAGATGATGCTCGACGTGGCCAAGGTGCTGGGCACCGACATCAGCAACGCCAGCCCGCAGATGGACCAGCAGTCCGGCCAGTGGGTGGTGTCGCTCGACTTCACCGGCGAGGGCCAGAAGAAGTGGACCGCGCTGACCAGGGAGGCGTTCCAGCCGCAGCCGAACGACCCCTGCCTCACCGCCGCGCAGTCCGCCTCGCAGGGCGCCACGAACTGCCTGGTGGCGGTCGTGCTGGACAAGGAGATCATCTCGGCGCCGGAGATCGAGGGCGTGCTGACCGGCCAGTCGCAGATCACCGGTCAGTTCACCGGTGAGAGCGCGAAGGAACTGGCCGGCCAGATCCGGTACGGTGCGCTGCCGGTGACGTTCACGTCGGCGACCACCCAGTCGGTCTCCGCGACGCTCGGCACCCAGCAGCTGCAGGCCGGTCTGCTGGCGGCCGCGATCGGCATGGCGCTGGTGGCCATCTACGCGTTCTTCTACTACCGCCTGCTCGGCACGGTGATCTTCCTGAGCCTGGGCATCTCCGCGCTGCTCACGTTCGCCGCGCTGGTGATCCTCGGCCGCACCGCGGGCCTCACGCTCACGCTGGCCGGCATCGCCGGATTCATCGTGTCCCTGGGTGTGGCGGCCGACTCGTTCGTCATCTACTTCGAGCGGCTCAAGGACGAGATTCACGAGGGGCGCAGTCCGCGCAGTGCGGTTCCCCGGGCGTGGATCCGGGCCCGGCGTACCATCATCTCCGCGAACACCATCACCATCATGGCGGCGGTGGTGCTCTACATCGTGAGCGTCGGTGTGGTGAAGGGCTTCGCGTTCGCGCTGGGCCTCTCCACCATCCTCGACCTCGTCGTCGTGTTCCTGTTCCGGCATCCGATCATGACGGTGCTCGCGAACACCAAGGCGTTCCTGTCGCCCCGGGTCAGCGGCCTGGGCCGCGTCCTGAAGCGTGCCGAGACCGAGGAGCCGGTCCCCAGCCGGCGCGTGAAGGAGGCCTGACATGGCCAAGAGTGGTCTTGCTGATCGCCTCTACCGCGGTGAGGCGAACCTCAACATCGTCGGACGCCGGAAGGTCTGGTTCACCGTCGCGCTCGCCCTGGTGCTTCTCGCCATCGGCAGCTTCGTGATCCGCAACTTCCACCTGGGCATCGAGTTCTCCGGTGGCACCCAGATCATCATGCCGACCAGCGTGGGCACGCAGAACGACGCCCGCGAAGCGGTCGAGCGTGCGCTGGGCTCTGCCGGGGTGGCCGACAACCAGGTCGGGGCCGCGCAACAGCTGGGCAACGGCTCCGGCGCGACCTACTCGGTGCGCACCGAGTCGTTGACCCAGGAGCAGGCCGACGAGGTGAAGGCGGCGCTGTCCACCGACATCGGCGTGCCGGCGAAGAACATCAGCGACAACCGGGTCTCCGCCGCGTGGGGTTCGCAGGTCACCCGGCAGGCGTTGCTGGGTCTCGGCATCTTCCTGGTGCTGGTGCTGGCCTACCTGGTGGTCCGCTTCGAGTGGCGGATGGCGGTCGCGGCGGTGTCGTCGCTGCTGCTCGACCTGGTGCTGACGGCCGGCGTCTATTCGCTGGTCGGGTTCGAGGTCACGCCGTCGACCGTGATCGGCTTCCTGACCATCCTCGGCTTCTCGCTGTACGACGTGGTGGTGGTGTTCGACAAGGTTCAGGAGAACACCCGCGGCATCACGGCGCAGAGCAACCGCACGTACGCCGAGGCGACGAACCTGGCGGTCAACCAGACGCTGATGCGCTCGATCAACACCGGACTGGTGGCGCTGCTGCCGGTCGGCGGTCTGCTGTTCATCGGCGCCGGCCTGCTCGGCGCGGGCACGCTGAAGGACCTCGGCCTGGTGCTGTTCGTCGGCATGGGCCTCGGTGTGCTGTCGTCGATCGTGTTCGCGGCGCCGCTGCTCGTGGCGCTGAAGAACCAGGAGCCGCGGATCAAGTCGCACAACGCCCGGGTGCTGGCCCGGCGCGCGTCGGCTCGCTCCGGCGACGTCGCCCCGCGGGCCGAGCGCAAGCGGGCCACGGCGGGCGTGACGGCGGCGGCCGCCGACGAGGCGCGCGCCGATGCGCCGCAGGACGCCACGGTGGGGTCCGGTGCGCTGGCCGGAACGACGCCACGCCCGGGCGCGCGCCCGGCGGGCAACCGCAACCGCGGCGGCCGTCCCGGTGGTGCCGGAAACCGTCCCAGCGGGGGCAAGAAGCGTCGCTGACCCGACACGGACGCCGGCCCGCCACCCCTCGGTGGCGGGCCGTGCCGCATCGATAGGGTGGGCGGCGTGACGGAGACCGCGAGGGTGCAGGACGACGGCAGCCGGGGCGAGGACGGGCCGGATCTGGCCGCGCTGATCGAGAGCCGGGCGGTTGACGTGCCCGACTTCCCCAAGCCCGGCATCGTGTTCAAGGACCTGATGCCGCTGTTCGCCGACGGCGCCGCGTTCCGCCAGGTGATCGACGGGATCGTCGCCCATCACGGTGCCGATTCGTTCGACCTGGTGGCGGGGGTCGAGGCCCGGGGGTTCGTGGTGGCCGCCGCGATCGCGTACGCCACCGGCACCGGGGTGGTGCCGGTGCGCAAGGCGGGGAAGCTGCCGCGGCCCGCGCTCGCCGCCACCTACCAGCTGGAGTACGGCGAGGCCACGATCGAGGTGCACGAGGACGCGTTCGTGCCGGGCCAGCGGGTGCTGGTGGTGGACGACGTACTGGCCACCGGCGGGACCGCGGCCGCCGCCCTGGAGCTGGTGGAGCGGGCCGGTGGCGCGGTGGCCGGCTTCTCCGTACTCCTGGAGTTGGGTTTCCTGCGCGGCCGGGAACGGCTGGCGCCGCGCCCGGTCCACGCGCTCCTGACCGTTTGATCCCGGTCTTACCTGTGCGGCGGCGCGGTTTAGCCGGTTCGGGTCGGGCACTGCGGGAAGAACACCCGGGTAGGATGACGTTCTCAAGCAGGTGAGCAGCGAGGTGAGGAGGCCGGTGTCCAGCGACGTCGCCCCTCCATCGGAGGGCACGGTGCAGCCGACCGACAACTCACGCGCCGGCGCCGACGCGACGGTGCAGGCGGAGGCGCAGCCGGCCACGGTCACGCCGGACCCGCCGCCCGCCGACGGGCCCGAGGACTCCGACTCCGCTCAGGCGCTCGTTCCCGCCGAGGAGTCGGCGAGCACGTTCGGCCTGGCCAGCGCCCCGACCGGGCGGCGGGTCCGGGCCCGGCTCGCCCGGTTCAACGCGCCCTGGCAGACCACCCAGGTCAGCGAGGTGCTCGAGCCGCTGATCGCCACCCACCGCGCCAGCCATCCGAAGGCCGACGGGCGGGCGCTGCAGCGGGCGTTCGACGTGGCCGCCCGGTGGCACTCGGGTCAGTACCGCAAGTCCGGCGACCCGTACATCACGCACCCGCTGGCGGTCGCGACCATCCTGGCCAACCTCGGCATGGACACCACGACGCTGGTCGCCGCGCTGCTGCACGACACGATCGAGGACACCGACTACTCCCTCGACGCGATGCGCACCGACTTCGGCGCCGAGGTGGCGCTGCTGGTCGACGGCGTGACCAAGCTCGACCGGGTCAAGCTCGGCGACGCGGCGAAGGCGGAGACCATCCGCAAGATGGTCGTGGCCATGGCCAAGGACCCGCGGGTGCTGGTCATCAAGCTGGCCGACCGGCTGCACAACATGCGGACGCTGACCTTCCTGCCCCGCGCCAAGCAGGAGCAGAAGGCCAAGGAGACGCTGGAGATCCTGGCTCCGCTGGCGCACCGCCTCGGTATGAACACGATCAAGTGGGAACTCGAGGACCTCGCGTTCGGCACGCTGTTCCCGAAGCGGTTCGAGGAGATCAACCGGCTGATCGGCGAGCACCAGCCGCAGCGGGAGGCGTTGCTGCGCCAGGTGACGCAGCGGGTCCAGCTCGACCTGAAGTCGGCGAAGATCAAGGCCGAGACCACCGGCCGGCCCAAGCACCTGTACTCGATCTACCAGAAGATGATCGTCCGGGGCCGCGACTTCAACGACATCTACGACCTGGTCGGCGTGCGCATCCTGGTCGACACGGTCCGCGACTGCTACGCCGCGCTGGGCGTCATCCACGCGAACTGGCAGCCGGTGCCGGGCCGGTTCAAGGACTACATCGCGATGCCGAAGTTCAACATGTACCAGTCGTTGCACACGACGGTCATCGGCCCGACCGGCAAGCCGGTCGAGATGCAGATCCGCACGTTCGCCATGCACCGCACCGCCGAGTTCGGCATCGCCGCGCACTGGAAGTACAAGGAGCAGAAGGGCGCGACGATCGTCGGCCCGCCGGCCCACATCGACGAGATGACCTGGCTGCGCCAGCTCCTCGACTGGCAGCGCGAGGCCAGCGACCCGTCCGAGTTCCTGGACGCGTTGCGCTTCGACCTGTCCAGCCAGGAGGTGTACGTCTTCACGCCGAAGGGCGACGTCATCCCGCTGCCGACCGGGTCGACGCCGGTGGACTTCGCGTACGCGGTGCACACCGAGGTCGGGCACAAGTGCATCGGCGCCCGGGTGAACGGCAAGCTGGTGCCGCTGGAGTCCACCCTGTCCAACGGCGACGTGATCGAGATCTTCACGTCGAAGTCCGCGACGGCCGGCCCCACCCAGGACTGGCTCGGCTTCGTGAAGAGCCCGCGGGCCCGCACCAAGATCCGGCAGTACTTCAACAAGGAACGCCGCGAAGAAGCGATCGAGATCGGCAAGGACGCGATCGTCAAGCAGATGCGCAAGCAGGGCCTGCCCCTGCAGCGCATGCTGACCAGCGAGAACCTCACCGCCATCGCCCGCGACCTGCACCTGCCCGACGTGGCGTCGCTGTACGCCGCGGTGGGGGAGAGCACCGTCTCGTCGCAGTCGGTGGTGCAGAAGCTGGTCGCCGGGTTCGGCGGCGAGGAGGGCGCGGTCGAGGACATCGCGGAGACCGCGGTCGCCACCCGCCCGCCGCGCAACCGCAGCACCGCCCAGGACCCGGGCGTGGTGGTCAAGGACGTCAGCGACGTGTGGGTGAAACTGGCCCGCTGCTGCACGCCGGTGCCGGGCGACGCGGTGTTCGGCTTCGTGACCCGCTCCGGCGGCGTGAGCGTGCACCGGGAGGACTGCGCGAACGCCGAGGACCTGCGCGAGCAGAGCGAGCGCGTGGTCGAGGTGAGCTGGAAGCCGACCAGCGCGTCGACGTTCCTGGTAGCGATCCAGGTCGAGGCGCTGGACCGGCACAAGCTGCTGGCCGACGTGACGCGCGTGCTGAGCGAGGAGCGGGTGAACATCCTGTCCGCGACGGTCACCACGACCCGCGACCGGGTGGCGGTCAGCCGGTTCACGTTCGAGATGGCCGACCCGAAGCACCTGGGTCACCTGGTCGCCGCGGTGCGCAAGGTGGACGGTGTGTTCGACGCGTACCGGGTCACGTCCGGCGCCTGACCACCGGCTACCCGCTGCCGTCGCCGCGGAAGGTGGCCCGGTAGGTGCTGGGTGAGATGCCCAGCTCGGCGTGCAGGTGCGCCCGCATCGAGGCCGTCGAGCCGAAACCCGCCGCGGCGGCCACCTCGTCCACGGGCAGGTCGCTGCGCTCCAGCAGCGCGCACGCGCGTTCCACCCGCTGGCGGGTGAGCCACTGCCCGGGCGAGGTGCCGATCTCCTCGCGGAAGCGGCGGGTGAAGGTCCGCGTGCTGGTGGCCTCCTGGGCGGCGAGGTCGCGCAGGCTCACCGGCCGGTGCAGGTTGGCCAGCGCCCACTCCCTGGCCCGGCTCGTCGAGGAGACGCGCTGGTCGGGGACCGGGCGCTGGACGTACTGGGCCTGCCCGCCGGCGCGGTGCGGTGGGACGACGGTGCCGCGGGCCACGTCGTTGGCGACGGCGGCACCGTGGTCGGTGCGGATCATGTGCAGGCACAGGTCGATGCCCGAGGCGGCACCGGCGGAGGTCAGGATGCGGCCGTCGTCGGTGTACAGGACGTCCAGGTCGAAGGTGACGTCGGGGAAGCGCCGCCGGAACCGCTCGGCCGAGCGCCAGTGCGTGGTCGCCCGCCGGCCGGTGAGCAGTCCCGCCTCGGCCAGCACGAACGAGCCGGTGCAGATCGAGGCGATCCGCGTGCCGGCTCCGAGGCGTCTCAGGGCTGCCGCCACGGGTGCGTCGACCGCGTCGGGGCCGGGCTCTGCGTCGGAAGTCGCGAAGTCCGCCCGCGACCCGGGTACGACGACGGTGTCGGCCTCGTCCAGCGCCTGCCCGCCGTGGGCGACGGTGATCGGGAAGTCGGCGTCGGTCCGGATCGGGCCGGGCGCGAGCGCGCAGGTGACGACGTCGTACAGTCGCGCGCCGGCCGGGGTGCGGGCCTGACCGAACAGGCGGTGGACGAGCGCCAGCTCGAAGGAGAGCACCTCGTCGCGGACCAGGACCGCGACCCGGTGCCGGCCGTCCCCGGCGAAAGCGCTCATGGCCCGATCCTCGCACATGTTGTCCATCGGGCCACTCGTCCCGGCCGGGCCGCCGGCCCACGCTGGAGGCATGAACGTCCTCTGGATCTCAGCGCACCCCGAACCCCGCTCGCTCAACGGCTACCTCGCCGCCGAAGGCCAGCAGGCCCTGCGCGCCGAGGGGCACACCGTCGAGGTGTCCGACCTGTACGCCATGGGGTGGAACCCGGTCGTCGACGCCGCCAGCTACGCCCACGACCCGGCCCGGCGCTTCCGGGTCGCCGCCGCGGCCGAACGGGCCCACCGCGAGGGCACGCAGGCCGCCGACATCCGCGCGGAGCAGGCCAAGATCGACCGTGCCGACACCGTCGTCGTCCAGTATCCGATGTGGTGGTTCGGGATGCCGGCCATCCTCAAGGGCTGGTTCGACCGGGTCTGGCACCTGGGCTACGCCTACGGCCACCGCGGCCCGAACGGGGAGTGGATCGGCTACGGCGACGGGTTCCTCGCCGGGAAGCGCGCGATCGCGGTGGTCACCATGGGCGGGCCGGCCTGGTCCTACGGCGAGCGGGGCATCCACGGCGCCGTCGACGACCTGCTGTTCCCGCTGCAGCACGGCGTGCTGTTCTACGCCGGGGCGGAGGTGCTGCCCCCGGTGCTGATCTGGGGCGCGGACCGGCTCGGCCCCGGGGAGGCCGAGGAGGCGGCCGCGCGGTTGCGTGAACGGCTGCTGACGATCCCGGCCACCGTGCCGCTGGCCTACCGGACCCAGGCCGGCGGGGACTACGACGAGCGTCTCGTCCTGCGCCCGCGGGTGGCACCCGGTGCGGCCGGGTTGCGCGCACACCTGGCCTGAGGCGCGGACACGCGGAAGGGCGGACCGGAACCGGCCCGCCCTTCCCGTTGCGTGGGGCTCAGGCCGCGGCCATCAACAGCGACTTGATGCCGATCTCCTGCTTGGGGTGACCGTCGCCCGGCTGGTTGGCGTTGTCGGTACCGGCCTTGGCGACCTTGTCGACGATCTCCATGCCCTTGGTGACCTTGCCGAGGACCGTGTAGTCCGGCGGCAGCTGGGCGTCGCCGTACACGATGAAGAACTGGCTTCCGGTGCTGGCCGGGGCCTGCGTCTTGGCCATCGCGATGGTGCCCCGCGGGTACGGCGGGGTGGCCGCGGTGGGCAGGTTCTCCTCGGCGTACCGGAAGCTGGGGCCGCCGGTGCCGTCGGTCTGGCGGTAGCCCTTGCCCTTGGCGCTGGGGTCACCGCACTGCAGCACCTTGATGCCCTCGGTGACCATCCGGTGGCACTTCGTCCCGTCCCAGAACTTCTTGCTGGCCAGGTATTCGATGGCGGCGGCCGTGCAGGGGGCCTTGGCGCGGTCCACCGTGGCCACGATGTCGCCGAGCGTGGTGCTCATCGTCATGGTGGCGGTGCCGGTGTTCGGCGCGTTGGGGCCGGGCGTGCCGACGTCGACGACCTTGCCGCCGCCCGCCGCGTCCTCCGGGTTCCACGTGCAGGCCACCGTGCCGGCCGGGGCGGCACCGGCGTTGTTCGCGGGCTCGTCGCTGTCGTCCGCGCCCACGGTGTTGACGATCCAAAATGCCGCACCCGCGATGACGATCACGACTAGAGCGGAACCGATGATGGCCTGCCGCTGCCGGCGCTTACGCGCCGCCGCGGAGCGTTCCGCCATCTCCTTCTCGAGCCGGGCCCGCGCCGCCGCGCGCTGCCGGTCCTTTATCGACGACACGGTCTTCCTCCTGGGTTGTCTGTCTCGCGGTTCAGGACTGGCTGCTGGCCGAGGGGGCGGGCGCGGGCGGGGTGTCCGCCGCCGCGGCACCGACGGTCACCGACTGCACGACGACCTTCTCCTTCGGCTTGACCTTGTCACCGGAGCCGTTGTCCACGGTGGCAATCTTGCCGATCTTGTTCAGGGTGTTCAGCCCGGCGGTCACGGTGCCCACGATGGGGTACTGCGGGTCCGACTTGGGGGCGTAGTCCTTGAGGAAGATCAGGAACTGGCTGCCGTTGTTGCCCGGCGGGTTGCTCCACAGGGCGACGGTGCCCTTCGGATAGAGCGGCTTCGCCGGCGGCGGCGCGGTGGACGCGCTCGGCTCCGGAGCGGGGGCGGTGGGCACGTTCTCGTTGTAGAACGTGTACGTCGGGCCGCCGAGGCCGGTGCCCTTGGGATCGCCGCAGTGCAGCGCCCCCTCGGCGGTGATCTCGTGGCACTCGGTGTTGTCGTAGAACTTCTTCTGCGCCAGGTAGGTGAGGCTCGCACCGCTGCAGGGCGCGTTCGCCAGGTCCAGCGCGACGGTGATCGGGGCGCCCTGGTTGGTGGTGACCGTCATCGGCGCGGTCCCGGAGGTGGGGATTCCGGTGGTCGGCGGGGTGCCGACGTCCTTGAGGTCGGTGTTGCTCTCGGCGCTCTGCGGCGTCCACGCGCACAGGTTGCTCGCGGCCGTGTCCTCGGGCTCGTCGCTCTCGTCGAACATGCCGCCCAGCCACGCGACGCCGCCGACGATCAGCGCGACCGCCAGCGCGGCGCCGAGTCCGGCCTGGATCCGTCGCTTGCGGCGTTCTCTCGAGGCCCGGCGTGCCAACTGCCGATCGAGCTTGGCGCGCGCGAGAGCGCGCTGCCGGTCCTTGCTGGATGCCACCGAGTGCTGTCCTTCCTGCGCCGAATGCCTTGTGGCCTGCGTCACCTGCACGCCCCGCGGTGTGCCACGCCACACGCCCGCAAGAGTGTACGGGTACGTCCTGTGAATGTGGTGTGCGCCCGCCCGGCTAGGCTCGTTACGATCACCATTTGCTCGAGGGGAGGGGCGCGCCATGCTCGTCACCGGCTTTCCGGCCGAGGCGTTCGGCACCAACTGCTACGTCGTGGCCGCCGGCCCCGGCGAGCAGTGCCTGATCGTCGATCCGGGCATCGGGGTGCTGGATCGCCTGGACGAGGTGCTCGCCCAGCACCGCCTGCACCCGGCCGCCGTGCTGCTCACCCACGGCCACCTCGACCACACGTTCTCGGTGGCGCCGGTGTGCGGCGCCCGCGGCATCACCGCCTACGTGCACCCGTCCGATCGGGAGATGCTGGCGGACCCGGGCAAGGGACTGGGCGCCGACCTGAGGTCGCTGCTCGGCGGCCGGCTGACCTACACCGAGCCGGACGACGTCGCGGAACTCACCGACGGTGCCACGCTGGCGCTGGCCGGACTGGAGATCACCGTCGACCACGCGCCCGGCCATACCGGCGGGTCGGTGCTGTTCCGGCTGCCGGGCGCCGGCACGTCGTGGGACGCGGACCAGGTCTGCCTCTCCGGTGACGTGCTCTTCGCCGGCTCCATCGGGCGCACCGACCTGCCGGGCGGCAACCTGACGACGATGACGGCCAGCCTGCGGGACAAGATCCTGCCGCTCGCCGACGACACCGTCGTGCTCCCCGGCCACGGCCCCGCCACCACCATCGGCCGCGAGCGGTCCACCAACCCGTACCTGCGGGAACTGATCGCTCTCTGACTTCGGAGACCTCCCGTGCCCATTTCCGGCTTCCCTGAGTGGCTGCCGTCCCAGCGGATGATCGAGCAGTACGTGCTCGACCGCATCCGCACCACCTTCGAGCTGTACGGTTTCGCGCCGCTGGAGACCCGCGCGGTGGAACCGCTGGATCAACTGCTGCGCAAGGGCGAGACCTCGAAGGAGGTGTACGTCCTGCGCCGCCTCCAGGAGGACCCGTCCGCGGGCGGCGGTGACGACGCGCTGGGCCTGCACTTCGACCTGACCGTGCCGTTCGCCCGCTTCGTGCTGGAGCACGCCGGCAAGCTGAACTTCCCGTTCCGCCGCTACCAGATCCAGAAGGTGTGGCGGGGCGAGCGGCCGCAGGAGGGGCGGTACCGGGAGTTCGCCCAGGCCGACATCGACGTGGTGGACCGCGACACGCTGCCGTTCCACTACGACACCGAGATGCCGCTGGTGATCGGGGACGCGCTGGGCGGCCTGCCGATCCCGCCGGCCCGCATCATGGTGAACAACCGCAAGGTGTGCGAGGGCTTCTACCGCGGCCTCGGCCTGTCCGACACCGATCAGGTGCTGCGTACCGTGGACAAGCTCGACAAGATCGGCCCGGACAAGGTTTCCGCGCTGCTGGTCGAGACGGCCGGCGCGACCGACGCGCAGGCCGCGGCGTGCCTGCGGCTGGCCGGGATCTCCGCGGCGGACGGCTCGTTCGTCGACCGGGTCCGCGCGCTCGGCGTCAGCGAACCGCTGCTGGACGAGGGCCTGGCGGAGCTGGTCCGGGTGGTGGAGACCGCGGCCGAGCACGCGCCGGGCCTGGTGGTGGCGGACCTGAAGATCGCCCGTGGCCTGGACTACTACACCGGCACGGTCTACGAGACCCAACTGCAGGGGTACGAGAAGTTCGGCTCGATCTGTTCCGGCGGCCGGTACGACAACCTGGCCTCGTCCGGCACCGAGCGGTTCCCCGGCGTGGGCATCTCGATCGGCGTCTCCCGGATGCTCGGCCTGCTGTTCGGCCGGGACGCGCTGACCGTCTCCCGCAAGGTGCCGACGTGCGTGCTGGTCGCGCTGCCGGACGAGGACCAGCGCCGGGAGTGCGACCGGGTGGCCGCCGCCCTTCGCGGCCGCGGGATCGCCACCGAGGTGGCGCCGACGGCCGCGAAGTTCGGCAAGCAGATCCGTTTCGCCGAGCGGCGGGGCATTCCGTACGTGTGGTTCCCCGGCGCGCCGGACACGGTGAAGGACATCCGCTCCGGCGACCAGGTGGAGGCGGACGCGTCCACCTGGGACCCGCCCGCCGCCGACCGGGCGCCGGCGATCAGCGCAGGCTGACCGCCAGCTCCCGGTCCACCTGGAACGGGCGGAGATCGGTCGTGGTGCGGGCCGCTGCCGGCTGCTCACCGCAGAGCGCGGTGATCCAGAAGTCGGCGGCGGCCTCGTCGATCGGGTGCGGCTCGGTCGACTCCTGGTAGAACGCCATGCTCTGCGCGTACGTCATCAGGCGGTTGCCGTCCGCGCGGTGGAACGAGATGGTCTGGTGACCGATGGTGCCGCCGCTGTGGCCCCAGGCCCGGCCGCACGGTGTCGGGAGCCAGTACAGCCCGAGGCCGTACCCGCCGGCCTCCGGGTCGGCGGCGTCCATCGGCACCGTGGTCTGCATCTCGGCCAGCAGGTGGGCGGAGAGCAGGTGACCGGTGAGCAGGGCCCGGTAGAACCGGTTCAGGTCGGCGGCGGTGGAGACGAGATCACCGGCGCCCCAGGCCCAGGACATGTTGTACCGGGTGAAGTCGCGCAGCTCGCCGTCGGTCCACGGGACGTAGGCGTGCATGTGCGGGCCGTGGATCACCGGGTCGGCGCCCTCGAAGTAGGTGCCGCGCAGGTGCAGCGGGCGCAGGATGCGGCGGGTCACCTCGGACTCCAGGCTGCGCCCGGTCACCTCCTCGACGATCAGCCCGGCCAGCACGTAGTTGGTGTTCGAGTACGACCAGCCGGCGCCCGGCGCGTTGGTCGGCGGCATGGCCAGCCCGATCCGGGCGAGCTGCTCCGGCCGGTAGGTGGTGCGGCCCACCGCGACGAGGTCGTCCCCGGTGGCCAGCAGTTCGTCGGTGTAGTTGCCGATGCCGCTGGTGTGGTTGAGCAGCATCCGGACGGTGACCCGGCGGCCCTCCTCGCCGGGCACCAGTTCGGACAGGTAGCGGCCGATGGGCGCGTCCAGCCGGAGGCGTTTCTCGCCGGCCAGTTGCAGCACGGTGGTGGCCACGAAGGTCTTGGTGATGCTGCCGACGCGGTGGCGCAGGCCGTCGCGGACCGGCCTCCCGGTGCGGACGTCGATGACGCCGGCGGTCGGTGTCCAGGTGCGGTGGCCGTGGCGGACCTCGGCGAAGACGCCGGGCATGCCGGCGGCGTGCACCGCCTCCAGCTTCTGCTGCAGCACGTCGCCCGGCGGGGCGGCGATCGCCGTGCCGGCCGGCGCGACCAGCAGTACGGCGCTGATGACGCAGGTCAGAGTGCGTTTGAGCATGGTCCCTCCTCGGTGACGATGTCGGGATTCCTCCATTGTGGTCACTGCCCGCAACCGGGTCAGCGGTGTCCGGTGAGGACGCCGTCGGTCGCCGGCCGGACGGCGGCGGCGGAGCGGGCCGCGGGCTGCCCGCCGCACAGCGCGGTGACCAGGAACACGCCGGCGGCCACGTCGATCGGGTGCGGTTCGGTCGGGGACTCCTGGTAGAACGCCATGCTCTGGGCGTACGTCACCTGGCGCGTTCCGTCCGGGCTGTGCCACGAGACGGTCTGGTGGCCGATGGTGCCGCCGTCGTGGCCCCAGAACGTGCCGCACGGCAGCTGGACCGCGTAGAGGCCGAGTCCGTACCCGCTGCCCGGGGTGGTCTGCATCTCGGCCAGCAGGGGCGGGGTCAGCAGGCGGCCGGTGAGCAGGGCCCGGTAGAACCGGTTCAGGTCGGCGGCGGTGGAGACCAGGTCCCCGGCGGCCCACAGCCACGACATGTTGTAGCGGGTGAAGTCGCGCGGCTCGCCGTCGGTCCACGGGACGTAGGCGTGCATGTGCGGGCCGCGGATCAGCGGGTCGGCGCCCTCGAAGTAGGTGTCGCGCAGGTGCAGCGGGCGCAGGATGCGGCGGGTCACCTCGGACTCCAGGCTGCGCCCGGTCGCCCGCTCGACGATCAGCCCGGCCAGCACGTAGTTGGTGTTGGCGTAGGCGTATCCGGTCGTCGGGGGCGCGGCCAGGCCGATCCGGACGAGGTGCTCCGGCCGGTACGTGGTGCGGCCGACCGTGATCAGATCCTCCGGTTCGCGGATCAGCTCGGTGTCGAAGTCGCCGATGCCGCTGGTGTGGTTGAGCAGCATCCGCACGGTGACCCGGCGGCCCATCTCGCCGGGGACCAGGTCGGGCAGGTAGCGGCCGATCGGCGCGTCGAGCCGCAGGCGCTTCTCGCCGGCGAGCTGCAGCACGGTGGTGGCCACGAGGGTCTTGGTGATGCTGCCGACGCGGTGGCGCAGGCCGTCGCGGACCGGCCGCCCGGTGCGGATGTCGATCACGCCGGTGGCCGGTGTCCGGGTGCGGTCGCCGTCGCGGACCTCGGCGAAAGCGCCGGGCATGCCGGCGGCGTGCACCGCGTCGAGTCGCCGCTGCAGGACGTCGCCCGGTGGGGCGGCGGTGGCGGTACCGGCCGGCGCGACCAGCAGTACGGCGGTGCTGACGCAGGTCAGAGCGCGTCTGAGCATGGTTCCCCCTCGGTGAGCGTTCGGTCTCCGTCAGTGTGGTGACCGGCGGCACACGGGTCGTCGGTCACGGGAACGACGTGGGGGGTCCTCCTCGGGGAGGACATAGGCTACGGTTGCGTAAGTTACGCAACCGTAGGGAGGGCGCTCGTGCCGCTGGATCAGACGTCTCTGCTCGTCGAGCTGGAGCCCGTGGTCGCCACGAATCTCGACCGCCACCTGACGCTCGCCAAGGAGTGGTTCCCGCACGAGTACGTGCCGTGGAGCGAGGGCCGCACGTTCGACGGCCTGCTCGGTGGCGAGCCGTGGCGCGAGGACGACTCGGCGCTGCCGGACGTCGCGCGTACCGCGTTGATCGTCAACCTGCTGACCGAGGACAACCTGCCCTCGTACCACCACGAGATCGCCACCCTGTTCGGCCGGGACGGCGCGTGGGGGACATGGGTGCACCGGTGGACCGCGGAGGAGGGCCGGCACGGCGTCGCGATCCGCGACTACCTGACGGTCACCCGGGCGGTCGACCCGGTCGCGCTGGAGCGCGCCCGGATGGCGCACATGGAGGCCGGCTACACCAACGCGCACGACGACGAGGTGCTGCACTCGATCGCGTACGTGGCGTTCCAGGAACTCGCCACCCGGATCTCGCACCGCAACACCGGCAAGGCCACCGGCGACCCGATCGCCGAGCAGCTGCTGGCCCGGGTGGCCGCGGACGAGAACCTGCACATGGTGTTCTACCGCAACCTGCTGGGCGCGGCGTTCGACCTGGCGCCCGGGCAGGCGATGCGGGCGGTGACCGACGTGGTGAGCCAGTTCCAGATGCCCGGCGCGAACATCGAGGGCTTCGGCCGCAAGGCGCTGTCCATCGCGCTGGCCGGGATCTACGACCTGCGGCAGCACCGGGACGAGGTGCTGGCCCCGGTCCTGCGGCAGTGGAACGTGTGGGACCGCACCGGCCTGGGCGCCGAGGGCGAGCAGGCCCGCGAGGAGCTGGCCGGGCACATGGCGGAACTGGACGCGCAGGCGAAGCGGTTCGAGGAGAAGCGGGAGGCGCGCCGCCAGCGGCAGGCGGCCCGCAGTTGACGCATTCGACATCCTTCTCGTTTCCGCCTGCGCCGACTACCCCGCCGAAGCCGCCTCCAGCGGCGACACCATCACGGCTCCTCGCCGTCTGAGCGACGGGCCCGCTCAGGTGTGTGCGGTGTGGATCTCGCCGGCCCGGTGCTGGGCGACGCCGGTGGCCACCCCGGCCACCAGTACGGCGGCGAGCAGGGCGAGCAGGACCGGTGGCGGAAGGTCCATCAGCGACACCGCCAGTACCAGCAGCACGCCGGTGCCCGGCCACACCAGCGCGGCCCGGACGTGCCCGGCCAGCACGGCCTGGATCAGCGCGGCACTGGCCAGAAAGCCGGCCAGGCCGATGCCGAGGACCGCCCGGGTGCCGGTGGACAGGTGGCCGTCGGCGCCGTGCACCACGGCGTGCTCCAGGCCCACCGCCACCGCGGCCAGGCTGACCGCGATCGGCAGGTGGGCATACACGTAGAAGTCGTGCACGCCCTGCCGGGTCCGGTCATGGCCCTCCTGGAGCAGCCGTCGCTTCGCGACGCCGCCGGACAGGTCGAAGTAGGACCACCACACCGCGGCGGCGACGAGGAACGCGAACGCCGCGGTGGCGACCACGCCGGCCGTCCACCCGCCGTCGTGCACGCCGGTCACCACGGCGGCCACCGACTCGCCCAGCACCAGGATGACGAACAGGCCGAACCGCTCCGGCAGATGTTCCATGTGCAGCGGGATGGCGTCCTTGAGCCGCGCCGCCAGCGTCGGTCCGACCAGGTCCACCGCGACGCCGACGCCCCACAGCACGTACCGGGCCGGGGTGGGCACCGCCAGCGAGATCAGCCAGACCGCGGCGCCGGCGGAGTGCCCCAGCAGGTACGGGCGGATGGTCCGCCGGGCGTCCGGCAGGACCCGCCAGGCGCGCAGGTAGCCGGCGATCAGGACGACCCGCAACACGACGTACGCCAGCGCGAACCACCGGCTCGTGGTGGCGTCGAGCTTGTCCACCGACGCCGCCATGGCCACCACGCCGGCCATGCCGGCCAGCGTGAGCAGGCGGAAGATCGCGTCGTCGGTGTCGAACCGGTTGGCGTACAGCGTGGTGCTGGCCCAGGCCCACCAGCCGATGGTCAGCACCGCCGTGAACGTCAGCGCGCCGGACCAGGTCTCGTCCTTGGCCAGCAGGTCCGCGCAGCGCGCCACGAACAGGACGAACGCCAGGTCGAAGAACAGCTCGAGCCGGGTCGCGGACCGGTTGGACTCCTGGTTGACGTCGGGCGGGCGGACGAGTTCGCGTTCCTCCGCGTCCTCCCGGTCGAGTTCGGCCTGTTCCTCCGGGGTGGCGCCGTTCTCCTGCTGGGGCATGTCTCCGCATGCCCCGGATCGCGGGTGTCGATGCGTGACCGGCCCGACCGGCTCAGACCGCGGGCAGGTCGAAGATCAGGCAGCTGGACGTGGCGTGCGCGACCAGGCGGCCGGACCCGTCGGTCAGCCGGGCCTCGGCCAGCGCGGTCCGGCGGCCCCGTTGCAGCACGTCGCCCCGGCAGCACAGGCGCCCCGACGCCACGGTGACCGGGCGCAGGAACTTCACATTCAGATCCAGAGTCGTGTACGCCACCCCGGCCGGCAGCGTCGAGTGCACCGAACAGGCGGCGGCCGTGTCCAGCAGCGTGGACAGCACGCCGCCGTGCACCGTGCCGAGCGGGTTGTAGTGGAACTCGCGGGGGTCCAGATGCACCGTCACGCTGCCCTCCTCGACCTCCATGGCGCCCATGTCGATGAGATGCATGACCGGTGGCGGCGGGAGAGCGCCCGACGCCATGGCCCGCAACAGCTCCAGACCGCCGACGCGACCCAGGCGTCCGGCGTGCTCGGCCGGGTCGGTCCAGGAGTAGGTACGGCTGCGCTCGCTCTGGGTCTGCGTCATGGACGCAGGTTGCCACCGGTTTGCTGCGTCTGTCAATGAGACCTAGCCTCTAGGGTCATGACGCCCGCCGCCCTGGAGTGGTCCATCGAGACCTGCACGATCAGCCGCGCGATGGAGATCATCGGCGAGAAGTGGACGCTCGTCGTCCTCCGGGAGATCTTTTCCGGGGTACGCCGCTTCGACGACATGCGGGTGCGCACCCACATCCCGCGGCAGGTGCTGACCAACCGGCTGGCCACGCTGGTCGAACACGGGGTGCTGCGCCGCGAGCCGTACCAGGAGCCCGGCGCCCGGGTCCGCCACGAGTACCGGCTCACCCCCAAGGGCCTGGACCTGTACCCGGTGCTGATCGCCGTCGCCGCGTGGGGCGACACCTACCTGTGCGACCCCGAGGGACCGCCGCTGGAGTTCGCCCACCGCACGTGCGACGGCGCGGTGCACGTGGAGGTCCACTGCGCCAACCAGCACCGGGTGACCACCAACCGCGACATCACCCCCCGCCCCGGCCCCGGCGCCCGCCGCCGCTGACCACCCCTGCCTCCCGGAGTTCGTGGTGCCGGTGTTGCGGGTGTGACGCGGCTTCTGTTCGCACCGCAACGCCAAGGTCGACGCGGCCCGGGACGGGGGCGGCGAAGCCGGTGATTAGTCCAATGTTTCGGTTTTGTTCCGTTTAACCTCAACGGTGGCTGATCAACGCGGCGAGGGGGGTGCTGTGCTAACCGACACGGCGCGCCGCGCCCGCCTGCTGATCATCGGCGGGGCGGCCGGAACGGGACTGCTGCGCCGGTTCGTCGACCTCGCCGGGGGACCGGCCGCCACCGTCGTCGTGATCGCCACCGCCAGCACCACCCCCGACGTGCTGGAGGCCGAGCATGTCCGGGCCTTCCGTGACCTGGGCGCCGGCGCGGTCCGGGCGCTGCGGCTGGCCACCCGTCCGGACGCCAACGACCCGGCGGTCACCGCGGTGCTGGAATCGGCCACCGGCGTCTACTTCACCGGCGGCGACCAGTCCCGGATCGCCGCCGTGCTGGGCGGCACCCGGACCGACTCGCTGCTGCAGTCGCTGGTCGCCACCGGGCGGGTCGTGCTGGGCGGGACCAGCGCCGGCGCGGCCATGATGTCCAGCACGATGATCGTCGGCGGGGACGGCCCGGGGGTGACCACGGACAGCGTGCGCACCGGACCCGGCCTGGAGTTCCTTCCCGGCGTCCTGATCGACATGCATTTCGCCGAGCGGGGCCGGCTCAACCGGCTGCTCAGCGCGGTCGCGCACTATCCGCACGAGCTCGGCGTGGGCATCGACGAGGACACCGCGATCCTGGCCGAGGGGGACGCCTTCGAGGTGCTCGGCAGTGGTTCGGTGACGGTCGTCGATGCCGGCGGGGCCACCGACATCCGGGTGCCGGAGTCCGGGGCGATCGCGTTGTCCGGCGCGTGCATCCACGTCCTGCCCGCGGGTTGCAGATTCGAGCTGTCCGGCCGCCGTCCGTCGATCCTCGACGCGCCCGCCGGAGAACGGGGACGAGCCGCATGAAGATCATCAGCCTGCGCCGCCTGCGCGGACCGAACGTGCACCTGTCCCGGCCGGCCGTGGTGGCGCGGCTGCGCCTGGACGAGCTGACCGGCCGGGAGACCTCGGACGTCACCGGCTTCACCGAGCGGGTGCTGCGGACGCTGCCGGGCCTGGCCGAGCATCACTGCGCGGCCGGGGCGCCGGGCGGGTTCGTCAGCCGGATGCGCGGCGGGACCTACTTCGGCCACGTCACCGAGCACGTCTGCATCGAGCTGTCCCAGCTGATCGGGCGCGACATCAGCTTCGGGCGCACCGCGTCGGCCGGCGAACCCGGCCTGTACGACGTGATCATCGAATGCCCGGTCGACGAGTCGCCGGAGTCCAGCCTGCCCGCGTCGCTGCTCGACGCCGCGGTCGACCTGGTCACCGCCGTGGTGGCGGCCTCACCGTGCGACCTGCGGGCCCGGCTCGCCGAGCTGCGGGCGATCGCCGAACGGGAGGCCACCGGCCCGAGCACCGCGGCGATCATCGCGGCGGCCCGCCGGCGCGGCATCCCGGTGGAACGCTTCGGCGACCTGAGCCTGCTGCGCCTGGGCTGGGGGAACCGCCGCCGCCTGGCCTGGGCCGCGATGACCGACCGCACCGGCGGGGTGGGCATCGACATCGCCGGCGACAAGGAGGTCACCCGCCGGCTGCTCGGCGAGGCCGGGGTGCCGGTGGTGCCCGGCGGCGCGGCCCGGACCCGGGAGGCCGCGGTGCGCCTGCTGTACGACCTGGGCGCGCCGGTGGTGGTCAAGCCGCGGGCCGGACGCCAGGGCGAGCACGTCGCGCTGCACCTGCACACGGCCGGCGACGTGCAGCGCGCGTTCGCGGCGGCGGGCGGCGACGTGGTGGTCGAGCGGCAGCTGCCCGGCCGGGACTACCGCGTCCTGGTGGTCGCGGGCGAGGTGGTCGCGGCCGCCGAGCGCGTCGCCGCGCACGTGGTGGGCGACGGCGAACACACCGTGGCGGAACTGATCGAAGCGGTCAACGCGGATCCCCGCCGCGGCCACGGTCACGCCCGGGTGCTCACCGTGCTGACCGTCGACGACGTGGTGCGGCAGGTCCTGGAACGGCAGCACTGCACGCTGCGGACCGTACCGATGGCCGGGCAGGAGGTCTGGCTGCGGGACAACGCCAACCTGTCCACCGGGGGCACCAGCCGGGACGTCACCGACCGGGTGCACCCCGACGTGGCCCGGCTCTGCCTGCGGGTGGCCGCCCTGGTCGGCCTGGACATCGCCGGCATCGACCTGCGCCTGCACGACATCGCCGACCCGCCGCCGCCGGCCGGCGACCCGGACGAGGTGACCGGCGGCGTGATCGAGGTCAACGCCGTGCCCGGCCTGCGCATGCACCTGGCACCGGTCCAGGGCCGGGCCCGCGACGTCGGCGACGCCATCGTCCGGGCGATGTTCCCGAACGGCGCGGACGGCCGCATCCCGACCGTCTCGGTCACCGGCACCAACGGCAAGACCAGCGTCGCCCGGCTGACCGCGCACCTGCTGGCCGGCACCGGGGTGACGGTCGGCCTGGCCAGCACGGACGGGGTGGCCGTGGACGGCCGGACGATCCTGCGCGCGGACGCCACCGGCCCGCGCTCGGCGCAGACCGTGCTGGGCGACCCGGGCGTGCAGGCCGCTGTGCTGGAGACGGCCCGCGGCGGCACCCTGCGGCGCGGGCTGGGCTACGACTGGACCGACGTCGGCGTGATCACCAATATCACCGCCGATCATCTCGGCCAGGACGGCCTCGATTCGATCGAGGACATCGCGCACGTCAAGGCGCTGGTCGCGGAGCGCGTGCGGGACGGCGGCACGCTGGTGCTCAATGCCGACGACCCGTGGGTACGCAGCCTCGTCGACCGGCCCCGGGTGCGCGCGGACCGCAAGCGGGTGGTGTGGTTCGGCACCGATCCGCAGAACCCGGTGGTGGTGGCGCACCTGAGCCAGGGCCGGACCGCGTACCTGCTGCAGGACCGCTGGCTGGTCCAGGCCACCGGGCCGCGGCGGACGCCATTGCTGCGCCTGGCCGACCTGCCGGGCGGGTACGGGGGAGCGGCCGGACACGCCGCCGCGAACGCGCTCGCCGCGATCGCCGCCGCCCGGGCGCTCGGTGCGTCGCCGGACGTGGTCGCGCAGCGCCTCGCCGAGTTCGATCCGCCGGTGCACAACCCCGGCCGGGGCACGTTGCTGCGCTGCGGCGAGGTCTCGATCTTCCTGGACTACGCGCACAACCCGGCCGCGCTCGCCGCGGCGCTGCGTACCCTGCACCGGATGTTCGGCCCGGACCGCTGCGTGGCCGCGGTGACGCTGCCCGGCGACCGGCGCGACGATCTGCTCGCCGCGTCCGCCCAGGTGCTCGCGGACGGCGTGACCCGGGCCGTGCTCTACGACGACGAGGATCCGCGGGGCCGCGCCCCCGGTGAGGTGTCCGCCCTGGTGGAACGCGAGATGCGGGCGCGCCGCCCGCTGCTGCGGGCGGTTCGCGCGGACGGCTACCGCTCGGCGGTCACCGCGGCCCTGGAACTGGCCGCGCCCGGCGAGGTGGTTCTGGTGGTGTACGAACGGCTGCAGCCCATGCTGGCCCTCCTCGGCGAACTGGGTGCGGTGCCGGCCGGCCCGGGACACGCACGACTCGTGACGGCGGCGACAAAAGAATGATCGACGTCAACGTATGGGCCGATCAGTCGAGGTAGCGCAGCTAGAGCCCCGGTCTGGGCCGGTTCGGGCGGAATCAATCAGGTGGCAACTCTGCGTAGTCGGGATTTGTTGTCCTTCCGACATTGTTGTTTCCATGCACGCGAAACTTTCGCAGAGTGACGCGCCCACCACTGCAGGTAGAGCCATTCCCTGAGGGGCCACCCGAACGGGTGAGAGTGGCAAGTTCCGACGTATCGAACAATCGGGACGCGCGAAGCCCGGCGAAACCGCTCTGACCTGCGGTTTTCCGGCTCCCGGCGGGTCCCGTACCGGGGGCTCGAAGTTCCTAACCCTGCGTGACAACCCGCAGGTCATGCCGCACCTGGAGAGGTCGAGACCGAGGCCGTTATTGGGCTAACATCTCGCCGTCGAAGGGGAACGCCCCGGTCCGCCGAAGGATCGAGACACCACCCCGACGCCGAGGCGCATGGCGGTGCTTCTCGACGTTTTCTCGAATCGCGCATGTGGGGGCACATGAGCACGACGGACCTGCCCGGTTCGAGTCTGCTGGCCGGTCGCTATCGACTGGTCGAGCGGCTCGGTGCCGGCGGGATGTCAGTGGTGTGGCGGGGCTTCGACGAGGTTCTCGGCCGACAGGTGGCGGTCAAGGTGCTGCCCCCGTCGACCAGTGCCGATCCCTCGTTCCGGCGCCGGCTCCGTGCGGAGGCCCAGGCCGCCGCGCGTCTGAGCCACCCGCACATCACGAACGTCTACGACTACGGCGAAGCCACCACCGCGGACGGCGAAGCGGTGCCGTACGTCGTGATGGAGCTGGTCGACGGCGAGTCCCTGGCGGCCGTACTGGCCCGCGTCCGGCGCCTGCCGTGGCCCGCCGCCGTGCGCATCTGCGCCGAGGTCTCCGCGGCGCTCGCCGGCGCGCACGCCCGCGGCATCGTGCACCGCGACGTCACCCCGGCCAACGTCATGCTCACCTCGTCCGGCGCCAAGGTGGTCGATTTCGGGATTTCCGCGCTGATCGGGGAAAACGACATCGACCCCGACGGCAGCCTGCTCGGCACCCCGGCCTACCTGGCGCCCGAGCGGCTCGAGGGCGGTCAGGTCAGCCCGGCCACCGACGTGTACGCGGTGGGCCTGCTGATCTACCGCACCCTGATCGGCCAGCTGCCCTGGGACGTCGGCACCACCACCGCGCTGCTGCGCGCCCACCAGTACACCGAGCCCGAGCCGATGCCGCCGGTCGAGGGCCTGCCGCCCGCGGTCTCCGCGCTGATCGGCCGGTGCCTGGAGAAGAACCCGGACGACCGGCCCTCCAGTGCCGAACTGGCCCACGTGCTGGCCGGGATCTCGGCCGAGTCGCCGGTCCGCGGCCTGGTCCCGGACTGGGGCGAGAACGGCGAGGACACCACCATCCTGCCGTCCGCGCACCCGTACACCGGCGGCCTCGGCCGCCCCCGGTCCAGCTACGCCCCGGCCCCCGCCGCCGGACGCGGCGTGGCCGCCGTGCACGCCGACGGCCCGTCGAGCCTCTCCGCCGCGGCCGCCGCGATGGCGGCCGCCCACCACGATGCGCCGATCGACGCCCCGGTCTCCCCGGCGCCCGGCACCGCGATCCCGGTCCCGGTCGCGGACGTGGAGGCCGCGGTCGCGGGCGAGCGGGTCGCCGGCCGGCCCATCGCCGCCGCGATGAACCCGGCGGCCGACCTCTCGTCGCTGCCGTCCGGGCCGATCGCCGGCCCGAACGCGCCGGCGCTGCCGGACACCCCGGCCGACAACCGTGGCCCGGGACCGGCTCCCGGGCGCAACAACCGCTTCGCCGGAACCCCGCGGTCCCAGCAGGTGGCCGCCGCGCCGGCCGCCGGCCCGCCGGCCTCCGCCGGATCGGCCGCCGGCCCGCCCACCTCGATCCGGCCCGCGTACACCGGCTCCGGCCGGCCCGCGGACAGCCTCCCGTCCCAGCGTGGCGGCGGCAGTCCGCCGGCACCGCCGCCGCACGGCCCCGGTCCGTCCGGCCCGGGCGGCGCCGGACCGTCCCGCCCGCACCGCACCCAGGGCCGGCGGGTCCTGTTCGTGGCCGCCGCCGTGGCGCTGCTCGGCGTCGCCGTCTACGGCTGGAGCCTGACCGCCACCGCGGCCGGCTCGAACGACGGCCGGTCGCCGAAGTCGCTCCCCGAACCCAGCATCGTGGCCGCCACCGGGAAGTGTGTGGTCAGCTACGCGGTCTGGTCGGACACCGGTGACCGCTTCAAGGCCACGGTCACCGTGGCCAACCGGGACAACGCCCCGATCAAGAACTGGAACCTCTGGTTCATCATGCAGGGCGACCAGACCGTCTCCGGCAACGGCAAGGTCCAGCTGACCCAGCAGGGCACCGCGGTCACGGTCAAGTCGCCGGGCACGCTCAACCCGCAGAACGCCGTCACCCTGGACGTGACCGGGCGGTACGACGCGAGCAACCAGCCGCCGATGGTCTTCGAGCTGGACAACAAGACCTGCGAGACGTATGTGTCGGGCAAGCCCGGAGAGCCGTCCCGGCCGGTGCAGAAGCTCGCCAACGGCAAGGGCTACACGTTCGGGCCGCCGGCCAAGGACAACCCGGCACCCGGCATCATCATCGGCCCCGGCGGCGTGGTGACCCCCGGGCCGCTGCCCACCACCACCGGCGCGGCCGGCACGACCACGCCGCCCACCACCGGGACCACGACCACCACGACCACGACCACCACACCGACGGCCACGGCCACCACCACGACGACGACCAACGCGGGCGGCGGCGGCAACAACGGGCCGGGGCCCGGGCCGGGGTGCCAGTCGAATTGCCCGACGGCGGACCCGACCACCACCGACCCGACCACCGAGCCGACCGATTCGACGGTCACCACGCCGCCGGGGGAGCCCGACCCGGGCACCGACGACACCGACACCGACCCGGCGGACGAGTAGGGCACCGCGACGTCACGGGCCGCCCCGGCACTGCCGGGGCGGCCTGTCCTGTCCCGTGGCGCGTCGCGCGCAGCCGGAGCGTCCGCCGAACGGCGACGGGCGGGTCCCGCTCGGCGGGGCATTCGCCAGATCTTTCGGTTTCTCGCCGTATTGGCCGGGCATAACCGTCTTGAGCTGCGCTTTCCGGAGTCGCACAGCCGACCGGTGCGTTGCGTTAATTGGGGTGCGAGCGGGATCGTATCGGAGTAACAAGGCCCTTAGGTGACGTGCACGCCGGCATCGGCGGGCCGGGCACCGGCCGGCGACGCGGACGGCGCCACCGGAGAGACAGCGAAACAACGTCGGCGTGCCTGCGGGCCGGTTCGACACACGCGAGGAAGATGAGGGCAACCGAGCTGCAACGGACCAGCCTCCGTTTCGGCACCGGCGCGGGTGTCAGCTAGCCACAGAGCAAGTCGTCGCACACGGGGAGTTCGACATGATCAGCACTGTGCAGGAACTGGCCGCGGAGGCGCTGTTCGTCTCCGACCTGCAGCCGTCTGAGCGTCCGAGCCGGGAGACGGTCGAGCAGACCGTGACGGCCATGATCCTGCGCCACGGCAGCGACGGATGCGCCGCCGCGGTGGCCGCGGAGTTCGGCGACCACCCGGAGGAAGCGGTCCGCCGGATGTGCTGGGTGCGCGCCGAACTGCGGACCGTGCTGGCGGCCCAGCGCCGCCCGCACTTCGCCAGCTGACGGCACTTCGCCAGCTGACGGCCCGCCCGCACTTCGCCAGCTGACGGCCCGCCCGGACTCCGCCGGCTCGCCGGCCGCCCCGCACGTCGCCCGCTGATCGGCTCCGCCCGCACGCTGCCCGCCCCGGTGCAGCCCGCCCGGCGTACCTGAGCCTTTCTCCCAAAAAACACCGCAAAAGCAACCGAGTTCCGCCGCGCCTGCACCTTGCGACGGCAAATGTTCTCCTCGTCAGCCGGTCCGCCGACCGGTTCACACGAGCGAGGAGGACCACGTGACTGCCACGAATGATCTCCCCGCCACCATCGGCACCACACATGACGCGCCGAGTGCGCGCGACCTCGAGGACCTGATCCGCGAAAACATGCCGATGGTGGGCCATCTGGTCCGGGAGTTGCTCAACCGGGTACCCGGCCATGTCCACGCCGACGACCTGTCGTCCGCGGGTTTCGCCGCACTCCTCGGCGCCGCGCGGTCGTTCGACCCGAGCCGGGGCATCCCGTTCCACCGCTTCGCCGCCGTCCGGATCCGCGGCGCACTGCTCGACGAACTGCGCGGCCAGGACTGGGCCAGCCGTTCGGTACGGGCCCGCGCCCGCCGGACCACCGCGGCCCGGCAGGAACTCACCGCCGCGCTCGGCCGCACCCCGACCGACGCCGAGGTGGCCGGACTGCTCGGCATCGGGTTGTCGGAACTGGCCGCGGTCGAGGACGACGTGCAGAAGGCCGCGCTGCTGAGCCTGCAGGGCTTTCCCACCGGGGCGGCTGAGGAGATGGTGCAGGAACAGTCCGAGGGGCCGGAGGACCTGCTCCTCAAGCGGGAACGGCTGGGTTACCTGCACCAGGCCATCCAGGCGCTGCCGGAACGACTGCGGATGGTCGTCACCGAGTCGTTCCTGCAGGAGCAGCCGCTGAGCGAGGTCGCCGCCCGGCTCGGGGTGACCGAGTCCCGGATCTCCCAGCTGCGCACCGAGGCGCTGCGGCTGTTGCGCGAGGGCCTGAACAGCTCGCTGGCACCGGAGCTGCTCACCGTCGCCGCCGGGGGCCCGCGCACCCGGAAGGGCTGCATGCAGCGGCGCCGCACCGAGTACTTCGCCCGGGTGGCGGAGGAGGGCAACCTGCGTACCCGGCTGGCGCTGACCGACAGCCACGGCATACCCATCGCAGTCGCCGCGTAGCGCGCGCATCCGGCTGGGCGGTGCCACAGGGGCCGCCCAGCCGATTGCGGACGGGAAGTGACCGCTTCCGGTCCTAGCGTCGTGGCATGACCGAGATTCGAGACTTCCGCATCGCCGTGCCCGAACCCGAACTGGCCGATCTGCACGCGCGGCTGGACCGGACCCGCTGGCCGGAGCAACTGCCCGGCGACGGCTGGCAGCGCGGCGTGCCGGTCGACTGGTTGCGCGAGCTGGCCGGCTACTGGCGCACCGGCTACGACTGGCGGGCCCAGGAGCAGCGGCTGAACGGGTTCCCGCAGTTCCGTACCGAGATCGACGGCATCGACCTGCACTTCCTGCACGTCCGGTCGCCGGAACCGGGCGCGCTGCCGTTGATCCTCACGCACGGCTGGCCCAACTCGATCGTCGAGTTCACCGACCTGATCGGCCCGCTGACCGACCCGCGGCGGTTCGGCGGCGACCCGGCACACGCCTTCCACGTGGTCGCGCCGTCCGTGCCCGGGTTCGGCTTCTCCGGCCGCCCGCGCCGCACCGGCTTCGGCGTCGGCCAGGTCGGGCGGATGTGGGCGGAACTGATGACGCGCCTCGGCTACCACCGGTACGGCACGCAGGGCGGGGACCTGGGCGCGTACGTCGCTCCCGAGGTGGCCCGGATCGCCCCGGACCGGGTCGTCGGCGTACACGTCAACGGTGGTCTGGGTTTCCCCACCGACGAAGACGTGGCCGCCCTCGGCGAGGCGGACCGGGCCGAGTACGAGACGACCATGCAGTGGGCGGGCACCGGCGTCGATCACCACGGCCTGCTGCGGGCCGCGCCGCAGACGTTCGGGTACGGCTGGCACGACTCGCCGGTGGCCCAGCTGGCCTGGCTGATGCAGAAGTTCAACGAGTTCGCGATCACGGTGGCGCAGCCGGAGCAGGCCATCGACCGGGATCTGCTGCTCACCAACGCGACGGTCTACTGGCTGACCGGCACGTCCGGTTCGTCGTCCTGGCCGATGTACGACACCACGGCGTTCACCTGGCCCCGCAGCCAGAAGGCGGTGCCGTCCGGCGTGTACAGCGGCGGGCCGGCCCTGTTCCGGCGGCTCGCCGAGCGGGACAACACGATCGTGCACTGGCCGGAGGGCAACCCGGGCGGTCACTTCGTCGCGATGGAGGAACCGCTGGCGCTGGCGGCGGACCTCCGGGCGTTCTTCGCGCCGTTGCGCTGACCGGCCGCCGGGATCAGCCGGTGGGGACCGGGACGGGGTCGCACAGCGGGTCCAGGGCCGCGCGGACCGCACGGATGTCGGTGCCGACGGCGACCGCCAGCATGCCGGGACCGGCCAGCGGCATCACCGCGGCATCCCCGGGCAGGACGCGCGCCGGCGGCAGGTCCGGGCCGGCGACGATCACCGAGCCGGTCGCCCAGCCTGCGCCGGATGGTTTGTGGGGCGGGTCGGTTGCTTGGGCCGCGCCGGCCGGTTCGTGGGGCGGGCCGCCGAGGACGGCCGCTCCCGCCCAGCCCGGCGCGTCCGGCCCGATGGCCAGGTCGTGCCGGTAGAGGGTGGCCCCGGCGTACCGGATCGTGGTCCGCGTCCGGACGTCGCCGGCCGGTTCGCCGTGCCGGCCGCACACCAGGTCGTCCCGCCAGACCAGGCGACCGCCGGCCGCCACCTCGACGTGGGTGGTCGTCCGGTGATCGCAGCCGGACGCGGCGATCAGGGGTTCCGGAAGCCAGCGCAGGGCCGCCCCGGACGCCACCGCCGCGCGCACCGCCAGCCGCGACGGCGGCATGCCGGGACGCCCGGGCAGTGCCAGCGACGCCGCGACGCTGCGCACGTCGAGTTCGGCGCCCGGACCGACCTCGATCTCCAGCCGCAGGTCGTCCCCGCGCAGCGGACCGGCGGCACCGCCGACCAGGTGCACGGTGGCGCCGCCCGCGGTGGCCGGTCCGGTGCGGCGCAGCAGGAGCGGCGACTCACCACGGAGCACGGCCAGGCGGGTGCCGCCCCGGCCGTCAGCCTCGGCCACGATCCGTGCCGACGCCCTCATCGGCGGCCCGCCCGGCGGCTCATCGCCGGTTCACCCGGGGTCATCCGCTCGCCTCCGCGGTCGCCATCCGGGGTCATCCGCTCGCGCCTGCGGCCGTTATCCGGGGTCGCCCGCTCGCGCCTGCGGTCGGTATCCGGGGTCGCCCGCTCGCGCCTGCGGTCGGTATCCGGGGTCGCCCGCTCGCGCCTGCGGTCGGTATCCGGGGTCATCCGCTCGCCCCCGCGGCCGCCACCAGGCGTCACCCGCTTGCGTCCGCGGCTGCCACCAGGCGTCACCCGCTTGCGCCTGCGGCCGCCACCCGGGCCGTGACCAGCGCCCGCACCCAGTCCGCCACCGGTGCCGCCGCGGGATCCTCGACCAGCGACAGGAACACGGTCGGCAGTGCCCCGCGCCGCGCCGTGGCGTCGCGGTCCATCACCGTCAGGTCCGCGCCGACCAGCGGGGCGAGGTCGGTCTTGTTGATCACGAGGAGGTCGGCGGTGGTCACGCCGGGACCGCCCTTGCGGGGGACCTTGTCGCCGCCGGCCACGTCGACCACGAAGATCTGCCGGTCGATCAGGCCCTTGCTGAACGTGGCGGTCAGGTTGTCGCCGCCGCTCTCCACCAGGACCAGGTCCAGCGGGCCGAGCGACGCCTCCAGGTCCTCGACCGCGTCCAGGTTGGCGGAGATGTCGTCGCGGATCGCGGTGTGCGGGCAGCAACCGGTCTCCACCGCGCGGATCCGGTCCGCCGGCAGGACGCCGTTGCGCAGCAGGAAGTCGGCGTCCTCGGTGGTGTAGATGTCGTTCGTCACGACGGCCAGCCGCAGTTCCGCGCCGAGCGTGCGGCACAGCGCCGCGACCAGCGCGGTCTTGCCGGACCCGACCGGGCCGCCGATGCCGATGCGCAGCGCTCTCGGGCCGGTGGTCAGCGGCGCGTGCGGGTCGACCCCGGGGTCGGGGTGGGTGTGCGGCACCTCGTCCGGACCGTGCTCGTGGTCATGGCCGGGTTGCTCAGCGTGCACGGCGCACCTCCGGTGCTGGTCGGGAAGTCGGAAGGGAGAAGGGCGAGGCGGCGCACCCCGGTGCCGGTCGGGGGTCCGGACGTGAGTCGCCGAAGCGGCGCACCTTCGGTGCCGGTCGGGAAGTCGGAACGGGAGAAGGCGAGGCGGCGCACCCTCGGTGCCGGTCGGGAGTGGGAAAGTCAGGAGGCAAAGAGGCGCACCTCCCACGTCGCGTGCTGTTCGGCGCCGATGTCCAGCAGCGGCGCGCCGGCCGCGGGCAGGTCGTCGACCGGGGCGGCGGTGCGGGACGCCGCGTCGGCCGCGATCCGGTCGCACTCGGGGGCGAGGCGGGCCAGCAGGGCGTGCACCGCGTACGGATCGAGGCCGAGCAGCCGGACCGCGGCGCTCGCCGGGCCGGTCACCGTGCCGTGCGCGGCGGCCACCGCGGCCGCCGCCGGGTCCAGGCCGGCCGCGGCGGCCACCGCGCCCAGCGCCACCGGATGGTGTGGCTCCCGGCCGACGGCGGCCACCGGCCACATGGCCCGGCCGGCGCGCAGCAGGGCCCGGCCCTGGGCGCGGGACGCCCGGCGCAGCGCCGGAGACGGGGTTCGCGCGTCCAGGCCGGCGTCCCACACCGGCCATTCCGCGGTGCGGGCACAGGCCGCGGCGGCGAACGCGGCCGCGACCCGGCCGGACGTGGCGAGCCGGCCGTGCAGGAAGCCGCTCAGCCCGGCCAGGTCGCGTACCCGGCCGGACGACACCGCGGTCTCCAGGCCGCCGGAGTGGGCGTGCCCACCGGCCGGCAGCCGCCCGTCGGCGAGCACGAGCAGGGTGGCGAGTGACATCAGAACAGGAAGTACCGCTGGGCCATGGGCAGCTCGGTCACCGGGTCGGGCTCGACCACCTCGCCGTCGATGCGCACCTCGAACGTGTCCGGCTGGACCTCGATGCGGGGGAGCGCGTCGTTCAGCGGCATGTCCGCCTTGCCCACCGCACGGGTGTCCGCCACCGGTGCGAACCCGCGCCGGCAGCCGACCCGGTCGCCGACCAGGGCGTCGATCGCGGCCGGTGCGACGAACGCCAGCGACGTCTGCGACGGGACCACGCCGTAGGCGCCGAACATCGGGCGGGGGAGCATCGGCTGCGGCGTCGGGATCGAGGCGTTGGCGTCGCCCATCTGCGCGTACGCGATCATCCCGCCCTTGATCACCAGTGCCGGGCGGACACCGAAGAACGCCGGGTCCCAGAGCACCAGGTCGGCCAGCTTGCCGGGCTCGACGGAACCGACCTGACCGGCGATGCCGTGCGCCACGGCGGGGCAGATCGTGTACTTGGCGACGTACCGCCGGGCCCGGAGGTTGTCGGCGGCGCCGTCGCCGGGCAGCGACCCGCGCCGCGCCTTCATCACGTGGGCGGTCTGCCAGGTGCGCATGACCACCTCGCCGACCCGGCCCATCGCCTGCGAGTCCGAACCGATCATGGAGATCGCGCCCAGGTCGTGCAGCAGGTCCTCGGCCGCCATCGTGGACGGGCGGATCCGGCTCTCCGCGAACGCCAGGTCCTCCGGCACCGACGAATTCAGGTGGTGGCAGACCATCAGCATGTCGAGGTGCTCGCTGAGCGTGTTGCGGGTGTACGGCCGGGTCGGGTTCGTCGAGGACGGCAGCACGTTGGCGTGCCCGGCCACGGTGATGATGTCCGGTGCGTGCCCGCCGCCCGCGCCCTCGGTGTGGTACGCGTGGATCGACCGCCCGCCGATCGCCCGCACCGTCTCCTCGACGAAGCCGGCCTCGTTCAGCGTGTCGGTGTGGATGGCCACCTGCACGCCGGACGCGTCGGCCACCCGCAGCGCGGTGTCGATGACCGCGGGTGTCGTACCCCAGTCCTCGTGCAGTTTGAAGCCGCCGGCGCCGCCGCGGAGCTGTTCCCACAGCGACTCCTCGGACATCGTGTTGCCCTTGCCGAGCAGCAGCACGTTGATCGGCCATGCGTCGATCGCCTCGAGCATCCGGGCCAGGTGCCAGGCGTTCGGCGTGACCGTGGTGGCCTTGGTGCCCTCGGCCGGGCCGGTGCCGCCGCCGATGATCGTGGTGATGCCGCTGGCCAGCGCGGTGTCCAGGATGGTGGGACTGATCAGGTGGACGTGGCTGTCGATGGCGCCCGCGGTGAGGATCTTGCCGTTGCCGGCGATGATCTCGGTGCCGGCGCCGATCACCAGGCCGGGGTGCACGCCGTCCATCGTGTCCGGGTTGCCGGCCTTGCCGACCGCCACCACCAGCCCGTCGCGGATGCCCACGTCGGCCTTCACGATGCCCCAGTGGTCCAGCACCACGACCCCGGTGATCACCGTGTCGGGGGTGCCCTCGGCGCGGGTGGCCCGGGACTGGCCCATCGACTCGCGGATCACCTTGCCGCCGCCGAAGACCACCTCGTCGCCGGGGACCGGACCGGCGCTGCGGTCCTCCTCGACCTCGATGAGCAGGTTGGTGTCGGCGAGCCGGATCCGGTCGCCGGTGGTCGGGCCGTAGAGCGCGGCGTACCGGCCGCGGTCGAGAAAACTCATGCCGGTGCTCCGGTCCGGGCGGGGGGCCGGCTCACCGCGGGCTCCCGTTCGACGGCTGATCGGGCTCGGTGTCCTCGTCCAGCGAACCGGCCGGCTCGATGTCCGCCGGATCCGGCGCCGGTGGCGGCGGGGTGTCCAGCGGGCCGCCGGCCAGCCCGCGCAGCCCGGGGACGATGCGCCGCCCGGCGAGCGGCACCAGGTCGACGTCCCGCGGCAGGCCCGGCTCGAACCGCACCGAGGTGCCGGCCGGCACGGCCAGCCGGTGGCCCCAGGCGGCGGCCCGGTCGAACTCCAGCGCCGCGTTGGACTCGGCGAAGTGGTAGTGCGAACCGACCTGCACCGGCCGGTCTCCGGTGTTGCGCACGGTCAGGGCCAGCACCGTGCGCCCGGCGTTGATCTCGATGTCGCCGGTGCCGGCGATGATCTCCCCGGGCACGGTCATGAGATCGGCCCGTGCACGGTGACCAGCTTGGTGCCGTCCGGGAAGGTGGCTTCCACCTGCACCTCGGCGAGCATCTCGGGCACGCCGTCCATGACGTCGTCCCGGGTCAGCACGCGCCGGCCGGCGTCCATCAGGTCCGCCACGGTGCGCCCGTCGCGGGCGCCCTCCAACAGGAACGCGGTGATGATCGCAGTGGCCTCCGGATGGTTGAGCCGCAGCCCCCGCTCACGCCGCCGCCGGGCCACATCGGCCGCGACGTGGATGAGCAGACGCTCCTGCTCGTGCTGGCTGAGGAACAAGCCGGCCTCCCTGTCTGTCGCCCAGCGCATGTTGGCAGCCGTACGTTTCCGATGTGTAACCCCCGGTGAACCGTGCGGC
Organism: Jidongwangia harbinensis; assembly: GCF_020216025.1. Classification (GTDB taxonomy): domain Bacteria; phylum Actinomycetota; class Actinomycetes; order Mycobacteriales; family Micromonosporaceae; genus Actinoplanes; species Actinoplanes harbinensis. The sequence goes on along the minus strand of NZ_JAIWNC010000012.1, from coordinate 48,131 downwards.
CCACTGATCAAAGCACGACCCACCGACAAAACCGGGGCGCTCAGCCGAGGTACAGGATCGCGTCCACTTCGATCGCCATGCCCTCCAGCGCGACCGGGATGGTGGTGCGCACCGGCGGGTTCGCCCCGGTCAGGTACTGCGCATAGATCTCGTTCAGCTCCGCGAAGTCGCCGAAGTCGCGCAGGTAGACGCCGACCCGGACGGCCTGCTCCAGGCTGCCGCCGGCGGCTTCGGCGCACGCCGCGAGGTTGCGGAAGGCGGCGTGCGCCTGCTCGGCGAAGCTGCCGGTGACCCGGGTGCCGTCCGGCCGGGCCGGGATCGCACCGGCCAGGTAGACGGTGTCGCCGGCCACGACGGCCTGCGAGTACGGACCGCCGGGTGGGGCGGCCTGGTCGGTGTGGACGGCGCGTGCGGGCACGGGGACTCCCTCGGTCAGCGGACGGGAAACTGCTCGGCCAGCCCGTCCACACCGACCAGAGGCGTGGCGAGCAGGCTACGGAGATCATCCTCCCGCCGGGCGAGCGCGGCGCGCTGGGCGTCGGTCAGCGGGATCCACTCCGGCGGCGGGGCCGGCAGCTGCGGGTCCAGGCGCCGCCCGGCGACGTACGTCTGCTCGTTGACCAGCCGCAGCGGCGCCCGCCGGATCCGCCGGTGCGCGTCGGCCACCTCGAACCCGCCCTCCTCCACCCGGAACACGGCCAGGTCGGCCGGGACGCCCACGACCAGAGTCCCGGCGGCCAGCCCGAGGGCCCGGGCCGGATGCACGGTCGTCGCCGCGACCACGTCGGACAGCGAAAGGCCGGCGGCGAGCAGCTTCGCCATGGTGGTGGGCAGGTCGAAGGCGGGACCGTACAGCGAGCGGGCGTGCAGGTCGGTGGAGATCGTGTACGGCGGCAGCCCGCTCGCCAGCTGCGCCTCCACCACCTCGAACGAGAACCCGCCGGACCCGTGTCCGATGTCGAAGAGCACGCCGCGCCGGTGGGCCGCGAGCGCCGCCGCGCCGAGCGGACGGGCGAACGCGCTCGCGCAGTGCGTGACGATGTCCCCGGGCCGCAGCAGTTCCAGCACCTCGTCGACGGCCGGCGGCGCCACCCCGACGTGCGCCATCACCGGCACCCCGCCGGCACCGGCCGCCGCCAGGGCGCGGCGCAACGGCTCGACGCCGTTGCCACCGACGGTCTCGGCGTCGATCCGCACCTTGATCCCGACGACCAGATCCCGGTGGTCACGCACGGTCCGGGCGGCCAGCTCGGCGTCGCAGGAACCCAGATCACGACCCTCACCGGTACGCGCGGCCAGCCCCGGTCCGGCGATGTTCAGCAGCACCGGCCCGCGGACCCGCCGCCCGGCCGTCGCCGCGCGCAGCCCGGCCAGCGTGTACGCCCCGGCCGAACCGGCGTCCACCCAGGTGGTGACGCCGGTGTACCAGGCGATCGGGTCCGGGTCGACGCCCCAGTAGCCGGCGCCCGGGTAGACGTGCGTGTGCAGGTCCACCAGGCCCGGCGTGACCAGCCGCCCGGTGACGTCGACGGTCCGGCGGGCGCCGCCGCCCAGGTCCGCTCCCACCGCGGCGATCCGTCCGCCGCGCACGGCCACGTCCAGCCGCCCGGACCGGCCGCCACCCGGGTCCAGCACGTCGCCGCCGGTGAACACCAGGTCGTACGGCTCCGGCACGCGGACGCCTCCGAAACTGTCGGCGGTGCTTGGTAGCTTCCACAGCGTGCTGGACCCCGGTTCCGGCGGTCAAGACTCGGGAGGCTGCCTCGTCATGCTCGACATCCCCGCTGGGCCGATCGACTGGCGCGCCAAGGGCTTCTGGGCGCCCGACGGCGTGCGGACCGCGGCGGAGCTGGCCGAGACGCGGCCGGGCCTGTTCGACGGCGGCTTCACCTGGCCGGTGCTGGTGGTCAGACGCGCCGCGGTCGAGGCGAACGTGGCCACCATGGCGGCCTACTGCGCCCGCCACGGGTTCGACTTCGCACCGCACGCCAAGACCACCATGGCGCCCGGGCTGATCGCCGCGCAGTTCGCGGCCGGCGCCTGGGGGATGACCGTGGCGACGCCCAACCAGGCGCTGGTCCTGCGCCGCCTCGGGGTGTCCCGGGTGCTGATCGCCAACCAGGTGCTCGATCCGACGGCGCTGCGCTGGCTGGCCGCGGAGCACACCCGCGGCGCCGAGGTGTATTTCCAGGTCGACTCCGTGGCCGGGGTCGAGGTGGCCGCCGCCGCGGTGCGCGGTCACCCCGGCGTGCTGCGCGTGCTCGTCGAGCTGGGGCATGCCGGCGGGCGCACCGGTTGCCGTACCCTCGCCGATCTCGCCTCGGTGGCCCGCGCGGCCGCCGCGGCCGACGGGCTCGACCTGGTCGGCGTCACCGGATACGAGGGCCAGCTCGCCGAGCTGGCCGAGGTCGACGCGTTCCTGGACCGGCTCGCCGAGGGGGTGCGGACGCTCTCCGCCGCCGGCCTGCTGCCGGCCCGGCCGCTGGTGTCGGCGGGCGGCAGCGCCTGGTTCGACCGGGTGGCCGAGCGGCTGGCCGGCGCCGGGCCCGGCCGGCTGATCCTGCGCAGCGGCGCCTCGGTCACCCACGACGACGGTTTCTACCGGGAGCGGACGCCGTTCAACCGGGTGCCCGGCGAGGGCCCGCTGGTGCCGGCGCTGGAGATGTGGGCGCAGGTGCTGTCGACACCGGAGCCGGGGCTGGCGATCGCCGGGATGGGCAAACGGGACGCGCCGATCGACGAGGGCCTGCCGGTGGTCACCGCGATCCGCCGGGGCGGCACGCTGGCACCGGCGCCCGGCCTCGCCGTGACCCGGCTCAACGACCATCACACCTACCTGTCGGTTCCGCCCGGCGTGCAGGTCACCCCGGGCGACCTGCTGCGCTTCGGGCTCTCCCACCCGTGTACGGCGTTCGACAAGTGGCGGGAGATCCCGGTGGTCGACGACGACCTGCACGTGGTCGACGTCCTGCACACCTACTTCTGAGCCGGGGACGCCGATGATCCCCAGACCGCTCCGGCACGCGGGCGTCCGCGAACTCGGGCCGCAGCTGGCCCTGTCCGCCGCGCCCGGCCTGGAACAGGTCGCCGGCTGGCTCCGCGGCGTGCGGCAACCGGGTCGACCACCTGGCGTTCCCCGGTTGTGCGCGTTCGCCGAGGCGGTGTGGAGCGGCGGGACGTCGCCCGCCTGGGGTCCGACCGGCTCCACGTTCGGCGTTTCCGGCTCCGGGATCTGACGTGGACGGCCGGAACTGTCGTACCCGCGCGAGACGATTTCGGCATGGCAGCGGACACGGACTTCTGGCTGGAGGCGTGGGACGGGCGCGGGCTGACACTGGAGCACCGCGCCAACATCCCGTCGATGAAGACCTATCTGGGCGGCACCGAGACCGAGGACTCGATCGTCGCCCGGCACCGGCGGATCCTCGCGTTCACCGGCGCCGGCACCGGTCGGATGTTCCTGATCCTGGTTCCGGGCGTGGCCGAGCCGGTCGGGTCGGTCGGTTACTGGGAGCGGCAGTGGCAGGGCGACACGGTGTACGAGATGGGCTGGAAGGTGCTGCCCGGCCACCAGGGCCGCGGGCTCGCCCGGGCCGCCACGGTCACCGCGCTCGGGTTCGCCGCCGCGGTGGGACGGTGCCGGTGGGCGCACGCGTACCCGAAGGTGGGCCATGCGGCGTCCGACGCGGTCTGCCGCACGGCGGGGTTCGAGCTGCTCGGCGAGTGCGACTTCGAGTACCCGGCCGGCCACCCGATCCGCTGTCACGACTGGCGTTACGACCTGGCCACGCTTTCCGCGTCGGTGGCCGGGTCCGGCTCGGTGCGGAGGGCGCCATAGCCGGGCGGATTGACGGCGCCCGTGCCGGTTTGATCGGATCGGGGACAGCGTCGCGGTGCACCCGGCCAGGAGACCGCCGAGGGTACGGAGGCGCCGGACCATGGGATCTTCGTGGCGGACGACGAGGAGTACGGGCGGCTGACCGCGCTGGGTCAGCAGCTGATCGAGACGCATGTGCGGCTGCTCGGCGCACTGGACGACCTGCGCGACGGCGCACCGCCGCCGCGCGAGCTGGCCGACCACTGCCTGGCGTTCTGCGCCGCGGTGACCCGGCACCACACCGAGGAGGACACGTCGGTGTTCCCGCTACTGGCCGCGCGCCACCCGGAACTGCGGGACGTCCTCGACGGGCTGGAGCGCGACCACCGCATGGTGGCCGGCATGCTCGCGCGACTCGCCGAGCTGGCACAGCGCCTGGACGAGGACGGTGCCCGCGCCGAGCTGGACGGGCTCGCCGCGCTGCTGGAGTCGCACTTCGTCTGGGAGGAGAAGCGGCTCGCCGGCGTTCTCGACGCCCTCGACCCGGGCGAATGGCGGCCGCGGTGGTGAGGGACTGCTACACCCAGGCCGGGTACGCGGTCCGGTTCGACTGGGGACCGGAAGGCGCCGACGCGGTGGCACCCGGCGCGGCGTTCGTGGCGGTGGTGGACGTGCTGTCGTTCACCACCACGCTCACCGTCGCGGTGGAACGGGGGATCGCGGTCCTGCCGTACCGGTGGCGGGACGAGTCCGCGCACGCGGTGGCCCGTGCGCACGGTGCCACGCTGGCGGTCGGCCGGTCGGCGGCGCGGGCCGGGCAGGTGAGCCTCTCGCCGGGGAGCGTGCTGCGGGCGACCGGCGTGGAGCGGCTGGTGCTGCCGTCACCGAACGGTTCGACGGTCGCGGCCCGGCTCGCCGACGCGGGCGCCACCGTGGTGGGGGTGTCGCTGCGCAACGCGGCGGCGGCCGCGGCGTGGATCCGGTCACGCGCCGACGACCGTCCTGCCTCGCCCGGTCAGCGCGCGGGCGGGGAGGCGATGGCGGCAGCGACGGCCGCGGCGTTCGGTGGTGGCACGGTCGCGGTGGTGGCGGCCGGGGAACGCTGGGACGGCGGGCCGCTCCGGCCGGCGGTCGAGGACCTGTGGGGTGCGGGCGCCTTCATCGCCGCCCTCACCGACGGACTCCCGGTGCCGGCCCGGCAGATGCTGTCGCCGGAGGCCCGGATGGCGCTCGCCGCGTTCCGGGACGTCGCCGGCGACCTGCCGGGGGCGCTGGCGGCCTGCGCCAGCGGGCGCGAACTGATCGGCGACGGCTACCCCGACGACGTCACGCTGGCCGGCGCCCGTACCGACTCGGTCGCGGTGCCGGTGCTGGTGGACGGCTGGTTCGTCGGTGCCAGGTGACCGCGGCACCGGTGCGGCGCCGGGGGCAAGGTCCGGCCCGGCGGGCACGTGACCCGGGCGCCCCTGACAGAATGTCGGTTGCGTCCGTGAACCCTGTGAGGAGACCTTCCCGTGATCCGTACCCATGACGCCGGCAGCCTGCGCGCTGGCGACGCCGGCACGACGGTGACGCTCGCCGGGTGGGTGGCCCGCCGGCGCGACCACGGTGGTGTCATCTTCGTCGACCTGCGGGACGCCTCCGGTGTGGTGCAGGTCGTCCTCCGCGAGGAGGACGCGCACGCGCTGCGCAACGAATACTGCGTCACGGTGACCGGTGAGGTCACCCGCCGCCCGGCCGGCAACGAGAACCCCGACCTGCCGACCGGCGACGTCGAGGTGACCGCCAGCGCGCTGACCGTGCTGTCCGAGTCGGCGCCGCTGCCGCTGCCGGTGGACGACGACATCACCGCGTCCGACGACCTGCGCCTCAGGTACCGCTACCTCGACCTGCGCCGCAGCGGCCCGGCGCAGGCCCTCCGGCTGCGTTCCCGGGCCAACCACATCGCCCGCGAGGTGCTGCACGCCCGGGACTTCCTGGAGATCGAGACGCCGACGCTGACCCGGTCCACCCCGGAGGGTGCCCGCGACTTCCTGGTCCCGGTCCGCCTGCAGCCGGGCACCTGGTACGCGCTGCCACAGTCCCCGCAGCTGTTCAAGCAGCTGCTCATGGTCGGCGGCATGGAGCGGTATTACCAGATCGCCCGCTGCTACCGCGACGAGGACTTCCGCGCCGACCGGCAGCCCGAGTTCACCCAGCTGGACATCGAGATGTCGTTCGTCACCCAGGACGACATCATCGCGCTGGGCGAGGAACTGGTCGTCAAGCTCTGGGGCGAGCTGGCCGGGCACACGGTGCCGACGCCGATCCCGCGGATCACCTGGCACGACGCGATGAACCGGTACGGTTCCGACAAGCCCGACCTGCGGTACGGCGTGGAACTCACCGAACTCACCGACTACCTGCGGGGCACCGAGTTCCGGGTGTTCGCCGGCGCCATCGACAACGGCGGGTACGTGGGCGCCGTGGTGATGCCGGGCGGCGCCACGCAGACCCGCAAGGAACTGGACGGCTGGCAGGACTGGGCGAAGGCGCGCGGTGCCCGCGGCCTGGCGTACGTGGTGCTGGACGCGGAGACCGGCGCGGCCCGCGGGCCGGTCGCCAAGAACCTGTCCGAGGCGCATCTGTCCGGCCTGGCCGACGCGGTCGGGGCGAAGCCGGGCGACGCGGTGTTCTTCGCCGCCTCCACCGAGCGCCGGGAGGCGCAGGAACTGCTCGGCGCGGCCCGCATCGAGATCGCCCGGCGCTCCGGGCTGATCGACGAGTCGGCGTGGGCGTTCTGCTGGGTGGTGGACGCGCCGATGTTCGAGAAGACGGACGAGGGCGGCTGGACCGCGGTACACCACCCGTTCACCTCGCCGAACGAGGAATGGGCGGACAAGTTCGAGACGGCGCCGGACCGGGCGCTGGCGTACGCCTACGACATCGTCTGCAACGGCAACGAGATCGGCGGCGGCAGCGTCCGTATCCACCGCGGCGACGTCCAGTCCCGGGTGTTCGACCTGCTCGGCATCTCGCCGGAGGAGGCGCAGGACAAGTTCGGCTTCCTGTTGGAGGCGTTCAAGTACGGTCCGCCGCCGCACGCCGGCATCGCCATCGGCTGGGACCGGACCTGCATGCTGCTGTCCGGGAACGAGTCGATCCGCGAGGTCATCGCGTTCCCGAAGACCCGCGGCGGATTCGACCCGCTGACCTCCGCACCGACCCCGATCACCGCGCAGCAGCGGCTCGAGGCCGGCATCGACGCCAAGCCGAAGGCGACCACCGCGACCCCCGGCACCGACGGTGTCGCCGCTCCGGTGGAGCGGTCCAACTGACCCGTGTCCTGGTCGTCGGCGCCAGCGGCTACCTCGGCGGCGAGGTGGCGCGGCTGGCGTCGGTGGCCGGGCCGGACGTCACCGGCACGTCCTCGGCGGACCTGGACATCACCGACCGTTCCGCGGTGCTGAGCCTGGTCCGCGAACTGCGGCCGGACGTGCTGGTCAACTGCGCCTACCGGGCGGATTCGTGGGCGATCTGCGCGGACGGCGCCGCGCACGTGGCACTCGCCGCGGCCGACGTCGGCGCGCGGCTGGTGCACGTGTCCACCGACGCGCTGCACGCCGGCCGGCCGACGCCGTACCTCGACGACGACGAGCCCACCCCGGTGCACCGGTACGGCGCCGCGAAGGCCGCCGCGGAGACCGCCGTGGCCGCGATCGACCCGGCGGCGGCGATCGTCCGCACCTCGCTGATCATCGGCGACGACCGCAGCAAGCAGATCCAGCTCGCCCTGGACCTGAGCACCGGCCGCCGGTCCGGCGCCCTGTTCAGCGACGAGTTCCGCTGCCCGGTCGCGGTCGCCGACCTGGCCGCGGCGGTGCTCGAGCTGGCCGCGTCCGGCTACTCCGGAACGATCAACGTGGCCGGTCCGGAGGCGCTGAGCCGGGCCGACCTGGGCCGGCTGGTCGCCGCCGCGCACGGCCTGGACCCGTCGGCCGTCCCGGTGAGCACGATCGCGGAGAGCGGCCTCGGCGCCCGGCCCGCGGACGTACGCCTGGACAGTGCCCGGGCCGCCGCGCTGCTGCGCACGCCACTGCGTCCGGCATCCGACTGCATCTGATCCACTCCGCCGGTGCCTGGACTGCGGCGATTCGGCCGGTACGATTTGACCGGTGAGCGGCGGCCGCAGAGTCGCGGATCCGTTTCTGCCCTTTCTGACGTGTGCATCGGATGTGGAAGCGGAGGCGGCCATGGAGCCGACCGTGGTCCAGCGCGCCGAACAGCCCTATGTGGGGCGGCGCGAAACGATCACCATGACGGAGTTCGCTACGGTCGCCGACCACCTGCCGACGATGTTCGGCTGGCTGGCGGAGCGCGGTGCGCCGATCGTCGGGCCGCCGTTCTTCCGGTACCGGGTGATCGACATGTCGGCCGAGCTGGTGGTCGAGGCGGGCATTCCGGTGGGCGGGCCGGTCGACGTGGCGGAGCCCACGTTCACCGACACGCTGCCCGCCGGACGGTACGCCACGGTCACCCACGTCGGGCATCCGGACGAGCTGATGGCGGTCACCGCCCGGCTGCTGGACTGGGGGCGGGACCACGGCCTCGCGTTCGACGTGACGCAGACGCTGGAGGGCGAGGTCTGGGGCTGCCGCCTGGAGATGCTGATGACGAACCCGGCCGAGCAGCCGGACATGCACAAGTGGGAGACCGTGCTGTTGTTCCGCCTGGCGGACTGACGGTCAGTCCGCCGCGATCAGCGTGGTGGCGTGGTCGGCGGCGGCGAGCAGCGCCGGGTCGGCGTGCCGCCGGTACGCCTCCACGGCCGCGTCGGCGAACTTGATCGCGTGCGGGTCGCCGGAACGCGCCGCCCGGTCCATGCTGGACGCCGGGTCGCCGGGACGCGCCGCCCGGTCCGTGCTGGTCGCCGGGTCGCCGGGACGCGCCGCCCGGTCTGTGCTGGTCGCCGGGTCCGCCGGATCGCCGGGCCGGGCCGGCGGGTGGGCCTCGGCGGGGGAGTAGGCGGCGGTCACCGCGGCGGCGGCCGCCCATCCGGCGGCCAGACCGGATGCGTGCAGCGCGGCGGGCAGGGACGGCAGGGCGCGTAGGACCGCGGCGGGTGCCGTCGCGGCGTGCACCAGCATCACCGGACTGCCGTACCCGCGCGTGTGATGCCGGAGCACCGCGGCCTCGACGATCTCCGCCAGGCCCTGCGCCGCGGACCCGTCGGCCGCGGTCCGCGGTGGGCCGGGCAGGTCGGCGAGTTGCGCCAGGCGGTTCCGGATGCCGAACCGCTGATCGGGTACGCGGGGCACGGCGTCCAGCGCGGCCCGGGGGTCCGACCGGCGGTACGGACCGGCGCCGGCCGGGGCGAGTGGTTGCCAGCGGGCCGCCCAGTAGGCGAGTCCGCGGCCGAGTTCGGCGATCCGCGGCCGGGTCTCCTGGGCGCGCAGGGCCCGGACCGCATGCCCGACCCGGATCACGCCGTGCGTGGCGCCGGCCGCGATGCCGGGCAGCAGGCGCGGCCACCACTCGGTCAGCACGTCGGTCCACGGCCGGTCGCGGACCGCCCGGTCGAAGAAGGCGATCCAGTCGCCGGTGCGTGTCGGGTCGCCGAGCGGGTCGCGCCATTCGTCCGGCGCGATCGGGGCGATGCCGCGGGGTGCCTCCTCCAGCCGGTGTGCGTAGTCGTCGAGGAAGCGGTGCACGTCCGTGCCGTGGCCGTGCCGCACCAGGGCCTCGGCCGCCATCGGTGCGTGGTTGGACAGCCAGCCGTGGCGTTCCGGGCCGGTGTCGCGTAGCCGTTCCAGCGCCTCGTCCAGAATCCCGTCGGTCATTCGGGCAGCGTGCAACCTGAAGCCTGGTCGAGGTCAAGGGGCGACGCGGCGCATCGCCGGGTCGGGGGTACGGACGAAGCCGAGCGATGCGTACAGCGGCTCGCCGTCCGCCGAGGCGCGCAGGTCGACGGTGCCGACGCCGCGGGTGCCGAACCAGTCCAGCAGCGCCCGCATGCAGGCCCGGGAGTAGCCGCGGCGGCGGTAGGCGGCGTCGGTGGCCACGTTGTAGACGTACCCCCGCAGTCCGGTCGGATCGCGCGGACCCGGCAGTCGCTGATCGATCTGCCCGACCACGCACGCCGCGAGTCCGTCGCCGTCCGGGCGGTCCACCACGAAGGCGGCGACCGCCGGGTCGGGGCCGGTCAGGAGCCGGCGCACCACGTCCGCGCCGGCCTGCTGCCAGTCGCCGGTGACCGGGTGGCCGCCGGTCATGCTGCCGATCATCACGCCGCGCAGGCGCATGATCTCGTCCGCGTCCGCCGGCCCGGCCGGTCGTGCCTCGATCATCGTCCGATGCTATCCAGAGATACCTTGCACAATTTCTGTGCACAGATATTGTGGATGCATGGCGGAACTCCGGCACGTCGAGTTGAACGCGCGGCAGATCCGCATCCTGGCCCATCCGCTGCGGGCCCGGCTGCTCGCCCAGCTGCGGCTCGACGGGCCGGCCACCGCCACCGGGCTGGCCGGGGCGCTCGGCACCAACACCGGCGCCACCAGCTACCACCTGCGCCAGCTCGCCGACGTCGGCCTGGTCGAGGAGGACCGCCCGGGGCGCGGCCGGGAGCGCTGGTGGCGCTCCGCGCACGACGTGAGCAGCTGGCGGCGCAGCGCGTACGCCGGCGACGAGGACGCCATGGCCGCGGCCGACTGGCTCAACTCCTACGGCGTGCGCCGGCTCGCCGATCTGGTCGAGGACTGGCACCGCGCGGAGGAGAACGAGCCGGTGGAGTGGCAGGAGGCGACCGACTTCTCGGACTACGTCCTGCACCTGAACGCCGGTCAGCTGGGCCGGCTCATCGGTGAGCTGGACGAGGTGATCGAGCGGCACCGGCGGGAGACCGCCGCGGCGCCGGCACCCGACGCCCGGCAGGTCCAGCTCTATCTGTACGGCGTGCCCCGGGTGGGTCCGTCGTGACGGTTCTCACTCCGGTCCAGGTGCAGCGCCGGTTCCTGTTCCTGCTCGGCCTGCGGTGGTTCCCGGTCGGCCTGATGATCCCGGTGTACGTGCTGCTGCCGCTGGAGCGCGGGCTCACCATCGCGCAGGTCGGGCTGGCGGCGGCCGTACAGGGAATCACGGTCCTGGTCCTGGAACTGCCCACCGGGGGCCTGTCCGACGCGATCGGCCGGCGGCCCGTGCTGCTGCTCGCCGGTGCGGTCAACCTGGCCGCGCTCGCCCTGCTCGGGGTCGCCGACACGGTCGCGCTGTTCATGGCGGTCTTCCTGCTCCAGGGCGTGCACCGGGCACTGGACAGCGGCCCGCTGGAGGCCTGGTACGTCGACCAGGCGCTGGCCGCCGACGCCGGGGCCGACATCGAGACCGGGCTCAGCCGCAGCGGCGTGGTGGCCGGTCTCGCGATCGCCGGGGGCGCGCTGCTGGCCGGCGGCGTCGTGGCGCTCGGCCCGGCCGGGCCGGTGTCCGCGCTGACGCTTCCGGTCCTGGTCGCGGTCGGCGTCCAGCTGGCCCTGCTGGTGGCGGTGGCGGCGCTGATGGCCGAACCGCGTGCGGCCCGCGGACCGGCCGCGCTGATCGCCTCGGCGCGCGGTGTGCCCGCCGCGATCGGCGGCGCGCTCCGGCTGGTCCGCCGCTCCCGGGTGATCGCCGCGCTGATCACCGTCGAACTGTTCTGGGGCTTCGGCATGACCACGTTCGAAACCCTGATGCCGGTCCGCCTCGCCGAGGTGGTCGGCGACACCGAACGGGCGGCCGCGCTGATGGGGCCGGTGGGGTCCGCCGGCTGGGGTGCCTCGGCCGCCGGTGCCGCACTGATTCCGCTGCTCACCCGCCGGATCGGCGCGCCGTGGACCGGATTCGCCCTGCGCCTCGCCCAGGGCGTCACGGTCGCCGGGATGGCGTGGTTCGCCGGGCCGGCCGGGGTGATCGGCGCGTTCCTGCTCTGCTACGCCGTGCACGGCGCGGCCGACCCGGTGCACTCCGGGCTGCTGCACCGCCAGGTCGACGGGCCGTACCGGGCCAGCCTGCTGTCGCTGAACTCGATGGTGGGCCAGCCCGGCAGCGCGCTCGGTCTGGTCCTGCTGACCGCGGTGGCCGCCCAGGCCGGCACCGCCTGGGCGATGCTGATCGGCGCGGTCGTCCTGGCCGTGGCCGCGCCGCTGTATCTGGTGGGCCGGCACCGGCCGCCGGTGGGAGCGCTCCAGGATGGAGTTTCGCCGCAGCCAGCGGTGGGGTAACAGCACTTCACAAGCGCTCTCACCCCCCGGAGGAACCAACATGCTCGCCATTGCCGCCGCCGTCGTCTTCGGCATCTACCTGTTGCTCGATCTGCTCGACGTGCAGACGACCGACCTGTTCAACTTCCCCACGTTCGCCTCCCTCGGCCTGCTGCTCCTCTCGCTCTACCTGGCCGGCGTGGGCAGTGGCCCGCGGGCCGGCAACGGCAGCTCCGGCCGGCGCTTCTACGGACGGCGTCCGGGCCGCGGCTGACGCGCCTACCCGGCACCGGCCCGCCTTCGCCGCATTTCCGGCAGTCGAGGGCGGGCCGGTACTCTCGGTGCTGATGGAACTCGACGGGCTCTTCCCCCTGCAGCCGGGCGGCGTCGGCACCACGGCGACGTCCGACGGGCCGTCCGCCGGTTTCGCCGCGCCCTCCGCGGACTCGCCGCTGCCCGTCCGGATGCGCCCGGCCAGCATCGATGAGCTGGTCGGCCAGAAGCATCTGCTGGCGCCCGGCGCGCCGCTGCGGCAACTCGTCACCGGTGCCACCCCGATGTCGGTGATCCTGTGGGGACCGCCCGGCACCGGCAAGACGACCATCGCTCATCTGGTGGCCGCCGCTACGGACCGTAAGTTCGTGGCCATGTCGGCGCTCTCCGCCGGCGTCAAGGACGTGCGCGCGGTGATCGAGACCGCCCGCCGCCAGCGCCGCGCCGGCGGGCCGCCCACCGTGCTGTTCATCGACGAGGTGCACCGGTTCAGCAAGACCCAGCAGGACTCCCTGCTCGCGGCCGTCGAGGACCGCACGGTCACGCTGCTCGCCGCGACCACGGAGAATCCGTACTTCTCGGTCATCTCTCCGCTGTTGTCCCGCTGCGTCCTGCTCACCCTCCAGTCCCTGGACACCGACGCGGTGCGCACCCTGATCCGCCGCGCGGTCGCCGATCCGCGCGGCCTGGGCGGCGCGGTCACGCTCGCCGCCGAGGCCGAGGAGCATCTGGTACGCCTGGCCGGCGGCGACGTCCGCAAGGCACTGACCGCGCTGGAGGCGGCGGCGTCGTCCGCGGCCGCCCAGGGCGTGGCCGAGATCGACCTGGCCACCGCGGAGAAGGCGGTCGACATCGCGGCCGTGCGCTACGACCGCGACGGCGACGCCCACTACGACGTGACCAGCGCGTTCATCAAGAGCATGCGCGGCTCCGACCCGGACGCGGCGCTGCACTGGCTGGCCCGCATGCTGGTGGCCGGCGAGGACGCCCGGTTCATCGCCCGCCGCATCGTGATCTTCGCCAGCGAGGACGTCGGCATGGCCGACCCGCAGGCGCTGCAGGTGGCGACCGCCGCGGCCCAGGCGGTGCAGCAGGTCGGCCTGCCCGAGGCCCAGCTGAACCTGGCCCAGGCCGTCGTGCACCTGGCCACCGCGCCCAAGTCGAACAGCGTCACCACCGCTCTCGGCGCCGCGATGGCCGACGTCCGCGCCGGCCGCGGCGGCGCGGTGCCGGCCCACCTGCGCGACTCCCACTATCCGGGCTCACGTGGCCTGGGTCACGGCAAGGGCTACCGCTACCCACACGACGACCCACGCGGCGTGGTCACCCAGCAGTACGCGCCCGACGACCTGGTCGGCGCGGACTACTACCACCCCTCCGACCACGGCGCCGAGCGTGCCGTGGTGGACCGGCTGCCCCGGCTGCGGCGCATCGTCCGCGGCACCGCGGCACGCGGTGCCGACCCGGTCGCACGCGATCGGGGGGCGGTCGGGCACGGTTCCGGCGTGGGTACGCCCGTCGGCCCTTCGGCCGAAGGCGGGACGGCTCGATCGACCGTAGGCTCTCTGCCCGGTGCTGCTTCCGGGCCGGACGGCCCGGCCCCGGAGGACGCGGCGCGCATCTCCGGGCCGCCCGGCGCGACCGGGCCGGGCAGCGTGGTTGAGCCGGGCAGCGTGGTTGAGCCGGGCAGCGTGGTTGAGCCGGGCAGCGTGGTTGCGCCGGACGGCAAGGTTGCGCCGGACGGCAAGGTTGCGCCGGACGGCAAGGTTGAGCCGGGCAGCGCGGTTGAGCAGGACAGGACGGACCGAGACCGGGCAGGGCAGGACGACGGCGGTGCCGAGACCGCCGAGAAGGGACAGCCGTGACACCGCGGGGTGCCGAGCGGCCCGACGACGACGCCGACCAGCGCAGCGAGCAGACCGGCCGGAGTCGCCGGCTGTTCGGCCGCGGCCGCCCGGAGCCGGTCGAGCCCGAAGTGGTGCCCACCGAGGAGACCGGCTGGCTCGACGACCTGCGCACCGCCAAGCAGCAACGCGGTGCGATCGGACCGGGCACACCGGGCGAAGGCCGGGCCAGCAAGTCCGGCAAGGTGGCGCCCGGGCCGGACGAGGAACCCGACGACGACCTGCCCGGCTACCTGAGCAACGCCGACCCGGCAGGCCCCGGTGCGTCCACGCCGCCGCCCGCCGCCCCGGTCCGCGGCCGCCGTTCCCCGGAGGGCGCGGCACCGCCGCCCGGCCGGGGCCCGTCCGAAGGTGTCGCGCCGCCGCCCGGCCGGCGTCCGTCGGAGGGTGTCGCGCCGCCGCCCGGCCGGCGTCCGTCGGAGGGTGTCGCGCCGCCGCCCGGCCGCCGCCCCGCGGACGGAGTCGCGCCGGACGGGTCCGGGCCAGGTCAGAGTCGTCGGCAGATGACTTCCGGACAATTCGGCGGCCGGATTCCGCCGGTCGCGCCGCCCCCGCCCGGCGCCGGCCGGCCGGTGTCCGGTCCGCCCGCCCAACCGCCTTCCGGCCAACCTCCGGCCGGCCGTCCGCCGTCCGCCGTGCCGCCGTCCGCCGTGCCCCCGTCCGTCCCGCCGCCGGCCCGACGCGGCGGTACCCCCTCCGCGGGCCCGGTGTCCGCCCCGCCCGGCCGCTACGGTCCGTCCGGGCCGGTGTCGGCCGTCCCGCTGACCGGAAACGCCCCCGAGGTACCGCCGTCCGCCGTGCCGCCGCGTGGCACCGGCCGGGTACCCGGCCAGTACGGCACCCCCACCGCCGATCCGGCCGCACCACGCCCGGCCGGGCACGCCGCCCCGCCCGGGCCGGCGGGCGTCCCCGCGGGCCGCTTCCCGGCGCCGGCGGACGGGCCGTCCCGTCATGCCGAGCCGCCCCGTCCCACGCCGGCCGACGACTACCCGACCGGCCGGCACGCCAGCGGCGAATACGCCCAGGTGCCGACGCGGGACACCGACGGCCGGGGGACCGGTCGCCGTTTCCGGCCCGACCCGGACGACGCCGAGAACCGGTACGGCGGCGGTGCCACCGGCCGGCGCGCCCGCCTGCCCGCACCCGACGACGCCGACGAGGGGACCGGGCGGCACGGCCGGCCCGACACCGACGGCGGCCGCCACGGCCAGCACTCCCCGGGCGGCCAGCATTCCGCCCCGGCCCCGGGCGGCCAGCATTCCGGTCCCGCCCCGGGCGGCCAGCATTCCGGTCCCGCCCCGGGCGGCCAGCATTCCGGGCCGATGCCGCGTCCGGTCTCGGGCGGTCAGCACTCCGGTCCGGTCTCGGGCGGGCCGTACTCCGGTCCGGTCTCCCGGCCGATCTCCGGCGGTCAGCACTCCCGGCCCGCGTCGGCGCCGGTCTCCGGCGGTCAGCACGCTTCCGGTGGTCAGCATGTCTCCGGCGGCCAGTACGGGTCCGGTGGTCAGCACGTTCCGGGCGGTCAGCACGGATCGGGCGGTCAGCACGTTCCGGGCGGGCAGCATGCGGCGTCCGGTGGTCAGCATGCCGTGCCCGGTGGTCAGCGTGCGGTGCCCGGTCCGGGTGCCCCGGTTTCGGGCGGTCAGCACTCCGGGCCCATTCCGGGCGGCGGCCTCGGCGGCACCCGGCCCACCTCGGGCGCCGGCCGCCGGGCCGCTCCGGACCCAGCCGAGGACCGCACCGGCGGGTGGCCCGTCGGTACCCAGGGCCGGGGCCGTCCCGGCCGGGACCCGGCCGCGCCGGATGCGGCGGAGGACCGTACCGGCGGGTGGCCCGTCGGTACCCAGGGCCGGGGCCGTCCCGGCCGGAACCCCGCCGTCCCGGGCCAGCCGGCCGTGCCTGGCCCGGCCCGGCCTGCTCAGCCCGCACGCGCCTCGGCCGCCGTGGTTCCACCGGTGGTACCGGGTCGACAGGGTGCGCGCACCCCGGCCGTCCCGGGACGGGCCGGAGCCATGGCGGACAGCCCGTCCGGAGTCATTCAACGTCCCGGCGAAGCCCCGGGGACGCCCGCCGGCCGGGCCAGCGGCCGGCTGCCCCGGCCGGGCAGACCGGGCGCAGCGGGCGGCGCTGCCGGCACCGGCCAGGTGACCGGTTCGGCACAGCCGGGTTCGCCGCCGCGGCAGGCGCCTCAGCGTGGCCGCCCCACGCGGGGACAGGTCCGGCCGGCCGCGGTCCCGCCCGGCGCCGACCCGACCGACCCCGGCCGTGCGGGTGCCCCGAACCCAGGGACGACACCCCCGGGCGCGGTCCGGCCCGGCGCGGCCCCACCCGGCGTCACCCCACCCGGCGTCACCCCACCCGGCGTCACCCCACCGGGCTTCGGCCAGCCGGGCGGCACTCAGCCCGGCGTGGGCCAGCCAGGTTCCCCGCCTCCGGCCCGGCGGCAACCCGGGACGGTCAGTCAGCCGATCCGGCCGGCCGGACCCTCGCCCACGGGCGACGTGACCGGCCGTAGCCGGCACGCTACCGGCGAGGTGACGTCCCGGGCCGCCGCACCGGCGCCCGGCCAGCTAAACCCGCCGGCACCCGCACGCCCGCTACCCGGCGACCCGGCTCGCCCGCTGGCCGGCGACCCGGCTCGCCCACTTCCCGGTGACGCGGCTCGCCCACTTCCGGGCGATCCTGCTCGCCCGCTGCCGGGTGACGCGGCTCGCCCACTTCCGGGCGATCCTGCTCGCCCACTTCCGGGCGACCCGGCACGGCCCCTTCCGGGCGACGTCACCGGCCGGGCCGCCGCGCCAGCCCCGCCCGGACCCGGTCAGCCGGCCGGCCGCGCCCGCCCACCGGCCGCGCCGCCGGGTACCGACCAGTCCGGGCCCGTGTCGTCCCGGGCGTCCAGCACCGGAACGGTCCGCCCGGGCGCCGTGGCGCCGGTCCGTCCCGGCGCCGGATCTCCGGCCCGCGCCGGTGCCTCGGCGCCGATTCGCCCCGGCGCCGGTCCGACGGCACGAACCGCCGCGGGTTCCGCTGCCGCACCCCCGGCCGATGCGGGTCGTCCGCCCGGCCCGGCCCGCGCCGCCGTCGAACCGCCGTCCGGCCGCGTGGTCGGCACTCCGGCGACCGGCCGGGCCGCCGGTGCGGCCGTACCCCCGATCCATGACGACGGCCCGACCGGGGTGGCCCGGGCGAGTGTCGCCGGCGCCCCGGCCCGGCCGCCGGCCGTGGTCCGACCCGGCGCCGATCCGGTCCCGGCCCCCGATCGGGACGACTCCGACCAGGCGGGGGGCCTGCGCGGCGCCCGTTCCCAGCTGCGCCGGCAGTTGCGGGCCAAGCGCCGCCTGCGGGTGCTGACCCTGGTGTCGCTCAGCGTGGTGGTGCTGGGCCTGCTGCCGTTGTTGTTCGGCATCCGGTCGGTGAGCCGGGACCCGGTCTTCCACTCGCTGGACGCGCTCGACGTGCCGTCCTGGGCGGCGAACGACGTCGACGACCGCAGCAGCGGCAGCCGGTGGTGCTTCCTGGAGTGCCGGTTCCGCGAACGTACCGCCCAGTCGGAGCGGCCGTTCGAGGAGACCGCCAACGCGTACGCCACCGCGCTCAAGGGCGCCGGTTGGCAGTCGTGGCAGGTCGCCGCGTGCCCGGAGCAGCCGGTCACGGACGGCCGGTACACCTGCTGGCGGCGTGACGAGTTCACTCTGGACCTGTGGGTGCGGCTGCCGCAGTGTGCGGTGGACGCGGTCGCCGCGCAGAACCCGGCGGCTGTGCCGTCCAGCGGCGTGGTGCCCACCGCGGACCCGGAGAAGTGTGTCGGCTCGACGGTCAGCATCAAGGTGCAGAACGCGGTCACCGATCCGCGCGGCAAACCGGTCACGCCGGGGCCGGTGGGCGAGACGCCGGATCCCGTTCTCAGTAACGATCCTCTTCTGGAGCCGACACCGTCACCGTCGTGACGCGGGCAGCGGTCACGGACGGTAGGGTCTGCACGTTGTCCTGCCGTACGACCCGATCACCCGCCAGTAGAGGAGACGCTTGATGGACGCCGGAGAAATCGCAGGCCTGATCGCGGCGGGCGCCTTCCTGATGCTCGTCCTCGTGCTCGCCGTACCGATTCTGAAGCTCGGCAAGACCGTGGACGCGGCCACCCGGACGATCAACGAGCTGAACGAGCGCACCGGCCCGCTGCTGGGTGACGTCAACCAGTCCGTGCAGCACGTCAACACCGCGCTCGGACAGGTCCAGGTCACTTTGGACGGTGTGAACCTCCAGCTCGCCAAGGTCGACACGATGACCAGCCACGCGCAGAACGTCACGGCCAGCGTGGCCAACCTGGCCACCGTCGTGTCCGCGGCGGCCGCCAACCCGTTGATCAAGGTGGCCTCGTTCGGTTACGGCGTGCGCAAGGCCGCCGCCGCCCGCCGCCACGCGGAGGACGAGCGCGAGGTCCGTGCCACCCTCAAGCAGCGCCGCAAGGCCGCCCGCGCCGCCCGCTGAGCTTTCCGAGAAGGGAACCATCCACATGAAGCGCCTTCTTTGGCTCGGTGTCGGTCTCGCGGTCGGCGCCCTCGCCGTCCGCAAGCTGACCCGGAAGGCGAACGAGTTCACCCCGTCCGGCATCGCCACGTCGCTCTCGGAATCCGCTGGCGGCCTGGTCGAGTCGATGCGTAGCTTCGTGGACGACGTCCGCATCGGCATGGCCGAACGGGAGCAGGAGATCCAGCAGGCCTTCGCCTCGGGCGAGTTGTATCACGACGAGTTCGCCGACCTGCGCGACGACGAGCAGACCGGCACACGCGGGCGGCATGCCCAGGAGGGCCAGCGATGAAGACGGCGGAGATCAAACGGCGCTTTCTGGCGCATTTCGAGGCCAACGGGCACGCGGTCGTGCCGAGTGCCCCGCTGCCGGCCATCGACGACCCGAACCTGCTGTTCATCAACGCCGGCATGGTCCAGTTCGTGCCGTTCTTCCTGGGCCAGCGGACCCCGCCGTACCAGCGGGCGACGAGCGTGCAGAAGTGCATCCGTACCCCGGACATCGACGAGGTCGGCAAGACCAGCCGGCACGGCACGTTCTTCCAGATGAACGGCAACTTCTCCTTCGGTGACTACTTCAAGGAGGGTGCGATCCAGCTGGCCTGGGATCTGTCCACCCGGCCGGTCACCGAGGGCGGGTTCGGCATGGACCCGGAGCGGATCTGGGCGACCGTCTACCTCGACGACGACGAGGCGATCGACCTGTGGCGGCGCACCGGCCTGCCGGCCGAGCGGATCGTGCGCCGCGGCAAGAAGGACAACTACTGGTCGATGGGCATCCCGGGCCCGGCCGGACCGTGCTCCGAGCTGTACTACGACCGCGGGCCGGACTACGGCCCGGACGGCGGCCCGGAGGTCGACGAGGACCGGTACCTGGAGTTCTGGAACCTGGTCTTCATGCAGTACGAGATCGCCGACGTCCGCTCCAAGGAGGAGTTCCGGATCGTCAGCGAGCTGCCGGCCAAGAACATCGACACCGGCATGGGCCTGGAGCGGATCGCGTCGATCCTGCAGGGCGTCGACAATCTGTACGAGATCGACGAGGTCAAGCCGATCCTGGACCGGGCGGCGGCGCTGACCGGCAAGCGGTACGGCACGCAGTCCGGCCACGCGGCGAACCAGTCCCACCCCGACGACGTACGCCTGCGGGTCATCGCGGACCACGTGCGCACCTCGCTGATGCTGATCGGTGACGGCGTCACGCCGAGCAACGAGGGCCGCGGGTACGTGCTGCGCCGGATCATGCGCCGGGCGATCCGGGCCATGCGGCTGCTCGGCTGGCAGGGTGCGGCGCTGCCCGAGCTGCTGCCGGTGGCGCGGGACTGCATGTCCCCGTCGTACCCGGAACTGGCCGAGGAGTTCGGCCGGATCTCCACCTACGCGTACGCGGAGGAGGACGCGTTCCTGTCCACCCTGCGCGCCGGCACCACCATCCTGGACACCGCGATCACCGAGAAGAAGGCGGCGGGGGAGCAGACCCTCTCCGGCGCGCAGGCGTTCCAGCTGCACGACACGTACGGCTTCCCGATCGACCTGACCCTGGAGATCGCGGCCGAGCAGGGGCTGCAGGTCGACCAGGACGGCTTCCGCCGGCTGATGGCGGACCAGCGGTCCCGTGCCAAGGCGGACGCGGCGGCGCGCAAGACCGGTCACCTGGACCTGTCGGCGTACCGTGCGGTGCTGGACGCGGGCGGCCCGGTCGAGTTCACCGGCTACCAAGAGGTCTCCCGCGAGTCCCGGGTCCGGGCGGTACTGGGTTCCGGCGGCGCGAGCATCCCGGCGGCCGGCGAGGGCGAGTTCGTGGAACTCATCCTGGACACCACGCCGTTCTACGCCGAGGGCGGTGGCCAGCAGGCGGACACCGGCCTGATCAACGTGGGCGGCGGCCAGGTCGAGGTGGTCGACGTGCAGCAGCCGCTGCCCGGCCTGATCGTGCACAAGGCGCGGGTGGTCCGCGGCGAGGTGCGTGCCGGTGAGGCCGGCTTCGCCGAGATCGACGTGACCCGGCGCAAGGCGATCTCCCGCTCGCACACCGCGACGCACCTGATCCACCAGACCATGCGCGACTTCCTCGGCGAGTCGGCCACCCAGGCGGGTTCGCTGAACGCGCCGGGCCGGCTGCGGTTCGACTTCAACACCCCGGGCGCGGTGTCGCCGTCCGTGCTGCACGACGTGGAGCAGCAGGTCAACGAGGTGCTGCTGCGCGACCTCGAGGTGCACGCGTTCATCACCTCGCAGGAGGAGGCGCGCCGGCTGGGCGCGATGGCGCTGTTCGGTGAGAAGTACGGCGACGAGGTACGGGTGGTCGAGGTCGGCGACTACGCACGGGAACTGTGCGGTGGCACCCACGTGGCCCGCTCCGGCCAGCTCGGCGTGGTGAAGATCCTGCACGAGTCGTCCATCGGTTCCGGGGTGCGCCGGGTCGAGGCGCTGGTCGGCATCGACGCGTTCGGTTTCCTGGCCAAGGAGCACCTGCTGGTGTCCCGGCTGGCGGAGCTGTTCCGGGTCCCCGGCGACCAGGTCGCGGACCGGGTCGAGCAGACCGTGACGGCGCTGCGGGACGCGGAGAAGGAACTGGAGAAGCTGCGCGCCCAGATGGTGCTGGGCGGTGCGGGCGCGCTCGCGGCGCAGGCGAAGGATGTGCGTGGAGTGGCGTACGTGGGCACCGAGGCACCCGAGGGGGCAGCGGGCAACGACGTGCGTACCCTCGCGCAGGAGATCCGTGGCAAGATCGACGCGGCCCGCCCCGCGGTGGTCGCGGTGACGGCGCGCGCCAACGGCAAGGCGTCGCTGATCGTGGCGCTGAACGCGGCGGCCAAGGGCCGCGGACTGTCCGCGGCCGACCTGGTCAAGGGTGCGCTGTCCGGCCGGGGCGGCGGTAACGCCGACCTCGCGCAGGGTGGCGGCGTGCCGGCGGATCAGGTGCCGGCGTTGTTGGCGGCGGTGGAGAAGGCGGTCGGTGACGCCGCCTGAGCGGAAGGCGGAACCGATGAACCCACGGCCGCGGGGTAGGCGGCTGGGTGTCGATGTCGGTAAGGTCCGTGTCGGGGTCGCGATGAGTGACCCCGACGGGATCTTGGCCACTCCGTTGGTCACGCTCCCACGAGACATGGGGACGGCCGCCGATTCCGTACCCGCAGACATAGCCGAGCTCGTACGCCTCGTGGCCGAATACGAGGCGGTGGAGATCGTGGTCGGCCTCCCCGTGCGCCTGACCGGCGCGGAGGGGCCTGCCGCCATCGACATCCGTGGGTACGCTGAGCGACTGACCCGTGCGATGACGCATGTGCCGGTTGTTCTGGCGGACGAGAGGATGTCGACCGTGGTCGCAACCCGTAGGCTGGCCGAACGTGGCGTCCGAGGGAAGCGCCAACGGGCGGTTGTCGATCAGGCAGCCGCGGTGGAGATCCTGCAGAGCTGGCTGGACGCGCAGCGGAGGCAGACACGATGATCGACGAGCTGGATCTGGCGTTCGACGAACAGGCCGAACGCGGTAAACCCCGGCACCGGCGCGGTTCGCGTGGCGGCAAGGGTGGCGGCGCCGGTACGTCGACGGTCGCGTTCCTGATGGCCTTCATCCTGCTCGCCGTGCTCGGCGGCGGTGCGTTCCTGGGCTACAACAAGATCAAGGACTTCTTCACCGCGGCCGACTACGACGGACCGGGCACCGGCACCGTCCAGGTGCAGATCAAGGAGAACTCGTCGCTCACCCAGATGGGCAACGTGCTCGTCGAGGCCGACGTGGTGAAGAGCACCAAGGCGTTCGTCGAGGCCGCCGAGGAGAACCCCCGCGGCCAGAACATCCAGTCCGGGACGTTCAAGCTGCGCAAGCAGATGTCCGGCGACGAAGCGGTCAAGCTGCTGCTCGACCCCAAGTCCCGGGTCAGCAAGGGCGTCACGATCCCGGAGGGCAAGACCACCTTCCAGGTGTACGACATCCTCGCCAAGGGCACCGGCATCCCGGTCGCCGATTTCAAGGCCGCGGCCAAGGACCCCGAGGCGCTGGGCGTGCCGGACTTCTGGTTCAACCGCACCGATGACCAGAAGGTCACCAAGTCGATCGAGGGCTTCCTGTTCCCGGACACCTACGAGTTCGAGCCGAACGCGACCGCCGCGGAGATTCTCGAGACGATGGTCCAGCACTTCATGTCCGTGGCCAAGAAGCTCGACTTCGTCGCCAAGGTCGAGCAGGACCGCGACATCAGCCCGTACGAGGCGCTCACGGTGGCGTCGCTGGCCCAGGCCGAGGGCGGCATCCAGGAGGACTACGGCAAGATCGCCCGGGTCGCCTATAACCGCCTGTACAGCGGCGACTTCTTCTGCGACTGCCTCGAGTTCGACGTCGGGATCAACTACTACTACCAGCTCACCGGCCGGCCGACGAAGCCCTCGGGAAAGATGACCGACGAGGAGCTGCGCGACCCGAAGAACCCGTACCGCCTGCACGGCAAACCGGGCCTGACCCCCACCCCGATCAACAACCCGGGTGAGGCCGCCCTCCGCGCCGCGATGAACCCGCCGAAGGGTCCGTGGCTGTACTTCGTCGCGATCGACAAGAAGGGCCGCTCGGCGTTCGCGACCACCAACGAGGAGCACAACCGGAACCGCCAGATCGCGGAAAAGAACGGGGTCCTGTGACGGTCGGCCGTCGAGCCGCGGTGTGCGGCAAGCCCATCGCACACTCGCTGTCGCCGGTCGTCCACGCCGCCGGTTTCGCCGCCGCCGGGCTGCTGAACTGGACGTACACCGCGATCGAGTGCGCCGCCGCGGAACTGCCCGACCTGGTGCGCGGCCTCGGCCCCGACTGGGTCGGACTGTCGCTGACCATGCCGCTCAAGGAGGCCGCGCTGTCGGTCGCGGCCTCGGCGACACCGGCGGCCGTCGCGGTGGGCGCGGCCAACACGCTGGTACGCCGCCCCGACGGCACCTGGCACGCGGACAACACCGACATCCCCGGCATGGTGCGCGTACTCCGCGACGCCGGCGTACCCGACAGTCCCACGGTGACCGTCCTGGGCGGCGGCGGAACGGCCCGCGCCGCCCTGGCCGCCGCGGCCCAGCTGGGCGCCGACGAGGTGACCGTGGTGACCCGCCGAGCGGAGGCGGCCGACGACCTGCGTGCCGTCGCCGAAGCACTGGGCCTGCGCCTGCACCGCCTCGACTGGACCGACGCACCGGCCGGCTTCGGCGCCGACGCGATCCTCTCCACGGTCCCCAGGGGCGCCGCCGACCCCCTTGCCGCGACGGTCCGGTGGCGCCCCGGCAGCGTCCTGTTCGACGCGGTCTACGACCCGTGGCCCACCCCGATCGCCGAGGCGGCATCACCACACGGCGTCCGGGTGGCGTCCGGCCTCGACCTGTTGCTGGCGCAGGCGCTGGGCCAGTTCGAGCAGTTCACCGGCGTGGCGCCAGCCCCGGAAGTCGCCATGCGCGAGGCACTGGCGGCGGCCGCCTCCCTCCGCTGACCCGCACCCACCCCGCCGCTGGTGGCGCTGCTGTCGGCTTGGTCGTTGCCTGTGCCGTCGTCGGTTCCGTCGTGGTGCTGCCGGTTTGGTCGCTGCCTGTGCCGTCGTCGGTCCTGTCGTGGTGCTGTCGGTTTGGTCGTTGCCTGTGCCGCCGCCTCCCCGCTGCCTGTGCCGCCGCCTCCCCGCTGCCCGTGCCGCCCCGCCTCCACGCTGCCCGTGCCGCCCCGCCTCCCCGCTGCCCGTGCCGCCGCGGACTCCGCGCCGCCCCCCGTCGCGGGCTCCGTCCTCACCTCCTCGATCTTGGACTTGTGGTGGGGACAAAAGCGCATGGCGTCCACGAATCGGGCACCACGGGTCCAAGATCGACGCATCTGGGGGTGCGGGCGGGCGAAGCACGGGTGGGATGTGGGCTGGGTGGTGCTGTGTGACGGGGCGCGGGGACGCTGGCATCGTCGCGCGGTGGCGTAGGGCGGAGTGGAACCTCGCGCCGATCAGGTTCGCCCTATTTGCACCGCCTGTGACGCGGCTCCAGCCACGTAATTGCGCGGCGTGTGGAGGGATGGTTAGTTCCGCGCCAGAACTCGACACGCTCGGTCGCCACGGCGCGGGCGTGCAGAGATATGGCGCGCTCCGCTCCCAAAAGCCACACGGCTCGTCCGGCCCGGCGCTCGAAGTCCTCACGCTCCGGCCCGGCGCTCGAAGTCCTCACGCTCCGGCCCGGCGCTCGAAGTCCTCACGCTCCGGCCCGGCGCTCGAAGTCCTGACGCTCCTCTGGCCCCGCGCGCTCGAAGTCCTGACGCTCCTCTGGCCCCGCGCGCTCGAAGTCCTGACGCTCCTCTGGCCCCGCGCGCTCGAAGTCCTCACGCTCCTCTGGCCCCGCGCTCGAAATCTCACGCTCCTCTGGCCCCGCGCGCTCGAAATCCTCACGCTCCTCCAGCCCCGCGCTCGAGATCCACACGCTCGACGCCACACGCACGCCGAAAGCCCCACACCACGAAGCCCCCGGTCCGCACCTCGGGACGCGGCCGGGGAGGCGGCGGCCGCCCGGTGCGGCATGCCAGACTGTGACCCGTGTTGCGCTGGCTGACCGCAGGTGAATCCCATGGCCCGGCGCTCGTCGCCCTACTCGAGGGCGTACCCGCCGGCGTGCGGGTGACGAGCGACGACATCGGCCGTGATCTCGCGCGCCGCCGTCTCGGTTACGGCCGGGGCGCGCGGATGTCGTTCGAGCAGGACGTGATCGAGATCATCGGGGGCGTACGCCACGGTGTCACGATCGGCAGCCCGGTGGCGGTCCGGATCGGCAACTCGGAGTGGCCGAAGTGGCAGACCGTGATGGCCGCCGACCCGGTGGACCCGGAGGAACTGGCGTCGCTGGCCCGTAACGCGCCGCTGACCCGGCCCCGGCCCGGGCACGCCGATCTGGCCGGCATGCAGAAGTACGGTCACACCGACGCCCGTCCGATCCTGGAGCGCGCCAGTGCCCGGGAGACCGCGGCCCGGGTGGCCGTCGGCGTGGTGGCGAAGGCGCTGGTGAAGCAGGCGCTCGGCATCGACGTCGTGTCGCACGTGATCGAGCTGGGCCCGGTGGCCGCGAAGGCGGGACTGATCCCGACCCCGGACGACGCGGACCGGATCGACGCCGACCCGCTGCGCTGCCTCGACCCGGACGCCAGTGCGCGGATGGTGGCCGAGGTGGACGCGGCGAAGAAGGACGCGGACACGCTCGGCGGGATCGTGGAGGTGCTGGCGTACGGCGTACCCCCGGGGTTGGGATCGCATGTGCAGTGGGACCGTAAGTTGGACGCCCGGCTGGCCACCGCGTTGATGTCCATCCAGTCCGTCAAGGGCGTGGAGATCGGTGACGGATTCACCCAGGCGCGGTCCCGCGGTTCGGTGGCGCACGACGAGATCGTGCCGACGGCGGACGGGGTCCGGCGGGTCACCGATCGCGCGGGCGGTCTCGAGGGTGGCATCACCAACGGCGAGAATCTTCGGGTACGCGCGGCGCTGAAGCCGATCTCGTCGCTGAACCGGGCGCTGCAGACCGTGGACGTCGTCACCGGCGAGGCCACCACGGCGATCAACCAGCGGTCCGACGTGTGCGCGGTGCCGGCCGGCGCGGTGGTCGCCGAGGCCATGGTGGCGCTGGTGCTGGCGGAGGCGGCGACCGAGAAGTTCGGTGGTGACTCGGTGGCCGAGATCCGCCGCAACGTGGCCGGTTACCTCGACAGTCTGCCGATCCGCTGATGGCGCCCGCGGCGGTTCTGGTCGGTCCGCCCGGCGCCGGGAAGACGACCGTGGGTGAGGCGGTGGCGGCGCTGCTGGGTGTGCCGTTCGCGGACACCGACGCGATGGTCGAGGCGGAGGCCGGCAAGCCGATCCCGGAGATCTTCTTCGACGAGGGGGAGCCGGCGTTCCGGGCCCTGGAGTCGGCCGCGATCGCGTCCGCGCTGGCGTCGTTCGACGGCGTGCTGGCGCTGGGCGGCGGCGCGATCCTGAACGACGACACCCGGGCGGCCCTGGCCGCGCAGACCGTCGTGTTTCTGTCCGTGGAGCTGACCGACGCGGTGAAGCGGGTCGGCCTGGGGCCCGGGCGGCCGCTGCTCGCGGTGAACCCCCGGGCCACCCTCAAATACCTGATGGAGCAGCGCCGCCCGCTGTACGCACAGGTCGCCACGCACACCGTGGCGACCGACGGCCGCGCCCCGGAGGACATCGCGGCCGAGGTGACCGCACTGCTCAAAGGCTGAGCGCCGCACTGCTCAAAGGCTGAGCGCCGCACTGCTCAAAGGCTGAGCGCCGCACTGTTCAAAGGCTGAGCAGCGCCTCGGCCAGGGCCTCTGGTTCGCTCAGCATCGGCCAGTGCCCGGTGGGCAGCGACACGATCCGGGCCTCGGTCAGGCCGGCGAAGAACGGGTGGCCGGCGGCCTGCATGGCGGCGATCCGATCGGGCGGGAAGGTGCACGCGACCAGCGCCGTGGGCAGGTCCGCGGAGGTGGCCCGGGTGCCGAGCGGTTGGGCGGCGGCGGCCAGCGGGTGCGGGGTGCCGCGGGTACGCAACAGCGTCAGCGCCGCGTCGTCCAGGCCGGCCAGCAGCACCGGGTCGGCCTGCGCGTCCCAGGGCCGCGGCGGCACCGTGCCGTCGGTGAACCCGGCCGGGTCCTCGCCGCCGAGTGCCAGTTGGCTGGTGCCCTCCGGGAGCGGTCCGGCGTCCACGTACACCACCTGCCTGATCCGCGCCTTGAGCCGCAGCGCGGCGGCGCTGACCGGCAGCCCGCCGTAGCTGTGCCCGACCAGCACGACGTCGCGCAGGTCCTCCGCCTCGACCAGCCGCACGATGTCCGCGATGTGGGTGTCCAGGTCGACGCCGGGGCCGAGCAGGTGTGAGCGGTCGGCAAGGCCGGTCAGGGTGAGCGGGTACACGTCGTGGCCGCGGGCGCGCAGCGTCCGGGTGACGTCGCGCCACGCCCACGCGCCGAGCCACATGCCGGGAACCAGGAGGTAGGTCGTCATGCGGCCGACGCTACGCACGATACCGGGCAGGTTCCGCCCGGTATCGCGGGAGAATGTCGCCATGGCTCATCCCGCGTCCCGCGTCCTCGCGATGCTGGAACTGCTCCAGGCGCACCGGCACCTGACCGGTCCGGATCTCGCCGGGCGTCTCGGCGTCGACGAACGCACGGTCCGCCGGTACGCCGGCACGCTGGCCGACCTCGGCATCCCGGTGACCACCGTCCGGGGCCGGTACGGCGGCTACCGCCTGCTGCCCGGCTTCAAGTTGCCGCCGCTGATGTTCACCGACGACGAGGCGGTCGCGGTGCTGCTCGGGCTGGTGGCGGCGGAGCGGCTGGGGCTGAGCACCGAGGCGCCGGCGGCGGCCGCGGCGGCCGCGAAGATCTCCCGGGTGCTGCCGCGTCCGCTGGCCGAGCGGCTGGCCGCGTTGCGCGGGTCGCTGGGGTTCACGCTACGGGACCGTCCACCGCCGGCGCCGGGGAGTGCGGCCGAGCATGCGCCGCCGGACACCGGCACGCTGCTCACCGTGGGCGCCGCGACCCGGGCCCGGGAGCGGCTGGCCGTCACGTACCGGAGCTGGCGGGGTCCCACGACCGAGCGCGACGTCGACCCGTACGGCGTGGTGTTCCACGCCGGCCGCTGGTACCTGGTCGGCCACGACCACCGCAGCGGCGAGGTCCGGTCGCTGCGGGTGGACCGGATCGCGGCGGCCCGGCCCACCGCGGCCCGGTTCACGCCGCCGCCGGACTTCGACCCGGTGGCCCATCTGCGCGGGCAGCTGGCCGGCCTGCCGTGGACCTGGGAGGTCGAGGTGCTGGTGGAGGCGGACCTGGCCGAGCTGCGGGCGCGGGTGCCGGCCTCGGTCGGCGACCTGGCTGAGGCGGACGGCGGGGTGCGGCTGCGCTGCCGGGCGCAGAGCCTGCCCGGCATGGCGCAGTTGCTGGCCGGTCTCGGTCATCCGTTCACGGTGGTCGGGCCGGCGGAACTGCGGGATGCCGTGGCCGACCTGGCCGGCCGTCTCGCCGGCTACGCCGGTCGCGGATAGCCCGCCTCCAGGGCTTCGATCCGGCTGACCAGCGGTGCCAGTTCCTGCCGGAGCGCGTTCAGCAGGGCGGGCGGCGCGGTCTGGGCGCGCAGGTGGCTGTAGCCGGCCAGGGCCGCGGACACCGCCCGGCGTACCGCCTTGGGGTCCGCGCCGGCCTCGCGCAGCACCCGCCCGGCGACCCCGTCCGGCTCGGCGGCGAGGCCGATCAGCAGGTGCTCGCAGCCCACGTAGTTGTGCCCGAACGCGGTCGCCTCGCCCACCGACAGCTCCAGCGCGTGCGCGGCGGGGACGCTGAACCGCAGGCCGCCGGCGTCACCGGGCTCGTCCGTCGCGGCCCGGGTCAGGACGGCGGTGAGGTCGGCGGTGGAGACCTCCATCGACCCGAGCACCTGCAGCGCCAGGTTGTTGCCCTCGTCCAGCACCGCGCGCAGCAGCTGTCCGGTGCCCACCGGGGACGCGCCGGAGTCGCGGGCCAGCCCGAGCACGGCGACCGCGCGGGCGGTGAAGGACGGCAGGCGGGCGGCCAGATCGGCGTCGGTGAGTTCGCCGAGAACGGTCTGCCGGATCGCGGTGATCCGGCGGACGGCCTGATCGAGGGCGCGCTGGCAGATCGCCGAGACGGGTATGCCGGTGTCGCGGACGGCATCGGCCAGATCGTCGGGAAGGTACACGTTGATTTTCGGCATGCCCTAGTTATAACCCGCATGGGGTTAGAAAAATATAACCCCATGGGCCGCGCACTAGGCTGACCCGCGATGGACGAGGTCACCCGCATTCCCGTGCCCGGCGACCGGCCGTACGACGTACTGGTCGGCCGCGATCTGTTCGGCACCCTGCCGCCGCTGCTCGCCGGCGCCGCCCGCGCCGCCGTGCTGCACGCCCCACCGCTGGCTCCGGCCGCCGGCCGGGTCGCCGACGTGCTGACCGCCGCCGGCATCCGGCCGCTGCTGATCGAGGTGCCGGACGCCGAGGCGGGCAAGACCGTCGAGGTCGCCGCCCGCTGCTGGGACGCGCTCGGCGCGGCCACCTTCACCCGTACCGACGTGGTGCTCGGCGTGGGCGGGGGAGCGGTCACCGACCTGGCCGGTTTCGTCGCCGCCAGCTGGCTGCGCGGCGTGCGCTGGGTGCCGGTGTCGACGTCGCTGCTCGGCATGGTGGACGCGGCCGTCGGCGGCAAGACCGGCATCAACGTCGCCGCCGGCAAGAACCTGGTGGGCGCGTTCCATCCGCCCGCCGGGGTGCTCTGCGACCTGGACCTGCTCGACACGCTGCCGCCCGACGACCTGGTCGCCGGGCTGGCCGAGGTGGTCAAGTGCGGCTTCATCGCGGATCCGGCGATCCTCGACCTGGTCGAGGCCGACCCGGCCGCGGCCGCCGACCCGCGCCGGCCGGCGCTGCGCGAGCTGGCCGAGCGCGCGATCCGGGTGAAGGCCCACGTGGTCGGCACCGACCTGCGGGAGTCGGGGCTGCGCGAGATCCTCAACTACGGCCACACGCTGGGGCACGCCATCGAGAAGCGTGAACGGTACGCCTGGAAGCACGGTCACGCGGTCGCCGTCGGCCTGGTCTTCGCCGCCGCGCTGGCCGGGCTGTCCGGGCGGCTCGACGAGGCCACCGTCCAGCGACACCGCACCGTGCTGGAGCTGCTCAAGCTGCCCACCACGTACCGCGCCGAGGCCTGGCCCGAGCTGCTCGCCGCGATGCGGGTGGACAAGAAGTCCCGGGCCGACACGTTGCGCTTCGTGGTGCTCGACGGGCTCGCCGCGCCGGCCATCCTCACCGGTCCGGACGACGCCACGCTGCACCGGGCCTACCAGGAGGTCGCCCGATGAGGGTGTACGTGCTCAACGGCCCCAACCTCGGCCGGCTGGGCACCCGCCAGGTCGACGTGTACGGCCGGACGTCGTACGACGACCTGCGCGCGCTGTGCGAGCAGAACGGCCGCGAACTGGGACTCGACGTGGTGGTCCGGCAGACCGACGCGGAGCACGAGATGCTCGCCTGGCTGCACGCCGCCGCGGACGAGGAGGCGCCGGTGGTGCTCAACCCCGGTGCCTGGTCGCACTACAACTACGCGGTCCGGGACGCCTGCGCGATGCTCCGCGCCCGGCTCGTCGAGGTGCACCTGTCGAACATCCACGCCCGGGAGGAGTTCCGGCACCACTCCGTCGTCTCGGCGATCGCCACCGGCGTCATCTGCGGGCTCGGCGTGGACGGTTACCGCCTGGCATTGGCACACCTGGCCGGTCCACCCGATTCGCCGCGCGGGTAAATGCGCCGGTAGACTCGCTCGGTCACCCTCTGATCGTTCACAAACAAGGCAGGACATGGCTTCCACCAACGACCTGAAGAACGGCCTGGTGCTCAACCTCGACGGCGAGTTGTGGGCCGTCGTGGAGTTCCAGCACGTCAAGCCGGGCAAGGGTGGGGCGTTCGTGCGCACCACGCTCAAGAACGTGCTGTCCGGCAAGGTCGTCGACAAGACCTTCAACGCCGGCACCAAGGTCGAGACCGCGACCGTGGACAAGCGCACCATGCAGTACCTGTACAAGGACGGCGACGACTTCGTCTTCATGGACCTGGACACCTTCGACCAGATCCCGGTGCCGGACGGCACGGTCGGCGAGGCGGCCAACTACCTGCTGCCCGAGGCCGAGGCGACGGTCGCGACGCACGAGGGCGTGCCGCTCTACATCGAGCTGCCCACCAGCGTGTTCCTCGAAGTGACGTACACCGAGCCGGGCCTGCAGGGCGACCGGTCCACCGGCGGCACCAAGCCGGCCACCGTGGAGACCGGCGCCACCGTGCAGGTGCCGCTGTTCATCACCACCGGCGAGAAGATCAAGGTCGACACGCGGGACGGCCGTTACCTTGGCCGTAGCTGATGGCTGAGGGCCCCAAGACCCAGATGCCCGCGCGCCGGAAGGCGCGCAAACGGGCCCTCGACGTGCTCTACGAGGCGGATCTGCGCGATCTTCCACCCCGCCAGGTGCTGACCGCCTATCTGGAGCGGATCGCCAAGCCGCACCCCGACCACCTCGATTACACGATCGGGCTGGTCGAGGGCGTCGCGGAGAACCTGGACCGGGTGGACGAGTTGATCGCCAGCTACGCCGAGGGCTGGACCATCGACCGCATGCCGGTGGTGGACCGCAACCTGGCCCGGATCGCGGTGTACGAGCTGCTCTACGAGGCGGACATCGACGACCCGGTGGCGATCACCGAGGCGGTCGAGCTGGCCAAGCAGATGTCCACCGACGACAGCCCTCGGTTCCTGAACGGCATCCTCGGCCGGATCGCCGAGTTCGCCACCCGGTGACCCCGGGTCATTGTTGATCAGCCGGTTCGGCCGGTGCAGACAAAGAGGGACCCACAGATGTGGGTCCCTCTTCGCGAAGCCGGTTCAGCTGGCGAAGAACGCGCGCGGGTCGGCGACCAGCACACCCTGCTCGGTCAGGCGCTCGATGAGGCCGGACGGCGAGATGTCGTAGACGATCGCCAGAGCGCGCAGGTCGTCGGCGCGGATCGAGAGGACCCGGCCGTTGTAGTCGCCGCGCTGCTGCTGAATGGCGCGGGCGTACCGCGCCACGTAGGCAAGGTCCTCGCCCGTGGTGTCGTACAGCTTCTCCAGGTCGAGCACAATCTTGTTGGTGGCCTCGAGCCGGATACCACTGCCGTCGGGCAGCAGTTCCGAAACGGGGACGCGGTAGAAGTCGGCCAGCTCGGCCAGACGCGACACGGTGACCGCACGGTCGCCGCGCTCGTACGAACCCACCACGACGGCCTTCCACCGGCCGTTCGACTTCTCTTCCACGCCTTGCAGGGACAGGCCCTGCTGCTGGCGGATGGAGCGCAGGCGGGCGCCCAACGACTTGGCGTACTCAGACGGCATTCGGACACTCCCAGTACTGTGCTGGCCCGGAGGGTTCTTCCCCCGCGATCGCTACGCAGCGTGACGGTACGTACTTTGCCATCCCTGGTCAAGTGTTGGTTACCGATGAGTCGCGGGGTCAGTGTGAAAGTTGCCCACAAACGTCCGCATTCTCAGAGGTCAGCCACGTCACCATGATCGCCGCCACGTGCACTGGTAACGTAGCGTCAGCGCTCGGGTCCGCGTCCACCGGGACCCGCCCAGACGTCCTTTAACGACCCGTCCCGTGAGGCGGGGAAGGAGGTCCGCCGTGGCATACCCACGCGCAGACACGCACGACGATGCCCTTCCGGGCAAGACCATTCTCAGCGGGTCCGACCTGCAACGGGTCGTCGACCGCATCGCGCACCAGATCCTCGAGAAGACCTCCGGCGCCACCGGCACCGTGCTGCTCGGCATCCCGACCCGGGGTGTCCCGCTGGCCCGCCGGCTCGCCGCCCGGATCCACGCCTTCGAGGGCATCGACATCCCGATCGGTTCCCTCGACATCACGCTGTACCGCGACGACCTGCGGCTGCACGCCACCCGGGCGCTCGGCAAGACCGAACTGCCGGGCGACGGCATCGACGGCCGCCGGGTGATCCTGGTCGACGACGTGCTGTTCTCCGGCCGCACCGTGCGCGCCGCCCTGGACGCGCTCAACGACGTCGGCCGGCCCAGCTCCGTGCAGCTCGCCGTGCTCGTCGACCGAGGGCACCGGGAGCTGCCGATCCGCGCCGACTACGTCGGCAAGAACATCCCCACCTCGCAGGCCGAGAGCGTCCGCGTGTCGCTGACCGAGATCGACGGTGGCCCGGACGAGGTCCGGCTGACCGGAGGAGCCTCATGATCAAGCATCTGCGGTCCGCCGCGGACCTGGACGCCGCCACCGCCACCCTGATCCTGGACACCGCCGGGGAGATGGCCACCCTGGCCGGCCGCGAGGTCAAGAAGCTGCCCACGCTCCGCGGCCGTACCGTGGTGAACCTGTTCTACGAGGACTCCACCCGCACCCGGATCTCGTTCGAGGCGGCGGCCAAGCGGCTCTCCGCCGACGTGATCAACTTCTCCGCCAAGGGCTCCAGCGTCTCCAAGGGCGAGAGCCTGAAGGACACCGCGCTGACCCTGCAGGCGATGGGCGCCGACGCGGTGGTGATCCGGCACCCGGCCAGCGGCGCCCCGCACCGGCTGGCGTCCTGGGTGGACGGCTCGGTGGTGAACGCCGGCGACGGCACCCACGAGCACCCGACCCAGGCGCTGCTGGACGCGTACACCATGCGGTCGCGGCTGGGCCGGATCGACGGCCTGAACGTGGCGATCGTCGGCGACGTGCTGCACAGCCGGGTGGCGCGCTCCAACGTGCTGCTGCTCGCCACGCTGGGCGCGAAGGTCACCCTGGTCGGCCCGCCGACACTCATTCCGGTGGACATCGTCGCCGCGATGGCGGGCGGCCCGAAAGTGTCGTACGACCTGGATAGCGTCCTCCCCGACGCGGACGTCGTGATGATGCTGCGGGTGCAGACCGAGCGGATGCAGGATTCCTACTTCCCGTCCGCCCGGGAGTATTCCCGCCGCTACGGACTCGACGTGCCGCGCATGCGGAAGCTGCCGTCGCACGCGATCGTCATGCACCCCGGTCCGATGAACCGGGGCATGGAGATCGCGCCGGAGGTGGCCGACTCGTCCCGGTCCACGATCGTCGAACAGGTCGCCAACGGTGTCAGCGCCCGGATGGCGGTTCTCTACCTGCTGCTCGGAGGAAAAGCGTGACCGCGTACCGCATCAAGGGAGTGTCGCTGCTCGGCGCCGAGCCGGCCGACCTGTTCGTCCGCGACGGCATGATCTCCGGCGCCGTCGCGGACGCCGAGACCGTCGACGCCGACGGGCTCGTCGCGCTGCCCGGCCTCGTCGACCTGCACACCCACCTGCGGGAGCCGGGCCGTGAGGACGCCGAGACGGTGGAGACCGGCTCGCGCGCCGCGGCGGTCGGCGGGTACACCGCGGTGTGCGCGATGGCCAACACCTCACCGGTCGCCGACACCGCCGGCGTGGTCGAGCAGGTCTGGCGGCTGGGCCGCGAGGCCGGCCTGGTGGACGTGCAGCCGATCGGCGCGGTCACCGTCGGCCTGGCCGGTAAGCAGCTCGCCGAGCTGGGCGCGATGGCCACCTCGGCGGCCGGAGTGCGGATCTTCTCCGACGACGGCCACTGCGTCGCCGACCCGCGCCTGATGCGCCGCGCCCTGGAGTACGTGAAGGCGTTCGACGGGATCATCGCCCAGCACGCCGAGGAACCGCGGCTCACCGAGGGCGCGCAGATGCACGAGGGCGAGGTCTCCACCCGCCTCGGGCTCACCGGCTGGCCGGCCGTGGCGGAGGAGGCGATCATCGCCCGCGACGTGCTCCTCGCCGAGCACGTCGGCAGCCGCCTGCACGTGTGTCACGTCTCCACCGCCGGGTCGGTCGAGGTGTTGCGCCACGCCAAGGCCCGCGGGGTCCGGGTGACCGCCGAGGTGACGCCGCACCACCTGCTGCTCACCGACGAGCTGGCGACCAGCTACGACCCGGTCTTCAAGGTGAACCCGCCGCTGCGCACCGCCGCCGACGTGGCCGCGCTCCGGCAGGCGCTGATCGACGGGGTGATCGACATCGTCGCCACCGACCACGCCCCGCACGCCGTGGAGGACAAGGAGTGCGAGTGGGCGTACGCCCGACCCGGCATGGTGGGCCTGGAGACGGCCCTGCCGGTGGTCCTGTCCGTCCTCGGTGAGCAGTGGGAGCTGATCGCCGAGCGGATGTCCCGCACGCCGGCCCGCATCGCGGGCCTGACCGGGCACGGCACCGACCTCGCGGTCGGCACGCCGGCCAACCTCACGCTGGTGGACCCGTCCGCCCGCCGGGTCGTCGACCCGGCCGGGCTGACCAGCCGCAGCCGCAACACACCGTACGCAGGCACCACCCTGCCGGGTCGCATCGTCGCGACCTTCCTCCGGGGCGAGCCGACAGTCTTGGACGGGAAGGCCGTCAAGTGATGAAACCAGCGATCCTGGTGCTGGAGGACGGACGCACGTTCGCCGGCACCTCCTACGGCGCCGACGGGGAGACCTTCGGCGAGGCCGTGTTCACCACCGGCATGACCGGTTATCAGGAAACCCTGACCGACCCCTCGTACCACAAGCAGGTGGTGGTCCAGACCGCCCCGCAGATCGGCAACACCGGGGTCAACCCGGAGGACGACGAGTCCGACCGGATCTGGGTGGCCGGCTACGTGGTCCGCGACCCGGCCCGGCGCCCGTCCAACTGGCGCTCCACCGCCGCGCTGGAGGACCGCCTCGCCGCCGAGGGGATCGTCGGCATCTCCGGCATCGACACCCGCGCCCTGACCCGGCACCTGCGCTCGCGCGGCGCGATGCGGGTCGGCGTGTCGTCGCTCGACCTCGATCCGGAGTCGCTGCGGGCCCGCGTGCTGGAGCAGCCGCCGATGACCGGCGCCGACCTCTCCGCGCAGGTCAGCACGGCGGAGCGGTACACCGTCGCGGCGGTCGGCGAGCACCGCTACACGGTCGCCGCGCTGGACCTGGGGATCAAGCGCAACGTCGCCCGCCGGCTGGCCGAACGCGGCGTGACCACGCACGTCTTCCCGGCCACGTCCACCGTGGAGGACCTGCTCGCGGTCGGCCCGGACGCGGTGTTCTTCTCGCCCGGCCCGGGCGACCCGGCCACCGCCGACCACCCGGTCGCGCTGGCCCGCGAGGTCATGCGCCGGCAGATGCCGCTGTTCGGCATCTGCTTCGGCAGCCAGATCCTCGGCCGGGCGCTCGGCTTCGGCACCTACAAGCTGGGGTACGGCCACCGCGGCATCAACCAGCCGGTGCTGGACCGGACCACCGGCAAGGTCGAGGTCACCAGCCACAATCACGGGTTCGCGGTGGACGCGCCGTTGAACACCGTGATCGACACCGACTTCGGCGGCGTCGAGGTCTCCCATGTCTGCCTCAACGACGATGTGGTCGAGGGCTTGCGGGCGCGCGACGTGCCCGCGTTCACCGTGCAGTACCACCCCGAGGCGGCCGCGGGCCCGCACGACGCGGACTACCTGTTCGACCGTTTCGTCGAGCTCGTGGAAAAGAGAGCCTGATGCCCAAGCGGACCGATCTGCAACACGTGATGGTGATCGGCTCGGGGCCGATCGTCATCGGCCAGGCCTGCGAGTTCGACTACTCCGGCACCCAGGCGTGCCGGGTCCTGCGCGCCGAGGGCCTGCGCGTCTCGCTGGTCAACTCCAACCCGGCCACGATCATGACCGACCCGGAGTTCGCGGACGCCACCTACATCGAGCCGATCACGCCCGAGTTCGTCGAGCTGATCATCGCGAAGGAGCGCCCGGACGCCATCCTGCCCACGCTGGGCGGGCAGACCGCGCTCAACACGGCGGTCGCGCTGCACGAGAACGGCGTGCTGGAGAAGTACGGCGTCGAGCTGATCGGCGCCAACATCGACGCGATCCGCCGCGGCGAGGACCGGCAGCTGTTCAAGGACATCGTGGCCAAGGCCGGTGGCGAGACCCCGCGCTCGCGGGTGTGCCACTCCATGGACGAGGTGCACGCCACGGTCGCCGACCTCGGGTTGCCGGTGGTCATCCGGCCCTCGTTCACCATGGGCGGGCTCGGCTCCGGCATGGCGCACACCACCGAGGACCTGGAGCGGATCGCCGGCGCCGGGCTGGCGTACTCGCCGGTGCACGAGGTGCTCATCGAGGAGAGCGTGCTCGGCTGGAAGGAGTACGAACTCGAGCTGATGCGCGACAAGCACGACAACGTCGTGGTGGTCTGCTCGATCGAGAACATCGACCCGATGGGCGTGCACACCGGCGACAGCGTCACCGTGGCGCCCGCCATGACGCTCACCGACCGCGAGTACCAGCACCTGCGCGACCTCGGCATCGCGGTGCTGCGCGAGGTCGGCGTGGACACCGGCGGCTGCAACATCCAGTTCGCGGTCAACCCGGAGAACGGCCGGCTGGTCGTCATCGAGATGAACCCGCGGGTGTCCCGCTCGTCCGCGCTGGCGTCCAAGGCCACCGGCTTCCCGATCGCCAAGATCGCCGCCAAGCTGGCCATCGGCTACACGCTCGACGAGATCCCCAACGACATCACGCTCAAGACGCCGGCCGCGTTCGAACCGGCCCTGGACTACGTGGTCGTCAAGATTCCGCGGTTCGCGTTCGAGAAGTTCCCCGGCGCCGACGCCGAACTCACCACCACGATGAAGTCGGTCGGCGAGGCGATGAGCCTGGGCCGCAACTTCGCCGAGGCGCTGAACAAGGCGATGCGTTCGATGGAGACGTCGGCCGCCGGGTTCTGGACCACCCCGTCCGGCGACGACCTGGACACCACCCTGGCCGCGCTGCGGGTCCCGCACGACGGCCGGCTCTACACGGTGGAGCGGGCGCTGCGGCTCGGCGCCTCGGTCGAGCAGGTGCACGAGGCCAGCGGCGGCATCGACCCGTGGTTCCTGGACGAGATCAAGGCGCTGGTCGACCTGCGGGCCGACATCCTCGCCGCCCCGGTCCTCGACGAGCCGCTGCTGCGCCGGGCCAAGCGGGCCGGCCTGTCCGACCGCCAGCTCGCCGCGCTCCGGCCGGAACTGGCCGGCGAGGACGGGGTACGCACGCTACGGCACCGCCTCGGCGTCCGGCCGGTCTACAAGACCGTCGACACCTGCGCGGCCGAGTTCCAGGCGGACACCCCGTACCACTACTCCTCGTACGACTCGGAGACCGAGGTCCGGCCGTCCGACCGGCCCAAGGTGCTGATCCTCGGCTCCGGTCCGAACCGGATCGGCCAGGGCATCGAGTTCGACTACTCGTGCGTGCACGCGGTCATGGCGTTGCGCGGCGTGGACTACGAGACTGTCATGGTCAACTGCAACCCGGAGACGGTCTCCACCGACTACGACACCGCGGACCGGCTGTACTTCGAGCCGCTCACCTTCGAGGACGTCCTGGAGGTGTTCCACTCCGAGGACTCGTCCGGCAAGGCGGCCGGCGGCCCCGGCGTGGTGGGCGTGATCGTGCAGCTCGGCGGGCAGACGCCGCTCGGCCTGGCGAACCGGCTCAAGAGCGCCGGCGTACCCATCGTCGGCACCTCGCCCGAGTCGATCGACCTGGCCGAGGACCGCGGCCAGTTCGGCGCGGTGCTGGCCCGGGCCGGGCTGCGCTCGCCCGACCACGGCACCGCCACGTCGTTCGACGAGGCCAAGGCCATCGCCGACGAGATCGGCTACCCGGTCCTGGTCCGCCCGTCCTACGTGCTCGGCGGCCGGGGCATGGAGATCGTGTACGACGAGGCCACGCTGCGCGGCTACATCGAGCGGGCCACCCAGATCTCGCCGGACCACCCGGTGCTGGTCGACCGGTTCCTGGACGACGCCATCGAGATCGACGTGGACGCGCTCTGCGACGCCACCGGCGAGGTCTACATCGGCGGCGTGATGGAGCACATCGAGGAGGCCGGCATCCACTCCGGCGACTCGTCCTGTTCGCTGCCGCCGGTCACGCTCGCCGGTTCGCACCTGGCCGAGGTGCGCCGCTACACCGAGGCGATCGCCCGCGGCGTCGGCGTCCGCGGCCTGCTCAACGTGCAGTACGCGCTCAAGGACGACACGCTGTACGTGCTGGAGGCCAACCCGCGCGCCTCACGCACCGTGCCGTTCGTGTCCAAGGCGACCGCGGTGCCGCTGGCCAAGGCCGCTGCCCGGATCATGCTGGGCGCGACCATCCAGGAGCTGCGCGCCGAGGGCCTGCTGCTCACCTCCCGCGACGGCGGTTCCACCCCGGACCACGCGCCGATCGCGATCAAGGAGGCGGTGCTGCCGTTCAAGCGGTTCCGTACCCCCGCCGGCAAGGGCGTGGACAGCCTGCTCGGCCCGGAGATGAAGTCGACCGGCGAGGTGATGGGCATCGACGTGGGCTTCGGCCAGGCGTTCGCCAAGTCGCAGGCCGCCGCGTACGGTTCGCTACCCACCAGCGGCAAGATCTTCGTGTCGGTGGCCAACCGGGACAAGCGCTCGATGATCTTCCCGATCAAGCGGCTCGCCGACCTCGGCTTCACCATCGTCAGCACGGCCGGCACCGGTGAGGTGCTGCGCCGGCACGGTATCGCCTGCGAGATCGTGCCGAAGCACTTCGAGAGCGCCGGCCAGAACGCCATCGCGCTCGTCGAGGCCGGCGAGATCGCGCTGATCATCAACACGCCGCAGGGTTCCGGCGCGAGCGCCCGCTCGGACGGCTACGAGCTGCGCAGCGCCGCGGTCACCAACGACATCCCGAGCATCACCACGGTGCCCGGCGCGGCCGCCGCCGTGATGGGCATCGAGGCCCTGATGCGCGGCGACATGACGGTCCGGCCGCTGCAGGAGCTGCACGCAACGCTCCGGAGCACGGAGTGACCGGCCCGACGCCGCGCCCCGGGCGGGTGTCTGGCGGGGCGGCTTTGTCGCTCTTCGGGCGGGTGTCTGGCGGCGCGGCTTTGTCGCTCTTCGGGCCGGCGGCTGCCGGCGGGGTCAGGCCGTCCGCGGAGCGGGCGGTGGCGGAGGTGCGGGGATGAGCGCGTTCGAGCACACCCTGCGGCCGGTGCTCTTCCGGGTCGGCGGCGGGGACGCCGAGGCGGCGCACGAGTTCACGCTGCGCCGCCTGGCCGGGCTGGGCCCGCGCGCCCTCGCGGTGCTCCGCCGCCGCTATGCCACCGCGGCGCCGGTCGAGGCGTTCGGCGTGCGGTTCCCCAACCCGGTCGGGCTGGCCGCCGGCATGGACAAGAACGGCGTGGCCCTGCCCGCCTGGCCGGCCCTGGGGTTCGGCTTCGTCGAGGTCGGGACGGTCACCGCGCACGCGCAGCCCGGTAACGACCGGCCCCGCCTGTTCCGCCTCCGGGACAGCGAGGCGGTGATCAACCGGATGGGCTTCAACAACGCCGGTGCGGCGGCGCTGGCCGAGCGCCTGGCCGGTGCCGGGCCGCTCGGCGTGCCGCTGGGCATCTCGCTCGGCAAGTCCAAGGTCACCCCGCTGGCCGACGCGGTCCAGGACTACCTGGCCAGTTACCAGCTGCTCCGCCCGTACGCGGATTACATCGCGGTCAACGTCTCCTCGCCGAACACCCCCGGCCTGCGCACGTTGCAGGACAAGTCGTCGTTGTCCGCGCTGCTGTCCGCGCTGGTCGGCAAGGTGCCGGTGCTGGTGAAGATCGCCCCTGACCTCACTGAGCCGGCCATCGCCGAGTTGCTCGAGGTCTGCCTGGCAGCGGGCGCCGCCGGGGTGATCGCCACGAACACCACCCTGGCCCGCGACGGCCTGTCC
Organism: Jidongwangia harbinensis; assembly: GCF_020216025.1. Classification (GTDB taxonomy): domain Bacteria; phylum Actinomycetota; class Actinomycetes; order Mycobacteriales; family Micromonosporaceae; genus Actinoplanes; species Actinoplanes harbinensis. The sequence continues at coordinate 7,114 of NZ_JAIWNC010000012.1, read as the reverse complement.
GACGCCGACCGGCCACGCGCCACCGAGGCGGGCGGGCTTTCCGGTCGCCCGCTGACCGAACGCGCCCGCAAGGTGGTCCACTTCGTGCACACCGAGACCGGCGGGCGGCTGCCGATCATCGGGGTCGGCGGGATCCTCGACCCGGACGACGCGGCCCGGATGTTCGACGCGGGCGCGTCGCTGGTGCAGCTCTACACCGGGTTCATCTACCGCGGCCCGGCTCTGGTGAAGGCGGTGGCGCGGGCCGCCGACCGGCACGAGGCACGGGCCGGACGATGACCGCCGGTCCGGCTCAGCATTCGGGTCCGGTCCAGCAATCCGGCACGGATCGGCCTTCCGGCACGGATCGGCCTTCCGGCACGGATCGGCCTTCCGGGCCCGGACCGGTGTCGGCTCGGCAGGGGCCGGACTCGGGGGCGATCGCCGATCTGCTGGCGCGGGACCGGGCCCACGTCTGGCATCCCTACGGCCCGATGCCCGGCCGCACCGACCCCTACCTGGTGGACAGCGCCGAAGGCGTCCGCCTCACCCTGGCCGACGGCCGCGAACTCGTCGACGGCATGTCGTCCTGGTGGGCGGCCATCCACGGCTACCGCCACCCGGTCCTGGACGCGGCGCTAACCGCGCAGGCGGGCCGGATGAGCCACGTCATGTTCGGCGGCCTCACCCACGCGCCGGCCGTCGAACTCGCCGGCACGCTCGTGGAGATCACCCCGGACGGGCTGGAGCACGTCTTCCTCTGCGACTCCGGCTCGGTGGGGGTGGAGGTGGCGATCAAGATGGCGCTGCAGGCCCAGCGTGCCCTGGGACGCCCGGAGCGGCAGCGCCTGGCCACCTGGCGGGGCGGGTACCACGGCGACACGTTCCACCCGATGAGCGTCTGTGACCCGGTCGGCGGTATGCACGCGCTGTGGACCGGGGTGCTCCCGGCGCAGGTGTTCGCGAACGTCCCGCCGGCCGGGTTCGACCCGGGCTACGCCGCTGGGCTGGCCGAGACGGTGGAACGGCACGCCGGTGAGCTGGCCGCAGTGATCGTCGAGCCGGTGGTGCAGGGTGCGGGCGGCATGCGGTTCCATGATCCGGCGTACCTGCGGGTGCTGCGTGAGGTCACCGCGGCGCACGGGGTGCTGCTGATCTTCGACGAGATCGCCACCGGCTTCGGGCGTACCGGATCGTTCTTCGCGGCCGACCAGGCCGGGGTGACGCCGGACATCCTCTGCCTCGGCAAGGCCCTGACCGGGGGCTACCTGTCGCTGGCGGCCACGCTCTGCACCCCGGCGGTGGCCCGGGCCATCTCCGCGGGCGAGGGCGGCGGGCTGGCGCACGGGCCCACGTTCATGGGCAACCCGCTGGCCTGCGCGGTCGCCAACGCGTCGATCGGGCTGCTGCGGTCCGGGGACTGGGCCGCGGACGTCCGCCGGATCGAGACCGGCCTGCGGGCCGGCCTGGCGCCGCTGCGGGGCGCGCCGGGGGTCGCGGACGTCCGGGTGCTCGGCGCGATCGGCGTGGTCCAGCTGGACCACGACGTGGACCTGCCGCGGGCCACCGCGGCCGCGGTGGACGCGGGCGTGTGGCTGCGGCCGTTCCGGGACCTGATCTACACCATGCCGCCGTACCTGACCGGTGACGACGATGTCGCCCGCATTACCCGGGGAATCACCGCCGCGGTGTCCGCCACCTGACACGGAAGAGGGAATTCGCGCATGCAGACCTTCGGAGAACGACTCCACCGGACCGTCGCGGAGCGCGGCCCGCTATGTGTCGGCATCGATCCGCACGCCGCTCTGCTGGAGAGCTGGGGTCTCCCGGACGATGTGGCCGGCCTGGAACGCTTCGCCCGTACGGTCGTCGATGCACTGGCCGATCGGGTGGCGGTGTTCAAGCCGCAGTCGGCGTTTTTCGAGAGATTTGGGTCACGTGGCATCGGAGTTCTTGAGTCAATTATCCGACAGTCGCGGGAGGCCGGCGTTCTGGTCCTGCTCGACGTGAAGCGCGGCGACATCGGCTCGACGATGGCCGCGTACGCAGGCGCATACCTCGATCCGCGCAGCCCGTTGTGTGCCGACGCGATTACTGTCAGTCCCTACCTCGGCGTCGGCTCGCTGCGCCCGGCGTTCGACATGGCGGCCGCTCACGGCGGCGGTGTTTTCGTTCTCGCGCTCACGTCCAACCCGGAGGGAGCGTCCGTCCAGCATGCTCGCGGCGCCGACGGACGGACCGTCGCGCAGACCGTGATCGACGAGATTGCGCAGGTCAACGCGGGTGCGGACCCACTCGGCAGCCTCGGGCTCGTGGTCGGAGCAACCATCGGGGACACCGGTCACGACCTGTCCAAGGTGAACGGTCCGCTGCTCGCCCCGGGCCTCGGCGCACAGGGTGGAAGCCCGGAAAACCTCCGGACGATCTTCGGCGAAAGCTTGCATAACGTGCTGCCCTCGTACTCGCGGGATGTGCTCGGCGCCGGCCCCGACGTGGCCGGATTGCGCGCCGCGGCCCTGCGTGCGACGGAGGCCTGCCGCGCCGTACTGGGGTGAAACAGGCCGCCTAGCAGGCCCGCCCCGAGGTGATCGAGGGGTACCCCCACGTTGCCGAATCCCTCGTTGACCGCTAGTTTTCCCGGCGCCGGGAACCACATGCCCCTTTGGTTCCCTGGCACACCACGTTTCACAGATGCGCCGGTATTGGACTACCGCCGCGATAGGGACCTGAGGAGAACTGGTGCCGCTCCCGTCACTGAGCCCCGAGCAGCGTGCAGCCGCGCTGGAGAAGGCCGCGGAGATTCGCAAGGCCCGGGCTGAGCTGAAGGATCAGCTCAAGTCCGGCAAGACCACCCTCGCCGCAGTGCTCGAGCGTGCCGAAGGCGACGACGTCGTCGGCAAGCTGAAGGTGTCCGCCGTGCTGCAGGCGATGCCCGGCATCGGCAAGATCCGGGCCACCCAGATCATGGAGAAGCTCAAGATTGCTGACAGCCGGCGTCTGCGCGGTCTGGGCGAGCAGCAGCGTAAGGCCCTCCTGGGGGAGTTCGCTGCGAACTGACTCATCGGCTCGTGTAGGAATGAGCCGTGAGCATGGATGACGACGCGCGCCCGGCAGCCCGCCTCACTGTTCTGTCCGGCCCCTCCGGGGTCGGCAAGGACAGTGTGATCGAGCTGATCCGGGCGCGTTCGCCATGGATCAAGCTGTCGGTCTCGGTGACCACTCGCAAGAAGCGGGACTACGAGATCGACGGCGAGCACTACCACTTCGTCACCCGTACCGAATTCCAGCGCCTGATCGACGGCGCGCAGCTGCTCGAATGGGCAGAGTTCGCGGGCAACCTCTACGGCACGCCCCGGGCCCAGGTCGAGGGCTGGCTCGCGCAGGGCCGGCCGGTCCTGCTGAAGATCGACCTGCAGGGCGCCCGGCAGGTCCGGGCTGCGATGTCCGAGGCGCAGTTGGTCTTCCTCGCGCCGCCGAGCGTCGAGGAGCTGAAGCGGCGGCTGGTCGGCCGCGGCACCGACGACGAGGAAACGATCAAGCGTCGCCTGGCCCACGCCGACGAGGAACTGGCGGCCGAGAAGGAATTCGACCGGACCGTCGTCAACGACTTCGTCGAGCGTGCCGCGGACGAGCTGGTAGGATTGCTCGGTTCGTCATATCTGGCGCCCGCACAGCCGAATCCGGGCGCCGGAGTTCCGTAGTCGGAGTTCCGCAGTCGCAGTTCCGTAGTCGCTAGAGTCCAGCAATCGCAGAGGACGTAAAACACCGTGGGAACCATCGCCAACCCCGAAGGCATCACCAACCCGCCGATCGACGAGCTGCTCGACAAGACCTCGTCGAAGTACTCGCTGGTGATCTTCGCGGCCAAGCGCGCCCGCCAGGTCAACGCCTACTACAGCCAGCTGGGCGAGGGCCTGCTGGAGTACGTCGGCCCCCTGGTGGAGACCACTCCGCAGGAGAAGCCCCTGTCGATCGCCATGCGGGAGATCAACGCCGGCCTGCTCACGGCCGAGGCGACCGACAACCCCTGACCCTGACCGCAGCCACACCGAACCCGCGTCCCTCCTCGGGGCGCGGGTTTCATCGTTTCTTCCGGGGGAGCACATGACCGAGGTGGTACTCGGCGTCTGCGGCGGCATCGCCGCGTACAAGGCCTGCGAACTGCTCCGGCTCTTCACCGAGTCCGGACATTCGGTACGGGTGGTGCCGACCGCCTCGGCGCTGAAGTTCGTCGGCGCGCCGACCTGGGCCGCGCTGTCCGGCCGCCCGGTCGCCACCGAGGTCTGGGACGACGCCCACGAGGTGCCGCACGTCCGGATCGGCCGGAACGCGGAGCTGGTGGTGGTGGCCCCGGCGACCGCCGACGTGCTGGCCCGGGCCGCCCACGGCCTGGCCGACGACCTGCTCACCAACACGCTGCTCACCGCCACCTGCCCGGTGGTGTTCGCGCCGGCCATGCACACCGAGATGTGGGAGCACGACGCCACCCGGGCCAACGTCGCGTTGCTGCGGGCCCGGGGCGCGGTGGTGATCGAACCCGCGGTGGGCCGGCTCACCGGCGCGGACACCGGCAAGGGCCGGCTGCCCGAACCGGAGCAGATCTTCGAGATCGCCCGCCGGGTGCTGCGCCGCGGCCCGACCGCCGACCTGATCGGCCGGCACGTCGTGGTCACCGCCGGCGGCACCCGCGAGCCGCTCGACCCGGTCCGCTTCCTCGGCAACCGGTCCTCCGGCAAACAGGGGTACGCGCTGGCCCGTACCGCGGTCGCCCGCGGAGCCCGGGTGACGCTGATTGCGGCGAACGTCACCCTGCCCGACCCGGCCGGCGCCGACCTGGTCCGGGTCGGCACCACCGAGGAACTCCGGCAGGCCACGCTCGCCGCGGCGGCCGACGCCGACGCGGTGGTGATGTCCGCCGCCCCCGCCGACTTCCGCCCCGCCGCCCGGGCCGACCAGAAGATCAAAAAATCCGGCGACGGTACGGCGCCCACGCTCGAACTGGTCACCAACCCGGACATCGCGGCCGCCCTCGGTGCCGCGAAAAACCCAGGTCAGGTCCTGGTCGCGTTCGCCGCCGAGACCCACGACGCGCTGCCCAACGCCCGGGCCAAGCTGGTCCGCAAACGGGCCGACCTGATCGTGGTCAACGAGGTCGGCACGGATCTGGTCTTCGGCGCCGACACCAACACGGTCACCATCCTGGGTGCCGACGGCAGCAACGTCACACTCGGCGAGCAGCCCAAGGACAACGTCGCGGACGCCGTTTGGGATGCGGTCGTGGCCCGGCTTGATCCGCACGTCACCGCCATGGGACGGGTCGACGGGGAGGCCCGGGCAATGACTACACTTCCGCGCAACGAGACACTCGACGAAATCTGAGGAGCACCGTGGCACGCCGCCTGTTCACCTCCGAGTCGGTCACGGAAGGCCACCCGGACAAGATCGCTGACCAGATCAGCGACGGCATTCTCGACGCGCTGCTGGCGCAGGACCCGCGCAGTCGCGTGGCGGTGGAGACGCTGATCACCACCGGCCAGGTGCACGTGGCCGGCGAGGTGACCACGCAGGCGTACGCGGACATCCCGGCGATCGTCCGCGAGACGATCCTCGGCATCGGCTACGACTCGTCGAAGAAGGGCTTCGACGGCGCCTCCTGTGGCGTCAGCGTGTCGATCGGGGCGCAGTCGCCGGACATCGCGCAGGGCGTGGACAGCGCCATCGAGCTGCGCGAGGGCGACTCCGACCACGTGCTGGACTCGCAGGGCGCCGGCGACCAGGGCATGATGTTCGGCTTCGCCTGCTCCGAGACCCCCGAGCTGATGCCGCTGCCGATCGCCCTCGCGCACCGCCTCGCCCGGCGGCTGTCCGTGGCCCGCAAGGACGGCACCATCCCGTACCTGCGGCCGGACGGCAAGACCCAGGTCACCATCGAGTACGACGGCCTGCGCCCGGTGCGCCTGGACACCGTGGTGGTGTCCTCGCAGCACGCCGCGGACATCTCGCTGGAGTCGCTGCTCACGCCCGACGTGCGCGAACACGTGATCGGGCCCGAGCTGGACGGCCTCGACCTGGACACCGAGGGCTACCGGCTGCTGGTCAACCCGACCGGCCGCTTCGAGATCGGCGGCCCGATGGGCGACGCCGGCCTCACCGGACGGAAGATCATCGTCGACACGTACGGCGGCTACGCCCGCCACGGCGGTGGCGCGTTCTCCGGCAAGGACCCGTCCAAGGTGGACCGCTCCGCGGCGTACGCGATGCGCTGGGTGGCCAAGAACGTGGTCGCCGCCGGACTCGCCGAGCGGTGCGAGACCCAGGTGGCGTACGCCATCGGCAAGGCGCACCCGGTCTCGCTCTTCGTGGAGACGTTCGGCACCGAGAACGTGCCGGTCGAGCGGATCGAGAAGGCCATCAGCGAGGTGTTCGACCTGCGCCCGGCCGCGATCATCCGGGACCTCGACCTGATGCGCCCGATCTACCAGCAGACCGCGGCGTACGGCCACTTCGGCCGGGAGCTGCCGGACCTCCGCTGGGAGAGCACCGACCGCGCCCAGGACCTGAAGAACGCCGCCGCCTGACCGATCGAGACGCTGGTGTACCACTGGAGCGCTCCAGTGGTACACCAGCGTTGTCGTATGGGCCGGTAGACGACGCCGGCGTTCCACTGACCGGTTTCCGGGTCCGCCTCACCGTCGTGAGGCGTCGGCGCTAGCAGGGCGCCGTTTTCCGATCGGCGTGCGTTGTGGTGCGGTATGCCCCCTTGCACGGTGAGCCTCGGAGCTCGGTAGACCTCTGGGGGCGGAAGCCGCATCGCACCGACTGTTCGGCTGCCACTACTGCCGGATCCGCGAAGTCCGGCGCGCGGCAGCGGGTCGTGGGCGTGCCGCGTGTGGTTTGCGGGTGCGCAGGGCGCCGTAGTTTCGCGCGCTGGGTTGGGGGTGGTGCCGCGTGTGTGGTTTTCGGGTGCGTGGGGCGCCGTGGCTCCGCACGTCGGCTCGGGCGTCGCCGTGGGCCTGCCCCGTTTTGGCGGACATCTGAGATCAGGAGCCGTAGGGCTCCGGGAGGATGTCCAGCATCATGGAGAGCGTGGGGAAGAAACGGTCGAGGCCTCGGCGGGCGTTCACGCCGCAGTTCA
>NZ_JAIWNC010000011.1 GCF_020216025.1 Jidongwangia harbinensis | reverse complement strand
GTGTAGAGGATGAGTTGGCTGTTGGTGTCGTTGACGGCGAGCAGGTCGTCGTACTGGTCGCGGTTGACCCGGCCGATGGTGAGGTCGCGGAAGGTGCCCCAGCCGGCCCCGATCTCGGTCTTGGTGGCGAAGGGTGCGCCGGCGGCGTTGCCGGGGTAGAGCCAGAGTTTGCCGGTGGCCTGTTCGATGGCGGCGAGGTCGTCGTACTGGTCACGGTTCATCTTGCCGACGACGAGTTCGCGGTAGCCCGTCCAGCCGGAGCCGACCTGCACCCGGTCACCCCACAGCTCGGGGTTCGCGGTGCCGGGGTAGAGCCAGAGCCGGCCCGCCTCGTCGGGAGCGAGAAGGTCCGGGAAGCTGTCCCCGTTGAACTCGCCGATGACCGGATCGCGCAGGCGGTCCGGCTTGAGGGCGGTGCCGGCGCGGATCCAGCCGACGAGGTCGTCGGTGCGGGCCTCGACCGCACCGGACCGGGTCTCGGTCTCGCCGAGGCAGCCGCTCTGCCAACTCGTGTCGCTGGTGCCGACGAGTTCCGCACGACCCCCCACCACGCGGAAGGCGGGACTGCCCGCGTCGCCCTTACAGAGAGCGGCGCCCTGCACGGCGATCGAGGTGGCGGTGGTCGACTCGACGGTGAACGTGCCGGCGTGGAGGCGGTTCGGCACCCATTCCGAGGCGGTGCGCCCGAATCCGGCGATCCGCAGCGTCTCGCCCGCCTGCGGTGCTTCGCTGCTCAACGAGATCGGGTTGATGTCCTTGACCGGCCCGGACAACTGGGCCAGGGCGATGTTCCGATCCGGGTGCGGGGTCACCGAGACCACGGACAGCCGGTGTCCGGCGGTCCTGGTGAGGTCCGGGCGTCCGAGCAGGACGGTGGTCGGTCTGGCCGGAGCGCCGGCCGCCACCGGCGCCGAGCCGTCCGCGAAGCACGACTTGGCGGTGATGATCCACCGGGTGGCGACCAGGGCGCCGGTGCAGGCTCGTTGATCGGCGAAGCTGACCTTAGCCACGAAGGGGAACTCGCCGTCGGCGACGGTGGCCCCACCGCCCACCGCGTCGGCGCTGCCGCCGACCAGACCGCCGGTCAACACCGCGACCAGCAGCGCACCGCCCCATGCCCGCACTGATATGCGCACGAAAATCCCCCCGAGTATTCAGATGTGCAGCTTCGTCGATACCTGGGGGACCTTCGCACAACGACTCCGGCCGGCACAAGGGGACGCCGGGCGCTGTGATCTGAGCGGCGGAAGTGCCGAGGTACGCCCGACTGTCGTACCGGTGAGGAACACTGGTGACCATGGCCGCGCGTGGATTCCCGTACCCCGATCTGCAGAGTTTTCTGACCGCCCTGGAGGCCGCCGGTGAGCTGCGGCGGGTCGGTGTGCCGGTCGATCCGACGCTGGAGATCAGCGAGGTGGTCACCCGGACCGTGCGGGCCGGTGGCCCGGCCCTGCTCTTCGAGCGGCCCACCCGTGGGGAGATGCCGGTCGCGGTCAACCTGTTCGGCACCGAGAAGCGGATGGCGATGGCGCTCGGCGTCGAGTCGCTGGACGAGGTCGGCGACCGGATCGGCGCGCTGATCAAGCCGGAGCTGCCGGTGGGCTGGTCCGGCATCCGGGAGGGGCTCGGCAAGGTGCTGCAGCTCAAGTCGGTGCCGCCCCGCAAGGTGAAGTCGGCGCCCTGCCAGGAGGTCGTGCTGAAGGGTGACCAGGTGGATCTGGACCGGTTGCCCGGTCTGCAGGTGTGGCCGGGCGACGGCGGCATCTTCCACAACTACGGGCTGACCCACACCAAGCACCCGGAGACCGGCAAGCGCAATCTCGGCCTTTACCGGCTGCAGCAGCACTCCCGCAACACCCTGGGCATGCACTGGCAGATCCACAAGGATTCGACCGCCCATCACGCGGTGGCCGAGCGGCTCGGGCAGCGGCTGCCGGTGGCGGTGGCGATCGGCTGCGACCCGGTGGTGAGCTACGCGGCGAGCGCGCCACTGCCCGGCGACATCGACGAATACCTGTTCGCCGGGTTCCTGCGCGGGGAACGGGTGGAGATGGTCGACTGCCTCACCGTGCCGTTGCAGGTGCCGGCGCAGGCGCAGATCGTGCTGGAGGGCTATCTGGAGCCGGGGGAGCGGGCCCCCGAGGGGCCGTTCGGCGACCACACCGGCTTCTACACCCCGGTCGAGCCGTTCCCGGTGCTGCACATCGAGTGCATGACCATGCGGCGGGAGCCGGTCTACCACTCGATCATCACGTCCAAGCCGCCGCAGGAGGACCACGGCCTCGGCAAGGCCACCGAGCGCATCTTCCTGCCGCTGCTCAAGATGCTGATCCCGGACATCGTCGACTACGACATGCCGGCCGCCGGGGTGTTCCACAACTGCGTCATCGTGTCGATCCAGAAGCGCTACCCGAAACACGCCCAGAAGATCATGAACGCGGTCTGGGGCGCGCACCTGATGTCGCTGTCCAAGCTGATCGTGGTGGTGGACGCCGACTGCGACGTGCACGACTACGCCGAGGTCGCGTTCCGGGCCTTCGGCAACGTCGACTACGACCGCGACCTGCTCATCACCCAGGGCCCGGTGGATCATCTCGATCACGCCTCCTACCAGCAGTTCTGGGGCGGAAAGGCGGGCATCGACGCAACCCGTAAGCTGCCCACCGAGGGCTACACGCGGGGCTGGCCGGAGGAGATGACGATGACGCCCGAGGTGGTCGCGCTGGTGGACAAGCGCTGGAAGGAGTACGGGCTCTCGTGACCGCGGTCGCCCCCGAAACTCCCGGCCGGGTCCGGGCCTTCCTGCGACTGGTCGCCATCGAGCACTCGGTCTTCGCGCTGCCGTTCGCCTACCTGTCCGCGTTCGTGGCCATGTGGCCGGAGCGCCGCTGGACCGACCTGCTGCTGATCACGGTGGCCATGGTCGGCGGGCGGACGTTCGCGATGGCGGCCAACCGGATCCTGGACCGCAAGATCGACGCGCAGAACCCGCGTACCCGCAACCGTGAACTGGTCACCGGGGCGGTCAGCGTGCGCACCGCCTGGACCGGCGCGGTGGTGTCGATCGCCGTCCTGTTCCTCGCCGCGGGCCTGCTCAACCCGCTGTGCCTGCTACTGGCACCGCTCGCGGTGATCCCGCTGATCGTCTATCCGTACGCCAAACGCTTCACCAGCTTCCCGCACTACGTGCTGGCGCTGGCCCAGGCGGTGGCGCCGGTGGGTGCCTGGATCGCGATCACCGGTACGTTCGCCGGCTCCGGCCCGGCCTGGGTGCTGGGCGCCGCCGTGGGGCTGTGGATCGGTGGCTTCGACATCATCTACGCCTGCCAGGACGTCGAGGTGGACCGCCGGATCGGCGTGCACTCCACGCCGGCCCGGTTCGGGGTCCGCACCGCGCTGCGCATCTCGACCGCCACGCACGTCGTCACGTTCGCGCTGTTCGTCTGGTTCGGCGCGCTGGTCGGCCTGAGCTGGCTGTGGTGGGTCGGACTGGCGCTGACCGCGGTCGCGTTCGGCTACCAGCACGTGGTGGTCACGGAGCACGACCTCTCCAAGGTCAACCGGGCGTTCTTCACCGCGAACGGCTTCGTGGGCATCGCCCTCTTCCTGTTCGCCCTCCTCGATCTCATTCTGTTGTAACCCCGGAGGCCGGTCCATCCGTCTAGTCCCCGTGAATGACAGAGAGACGGAGTTCCGCGACTTCGTCGGCGCGCAGATGGAGCCGTTGCGCGGGCTGGCGTACCTGACGTGTGGTGACTGGCAGACGGCCGAGGACGCGGTGCTCACCGTGCTCGCGAAGCTGTACGTCAAGTGGGGCCGCATCGAACGTCCGGACAGCTACGCCCGGACGGCCGTGGTGCGGGCGGCGATCGACGAGACCCGGCGACCGTGGTGGCGACGGGAGCAGTCGACCAGTCACGCGATGCCGGAACCGCCGAGCTTCGACCGTACCCACGCGGTCGACGACCGGCTGCACATTCGCGCCGCGCTGCAGCACCTGCCGGCCCGGCTCCGGGCCGTGGTGGTGCTGCGCTTCCTGGAGGGACTGAGCGTCCAGCAGACCGCGGAGGCCTTGGCCTGCCCGGAGGGCACGGTCAAGAGCTACACCGCACGCGGACTGGACATCCTGCGGAAGGTCCTCGGCACCGACTTCACCGACCAGAACCCTGAGGAGGGGCGTTATGCAGCACGATCTGTACGACCTGCTCCAAGCCGCTAAGTCCGACGCCCCGCCGGCGCGCTACACGGTCGACGACGCGGTGGCGGCCGGCCGGCGGCGCCAGGGCCGGCGCCGGGTGGCGCTCACCGGCGCGGCGTCGTTCGCCGTGGTCGCGGCCGTCGCCGGCGCCGTGGTCCTGCCGCAGGCGCTGGCCGGCCGCACCCCCGGCCGCCCGGACGTGGCCGCCGCCACCGGTGCGACGACGAAGGCCGCGGCGGACGTACCGTTCACCTACCCGGCCGGCGACTTCCAGTTCGGCTTCCGCGGCTACACCGTCGGCAAGTACCGGGTGACCGATCCGGTGCTGGTCGCGCCGAACTTCCAGCAGGCCGACATCCGGGTCGGCAACGAGACCGAGACGATGTACGGCAGCGACTCGGCGGCCGACGAGAAGGCGACCGAGGACAAGAAGAACGGTCGCCCGTTCAAGTCGGGTGAGCGGAAGGCGTCACCCGACGACGTCACCGGGCCGAAGTTCGCGCTGAAGCTGACCGTCTACCGCCCCAAGGCGTTCAGCCCGGAGCGGTTCCGTACGTTCAAGGCCGAGCCGGTGACCGTGGCCGGCCGCCCCGGCTACTTCAGCACCGACATGCCGATCGACCGGGACCCGAGCGGCGGCGAGGGCCTCAAGTGGCCGGCGCTCGCGTGGCAGTACGCCGACGACGCCTGGGCGGTCATCGACAACGTGACGCCCGACCAGCACGGCAAGCGTGACCTGATGTCGATCGCCGCGGGCCTCCGGGGCGCGGACGCGTACCCCGCCTCGATCGTCTTCGAGACCACCTATCTGCCGGAGGGCTACCGGCTGGCCTCCGGCGGTCGCGGCGCGGACTGGCCGAACGGCGGCGGCTGGGCCCAGATCACCGGCACCCGGTACGTGCACGGCGCGGGTTCGGCGGCCGGCACCACCACCATGCCGGTCCTCGACCCGGAGGACAGCACCGAGCGCGACCTGCGGATCAACGTGTACGACCGGAAGTGGGCGACCAACAGCCAGCCGCCCAAGGGCCAGCCGGAGGACGCCGTCTGGTGCAACTCGGGCAACGCCCAGCTCTGCTACCGCCTGCTCCCGGGCGGCAAGTACGTGGCCGAGGTGCAGGGCAGCGGCCAGGAGTCGACCGCCGACCTGCGCAAGGTGATGGCCGGCCTGCGGTTCGCCGACGTCGACGACCCGGCCGCCTGGTTCCCGATGACGTAGGTGGACGGGCCGGTCGCGCCGCCGATGCGGCACAGCGCCGACGACATCGTCGCGGCCGGCCGCCGGTTACGCGACCGGCGGCGGGCGGGATGGCTCACGGCGGCGGTCGCGGCGCTGATCACGGCGACGATCGCGGTGCCCGGGGCACGCCAGCACGAGGGTTCCGTGCCGGTGGCCCCGGGCGTCAGCCGGGCTCCCGCGCCGGTTTCCGGGACAGGGCATGCTTGAGTCATGCGCACTCCCTGGGTGGTCGGCGTCTCGGGTGCTTCCGGCACCCCCTACGCGCGGGCGGTGCTGAACGCGCTGCTGGACGCCGGCGAGTCCGCCGATCTGGTCGTCTCCCGGGCGGCCCGGCTGACCCTGCTGGACGAGACCGGCATGACGGTGCGGGACGCGCACTGGAAGGACGACGTGGCCGCCTGGCTCGGCCGCGACCTGGGCGACCTGGTCTACTGGCCGGCCGGCGACCTGGCCGCCGGGCCGAGCAGCGGCTCGTACCCGGCCCGGGGCATGGTCGTGGTGCCGGCCAGCACGGCGGCCTGCGCCGGCATCGCCATCGGTCTCAGCAAGGATCTGCTGCAGCGGGCGGCCGAGGTGAACCTCAAGGAACGCCGGCGGACCGTGGTGGTGCCGCGGGAGACCCCGGTGACCCGCAGCCACCTGGAGCACCTCATCGCGTTGCACGACGCCGGAGCGGTGGTGCTGCCGGCCAGCCCCGGCTTCTACGGTTCCGGGGCGCAGGCGACCGCGGCGCAACTGGTGGATTTCGTGGCCGGGAAGGTGCTGGACGCGCTCGGCGTACCGCACCAGCTGTTCACCCGGTGGGCCGGTGAACTGAACGCTCAGCGCAGCCCGTTGGGCGGACCGTAGGTCGATCCCGGGTTTGCCGGGCCGCTGTTGCGCGGCCGGTTCGCCGCGTCGTCCTCACGCATCTCCTCGACGACGCCGTCGCCTTCCAGGAGCGCACGCACCTCGGACTCGCGGAACCGGCGGTGTCCACCCGGAGTGCGGATGCTGCCGATGCGTCCGGCGGCCGCCCAGCGCGTGACCGTCTTGGGGTCGACGCGGAACAGCGCGGCCACCTCGCCCGGTGTCAGCAGACGATCTCCAGTGTCCACAACCCCCTCCTCGCGTCATTGGTTTGGAGCGGCCGGTGGTCACGGTGCGTGTCGGCGAGCTCGGTCGGGACGTAAAGCAATTAGAGCATCGCCCCCACTACAAGTCCGTGAAATGCGGAAAAAGCCCCGATTGCGACAGTGATCATTATCCTGGCTTCCCTCAGCCACTACCGGGCGTGAGATGGCTTTACCCACCCGATTAGGGTCTGATGCCATGGACGCCATCGACCGTCGGCTGATCGACCTGCTGCGCCAGAACGCCCGTTCCTCCTACGCGGAACTCGCCCGGCAGGTCGGCCTCTCGGCCCCGGCCGTGCACGAACGCGTCGGAAAACTCGAGGCGGCCGGCACGATTCAGGCCTACCGCGCGGAAATCGATCACGAGGCGATCGGGCTCGGTGTCACCGCACTGATCGGCATCATCGAGGACTCCGGCGCCGACACCGACGACGTGCTCGCCGCCGTGCGGGCCATGCCCGAGGTGGAGTCCTGCTACTTCATGGCGGGCGTCGAGTCGTACCAGCTGACCGTGCGGGTCGGGACCATCGCCGAGCTGGAGCAGCTCATCGTGCGGATCAACCGCACACCGGGGGTGGCCTCCACCCGGACCGCCATCGCGCTCTCCACCAAGTGGGAGAACCGGCCCCAGCCCAGCGTCGGCTAGCGTCTCACGTCATGGAACAGCTGGACCGCTGCGACGACGCGGCACGCGACTGGGCCCGTACCGCCATCGCCCTGGTCGAGGCGGACGCGAACCGTTCCGCCGACACCCACCTCCTGCCCTTTCCGCTCCCTGCCGCCTGGGGCATCGACCTCTACCTGAAGGACGAGTCGTCGCACCCCACCGGCTCGCTCAAGCACCGCCTGGCGCGCTCGCTCTTCCTGTACGCCCTCTGCAACGGCTGGGTCGGCCCGCACACCACCGTGGTGGAGGCGTCGTCCGGCTCCACCGCGGTCAGCGAGGCCTACTTCGCCCGGATGCTCGGACTGCCGTTCATCGCGGTCATGCCGGCCACCACGTCGCCGGAGAAGATCTCGCTGATCGAGTTCCAGGGCGGCAAGTGTCACCTGGTCGACGATCCGACCAGCACGGTCACCACCGCCCGCGGGCTCGCCGCGGACCTGGGCGGGCACTTCATGGACCAGTTCACCCACGCCGAACGGGCCACCGACTGGCGGGGCAACAACAACATCGCCGAGTCGATCTTCGCCCAGCTCGCGCTGGAACGGCACCCGGTGCCCGCCTGGGTCGTGGTCGGCGCCGGCACCGGCGGCACCAGCGCCACCATCGGCCGGTACGCCCGCTACCGGCAGTTCCCCACCAAACTGTGCGTGGTCGACCCGGAGGGATCGGCGTTCTGGCCCGCGTACGTCTCCGGCGACTGGACCCACTGCACCGGCGGTGGCTCCCGCATCGAGGGCATCGGCCGCCCCCGCGTCGAGGCCTCATTCCAGCCCGCGGTGGTGGACCGGATGATGTCGGTGCCGGACGCGGCGTCGCTGGCCGCGATGCGGGCCGGATCGGCGGTCCTCGGCCGGCGGGTCGGCGGCTCCACCGGCACCAACCTGTGGGGCGCGTTCAAGCTGATCGCGGGCATGCGCGCGGCCGGGGTGAAAGGTTCGGTGGCGACCCTGATCTGTGACGGCGGAGAACGGTACGCCGACACCTACTACTCCGACGACTGGGTGGCCGCGCAGGGCCTCGACCTGGCACCGCACCGGGCGACCGTCGACCGGTTCCTGCTCGACGGCGTCTGGCCCTGAGCGGTCAGCGGATCAGCCTCGCCAGATCCGGGTAGTCCGCCACGAAGCCGTCGTCGTCGACGATCAGGTCGGCACTGAACGTCTCGTTCGCGAACCGGATCACCCCGGCGTCCAGCGGCGTGTAGATCTGGTCCGCCTGCACCACCTCGAGCGACGGCAGGAGCACCCAGGCCACGCTGATCCGGTGCGCCACCCCGGAGTCCGCCTTCAGCAGGTCCAGCCGGCGGATCGGCAGCGTATTGGTCATCGGCGAGCCGGTCAGATCCACGTCGAACGCGCCGTACAGCAGATCCGGATCCTCGGTGCCGGGCAGGCCCGCCCCGGCATGGCCGGCCGCGGACAGCACCGCATCGAGATCGCCCTGCTCGGAGGTGGTCGCGCGCCAGCGGCCCGCGGCCAGTTCCAACCGGAGGGTACGGGCCCAGCCGGCCCCCTCCACGCTCACGTCGAAGCGGTTGGTCACCCAGCCGGGGTCGGTCTGCAGCTCATACCGGCAGGTGTACGGAATCGGGTCCACGGCCAGCGCGATGCCCCGGGCGTAGAGGCCGGTGCGGGTGTCCACCAGGGCATGCTCGGTGCCGTCGGTGTCCCGGCGGGCCCAGAACCGGGAGGCGGGCAGTGTCGGCATGATGGCACGCTACCGCTTCCCGGCGCCGTCGCGCTCGCCTCCGCACCCGCCCGGCCGCCGTGTTGGCCGTCCCGCCCGGCCGCTGTGTGCCCCCGCCCGGCCGCGGTGTTGCCCGCCCGGCCGCGGTGTTGGCCGGCACGGCGGAGCCCCGGCACGCGATGCGTACCGGGGCTCCGTGATGGTGCGTCAGTAGGTGCGGGCCGGACGCGGCGCGCTGTACCGCCGCTCGCCCGCCGCCGGCTCGCGCCGGTCGTTGCGCGGGGCGTCGCGCCGGAAACCGCCGACACGTTCGCCGTTGCGGGCCGGGCGCTCGCCGAAGCTGCGCTCGGTACGCGGGCGGTCGCCGTACGGACGGTCGCCGGTCGGCCGCTCACCGTAGGTGCGCTCGCCGGTCGGCCGCTCACCGTACGTGCGCTCGCCGGTCGGACGACTGCCGTAGCCGCGGTCACCGGCCGGACGGCTCGGTGCCCGGTCGCCGTACGACCGGTCGCCGGTCGGGCGGTCGCTGTAGCCGCGGTCGCCGGTCGGGCGGTCGCCGTACGCCCGGTTGCGGTCGCCGTAGCTGCGGTCGCCGCGCGGCCGGTCCCGGTCGCCGTAGCCGCTGCGCGGCCGGTCGCCGTACCCGGTGCGGGGACGGTCACCGAAGCGCTTCGGCCGGTCGCCCCGCTCGCGGCGGGCCTCCGGCTCCGGGGGAACCGGGACGCCGCTGGGCTCGCGGGCGCCGGTGACCTCGGCCAGCTTCTCGTCGCCCAGGCGGACCCGGACCTCGGAGGGCGTCACGCCCGCCTTGGTCATCATCGCCGTGGTGGTGCGGCGCTGCTTGGGCAGGACCAGCGTGACGACCCCGCCGGACTCACCGGCGCGTGCCGTGCGGCCCGCCCGGTGCAGGTAGTCCTTCGGGTCCTTCGGCGGGTCCACGTGCACCACGAGCGAGATGCCGTCGACGTGGATGCCGCGGGCGGCGACGTCTGTGGCGACCAGGACGTTGGAACGCCCCTCCTTGAACTCGGCGAGCGTGCGGGTGCGGACCCGCTGGGTCTTGCCGCCGTGCAGCGCACCGGCCCGGACACCGACCGCGGCCAGCTGGTCGACCAGGCGGTCGACACCCATCTGGGTGCGGGCGAAGACGATCGTCTTGCCCGACCGGTTGGCGATCGCCGCGGTGATCGGGAACTTCTCGTGCGGCGGGATCAGCAGCAGGTGGTGGTCCATGGTGGACACGCTCGCCTCGGCCGGGGCCGTGGAGTGCGTGACCGGGTCGGTCATGAACCGCTTGACCAGCGTGTCGACGTCGCCGTCCAGGGTGGCCGAGAACAGCAGCCGCTGGGTGCCCTCCGGCGTCTTGGCCAGCAGCTCGGTGACCTCGGGCAGGAAGCCCATGTCGGCCATCTGGTCGGCCTCGTCCAGCACGGTGATCTCGACCTGGTCGAGCTTGCAGGCGCCACGCTCGATGAGGTCGCCGAGGCGGCCCGGGGTGGCGACGATGACCTCGACGCCGCGCCGCAGCGCGTCCATCTGACGGTCGTACGGCACGCCGCCGACCGCGGTCTTGAGGAAGACGCCGACCGAACGGCCGAGCGGCATCAGCGCGTCCGCCACCTGCATGGCCAGCTCGCGCGTCGGCACCAGGATCAGTGCCTTGGGGTAGTGCGGCTGCGCGCGGCCACTCTTGGCGACACGCGCCAGCAGCGGAAGCCCGAACGCCAGCGTCTTGCCGGAGCCGGTCTGGCCACGGCCGAGCACGTCCCGGCCGGCCAGCGCGTCCGGCACGGTCGCAGCCTGGATCTCGAACGGGGCGGTGATGCCCTCGCGGGTCAGGACGCGCACCAGCTCGGCGGGGATACCGAGATCGGCGAAGCTGACCGGGGCGGGGGTGTCGATCGTGGGGGTGGCGGCCTCGTCCACAGGCTGTGCCACCTCGGGGGAAGGGGTTTCGAGGGCGGACGGGAGCGTGCTGGGATCAGCGAAAGTCGTCAAGAGAACCTCTCTACGGGGGCGCATGCTCGCGAATGGCCCGCCGCGGCTTGAAGCCGACCGCTGAATTGCCCGCAAGAACGCCCGTGGCGCACCCCGTGGTGCGCCGCATCAATAATTACCATCAGTGTACGGGTCAACGTTTCCGTCAACGCCCGCATTCCGCCCCGGTAGTGGGCATACTCACGCCCGGGCGCAACCTCGCCAGCTTAGGGTCTGGCCGTCCGGCCGACAAATCGGATCCGGTCACTCCTTGCCGAGGACGCCGTTGAGCATGTCGGTGAACGCCTCACCCGCGGTGAAGAGGAAGAGCACGCTGATCCCCACCAGGACCAGCAGCACCACCAGCATCGCGATGCCGACCTTCATGTTGCTGCGCCGGCCGGTGTCCGCGCCGAAGTCCCAACCCTGGGCCAGGATGTGACCGGTCAGCGAGCCGGAATTCTCCACCGCCGGGTTCATGCTCACCGGCATGGTCATGTCGATCGGTGACTGATTCCCGACACCGCCGTACACCGTGCCCTCGCCGCGCTGCTGCGGCACGCCACCACCACCACCACCACCGCCGTACGTGCCGGGCGCGGGCGGCGTGCTGACCTGGGCGGCCGGCGCCGGCCGGAAGCCGCCCGGGGAGTGCGGGCCGCTGGGTGCGTTCCAGGCCGGGCCGCTCGGGGCGGGCGCGGCGCCGGGGTGGTCCCAGACCGGGCCGCCGGGGGTGCCATACGCCTGGTCGCCGTCGGACTGCTCCGCCGCCGGCCGGCCCCAGGAGGATTTGCCGGAGCGGTACGGGTGGTCCGAGTCGTCCGGCGCGGCCGGCTTCTCCGACGCCGCGCCGCTGGTCGGAATCGTGTAGCTGGGCAGCCCGGAGGCGGACGGCATGGTCGGCGGCGGCGGGAAGATCGGCACCGGCGGCCCCGGCACCGGCGACGGTTCGGGGCCCGGCGGGACCGGGTTCGGCGACGGCGGTCCGGGCACGGGGGACGGGCCCGGACCGGGCGGCACCGGACTGGGCGACGGTCCCGGGCCGGGAACCGGGGACGGCCCCGGGCCCGGTGGCACCGGCGACGGCGAGGGGCCGGGCGAGGGGTACGGACCCGGCTGCGGGCCCGGGCCCGGCGCCGGGAAGGGGCTCGGCGACGGCCCGATCGGGTCCGGCGGGTCGAACGGCTTGTACGGCTCGGGCTTGTCCGGATCGCCGGGCCTGCCGGGCGTGGGCATGGGCGCGGGCGGACGGCCCGGTTCGGGCTCTCCCGGCTCCGGGCGCCCCGGCTCCGGGTGCCCCGGCTCGGGGCGTTCCGGGTCGGGTCGGCCCGGTCCGGGCTGGTCGGGGTCGGGCCGGTTCGGGTGAGGTTCGTCCGGTTGGGGCTGATCGGGATCGGGATGCCCGGACTCGGCGGAGGCCGGCTTGCGGATTCCGTAGACCGTGGACTGACCGACCGGGCGGCTGCCGGAACCGACGTCCGCCGGATCCGGGCGCACCGCGCCGGGCACGGTGGCACGGGCCGCGTTCGGGCTGGGCATGGCGGAGATCGGCCGGCTGCTGCTGCCCACGTCGAACGGCCGACCCGAGCCGGACGAGCCGGACGAGCCCGATCGGGCCGGGGACAGGGGCGCTCCGGGCACCGAGGCGCGCCCACTGGAACCGGGACTGACCGGCGCGGCACTCGAGAACGGGCCGGTCCCGGCGGCCGGTGCGTCCGGTGTCGAGGCCCACAGGGCGCCCTTGGCGGGCGGCGGGGGAGGCTCGTATCCCTGGTCGTCGTGCGGCGTCCGCCCAGCGTGCGGCTTGTTGCCGTCGCCGTCCGGTGGAGCCTGCTGCTCGTCCATGGGTCCTCCCGATCCCCGCGTGCCGACACCGGTGGAGACGTCGGGCGCTGCCTTTACCGTGCCATATCGGCGCGCGTATGCGCACGCGGCGTCGGCCGGTGCTGGCGCGGATCGGGCCGGGGACTACTCGCCGTCGTCGTCCGCTGACGAGGAACTGGACGCCGAGGCGGAACTCGATGCCGACGAGGAGGAGCCGGCCGAGGAGGACGCCGCCCCGTCGCCTTCCGGCGACTCGTCCTCGTCCGAGGAGGCCGGCGGGTTGCTGGGCTGCTCGGGAGGGTCCGTTTCCTCCGCGGGCGGCTCCGTCGTCGGGGGCGTGGTGGTCGGATCGGTCTTCGGCGGCGTGGTGGTGGGGTCCGTCTTCGGCGGGGTGGTGGTGGGGTCCGTCTTCGGCGGCGTGGTGGTGGGATCGGTCTTCGGCGGCGTGGTGGTGGGGTTGGTCTTGGGCGGGGTGGTGGTGGGGTTGGTCTTGGGCGGCGTGGTGGTCGGGTTGGGCTGCGTCGGGTTGCCCGAGTTGCCCGGGTTGTTCAGGTTGGGAACCGAGGTCGGTCCGTCGACCGAGCCGTAGATCCGGGTGGCCGCGAACAGCCGGGACCACCGCACCGGCACCAACCGGACATTGAGCCCGCTGCGCGGCGCCTCGACCATCTTGCCCTCGCCCGCGTACATGGCGACGTGGTGGATGCCCGTCCAGCTGTTCGAGGAGCTGAAGAAAAGCAGGTCGCCGGGGACGAGCGAGTACCGGTCCACCGTCTTGTCGTTGGTCTGGTCGTACTGGTCGCGGGACACCCGCCGCAACGGGAAGTTGCCGGCCGCGTTGCTGCGGTACGCCGCGTACATCAGGCCGGAGCAGTCGTACTGGTCCGGGCCCTCCTCGGACCAGACGTACGGATCGCCGATCTGGGCCAGGGCGAACTCGACCGCCTTCACCGCCCGCGGGTCCGCGCCGCGTCCCTGGGCGGCGCCGTCCAGGTAGTTCGCGCCCAGCCGGCGGTCGGCGGCACTCTCCGCCGCCTCGGCCGCGGACAGCTCGGTGCGGTGCTTCTGCTCCAGCTTCTGCAGCGCGGTCTGCTTCTTCGCGATGGACGCGTTCAGCTTGGTGTACTGCTGGGAGAGGTCGGTGGCGCGGGCGGTGGCCGCCGACTTCTCGGTGAGCGCTGCGGCCTGTGCGGCCCGGGCGATGGCGAGCTGGCGGGCCGCGGCCTGCTCGGTCGCCGACTCGCCGCGCTGCATGCGGGCAAGCGCGTCCAGGTCGGCGAGACCGGAGCCGACCGAGCCGGGCGGCAGGGCGGCCTGGTCGCGGAACGCGTTGGCCGCCGCGATGGCCGCTTCGCGCTCGGCCTGCAGCAGCGCGGCCTGGGCGTCGGTCACCTTCCGCTCGGCGATGGTGACCTGCTGCAGGGCCAGGTCGCGATCCTCGCCGAGCTTGATCAGCTGGTCGCCGAGGGTGGCGATCTCGGTGCGCCGCCGCTCGATCTGGGTGAGCAGCGGAGAGCTCGGCAGACCGGTCGGCGTCACCACCGGCGTGGTGGGGGTGGTGGTCGGCGTGGGCCGCTGTCCGGGCATGGTCAGCGGACCGAGCGGCTGGGGGCGCGAGCCGGCATCGGGCACCACCGGGGCCACCGGTGGCCCCGGGACCTGCGGGGCGGCGGATGCCGGGAGTGGCTGGAACAGCATGGCGATGGCCGCAGCGGTGGCAGCGGAGTACGCCAGCGGTGTGCACCGCCGGAGTGGCCGCTGTCCGAACTGCCGGTCCGTCCCCATACACTCCCCGTCCGCCGCGCCGGTGTCCGCCGTCGCGTAGTCGTCCCTACCTAAGGTATTACCCCACCCGGAGCATCGCTGTCGATTGATCCGGCATGAAAGGAAGCTGTGAATCGCCGATCGGTCAGGTGACCTTCGCCGCCCCGGCGCGTCCGACCGGACGTTCTGTCGGGGGCGGGACGTACTCTCGACGACGAGTGGAGAGAGGGGCGCACATGGATGCCGGACTGAAGCGTGAGCTGGAGGCCAAGGTCTACGCCGGCGAGCGGCTGACGCGCGAGGACGGCATCGCTCTGTACGCCTCGGACGACCTGGCCTGGCTCGGCCGGTTGGCCCACCACAAGCGTACCGAGATGAACGGCGACCGGGTGATGTTCAACGTCAACCGGCACCTCAACCTCACCAACGTGTGTTCGGCCAGCTGTGCGTACTGCTCCTTCCAGCGTAAGCCGGGGGAGAAGGACGCGTACACGATGCGCATCGACGAGGCCGTCCGCAAGGCCAAGGAGATGGAGGACGAGCAGCTCACCGAGCTGCACATCGTCAACGGCCTGCACCCCACGCTGCCCTGGCGCTACTACCCCAAGGTGCTGCGCGAACTCAAGGCGGCGCTCCCGAAGGTCAAGCTCAAGTGCTTCACCGCCACCGAGGTGCAGTGGTTCGAGAAGATCAGCGGCCTGCCGGCCAGCGACATCCTGGACGAGCTGATGGACGCCGGGCTGGAGTCGCTCACCGGCGGCGGGGCGGAGATCTTCGACTGGGAGGTCCGCCAGCACATCGTCGACCACAACTGCCACTGGGAGGACTGGTCGCGGATCCACCGGCTGGCGCACTCCAAGGGCATGAAGACCCCGGCCACCATGCTGTACGGCCACATCGAGGAGCCGCGGCACCGGGTCGATCACGTCATGCGCCTGCGTGAGCTGCAGGACGAGACCGGTGGCTTCGCCGTGTTCATCCCGCTGCGTTACCAGCACGACTTCGTCGACTCGGCGGACGGCAAGGTCCGCAACCGGATCCAGGCGCGCACCACGATGGCGGCTCCGGCCGAGTCGCTGAAGACGTTCGCGGTGTCCCGGTTGATGTTCGACAACGTGCCGCACGTCAAGTGCTTCTGGGTGATGCACGGGCTGTCGGTCGCCCAGCTCTCGCTCAACTTCGGGGTGGACGACCTGGACGGCTCCGTTGTGGAATACAAGATCACCCACGACGCCGACTCGTACGGCACACCCACCACGATGCACCGCGAGGACCTGCTCAATCTGATCTGGGACGCCGGTTTCCAGCCGGTCGAGCGCAACACCCGCTACGAGGTCGTCCGGGAGTACGACAAGCCGGTGTCGCTGTCCGACCGGCGCAGCGTGCCGCAGCAGGTCTGGGCGTAACCGGACCGGACCGACCGCGTACCCTCGAACTGTCATGACCGACACCCGGAGTGCCCGCCGCCCGCGCCGTGACGCGGACGGACGCCTGGCGACCATCGCCGACCTGGTCGGCGTCGCGCTCGCCGGCCTGGTGACCGGATTCGCCGTGCTCCTCGTCTTCGAGGGGGCGATGTCGCTGGCCCGGTTGTCCGAGTTCGGCGACTCCAGCGGCTGGCTCGCGCTGATCCTTCCGGTGTGGCTGTTCACCGAGGAGTTCCGGGCGGCCGGCTTCGGCGCCTACCGGATCGTGGTGGCGTTTCTCGGCGCCGGGTTCGGGGTGGCGACCGGGATGACGCTGGCCGGGCTGGCGTCCGGCATCTTTCCGTCGTTGATCAGCGGCGCGATCGGAGCACTCGCTCTGACCGTGGTGTATTGCCTGGTCTGGTTCTACGGCCTGCGCTGGCTGGGCCACCGCGCCGGGACCGGCCGCAGGGGAACGGAGTGACCTGGTGAGCCCCGCCGTCAAGTACACGCTCGGCCGGATCGGCCTGTTCGTGGTCGTCTTCGCCGCACTGCTGCCGGTGCCGCTCAACCTCTTCGTCAAGGCGATGATCGCGGTGATCGCGTCGGCGGCGTTCTCGTTCTTCCTGCTGGCCAAGTGGCGCCTGGAGATGGCCGAGCAGCTCAGTTCCGCCGCGCAGCGCCGGGCCGCGGAGAAGAAGCGGCTGCGGGCGGCGCTGGCCGGCGACGAGGACGCCGCGGCCGAGGGTGACCGTGCCGTGGACACCAAGGACGGCGCCTGACCCGCCCGGTCGGCGGCGGTACGACCATCACGCGGACGTAGGGGGAACATTGGCATGCCCGGCGTGAGCCGTGATGCATTGCCAAGTGTCGATCGCGGGTGATGCAGTGACGGGGCCCGAACCCCTCATTCCCGGAGGTCGTTCATGAGACGACGCGCCACCGTGTTGGTCGCCGCCGCCCTCGTCGGGTTGGCGATGACCGCTGCTTCCTCCGCCGTCGCGGGGCCCGCCACCGCGGAGCCGCGCGCCGACGTCGCCGCCCCGTACGAGGTCTTCGACGTCCGTACGCCCGCCCAGCGCAACCTCATCGCCGGCACCGGCGCCGCCATCGACAGCGTGGAGCACGGCGTGGTGGCGATCACCGCGACCGGGAGCGAGATCAAGGCGCTGCGGGCGATGGGCTTCACCGTCAAGGCGACGCCGGCCGCCACCGCACCGGGCGGCCTGTCCACCTTCGACTTCCCGTCGCGGGACGCCGCCTTCCACAACTACAGCGAGATGATCGCCGAGGTGAACCGCGTCGTCGCGGCGTACCCGTCGATCGCCTCCCGGCGGGTCCTGGGGCGGACCTACGAGGGCCGGGACATCGTCGCCGTCAAGATCTCCGACAACGTCGGCACCGACGAGGCGGAGCCCGAGGTGCTGTACGACGCCAACCACCACGCCCGCGAGCACCTCACCGTGGAGATGGCGCTGTACCTGCTGAACATGTACACGTCGAGCTATGCCGGCGACACCCGGGTGCGGAACGTGGTGAACAGCCGGGAGATCTGGATCATCCCGTCGGTCAACCCGGACGGCGCCGAGTACGACGTGGCGACCGGCGAATACCGTTCGTGGCGCAAGAACCGGCAGCCGAACCGGAACTCCAGCTATGTCGGCACCGACCTGAACCGCAACTACGGCTACCGCTGGGGCTGCTGCGGCGGCTCGTCGGGCAGCCCGTCGTCGGACACCTACCGGGGTACCGCGGCGTTCTCCGCCCCGGAGACCCAGGTGATCCGGTCGTTCGTGGAGAGCCGGGTGGTCGGCGGCGTGCAGCAGATCAAGGCCGCGATCGACTTCCACTCGTACTCGGAACTGGTGTTGTGGCCGTTCGGGCACACCACCGCGAACACCACCACCGGGATGAGCGCGGACCAGTACAACACGTTCGCCACGCTGGGCCGGCAGATGGCCGCGACGAACAACTACACGCCGGAGCAGTCGAGTGACCTCTACATCACCGACGGCGACTCGCTGGACTGGCTGTGGGGCACCCAGCGGATCTGGGCGTTCACGTTCGAGCTGTACCCGCGGTCGTCCTCGGGCGGCGGGTTCTATCCGCCGGCGAGCGTGATCACGCGGGAGACCAGCCGGAACCGGGAGGCGGCGCTGATCCTGGCCGAGGCGGCGGACTGTCCCTACCGGGTGATCGGCAAGGAGTCCACGTACTGCTGAGTTTGGTGATTTCGGGCTACCTGTCATAGCTTTTGGGCTATGACAGGTAGTTCGCATGCCTAGGGCCGGCCTGACCACCGGCGCGGTCGTCGACGTGGCGCTCGCCCTGGTGGACGAGAAGGGCCCCGACGCGCTCAGTCTGGCCGCGGTGGCGGACCGGGCCGGCGTCGCCGCACCGTCGCTCTACAAGCACGTCGGCAGCCTCGCCGACCTGCGCGACCTGATCGCGCTGAAGGCCCTCCGGCAGGCCACCGCCCGGTTCGCGGCCGCGGTCATGGGCCGCGGCGGGGACCAGGCGGTGGAGGCGCTGATGCGGACCTACCGGGAGTACGTCCGGGAGTTCCCGTCCCGGTACCGGCTGATCCCGCTGGATCCGCTGCACAGCCCGGACCTGGCCGAGGCCGGCCGGGAACTGCTCGCCGTGTTCGTGGCGGTGATGCACGAGTACGGGCTGGACGACGCGGCCGCCACCCACGCCATCCGGCGGATGCGGGCTGCCGCGCACGGCTTCGCCGACCTGGAGGCGCGCGGCGGGTTCGGCATGCCGGAGGACATCGAGACCTCGTACGACCAGGTCATCGACATGGTGCTGCGCAGCCTGCGGGAACCCCCGGCAGGTGGGATAGCGTCATAGGGACCGCGTCGCAGCGAAGCCGGTGCGAATCCGGCGCTGTCCCGCAACTGTGATGCCTGCCGAGGCGCAGGCCAGCCAGGTCGCCTGGACGCCGGTCGCGAACCAGCGCTCTCGGGGAGGGGCGCCTCGCGGACGGGACGTCACACCGCCCTGTCGGCGAAGCACCGTATGCCCGGCCGACAGGAGGACCCATGAAACGCATCTGGACCGCCGCGATCACCGCCGCGGCGTTACTGCTCGGCGGGTGTGCCGGCGGCGCCGACGAGGGCACCGGCACCGCGCAGCCGAGCGCCGGCGGACCCTCGTACCCGGTCACGGTCGGCTCCCTGACCCTGGAGAAACGGCCGGAACGGATCGTCTCGCTCTCGCCCACCGCCACCGAGATGCTCTTCGCTCTCGACGCCGGACCGCAGGTCACCGCGGTCGACGACCAGTCGACCTATCCGGCCGAGGCGCCGCGCACCGACCTGTCGTCGTTCAAGCCGAACGCCGAGGCGGTCGCCGCGAAGAACCCCGACCTGGTGGTCGTCTCCGACGACCTGGACAAGATCGTCGCCCAGCTCACCGCGCTGAAGATCCCGGTGTTCCACGCGCCCGCGGCGAAGTCGCTGGACGACACGTACACCCAGATCGGCCAGCTCGGCGCGCTCACCGGGCACCCGGGCGAGGCGACCGCGCTGACCGGGCGGATGCGCGCCGACATCACCGCGATCGTGCAGGGCGTGCCGAAGCGGGCGAAGCCGCTCACCTACTACTACGAACTCGATCCGACGCTGTACTCGGTGACGTCGAAGACGTTCATCGGCTCGCTGCTCAGCCCGCTCGGCCTGACCAGCGTGGCGGACGCCGCCGACCCGGACGGCGCCAAGGGCGGCTACCCGCAGCTGTCCCAGGAGGCGCTGGTCGGCGCGGACCCGGCGCTGATCTTCCTGGCCGACACGAAGTGCTGCAAGCAGTCCGCCGCCACGGTGCAGGCGCGTAAGGGCTGGTCCGGGATCAGTGCCGTGCGCACCGGACGGATCGTGGCGATCGACGACGACATCGCCTCGCGGTGGGGTCCCCGGGTCGTCGACCTGGTCCGGACCGCGGCCGACGCGGTGGCCGACGTCCCGGCGTGACGCCGGTGGGCCGGACCGGCACCGTGCGCCCGCGGCCGGCCGGGCTGCGGCCCTGGTGGCTGGTCGCGGGCGTGCTGGCGGTGGCGGTCGCCCTGGTGGCCGGGATCGCGTTCGGGCCGGTCAGCCTGCCGCCGGGCAGCGTCGCGGTGGAGCTGCTCAACCTCATCCCCGGGGTACGGATGGACAGCGGCCTCACCGAGCGTGAGATCGCCATCGTCACCGAGCTGCGGCTGCCGCGGGTGGTGCTCGGGTTGCTGGTCGGGGCGATGCTGGCGCTGGCCGGGGCCGCGTACCAGGGCGTGTTCCGCAACCCGCTAGCCGACCCGCACCTGCTCGGGGTGGCCGCCGGTGCCGGGCTGGGCGTCACCGCGGTGATCGCCGGGCGGGCCAGCACCAGCGACGTCACCGCGAACCTGCCGATCGGCGTGCCGCTGGCCGCGTTCGCCGGTGCCCTGATCGCGGTGGCGCTGACCTGGGTGCTCGGTTCCGCCGGGGGCCGGGCCCGGACCCCGGCCACGCTGATCCTGGCCGGGGTGGCCGTGTCCGCCTTCCTGTCCGCGGCGCAGACCTTCCTGCTGCAGCGGCACGTCGACGCGATGCGCGAGGTCTACTCCTGGCTGCTCGGCCGGCTGGGCACCGCGGGCTGGCACGACGTGCTGATGGTGCTGCCGTACGCGGCCGTCACCGGCGCCATCGTGTTGTCCCGCCGCCGCGAACTCGACGTGCTCACCGTCGGCGACGAGGAGGCCGCCAGCCTGGGCCTGCACCCGCAGCGCAGCCGGTACCTGCTGATCGTGGCGGCCTCGCTGGCCACTGCGGCGGCCGTGTCGGTGTCCGGCTTGATCGGCTTCGTCGGCATCATCGTCCCGCACACTCTGCGGCTGCTGGCCGGGCCCAGTTACCGGTCCATCCTGCCGCTGTCGGTGCTGTTCGGTGCCGCGTTCCTGGCGCTCACCGACCTGCTCGCGCGGACCGTCGCCGGCCAGGCGGAGATACCCATCGGCGTGGTCACCGCGTTCCTCGGCGCGCCGTTCTTCGTGCTGGTGCTGCGCAGCACCAAGGCGGTG
Organism: Jidongwangia harbinensis; assembly: GCF_020216025.1. Taxonomy (GTDB): domain Bacteria; phylum Actinomycetota; class Actinomycetes; order Mycobacteriales; family Micromonosporaceae; genus Actinoplanes; species Actinoplanes harbinensis. Next base: position 253,310 of record NZ_JAIWNC010000011.1, on the reverse strand, counting down.
GCGCCGTGATCGTGGTACGGGACCTGAGCGTCCGGCTGGACGGCCACCTGATCGTGGACCGGGTCGACCTCGACGTCGCCGAGGGCGAATGGGTCACGATCATCGGCCCGAACGGCGCCGGGAAGAGTACGGCGTTGCGCGCGGTCGGCGGCGTGCTGCCGTTCCACGGATCGGTCCGGCTCGGCGGCGACCCGGTCGAGCGGCTGCCCCGGCGGGAACGCGCCAAGATCGTCGCCACCGTGATGCAGTCGCCGGTGGTGCCGCCCGGCATGCACGTCCTGGACTACGTGCTGCTCGGCCGTACCCCGTTCATTCCGCCGCTGGGCCGGGAGTCGGCGTCCGACCTGGCCGCGGTGGACGAGGTGCTGGCCGCGCTGGACCTGGCCGACATGAGCGGACGGCGGCTCGACACGCTGTCCGGCGGGGAACGGCAGCGGGTGTTCCTGGCCCGGGCGCTCGCCCAGGGCCCGCGGATCCTGCTGCTCGACGAACCGACCAGCGCCCTGGACATCGGGCACCAGCAGGAGGTGCTGGACCTGGTCGACCGGCTGCGCACCGAACGCGGCCTCACCGTGCTCGCCACCATGCACGACCTGACCATCGCCGGCGAGTACGCCGAACGCATGGTGCTGCTGGCCGGCGGCCGGGTGGTGGCCGCCGGTACGCCCGCCGAGGTGCTGACCGAGGAACTGCTGGCCGCGCACTACCGGGTCCGGGTGCGGGTCATCGACGGCGACCACGGCCCGCTGGTCGTGCCGGTCCGCCGCTAGCGGCTCTGCAGGATCGAGAACGTGCCGCCCTGCGGGTCGGAGAGCACCGCGTACCGGCCCATCGGGAAGGTGGTCGGCGGGTGCACGATCCGCCCGCCGAGCGCCCGGGCCAGGTCGGCCGACTCGTCGCAGCTGCGGACCGCGAAGTAGATCATCCAGTGCGGCGGGAGGTCGTCCGGCCAGGCCGCGCCGACCATCGGCTGCATCCCGGCGACGGTCCGGCCGTCCTGCTCCCACACCACGTACGGCACGTCGGACATCGCGTTCGGCCGGGCCGTCCAGCCGAAGACCGCACCGTAGAACGCGATCGAGCCGTCCACGTCCCGGGTGGTCAGCTCGTTCCAGGTGAGCGCGCCCGGTACGTCGAACACCTCGCCGCCGGCCATGGTGCCGGCCTCCCACACGCTGAACGGCGCACCGGCCTGGTCCAGGCACGCGGCCATCCGGCCCTGCTCCATCACGTCGAACGGCGGCACCAGCACCTTGCCGCCGGCCGCCTCCACCCGGTCCGCCACGCCGTCCGCGTCGTCGGTCGCGATGTAGGTGCTCCACGCGGTCGGCTGGCCCTCGCCGAGCAGTGGTCCGGCGCCCGCCACCAGGCGCCCGTCCAGCGCGAAGAAGGTGTAGCCGCCGTAGTCGTCACCGGAGACGTGCGCGGTCCAGCCGAACAGTTCGGTGTAGAAACCGGTGGCGTCGTCCAGGTCGGCGGTTGCCAGATCGACCCAGTTCGGTACGCCGGGCGTCGGTGCGGTCATCCGGCGTCTCCTCCGGCATGCCCTCCCGGCCCCGGCTTCGGGGCGGTGCAGTCGGTCATGTCGGCATGGTCCCACCGGTTTTCTTTGGTCGGGCTTAAGTGTCGATGTTCTGGCTGAACCGACGACCCTCTCCCGTCGATTGGCCCATGCGCCCTAGCATCGCGGCATGGCCGACCTGGTGCTGCGTTCCGCGGAAGCGCACGACGTGCCCGCCGTGCTCGCGTTCTGGCGGGTCGCCGCGGTGGACCGGCACCGGCCGGCGGACACCGCCGGCGCGGTCGCGACGCTGCACCTGCGTGACCCGGACGGGCTGATCCTCGCGGTGGACGGCAACGACATCGTCGGCACCGTCATCGCCGGCTGGGACGGCTGGCGCTGCCACCTGTACCGGCTGGCGGTGGCACCGGACCGCCGCCGCGAGGGCATCGGGCGGGCCCTGGTCACGGCCGCCGAGGACCGGTTCCGCATCCTCGGCGGTGGCCGGGTGGACGCCATGGTGCTGGACGACAACGCCGACGCCCACCGGATCTGGCAGGCCTGCGGCTACCGCCGCCAGGACGAGTGGTCGCGCTGGGTCAAGCCGCTGTAGCCGCCGCGGTGGAATCGCGTAACGGGCCGGGCAGCGGTTGCGCGTGCAGCACCGACAACCGGGACACCGCGCGGGTCAGCACCACGTACAGCCGGTGCAGCCCGCGCGGCTCCGCGGTCACGATGTCCGCGGGCTCGACCACGATGACGTGGTCGTACTCCAGGCCCTTGACGATCGTCGCCGGCACCACCGTGACGCGCGCCGTGGAGTCGACGTCGTCCGGTGTCGCGGTCTCCACCCCGGCGGCCGCCAGATGGGCGCGCAGCCGCCCGACCGCCCGGTCCGCCGCGATGACCGCGACCGAGCCCTCGTGCTCCAGCGCCGCGGTCACCTCGACCAGCATGGCGCCGTCCAGATCGGACGGTGCACCGACCGGCACCACGGCCAGGTCGCCGTCGCGGCGCAACGACACCGCCTCCGGCACGTCCACGTCGAGAGCCGGCAGCAGCCGGTTGGCCAGGGCGACCACCGCGGCGGGTACGCGGAACCCGACGGTCAACGGCACCACGGCCGCGTCCGGCTTGCCGAGATGGCGGAGCGTCGTGCCCCAGTCCCGGGCCGCCCACGGCGCGGTGCCCTGCGCCAGATCACCGAGCAGCGTGACGGACCCGTGCTCGCTGCGCCGGGCGATGGCCCGCGCCTGCATCGGCGACAGGTCCTGCGCCTCGTCCACCACCACGTGCCCGAAGCTGGTCTCCCGTTCCAGCAGTCCGGCCGCCTCGTCCAGCAGCACCAGGTCGGCGGCGCTGAACCGGGCCGCCTTCACGGTCCGCGGCGGCCGGGCCCAGCGCAGCGCCTCCTGCTCGGCCGCGCTCAGGAGACCGTCCGCCACCGACGGGTCGGTGAGCAGATCCACCACCAGCGCCTCCGGGGTGACCGCCGGCCACGACGCGTTCAGGAACCCGGTCACCGGCGCCACCTTGGCCATCCGGCGCAGCCAGCCCTCGCCCGGCGAGTTCCCGGTGCGGTACTCCGACTGCCGCTGCAGCAGGGCCACCACCCGGGCCTGGACCCGCTCCCGCCCGACCGCGTACGGCAGCCCTTCCCGGCGCGCCTCGTCCACGATCCGGCGCAGCGGCTCGGCGTCGATCCGCCACCGGTACGAGCCGTCCGACACCATGATCGGCTCGGTCGGCTTGCGCAACCGTCCCCAGAGCGCCCGGGCCAGCACCTCGGCCATCCGCGGATCGTGCTTGAGCAGCGCCGCCTCCGCGCTGTCCGTGCCGCGCACCGGCGCCCGGGCGATCAGATCGTCGATCGTCGCCTGCTGCACCTCGACCTCGCCCAGGGCGGGCAGCACGGCGGAGATGTAGGACAGGAACGCGGAGTTCGGCCCCACCACCAGCACGCCCGACCGGCGCAGCCGCTCCCGGTGCAGATAGAGGAGGTACGCCGCCCGGTGCAGCCCGACCGCGGTCTTGCCGGTGCCCGGCGCCCCCTGGACGCAGATCGAGTCGTCCAGCTCGGCCCGGACCAACTCGTCCTGTTCCGGCTGGATGGTGGCCACGATGTCGCGCATCGGCCCGACCCGTGGGCGTTCGATCTCGGCGGTCAGGATCCGGCTCTTCGTGCCGAGTTCCTCGCCGCGGTCCAGGTGCTCGTCCTCGAAGCTGGTCAGCTCGCCGCGGACGAAGCCGAACCGGCGCCGGGTCGTGACGCCCTGCGGGTCGCGGACGCTCGCCCGGTAGAACGACCGGGACAGCGGTGCCCGCCAGTCCAGCACCATCGGTTCACCGGCGTCGTCCGTGACGTGCCGCCGGCCGACGTGGTACGCCGTCTCGTCGATGTCCAGCCGGCCGAAGAAGAGCGGGGTGGTCGGGTCGTCGGCGAGCTCGGCGACCCGGCGGGACAGGGTGCGTCCGAGCGCCTCCGCGCCGTACGCGTCGCCGGCCACGTCGGCGCCGGTGGAGTAGAGCGCTTCCGCGCGGCCCCGCATGCGGCGCAGGGCGGCCCGGGAGGCGGTCAGGTGGGTGCGTTCGGAGGTTAGCTCGGTGTCGAGGTCGGGTGCGGGCACGCTGACTTCCTTATCGGGTCACCTGCTGCTCGCTCGCGTATCCGGGACCGGATGGCCGGCCGCTCGGCGCGGGGACGTCCGCTACGGTGCCGTTTCACCGCGGCCGTCAAGCGGCCAACCACGTTACCCACCGAGGCCCGTCCGCTCCACCCATTTACCAGGTGCCGGACCGCGGTGTGGGACACGCGACTCGGCGCCGCCGGGCCGGAACGCGCTTCCCGGCGCTAGCGTCGGGGGATGAGCGACAGCGTCCAGCGGCCCCGGGTCGGGCACATCCAGTTCCTCAACTGCCTGCCCATCTACTGGGGGCTGATGCGTTCCGGCGCGCTGCTCGACGTCGATCTGCGCAAGGACACCCCGGACCGGCTCAACGCCGCCCTGGTCGCCGGCGACCTCGACATCGGCCCGATCTCGCTGGTCGAATACCTCCGCCACGCCGACGAGCTGGTGCTGCTGCCCGATCTGGCGGTCGGCAGCGACGGCCCGGTGCTGTCCGTCAACCTGGTCTCCACCCGCCCCCTGGCCGAGCTGAACGGCCGCCCGGTGGCGCTGGGCTCCACCTCGCGAACCGGCGTGCTGCTCGCCCAGATGCTGCTCGCCGAGCGGTACGGCGCCGAGCCCCGGTACTTCCGGTGCCCGCCCGATCTGGCCCAGATGCTGATGGAGGCGGACGCCGCGGTGCTGATCGGCGACCCGGCGCTGCGGGCCATGCACGAGGCCCCGGTCCACGGCCTGCAGGTCACCGACCTGGCCGAGGCGTGGAAGGAGTGGACCGGCCTGCCGATGGTGTTCGCGGTCTGGGCGGCCCGCAGGGACTTCGCCGAGGCCAACCCGGGTGCGGTGAAGGACGTGCACGAGGCGTTCCAGCGGTCGCGCGACCTGTGCCTGGGCGAGCTGAACGAGGTCGCCGAGGCGGCCGCGCGGTGGGAGCCGTTCGCGGCCGAGACGCTGGCGACCTACTTCCGGGCGTTGGACTTCTCGCTGGGGGAGCGGCAGATCGCCGGCCTGCGGGAGTTCGCGCGGCGCGCCGCGGCCCGCGGCGAAGCCCCGGCCCTCCCGGCCGCGGGGCCCGCCTTCGCCGAGGTCTGACCCGCCCCGCCCTGCGGGGCGGAGCGGGATGGGTTAGGGGAGGAGGGCGTCGAGGGCGGCTACGTCGGCCGTGGTGAGTTGCCAGGTGGCGGCGGCTGCGTTCGCGTGCACCTGGTCGGGGGTGGTGGCGCCGGCGATCACGCTGGTCACGGCCGGTCGGGCGGCCAGGCCGGCGATCGCCACGTCGAGGAGGCTGTGGCCGCGTTCGGCGCCGTACTCGGTGAGGGCCTCGATGGTGTCCCAGTCGGCGCCGTCCAGCCAGCGCTGGTAGCGGGGCAGCGACAGCCGGGTCCCCTCGGCCGGCGTCTCGCCGCGCCGGTACTTGCCGCTCAGCAGGCCGCTGTCCAGCGGGAAGAACGGCAGCAGGCCCAGCCCGAAGTGCTCGCACGCGGGCACGACCTCGGCCTCCACCTCGCGGTGCAGCAGGCTGTACTGGTTCTGCGCGCTGATGAACGGGGTCAGGCCGCTCGCCCGCGCCGTCCAGTCGGCGTCCGCGATCTGCCAGCCGGTGAAGTTCGAGTTGCCCAGGTACCGCACCTTGCCGCTGCGGACCAGGTCGTCCAGGGCGGCGAGGGTCTCGTCGATCGGGGTTGCCGGGTCCGGCTCGTGCATCTGGTAGAGGTCGAGATGGTCGGTCTCGAGCCGGCGCAGCGATGCTTCCACGGCGCGCACGATGTACCGCCGGGAGCCGCGGGCGCCGAAGTCGTTGCCGTTGATCCCCTCCATGTCCATGCCGAACTTGCTGGCCAGCACGATCTCGTCGCGCCGGCCCTTGAGCGCCGCGCCCAGGCACTCCTCGGAGGCGCCGTGCGGGGTGCCGTAGATGTCGGCGGTGTCGAACAGGGTGATGCCGGCGTCGAACGCGGCGTCCACCACCGCGCGGGTGCCGTCGGCGTCCAGTTTCCGGCCGAAATTGTTGCAGCCGATGCCGACCACCGACACCACGAGGCCGGAGTTGCCGAGTCGGCGGTAGCTCATTCCACTCATGGCCCGAGACTATGCCGTCGACCCGCTGCGTAATATCCCGGCAATACATCAGTCATAGTCTATTGACACACGTTGTTAACAGTACGATTCTGTGAGAGCGCTCTCCCGAGCCGTCCCCCCTCGGAACTGAGGAGCTCACGTGCGTACTCGAAGAAGGCTCTTCCCCGCCCTCGCCGCCCTGCTCGCCGCGGTGCCGGTGGCCCTGTCCGCCACCCCGGCGCAGGCCGTCGGCCCGGCCCTGCTGCCGGTCACGGTCGCCAACAACACCGGCCGCGGCGACGCGGTCCACCTCTATGTGATCGGCATCCAGCTCTCCAGCGGCCGCCTCGGGTACGTCAACCAGGGCGGCACCTTCATCCCGTGGACCGGCGGCGCCCTCCCACCGGCCCCGGCGCCGGACGCGTCCATCCCCGGTCCGGGCAACGGCGGCAGCGCCACGATCCAGTTCCCCCGCGGATTCTCCGGCCGGGTCTACTTCTCGTTCGGCGAGAAGCTCAAGTTCTTCCTGACCCCGGACGGCCTGGTGCAACCCGCGCCCTGGTCGCCCGGCGACGCGAACCGCGACATCCTGTTCGACTGGAGCGAGTTCACCTACAACGACTCCGGTCTGTGGCTGAACAGCTCGCAGGTGGACATGTTCGCGGTGCCGCACGCGGTCACCGTGACCGGTGCCAACGGCGCCACCCGGCGCACCGGCGACGTGGTGAACAACGGCCGCAACGCGATCATCGACGGCATCCGCGCACAGTCCGGATGGGCCAACACTGTCCATACCCGGTCCGACGGCACCGTGCTGCGCGTACTGGCACCGGGCAAGGCGGCCGGCGCGGGCCTGCTCAGCGCGAACTACCTGGACTCGTACATCGCCTCGGCGTGGAACGCGTACACCACCAAGACGCTGACCGTGGTGCCGTTCGGGGACCAGCCGAACACCCGCTACTTCGGGCGTACCTCCGGCAACGTCATGCGTTTCACCAACAGCGCCGGGCAGCAGGTGGCGCAGTTCAACCGGCCGTCCTCGGCCAGCGTCTGGGGCTGCGACGGCGACCTGCCCGCACCGAACGACCAGGTGGTCGGCCCGATCTCCCGGACGCTGTGCGCCGCGCTGAACCGGGGCACGCTGGGCACGATCGACACCCAGCCGAGCACCAACGCGGCCGAGTTCTACCGCAGCAACCCGACCAACCAGTACGCCCGCGTCATCCACCAGAACATGGCGGACGGCAAGGCGTACGCGTTCGCGTTCGACGACGTCGGCGCGTTCGAATCGCTGGTGCACGACGGCGACCCCCGCGCTGCCGGAGTGATCCTCAGCCCGTTCGGCACCGGCGGCGGCGGGCCGCAGCCGGGCACCGGGTCTCCGCTGATCAGCAACTGGAACAACAAGTGCGTCGACGTGCCCGGTGCCAACTTCGTCGACCGCGCGCCGCTGCAGATGTACACCTGCAACAACACCAACGCGCAGCGGTGGACGTTCGACGGCAACGCGGTGAAGAGCGAGAACAACAAGTGCCTGGACGTCGACGGCGGCGCGACCGGCAACAGCGCGGTGGTCCAGCTCTACACGTGCAACGGCAGCGGGGCGCAGCAGTTCGCCCTGAACGGATCCGGTGACCTGGTGAACCTGGCGGCCAACCGGTGCGTGGACATCAAGGACTGGAACGCCGGCGACGGCGCGCGGCTCCAACTCTGGGACTGTGGCGGCTCGGCGAACCAGAAGTGGCGCCGGGGCTGACCCGGCACTGACCGCGGAAGCGGGCCGGCTCGCACCCCCGGCCCGCTTCCGGCCGGCCCGGCGCCCGGTGCCCTCAGGCGTCGGGCGCCGCGGCCAGGTCGCGGTACGCCGGGCGCAGCAGGTCGACCAGCGGGATGTGCCGGACCCGGACCGGTGGCGCATCCAACGCGCGCAGCAGCAACTCGGGCGGCGTGGCGACCCGGGCCGGCCGTTCGCGCAGGCGGCTGAGCGAGATGCCGGGGGAGTAGTAGTCGGCGAGCCGGTCCGCCAGCGCCTCCTCCTCGACGGCGAGCGGATCGAACTCCTCGGCCGGTTCGGGCATGCCGCGCAGCGCGGACAGCAGTTGTTCCCGGTCCCGGCCGCGCCACGCGAGCACCAGGAACGGGTCGTCGTCGAACGCCTCGGCCAGCACGTACAGCACCGCGGAGACGTGCTTGCACGGCACACTCCAGTCCGGGCAGCTGCAGCGCATGTCGAGGGCGGACGGGAAGAGCGGCAGGTCCAGCCCCGCGAAGACGTCGACGATCTCGTGCGGCATGTCGCCGGCCAGCAGCGCGGCCCGGTACAGCGCCTGGGACGCCAGCGCCTGCGACGCCACCGTCCACTGGGCGTCGTCGTACGCGGCGATGTCGATCGTCACGAGATACGGGTCGGGCCGCGAACCCTGGACCTGCCCGGTCACCCGGCCCGGCGTGAGAACGAAGTCGATGACCTGCCCCTTGCGCGCGTACGTCCGGCCGCGCGCCAACCGCCCGCCGTCGCACACCTGCTCCAGGATGTCGACGAAGCGCCGGGACCACCACTGCTCGCCGATCTTGCCGCGTTTCGCGCGCACCGCGATGCCGCCGTCCACCCGGATCGGCTGCCCGCCCTCGAAATAGCGCCCGTCGGGATCCACCGGCACGTCAGCCCACCGCCACCGGGTCGAGCGAGAACAGCTCGCGCAGCTGATCGGTGTTCAGGTCGGTCACCCAGTCCTCGCCGGTCCCGACCACGGAGGACGCCAGCGCCTTCTTCCGCTCGATCATCGCGTCGATCTTCTCCTCCAGCGTGCCGGTGCAGATGAACTTGCGCACCTGCACGTCGCGCGACTGTCCGATGCGGAACGCCCGGTCGGTCGCCTGGTCCTCGACCGCCGGATTCCACCACCGGTCGAAGTGGACCACGTGGTTGGCTGCGGTCAGGTTCAGGCCGGTGCCGGCCGCCTTCAGCGAGAGCAGGAACAGCATCGGCTCGTCGTCGGTCTGGAACCGCTCGACCAGCTCGTCCCGCTTGGCCTTGGACAATCCACCGTGGAGCCACAGCACCGGGCGTTCCAGATGCGCCGACAGATAGGGCTGCAGCATGGTGCCGAACTCGGCGTACTGGGTGAAGATCAGTGCCTTGTCGCCGTCGGCGATGATCTCCTCGGCCAGTTCCTCCAGCCGGGCCAGCTTGCCGGACCGCCCGGGCAGCCGGGAACCGTCCTTCAGCAGATGGGCGGGATGGTTGCAGACCTGCTTGAGCTTCGTCATCGCGGCGATCACGTTGCCGCGCCGCTGAATGCCCTCGCTGCCCTCGATGACGGCCATCATGTCCTCGACCACGGCCTGGTACAGCGTCGCCTGCTCGGCGGTGAGCGTGCACCACACCTTCATCTCGTTCTTCTCCGGCAGATCCGAGATGATCGACTTGTCCGTCTTCAGGCGGCGGAGCACGAACGGCCCGGTCGCCCGCTTCAGCGCTGCGGTGGCATCCGCGTCCTGGCGTACCTCGATCGGCTCCTGGAACCGCCGCCGGAACCGTTTCGCGGAACCGAGCAGCCCCGGATTGCAGAACTCCATGATCGACCACAGTTCGGCGAGGTGGTTCTCCACCGGCGTACCCGTCAACGCCAGCCGGGTCCGCGCCGGGATCGCGCGGACCGCCTGCGCCTGCCGCGTCCCGCTGTTCTTGATCGCCTGCGCCTCGTCGCAGGCCACCCGGCCCCACTCCAGGTCGCGCAGCGCACCCAGATCGCGCAGCGCCGTGCCGTAGGTGGTGACGACCAGATCCGCCTCGGCCACCGCATCGCGGAACTCGTCGTCCCGCTTGCGGGTGCCGCCGTGATGGACGTACACCCGTAGGCTCGGCGCGAAGCGCGCCGCCTCCTTGTGCCAGTTGCTGACCAGCGACATCGGGCAGATGAGCAGGGTAGGCGCCGGCCGCGCGCCGTCGGCCCGCTCCGCGAGCAGCAACGACAACGTCTGCGCGGTCTTGCCGAGGCCCATGTCGTCGGCCAGGATGCCGCCCAGGCCCAGCCGGGCCAGGAAGTGCAACCAGGACAAACCGCGTTCCTGGTACGGCCGGAGCGTGCCCTGGAAACTCGTCGGCGTCGCCACCGGGCTGAGCCGGTCGGCCGCCTCCCCGGACAGCAGGTCGCCGAGCATGCCGTCCGCGTCCACCTCGACCAGCGGCAGATCCTCGTCACCGCCGTCCACCACCTGCTGGAGCACCTCGGCCGCGGTGACCTCGCCCTCGCGACGGCGGCCGACCGCCTTCAGTGCCGCCTTCAGCTGCCGCTCGTCCAGCTCGACCCACTGTCCGCGGACCCGGACCAGCGGCACCTTGAGCCGGGCCAGCTCGGCCAGCTCGTCGGCGCTCACCGTGCCGTCGCCGATCACCAGGTCGATGCGGAACTCCACCAACTCGTCGAGACCGAAGCCGGAGTCCGCAACCGCACGCGAGGACGTACCCTTCGCCCGGGTCCGGGTGGTGAGCTTGAGCCCCACCCCCTTGCGACCGGCCCAGGCCGGCAACTGCACGCCGAAGCCGGCGGCCTGCAGCAGCGGCGCGGCCTGCCGGAGGAACTCGTGCGCCTCCGCGGTGTCCAGCGTCATCGCCGCCGGTTCCGGTTCGAGCAGCGCGACGTGCAGCAGCGGGAACAGCCGGACCGCCCGGCCCAGCCCGGCCAGCAGCGTCTCGTCCGGGCGGGGCGGCAGGCCCGGGAAGCGGGCACCGGCCCAGACGTCCTCGGCCGGAAGGTACAGCGCGGAGTCCTCGGCCGACTGCAGCGCGAACTCCAGCCGCCACTCGTCCTCGCCCGGCATGGGTTCGACCAGGCGGAAGCTCACCCGGATCGGCCCGTTGGCGTCGTTGGCCGCCCGCATCCAGTCGTCCAGGGCGCGGCGCAGGTCGGCGACGTCCGCCGGCCGGGCGCCGGGCAGCGTGGGGTCCGGTGCGGTGAGCGCGGCCACCCAGCGGTCCGGCAGCGGCGCCTTCGGCCCCGGCCGGTGGCCCAGCAGCAGCCGCTCCGGCATGATCGCCCGGGCCGCCGCGTCGACCAGCGTCTGCAGCGCATCCCGCAGCGTGGCCTGCACCCCGGCCGGTCCGCCCATCCCGGCCGGTCCGCCCATCCCGGCCGGTCCGCCCATCCCGGCCGGTCCGCCCATCCCGGCCGGCCCGTCCACCACGGCTTGCGCGCCTGCCCTGGCTTGCGCGCCTGCCCTGGCTTGCGCGCCTGCCCTGGCTTGCGCGCCTGCCCTGGCTTGCGCGCCTGCCCTGGCCGGCGGGCCTACGGTGCCGGTCGGGGTCGGGGTCGGGGTCGGTGGCTCGGCCGGCACCACGGCGCGGCAGACCGGTGGCATGGCGGCCGCGAAGTCGCGGTAAACGGCCGCGTCGCCGCCGGTCAGCACCGGTCGCCAGCGGGCCGCCGGCTCGCCGGCCTCGGTCACCAGCTGTGGCAGCATCCGGCCGCGGCGGGCCAGGTCGCACGCCTGGCCGGCGAGCACGCACAGGTAACGCAGGGAGGCCGCCGCGGTCCACGGCCCGTCCGGGTCCGGCTCGGCCAGCGCGCCGAGCGCCGCCATCGCCGCGTCCGCCGGGACCAGCAGGGCGGGCGTCGTCCAGTCGTCCAGGCGTACTCCCCGGGCCGGGGTCTCGCTGCCCGTCTCCGGGGACGGCAACGGGCCCCGGGCCGTGCTCGGCAGCCGCAGGGTCAGCTGCGCCGCCACGGCGTCGGCCAGCGCGTCGCGCACGTCGTCGGACGAGCCGGTCAGCGCGGCGGCCAGCGCCGGCGCCGGGACCGCGAACGGATGCGGGCGCCGCCGTGCCCGCGACCCGGTCACCGCCGGCAGCGCGGGATCCTCGGCCCACAGCGCCAGCCGGCCCGGTCCACCGGCTCCCGGCACCCAGCCGCCGTGTACGACCTGCACTGTCCCCCCATCCCACGAACCCGCGTCGAGACTAACGAGCACCTATGACATTCCGCCGCGGCGCCATGGTCGGTGACCCGCGCCGCTGACGGCCGGGCGGATCGGGACGTACGCTTCAGATCGTGACGGCGAACCCGGTGATCGACAGCATCCTCCAGCGCGGCGCGGACGGCGGGCGGATCACGCCCGAGGAGGCGCTGCTGCTCTATACGGACGCGCCCTTCCACGCCCTGGGCGAGGCGGCCGACGCGGTCCGCCGCCGGCGTCACCCGGACGGCATCGTCACCTACCTGATCGACCGCAACATCAACTACACGAACGTGTGCGTCACGGCGTGCAAGTTCTGCGCCTTCTACCGGGCGCCGAAGCACGCCGAGGGCTGGTCGCATCCGATGGAGGAGATCCTGCGGAGGTGCGGCGAGGCGGTCGAACTCGGCGCCACCCAGGTGATGCTGCAGGGCGGACACCACCCGGACTACGGCGTGGAGTATTACGAGACGCTGTTCGCCACGGTCAAGCAGGCGTACCCGCAGCTCGCCATCCACTCGATCGGTCCCAGCGAGATCCTGCACATGGCCAAGGTGTCGGGCGTCTCGATCGAACAGGCGATCCTGCGGATCAAGGCGGCCGGGCTGGACTCGATCGCGGGCGCGGGCGCGGAGATGCTGCCGGACCGGCCGCGGAAGGCGATCGCTCCGCTCAAGGAGACCGGCGCGCGGTGGTTGGAGGCCATGGCGGTCGCCCACCGCAACGGCCTGAGTTCCACGGCCACGATGATGATGGGTACGGGCGAGACGAACGCCGAGCGCATCGAGCACATCCGGATGATCCGCGACGTGCAGGACCTGGCCGTGGCGAACGGTTACCGGGACCTGCCGGTCGAGGAGTCGCACACCGTCGGCGGCTTCCGGGCCTTCATCCCGTGGACGTACCAGCCGGAGAACAACCACCTGAAGGGGCGGACCCAGGCCACCAGCCTGGAGTACCTGCGCTTCGTGGCGGTGTCCCGGCTGTTCTTCGACAACGTGTCGCACCTGCAGGCGTCGTGGCTGACCACCGGCAAGGACGTCGGTCAGCTGGCGCTGCACATGGGCGTGGACGACCTCGGCTCGATCATGCTGGAGGAGAACGTGATCTCCTCGGCGGGCGCCCGGCACCGGTCCAACCTGCACGAGCTGATCGGCATGATCCGCACCGCCGACCGGATCCCGGCGCAGCGCGACACCCTGTACCGGCATCTGGCGGTGCACCACACTCCCGCCGACGACCCGACCGACGAGCGGGTGGTCTCGCACTTCTCGTCGATCGCCATGCCGGGCGGCGGGGCCGGGCGGACGGAGCTTCCGCTGGTGGAGTCGCGCTGAGGCGTCCGCGGTTCGTCATCCCGGAGCCGTCCGAGAACCGGGCCATGCGCGGGGCCGGGTGACGTCGCGCTGGTCTTTGGGCGACATGCGGCTTCTGGTCGATAAGCGGCCTTACTGCTGCTCCCCGATGCGGCTCTATTGCGGCGCTGGCCTCGTCCGGCGGGCCACTCTGCCCGATATGCGGCTTGCTTAGACCAGATCTGGGGGTCCTATATGAGTTGGATCTTGCGGGCTGCCAGATCTTGGAGGCACGGCGCAGATCTTGGAGGGCGCGGGCGCAGATCTTGGAGGCGCGAGCGCAGATCTTGGAGGGCGCGGGCGCAGATCTTGGAGGCGCGAGCGCAGATCTTGGAGGCGCGGGCACAGATCTTGGAGGCGCGGTCAGATCTTGGAGCGGGCTGGCCCGTCTGGGGGCGTTGCGGCGCCAAGATTCGCCCATGCCGCCAAGATCTCGCCTACTCAAGGCCGCATAACGGGCAAAGCTGCGTGCTCGACACCGCCGGAGCCGGGAAAGGCCGCATTCGGGCAGCGATGGTCGCCGGCTCGTGGATCCCCCGCGACTTTTCGGCATCCCGCCCGTGTGCGTGACGATGGTGTGGAGTTTCGGGTGCGCGGCGTGCCGTAACTCCGGGGCTCGCGTGATCGGGGTGGTGCGTAGCGCGCCAGTACTCCGCAAGCCATGCCCAGGTGTCCGCCCTCGCGCGCAGGTGAACCGATGAGAGCTCGACGCCGTACTCCTGTCCGGGACGGATAAAAGGCCGGGCGAGTGGAAGTCCCGGCGTAGCGCCAAGTCGTGGAGACACCCGAGCGCGCACCGCTCCGAGGCACCGCGAGTCACCGCCTGGTGGCCCTCCGAGGCGCCGCCGATGACCGTTCGGTCCAACGTCTCGGTGGCCGTTCGGGTGATCCGCCATGTCTTAAGGCCTGGTTAAGCGCCGCAGGGATCGGGCATATCGGCTCTTCGATGGATCAATCGAAGAGCTTGGCACGTCTTCGGGGTCGCGCACCAGCAAGATCACTCGCTAACCTGCCCGCTCTAGATATCATCCGTCCCACGGGGAGCCCCCTTTCATGTCGTTGCGTAACCTCACGCGCGCATCTGCCACGGCTGTGCTGGCCGCCGGTGCGCTTGCCCTCTCCGCGACCCCGGCGCTCGCCGCCGACGTCGACTTCGGGCTGAACCTGACCGGCACCACCATCGCGGCCGACGCCACCGGCAAGCTCGGCATGGTCGCCGTCACCAACCACGGCACCACGACGCCGAAGGCCGTCAACGTCATCTTCGACGCCTCCAAGGTGGACGACTCGAAGATCGAGATCTACATCGACGACGAATGCCAGTTCGACGAGAACGACATCGCCGTCTGTGGCATCGACTCCGAGTTCATCCCGGGCCCCGGCAAGACCACCGAGCTCGCCGTGCCGCTGACCCGGCAGGACGGCGCCAGTGGTGCGGCCGGCAAGCTGACCATCAAGGTCGAGGTCGAGGGCGACAGCAACAAGGCCAACGACAGCAAGACGGTCAACGTCAACGTCGGCGGCAACGGCGTCGACCTGGGCGTCTACGCCCCCGACGTGACCGGCGTCGACCAGCAGACCGGCGAGCCCAACGACAAGGACGTCAAGCCGGGCGAGGTCGCCGTGGTCTGGGCCTACGTGTGGAACCGGGGCGACCGGATCGCCGACGGCCTGCGCGTGGAGGTGCAGCTGCCGAAGAACGTCGTCTTCGCCGACAAGGAGCAGGGCTGCAAGTACGCGGGGGACAACCGCAGCGTCCGGTGTGACTACAAGGACTTCTCGCTGCTGCCCGAGGACGTCACCGGTGGCCCGAGCGAGGAGTCGAGCACCGGGTTCTTCTTCCCGGTGCAGGTCTCCGCGGACGCCAAGGGCCCGGTCGCGCTCAAGGGTGGCGAGGTCACCATCAACGCGCTCGAGCAGTCCGCCGTGCAGGCCGGCAACAAGAAGTCCAAGCGCAAGTCGGTGCGCCCGGCCAACGCCCGGCCGCTGACCTCGGCGCAGGCCGCCAAGGACGTCGACGCCACCGACAACACCGACCCGTTCGCGGTGCTGGTTGCCGGCGGCACCAGCACCGGCGGCAGCGGTGCCGGCGACGGTGACGACGACCCGAGCCTGCCCGTGACCGGTCCGGTCGCGGCCACGGTCGGCGGCGTCGGCGTGGCCGCGCTGGTCCTCGGTGCGTTCCTGTTCGTCACGGCGCGCCGTCGCCGGGTCGTCCTGGTGGCCCCGGGCGACGAGAAGTAAGCATCACCCGCACGGCGGCCCGGCACCCGATGGGTGCCGGGCCGCCGTACGTTGCGGCGCGGTTGAGCGCCGCAGGGACACTGGCGGCATGGGGCATCGTCGATGGGCCGGGGTGCCACGTCGCATCCGGATTACCGTTGCGGTGACGGTGGCGGTGTTCGCATACGGCACGGCGGTTCACGTCGGGCAGCTGCTCATCGGCGGGCTCGACCCGTACCCGTCGATGCCCGCATGGCTGGCCGGCTACTTCGTCGCGCTCACCATCGCGGACCCTGCCACGGCCCTCCTGCTGGCGTTTCGCCGCATTGAAGGGCTGGTGCTGGCGTGCCTGGTCCTCGCGACTGACGCTCTCGCGAATGCGTACGCCAACTATGCGGTCGACCAGGCCGGCGGTGTCACCCCCGGGCGCGTCGGACAGGCCGTGATCACCTTGCTGACCGCGGCGCTGCTCATGAGGGCTCCGGCGATTGCGCCGTGGCTCCGGCGGCGGCCAAGCCCATCGGCGTCGCGAAGCCAGTCCCCAAGGCCCCCTGAGGGGTGGTAGTGGGCCGTTCGGACGGGTCGGGGTCCACCCCCGGAACAGGGGGTGGTTGCTCCTCGGTAACGAGCGGCGCGACTCTCTGTACCCGGGTGTTTCTGCTGGTTAGGTTGCCTGCGTAACACCTCGTACCTCGCATACGTCGCCAGCTGCCATCAGCGCCGGCGACGGCTTCGGACCCGACCGATGGCGGTCGTATATATAGAGCACCAGGCGCGGGCGGGATGGTCACCATCCCGCCCGCGTTATTTGTGCCCTCCAGTGGCAGAGTGGCAGGCGTGACGCGAGCCGATCTGGACAAGCAGCCGCGCGAGGTCGCCGAGATGTTCGACGGCGTGGCCGAGCGGTACGACCTGACCAACACCGTCCTGTCGTTCGGCCAGGACCGGGGCTGGCGCCGGGCCACCCGGGCGGCGTTGGCGCTGCGGCCCGGCGAGCGGGTGCTGGACGTCGGGGCCGGGACCGGGGTGTCGACCGAGGAGCTGGGTCGCTCCGGCGCCTTCGCGGTCGGCGCCGACCTGTCCATCGGCATGTTGCGGACCGGGCGCCGGATCCGATCCGTCCCGCTGGTCGGTGGCGACGCCCTGCACCTGCCGTTCCCGGACGGCGCGTTCGACGCGGTGACGATCTCCTTCGCGCTACGCAACGTGGTGGACACCGGCGCCGCGTTGCGTGAGCTGGCGCGGGTCACCCGGTCGGGTGGCCGGCTGGTGGTGTGCGAGTTCAGCCATCCCACGAGCGCCCCGTTCCGGACGGTCTACCTGCAGTATCTGATGCGTTCGCTGCCGGCCGTCGCGCGTGCGGTGGCCAGCAACCCGGATGCGTACGTCTATCTGGCCGAATCGATCCGCGCCTGGCCGGACCAGGCCGGTCTGGCCGCCCGGATCGCCGGGTCGGGGCCGTGGGACCGGGTGGGCTGGCGCAATCTCACCGGTGGTGTGGTGGCGCTGCACCGGGCCACCCGGCGTTAGGGGCGGGTGAAAAATCCGGTTCCGGCGCGAGGGCCTTCGCGAAAGTGCTTAAGTCGCCCGTATGGGGACAATCGGTCAACTGGACGACACCGACATCGACCTGGCGATCGACGAGCGGGACGAGGGCGAACGTCGCGCGCTGGAGCTGGCCAACCGGATCCGCCTGGTCGCCGCGGAGGACCCGGCGCGCGCCCAGGAGTTGGTGGATGAGCTGATCGTCGCGCTTGATCAGGCGCTGGGCGGTACGTTTCGGGAACACCTGGACGGAGCCGCCCGAGGGGTCGCAGAGCGGGCATTGGCGCGGAGTTTGACCAGTTAGGGTTCCCTAACCCTCAACCGCTTCGATGGCCGCCATAGACTCCGACCTGGGCTGGCTTGTGAACCGTTTCACGAGCCCGCGCGAGACGGAGGTGAGGCCGTGCACGAGCAGCACACGCCCGTTGCCGACGAGGCCGACGTGATCGTCGTCGGGGCGGGGCCGGGCGGTTCCGCGACGGCTTACCACATGGCCCGGCACGGGCTCCGCGTCCTCCTGTTGGAGAAGACCGAGTTCCCGCGCGAGAAGGTCTGCGGCGACGGACTCACGCCGCGCGCCACCCGCCAGCTGATCCGGATGGGCATCGACACCTCCGAGAAGGCGGGCTGGCTGCAGAACAAGGGCCTCCGGGTGATCGGCGGCGGGGTACGCCTGGAACTCGACTGGCCGGAACTCGCCAGCTTCCCCAGCTACGGCCTGGTGCGCACCCGCCTGGACTTCGACGACATGCTCGCCAAGCGGGCCGCCGAGGCCGGTGCGGTGCTGCTGACCAACGTGAACGTCACCGGCCCGGTGCTGGACGACGACGGTCACGCCATCGGCGTGTTCGCCAAGGTCGGCCCCGGCAAGGAGTCCGTTCAGTATCGGGCGCCGCTGGTCGTGGCGGCGGACGGCGTGTCCGGCAAGCTGCCGCTGGCCATGGGCCTGACCAAGCGCGACGACCGCCCGCTCGGCGTCGCGGTCCGGCGCTACTACCACTCGCCGGTCCGGGCCGACGACGACTACCTGGAGTCCTGGCTCGAGCTGCGCAGCGCGCAGGACCGGAACGTGCTGCTGCCCGGGTACGGCTGGATCTTCGGCATGGGCGACGGCCGGGTGAACGTCGGCCTGGGCATCCTGAACTCGTCCGACGCGTTCGGCAAGACCAACTACCGGGCGCTGCTCACCGACTGGCTGGGCACCACGCCGGCCGAGTGGGGCATGCGCGACGAGACCAACGCGGACGGGCCGATCCTGGGCGCGGCGCTGCCCATGGGTTTCAACCGGGTGCCGCACTACACGCGCGGCGTCCTGCTGGTCGGCGACTCCGGTGGCATGGTCAACCCGATGAACGGTGAGGGCATCGCGTACGCGATGGAGTCCGGCGAGCTGGCCGCCGAGGTGGCGGTGCAGGCGCTGGCGCGTCCGGCCGGTGCCGACCGGGAGCGGGCGCTGCAGGCGTACCCGGCGGAACTGAAGATCCGGTTCGGGGGGTATTACCGCCTCGGCGGGGTATTCGTGAAGCTCATCGGAAAGCCCGAGATCATGCGGATCGCCACCAAGCACGGGATGCCGCACCCGACGCTGATGCGTTTCGTACTGAAACTGCTGGCCAACCTGACCGACCCGCGCGGCGGGGACGCCATGGACCGGGTCATCAATGGTTTGACGAAGGTAGCGCCCGCGGTATGAGCACCACAGACGCCCAGGACACCCCGGTCGACGCAAGGCGAAACCGGATCAATAGTGTGAACCGGCTAACAGTCGAGCAGGAGAGAAGATGACGATCAATCCGTACGTCCCGATCGTCGGGCTTTTGATCCTCGGGGCGCTCTTCGCCTTGTTCTCGGTGTCCATCGCGCCGATCGTGGGTCCCAAGCGGTACAACCGCGCGAAGCTCGAAGCGTACGAATGCGGTATCGAGCCGGCGCCGCAGCCGATCGGCGGCGGCCGCTTCCCGGTCAAGTTCTACCTGACCGCGATGCTCTTCATCATCTTCGACATCGAGACCATCTTCCTCTACCCGTGGGCCGTGTCCTTCGAGGCGCTCGGCCTGTTCGGGTTCGTGGAGATGGTCCTCTTCATCGTCACCGTCTTCATCGCCTACACGTACGTGTGGCGGCGTGGCGGCCTGAACTGGGACTGAGCTATGGGAATCGAAGAGAAACTGCCGAGCGGCATCCTGCTGACCTCGGTCGAGAAGCTCTCCAACTGGGCCCGCAAGTCGTCGTTCTGGGGCGCCACGTTCGGCCTGGCCTGCTGCGCCATCGAGATGATGGCGTCCGGCGGGCCGCACTACGACCTGGGCCGCTGGGGCATGGAGGTCTTCCGGGCCTCGCCCCGGCAGGCCGACCTGATGATCGTCGCCGGCCGGGTGAGCCAGAAGATGGCCCCGGTCGTCCGGCAGATCTACGACCAGATGCCGGAGCCGCGCTCGGTCATCTCGATGGGCGTCTGCGCGTCCTCCGGCGGCATGTTCAACAACTACGCGATCGTGCAGGGCGTGGACCACATCGTCCCGGTCGACATCTACCTGCCGGGCTGCCCGCCGCGGCCGGAGATGCTGATCGACGCGATCCTCAAGATGCGCGAGAAGGTCATGGCTCAGCCGCTGGGCCCGAACGGCCGCAAGATGCTGGAGGCCCGCCAGGCCGAGGGCAAGATGCCGATCGTGGCACCGGGCGCGATGCCTTCTTCGTACCGCGTCGACAAGGCCCGCCGGGCGGAGTGGACGCAGGCCGTCAAGGAGGGTCGCGAGGAGCAGCTGCGCATCGAGAACTGGATGAAGCTGCAGCCGCACCTGCGGGAGGGTGGGAAGTGAGTACGCACTCCGAATCCGACGGCGGCGTGCCGGTGACCGCGCCGGTGGGCGCGAACCTCGACGCACCGGCGCAGACCCCGCCGAGCCCGGACAAGGGCATGTTCGGCGTCCAGGGCACCGGCGACGTGTCCGGCTTCGGCGGGCTCGCCCGCCGGCGCCCGACCGGGGTGGACAGCCCGCGGCCGTTCGGCGGTTACTTCGACGAGGTGTACGACGCGCTCGAAGAGGCGTACCCGGGCTTCGCGGACGCGATCGAGAAGGTCGTGGTGGACCGCGGCGAGCTGACGCTGCACATCAAGCCCGAGCGGATCGCCGAGGTCTGCCAGATCATGCGCGACGACGAGTCGCTGCGCTTCGAGCTGTGCTCGTCCGTCGACGGCGTCGACTACCTGGGCAGCGACAACCGCCGGTTCCACATCTCGTACCAGCTGACCTCGATGACCTACCGGCGGCGGGTGCGCCTGGAGGCGGCCGTGGCCGACGGCCAGTCGCTGCCCAGCGTCACCGGCGTCTACCCGACCGCCGACTGGCAGGAGCGGGAGGCGTACGACATGTTCGGCGTCGTCTTCACCGGCCACCCCAACCTGACCCGGATCCTCATGCCGGACGACTGGGAGGGTCACCCGCAGCGCAAGGACTACCCGCTCGGCGGCGTTCCCGTCGAGTACAAGGGCGCCTCCATTCCGCCTCCTGACCAGCGGAGGGTCTACCAGTGACTACACCCGGATACGCGACCGAGCGGGAGACCACCGAGGGCCGGGTCTTCACGGTCACCGGCGGCGACTGGGACACGATCGCCGGCAACATCGACCCGCTGAGCAACGAGAAGATCGTCGTCAACATGGGTCCGCAGCACCCGTCCACGCACGGGGTGCTGCGGCTGGTGCTGGAGCTCGAGGGCGAGACCGTCACCACGGTCCGGCCGGTGGTCGGCTACCTGCACACCGGCATCGAGAAGAACCTGGAGTACCGCAACTGGACCCAGGGCGTCACGTTCGTGACCCGGATGGACTACCTGTCCAACATGTTCAACGAGGTGGGTTACTGCCTCGCGGTGGAGAAGCTGCTCGGCGTGACCGACCAGATCACCGAACGGACGAACACCATCCGGGTGATGTTCATGGAACTCCAGCGGATCGCGTCGCACCTGGTGTGGCTCGCGACCACCGGCATGGAGCTGGGCGCCATCTCGATGATGCTGTACGGCTTCCGCGAGCGGGAGTACATCCTCGACATCTTCGAGGAGACGTCCGGCCTGCGGATGAACAACGGCTACATCCGGCCCGGCGGCCTGGCCCAGGACCTGCCGGAGTCCGCTGTCCGCAAGATCCGTGACTTCCTGAAGTACCTGCCGAAGAAGCTGAAGGAGTACGAGGCCCTGCTCTCCGGCCAGGTCATCTGGCAGGAGCGGACGCAGGGTGTCGCGGTGCTGGACGTGACCGGTTGCCTGTCGCTGGGCATCACCGGCCCGGTGCTGCGCTCCGCCGGCCTGGCCTGGGACCTGCGCAAGACCATGCCCTACTGCGGGTACGAGAACTACGAGTTCGACGTGCCGACCGCCACCACGGCCGACGTGTGGGGCCGCTACCTGGTGCGGGTGGCCGAGATCCGGGAGTCGCTCAAGATCGTTGAGCAGGCGCTGGACCGGCTCCGGCCCGGTCCCATCTGGATCGACGACAAGAAGGTCGCCTGGCCGGCCCAGCTCGCGCTGGGGGTGGACGGCCTCGGCAACTCGCTGGAGCACGTCGCCAAGATCATGGGCCAGTCGATGGAGTCGCTGATCCACCACTTCAAGCTGGTGACCGAGGGCTTCCGGGTGCCACCGGGCCAGGTGTACGTCGGCATCGAACACCCGCGCGGCGAACTCGGCGTGCACGCGGTCTCCGACGGCAGCACGCACCCGTACCGGGTGCACTACCGCGACCCGAGTTTCGTGAACCTCCAGGCCATCCCGGCGATGGCCGAGGGCGCGCTGCTGGCCGACGTGATCGCCGGCGGCGCCTCCCTGGACCCCGTGATGGGTGGGTGTGACCGCTAAATGTCCGTAAGCACGCCTGAGTTCTCCCCGGCCGCCGCGCCGCTGGCCGAGAAGCTTCTGGAACCCGCGCTGGAGATCATCGCCCGCTACCCCGAGGGTCGTGGGCGCTCCGCGCTGCTGCCGCTGCTGCACCTGGTGCAGACCGAGGAGGGCTTCGTCAGCCCGAACGGTGTGGCGTTCTGCGCCGAGATCCTGGGCATCAACAAGGCCCAGGTGGGCGCGGTCGCCACCTTCTACACCATGTACAAGCGCAAGCCCACCGGCGACTACCTGGTCAGCGTCTGCACCAACACGTTGTGCAACGTGATGGGCGGCCAGGAGGTGTACGACCAACTGGCCGAGCACCTCGGCGTCGGCCACGACGAGACCACGGCCGACGGCAAGATCACGCTGGAGCACGCCGAGTGCCTCGCGGCCTGCGACTACGCGCCGGTGATGACCGTCAACTACGACTTCGCGGTGGACAACACCACCCCGGAGGCGGCGGTCGGCCTGGTCGAGCAGCTGCGCGCCGGGGAGCGGCCGATGCCCAGCCGCGGCGCCCGGATCTGCTCGCTCAAGGAGATGCAGGTGCAGCTCGCCGGCTTCGCCGACGAGCGGGACGGCGCGGTCGCGGACGGTCCGGCCGGCGCGCCCACGCTGCGCGGCGTGACGCTCGCGCAGGAGCACGGCATCGCGGTGGCGAACTTCAACCTCGACACCCCGATCACCAAGACCAAGCCGGCCCGCGAGGACGCCGGCGACGGCAAGGTGAGCACCGCCGCGAAGAAGGCCGCGGGTGCGGTCAAGACCGCGGCCGCCACGGTGGCCGGTGTGGCGGAGAAAGCCGCGGAGAAGGCGACCGAGAAGGTCGCCGAGACCCGCAAGTCGCGTCCCCGCAAGACGGCCGCAGCCAAGCAGGCCACCGACAACGCGGGCAAGGTCACCGACACCGGCGACGTCAAGGACCCCGAGGTCCGCACGGCCGAACAGCGCAACCCCACCATGGGTACGCCGGACCGGACCGGCGACGCGACGGCCACCGAACCGGTGCCGACCAACCCGGCGGAGGCGGCCGGGGTCGCCCAGAACCAGACCGCCGGTGACGGCAAGCCGGCCGGTGACACCGAGCGCGGCGAGAGCATTGTCGGCGAGTCCACGGCAGGCACCGGCGACGCGACGACCGCCACGGAGAACCCCGGGTGGAACAACGCGCAGCGCGGGAACGAGGAGACGAAGTGACTCAGCCACGGCGTGAGGTGCTCCAGAAACTGACCCCCGTCCTGACCAAGCGCTGGCTGTCGCCGGACGCCTGGAAGATCGACGTGTACCAGCGGCTGGACGGGTACGCCGCGCTGCGCAAGGCCCTGGACGTGCACCCGGACGACCTGATCCAGCTGGTCAAGGACTCCGGACTGCGCGGCCGGGGCGGCGCCGGCTTCCCGACCGGTCTCAAGTGGGGCTTCATCCCGCAGGGCGACGGCAAGCCGCACTACCTGGTGGTGAACGCGGACGAGGGCGAGCCGGGCACCTGCAAGGACCTGCCGCTGATGACGTACGACCCGCACTCGCTGATCGAGGGCGTGATCATCGCCAGCTATGCGATCCGGGCCAGCCGGGCGTTCATCTACATCCGCGGCGAGGCGGTACACGCGGCCCGCCGGCTGCGGCACGCGGTACGCGAGGCGTACGCCAAGGGCTTCCTCGGCGAGAACATCCTGGGCTCCGGGTTCGACCTGGACCTGGTGGTGCACAGCGGTGCCGGCGCGTACATCTGCGGCGAGGAGACCGCGCTGCTCGATTCGCTCGAGGGCTTCCGCGGCCAGCCCCGGCTGCGCCCGCCGTTCCCCGCGGTGGCCGGCCTGTACGCCAGCCCGACCGTGGTGAACAACGTCGGCACCATCGCCAGCGTGCCGTACATCGTGCTGGGCGGCGCGGACTGGTGGAAGAGCATGGGCACCGAGAAGTCGTCCGGCCCGATGATCTACTCGCTGTCCGGCCGGATCGCCAACCCGGGCCAGTACGAATGCGGCCTCGGCATCACCCTGCGCGAGCTGATCGAGCTGGCCGGTGGCATGCAGCCGGGCCACAACCTGAAGTTCTGGACGCCCGGCGGCTCGTCGACGCCGCTGCTCACCGACGAGCACCTGGACATCCCGCTGGACTTCGAAGGGGTGGCCGGAGCCGGCTCGATCCTGGGCACCACCGCGACCCAGATCTTCTCCGACCAGGACTGCCCGGTGTACGCGACCTGGCGCTGGCTGGAGTTCTACCACCACGAGTCCTGCGGCAAGTGCACCCCGTGCCGCGAGGGCAACTACTGGATGGTCCGGACGTACCGGCGCATCCTCTCCGGCCAGGGCGCCTACGCCGACCTGGACACGCTGCAGGACACCGCGGACAACATCTTCGGCCGGTCCTTCTGCGGCCTCGGCGACGGTGCGGCCACCCCGGTCGTGTCCACGTTGAAGTGGTTCCGGCAGGACTACCTGGACTACATCGAGGGCCGGACCGCTCCGCGGCTGTCCGAGAAGGCCCTGGTAGGAGCGCACTGATGACCGACGTCGCCAAGAAGACCGACACCGTCACCCTGACCGTCGACGGCGTCGAGGTGGTAGCCGAGAAGGGCGAGCTGGTCATCCGGGTCGCCGAGCGGATGGGCATCGCGATCCCGCGGTTCTGCGACCACCCGCTGCTCGCTCCCGCGGGCGCCTGCCGGCAGTGCCTGGTCGAGGTGGAGGGCCAGCGCAAGCCGGTGGCCTCCTGCACCCAGACCGTGGCCGAGGGCATGGTGGTCAAGACCCAGCTCAGCTCCCCGGTCGCCGCCAAGGCGCAGGCCGGCATCATGGAGATGCTGCTGATCAACCACCCGCTCGACTGCCCGACCTGCGACAAGGGCGGCGAGTGCCCGCTGCAGAACCAGGCGATGTCCAGCGGCCGCGCGGACACCCGGTTCCACGAGCACAAGCGCGAGTACGAGAAGCCGATCCACATCTCCAGCCAGGTGCTGCTGGACCGGGAACGGTGCATTCTCTGCCAGCGCTGCACCCGGTTCTCCGAGGAGATCGCCGGCGACAAGTTCATCGACCTGATGGACCGCTCGTCCGGCGAGCAGATCAACGTGTACCGCGACGACTTCTTCGGCGGCGACGGCACCGGCGACGGCCAGGTCGGCGACGACGAGGGTGACGTCCCGTTCAACTCGTACTTCTCCGGCAACACCATCCAGATCTGCCCGGTGGGCGCCCTGACCGGCGAGCAGTACCGCTTCCGGGCCCGCCCGTTCGACCTGGTCTCCACGCCGACCACCTGCGAGCACTGCGCGGCCGGCTGCTCGATGCGGGCGGACCACCGGCGCGGCAAGGTGCTGCGCCGGCTGGCCGGTGACGAACCGGCGGTCAACGAGGAGTGGAACTGCGACAAGGGCCGGTGGGGCTTCCGGTACGCGAACGCGTTCGACCGGCTCACCACGCCGCTGGTCCGCGAGGCCGACACCGGCGAACTGCGCGAGGCGTCGTGGAGCGAGGCGCTGCTCGCCGCGGCCGAGGGACTCAAGGCGGCCCGCGAGCGTGGCGTCGGCGTGCTGACCGGCGGCCGGCTCACCGTCGAGGACGCCTACGCGTACGCGAAGTTCGCCCGGGTCGTGCTCGGCACCAACGACGTCGACTTCCGGGCCCGGCCCCTGCGCGCCTCTGGCGCCTCGGACGGCACCGACGAGGAATCCGCATTCCTGGCCGCCTCGGTGGCCGGGGTGACCGACGTGACGTACGCCGACGTGGAGGACGCCCCGTCCGCGGTGATCGTCGGGCTGGAGCCCGAGGAGGAGTGCCCGATCCTGTTCCTGCGCATGCGCAAGGGACATCTGAAGAAGAAGCTGCAGGTGACGGCCGTTGCGCCGTACCTGAGCCGGGGGTTCGAGAAGCTCGGCGCCGCGCTCGTGGCGGCCGTCCCGGGCGACGAGGCCCGGCTGCTGGCCACCGACCCGGCGATCGCCGCCGCGCTCGGCGCCCCGGGCGCGATCCTGTTCGTCGGTGAGCGGCTGGCGACCGTGCCGGGTGGCCTCTCGGCCGCCGCGGCGCTGGCCGCCCGGACCGGTGCCCGGCTCGCCTGGGTGCCGCGGCGCGCCGGCGACCGCGGCGCCGTGGACGCGGGGTGCCTGCCCAACCTGCTGCCCGGTGGCCGCCCGGTCACCGACGCGGACGCACTCGCCGAGATCTCCGCCGCCTGGGACCTGCCGGACGGGGCACTGCCCGGCACCCCCGGACGTGACACCGACGGCATCCTGGCCGCGGCCGCCGACGGCACGCTGGGCGGCCTGCTGGTGGCCGGCGTCGACCCGGCCGACCTGGCCGACCCGCGGCTCGCCGAGCAGGCGCTCGACGCGGTGCCGTTCCTGGTCAGCCTGGAACTGCGGCAGAGCGCGGTGACCCGCCGGGCCGACGTGGTGCTGCCGGTCGCACCGGCGGTCGAGAAGGCCGGCACGTACCTGGACTGGGAGGGACGGCTGCGCAGCTTCGAGGCCGTGCTGCCCACCGGCACGATGACCGACGGCCGGGTGCTGGAGGCGATCGCCGCGCTGCTGGAGGTCTCGCTCGGCACCGGGGACGTGAACGCGATCCGCCGGGAGCT
The DNA here is from genome assembly GCF_020216025.1 of Jidongwangia harbinensis. Classification (GTDB taxonomy): domain Bacteria; phylum Actinomycetota; class Actinomycetes; order Mycobacteriales; family Micromonosporaceae; genus Actinoplanes; species Actinoplanes harbinensis. The sequence continues at coordinate 226,581 of NZ_JAIWNC010000011.1, read as the reverse complement.
GGGTGCGATGCCGGCCAGCCGGTCCGCGCGCCCGGCGCTGCCCAGCGTCCCGCCGGCCGAGGTGCCGCAGCGGGGCGAGCACGAGGCCGTGCTGTCCACCTGGCACCACCTGATCGACCTCGGCTCGATGCTCGACGGCGACGAGCCGCTGGCCGGCACCGCGCGGTCGCCGCTGGTGCGGCTCGGCAAGGACCTGGCCGGCGCGCTCGGGGTCGTCGACGGTGACGCGGTCACCGTGAGCACCGACCGGGGCGGGATCACGCTCCCGGTCGAGATCACCGACCTGCCCCCGCAGGTGGTGTGGCTGCCCACCAACTCGCCCGGCTCGACGCTGCGCCGCAGCCTGGGTGTCACCTCGGGCGCGGTGGTCCGGCTGGCCGCCGGCACCCCCGGCCCGATCCTCGCTGAGGGGGCTCACCAGTGAAAGAGACATTCTTCGCCGCCGCGCAGGATCCGACCCTTCAGACGTTCGAGAACGAAGTCTGGTGGATCGTCCTCATCAAGCTGCTCGGCGTCTTCGTCATCCTGCTGCTCCTGACGCTCTTCACGATCAACTACGAGCGCAAGGTCGTGGCCCGGATGGCGGTCCGGCCCGGACCCAACCAGGTCGGGCCGAAGGGCTGGCTGCAGAGCCTCTCCGACGGCATGAAGCTGCCGTTCAAGGAAGAGATCATCCCGAAGACCGCCGACAAGGTGGTGTACTTCATCGCCCCGGTGATCTCGGCGACGGTGGCGTTCACCGCGTTCTCGGTGATCCCGTTCGGACCGGTCGTGTCGATCTTCGGCCACAAGACCGCGCTCCAGCTCACCGACGTGTCGATCTCGGTGCTGGTGCTGCTCGCCTGCTCGTCGATGGCGGTCTACGGCGTGGTGCTGGCCGGCTGGGCGTCGGGCTCGACGTACCCGCTGCTGGGCGGTCTGCGCTCGGCCGCGCAGATGATCTCGTACGAGGTTGCGATGGGCCTGTCCATCGTGGCGGTCTTCATGACCGCCGGCACGATGAGCACCTCGCAGATCGTCAAGGCGCAGGCCGGCAACGACCCGGTCACCTACGACATCCTCGGCTGGCATCCGACCACGCCGAGCTGGTACGCGGTCCTGCTGCTGCCCAGCTTCATCATCTACTGCATCTCGGCGGTGGGCGAGACCAACCGGGCCCCGTTCGACCTGCCCGAGGCGGAGTCCGAGCTGGTCGGCGGCTTCCACACCGAGTACTCGTCGTTCAAGTTCGCGCTGTTCTTCCTGGCCGAGTACATCAACATGATCACCGTCTCGGCGTTCGCCACCACGCTGTTCCTCGGCGGCTGGCGGGCACCGTGGCCGATCACCGAGTTCTGGGCCGGCGCGAACTCCGGCTGGTGGCCGCTGCTCTGGTGGCTCGGCAAGGTGCTGATCCTGCTGTTCGGCTTCATCTGGCTGCGCGCCACGCTGCCCCGGATGCGCTACGACCAGTTCATGCGGTTCGGCTGGAAGGTCCTCATCCCGATCAACCTGGTGTGGATCCTGTTCCTGGCCGGTGTCCGGGTGGCCCGCCAGGAGCTGTCCGGTGCCTCGCTGGCCGTGACGATCGCGGTCGCGGCCGCACTGATCCTGGTGATCGCGCTGCTCTGGCCGGCCAGCCGGAAGCCCCGCCAGCTGTCGCTGGAGGAGCAGATCGCGTCCCGGCCGCCCGGCAGTTTCCCGGTCCCGCCGATCGACCTGCAGGTGCCGCCGAGCCCGCGGGCGCGGCGTGCGGTGGCCGAGCGGGCCCCCGCGACGGTCGGCGGCGGCACCACCGAGACATCCGACGACGCACCAGACAAGGAGGTGTGACGTGGGAACGTTCACCGGCTCGTTCAAGGGCTTCGGGGTGACCTTCGCGCACATGTTCCGCAAGGTCATCACCACCGACTACCCGTTCACGCCGCCCGCTCCCGCGCCGCGTTACCACGGCCGGCACATCCTCAACCGGCACCCGGACGGGCTGGAGAAGTGCATCGGCTGCGAGCTGTGCGCCTGGGCCTGCCCGGCGGACGCGATCTACGTGGAGGGTGGCGACAACACCGACGAGATGCGTTTCTCGCCCGGTGAGCGGTACGCCAGCGTCTACCAGATCAACTACGCCCGCTGCATCTTCTGCGGCCTGTGCATCGAGGCCTGCCCGACCCGCTCGCTCACCATGAGCAACGAGTACGAGCTGGCCCGGGACAGCCGGCAGGACCTCATCTTCACCAAGAAGGAACTGCTGGCGCCGCTGCTGCCGGGCATGGAGCAGCCGCCGCACCCGATGCGGCTGGGCGACACCGACAAGGACTACTACCTCGGCGCGCTCACCAACCCGGGCACGTCCGCGGGCGCCGAGCGGGCCCCCTGGTCGGACAGCGGCACGCAGGACGCGAGCACCGCGGGCGACGGCGACCGGCCGGAGACCGCGGGGACCGCGCGGAAGGACAACCCCAAGGCCGAGGCGGCCGCCTCCGGCCTCGGCGGCGGGAAGGGTGACGGCAAGTGAACGAACTGAGCATCGTCGCCGCGGCCGCCGGTCAGGTGTCGACCGGTGAGGCGTGGGCCTTCTGGATCCTCGGCACCCTGGCCGTCATCGGCGGGCTGGGCATGGTGATCGCCCGCAACGCGGTGCACTCCGCGCTGTGGCTGGTCGTCACGATGCTCTGCCTGGGCTTCCTGTACGTGGTCAACGCCGCGCCGTTCCTCGGCGCCGTGCAGATCATCGTGTACACCGGCGCGATCATGATGCTGTTCCTGTTCGTGCTCATGCTCGTCGGCCGGGACGCCTCCGACTCGCTGATCGAGACGCTGCGCGGGCAGCGGGTGGCCGCGGTCGTGCTCGGCGTCGCGTTCGCCGGACTGATCGGCACCGGCCTGGCCCGGGCGCTGGGTGACAACCCGGTGGTCGGCCTCACCGAGGCCAACGCGGACGGCAACGTGCAGGGCCTGGCCGCCCTGCTCTTCACCCGGTACGTGTTCGCGTTCGAGGTCACCTCGGCGCTGCTGATCACGGCGGCGGTGGGCGCGATGATCCTGGCGCACGTCGAGCGCGCCAAGGAGGACGCCGTCGACCAGGTGACCCGGATGCGCGAGCGCTTCCGGCCGGGCAACTACCCGGCCCCCAAGGCCGGCCCGGGCGTGTACGCGAACACCATGTCGGTCGCCGCGCCGGCCAAGCTGCCGGACGGCAACGGCGCCGAGCGCAGCATCTCGGCGATCCTGCCGGTCCGTGAGTTGACCGCCGGCGAGGCCGCACCGAAGGGAACCGAGAAATGACCCCGGACTACTACCTGGTCCTGGCGGCCATCCTGTTCACCATCGGCGCCACCGGCGTGCTCATCCGCCGTAACGCCATCGTGCTGTTCATGTGCATCGAGCTGATGCTGAACGCCGCGAACCTGGCCCTGGTGGCCTTCAGCCGGATCAACGGCAACCTCGACGGGCAGATCATCTCCTTCTTCGTGATGGTGGTGGCCGCGGCGGAGGTCGTAGTCGGTCTTGCGATCATCATGTCGATCTTCCGGACGCGGCGGTCGGCGAGCGTCGACGACGCCAACCTCCTCAAGTACTAAAGGGACTTCACGTGGAAGAGAGTGTGGAGTACGCCCACGCGACGGGGCTGCTGAGCGGCATCTGGCTGCTCGTGGCCATTCCGCTGGCGAGCGCGGCGATCCTGCTGCTGCTCGGCCGGCGGGCCGACAGGTGGGGACACTGGCTCGGCGTCGCCTCGGTCGCCGCCTCGTTCGTGCTCGGCCTGTCGATGTTCATCAGCCTGCGCGGGCTGGAGGGCAACCGGACGGCCGAGCAGAGCCTGTTCGACTTCATCGTCGTCGGCAACCTGCACGTCGACTTCGGGTTGCTGTTCGACCCGCTGTCCGGCGTGTTCGTGCTGCTGATCACCGGCGTCGGCTCACTGATCCACCTGTACGCGGTGGGCTACATGGAGCACGACCCGGGACGGCGGAGGTTCTTCGGGTACTTCAACCTCTTCGTCGCCGCGATGTTGCTGCTGGTCCTCGGCAACAACTACGTGATGCTCTACTTCGGCTGGGAGGGCGTCGGCCTGGCGTCGTACCTGCTGATCTCGTTCTGGTACACCCGCCCGTCCGCGGCCACCGCGGGCAAGAAGGCGTTCCTGATGAACCGGGTCGGCGACGCCGGCCTGGCCATCGGCATCTTCCTGATGTTCGCCACGGTCGGCAGCACCAACTACGACGAGGTGTTCAACTCGGTCGGCGCGCTGACCTCGGGCACGGTGCTGGTGCTCGGCATCCTGCTGCTGCTCGGCGCGGCCGGTAAGTCCGGCCAGTTCCCGCTGCAGGCGTGGTTGCCGGACGCCATGGAGGGCCCGACCCCGGTCTCCGCACTGATCCACGCGGCGACCATGGTCACCGCCGGCGTCTACCTGATCGCCCGGTCCAACCCGATCTTCACGGCGAACCACACGCTGCAGCTGATCGTGGTCAGCGTCGGCGCGCTGACGCTGCTGATGGGCTGCATCATCGGCGCCGCCAAGGACGACATCAAGCGCGTCCTGGCCTGGTCCACGGTGAGCCAGATCGGCTACATGTTCGTCGGTGTCGGGCTGGGCGGCGGCGCGTACGCACTGGCCATCATCCACCTGCTCGCGCACGGCTTCTTCAAGGCCAACATGTTCCTCGGCGCCGGCTCGGTCATGCACGGCATGCACGACCAGGTGGACATCCGGCGCTTCGGCGGTCTGCGCAAGTACATGCCGATCACCTGGGCCACGTTCGGCGTCGGGTGGCTCGCCATCATCGGCATCCCGCCGCTGTCCGGCTACTTCTCCAAGGAACCGATCATCGCGTCCGCGTTCGAGCGGGAAGGCTGGACGGCCTGGTTGTTCGGCATGGCGGCGCTGCTCGGCGCCGGCCTGACCGCCTTCTACATGACCCGCCTGTTCGTGTTGACGTTCCACGGTCCGAAGCGCTGGACCGAGGACATCCACGAGCCGCACGAGTCCCCGGCGATCATGACGATCCCGCTGGTCCTGCTGGCGATCGGGTCGGCCGGTGCCGGCATCCTGATGGCGAGCGTCGTGCCGGAGTGGCTGGCACCGGTGCTCGGCGAGGAGGCGGGGGAGGCGCACGGCGTCCTCGGCCACACCACCATCACGGTGCTGTCGATCGCGGTCACGCTGCTCGGCGCCGGTCTGGCCTGGATGATGTTCCGCAACGGCACCGCCAAGCAGGAACAGCCGGCCGGCGTGCTGGTCACCGCGGCCCGGCGCAACCTCTACACCGACGCGTTCAACGAGGCGGTGTTCGAGAAGCCCGGCATCTACCTGACCCGGGCGCTGGTCTACCTGGACAACAAGGGCATCGACGGCGCGGTCAACGGACTCGCCGCGACGATCGGTGGCAGCTCCGGCCGCCTGCGCCGGATGCAGACCGGGTTCGTCCGCTCGTACGCCCTCTCGATGCTTACCGGCGCCCTGCTCGTGGTCGGCGCCTTCCTCGCGATCCAACTGGGGTGGCTGGCGTGAGTAACTTCCCGTTCCTGTCCATACTGACGCTCCTGCCCCTGGTGGGTGCGTTGGTGGTGGCGTTCATCCCGAGCCGCAAGAGTCAGCTGGCGAAGATCGTCGCGCTGGGCTGGTCGCTCGCGGTGCTCGTGCTGAGCATCGTCATGTGGATCGCGTTCGAGATCGGCGGCGACCGCTTCCAGTTCCGCGAGTCGTACCCGTGGATCCCGTCCTGGGACGTGCGGTTCACGTTCGCCGCGGACGGCATCGCGCTGGTGATGCTGGTGCTGATCGCGCTGCTCGTACCCCTGGTCATCCTGGCCTCGTGGCACGACGCCGAGCAGACCAAGCGGTCCGTGCCCACCTACTTCGCCCTGCTGCTGGCGCTGGAATGCACGATGATCGGCGTCTTCGCCGCCGCCGACGTCTTCCTGTTCTACGTGTTCTTCGAGGTCATGCTGGTGCCGATGTACTTCATCATCGGCTCCTACGGCGGCGCCCGCCGCCAGTACGCCGCGGTGAAGTTCTTCCTCTACTCGCTGGTCGGCGGCCTCTTCATGCTCGCCGCCGTGATCGGCCTGTGGGTGGTCGGCGGCCGCACGTTCGACTGGCAGACGCTGGTCAACGCGGACCTCGACACCACCACCGCGCGCTGGCTGTTCCTCGGCTTCTTCATCGCGTTCGCCATCAAGGCGCCGTTCTTCCCGTTCCACACCTGGCTGCCGGACGCCGGTGGCGCCGCGCCGGCCGGTGCGGCCGCGCTGCTCGTCGGCGTGATGGACAAGGTGGGTACGTTCGGCATCCTGCGGTACTGCCTGCCGATGTTCCCCGAGGCGTCCCGCTGGTTCGCGCCGACCGCGCTGGCCCTGGCGGTGATCGGCATCATCTACGCGGCGCTGCTCGCGGTCGGTCAGAACGACCTGAAGCGGCTGGTGTCGTACACGTCGATCGCGCACTTCGGCTTCATCGGCATCGGCATCTTCGCGTTCACCACGCAGGCCGGCACCGGCTCCGTGCTCTACATGGTCAACCACGGCCTCGCCACCGGCCTGCTGTTCCTGGTCGTCGGCATGTTCGTGGCCCGGCGCGGCTCCGCGCTGGTGAGCGACTTCGGTGGCGCCGGCAAGCTGGTCCCGGTGCTGGCCGGCGTGCTGTTCTTCGCCGGTCTGGCCTCGCTGGCGCTGCCCGGCACCGCGCCGTTCGTCAGTGAGTTCCTGGTGCTGATCGGCACGTTCACCGTGCACAAGACGTACGCCGTGGTGGCCACCCTGGGCATCATCCTGGCCGCCGCGTACGTGCTCTGGATGGTGCAGCGGACCACGCAGGGCACGCTCAACCCGGCACTCACCGAGGTACCGGCCATGCAGCGGGACATCTCCCTGCGCGAGAAGGTGGTCGTGGCCCCGCTCATCGCGCTGCTGATCCTCTTCGGCTTCTACCCGAAGCCGATCACCGACGTGATCAACCCGGCGGTCCAAGCCACCATGCAGGACGTCGGCACGACCGATCCGGCGCCGACGGCGGTCGCAAACGGAAGGACGGCTCCGTAGCCATGGGAGAGCTGAAACTGCCCGAGATCGACTACGGGGCCCTGCTGCCGATGTTGATCCTGTTCGGGGCGGCATGCGTCGGCATCCTGATCGAGGCCGCCCTGCCGAAGGAGCGGCGCCACGCGATCCAACTCAGCCTGGCGCTGCTGTCCACGGTCGCCGCCCTGGTCGCCGTGATCCTGGCCCGGGACATCCGGACCATCACCATCGGCGGTGCCGTCGCGGTGGACGGCCCCACGCTGTTCCTGCAGGGCGCGCTGCTGCTGCTCGGCCTGGTCTCGCTGCTGCTGATCGGCGAGCGGAGCCTGGAGGCCGGCGGGGCGTTCGTGTCCCAGGCCGCGATCACCGTGGGCTCACAGAAGGACCTCCGGCAGGCCGGCAGCCAGCCCGGCGGCCCCGAGGTGTACCCGCTGACGCTCTTCGCCCTGGGCGGCATGCTGCTGTTCGTCGCCGCGAACGACCTGCTCACGATGTTCGTGGCGCTCGAAGTGCTGTCGCTGCCGCTCTACCTGATGTGCGCGCTGGCCCGGCGCCGGCGCCTGCTCAGCCAGGAGGCGGCACTCAAGTACTTCCTCCTCGGCTCGTACGCCTCCGCGTTCTTCCTGTTCGGTGTCGCCCTCATCTACGGCTTCGCGGGCGGGGTCCAGCTCAGCCAGGTGCACGACGCGGTGGTCACCCCGGAGCGCAGTCAGGTGCTGCTGTACGCCGGCCTCGCGCTGGTCGCCATCGGCCTGCTCTTCAAGGCCGCGCTGGCGCCGTTCCACGTGTGGACGCCGGACGTCTACCAGGGCGCGCCGACGCCGATCACCGCGCTGATGGCGGCCTGCACCAAGGTGGCCGCGTTCGGTGCCCTGCTGCGGATCCTGTACGTGTCGTTCGAGGGCGTCCGCTGGGACTTCCAGCCGGTGCTGGGCGGCATCGCGGTGCTCACCATGCTGGTCGGCGCGGTGCTCGCGGTCACCCAGACGGACATGAAGCGGCTGCTCGCGTACTCGTCCATCGCCAACGCCGGCTACCTGCTGGTCGGCGTGCTGGCGCTCAACCGGGACGGCCTGGCCAGCACGATGTTCTACCTGGTCGCGTACGGCTTCTCGGTGCTCGCGGCGTTCGGCATCGTGACGCTGGTCCGGGACGCGGACGGCGAGGCCACCCACCTGTCCCGGTGGGCCGGGCTGGGGCGCAAGAGCCCGTTGTTCGCCGGCCTCTTCACGTTCATCCTGCTCGCCTTCGCCGGCATCCCGCTGACCAGCGGTTTCACCAGCAAGTTCGCGGTCTTCGGGGCGGCCATCGAGGGCGGGCAGACCTGGCTGGTCATCTTCGGCGTCATCACCAGCATGCTGCTGGCGTTCCCGTACCTGCGGGTCGTCGTCATGATGTGGCTGTCCGAGCCGGGCGAGTCGACCCCGTCCGTGTCGATCCCGGGGGCGCTCACCTCGGCGGCCCTGACCATCGGGGTGGTGGCCACGCTGGCGCTGGGCGTGGTGCCGGCTCCGCTGATCGACCTGACCAACGACGCGGCGCAGTTCGTCCGATAGCGCGGTTCTGTTTGCGGGAAGGCCCTGGCCGGGTGTCCGGTCGGGGCCTTCGTCATTTCGGTGCGAATTGCCGCGTCGTGCAGCACCGATCGGCGCGACCGTTACACCGTGCACTCAAAAGACATAGCGGAACGTGCTTGGCTATGCATCATCTGTTACGCCGAGTAATCAAAATTGGCGTGGAGCCGCTTCCCGGCGCGGCTCTGCGATGATGTTCGGTAGGCGGTTTTGGGGCGGAATAGCGTGGAGCCGTCGAATGGGGTGCCGTCGCCGTCGGGACCGCCGGTCACCTCGCCGCGGGCCCGCACGTTTGGGGACCGTCCGCCGCCAAGATCTGACGTCGCTTCCAGGACTCTTCCATGACGGCGGTGGCTGAGCGGGCTGTCGTGGGCGGTTGCCGATCGGGATGACGTCCTGAGCGCGCTTGGGTGCGCCACTGCAAGTGCCCGCAGCGGAACCGCCGGCGCGTGGGGAGCTGTGGCGTGCTCCTCACCTCAACTCCCCACCAGGCTCCGGACCGCGATGCGCGTGGGGAGCTGCGGCGTGCTCCTCACCTCAACTCCCCACCAGGCTCCGGACCGCGATGCGCGTGGGGAGCTGTGGCGTGCTCCTCACCTCAACTCCCCACAAGAATCCGGACCGCAACGCGTGTGCGGAGATGTGGCGTGCTGCGCGCCGGAAGTCGACACGCGGGTTCGAGATGGGGCGTGTTGGGGTGTGGCGTGTCGGATGTCATGCGCAATGGGCCGCCTGATTGCGAGTGTCATGCGCAATGGGTCGCCTGATTGCGAGTTCCGGGTGTCTGCGGAATTGATCGACGCCTTGGCCTGGGCTTGTGCGCTGTTCGTGCCGGATGGTTCGATGCCGGGACGGCGGTCGACGTTCTTGTGCGTGTGTCGGCAAGGGCCGGCGGCCGGGTGGCCGGCGTGCCCACGACGGTGCCGGGCTGAGCGGCGGGACGTCTCCGTCCCCCGTACCCGTGAATTGATCTTGGAGAAAGCACCCCTGGAGCGAAACCGTCACACCGGTATGGCATCGTGAATGTGTGGTGAGCACCGGTGACAGCGCGATGGCGTCGCTCGGCCTGGACATTGACCCGTCGGTCGATGCTTCGGTGTCGGCGACTCTGGCGGCTGTGGAGGAGGCGCTGCGCAGCCACGTGGCCAGTGCCGACCCGCTGGTCGCGGAGGCCGCCCGGCATCTCATGGACGCGGGCGGCAAGCGGTTCCGGCCGCTGATCCTGGCCCTGGGCGCGCAGTTCGGCGACCCCACCCGGACCGAGATCGTGCCGGCCGCGCTGGTGGTGGAGCTGACCCACCTGGCGACGCTCTACCACGACGACGTGATGGACGAGGCGGCCGTGCGGCGCGGCGCGCCGTCGGCGAACGCCCGCTGGGGCAACTCGGTGGCGATCCTGGTCGGTGACTACCTCTTCGCCCGGGCCGCCGACATCGCCGCCACGCTGGGGCAGGAGGCGGTTCGCCTGCAGGCGCAGACGTTCGCGCGTCTGGTGCACGGGCAGATCGCCGAGACGGTGGGTCCGCGCGGCCGCGACCCGATCGAGCACTACCTGCAGGTGATCACGGAGAAGACCGCGTCGCTGATCGCGACGTCCGCGCGGTTCGGCGGGCTGTTCTCGGGCGCGGCGCCGGAGCTGGTCGACGCCCTCGAGGGGTACGGCGAGACGATCGGCATCGCCTTCCAGCTCTCCGACGACCTGCTCGACATCGCCTCCGAGTCGGTGCAGTCCGGCAAGACGCCCGGCACCGACCTGCGCGAGGGCGTGCCCACGCTTCCGGTGCTGTATGCGCTGGCCGGCGACGACACCGACGCCTCCGCGGTGCGCCTGCGGGAGATCCTGGCCACCGGTCCGGTGACCGACGACCGGCTGCACGCCGAGGCGCTCGGGCTGCTGCGCGAGTCGGCCGCGATGAAGCGGGCCCGGGAGACCGTCCGGAGCTACGCCGAGGAGGCCCGGTCCCGGTTGGCGCCGCTGCCCGACGGCGCGGCCCGCCGGGCGATGGAAGCGCTCTGCGACTTCATCGCCGACCGGACCAACTAGGTATTCCCCGTGTGGCGGCGCAGCATCGCGCTGCCCAGCAGCATCAGCGCCGCCGCTGACACCATCGCGGTCGCGGCCACCGTCCACATTACCGGGTACCCGGCCGCCGCGGCGATGCCGCCCAGACCGAGCGGGCCGACGCAGCCGCCCGCGTAGATTCCGGTCTGGGTGATCGAGGTGGCCGCGGCCGGCGCCTGCGGGTGCAACCGGACCACCGCGAAGTTCATCAGACCCGGCCACGCCCAGCCCAGGCCGAAGCCCAGCACCACGCCGGCCACCAGCGCGGGCGTGCCGGGCACCGCCAGCAACGCCAGACCGGCCGCGCCGACGGCCAGCAGGCCGGCGATCACCCCGACCTGGCGACCGGGCCGAAGGTCCGCCTGCCAGCCGCCGATGATGCGGGCCAGCCCGCACACGACGCCGCCGAGCGTCAGCGCCAGGCCGGCCGGGCCGGGCGCGACGCCGCGGACCACGGCCGAGTCGACCAGGAACGTGCCGAGCGCGTTCGCCGCGCCCGCCGCGAGCATGCCGGCCACGCCGAGGACCACCAGCGCCATGGTGGCGCGGTCGGCGCCGTCGCCGCGGGACCGGCGATGCCCGTCGTTCTCCTTCGGCGTCAGCGGGATCACCGCCAGGGCCAGCACCCCGGCCAGCACGAACGCCCAGCGCCAGCCGACGGTCAGCGCCACCGTCGGCACCGCGACGCCGGCCAGCAGCGTGGAGACCGGGATGGCGGCCTGCTTGACGCCGAACGACAGGCCCTGCCGGCGCACCGGGACGTGCTGGGCCAGGCTGCTGTTGCTGGCGAGTTGGCCGAGCGCGTTCGCGGCCGCGCCCAGCACCAGGACGGCCACCAGGCTCCACAGCGACCGGGCGGCGACCGCCACGGCGAACAGCGACGCGGCGGCCAGGCCGATGGCGTACCGGGCGACCCGGGTGGAGCCGTACCGCTCGACGACGGCACCGGCCGGCACCGAGGCGAGCGCGCTGGCACCGAAGTACGCCGACACGGCCAGGCCCAGGCCGGCCGGGGAGAAGCCGAGTTCGTCGCCGATCTGGACGGCCAGACCGCCGACCAGGAACACCGGGATGGAGACCGCGATGGTGGTGGTCAGCGCCCCGGTCGCCGCCGACCACGGGCGACGGTCGTCCGCACCGGTCGCGGCGGTCGGGATGCGAGGTGCGGCCATCCGTCGCAGACTAGCCCGGGAAGGCCCGACCGGGACGGTGAGTGGTAATGACCACACGTCGCGTGCAGATAGACCGTGATCGACGTGCGTTTGGCATTCCGTCCGAGGAAGTTTCTTCATATGGTGTAAGTCCCCGGCGTCGGAGGTAGCAGTGCGCGACCCCCTGGCGGAGCCGTCAGACCTCATCCGGAGCGTGTCACGCGCCCTGCGCGTACTCGAATCGGTGGGTCGGGCCCCGCGCGGACTCACCGTGAAACAGATCGCGAGACGGTGCGAGCTGACCGTCGCGACGACCTATCACCTCGTCCGTACTCTCGCCTACGAGGGTTACGTGATCCGTCGTGAGGACGGCACGTACATCGTGGGCCTCGAGATCGCCGACCGGTACCGCGAACTGGTCTCGGCGTTCCGCGGGCCACCGGCGGTGGGTGAGGCGTTGCGCCGGGCCGCGATGGACACCGGCTACAGCCACTACCTGGGCCGGTTCGTCGGAGGCCGGATCGCGGTCACCGCGTCGGCGGAGGGCGGGCGCACCCCGTTCCTGGACGACATGGCGCCCGGTTTCGACGAGGGCGGGCACGCCACCGCACTGGGCAAGGCACTGCTGGCCACGCTGACCCCCGACCAGCGCGCCCGGTACCTGCGGGACTACGGCATGCGGGCGTTCACGCCGGCCACCCTGACCAGTCCGGAGGCGCTCGAGGCCGACCTGGTGGCGGGGGAGCGGCGGGGCATGCAGCTGGAAATGGGCCAGTTCCGCCAGGGACTGGCCTGCGCCGCGGTCACCGTGGTCGCCGACCGGGACATGGAACGCCGGCTCGTCCTCGCCTGTGCGCTGCCCGCCGCCGAGATGCTCACCTCCGCCCGGGTGGTCCGGGCCAAGCTCACCACGGCCGCCCGCAACGTCGCGGAGGCCTTATCCACGAGTGGCGATGCCGCTACGGCCTGACGTGCACGGCTAAGGAATCGTTGAACCGAGTCCTCTCCTCGCCCGTAAAACAGGGTGGAACGCGAGGGGAGGGCGGCGGGCTTGGAAAACCAGGATGCCGAGCTGCTCCGCGCTCTCCAGGACGAGCACGGGGACGCGCTGTACGCGCATGCCGTGCGGCTGACCGGCGGCGACCGGCAACGCGCGGAGGATCTGGTCCAGGAGACGCTGTTGCGGGCCTGGCGCAATCCGGAGGCGCTGGACCCGCGGCGGGGCGCGGTGCGGTCGTGGCTGTTCACCACCGCGCGCAACCTGTCGATCGACGCCTGGCGGCGACGGTCCGTGCGGGTGGGCGAGGTGGTGACCGACATGATTCCCGAACCGCCGCCGAGCGCAGACGAGGCGGACCGGGCGGTGGAGGCGTGGACCGTGGCGGAAGCCCTGGCCCGGTTGTCGTCGACCCACCGCGAGGTGCTGGTCGAGTGCTTCTACCAGGGCCGGTCGGTCGCCGAGACCGCCGCCCGGCTGGGCATTCCGCCGGGCACGGTCAAGTCGCGTACGCACTATGCACTGCGGTCACTGCGGGTGGTACTGGACGAGATGGGGGTGACGGGATGAGGTGCGAGCACGAGCACGACGACGGCGCGTACGTCCTCGGCGCCCTGTCGCCCGCCGAGCGCGCCGCGTACGAACGGCACCTCGCCACCTGCTCCTTCTGCCGCGAGGCGGTGGCCGACATCGCGGTCCTGCCCGGTCTGCTGGGCCGGCTCGACCCGGCCGACTTCGCGAAGCTGCTCGACCCGACGCTGGCGCCGGTGCCGCCGTCCGCGCCGCCGAACCGGACGCCCGACCTGGTCACGGCCGCGCAGACGACCCGACGGCGGGAACGCAAGCAGGCTCGCGTCCGGGTGCTGAGCACCGCACTCGCGGCGGCCGTGGTGGCGCTGGTGGTCGGGATCGGCGCGGTGTTCCTGATGGACAGCGGTACGCCGTCGACACCCCCGCCCCCGGGTGAGGTGGTGGCCATGACGCCGGTGAACGACAGCATCCCGGTGTCCGCCCGGCTCAGCCTGGACGGGGCGGCCGGTGGCACCAAGGTCAACGTGGTCTGTTTCTACAACCGCAGTTCGCCGGCCCTGAAGGCGTACACCGTGCGGTTGCTGGCGTTCGGCCCGGACGAGGAGACCGATCAGCTCGGCTCCTGGGTGGCCTCACCGGGCAAGGAGTTCAGCATGGCCGGCGTCACGCACTTCTCCAGCGGCAACCTGTCGCGGCTGGAACTGGTGCGCAACGACGGCACCACGCTGCTCGCCTACGACGTCCCGTGATCCGGGCCTTCGGGCCCGGGTCAACGTGGCGGTAGGGCGGTGGCCGGTTCGGCGGTGGCGGCCGCTGTACCGGTCGCCGCCCCTTCCGTGGCGGTCCGGCCGGTTCTGGCGCGGTCGATCCGGGCGCGGCGGGCGCCCCGGATGCCGTCCGCGGTGAAGACGATCAACGCGAGCCAGACCAGGGCGAAACCGGCGAGACGGGCCGGCGGCATCGGCTCGTGGAACAGCAGCACCCCGACGCCGAGCTGAATGACCGGCGCCACGTACTGCAGGATGCCGAGGCCGACCATCGGCACCCGGTTGGCCGCGCCCGCGAAGAGCAACAGCGGGATCGCCGTCGCGGCGCCGGACCCCAGGATGAGTACGGTGTGGGCCACCGAGACGCGCCCGACCTCCGCGCTGCCGGCGAGGTTCAACCAGCCGAGGTACGCGAGCGCCGGCAACGCCAGCACCGCCGACTCCACGAAGAGCCCTTCGGCCGGTGGCATCGACAGGCGCTTCTTGACCAGGCTGTACGAGCCGAACGTGGCGGCCAGGATCAGCGCGATGTACGGCAGGTGCCCGTAGTCGACGGTCAGCACGGCCACCGCGGCCCCGCCGATCGCGACCGCCAGCCACTGCCACACGTTCAGCCGTTCCCGCTGCACGGTCACGCCGAGCAGCACCACGACCAGCGGGGTGATGAAGTACCCGAGCGCCGTCTCGACCACCCGCGCCGAGTTCACCCCGACGATGTAGGTCGCCCAGTTCACCGCGATCAGGGCGGCGGCGAGCGTCACCCCGCCCAGCAGGCGCCGGTCGCGGACCAGCCGGCCGAGGAACCGCCAGTTCCGCATCACCGCCAGCAGCAGGCTGATGAAGACGACGGACCAGACGATGCGGTGGGCCAGGATCTCGAACGGCGTGGCGGGGCGGAGCAGCTTGAAGTAGATGGGGAAGAAGCCCCACAACACGTACGCGCTCAACCCGTACAGATAGCCGCGGCGTTCCTCGGTCACCACCCCACGGTAAGGGCAGCTCGGGAGACTGGTCCTTGCATATGTCCTAGCTCACCAGGCCAATCCGGCCCGGGTGGCTCAGTCGTCGCCGTCCGGGACGAGCAGGTTGAGGACCCAGCTGACGACGCCGACCAGGAGCGCGCCGAGGACCGCCGACGGCCAGAAGTCGTCGACGTGGAACGGCAGGTCGAACTCGCCCGCGATCCAGCTGGTCAGCATGAAGAGCAGCCCGTTGACGACGACCGCGATCAGGCCCAGCGTCAGCACGTAGAGCCCGCACCCGATGGTCTTGATGATCGGCCGCAGGACGGCGTTCACGACGCCGAAGATGACCGCGACCGCGAGCAGCGTGCCCACCTTGCCGGGAAGGGATTCCGTGGTCAGCTCGATGCCGTCGATGACCAGCGTCGCGATCCACAGCGACACCGCGGTGATCACCAGCCGGAGGATGATGCCCATGACTCGGATGGTGCCATGGTCACGCCAGTTCCCCGGGATGCAACACTCGATCTCTGTCGTTGCTTCTCCCGCCGCGACCTGCGGTTCCGGCCTCCCGGGGCTCAGCCGCGGGCCGGTGGACCGACCAGCTGGGCCTCGATCGGTGTCGGTGCCAGCGCCGCCCAGCGCACCGCACGCCGGTTCACCAGGCCGACCATGTCGGCGCGGATCCGGGTCAGCCACTGTGCGGTCTCGCCCAGCCCGACCGCGGCGCCCACCAGGTCCGCCTCGTCGGCGCGCAACGGCTGGAGCACGAGCAGATCGGCGCGCGACGCGACGTCGACGTCCGCCGGGCCGAAGTCGTCGCGTACCACCAGCGTCGCCTGCCAGCCGCCGCCCGGGCGGGTGTCCGCACCGACCGGCCCCACGTCGACCACCACCAGGAGCGGGTGCAGGGCCGATCCGGGCGGAACCGGAACCGCCCGGCCCGGCGGCACCACCGCGATCGACTCACCCGGTACGGCCGCGCCCCGCACGAACGGCTCCCACGCGTGCGGCCGGGACGTCTGCACCACCACCCGGGCACCCAGCGCCATCGCCCGCAGCGCGAGCAACTGGGCGCAGCGCACGCCGCCGACCAGCAGAATGCGGGTCTGCTCGGGCCGGAAGAGCCGCGCCACGACCGGCTCGCCGCCGCGGTTGAGGCCGAGCATGACCCCGGCCGCGCCGACCGAGAGCTCCAGCCCGCCGGCCGCGTCGGCGGGCAGGCCGCGGTCGGTGATCCGGCCCGGCACGTCGACCACGGCGCCGCCGCCCAGGGGAAGGCTCGCGGCCAGCCCGTCGAGATGCGCGCCGTCCAGCCGGTCGGCGCGAGCCCGCTCGGGGGCGAGCAACTTCCGCAGCGCCTGACCGGCCGCGGTCAGTGCGGCGGCGTCCGGGGCGGCCAACCGGACGGTGACGTCGACGGCGGTGACCGTCCGCCCGCCCTCGATCCGGTGACCGGCGGCTACCGCAACGGTCGTCGCGGAGGCGGGCGACGCGAGGATCCGCGAGACCAGCCGCCGGGTCGTCTCGGCCGGCTGCCCGGGCCGCTGCCGCAGCCGGAAGGTGGTCTGCGCCAGGCCGCCGATCCGCAGACCGGACCAGGTCTCCCGGGCCGGAGTGCCGTCGTCGTGGGCCAGCTCGGCGATCACCCGCAGCGCCGCGGCCTCGCCGAGCGGGCGGGCGGGCACCGTGCCGAGCCGCCGCCGCGCCTTGCGGACCAGGCCGGACAGCGTGCGGCGCAGATCGTCGGGGGACCAGCCCTCGGCATACCGCACGTGCACGGTCAGCAGCGCACGGCCGTGCCCGAGCAGGCGGCCCTCGGTGAGCTGCCGGTAGGAGTTGGCCGGAGTGCCGTTGCCGGCGCTGACCGCCGGGGCCGGCACGCCGGTCAGCAGCACCTGGATGCGGCACGGTGGGTGGTCCGGGCCGGCCGGCGGGAGCAGCGCCGCCGGTGACGGCAGGACGAACACGTCCTCGGCGAGCAGGCCGGCCGGATCGCCGAGCTCGAGGATCGCGGTGAGGCCGGACCCGTCGACCACGACCGCGGCCGGATCGCCCGCCAGGTCGGCGTGCTCCACCCGGGCACCGGGGGCGACCAGGCCGATCAGCGCGGTCGGCGAGGCGTCCACCGGCATGCTGTGCCGGCGGCCCGCATAACGCGCCGCGGTGCCCACCCACTCGAAGGCCCACCGGCCCCGTACCCGCAGCCAGGTGGCGGCGAGCAGCCCGACGGCCAGCGGCGTGGCGGCGATCAGCGCCATGGTCCCGTGCCGGGCGCCGGCCAGGAGCAGCACGGCGGCGAGCTGGGTGCCGAGGAGCTGGCCGGTGCGGATGCCGAGGATGCGGCCGCGGTGCACCGGGCGGGACCGGGCGGCGCCGTCCGTGCCGGTCGCCTTTCCGTCGAGGGGGGTGCCGAGGTCGGCGAGGTCGCGGCCGGTCAGGCTCGTCGTCACCGCAACCACTTCCTCTCCGCTCGATCCCTGCCTGCGCCCGCCGGATGCTCGCCTTGCCCCCGCCGGGTTGCTTGCCTTGCCCCCGCTGGGATGCCACCCCCGCTGGGATGCCACCCCCGCTGGGATGCCAGCCCTGCTGGCGCCCGGATGCCTGGCGTGCTCTCCGTCTGGTGCCTGCGGTGCGGGAGTCATGGTATTGCCCGGCGTGGATCCGCAGGAGCCCCTGTGGACAGCGGGGGCCGTTGTCCACAGCTTCCCCACAGGGGTACCGGCGCCGCGTCCGGACCGCTACCGTCGGCCACGGAAATCGATGGGTGCGCAGCTCAGACTCGCCCCCCATGGCACTGACGGAGCGACTAGCCTGAGGGCCCTCATCGATGTGCCGGCCGTCGGTCCATCGTGGATCGGCACGCGTGTCCGACGTAGTCCTTACAAGAAGGCGGGGTGACGTCCGGGGTGGCCCAGACGCAGGCAGAGTTCGCGGTGATGGCGAAGACCGCCGCGAAGTTCGAGACGGTGAACGGCTCGCTCACATCCATGCTGAACAACCTGATGTCCGAGTTGTCGGTGCTGAGTTCGGCCTGGAAGGGCATGGCCGGCGGCGAGTTCGAGAAGGTGAAGGCGCAGTACGCCAAGGACCTGCGGGACCTGAACCGGGCGCTCGCCGAGACCGCTTCCGCGGTACGCACGTCCGGCGTCCGGTACGACGCTTCCGACAGCGACGCCGCGTCCCGCGTCACCAAGTCCGGCGGCGGCGGATACACGCTTCCGCTCTAGCCCACCGGGGAGGAGATCCGATGAACGACGGGATGCTTCTGGTCAATTTCGGTGCACTCGCCCAGGCGAGCGCCGACATCCAGAAGGCGCTGAACCAGCTGCAGTCGCAGCTCCAGCAGCTCGAGCGGGACGCCGGTCCGCTGGTGGCCACGTGGGACGGCCCCGCGCGAGCCGCCTACCAGGCACGTCAGCGCAAGTGGCAGGCGGCTGCGGAGGACCTGTCCGGGATTCTGCGCAACATCAAGATCGCGGTGGACGAGTCGGCCGCCGACTACCAGACCACCGAGCGCGCCGCGACGCAGCGCTTCGAGTGAGCGGCACCGCGCGGCCGGGAAGTCCCGTTTCCCGCTGCTTGTCCCGGTCGCGCGCCGCCACCCACTGTCACTAGACGGCTCCCCAGGGCTACCGTTGTCGTTGTGGGCCGGTGTCGGCCAGGGTCGCGACAGGGGGACGTACACCCGACTTGGTTGTCTGCATACCGCCGCCCATTGTGATCGCAGCCTGACCTTGTAGGTTGTACGCGTTGAGATGGCCTCGTTCGCCGCGAAGGGAGAGGTGGACGTGACCGAGTGGGAACCGGCGACGGACGCCGAGCGCGCGATGCGCGACGCCTTGCGCACCGACGACCAGGAGTCGTACTTCCGGATTCTCGCCGGCGTCGACCTTCTTCTGCCCGTCTCGGCGGACGCCCTCGCGGGCCTCGCGCCGCTCGGCTGGGGGACCTGGAGCACGGGCGGGCGTACCCACGTCCTGGCCTTCACCTCCCCGTCGGCGTTGCAGGCCTGCCTCGCCGACTACACCGGCTCGGCCCGGCGGGTGGCCTACTCGGAACTCGCGGACACCTGGCCCAACCTCGAATGGTGGCTGGCGGTGAACCCCGGCCTGCCGATCGAGGGCTACCTGCCGGCCTGGTTCGTCGCGCAACTCTCCCGCGGTGACCTGCGACTGCCCACCCGTGGCCCGAGTCGCGACTCGTCTCCGCAGGACCCGAAGGCCGCGGCTCTGGCGGCCAACACGGCGGGGGCGCGTGGCCCCGGCGGCCCGATGTCACCCACGTCCGGTGCGCCCACCACCGACGCCGGCTCGAAATCCGGCGGAAGTGCGGCTCAGCAGCCCGGTTACGGGGTCTACCCGACCGGTGGCCGGCCCGCGGCGGCGGCCTACGGCGAGTCGCGTGAGGCTGGTTCGCCGGCCGGGACGCATCCGGGGTCGCGGGAGGCGGAGTCGGTCGCGTCGGCGGCCGGGTTCGGCTCGAGCGCATCTGCCGGGGGTGGGCCGGGGTCCGGCGGGCCTGGCTTCGGCGGCGGCTCTGGCTTCGGCGGACCAGGTCTCGGCGGCCCGGGTGCCGGTGGTTCAGGTGCCGGTGGTCCGGGATCTGGCGGTCCGGGCGAGGGCGACTCCGGGCCGGTCGGGCCTGGTGGCCTGCCGGTTCGCACTCCGGGCGCGGTCCTTCCCAGCGGGCTTCCGTCCCGGGTTCCGGCCGCACCACCGGGCGGGCGGTCGACACCCGGCGACACGTCGGTACCGGCGGGATACAGCCCGCCGACCATTCCCGAGTCCGGGGGCGCGCCGGGCTTCCCCGGCGGTTCCCGTCCCGGCTCAGCGGGCTCGCCGCCCGGTTCCGCCGGCACGCCCGGCGGTCCGCCCTCCGGCTTCGCCGGTGCTCCGTCCGGTCAGTCGTCTGGTTTCGGTGGTGCTCCGTCCGGTCAGTCGTCTGGTTTCGGTGGTGCTCCGTCCGGTCAGTCGTCTGGTTTCGGTGGTGCTCCGTCCGGTCAGTCGTCCGGTTTCGCTGGTTCTCCGGGCAACCCGTCATCCGGCTTTGCCGGTGCGCCCGCCAACCCGTCCGGGTTCGCGGGAGCGCCCGGCAGCCCGGCCGGAACGCCCGATGCCGGCTCGGCCGCGGCGCCGCAAGGCCCGCCCGGTGGCCTGCCGACCCGCACGCCGCTGGCCCAGACGCCGCCCGTGCCGGCGCACCTGACGCCCGGTCAGGCGTCGGACCAGCAGACCGCCGCGGACGCACCGGCCGCGCCCACCGGTGGATCCCTGCCGCGACGTCAGGTGACGCCGCCACCCGAGCGCCCGCCCTCGATGGCGGCGGCGGCCCAGGCGCTGGCCGGCGCACGGGGCGCGCAGCCGCCCGCGGCCGCACCGGCCTCCACACCCGGAGCGGCCTCGTCGGCTGCCGGGCCCGGGCTCAACCCGTCGGCCTCCGCCCCCGGACTCGCACCGCCGGTCGTTCCGGGCACCGGCACCACCAACCTCCCGGTGCGGACGCCGGGAACCCACGTCCCCGCCGGGCAGTCCGTCTCGGGTGGCAGCGGCTTCATACCTGCGGCCAGTGCGGCCCCGGCCGACACCTCGGCCCCGCGCGCCGGTTCCGGGCCGGGTGGCGGTTCCGGGCCGGGTGGCGGTTCCGGGCCGGGTGGCGGTTCCGGGCCAGGTGGCGGCTTCACGCCAGGCGCGCCCAACCAGGGCAACTCGGCGGCCGGGCAACCCGATGACGACGACGCGGACGAGTTCGTCCCCGCCAACGACGTCGAGCGCGACCTGCAGAACGCGGCCGACGAGGGCAGCACCGACGCGTTCCTGTCCACGCTGCTGCTCGCCACCGTGCTGGTGCCGGTCGGCCCGAACTCGCGTCCGGGCAGTTCGCCGGGGGAGACCGGGTTCGTGTTCCGGACCGAGGAGATCGACGGTGAACGGTTCCTGGTCGTGTTCACCAGCAGGGACCGGCTGGCCGAGCACTTCGCCGAGCCGGCACGTACGGTCGGTGTCCGGTTCCTCGAACTGATCCGGAACTGGCCCGACCCGGCCTGGTCGTTCGCGGTCAACCCGGGCACCCCGGTGGGCGCCACCTACCCGGGGCCGCAGGTCATCGCGCTCGCCAACTGGGCGGCCGAGGCCGGCCTGGTGACCGACCAGGACGAGCAGCCGGAGCAGAAGCCGGCGCAGCTGCCGCAGCGGGCCGCCGACGCCGCGCAGCACGCCACCGTGATGCAGAAGACGGTGCCGGCCGAGCAGGTGGACTACTACCTGGAACGCGGCTACGACCGGGTCGCCGGCTTCGTGCACCGGGCCAACGAGGTCGAGCACCTGCGCACGCCCGCCGAGTTGCTGGCCGCGCTGGGGCTGGTGCACGAGGGCACGCTGTTCACCGCGGACGCCAAGGAGGCGTTCGTGCTGCGCTGGCCGGCGTACCGGCCCAGTCTGTACCGGATCCCGTACGGCGGTCAGAGCGAGCAGGCGCTGCGCGCGATGGACGGCTGGGTGATCGAACGTCCGCCGTTCCGGGGCAACGGGTTCGCCCCGGGTGAGGGCCGGGACGTGGTCGCCGAGTTCAAGGTGGACAGCGTCCGCCTCCCGCACGGTGCGCAGCTGTGGCGCATGGACGCGGAGGGCAGGGAGCGGATGATCGCCATCTTCGACAACGACACGTCCGCCTGGCGCCGGGTCGGTGAGCAGTGATGCGTGACGGGTACGTGGTGACGTGGCGTGGCCGGGAGTACGACGCATCACCCGACGGTGACAGCGTGCGCATCTATGCGCCCGAACCGGGGGAGGGCTTCGACGAGGTCCGGCCCGGCCGGTACGTGCGGGCGCTGCGGACCGGCGAGTACGAGGACCTGGTGTACGTCCGCACCACCTGCACCTGGCGCGGCCAGCCGTTCATCGTGCTCGCCGAGGCGGACGCGTGGCTCCGGGTCGAGTACACCGGTGGGCGGGCACCGATCGCGCGCCAGCTCGGGCTGGAGGAGTTCGACTACGGGGTCTACCAGGGGTGGGCGCCGGCGCACGAGGTGAACGACCTCTACGAGCACCGCATCTGACGCTCCGCCGTCGGTTCCGGCCGGGTCAGTCCTTGATCCAGCGGAGGATCTCGCCGGTGACCACCTCGGGCGCCTCCTGGTGCAGGAAGTGGCCCACGTCGGTGAGCAGGCGCCACTCGTACGGCGCGATCACGTAACGGCCGGAGCCCTGAGCGGTGCGCGGCAGCATGGCCGTGTCCAGTTCGCCGTGCAGGTGCAGGGTCGGGGTGACCAACGGCCGCTGCATCAGTTTCACGAAGCGGTACCCCTGCAGGCGCAGCGCGGACCGGAACACCCACCGGTACGCCTCCAGCGCGCAGAACGCCGCCTGCGGGATCTGCATCGCCTCACGGCACCGCGCCACGTAGTCGGCGTACCCGGGGGTCAGCGTCCAGGCCGGGCCGCTCCACCGCTCGATCAGCTCGGCCACCACGGCGGCGTTGTCCTTGGCGAGCACGTGTTCGTACCGTGGCACCTGGAAGCGCAGCACCGGCAGGGTCGCCGCCATCTGCCCGCGCGGGTCGGCGAAGAGCGCCGCCCGCAGCCGCAGCGGGTGGGCCGCGCCCAGCACCACCAGGCGGCTCACCATCTTCGGGTGGAACGCGGCCGTGGTCCAGCCGATCAGTCCGCCCGAACCGGCGCCGACGATCATCGCCGAACGCTCACCCAGGGCCCGGATGAGACCGGTGACGTCGGCCGCCATCGTGTACCCGTCGTAACCACGCGGTGGCTTGTCGCTGGCGCCGTAACCGCGCAGATCCACCGCGACGGCCCGGAAACCGGCGTCGGCGATCTGCGGCAGCACGTCGTGCCACGCCCACCAGAACTCCGGGAACCCGTGCAGGAACAGCACAAGCGGCCCGGTACCCGCCTCGACGACGTGGAACCGGCTGCCGTTGGCGCCCACGAACCGGTGGGTCCACGGACCCTCCACCAGCACGCACGACTCGTCCACCTGCCCGCTCATGCCGGACAGGCTACGCGCACGACGCTCGCCGGAGGTTACGCGGCGTGTTCGAACGCGGTCGGGCGCCCGGGAAGTCCTGCCTCCCGGGCGCCCGGACGCGGTCAGGAGATGCGGATCTTCAGGGTGGTGCCGTTCTCCTCGACGACGCGGATCTTGACGCCGACCGCGGGCAGCTTCACGCCGTGCCACGGAATCGCCTCGGTGAAGTAGTCCTTGGTGTCGTCGAACAGCGGCTGCGCCGCCTGACCCCGGATGTACGACGGCTTGCCCTCGGCGTGCAGGGTGAACGAGTCGGGCTTGCGCAGACCGAACGGCGCGTCGTACAGCTGGATCCGGGCCCGCCAGGGCTGCCCCTGCAGGTTGTAGATGGCCTGCGGGTGCGCGTCGATGATCAGGTTGCGCCCCTCGCCCGGGTGGACGTTGACGTTGTTGTTCGTCCAGTACGAATTGCTGTACGAGATCAGCAGGCCCTGCTGGTACGCGAAGTGCTCGGCCCACTGCGGCTTGTCCGGCCAGCCGTAGTTGTACGGACCGGTCTTCAGGTACCGGTCGTACGAGACGTAGCTGCGGTGCCCGGCGATGTAGAAGTTGTCGTAGGACTTGGTGACCGACGCACCCACCACGCTGAAGCCGGCCGCGGTCCAGGTCGGGGTGGCCTCCGCGCCGTCGACGGACTGCGCGGTGCCGTCCGCCACGATGGTGAGGTCGTCGCCGAAGAAGCCGCCCGCGGCGAGGCCGCCGTCCGTCTTGTAGCGGAGTCGGACCTGCACCGTCTTGCCGGCGTACGCGGTCAGCGGGACGGCGATGTCGACCCACTGGTTGTTGCTGCTGCCGTCGAGGGCGGGCCGCGGTGGCGTGGCGCCGTCCACGTCGAACGGCTTGCCGTTCACGGTGCCGTTCAGCGCGGTCCAGGTCACACCGTCGGTGGACGCCTCGAAGTACAGGTAGTCGTAGTCCTCCTCGATGTTGTACCGGGCCTTGAGTTCCAGCGACGCCGTGGTGGCCGCCCGCAGGTTGACGGTCTTGGTGAGCTTGGTGTCGAGCCGGTTGTCGTTCCCGGAGAAGTACTGTTTCGTGCCGGCGAACGGCGCGCCCACCTGGGTCGTCTTCACCAGGTCGGGTAGCACCACGACGGCGGCCTGCGGCCGGGCCGTGTGGAATTCCTGCGGCCCGAGTTCGATGGTCTTCTTCTGGCCGGCCACCACGACCTCGTAGTCCAGCCAGCCGAGCCGCATCTTGTTCCAGGCGCCGAGGTCACCGGCGCGGGTGCCGATGGCCTCACCGGCGTCGCTGAGCCGGTGCTGGGCCATCAGCGTCCAGTACTCGTTGTTGTTGTTCAGGGCGCCGCTGGTGTCGTAGTCGTCCGGCAGTCCCAGGTCGTGCCCGTACTCGTGGGCGAACACCGGCATGCCGCCGTTCTCCGGCTGCACCGTGTAGTCGCCGATCCAGAACCCGGTGTCGCCGATCTGGGTGCCGCCGGCCAGGTTGTTCGCCGGCCCGGTCGAGCCGGCCGACGTCTCGTACGCGAACCAGCGGTGCGCCCAGATCGCGTCCTCGCCCTGGTACGGGTCGCCGTCGGCCTGGTCACCACCGGCGTGGACGATCTGGAAGTGGTCGAGGTAGCCGTCCGACTCGTTGAAGTCGCCGTCGCCGTCGAAGTCGTACCGGTCCCACTGGTCGAACTCGGCCAGGTCCGCCTTGATCTCGGCGGCGGTGCGCCCGGCGGCCTGCTGGTCGGCCACCCACTGGTTGGCGGCGTCCTTGACGAGTTCCCACATGAACTGGTCGGAGCAGAGGCCGTTGATGTCGCAGTCGCGGCCGTACCGGGCCTCGTTGTACCGGACCTTGACCCAGTCGGTGATCTCGCCCTCGACGCTGTAGCGCCCGGACGACTGCGTCTCGTAGTAGGTCTTCAGCGACTCCACCCCGGCGCCCTCGCCGAAGTACATCCGCTCGTAGTGCGCGCGGTTGTAGTCGGCCTGCCAGATGGTCTTGTTGTCCCGGGTGCGGTCCGGCTGCGGGATCGAGTTGTGCAGCGGCCCGTCGAACACGGTCGGGCCGGCCGTCTCCGGGTCGCTGTCGACGTCCGGGAAGTCGGGGTGCCGCTCGTTGCCGAACTCGGCCAGGATCACGAAGATCCGGTCGGTCTTCTCCCGGGCCAGCTCGACGTACTGGTCCTGGCCCGCCTTGGCGGTGCGGCGGTTCGTCTCGCCGGGGCCGGACGTGGTGCCGAGCTTGGCGACCGTGCTGGCGCCGCGCTTCTGCGGCTTGACGGTGCCCTTGAGGACGCCGTTGACGGCTTCCTCGCGTAGCTCGCGTCGCTTGTCCTCGAGACGGTTCGGGAGATCGTCCGCGGGGGCCTTCTTACCGGCTCTGGCCGGTGTCGGCTCCGCGGGAGGTGCCGCCATGGCGGGCGCCGGGAACATCATCCCGACGCTGGTGACCATCGCGGCGCCGAGCAGCCCTGCGACCACTTTGCGCACTACGTACCTCCGTTGACGTGACCGGTGCGTTCCGGCTCACGTGAACGTATGCAAATGCAACGATGCAAGAGAAGAGGTTGTACGCATCGTTCGGGGATGGTTACGCATTATGGTCGCGACATAATGCGAGGACCGGCATAACGTACGAACGGCGACAGACCCTGATCTTCCAGGTCTGCCGCCGTCGCCGGTCGGGGAGGTCAGTCCTCGGACTTGGCCGACTGCATGCCGGTCGAGATGAGATCCATGACCGCCGAGTCCTGCAGCGTCGTGACGTCACCGAGGGACCGGTGTTCCGCCACGTCCTTGAGCAGCCGCCGCATGATCTTGCCGGAGCGGGTCTTGGGCAGCTCCGGCACCAGCATGATCTGGCGCGGCTTGGCGATCGGGCCGAGCTTCTTGGCCACGTGGTTGCGCAGTTCCTTGATCAGGTCCTCGCCCGCGTCGCCGGCCGTGTCCACGTTCCCGCGCGGGATGGTGAACGCCACGATCGCCTGGCCGGTGGTGGGGTCGGTGGCGCCGACCACGGCCGCCTCGGCCACCGACGGATGCGACACCAGGGCCGACTCGACCTCCGTGGTGGAGATGTTGTGACCGGACACCAGCATCACGTCGTCCACGCGGCCGAGCAGCCACAGTGATCCGTCGTCGTCCTTCTTGGCGCCGTCCCCGGCGAAGTACACCCAGTCCTTACCGCTGCTCGCTGTGACGGCGTCACCCGCGCCCGCGCCGGCGCCGAAGCGGGACCAGTAGGTGCCCTTGAACCGCTGGTCGTCACCCCAGATGGTGCGCAGCATGGACGGCCACGGGTCGCGCAGCACCAGGAAGCCGCCGCCACCGTCCGGCACCGACTTGGCATCGTCGTCCACCACGTCGGCGGTGATCCCGGGCAGCGCGGTCATCGCCGAACCCGGCTTGGCCGCGGTCACGCCGGGCAGCGGCGAGATCATGATGCCGCCGGTCTCGGTCTGCCACCAGGTGTCCACGATGGGCGCCCGCTCGCGGCCGACGTTCTCCCGGTACCACATCCAGGCCTCGGGGTTGATCGGCTCACCGACGCTGCCGAGGACGCGCAGCGAGGACAGGTCGTACTTCGCGGGGATGTCGTCGCCCCACTTCATCATCGTGCGGATCAGCGTCGGCGCGGTGTACAGAATGGACACCTTGTACTTGTCGACGACCTCCCAGAACCGTCCCTTGTGGGGAGTGTCCGGCGTGCCTTCGTACATCACCTGGGTGGCGCCGTTGGAGAGCGGACCGTAGACGATGTACGAGTGGCCGGTGACCCAGCCGACGTCGGCGGTGCACCAGTAGACGTCGGTCTCCGGCTTGAGGTCGAACACCGCGTGATGGGTGTACGAGACCTGCGTCAGGTACCCACCGGTGGTGTGCAGGATGCCCTTGGGCTTTCCGGTCGTGCCCGACGTGTAGAGGATGAACAGCGGGTGCTCGGCGTCGAACGGCTGCGCCTGGTGCTCGGTGGCCGCCTGCTCCACCGTCTCGTGCCACCACAGGTCCTTCTCGCCCCAGGCCACGTCCTCGCCGGTGCGCCGGACCACCAGCACGTTCTCGATGCTCGGGCACTGCGCCACGGCCTCGTCGACGGTCGGCTTGAGCGCCGACGGCTTGCCCCGGCGGTAGCCGCCGTCCGCGGTGATCACCAGCTTGCAGTCCGCGTCCTGGATCCGGGTGGCGAGCGCGTCCACCGAGAAGCCACCGAAGACCACGCTGTGCAGCGCGCCGATCCGGGCGCAGGCCAGCATCGCGACCGCGGCCTCCGGGATCATCGGCAGGTAGATCGCGACCCGGTCGCCGGCGGTCACCCCGAGGTCGGTCAGCGCGTTCGCCGCCTGGCTCACGCTGGTCAGCAGGTCCGCGTACGTGATCGTGCGGGTGTCCCCGGGCTCACCCTCCCAGTGGATCGCGACCTTGTCCCCGTGTCCCGCCTCCACGTGCCGGTCCACGCAGTTGTAGGCGATGTTCAGCTTGCCGCCGACGAACCATTTGGCGAACGGCGGATTGGACCAGTCCAGTACCTCGTCCCACTCCTGGGCCCAGGTCAGGCGCCGGGCCTGCTGCTCCCAGAAGGCGAGCCGGTCGGCGGCGGCCTCGTCGTAGGCGGACGCCTTCACGTTGGCGTCGGCCGCGAGCGCCTCCGGCGGCGGGAACTGCCGCGTTTCCGAGTACAGGTTTGCCAAGGTCTCGCTCATGAGGGCGGCTCCTCTAACCGTTGCAAGATTTACCTGTTCAGCACCCTAGTTCCGGCGACTGGGCCGGGCGAGGGCTGCTAGCCGTAGCGCACTCTGCACGCGCCGAGCGGCGTTGACGTGAGCACTTCTGCGCGAATCCTGCCACTTTTGGACCCCGTCGCGCATCCCTGCGGTGCCGTTACGGTTGGCCGGTGGACCCGCTAGCGCCCCTTCTCGACCTCGCCGACGTCGCCCCCGCCCTCTCCGCCGCGCGGGAACAGGTCGACGCCGCGCTGCGGCACCGTGCGCTGCGCCGGCACGGCGGGCCGGTTGCCGCCGAGGCCAGCCTGCGCGCGGCGGTGGCGAGCGCGGCCCTGGAGGGCCACGGGCACGACCTGGAGATGGTACGCGCCGGCACGGTCACCGACCCGGTGCTCCAGGGTGCGTTGCGGGTGGCCGAGGGCGTGGGTGGCCTCGTCGACCTCTGGCCCCGGGCGCCGCGGCAGGCCCTCGCCCGGCTGCACATGCTGGCCGCGCGGGGTGTCGTGCCGGACCCGGACCTGGGGCGGCTGGCCTCCGGCGCGGACCGGATCGACGCGCTGGCGCACCTGGTCGCCGGCAACGACCGCACGCCGCCGCTGCTGCTCGCCGCGATCGTCCATGCGGAACTGCTCACGCTGCGCCCGTTCGCCGGCCCCGCCGGGATCGTGGCCCGGGCCGCGGCGCGGCTCACGCTGATCGGCCGGGGCCTCGACCCCCGCGGTCTGCTCGCGCTGGAGGTGGGCCATCTGTCCCGGGAGCCGGAGTACGTGGGCGCGTCCGGTGCGTACGCCACCGGCACGCCCGACGGGGTCCGGTCGTGGCTGCGGCACTACGCGACGGCGGTGGAGGCGGCCGCGTCCGAACTCACCGTCATTTCCGACGAAGTACTCAGCAGCGCCTAGTCCGGAATGCCCCGTTAGTCCGCCCGGCGCATTGGCATACTCGTTTCCGTGAGCGACACGTGGGTCCGTCCTTACACACCCGGAACCGGCCGGTGGCTGGTGATCGGCTGGGAGGCCGCCGCGCTCGGACTCCTCGGCTGGACGTCGGTGCAGCAGTTCGACGTCACCGGGTCCGGCGTCCGGGTGCTGGCGTGCGTGCTGGCCGCGGTGTGGGTACTGGGCGCGTGGCGGATCCTGCAGATGGGCGCGTACGTCGGCGAGCGCGGCCTGCACATCCGCGGCCTGCTCCGGTCGCGCACCCTGCAGTGGCGGGACGTCGCCCATGTCCGGCTGCACAAGGCGGCGCACCGGCTCGGCCCGTGGGAGGTCGAGAGCGGGCTGACCGTGCTGATCGAGCGCCGCGACGGCAGCATGGTGAACACCGAACTCTGGGCCCAGGGCGTGGACTTCCACTCCCGGCCGAAGGTGTTCCGCGCCGTCTACCACGAACTGCGCAACCGGCATTTGGCCGCGCTGAGCCACTGAGAGAGCCCGGGACGTAAGAACGGCGCCCCGCAACGAGGCGCCGATCTTTGCGCGTCCGACCGGGTTATCAAGCGTGCACCTGGGTCGTTGTCGACAGTCCGCCAACTGGTGGCGGTCCCGCCGCAACGTGCCTGCCGTGGCTGATCGCGCGTGGGTTCCCGGTGGCCGTGCACGGGATCCGGTCTCCCGGCCCCGCGATTTCTTTCTACGCCGTTCCCATCTTGATCGCCATGGTTTCGCGCGCAAATTTGGACTTACCGGAATCAGTCAGACGCTTCCCATTGATGGGCATCGGTATGTCAGGTGACCGCGGCGCGGGTGCGGCGGTGCCGGCCGTAGATCGCGATCCCGATCGCGACTCCCACGCCGACGCCGAGCGCGGCGGCCGCGACCGGCACCGCCGGACGGTCACGCAGCCGGCGTCCCAGTGGCACCGGGTGCCGGAACGCCAGGATTGGCCAGGACCGCTCGGTCGCCACCCGGCGCAGGCTCCGGTCCGGATTCACCGCACTCGGATGCCCGACCGCCTCCAGCAGGGGAAGATCACTGCTGGAATCCGAGTACGCGAAGCATTCGGCCAGATCGTAGCCCCGTTCGGCGGCCAGCTCCTTGACCCCGTCGACCTTGCTGGTCCCGGCGGCGTAGAACTCCACCTCGCCGCTGTACCGGCCGTCCACGATGGTCATCCGGGTGGCGATCACGTCGGTCACCCCGAGCAGGGCGCCGATCGGGCGGACCATCTCGTCACCGGACGCCGAGACCAGCACCACGTCCCGCCCGGCGGCCTGGTGCTCGCCGATCAGGACCGCGGCCTCCGCGTACACGTACGGATTGATCAGCTCGTCCAGCGCCTCCGCGACGATCTGCTGGACCTGCTCCACCGACCAGCCCTTGCAGAGGGCCGCGAGGTAGTCCCGGGTGCGCGCCATGGTCTGCTCGTCCGTGCCGCCCAGGCGGAACATCAGCTGGGCGTAGGCGGACTTCACCACGTCGCGCCGGCTGATCAGGCCATCGCGATAGAAAGGCCGTCCGAAGGCCAGCGCGCTGGACTTGGCGATGACGGTCTTGTCGAGGTCGAAAAACGCGGCGCTGAGGCCCACGGGCCGAAAGTGTAGCCGCACCGCGCCCGGCCGCGTGGGGGCTGGCACTGCGTGCAGCACACCCGGCAGAAGGGCAGAGGTGCCCAGGAACGTCGCACTGAGTCACAATCGGCACTCGACGGTAGCGCGTGACTGAGGCATGCTTATCGTGCGACAAGGATTCACGTTGCCAGATCCGCGGACAAAGAGCAGCCTGGTCGCTTCCGACACACACAGTTCTCTCGGTGGTTGCGCCCCCCGTGATCACCGAGGCCGATTCGGCTCGACCCCCCCGGAGCCGAATCTGTTGACGACCCCCGTCTCCCCCGACGGGGGTCGTCTCCTATCCGGGATCAGGTCCCGGTCGCCTGGGTGGACTGAAACGAGGTGCCGGAGTCGGCGTCCTGCTCCGGGTCCGCCAGGCCGAACAGCTCGCACAGACCGGTCAGCGTCAGGACCCGCCGGAAGCCCTCGGTCGGATTGACCACCACGAACCGGGCCTCCGACTCGGTGACCGCCCGATAGCCCTCGATCAGGGCACCGAGCCCGGTCGAATCGATGAACGAGGCGTCCCGCAGGTCCACCCACACGGTCGGCGGCGACCACTCGGCGACCACGTCACGAATGCCCTGCGCGACCTCGTCGGCGTTGGAGAAGTCGATCTCACCGAGCACGGCGACGGTGGCTGTGCCGTCATCGGCCAGCTCGCTCCGGATCGGGTTATCCATGCCAACTCCATCGGGTCCGGGTAGGCCCAACAACATACCCAACGGCGGCCGGGTTCACTCCTGGCCGGATTCACACCTGGCTGGGTGTGCTTCTGGCTGGGTGTGCTTCTGGCTGGGTGTGCTTCTGGCTGGGTGTGCTTCTGGCTGGGTGTGCTTCTGGCTGGGTGTGCTTCTGGCTGGGTGTGCTTCTGGCTGGGTGTGCTCCTGGCTGGGTGCGCCGCTGGCCGGGTGCGCTCCTGGCGGGAGCGACGGTCGCCCGTCCGGATAGCACGTCGGCGGGCGGCGCGGGCGTTGTCCACAGGTGGAGAAGTTGTCCACAGGGAGCCGCGATCCGGGTTGAGGGCCGTGCCGTCCGGCCGCGACGGTGTGTGCCCGAGCCACCCGATCCGCCGCTGGAGGCGCCGCGATGCCTGCCCGTACCGCTGTCCGATCCGGCCCGCGCCGGCCCCTCGTGGTCACCGCCGACGGCGACCTGCTGGACGATCTGCTTCGCCTGGCCGCTGCCGGCGGCACCGACGTCGACGTGGCGCCCGACCCGGCCACCGCCCGGCCCCGGTTCGCCGCCGCGCCCCTGGTGCTGATCGGCACGGACCAGGCCGAGCCCTGCCTGCGCGCCCGGCTGCCGCGCCGCCCGCACGTGGTGATCGTCGGCCGGGGCGACGGGCCCGACGCCACCTGGAACGTCGCCCAGTTGCTCGGGGCCGAACACGTGGCCATGCTGCCCGCGGCCGAACCCTGGCTGGTGGACCGCTTCACCGAGCGGCCCGGCCTGCCGTCCGACGGGCGGGTGCTCGCGGTCATCGGCGGACGCGGCGGGGCCGGCGCCAGCATCCTCGCCGGCGGCCTGGCGGTCACCGCCGTCCGGGCGGGCCTGCGCACCCTGCTGGTCGACGCCGATCCCCTGGGCGGCGGCCTGGACCTGGTGCTCGGCTGGGAGCAGGTGGACGGCCTGCGCTGGCCCGCCCTGGCCGACGCCGGCGGGCGGGTGGACCCGCCCGCGCTGCTGCAGGCCCTGCCGCACCGCGGTGACCTGGTGCTGCTGTCGTTCGCCCGGGACGAGCCGCAGCCGGTGCCCGGCGAGGCGATGGCGGCCACCCTCGACGCCGCGCGACGGGGCCGCGACGTCATCGTCACCGACCTGCCCCGGCAGCTCGACGACGCTGCCACGCTGGCGCTGCAGGCCGCCGACCGGGCGGTGCTGGTGGTGCCGGCCGAGCTGCGCGCGACGGCGGCCGCCGCGCGGATCGCGAGCACCGTGCTCGTGCACTGCCGGGACCTGTCGGTGGTGGTGCGCGGGCCGTCACCCGGCCGGCTCAAGAGCCGGGAGGTGGCGCGGGCGCTCGGGTTGCCGCTGGCCGGGACGCTGCGCCCGGAAGCGGCGCTGTGCCAGGCCCTGGAACGGGGCGAGGCAC
The DNA here is from genome assembly GCF_020216025.1 of Jidongwangia harbinensis. GTDB lineage: Bacteria > Actinomycetota > Actinomycetes > Mycobacteriales > Micromonosporaceae > Actinoplanes > Actinoplanes harbinensis. Next base: position 194,175 of record NZ_JAIWNC010000011.1, on the reverse strand, counting down.
CGGCGGCCGGTGGACGCGGGCCCCTGGCCGAGTTGTGTAAGCGGCTGATCGACCAGCTCACCGGCGCCCACCGAACCGAGACCGCGGCATGAGCCGGCCCACCGCCGAGCGGCACGGCAGCGGTGCCCGGGCGAACGGCGCACCGGCATGATCGCCCGTTCGACCCGGTCCGCCCCGTCCGGCATGATCGCCGGTCCGGCCCGGTCCGCCGAGGGGGTCGGCCCGTCCGGCATGATCGCCCGTCCGGCCCGGTCCGCCGCCGACGGGTTCGCCCCGTCCGGCGTGACCGCGCGGGTGCGGCAGCAGTTCGCCGCCGACGGCGTACCGGCCAGCCCCGCGGCGGTCGTCGCGGCGGTGCGGCGGGAACCCGGTGCCGCGGTGCTGGGCGACACGACGGTGCTGCGGATCGCCGACCGGGTACACCAGGATCTCGTCGGAGCCGGGCCGCTGGCGCCGCTGCTGGCCGACCCCGCGGTCACCGACGTCCTGGTCAACGGCGTGCAGGTGTGGGTGGACCGGGGCTGCGGCCTGCAGCGCGCGGAGGTCGGGATCGCCCACCCCGACGAGGTACGCCGCCTCGCCCAGCGACTGGCCGCCGCCTGCGGGCGACGGCTCGACGACGGCCAGCCGTACGCCGACGCCCGCCTCCCCGACGGGACCAGGCTGCACGCCGTCCTGCCGCCGGTGGCCACCACCGGCCCGTACCTGTCCCTGCGCACGTTCCGGCAGCGCCCGTTCCGGCTGGACGACCTGGTCCGCCACGGCACCGTGCCGCCGGACGTGGCGCCGGTGCTGTCCGCGGTGGTCGCCGCGCGCCTGGCGTACCTGGTGACCGGCGGCACTGGCAGCGGCAAGACCACCCTGCTCGGCACGCTGCTCGGCCTGGTCCCGGCGACCGAGCGGATCGTCCTGGTCGAGGACGCCGCCGAACTCCGGCCCACCCATCCGCACGTGGTGGCGTTGCAGGCCCGCACCGCCAACGTCGAGGGCGCGGGCGCGGTCGGGCTCACCGATCTGGTCCGGCAGGCGCTACGGATGCGGCCCGACCGCCTGGTCGTCGGCGAGTGCCGGGGTGCGGAGGTGGTCGACCTGCTCGGCGCGTTGAACACCGGCCACGACGGCGGCGCCGGCACCCTGCACGCGAACGCGCCGGCCGACGTACCGGCCCGGCTCGAAGCGCTCGGCCTGCTGGGCGGGCTGCCGCGGGCGGCGCTGCACGCACAGGTCCTGGCGGCGTTGCAGGTGGTGCTGCACGTACGCCGCACCGGCCAGGGCCGGCGGCTGGACTCGGTGGGCCTGCTGCTGCCCGCGGGCCACGACCGCCTGGTCACCGTGGTGCCGGCCTGGCGGCGGGACCGCGGGCCCGGGCCGGCCGCGGAGGCGCTGGCCCGTCTGCTGACCGCCCGGGGCGTCCCGGTGCCGCCGATTCTGCGCTCGGCACCCGCCTCCTCCGGGCCGGCCTCGTCCGGTGCGGGCCTGGCAGGGCCGCCAGGCGGCGGCGCGCCGGTCCGCATTCCGCGGGTGGCTCGCGAACCTGAGACCGATGCCCGACAGAGACCGGCCCGGTCTTCGCTTGCGCCGTCTGCGGTCGTGTCGTCTTCGCTTGCGCCGTCTGCGGTCGTGCCGTCTTCGTTTGCGTCGTCTCCGGCTGCGCCGTCTTCGCTTGAGCCGTCTTCGGCTGCGCCGGCTCCGCAAGCCCGGTCCTCCCTGACCTGGCCGGCGCGGCCCCGTCGCCGTGGCGGGTTCGTCTGGGCCGACCGCCCGTCCGTGACGCAGACCGGGACACAGTCGTGACCACGACGTGGTGGACGATCGCGTTCGGCCTGCTGCTGGCCGCCGGGGCGGCCGCCGTATGGCCGATGAACCTGGCCCGCCACCGGCTGCGCGGAGGGCGGCCACGCCGAATGCCCGTCGATCTGACCGCACTCCGGGCGTGGACCGCCGATCTCGGCCGCCGGCAGCCCCGCCGTCTCGTCGGCGGCGTGGCCAGTGCGGCCGCGTCACTCGCCCTTCTCGTAGGCGGGCCGGTGGCAGCGGTCCTCGGCGGCGTCTACGCGGCCCTCGCGGCACGGGCGGTGCTGCGCCGGGCCGCCCGGCGCCGGGCCGCGTCCGCTCGCTCCCGCAGCCTCGACGACCTGTGCGCGCTGGCCGCCGACCTCCGGGCCGGCCTGCCACCAGCCGACCTCGGAGCTGCCCTTCCAGCGGCCAGTCTCGGGGCCGCCCTGTCACCGGCTGATCCCGGGGCCGCCCTGTCGCCGGCTGATCTCGGGGCTGCCCTGTTGCCGGCCGGTCTCCGCGTCGGGTGGCCGTCCGCCGGTTCTCGGGCCGGCAGACTGCCCGAAGGTGCCGCTGCGGGAGCCGGTCCATGTCCACCCGACCGGCGCATTGCCGGACTGACCGCCGCCATCTGGCGCCTGGCCGAGCGCACCGGCGCACCCGCCGCCGACCTGGTGGAGCGGCTAGAAGCCGACGCGCGGGCCGCGGACCGGGCGATGGCGTCGGCCGCGGCACAGTCGGCGGGCGCGCAGGCGACGGCGTTGCTGCTGGCCGCCCTGCCGTTGGGCGGCATCGCGCTCGGCTATGGGATCGGGGTGGACCCGCTGGCCGTGCTGCTGCACACCGGTCCGGGCGCTGCCTGCGCGATCGGTGCGGTACTCCTACAGTGCGCCGGCCTACTCTGGGCCGATCGGCTCGTGGGGCCCACCCGATGACGGACGACATCTGCGGCGCCGCACAGGTGTTGTGCAGCGGCGGTCCGGTCGCGGTTCCGTTCCGCGCCTGCTGCGCCGCCGTCCTCATCCGCCTCAACGCTCCCGCCGCACCGGCGCTGCCCTGCACGATCCCCGCCCCGGCCGACCCTGGGTCGCTACTGGCCGGCTCAGACCTGGCCGGCTCAGACGCGGAGGCCGGTTCGAGGCCGCTGGCCGGTTCGGGCGCCGCGTTGGCGGGTTCGGGGGCGTTGGCCGGTTCCGGCGGCGCGTTGGCCGTTCCGGGAGCGCTGGCCGTTCCGGGAGCGCTGGCCGTTCCGGGCGCGCCGGTCGGTTCGGGCGCGACGGTCGTAGCAGGTGAGCCATGACCGCGCTGCTGCTATGCATGACGATCGGAGGGCTGGCCACGCTGCTGCTGCTCCGCCGCCGGCGGCCGGGGCGCCGGCTCGCCGGTCTCACCCCACGGCCCCGCCCCGCCGAACCGGGTCGGCCGCCGACGAACGGCGGAGACGAAGACGGAGACGGTGATCCGGCTCGTCTGGAGCAAGTATCCCGGCCGCTGATCGCGGTGGCCGCCGGACTAGGGGCCGTCGCGTTCATCGGGCAGTGGTGGGCCGTACCCGTCGGTGTGGCCGTCGGCGTCGGCGTGCACCGTTTCCTCCGTGGCCGGGAGCCGGCCGCCGTCCGCCGGGCCCGGCAGCGGGCCGTCGACGATCTGCCGCTCTGCGCCGACCTGCTCGCCGCGGCGCTCACCGCCGGCGCCCCGGTCGACCGTGCCGCCGCCGCGGTGGCCGACGCCCTGGGCGGGCCGCTGGGGGAGCGGCTGGCGCGGACCTCCCGCTCCCTGCGGCTCGGCGCCGGTCCGCCGGAGGCCTGGGCCCATCTGTCCGACGTGGCCGGTGCCGAGCGGGTGGCCGCCGCGGCGGCGCGGTCCAGCGCCAGCGGAGGTGCGCTGGCCGGCGCGCTCACCCGGCTCGCCGACGACCTGCGTGCGGACCGGGGCGTTGCCGCCGAGGCCGCCGCGCGCCGGGCCGGTGTCCTCATCGTGCTGCCGCTCGGGCTGTGTTTCCTGCCCGCCTTCGTGCTCGCCGGCCTCGTGCCGGTGGTCGTCGCCGTGCTCGGTGACGTGCTCTGAACACCCACCAGTAAGGAGATCCACGTGCGCAGACTCAAGACCAGGTTCGATCGGCTCCGCGGTGAGGCCGCCGAGGCCGGGATGAACACCGCCGAGTACGCGGTCGGCACGCTCGCGGCCGTCGCGTTCGCCGGGCTGTTGCTGAAGGTCCTCACCAGCGGCACGGTGCAGACGGCGTTGACCGCGATCATCGGGCGGGCGCTGAAGTGACCGGCGGCCGGTGGCCCGGGCGCGAGCACCGCACCGGCCGGGCCGGGAACGTGGGCGGGGAGCGGGGATCGTTCACCGCCGAGCTTGCGGCCGGGCTGCCGGCGCTCATGCTCCTTCTGCTCGCCGGGCTCACCGCGGTCGGCGCGGTGGCCACGAAGGCGCAGTGCGTGGACGCCGCCCGGGACGGTGCGCTGGCCGCGGCGCGCGACGATTCCGGTGCCGCGGCGGCCGGCCGGATCGCGCCGCCCGGCGCCGACGTCGCGGTCCGGCTGGATCCGGAATCGGTGACGGTGGTGGTGCGTTGCCGGATCCGGGTGCTCAGCGGCGACCTTCCGGTGTTCACGGTGGAGGGCCGTGCGGTGGCGGCCCGCGAGCCGTCCGCCACCGGAGTAGCGCCGTGACCGGGCCCGGAAAGAACTGCCGGGCGGCGCCGGACAGGGGGCGCGGCGACCGTGGAGCGGCGTCCGTGCTGGTGCTGGCGGTCGGTCTCGTGCTGGTCTGCGCGGGCCTGGCCGGCGCGGCCGTCGGCGCCGCGCGGGTCGGGCGGCACCAGGCCCGGACCGCGGCCGACCTCGGTGCGCTCGCCGGGGCGGCGCGCGCGGTCGAGGGCCCGGCGGCGGCCTGCGCGGCGGCGTCCCGGTACGTCGCCGCGAACGCCGGCCGTCTGGCCCGATGCACTGTGGACGGGCTGGAGATCGTCGTGCAGGTCCGGGTGGCGACCACGCCGCTGCCGAGGGTGACCCGGTTCGCTGTCGCGGTGGCCCGGGCCGGGCCGGTCTATCCGGTACCGGAGCTCGACTCCAGGCTGGACAGGACCGCGTCCAGGACGACGACCGCGGCGTCCTTGCCGAGCGGGTTGTTCCCGTTCCCGCACTTCGGTGACTGCACGCACGACGGGCAGCCGTTCTCGCAGCCACAGGATGCGATCGCCTCGCGGGTGGCGCGCAGCCACGCGGCCGCGGTGCCGTACGCGCGCTCGGCGAAGCCGGCACCGCCGGGGTGTCCGTCGTAGACGAAGACCGTGGGGGCCTCGGTGTCCGGATGGTTCGCGGTGGACAGGCCGCCGATGTCCCAGCGGTCGCACGTGGCCATCAGCGGGAGCAACCCGATCGCGGCGTGTTCCGCGGCGTGCAGCGCGCCGGGTATGTCGGACGGCTCCACGCCGGCGGCCGCCAGCGCTCGGGGCGAGACGGTGAACCAGACCGCGACCGTACGCAGCTCGCGTACCGGCAGGTCGAGCGGCTTGGTGTCGATGACCTCGCCGGACCCGATGCGGCGGCGCTGGTACGACACCACCTGGTTGGTCACGTCCACCTCGCCGAGGAACAGCCCGACCGGGCCGGCGTCGACGTACTCGCGGACCTCGACCACGGACAGGTTCGTGACGTCCCGGGCGTGCGTGGACCAGTCCGGTTCCTCCGCGTGCACCAGCGCGATCGCGTCCTCCAGATCGAGGTCGTCGACCAGGTACGTCACGCCCTGGTGCAGGTACACGGCGCCGGTGTGCAGCATGGCGTGCGACGACGCCGGATCGACCGTGCCGAGCAGCCGCCCGGTGGACGACTCCACCACGGAGATCGGTGCGCCTCCGGTGCCGCGCAGATCCACGTCCGGCCGGCCGCGGTGGGTCCAGTACCAGCCGGACGGCCGGCGCCGCAGCGCACCCGCCTCGGTCAGCGCCTGCACCGCCTCGGCCGCCGGGGTGCCGCCGAACAGGGCCAGGTCCGCCGGGGTCAGCGCCGCCTCGGACGCGGCGCAGCACAGTTGCGGGCCCAGCACGTACGGGTTGGTGGGGTCCAGCACGGTCGCCTCCACCGGGCGGCCGAACAGTGCCTCGGGATGATGCACCAGGTACGTGTCCAGCGGATCGTCCCGGGCCACCAGCACGGCCAGCGCCTCGCCGCCGGACCGGCCGGCGCGCCCGGCCTGTTGCCAGAGCGACGCCCGGGTACCCGGATAGCCGCAGATGAGGACCGCGTCCAGGCCGACCAGGTCGACGCCGAGTTCGAGGGCGTTGGTCGACGCCAGGGCCAGCAGTTCGCCGGAGAGCAGGGCCCGCTCGATCGCCCGGCGGTCCTCCCGGAGATAGCCGGCCCGGTACGCCGCCACCCGGTCACCGAGGCCGGGCACCGCCTCGTCGAGCGCCCGGCGGGTCATGGTGGCGACCACCTCGGCGCCGCGCCGGGACCGCACGAACGCCAGCGTCCGGGTGCCGGCCGACACCGCGTCGGCGAGCAGATCGGCGGTCTCCCGCAACGCGGACCGCCGTACCGGCGGCGGCTCCACCTCGGTCCGGGGCATCGGCACCGCAGCCGCGCCCGGCCCCAGCTCCCATCCGTGCTCGGGCGGTAGCAGCGGCGGTTCCCACAGCGCGAACGTCACCGCCCCGCGCGGCGAGGCGTCCTCGGTGACCGCCCGCACCGGCACGCCGGTCAGCCGGGTGGCGGCGTCGGCCGGGTCGCCGCTGGTCGCGGACGCCAGCACGAAGACGGGGCTGCCGCCGTACTGGGCCGCGAGCCGGCGCAGCCGCCGCAGCACGTGGGCCACGTGCGAGCCGAACACGCCCCGATAGGTGTGGCACTCGTCGATCACCACGTACGCCAGGCGGCGCAGGAACACGCCCCACCTGGCGTGCCCGGGCAGCAGCGAGTGGTGCAGCATGTCGGGGTTGGTCAGCACGAACCGCGAGTGCTGCCGGATCCACTCGCGTTCCTCGCGCGGGGTGTCGCCGTCGTAGGTGGCCGGGCGTACCCCCTCCAGATCCAGGCGCGCGACGGCGCGCAACTGATCGGCGGCCAGCGCCTTGGTCGGGGAGAGGTAGAGCACGGTCGCCCGCGGGTCGTCCAGCAGCCGGGTCAGGGCCGGCAACTGGTACGCCAGGGACTTGCCCGACGCGGTGCCGGTGGCGAGCACGACGTGCGTGCCGGCGTGCGCCAGCTCGGCCGCGGCGGCCTGATGTTCCCAGGGCGCGGTGATCCCGCAGTTGTCCGTCAGCGCCGACCGCAGGGCCGGCGGCGTCCAGTCCGGCCACGGTGCCGGGCGGCCGGTCCGGGCCGGTACCCGTTCGACGTGCGTGATCGGTGACTCCGCCGTCGCGGTGCCGCGGGCGCGCAGCCGGTGCAGCAGCTCAGCGGGCCCCAGCGAGGACAAGGGCACGGTGGACGTCACGCATTGCACTCTGACACCGGAATGCCCCGAACCTCAAACGGGTAGGACGGGAGGGTGCCACGCGTCGCGGGATGACAGACGGTGGTTAGATTCGCTGGGGAGATCGGCTACGCCGTGCCCGCCCCCGAGGTGAGGAGGAACGATGGAGCTGTCGCTGGCGACCCGCACCGTCGATGAGCACACCGTGCTCGAGGTCGGTGGCGAGGTCGACGTGTACACCGCTCCGAGGTTGCGCGAACGCCTCGTCGAGCTGGTGGACGCCGGCGCACGCAACGTCGTGGTGGATCTCGGTCGGGTCGAGTTTCTCGACTCCACCGGCCTCGGCGTGCTGGTCGGTGCCCTCAAGCGGCTGCGTGCCGCGAGTGGCACGTTCGGTCTGGTCTGCTCGAAGGAACCGCTGCTGAAGATCTTCCGGATCACCGCGCTGGACCAGGTCTTCCCCATCTACCCCTCGGTCGAGGCGGCCACCTCGACGCCTGACGATCGCGACGGCTCCGGTCCGACTTCGTGATGGCGACGGTCCGACTGTCCTTCTCCCCGGCGCCGGTGCACGTACGCACCGCCCGGCTGGTCGGCGTGGCGGTGGCTCGGCGGGCGGGGGTCGCCGAGGAACTGCTCGACGAGGTCCGGCTGGCCATCGGCGAGGCGTGCACCCGGGCGGTGGCCCTGCATCGCCAGTACGGCCTGCCCGACCTGGTCACGGTCGAAATGTCTGATTCGGACTCATATGCCGTCCGGGTCATCGACCACGCGCCGATCGACGCCAGTATCGGCCTGGCCAAGTTGCCGCCGGACGAGCTGGCCGACGAGTCGCTGACCGACGAGGCGCTCACCACCGGTGTCGGCTTCGCACTGCTCGCCGGGTTCGTCGATGACCTCCAGGTGCGCCCGGTGGCGGACGGCGCCGGCACCGAGGTCCGCATGGTCTGGCCGGTCACCCGCCGCTGAGACGGCAGCCCGCGAAGCCGCCCGGGCGCGGCCGATGCCGCGTGTGCGAAAGAGTCTCAACCTCCGCAGAGATCGAACAAAGCCGCTTACCCCATCAACCGGGATCTAACACAGCGGCGAACATCACCGCGACACGGCCGGATCCGGGTGTGACCATCACCACCACCGGCCTATACAGTACGCGAGTTGTCAGCTACTGCTCCTGGTCCCGCGCCCGCGGGACCGTTGTCGTCTCCCCTAGTAGGGATGCGCCCGGCCGGGATCGTCCGCCGCCCGGGTGCGGTCGGTGTACAGGAGGACATTGATGTCCGGGACCTCCATAAACTTCGCCGCGGAAAGCGGCGGGGTGTCCCTTACGAGTTCCAACGTCACATACGTCATCGTCGCGGTGGTCTTCGCGCTGGTGGCGCTCGGCTTCGCCGCCGCGTTCGTCAAGTCGGTGCTGTCCGCGGGTCGCGGCACCACCAACATGCAGGAGATCGCCGGCGCCGTCCAGGAAGGTGCGTCGGCCTATCTGTTCCGGCAGTTCAAGACGCTGGCCATCTTCGTGGTCGTCGCGGTCGTACTGCTGTTCCTGCTTCCGGTGCACAGCACCGACAACGAGACCGCGGTCAAGATCGGCCGGTCGCTGTTCTTCATCGTCGGCGCGGTCTTCAGCTCGTTCATCGGCGGCGCCGGCATGGCGCTCGCCACCCGCGCGAACCTGCGCGTGGCGGCGGCCGCGGGTGAGTCCGGCGGCCGGGAACGGGCGATGGGCATCGCGTTCCGCACCGGTGGTGTGGTCGGCTTCCTCACTGTCGGCCTGGGCCTGCTCGGTGCCGCGGTGGTCGTGCTGATCTACCGGGGCGACGCACCGACCGTGCTCGAGGGCTTCGGCTTCGGCGCCGCGCTGCTCGCCATGTTCATGCGGGTCGGCGGCGGCATCTTCACCAAGGCCGCCGACGTCGGCGCGGACCTGGTCGGCAAGGTGGAGCAGGGCATCCCCGAGGATGACGCGCGCAACCCCGCGACGATCGCCGACAACGTGGGCGACAACGTCGGTGACTGCGCAGGCATGGCGGCCGACCTGTTCGAGTCGTACGCCGTCACGCTGGTCGCGGCGCTCATCCTGGGCCAGGCCGCGTTCGGCCAGGACGGCCTGATCTTCCCGCTGATCGTCTCCACGGTCGGCGTACTGATCGCGATCGTCGGTGTCTTCATCACCCGGCTGCGGCCGAGCGACAAGAACGGCCTGACCGCCATCAACCGGGCGTTCTACATCTCCGCGGTGCTGTCCGCGGTCGTGGTGGCCGTGGTCAGCTTCATCTACCTGCCGAACACGTTCGCGGGCTTCGGTGCCGACGCCGGCATCGACCAGGCCGTGCTCGACAGCGGGCGCAACCCGCAGTGGGTGGCCATCGGCGCGGTCGTCATCGGCATCGTGCTGGCCGCCGCCATCCAGGCGCTGACCGGTTACTTCACCGAGACCGAGCGGCGTCCGGTGCAGGACATCGGCAAGTCGTCGCAGACCGGCGCGGCCACCGTCGTGCTGGCCGGCATCAGCGTCGGCCTGGAGTCGGCGGTCTACTCCGCGCTGCTGATCGGCGCCGGCGTGTTCGGTGCGTACCTGCTGGGCGGCACCTCGCTCACGCTGTCGCTGTTCGCGGTGGCGCTGGCCGGCACCGGCCTGCTCACCACGGTCGGCGTCATCGTCGCCATGGACACGTTCGGCCCGATCTCGGACAACGCGCAGGGCATCGCCGAGATGTCCGGTGACGTCGACGAGCGGGGCGCGCAGATCCTGACCGAGCTGGACGCGGTCGGCAACACCACCAAGGCGATCACCAAGGGCATCGCGATCGCCACGGCGGTGCTGGCCGCCACCGCGCTGTTCGGCTCGTACATCAACACGCTGCGCACGTCGCTGGCGGAGGCGGGCATCACGGCCGAGGCCATCGGTACGGAGATCCTCAACCTGCTGAACGTGGCCGACCCGCGCAACCTGGTCGGCATGCTGATCGGCGCCGCGGTGGTGTTCCTCTTCTCCGGCCTGGCGATCAACGCGGTCTCGCGTTCCGCGGGCGCCGTGGTGATGGAGGTCCGGCGCCAGTTCCGCGAGTTCCCCGGCATCATGGACCGCACCCAGCGGCCCGAGTACGGCCGGGTGGTCGACATCTGCACCCGGGACGCGCAGCGCGAGCTGCTCACTCCGGGCCTGCTGGCGATCATGGCGCCGATCGCGGTGGGCTTCGGCCTGGGCGCCGGCGCGCTGGCGTCGTACCTGGCCGGTGCGATCGCCACGGGCACCCTGATGGCCGTGTTCCTGGCCAACTCCGGTGGCGCCTGGGACAACGCCAAGAAGCTGGTCGAGGACGGCAACTACGGCGGCAAGGGCTCCGAGGCCCACGCCGCCACGGTCATCGGTGACACCGTCGGTGACCCGTTCAAGGACACCGCCGGCCCGGCCATCAACCCGCTCCTCAAGGTGATGAACCTGGTCTCGCTGCTGATCGCCCCGGCGGTCGTGGCGTGGAGCATCGGGAACGACGAGAACACCCCGCTGCGGATCGCGATCGCGGTGGTGGCGGCCCTGATCATCGTTGCTGCCGTGGTGTGGAGCAAGCGCAAGCCGATCTCGATGGGCGAGGACGCGCCGACGTCCTCCACTTCGGAGCGAGTCAGCGCCTGACCTGCTGAAACGCCAGCGAAGGGGCATCCGGTCTCCGGCCGGGTGCCCCTTCGTCGGCGATACCGTGAAGTCCTGTCGCACCCTGGCCGTACTCTCCATGCCATGCGTCCGGCTCGACCGACTGTCCTCCTCACCGTTGTAGTTCTGTGCGCATCCCTGGTCGGCTGCTCCAGCGGAGCGGGCCCACGGGCCTGGGCCGCCTCGGTGTGCGCCGCGCTCGCACCGTGGCGGGCCGAGATCGGCACCCTGACCAGTCGCACCCAGCAGCAGATGACCGCGGCCACCACCCCCGCGCAGGCCAAGGAGAATCTGACCCGGTTGTTCCGCGGTGCGGAGTCGGCGAGCGAGCAGGCCCGGGCCGGCGTCGAGCGGGCCGGCGTGCCCGACGTGGACAACGGCGAGCGGGTGGCGACGAGCTTCGTCGCGTCGCTGGGCGCCATGCGGGACGCCTACGGCCGGGCCCGCACCGGCATCGAGGCGCTGGCGACGAGCCCGTCGGCGGAGTTCTACACGAAGGTGTCGGCCGTGGTCGACAAGCTCAACACGGAATACCAGCAGAGTTCACTGGACACCAGCCGGCTGGACTCCGAGGACCTCAAGAGAGCCTTCGACGAAGTGCCCGAGTGCCGGTGACACCGGTGGAGGAGCGCCGCTGACCATGGCCGAGCCCGGCTGGCCGCTGATACCGCGCGAGGTGCTGCCCGCGCCGGTGCGGTCCCGGTCGGCCCGATCCGGCCGGCGCGCGGTGGCCGGGGTGCCCGGTCCGCCGTCAGCCGCCGACGCCGGCCGCCAGCTGACGATCTTCGGTGCGGAGACCACCGAGCCGTCCCCGGCCGACCTGGCCGGCCTGCTCGCCGGCCCCGGCCGGCTCGGCCGGATGGGCGGCACGGCCCGGGTGTCGGTGCCGGTCGATGCGGCCTGGCGGGTGCACGTGCTGGTGGCCGAGCTGGTCAGCCGCGGGCTGGTGGTGCAGTGGCTACCCCTGCTCGAAGGTGTACGCAGCGACGGCGCCCCGCCGGAGCCGGTCGCACCGCCGCATGCCGGCGGCGACGATCCGGCCGCCGCGCCGACCGACGTGCCCGACGCGGACGACCTGCCCGCCGGCCCGAGCATCGGCGGCCGTGGCGCCGACCTCCAGGACACCGAGGGCGAGACCGCGAGCGGCGGGCCTGCCGCCGGAAAGCGTGGCGCGGGTGGCGACGGCCAGGGCGGGGCAGGCGCTGGCGAACCTGGCGCGGGTGGCCGTGCGGGCCCGCCGGAGGCCGGCGAGCCGGGCCCGGACGGCGAAGGCGACGGCGGGCCGGAAACTGAGGGCGGCGGCAGTGCGCGGGGCGGCGGCAGTGCGCGGGGCGGCGACAGTGCGCGGGGCGGCGGCGGGCCCGGAGCCGCCCGCGGCAGACCGGGACCCGGTGTTGCGGTTTTCGAAGTCCGGACGGCGTACTCCAGTCGGTTGAACGGTCTGGCCCGCGCCTGGCCGGCGGCGGCCGATCAGCTCTTCCTCAGCGGCCCGCGGTTGCGGTTGTGGGTCGCGGCCGCGGGCACGCCGGGCGGTGACGGCTACGCACTGGGCCTCGATCCCGGCAAAAGTGTGGAACCGGTCGATTCCGCCCTGCGGCGCGTGGGGCTGCCGGGATCCGTGTCGGAAGACGGACTGCACTACCTGATCGAGGGTAGGAAAAGCCTCGCGCGGCTCGCTGAGCTGGTCGGGGACCGGCCCGAGGCGGCCCCGGAGGAGTTCTGGCCGAACGGCGCGGGCGCGTGATCTTCTCCGATTGTGTGCGACACGACGGCATGTCGGCGGTGTACCGTGTCGCCGTCGGACGCGTGCGGTGGCCGGACCGTTACCATCCGGCTCCCCGGTAGCCCGGGGAATGCCAACCCGTCCGGCGCGTTACGTTGGAAGTCTGTGCGCCGAGGGCGTGCGCAGCCGCCGGGTAAGAAGTGTGGGAGTGCCGTGCCGAGTGAAACCAGGACGACCCGTCTGGTCATCGTCGAGTCCCCGTCGAAGGCCAAGACGATCGCCGGTTACCTGGGGCCCGACTATTTCGTCGAGGCCTCCTTCGGGCATGTCCGGGATCTGCCACGCAACGCAGCCGATGTGCCCGCCAAGTACAAGGGCGAGTCGTGGGCGCGGCTCGGCGTCGATGTCGACAACGGCTTCCACGCGCTCTACGTGGTGTCGGCGGACCGTAAGGCGCAGATCGCCAAGCTGACCAAGCTGGCGAAAGAGGTCGACGAGATCCTCCTCGCCACCGATGAGGACCGCGAGGGCGAGGCCATCGCCTGGCACCTGGTCGAGACGATCAAGCCCAAGGTTCCGGTCAAGCGGATGGTCTTCCACGAGATCACCCGGCCGGCGATCCAGGCCGCGGTGTCCAACCCGCGGGAGATCGACCGCGACCTGGTGGACGCGCAGGAGGCCCGGCGCATCCTGGACCGGCTGTACGGGTACGAGGTCAGCCCGGTCCTGTGGAAGAAGGTGATGCCCCGCCTGTCCGCCGGGCGCGTCCAGTCCGTGGCCACCCGCATCGTCGTCGAGCGGGAGCGTCAGCGGATGGCGTTCCGGTCCGCGGAGTACTGGGACATCAACGCCCAGCTCGCGGTCCTGGACAAGGCCGAGGGCCCTAGGTCGTTCAGTGCCACCCTGATCGCGCTCGACGGTGACCGCATCGCCACCGGCAAGGACTTCGAGCCGACCACCGGCAAGGTCCGGCCCGGCGCGCAGGTCGTGCACCTCGACGGCGACGGGGCCCGCGGGCTCGCGGCGCGCCTGGAGGGCCGGCCGTTCACCGTCACCCGGGTCGAGGAGAAGCCGTACCGGCGCCGGCCGTACGCGCCGTTCATCACCTCGACGCTCCAGCAGGAGGCCGCCCGCAAGCTGCGGTTCTCCGCCTCGTCCACGATGCGCACCGCGCAGCGGCTGTACGAGAACGGCTACATCACCTACATGCGTACGGACTCGGTGAACCTCTCCGAGACCGCGCTGACCGCCGCCCGCCGGCAGATCGCCGAACTGTACGGACCGGACAACGTGCCGCCGCAGCCGCGCCGCTACACCGGCAAGGTGAAGAACGCGCAGGAGGCACACGAGGCGATCCGCCCGGCCGGCGACAACTTCCGCACCCCCGGCGAGGTCGCCAACGAACTGTCCACCGACGAGTTCAAGCTGTACGAGCTGATCTGGCGCCGCACGGTCGCCTCGCAGATGACCGACGCGGTCGGCAACTCGATCTCGGTGCGCATCCGGGCGATCTCCACCGCGGGCGAGGAGGTCGACTTCGCCGCCACCGGTAAGACGATCACCGACCCGGGCTTCCTGCGCGCCTACGTCGAGTCGTCCGACGACGAGAACGCCGAGGCCGAGGACGCCGAGCGCCGCCTGCCGAACCTCACCAAGGACCAGCCGCTGACCGCCGAGGAGTTGGCCGCCGTCGGCCACCACACCTCGCCGCCGTCCCGCTACACCGAGGCGTCGCTGGTCAAGGCCCTGGAGGAGCTGGGCATCGGACGCCCGTCGACGTACGAGTCGATCATGCGGACGATCCAGGACCGGGGGTACGTCGAGAAGCGCGGCCAGGCGCTGATCCCGTCGTTCATCGCGTTCGCCGTGATCGGGCTGATGGAACAGCACTATCCCCGGCTGGTCGACTACAACTTCACCGCGGCGATGGAGAACCAGCTCGACGAGATCGCCGGCGGCGACCACGCGGCACTGGACTTCCTCACCTCCTTCTACTTCGGCAGCCAGCTCGGCGCGGACGACTCCATCGCCAAGGCCGGCGGCCTGAAGAAGATGGTGACCGAGAACCTGAGCGAGATCGACGCGCGCTCGGTCAACTCCATCCCGCTGTTCACCGACGACGACGGCCGCCACGTGGTGGTACGCGTCGGCCGGTTCGGCCCGTACCTGCAGCGCTCCACGTCGACCGACCCGGTCGAGGCCGCGGAGGGCGACCGGGTCTCCATCCCGGACGGCGTGGCACCCGACGAGCTGACCCCCGAGAAGGTCGACGAGCTGTACCTCGGCGGCGGCGGTGAGCGCAGCCTCGGCGACGACCCGGCCACCGGCGAACCGGTCCAGCTGCGATCCGGTCGCTACGGCCCGTACGTGCAGAGCGGTGACCGCACGTCGTCGCTGTTCAAGACGCAGACGCCGGACTCGCTGACCCTCGACGAAGCGCTCAAGCTGCTGACGCTGCCCCGGACCGTGGGCAAGGACCCGGACGGCAAGGAGATCGTCGCCGCGAACGGCCGTTACGGGCCGTACGTCAAGCGCGACAACGACTTCCGCTCCCTGGACAGCGAGGACAAGCTGTTCACGGTCACCCTGGACGAGGCGCTGGCCCTGCTCGCCCAGCCGAAGACCCGCCAGCGCCGCGCCGCCGCGCCGCCGCTGCGCGAGATGGGCCCCGACCCGGTCACCGAGAAGCCGCTGGTGATCAAGGAGGGCCGCTTCGGGGCGTACGTCACCGACGGCGAGTACAACGCGTCGCTGCGCCGCGGGCAGACGCCGGAGGAACTGACCGTCGAGCAGGCGTCCGAGATGCTGGCGGAGAAGCGGGCCAAGGGACCGGCGCCGCGGAAGAAGGCGACCGCGAAGAAGGCCGCCGGGGAGAAGGAGCCGGCCAAGAAGGCTGCCGCGAAGAAGGCGCCGGCCAAGAAGACGGCGGCGAAGAAGGCGACCCCGGCGAAGAAGACGTCGAATGCGTCGCCCACCGCGGCGAAGAAGGCGGCGGCCAAGAAGGCGGCGCCCGCGAAGGCCACCGCCTCGGCGGAGTAGGGCCGGAGGCACCCGCAGATCTTGGAGGCGCCCGCAGATCTTGGAGGCGCTGCGCCCCTATAGGGGCAGTTTGGCGCCAAGATTCCGTCGTGCCTCCAAGATCTGCGCCGCCTGACCGGTCGGCGCTCGGGCGGAGGGCTGGTCGCTCGGGTGCCGGGCTGGTCGCTCGGGTGCCAGGCTGGTCGCTCGGGTGCCGGGCTGGTCGCTCGGGTGCCAGGCTGGTCGCTCGGGCGCCGGACTGGTCGCTCGGGTGCCGGGCTGGTCGCTCGGGCGCCGGACTGGCTCGGAATGGCCGATGTCAGAGGGTGCCGCGCCATCCGGCTGCTCGCAGCGCCGCCCGCACCTGCGCCGCCACCGCATCCGGCTCCCGGCGCACCGCCCACGCCGGGAAGCGCAACACTCGCTCACCCGCCGTCCACAGGTCGTTCTGCCGCTGCATGTCTGCCCAGGCGTGTCGCACCTCCAGGTGTTGACCTCCGTCGATCTCGACGTGCACGTGCCACTCCTCGAAGAGCACGTCCAGGTACCGGCGGCGACCGACCGCATCGTTGCGGACCACCTGACGCGACGGGGCCGGCAGACGATGACGGCGGCACAGGCTGCCGAAGTCGACCTCGCTGAGCGAATGGGCGCCACCCGCGGCGTCCGCCACGGTTAGCGCGATCAGTCGTCGCCGCCGGGCCCGGGTCAGCCGTTCCAGGATGTCGCGCATGTCCCGCTCGGTCGTCAGCCGCTGCTGGAATGCGGCGGCGACCAGCGCCTGGGCGTCATCGTCGGTGCGGGCCCACTGCGCGGCGTCCACGATCGACCGGGCCATCCTGGTGTGCGGCGGGCGGCCGGTCCAGAGCACGTCGGAGTCTCGCCACGCCGCGGTCCGGTGCACGGTCACTCCCGACGGCACCCTCTCCGGTCGATGGCCGTGCGGGATCAGAACGTGCACGGTCGGGTCGGTGAAGCCGCGAAGTCCCGCCGCCTCGGCTGCGGTGCTGCCGGCCAGCACCGCATGGTGCCCGATGCCGAGCACCGCGATCCACCGGCGTTGCTCCACATCGATCGGCCCGTTGTGGGTCACCAGGATCGCGCGGTGTGGTTGCTGCCATCGTCCCGCCGCGACCCGATGCCGGACGGTCTTGGCGGAGAGATGCCGCAGCGCCTGCGCCGTCGTGAGCACGCCGGCCTGCCTGGTCAGGAAGTGATGCACGGACTCAGCCTGACCGAGTCCACAGCCTCGCGCCGTGCCTGTGGACAAGTCTGTGGATAACCCGGTTCAGCGGCCGAGGACGCGGTCCAGGTAGGCGTTGGTGAAGACCCGGCCCGGGTCCAGCCGGTCGCGGACGGCCAGGAAGTCGTCGAACCTCGGGTACGCCGCCCGTAGCGAATCCGCATCCCGATAGTGCAGTTTGCCCCAGTGTGGCCGGCCGCCCAGCGGTGCGCACACCGCCTCGAACGCGCGGAAGTACGGCTCGTACGGGCTGCCGACGAACTGCTGCACCGCGAAGTACGCCGACTCCCGGCCGTACCCGTGCGACAGCCACACGTCGTCCGGGCCGGTGAACCGCACCTCGACCGGGAACTGCACCTTGAACGGCAGCCGGTCGACGATCCGCCGGAGGGCCGTCATCACCTCGGGCATGGCGGCGCGCGGGACCTCGTACTCCATCTCGTTGAACCGCACCCGCCGCGGCGTACAGAAGACCTGGTCGGAGCGGCCCGTGTAGGTGCGGGCGGCCAGCGCCCGCACGGCGACCGCGTTGATCGTGGGTACCGTCGCCGGGATCGCCCGGCCCAGCCGGCACACCCCCTGGTACACCGTGTTCGACAGGAAGTCGTCGTCCAGCCAGCGCCGGAAGGCGGAGAGCGGGCGGTCGTCGGCCGGGACGGTGTTGTTGCGCTTGAGCTGCACCCAGTCGGTGGACGTGTGCCAGTAGAACTCGACGTGCTCGTTGCTCGCGAGGTCGTCGTCGAGCCGGGCCAGCGCCTCGGCCAGCGGCATCGGTCGCTCGTCGGCGCACAACGTGAACGCGTCCACACACCGCAGCGTCACGTCGACCACGACGCCGAGCGCGCCGAGGCCGAGCCGCGCGGCCGGGAAGATCGGGTCCGACGAGTCCACACGCACCACCGAGCCGTCGCCGGCGACCAGGGTGAGCGCGGCCACGCAGGAGGCCAGGGTGGAGTGGGCCAGGCCGGTGCCGTGGGTGCCGGTGGCGATGGCGCCGGCCACGGTTTGGGAGTCGATGTCGCCCAGGTTGGGTACGGCCAGACCATGTTCCGCCAGCCAGGCGTTGAGCGTGGCCAAGGTCGTCCCGGCCGGCACGGTGACCAGCGGGCCGTCGGCCGACACCGGAGCGGCCAGCCGGTTCAGGTGCATCCGCTGGTCCTCGGCGACCGCGATGGAGTTGAACGAGTGCCCGCTGCCGACGACCTTGATCCGGCGTCCGGTTTCCGACGCCGACTTGACGAGCGCGGCCACCTCCTCGACCCTGCCAGGGGCGAGGACGTCCGACGCGACGGCCTGCTCATGGCCGCTCCAATTGCGCCAGCGGGGGGACGCAATCGGGGCTCTGAGGTCACTGGTCATCCGGGCGTGTCCCTCCCACGAGCGGACAGTCGCACAAAACGGGACGTGCCGTGGGTCCTCGGCGTCCCGTCGATGCGGCTCGCTCGTTGATCCGAGTAACGTTCCGATTATCACTGCTGAGAGGGAGTGGCGACGCGTGTCGACACCAACCGTCACCACCGGGCCGCTGCGGCGGGTCCCGGTGCAGGGCAGAAGCGTTGCCCGGGTCCAACGCATGCTCGACGCCTGCGCCGAGCTGGTCGATGAGGTCGGCTATGAGGGCCTGACCACCACGCTGCTCGCCGAGCGGGCCGAAGTGGCCATCGGCTCCGTGTACCAGTTCTTCCCGGACAAACGGGCAATCGTGCAGGCGCTCGCCATGCGCAACATGGACGCGTACCTGCAGAGCCTGTCCGCCCGGTTCGCCAACGAGACGTTCGCGCACTGGTGGGACGGCGTGGATGCGGCGATCGACGCGTACATCACCATGCACCGGAGCGTGCCGGGCTTCCGCACGCTGCACTTCGGTGACGTGGTGGACCTGCACCTGCTGGACGCCGAGCGGGACAACAACGCGGTGATCGCGGAGCGTCTCGCCGAGCTGCTGGTCGACCAGTTCCAGCTGATGGACCGGGTGCGCCTGCGGTTCGCGCTGCAGATGGCGGTGGAGGCCGCGGACGCGCTGATCAAGCTGGCGTTCCGCCGTGACCCGGGCGGCGACGAGGCGGTCATCAACGAGGCCAAGGGCATGATCCGGGAGTACCTGCACCGCCACGTGAACGCCTGACCCGTCAGCCCAGGAAGGCATGTCCCTCGCCCCGGTACGTCGGGGCCGGCGTGGCCGTGTCGCCGTCAACGAGGTGCACCTCGTTGACGTGCTCACACAGCTCGCCGGCCTTGGCGTGGCGGAACCACACCCGGTCGCCGGGCCGGAGCCGGGCCGCGGCCGGACCGACCAGTGGCGTCTGCACCTCGCCGGCGCCCTCGTCGCCCCGGAACCGCAGGCCCTCCGGCAGGTACGGTGCCGGCTGCCGGGACGCGGCGGGCGGGCCGGAGGCGATCCAGCCGCCGCCCAGCACGGTGGCGATGCGGGGAGCCGGGCGGCGCACCACGGACAGCGCGAACAGGGCGGCCGGGGTGGGCCGCCAGTTCGTGTACTGATCGAACAGGGTGGGCCCGTACAGCCCGGAGCCGGCGGTCACCTCGGTCACCGACGGGTCGGCCGCGGTCTCGGCCAGGCTGCCGGTGCCACCGCCGTTGACGAACTCCAGCTCGGCGTGCTCGCGGACGGCGGCGACCGCGGCGGCGCGGCGGTCGGTGAGTTCGGTCCACGAGCGGCGTTGCATCAGCCGGATCGCCCGGCCCCGCATGGCCTGTCCGGGCGGTGCGTCGCCCAGGCCGGCGATCTGTGCCTCGTACGACATCATGCCGACCAGCCGGAAGCCGGGCCGCGACACCACCCGCCGGGCCAGCGCCGCGGCCTGCGCGGCCGTGTGCACCGGGGAGCGGCGCACGCCGACGTGCAGCGCCCCGCCGGGCCGCCAGGAGGCGTCCAGTTCCAGGCAGATCCGTACCGCCGGGCGGCCGCCGGGCGGGGTGACCTGGTCCACCACGTCGAGGTGCGCGGGGTGGTCCGCCATCAGGGTGACGGCCGCGGCCAGCCGCGGGTCCGCGGTCAGCTCGGCGAGTGCCGAGCGATGCACCGTCGGGTACGCCACCAGCACGTCGTCGCTGACGCCGGTGCGCACCAGCCAGATCGCCTCCGGCAGGGTGTACGCCATCACGCCGTGCCATCCGGGCCGCGCCAGCACCCGGCGCAGCAGGTCACGGCAGCGCACCGACTTGCTCGCCACCCGGATCGGCTTGCCGCCGGACCGGGTCTCCAGCGCGTCGGCGTTGCCGTCGAACGCGGCCAGGTCCACCACCGCCAGCGGGGTCTCGAGATGGGCGGTGGCGAGATCGAGGCGCTCGCGCAGTCCTGGGCGTGGGGCGATCACGCGAGCACGCTATCTCGACAACGGCCAATGCGAAATAGGTTCATCTCTGCGCCACTCGAACGTGCGGGGCCATCCCCCCTGCGTAGGACAGATACAGTGCTCGGTGACCACGGGAGGTAAGGCGATCGACACCGAAGCTGCGGCCAAGCGCAACGATGCCGGGCCGGTCGACCTGTCCGGCGCCGCGGCGCTGCGCTCGGTGCTGCGTATCCGGCCGTTCCGCCGCCTGTGGCTGGTGCTCAGCGTGGCCTCGTTCGGCGACTGGATCGGCACCCTGGCCACCGCGCTGTTCGCCGCCCAGCAGGTGACCGGCAGCGTGGCCCAGGGCAGCGCGTTCAGCAGCACCATCGCGATCCGGTTGCTGCCGGCGCTGCTGCTGGGCCCGATCGCGGGCGTGATGGCCGACCGGTTCGACCGGCGCTACACGATGGTCATCTGCGACATCCTGCGCTTCCTGGTGTACGGCTCGATCCCGGCAGTCGCGCTGGTCAGCGACTCCGGCGGCCTCACCGTGACCTGGGCGGTCATCGCCACCTTCATCGGCGAGACGATCACCCTGATGTGGATCCCGGCGAAGGAGGCCGCGGTCCCCAACCTGATCCCCAAGGGCCGGCTCGAGGTCTCCAACCAGCTCACGCTGATCACCACGTACGGCATCACCCCGATCCTCGCGGCGCTCGCGCTCGCCGCCCTCGACGGTGTGGTCCGCGGCCCGATCGGCGGCCTGCCCGACTGGGCCGAGCCGGTGCAGATCGCGCTCTGGATCAACGCGTTCTCCCGGGCCGCCACCGCGGCGGTGGTCTTCTTCGGCATCAAGGAGATCAGCGAGGGCCACCGGGAACGCCGGGAGAAGAACGCCGAGACGTCCATGTTCCGGCAGTTCGTCGAGGGCTGGAAGTACATCGGCGGCACCCCGTTCGTCCGCGGCCTGGTGCTCGGCATCTTCGGCGCGTTCGCCGGCGCCGGCATCGTGATCGGCACCGCCCGCTTCTTCACCGCCTCGCTCGGTGCCGGTGACGCCGCGTTCTTCCTGCTGTTCGCCACCCTGTTCATCGGTCTCGCGACCGGCATCGGCCTGGGCCCGATGATCGTCAAGGAGCTGTCCCGGCGCCGCTGGTTCGGCATGAGCATCGTGCTCGCCAGCGGCGCGGTCGGCTTCCTGTCCGTGGCGTTCCACCTCTCCATGGCGCTGTTCGGCGCGCTCTTCGTGGGCGCGGGCGCCGGTATGGCGTTCCTGGCCGGCGTCACCCTGCTCGGCGGTCAGGTCAACGACGAGGTACGCGGCCGGGTCTTCGCCGTGGTGCAGATCGGCGCCCGGCTCGTGCTGCTGCTGGCCATCTCGCTGGCCGGTGTCCTGGTCGGCCTGGGCAGCTCGCGCACCATCGCGGTCGGCGACCTGTCGGTCGACATCTCGTCCACCCGCATCCTGCTGCTCGTCGCCGGCGTCATCGGCGTCTGGACCGGGATCAGTGCGTTCCGCCAGATGGACGACAAGCGCGGCGTACCGGTGCTGGCCGACCTGTTCAGCTCGATCCGCGGCCGCCCGCTGTCACCCGGCGAGGACTTCACCCGGCACGGCGTCTTCGTGGTCTTCGAGGGTGGCGAGGGCGCGGGCAAGTCCACCCAGGTCACCCGGCTCTCCGAAGCGCTGCGGACAGGTGGTCACGACGTCGTGGTGACCCGCGAGCCGGGCGCGACGGACATGGGCGCCCGGATCCGTACCCTCGTGCTCTCCAACGGCGAGGGCGCCGACGCGCCGTCGCCCCGCGCCGAGGCGCTGCTCTACGCCGCCGACCGGGCGCACCACGTGGCCACCGTCGTCCGGCCGGCGCTGGCGCGCGGCGCGGTGGTGATCAGCGACCGGTACGTGGACTCGTCGCTCGCGTACCAGGGCGCCGGGCGCACCCTGCCGGTCCAGGAGATCTCCTGGCTGTCGTCCTGGGCCACCGGCGGGCTCAAGCCCGACCTGGTGGTGCTGCTGGACGTCGATCCCGGCGTGGGCCTGGCCCGAGTCGACTCCCGCGGCCTCGGCACCGACCGGCTGGAGAACGAGTCCCGATCGTTCCACGAGCGGGTCCGGTACGCGTTCCTCGACCTGGCCGCCGCCGACCCGAAGCGTTACCTGGTGCTCGACGCGGCCCGCCCGGCCGACGAGATCGCCGAGGTGGTGCACGAACGGCTGCGCGGCCTGCTCGCGGCCGGCGACGACGCGCATCCGGCCGACGCACCGACCGCGATGCCCCCCGGCCCCGACCTGGCCGCCCCCGACCTGGCCGCGCCGCCGGCCGTCGCGCCGCACGTGGCCCCGCACGGCCCCGCCAGCCGCGACACCGTTCGCCGGGAGACCGTCAGCGGCGACACCGTCAGCGGCGACACCGTTCGCCGGGAGACCGTCAGCGGCGAGACCGTCAGCGGCGAGACCGTCAGCGGCGAGACCGTCAGCGGCGAGACCGTCAGCGGCGAGACCGTCAGCGGCGAGACCGTCAGCGGCGAGACCGCCGGCCGCGAGACCGCCGGCCGCGAGACCGCCGGCCGCGAGGCCGCCGGCCGCGACGGCGGACCGGCCGTTGCCGACGAGCGGGCCGGCCGCCAGCCGAAGGACGACCCGTCCGGGGACCGCGAGGTTGGCCCGCGACGATGAGCACGGCAAACTGGTCGCCGTGAGCGTTTTCGCGGACCTGGTCGGGCAGGACGAGGCGGTCGAGACCCTGCGGCAGGCCGCGGCGTCGGCCGCCCGGATCGTTGCGGGTACGGCCACCGGCAACGGCGCGATGACCCACGCCTGGATCTTCACCGGGCCACCCGGGTCGGGCCGGTCGGTGGCCGCCCGCGCGCTAGCCGCGGCGTTGCAGTGCGAGCGCGAGGGCACCGGCTGCGGCGAGTGCCACGGCTGTCACACCGTGCTCGGCGGCACCCATGCGGACGTGCGGTTCGTCGTACCCGAAGGTCTGTCGATCGGGGTCGGCGAGATGCGCGCGCTGGTGCTTCGGGCGGGCACCGCACCGTCCGGCGGCCGGTGGCAGGCGGTGGTGGTGGAGGACGCCGACCGGCTCACCGAGGCGGCCGGCAACGCGCTGCTGAAGGCGATCGAGGAGCCGCCGCCGCGGACCGTGTTCCTGCTCTGCACGCCCTCCACCCACCCGGACGACATCTCGGTGACGATCCGGTCGCGGTGCCGGGTGGTGCCGCTGCGGCAACCTCCCGCCGAGGCGGTGGCCGAGGTGCTGGTGCGCCGCGACGGCATCGCCCCCGACGTCGCGGCGTGGGCCGCGGCGGCCGCGCAGGGACACGTGGGCCGGGCGAAGCGGCTGGCCGGCGACGCCGAGGCCCGCGGGCGGCGGGACGCCGTGCTGGCCGTGCCGCGCCGCCTGACCGGGGTGGGCGCCTGTTTCGACGCCGCGTCGGCGCTCATCGAGGCGGCCGAGGCGGAGTCCGCGGCGGCCGTGACGGAGAACGACACCACGGAACGCGCCGCGTTGGAGCAGGCACTCGGCGCCGGTGGCACCGGCCGGGGTGCCGCGGGTGCCATGCGCGGCGCCGCCGGGCAACTGAAGGACCTGGAACGCCGCCAGAAGTCCCGGGCCACCCGGTCGCAGCGGGACGCGCTGGACCGGGCGCTGGTCGACCTGGCCGGGTTCTATCGCGACGTACTGGTCACCAAGCTGCGTGCACCGGTCCCTGTGGTGCACCGGGACACCGCCGCGCTGTCCGCGGCGGCCGCGGAGAAGTGGACGCCGGAGAGCACGCTGCGCCGGCTCGAGGCGGTACTCGCCTGCCGGGACGCGATCGAGCAGAACGTGAAGCCCAAAATCGCGGTGGAAGCGATGATGCTCAATCTCTGGAAGGGCTGAGCTGGGGTTTATCCACAGGGGACAGATTGATGGGTGCGCCGGGTTCACTGGACCGGGTACGGTTCGGTGTCGTAACGCAATCACGGCGGTACGCCCGGTGAGGAGCCCTGTGGATGGCCCGCGAGATCGACGAGGCGTGGATCGACGAGGCGATCGAGCGCTATCGCCGCATCGACGTGTTGCGCGCCGAGTTCGAGAAAGCGGTCACCGGGCACGTCGTGTCCGTGCACTCGCCCGATGACACCGTGGAGGTTCTGGTGACGGCGGCCGGCGACATCACTGACGTACGGATCCGCGGCAGCCTGCAGAATCGCAGCGCGGGTGACCTGGCCCGCGAGGTGCAGGCCGTGGTCGCCGACGCGGCCGAGGCGGCCCGCTGGGCCCGGGACAAACTGCACGCCGAGATCTTCGGGACGTTCCGGTCGCTGGAGGAACGATGACCGTGGACCACCTGGCATCCACGCTGGACGCCGCCGCCGACACGCTGACCACTGTGGACCGGAGCGTCGCGGCGCTGGCCGTCCCGGCGGCCGCGTTCGGTGCCGACGACGCCGGGGCGCCCGGCCGGATCGGCCGCGAGCTGTATGCCCGATGGCACGCCGTGCTCGCGGCCCGCTCCCGCGAGGCGGTCGACGCCGCGGCGATGCTCGCCGGGATGGCCGCCGACGTGCGGACCACCGCCCGGCAGTACACCGAGACCGACGACGCCGTCGGCCGTCGCCTCGAGCGTGAGCTGTCGTGAGCCGGGTGCGGTGATGGATCGGCTGGATCCACTCCTGGAGACGGCCGGCCCGCTGCTCCGGCGCGTCGACCAGGTGCTGTCGGCCGGTGGTGCGCCGGCCGACCATGAGGTCTGGCGGCACCTTCGCCGGGTGCGCCTGCTGCCGTGGGAAGCGGTGCAGGCGGTCGCCGCCCTGCGACCCGGCGACCTGGCCGACGCCGCAGCCGAGCTGAGGGCCGGCGCCCGCTCCTGTGCCCGGGTGGCCGCCTCCCTCCCGCCGCCCGCGGAGTGGACCGGCGACGCGGCCGACGCCTACGACGCCGCCCGCCGCCGCGCCGCCGCCCACCTCAGCGGCGGCCCCGACAACCTCGACGGACGGCTGGAGGCCACCGCCGCCCTGGCCGAGGCGATGTTCGACTGGATGACCGCCGCCCGCGACGGCCTGGCGGCGGTGCTGGCCGAGGTGCTCACCTCCGCCGAGGCGCTGAGCCTGTCCGCGGACGCGGATGTGGACGCCGGCCTGCCCTCGGCCGGCGACCTGGCTGCGGCGGCGGACGTGGCGGCGCGCGTCCTCGAGACGATCGCGACCAGCTACGCGGCGGCGCAGGAGGTGGCCACCGTCTCGGCAGACCTTGCGGTGGCACTCGACGCTTGACCTGGCGGTGGTGCCCGGTGCTTGGCCGGGCCGTGGCGCTTTGTCCCCGGGCCGGGGCCCGGTGCGGAGCGAGCACGCGGTCAAGCCCGGAAACGCCGCTTCCGCAGACCGAAGACGAGTGCCACGGTCCCGGCGATCAGCAGTCCGACGCCGCCGAGGGCGAGCAGGTCGACCCGCGGACCGGTCACCGGCAGATCATCCGCGGCAGCCGGGACGCCGCCGCCGGCACCGCTGGGCTCGGGGGCGACCGACGCCGACTCGAGCACCCCGACGTCCAGGTCGAGGAGGACGCGGGCCGGGCGGTCCGCGTACCCCGGACCGGTCGCGCCCTGGGTCAACGCGATCGTGAGCGCACTGGCGCGAGCCGCGACGGCATGCCCGTCGGTGGCCTGACGGACGTCGCCGATCGAGACTCGCAGCGTCGTACCGGGGCCCGCGACCCTGGCCGCCTCCGGCACACCGAGTGACGGCACCTCCGGAACGACGGGTAGCGCCAGCGGCACGCCACCCACGAGCCGCCCCGCGGACTCGGTGCGCGGCCCGGCAGGTCCGTCGAGCGCCACCTCCACGCTGTCACCGGCGGCGTCCAGCTTGACGGTCTCGACGTCCTCCCCGGACACCGTCACCACCGCGGGAACGTAGCGCACCTCCCCGCCGTCCGACGTGGACATGCTGGTCAGGAGCGTGGGCGGCTTCTGGACCGTGACACGGACCGCGCCGCCGAGCAGATCGATCCGCCCGGTATCCACCGACGCGGACGCCACGGTGCGTGCCGCCCCGGCATGCCGCTCCAGCGCCGTCGTGCTCACGCTCCGACCCGTCCCGGGTACGGCCACCAGCGCCCCACCCTCCGCCGGCGCGATCTCCGAGTTACGCAGCGTGGCGTCCGCCCGGGTCACGGTGCCGGCGGTAACTCCGCACGCCATGCCCCGCTCCCACCGCGCATGAGACCGGAGCACGCCGGCACCGAGCGACAGCGGTCCCGCCTCGCCGGCGGCCGTGGCGCGCCTGCTGGCCTCGGCGTTGCTGGGCGGCGCCTGCTGGATCTGGGGTACGGCCAGCTTCGACGTGCCGGCGATGCCGAGGAGCCGGCCGACCGCGGCGGAGTTCGGGGCGGTGCTCGTGACGAATGCGGACTTGACCGCGGCCACACCCACCTCGGAGACGGCAGCCGACCCGGTGGCGTCCTCGGGGTCGGCGCCGGGAGCGCCGCGGGGGTCGGTGGCCGGACCGGAACGGTCGCTCCGCGTCCCTGCGCCGGCCCGACCCAGGGCCGACTCACCGGCATGCCCGGCCTCGATCGGCTGGCTGGCGCGCCCGCCCTCGGTCGTCCCGCTCGTGGTCCTGCCGGGCTTCGCCCGTTCGGACGCTCCGTCCACGTTCCGGCCGGACGCCGCCTTCCCGGTCGTCCCGCGCACGTCCGTGCCGGGTCTGACCTGCTCGTGGTCCGTGCCGGGTCTGACCTGCCCGTGGTCCGTGCCGGGTCTGACCTGCCTGTGGTCCGTGCCGGGTCTGACTCGCCCGTGCTCTGCGGTGCCGACGCCGTGCCCACGGCCGCCCGCCTCCCGGCCGGGTCGGCCCGGACCGCCCACCCCACGACCGGCATCATCGGTCCCCGGCCCCACCGCGCCGGGATTCGCGCGGGACGTCACGCCGAACGGTCCCCGGTCGAGTGTGCGGATTCGGAGCAGCTCGGCGCCGGACTGTGCGGCGTACCGCTGGATCTGTTCGCAAGGCGCGAGTGCCGCGAGGGCCGGCGCCGGCGCGGTGATCACACCGGCGAGCCCGAGCGCTACGACACTGGCAGCCAGCGGCCTGGCGGACGTCATGATTGTTCCTCCCCGGAGGTGGGCCGCAACGAGCGGCGTCTACGGGACTGCTCAACGACGGTCGATCACCTCAGTTGCGTCCGATCAATGCGACAACCCACGCGGGTAGCTCAAATACCCACATTTCGTACTCGTCGGTTCTCGTCGTAAGGTGAGGACATGGGCATGCTGTGCGCGGTCAGCTTCAACCGGTACGGCCGCCTCTACTACCTCGATCCGGGCGACTTCCGGCCGGCGGTGGGTGACCGTGTGCTGGTGCCGACCGAGGACGGCCCCGAGGTGGCGGAGTGCGTCTGGGCCGCACAGTGGGTGGAGGAGGAGACCGGCGCCTTCCCCAAGGTGGCGGGCCTCGCCGACGAACGCGATCTGCGGCGCGACGAGCTGCTCCGCAAGCGAAAGGCCGAGGCGAAGGTCGCCGCCAAGAAGCTGATCAAGGCGCACGAACTACCGATGAAGGTGGTCGCGGTCGATCACGTGCTGGAGCAGGGCGGCACCGGCAGCGGCCGGACGACCATCTACTTCACCGCACCGCACCGGGTCGACTTCCGTTCCCTGGTCCGGGACCTCGGCGCCACCCTCCGGTGCCGGGTGGAGCTGCGGCAGTTGTCGGCTCGCGACTCGGCGCGCGTGCAGGGCGGCATCGGCTCGTGCGGCCGGGACCTGTGCTGCGCCACGTTCCTCACCGACTTCGAGCCCGTCACCATCCGCATGGCCAAGGACCAGGACCTGCCGCTCAACCCGCTGCGCATCTCCGGGGCGTGTGGCCGGCTGATGTGCTGCCTCAAGTACGAACACCCGCTGTACCAGAAGTTCCAGGAGACCGCGCCGAGCGTCGGTTCGCGCGTCACCACGCCCGAGGGCGACGGGCGCGTGGTCGCCCACAGCGTGCCCAAGGACGCGGTCGTCGTCCGGATGGACGCGGACGGCTCGCGGTGCTCCTGCAGCCGCGCGTCGGTGTGCGGGCCACGGCAGTCGCACGAGGAACGGTACGGCTGAACCCGCCGCTCCACCCCCGGCCGGCGACCCGGGCGCCGGGGGAGTCAGGTTACGGTCGTCGCCCGGTGCCGGGCCCGGTGACCGCGATCGGTTCCTCGATCAATCTGGTGTGCAACGGCTCCTCCGGCCGCAACCACGGCGCGTCGGCGGGCCCGTCCGGGTCGGCCCGCCACTTCCGGCAGATCTTGTCGACGCCGATCGCGTGGATGGTCAGCGTGCCGTCGGCCGCGATGTGCATGCGGAGGAAGCTCTTCGCGTCCTCGATGCCCTGGGCCGCGAACAACTCGTTCACGTTGACCTTGAACTGGCTCGCCACCACCAGGTAGACCGCGACCACCTGGGTTGTCAGGAAGCCGATGACCGGCGCGTAGAGCACCGCGGCCACGACCAGCGGCCCGGGCCACGCCCAGTCCCGGAACGGCAGCTGCACCCACACCCACGCGCCGCCGGCCGCCAGCGCGATCTGGGCCAACCCGTGCAGGATGCCGAGGATCCAATGTCGGGCGTGCTTGTCGGAGTTGGCGTCGGGTGGTTGGGCGAACAGCACCGCACCACCCGTCACGACCAACAGCATCACGATCAGCGGGATGCTGAACACCCGCTGGACGAGCCCACCACCGTTGCTGAACGCGCCGACCATGGCCAGCATCGTGAGCGTCTGGACGATCGCCAGCATGGTGGCGAAGCCGGGATTGCGTACCGTGATCCGCTTGAACACGCCCCAGCCCAGTCGCCGCGAGGTCGTCGGATCCGGGAACGACGCGGCCAGGTCGTAGTCCCGGCTCGGGCTGGCGTTGCGGGTCAGCGTCTCCTTCGGCGGCACGGTGAGCCGGTCCGGCAGTGCCTGCGTGCCGAGCAGGTAGGCCCCGCCGCCACCGCAGGTGACCAGTTCCCGGTCGGCTCCGCTGTACCGGGCGTAGTGGTGCAGGTCGCCGGAGATCAGCACCCGCACGTGCGCGCCGGTCGGCGCCAGGATGGTCCGGATGAAGTAGTCGACCGCGTCGTAGGCGGCCGGCTTGTCCGCGGCCTTCACCCAGGTCGGCGACGGCGCCAGCAGGATGATCCGGTCCTGCGGCCCGACCCCGGCCGCCGCCTTCTCGAAGTACAGCAGCTGCGGATCGTCGATGTACGCACCGAACTGCTCGTCGATCGCGAACAGCCACCAGTTCGACGGCAGCTTCACCGCGAAGTACGACCGGCGCTGTTGGGTGCGCCATCCGCCGATGTGCCCGTCCTTGCGCCGCGCGAAGAGCCGGAGGAACGCGGTGAGCCCGTCGTACCAGTCATGGTTTCCCGGCAACGCGAAGAGCGTGGGCCGCGTCCCGTCGGCCGGCGACTCCGGCAGCGCGGCGCGGTACGGACCCTTGGTCCGGTTCTCGTACTCGTCGCCGTTCGCCACCGGGTAGACCTGGTCGCCGCCCATCACCAGCACGTCTCCGCGGGGCAGCACCCGGCCGCCGATCTCCAGCCGCGGCTGCGCCAGCAGGTACGCGATCGAATACGTGGCGTGGAAGCCGTCGCCCAGGTCGGAGACGTAGTCCAGCCACAACTCACCGTCGCGGCCGGGCTGCTCGAAGACGTCGCCGCTCAGAGCGTTCTGCAGCTCGCGCTTGTCCAGGTAGGCGCCGAACAGGATCGCCAGAAGGGTGCGCAGACCGGTGTTGAGCAGCAGCAACGGGGCCAGCCAGCCGACCGGGCGCTGCGGCGTGAACCCGAGCTCGTGCGGATCCATGCTGGCCGGCCGCCGACGCCGGGGTGGCTGCGCCTCCGCCGGCCGCGGCCCCGCCGCCGCGAGCCGCGCCGGATCGTCCGGGTCGATGCCGTCGCGCGGGAGATCATCGGTCACCCGGGGGAGCCTAGTCCGGAGGTATGACACTCGCTGTCCGGTTGCGGCGCGCCGGGGGACGGGCCCTGGCCGGGGTGGCGCCGCGATGCCGTACACTGATTGACCGTTGCCGCCTTAGCTCAGTCGGCTAGAGCGACGCACTCGTAATGCGTAGGTCGACGGTTCGATTCCGTCAGGCGGCTCCAAAGGTAAGGCCCTGATCAGCGGAAACGTTGATCAGGGCCTTACCTTCATCTATACGTTTTCGAATCGCCCCCCGAGACCCCCAGAACCGCCTGGCCGCGCCCAGGTTCGGTGGCGGTCGTCCACGTCAGGCGAGGATGCAGTCCCGGCACCTTCACCCTCGCTGCGGCCGGGAACGCAGCCAGGGGGAGTCCACACACAGAGCTACCGTCCACTACTGAAACTTCGCGGTCGATCGTCCTTCCCTGGACCGGATCTGACCTTTCTCGTCCAAGCGCCAGGTTAGGGGCTGACAGTGTTTCAGGTGCGCGGCATCGTCCTGCCCGACAGGGAAGTGCGGTCGTTCTGTATCGACGGCGACCGGCTGCGGCTCGGGCCGGTGTCCGGCGCCGATCTGATCGCCGACGGTGGCTGGATTCTGCCCGGCCTGGTCGACGCGCACACCCATCCCGGTACCGAGCGCCCGGACGTCCCGTTCGACGATGCCACGTTGCGCCGGCACCTGACCGACCATCGGGAGGCGGGGGTGTTGCTGGTACGCACTCCCGGATCGGCCGCCCGGATCCCGGCCTGGGTGGATGAGGACTCGGAACTTCCCCGGGTCCGTTCGGCCGGGCGTTGGCTGGCTACTCCCGGCCGGTTCGTGCCGGGCTTCGGGCGTGATGTCACGGAGGCCGAGTTGGTGGCGGCCGCGGTGGAGGAGGCGGTGTCGTCCGGCGGCTGGTGCAAGGTCATCGCGGACTGGGAGTTCGGCGATCCGGCCGTGTCCCTCGACCTGCTGACCGAGGTCGTCACGGCGGTCCACGCGGTCGGCGGGCGGGTCGCCGCCCACTGCCAGACCGCCGAGGGTAGCCACAACGCGGTGCTGGCCGGAGTGGACAGCCTGGAGCACGGGCGTTATCTCGACCGTGACCTGATCGATCGGATGGCGCGCAACGGCACGGCGCTGGTGCCCACGTTGGGCGTCATGGGCAACAAGCTCGACGAGGTGCGGGCCCGGGAGGCGACCCCGCGCCGGGATTGGCTGTTGAAGGGCTGGGAGGGGGCCCTGGCGAACGTGCGGGCCGCCGCGGAGGCCGGCGTGGTGGTTCTGGCCGGCACCGACAGCTTCCCGTGCGGCACCGTGGCGAACGAGGTCGAGTGGCTGATCCGCGGCGGTCTGTCACCCGAGGCGGCGCTCGCCGGCGCGTCCTGGACGGCCCGGTCCTGGCTCGGCCTTCCCGGGCTGGTCGACGGCGGGCCCGCCGACCTGGTCGTCTACGACACCGACCCGACCGCGAACCCCCGGGTGCTCGCGCATCCCAGTGTCATCGTCCTGCGAGGCCGAATCTTCCGGGCACCGACGGTCTGAGGCACCGGCACGCCACCGCCCGGGCGGGATGGGCGATCACCGTGGAGATCCGGTCAATCCTGTGCGGGGATCGGCGCAGGCTCGGTATCGGCGGTGGCGGGTGGGTCGGTGTGGTCGCCGTCTCGGGAGGGGCCGGGCAGGCGAACGGGCACACTCACCGCTCTGCGGCCTCGCCGTCCACAGTGTGGAGATAGCGTGCTGACGGCGAGGTCAGCGCCTCCGCCGACAACCCGAGGAGCGTTGATGTCCCGCTTCCCCAAGCCCAACCCCGGCGGTACGAGGTGAAGGTCCACCATCTCAACTGCGGCAGCATGCGACCACCCGGAGTCCCGGACGGCATCGTCTGTCACGTCCTGCTCGTCGAGACGGACACCGGACTGGTCCTGATCGACACCGGACTCGGGCTCCGGGACGCTGCCGACCCCGCCGGCCGATTCGGGCCGGCCCGGTTCCTCATCCGCCCCGCCTTCGACCCGGCCGAGGCGGCGATCACCCAGGTCACCGCGCTCGGCTTCGACCCGGCCGACGTCCGGCACATCGTGCTCACCCACTTCGACGCCGACCACACCGGCGGGCTCGCGGACTTTCCATGGGCCAGTGTGCATCTCACCGCCACGGAGAACACCGCCGCGCTCCGCCCCCGGACCATGATCGAACGTGGCCGCTACCTTCCCACGCAACGGTCACCCGAACCGGAGATCGTCGAGCACACCCCCGATCGGGGTGAGGCGTGGCGCGGCTTCCCGGGTGCCGAGGAACTCACCACGATCGCGCCGGGGATCGTGCTGATCGATCTGCCCGGGCACACCCGCGGCCACGCGGCGGTCGCTGTCGATGCCGGCGACCACTGGGTCCTGCACGTCGGCGACGCCTTCTACCACCGCGGCCAGATCAGTGGCGCGGGCGGCGTACCCAGGATGCTCTCCCTTATGGAGCGAGGCTTCGCCCACGACTGGCCGAAGGTCCGGGCCAACCACCACCGCCTGGCCGAGGTCTGGCACGCGGCCCCTGCCGACCTGCTTCTGGTCAACGCCCACGACCCGGCGCTCCTGCGCCACGCGCAGACCCGGTAGGCCTTCGCACCTCGCGAATCGGACGAGAGATTTGCGGCGACATGTTATGCATCATGTTCGTTTGCATCGACACGCATGCCGATCGTGGGGGCCTTCATGAAACGTGGTGCGACCGTGGGAATCACCGTGACGGCCGCGGCAGTGCTGGCCGGGGCGGTGGTCCCGCTCGCCCTGGCGGAGACCGGCCCCGGCGACGGCGTGCCGCGCGGCCTGGCGCCGTTCTACTCCCAGCGCCCCGCCTGGGGTCCGTGTCCCGCGCCGGACTGGCCGGACCTGCCGGGCTTCCCGGCGCCGCAGCCGCCCGAGGGGATCGACTGCGCCACGGTGCAGGTGCCGTTGGACTACCGGCGGCCGGACGGCCCGCGGGAGAGCGTGGATCTGTCCCGCAAGCCGGCGAGTGATCCGGCGCGACGGCTCGGCGTGCTGATTCCGGTGCCGGGCGGTCCGGGCGGTTCGAACCTCAGCGTGCCTGAGGACAGCACGTACGACGCGCTGTCGGTGCGGTACGACATCATCGGGATCAGTCCGCGCGGCGTCGCGGAATCCCAGCCCCTGCTCTGCGAGGGCGAGAACGTCCGGCGGTCCGCCCGGACCCGGATGACCGATGCGGAGATGCGCGAGTACGCCGAGGAGCTGCGCCGGCACGACCAGGAGTGCGAACGCACCGCGGGGGACCGGCGTCCACATTTCACCTCGGCGAACAACGCCCGGGACCTGGACGTCGTCCGAGCCGTCCTGGGCGAGTCCAAGCTGAACCTGATGGGTCAGTCGTACGGCACCTACGTGACGGCGGTCTACGGGAGCCTGTTCCCGGATCGGCTGGACCGCAACGTGCTGGACTCCGCGATCCATCCGGAGTGGACCTGGCGGGAGGCGTGGCGGCAGCAACCGATCGCCCAGCGGAGAACGGCCGACGCGTGGATGACCTGGGTGGCGCAGCGCAACGAGACCTACGGAATCGGTACCACCCGCAAGGCGGTGCACGCCACGATCGAGGCACTGCGCCGTGACCTGGAAGCGACTCCGGTCGAGATCGACGAGGGCTGGTTCGACGGCGACTCGTTCGACCTCGCCGTCGGTGGCATGTACGACGCGCCGGACTGGGACTACTTCGCGGAGACGGTGCGCACGCTGCGGACTGCGCTGGACGACGGCAGGGCGGTGCCGCGCAGCGTGAAGAAGGCGCTGACCGTCCAGCGCAGGGCGATCGAGGACGAGCTGCCCGAGATGGACGCCGGCCTCTGGGAGTCGACGAACTGCGAGGCGGAATGGCCCCGCGACCTGGAGACGTACTTCGCCGACATGCGCGCCTTCGCGGAGCGCTACCCGTACGGCTGGGGCGCGACCGGAGCCGGACCGCACGAATGCACCTTCGGGTCGGTGGAACGCACCGAGCCTCTGGTGCCACTGCGCCGCACCGGCTACCCGGCCGGGATGGTCGTGCAGCAGGAGTTCGACCCCGCCACGCCGTACGCGGGCGGTCCCGCGATGGCGAACCTGCTCCGGCACCGGCTGCTGACGGTCACGCGGGACGGCGTGCACGTCTCGTACGGATCGAACGAATGCGTCACCGCGGCCGTGAACGCGTACCTCCTGAACGGCACCCTGCCGAAGGCGAAGGCGACGTGTGCCGGCCGGCCGACGCCGGATGTGCCGGCCGACGGATCACCGGGCGCCGGCGAGGCTGAGCGGCCGTCGCTGGACGAGCACACCGTCGCCAAGGAGGCCGAGATGGCGCGGGAATCGACGTCCTAGGGGCGTCGGTTACCGCGTCTCCTCGATCGGCCGGAGCGCTCCCACCACCGTGAGGGCCAGCCCGAGCAGCACCGCCACCGAGATCAGTCCCTTCTGGACCGTGATGTGGTCGCCGAGGAAGCCGACCAACGGCGGGCCGCCGAGGAAGGCGCAGTACCCGATCGCGGCCACCACGCTGACCCGGGGCGCCGCCAGCGCCGGGTCGTCGGCGGCGGCGCTCATGCCGACCGGGAAGCCGAGGGAAGCCCCGAGTCCCCAGAGCAGCGCGCCGGCGAAGGCGACGACCACGTGCGTGCCGAGGACGAACAGCGCCAGGCCGACCAGGCTCACCGCCACCAGCACGCGGACCACCGGCACCCGGCCGTAGCGGTCCAGCAGCGCCGGGCCGAACCAGCGGCCGGTGGTCATCGCGGCCAGGAACACCGCGAACGCCAGCGTGCCCACGGTGGCCGGTGCGCCGTAGTCGTCGATGACCGCGACGCTGATCCAGTCGACGCCGGTGCCCTCGGCGAACGCGAAGGCCAGGACCAGCAGGCCGACCAGCAGCGTGCGCGGCTCACGCCAGGTGCTCAGGGTGCGCTGCAGGCCGCCGCTCTCGGGTTCCGCGGACTCGTCGGCGGTGTCCGGCACGAACGAGCGCACCGCGAAGATCACCACCACCGCGATGGCCAGGGCGGTCACGATGAGGTGGGCGGTGACCGGTACGTGCAGGGCCACGGCGCCGGCCCCGGCCAGGGCCCCGGCCACCGTGCCGACGCTGAAGCCGGCATGAAACCGGGGCATGATGGCCCGGCCGAGCCGGCGTTCCACGATGGCGCCCTGCACGTTCATGCCGACGTCCCACGCGCCGTTGGCGAAGCCGAAGAACAGCAGGCCGGCCATGACCGGCAGCACGCCGAACTGGTATCCCACCGCCACCGCGCTCAGCGAGATGCCGAGCAGCGCGGCCATGGCGGCGACCGTGCGCCGGGAACCGAAGTGGGCGACGAGCTGGCCGGCCAGCAGCAACGACACGATGGAGCCGACCGCGATGGCGAGCAGTACCAGGCCGAGCCGCGACGGGGTCAGCTCCAGCCCGTCGCGGACCTGCGGGATGCGGGTCGCCCAGCTCGCCATGGCGACGCCGGCGCCGATGAAGGCGATGTACGTGGCCCGGGCGGCGGCCCGGTTCTGCCGGTCGGTGTCGACGAGGACGTTCACGGCTGCACTCCCAGGAGGCCGGCGACGATGGTGCGGGTCTCCGTGCGGGACACGGCCGCGGTGGACAGGGTCTGGTGCATGACCAGACCCTCGATCAGGGCGTCGACGCCACGGGCGGTGGTCGGGTCGACGAAGCGTTCCAGGACCGCGCGGCTGCGCCGCATCCAGGACTCGGTGACGGTGCGCAGCGCGGGGTTGCGCAGGGCGGCCAGATACAGCTCGTACGCCACGGCCCAGTCCCGGTGGTCCGCGCCGGCGTCGCCGTGCACCAGGTCGGTGACCGCCTCGACCAGGTCGGCGCGGCCGCGTACCCGATCGAAGTGGGCCTCGTAGACCGGCGACATCTGTTCCGCGTGGTGCGTGAACGCCTGCTCCAGCAGGTCTTCCAGGCCGGTGAAGTGATAGGTCAACGACCCCAGCGGTACGTCCGCGGCGGCGGCGATGCGGCGATGGGTGGTGCCGGCGACGCCGTGCTCCGCGATCACGTCGATGGCGGCGGCGATGATCCGGTTCTTCCGGTCCGGGTCGTAGCGCCGGGGGGACCGGGCCGGTGCCGCGGTCACGGCTGCACCGGACGCACGACGCGGGCCGGGTTGCCGACCGCCACCACGTCGGGCGGGAGGTCCCGGATCACCACGGTGCCCGCGCCGACCACGGTGTTCGCGCCGATGGTGACGCCGGGGCAGACGATGGCGCCGCCGCCGAGCCACACGTTGTCGCCGATCACGATGGGTTTCGCCGCCTCCCACTTGTCCCGACGCGGACCGGCCGCCACCGGGTGGGTCGCGGTCAGCAACTGCACGTTCGGCCCGATCTGCACGTCGTCGCCGATGGTGACGGTGGCGACGTCGAGGCTGATGAGGCCGAAGTTCGCGAACGTGCGGGCACCCACGAAGGTCTGGTAGCCGTAGTCGCAGCGGAACGGCGGGCGCAGGTCGCTGCCCTCCCCGAACGCGCCGAGCAGTTCGGTCAGCAGCCGGTGCCGGGTCGTCGCGTCGGTCGGGTCGGCGGTGTTCAGCTGGTGGGTGAGCCGCATCGCCCGGGCTCCGTCCCGCGCCAGTTCGGGGTCGTCCGCCTGATAGAGGTCGCCGGCCAGCATCCGGTCCCGCATCGAGGTCATGTGTACGATCGTACACATGGTGTGTACGCCCGTACATAGCGTTTCGTTAGACTGCCGTGGTGATCTGGGACGTCGTCATCATCGGGGCCGGTCCTGGCGGGCTGGCGGCCGCCCACGCCGCAGCAGCCGAGGGTGCGCGCACGATCGTGCTGGAGCGCGCGGAACACCCCCGCTACAAGACCTGTGGCGGTGGACTCATCGGCATCTCGCTCGGCCTGTCCGCGTCCCGGATCACGGTCCCGGCGCGGGAGCAGGTCTCGGCGATCACGTTCTCCGACAACGGCCGCCGGCCGTTCACCCGGCGCGCCGACACGCCGTTCCTCAGCATGGTCCGGCGCACCGAGTTCGACCATGCCTGGCTGCGGGCCGTGGTCGACGCCGGCGTCGAAGTACGGGAGAACGCGCAGGCCCGCGGCATCGACCAGAGCGGCGACGCGGCGGCGGTCACGCTCGCCGACGGCTCGGTGGTGCGCGGCCGGGTGGTGATCGGGGCCGACGGCTCGGCCGGCATCAGCACCCGGCACGTCGGCGTGACCTTCGAGCAGCAGGATCTCGGGCTCGAGGTGGAGTTGGCCGCGACCGGCGCCGACCGCGCGGCCTGGCGCGGCCGGGTGCTGCTCGACTGGGGTCCGGTGCCGGGTTCGTACGGCTGGGTGTTCCCGAAGGACGACGAACTCACGGTCGGCGTGATCATGGCCAAGGGCCGCGGTGCGGAGACGAAGGACTACCTGCACCGGTTCCGGGCGGGGCTCGGGCTCGCCGATCGTGAGGTGCGCCGCGAGTCCGGCCATCTGACCCGGTGCCGCAGCGTGGACGCACCCCTGCGGCGCGGCCGGGTGCTGGTGGTGGGCGACGCGGCCGGCCTGCTGGAGCCCTGGACCCGGGAGGGGATCAGCTATGCGCTGCGCTCCGGCACGTGGGCCGGCACCGCCGCCGCGCGCGCCGCGGCGCACGGCGAGCAGGCCCTGGCGGACTACCCCGACGCGGTACGCCGGGAACTGGTGCCCGAGATGACGGCCGGCCGTGGCCTGCTCCGGTTGTACTCCCGGCACCCGCATCTGGTGCACGCCGCGATGGCCACACCGCTCGGCTGGCGTGCCTTCGAGGCGTTCTGCCGCGGCGAACTCACCATGGCGAACGTGGTGCGCCGCCGGCCGATCCGGTTGGCGGTCGGCCTGCTCGGCGGCCGGCTCGGGCCGGCTCCGGCGTAAGCCGCCCGCTGCCCGTACCGCAGCCGGACTCGCCTCGCGGCGCGGCCACCCCACCGCAGCAGCCGCGCGGCGCGGCCCCGCCCGTGGCACCGCCGGACTCGTCTGGCGGCGCGGCCCCGCCCATGGCACCGCCGGACTCGTCCCGCGGCGCGGCCCCGCCCATGGCGCCGCCGGACTCACGCGCGGCGTGGCCACGGCGCCCACTGCACCGCCGCGGCGAACCCGTCACGCCGGGCGGCGCGGGCCTCCCGCGCGTCGAGAAGCGTCTGCTGGCTCTGGCGGAGCGCGGGCCCGACCAGCCGGGCCTCCGACCAGGACCCGGTGAGGCCGCGCCGGACCTGTTCCCACAGGCCGCCCTCGATCAGCGCCGCGACCTCGAGGCGCAGATCCTCGACCAGGACGTCCGGCTGTTCGTCGCACGCATCGCATCCGCAGGCCGGCATCGACCGCCGGTACCAACGGCCCAGCTGGAGCACGATGCCGGGGAAGTCGATGAACGACACCGCCAGCGGTGCGGCCGCGGGCGTGTGCGGGATGAGCCGGACCGTACGGACCATGTCGCCGTGCAGGACGTCCTTGGTCTCGCGACGCTCCACGGTGTACTGCGCGGTCAGGCGGTCCAGGAGCAGATCGGCCGCCTCGTGCAGCACCGCGAAGCGTCCGGGTGCGGTGCTGCGGGTGTCGTGCTCCGGGTCCGGCTCGTGGTCCCTCACCAGGTCGAGTATGCCGCTCGGGCGGCGACTTCCGGCCGAAGTCGGCAAACCGCGGGCGGCGGGTCGGTCAGTCGAACTCGCCCTGCTTGACGCCGCCGACAAAAGCGGTCCACTCCTCCGGGGTGAACGACAGTGGCGGGACCTCCGGGTTCTTGCTGTCCCGCAACAGGACCTCGCCGTTGACGTCGGCAACCTCGACACAGCTACTGCTCGCGCATCGCGAACTTCGGCGCCAGTGCACCTCGTACGTCGGCTTTGTCATGGCTCTTGCACCTCCGTGACGGTTCCCGCACTCACGGTAGGACCAATCCGGTGAACGTGGCAGCAGGAAACATGAGTGAAATCCATGAGGATCTCATAGTCGACACTGATTTGGTCGTCTATGTACGCTTTGCCGGGCCGAGTGACCGAAAGCTGACACACGCGCTGCATCACATAGCGAAGGATGGCCCGGCCCGCACTGCGCACGGTGGCACCGCCCCCGTACGCAGAGCGACGCGCGCCGCTAGAAGCGGAACTCGCCGGCGTTGACGCCTTCGACGAAGGCGGTCCACTCCTCCGTCGTGAAGGCCAGCGGGGCAACTCCCGGGTACTTCGAGTCGCGGATCAGGTACTGATCGCCGACCTTGGATACCTCTACGCAGGTGCTGGTCGCGCAACGGGTGCTCGTGACCCAACGAGCCTGATCAACTCCGTGCATTGTGGTTGCCACGTGCCAGAGTTGCGGGAAACGCTGAGGGCACGTCCTTCGGAGAGCGCCGGGGCTTCGCTGCGGGAGCAGTCGACCTCACCGCGCTCGATCTGACGGGGAGCGAAAGCTTCGCGGAACCGAGGTATGCCACGTGGGACAGGCGGAGACGGAACATTCACGTCTCGTCTTGAGGCCCGGGGTCCAGGGGCCGCAAGCACTTCTCGGGATCAGGGCGACGGGCGTGATCCCATCACCGGCACCGGCTGATCACGGGGACTTGCGCGGTCCGGCACCGAGCGGTAAGGACGGGCGTGGGCGCGACGGGATCCACCGTGCCGCCGGCCCGGCGGCCGGAAGCGGAAACATCGCTCGCGTTGATTACTCGAAGTGGAAGTCGCCGCGGGCAATTCCGGCGGTGAATGCTTCCCATTCATTCGAGGTGAACTCGAGGGGTGGCACGTCCGGGTTCTTCGAGTCCCGGATGAGGTACCGATCGTCGATCTTGGCAACCTCGACGCAACTGCTGTTCCCGCAGCTGCGGCGCCACTCCGCCTGCTCCACCGACTTGGTCATACTGTCTCCTCCGTGACGGTTCCCGCCCCCACGGTAAGGGATGGGAACGACGTCACGGAGCGAGAAACGTGAATGAAGCAACAGTATTGTGGTGAATGCGCCTTTGATCCAGTTTGTTCTTTTTTGCGTGTTGCCGTGTGCGAATACGGCTGATTCGCACACCCCCCGCAAGGTGGCCGGCTATGAGAGCAGGAACTCGTCCTGCTTGACACCCTGCACGAAAGCAATCCACTCGCTATCCGTGAAGGAAAGCGGCGACATGTCGGGACGCTTGGAGTCCCGCACCAGGTAACCGCCGGAGACCTTCGCGACCTCAACGCAGTTGCCGCCGCTGCAGCGGGAACTCCGCGTCCACTTGGGCGGATTGATTTCGTTCACTTTAAGACGCTCCGATAGACAAAGCGAGTTCAGCTCGCTGTGGAAGTGCAGACTATGTCTTGCCACCGTGGGTAACGGCACTCTCCAGGTTCTTGATGCGGCGTTCGAGGAACTCGATCGTGTCATTTTCGTCGTTGGCCACATGCCAGAGCTGGTTGAATCGATAAAGGTGCTTCGCGGTTGCGTTACGGTCTTCGATCAATTCGTCCGTCATACCGTTTTCGCGATAAAGCACTTCATTGTGTTCGTCAGTGTTACTGAGCGTCAGAAGGTCGAAGCTCGCGTTGTTGGCGATGGGTACGCCCAAGGAGAACGGGAGCATCCGAAGGTGGATCAGGCCTCGTTCGGCGAGGTCATGCAGCTCCCGCAGCTGCTTCGCGAAGACCTCCGCGCCGCCGATGGAGCGCATGAAGACCGATTCGTCGAGAACCGCGGAATAGCGCACCGAGGCGAGGCGGGTGAGCAGGGCTTCACGGCGCAGCTGACGGGCCTGCAGCAGGACGTCGATCCTCTGTTCCGGGATCTCGTCGAAGGATCCGGTCAGTGCGGCGGCGTATTCCGGGATCTGCAGCGGCCCGGGGATGTAGAGAATCGAATAGACCCGAATGGTCACGGCGACCGATTCAAACTCGATGAATCTGCGCAGCGGGTCGGTCATGTCCCGGAACTCCGGACGCTGCCACCACATCACATGCTGACGGGTGCGAGCCACCTTCGCGTCCGCGATGAGCCCGTTGATGACGGCTCGATCCTTGATGCCGAGATAGGACAGCAGCGGGCGCAGGTCATTCGGAGAGATGCTGACATCGCCGTTCTCGATCCGAATGACCTTGGAGAGGGACCACTCCATCTCCTCGGCGACCTGGAGTTGCGTGAGGTCAGCGGCTTCCCGCGCTTCGCGCAGCGCCAACCGCACGCGCCTGCGCGCGACCGTCGGCGAGATGACCTCAGCCATGACTCCTTCATCGTCGAAGAGTTAAACTGCCACCTCGCTGGATGCAAGCTGGCATCCAGCGAGGTCGCGCGTCATGTTACTCACAAGACCTACCAGAACGAAGGACGCGCCGGGCAGCTTCACCGAAAAGTGATGAGTTTCTCGGTGGGTGCGATTGGTAACCATCAGGCGGCGGCAAGGCCGTATGTCGAGCGCTCCGGACGGTCGTCCTCCAACGACCGCTGCAGGGCCCGGGTGACCTGATT
The DNA here is from genome assembly GCF_020216025.1 of Jidongwangia harbinensis. Lineage (GTDB taxonomy): Bacteria > Actinomycetota > Actinomycetes > Mycobacteriales > Micromonosporaceae > Actinoplanes > Actinoplanes harbinensis. Next base: position 152,655 of record NZ_JAIWNC010000011.1, on the reverse strand, counting down.
GAACACCCGCGCGTCGGACGACCGGTAGATGATGGTGTCGACACCGCGGTAACCGGCGTGGACCTGCCACGACTGTTCCGTGCGGTGCTGCCGGGTGGTGATCGCCACGACGGCGGCGATCGCCGCGATGAAGCCGACCGCCAGGCCGACCACCGGACCGGCAGTCAGCCAGGCGGTGCCGGCGAAGCCGACCATGCCCACCGCGGCCACCGTGGCCATGTCCGGGCGCCGGTCCACGCCGTCGTCCCGGACCAACCCGACCTGGTACAGGTCGTGGATGGTGTAGACGCGGTTCTGGCCGGCCGTCCACCAGACGAAGTATTCGTCGGTAATCAGAGCGTCGGGGCCGCGATAGTAGGTGCGCATTGCGGACTCCTTTCCGTGCTCCTGCCGAGGAGGGAAAGGGGCCGTCACGCCGACTGAGAGAGAATTCCCGCCTCGATGCTTCGGGAGATGTCGGGAGAGCAAAACGGCACCCGGTTGCCGCCGGGTGCCGTTGTGTGTCTCCCCTCGATCCGCCCGTTCTGCCTGAGTTCAGTAGAGCACGGCCACTACGCCGATCGCTACCGTTCAACATGCCACCTTGCAGATTGCGAACAAGCAGACTCAGGCCGCGGCGGCACCGTCCCAAGCGGACCAGTCCGGGCGGTTGTCCTCCACGGAGCGGCGGAGAGCACGGCTGACCTGGTTGAAAACCCGGGCGTTGAGCGAGACGTAGAGCACTGCTTCGGCACCCCGGTAGGTGGCCCGCAGCTCCCGGCGGCGGGGCCGGGTCCGCCAGCAGGCGGTTGCCACGACGGTGCCGGGGACCGCGACGGCCAGCAGGCCAAGCGAGATGAGCCCCGGCGTGTTCCACATCGGGCCGGTCGCGGCGATCAGGACCAGAGAGCCTCCGGCCACGTGCGCGGTGGTGGGGAGCCGGTTGTCCTCCCGGGCGATGCAGACGTCCCGCAGGTCGCGGATCACGAAGACCTTCGGCGGCGCGGTACGCCACACGAAGACCTCGTTCGTCACCACGGCGTCGGGCCCACGGTAGTAGGTGCGTGTGCGCATGGCGAACTCCTTTCCCGTACTCCTTGCGAGGAGAGGGAACGGCGAGCCACCATTGGCGCAGAGAGAATTCCCCGCCTCGCTCGTGCTTCGCGGAGCTTCGAGGCGACAAAGGCACCCGGTTGCCGCCGGGTGCCTTTGCTGTCTGTTCCTCGAGTCCGCCGTTGTGCCTGATAGCAGTACACCACGGCTACCCGTCTGATCGCTATACTTCAACTTGCCATGTTGCAGATTGCGTACAGGCGGACTGGAGAGAGTGAAAGGGCAGACGGGAGCAGACGGACGCGGGAGAATGGGGCGTAACGCCCGTCACCGCGCGTTTCATCGATACGTGGCTCGGGTAGGGGCCACGGCAACCGTGGATCTCGGCAGCTGGGGAGGCTGATCACACCATGGAGAGTCGACTGCGCATCGCCGGCGAGGCGGTCCAGCCGGTGCTGGTCATGTTCCCGCTCGGCCTGTTCGCGATAGCGGTGCTGTTCGACCTGGGCAACCTCCTCGGCGGCCCGGACATGCTCGGCGCCCTGGCGTACTGGAACATCGTGGCCGGCCTGATCGGCGGCGTCCTGGTGGTCCTGGCCGGCGCCATCGATGTCCTGTTCGTGTCCGGCGGTGCGGCCAAGCGCATCGGCGTGCTGCAGAACCTGATGAACATGGGCGTCCTCATCCTCTTCGCGGTCATCCTGATGCTCCGCATGCGCACCCCCGACCGGGTGGCCGGCGCGGGCCTGTTCACCGTGGAACTGCTGGCGCTGGCGGCCGCGGTCTTCGGCGCCTGGTACGGCGGCGAGCTGGTCAACCGGCACCGCCGGCCGGCCTTCCGGCAGACCCCGGTCGCGCATCGCTGACCGGGCGTTTACCCCGGCGCGACCCGGGCACCGTTCCGGAACAGGCAACGACGGAAGGGAGCCCGATCATGGCCACCACCTCCATCAAGGGCAAGCGGGTGGCGTTCCTCGCGACCGATGGGGTCGAGGAAGTCGAGTACACCGAACCCCGCAAGGCCGTCGAGTCCGCCGGTGGCACGGCCGAACTGATCTCCATCAAGACCGGAGACATCCAGGCCGTGAACCACATGGACAAGGCCGGCACGTACGCCGTGGACAAGCAGGTCAAGGACGCCAACCCGGAGGAGTACGACGCCCTGGTCCTGCCCGGCGGGGTGGCGAACCCCGATTTCCTGCGTACCGATCCGGACGCCGTCCGCTTCGTACGGGACTTCTTCGCGGCGGGCAAGCCGGTCGCGGCGATCTGCCACGGCCCGTGGACGCTGATCGAGGCCGGCGTGGTGGACGGCCGGACGCTCACCAGCTGGCCCAGCTTGCGCACCGACCTGGCGAACGCCGGCGCGACCTGGGTGGACGAGCAGGTCTACGTCGACAGCGGGCTGGTGACCAGCCGCAAGCCGGACGACCTGCCGGCCTTCTGCGACAAGATGCTCGAGGAGATCGCCGAGGGCGCGCACGAAAAGCAGAAGGTCTGAACCGCAGAGGTACGGACAGCGCAGAGCGCACGTGGCGCACGGACCGGGTCCGTGCGCCACGGCCGTATCACCCGGCTGCCGGGCTGACCTGCCGGCAATCTCGAGCGTGCGGCGCGCCGTGCCGGCCGGTACTCGACTGGCCCTCAGCTGCGCAGCGGCCGGTCCGGAGTGGCGCGGGCCGCCGCGGCGGCCCGCCACGCGTCGTCCTCGGCCTGCTTGCGGGCCATGCCGTCGGCCCCGTTGTACCGCACGAACCGCGGCAACGCGGCGGCCAGCGCCGCCGTGCCGACGATGCAGAGCACCCCGCCCACCCAGATCGAACCGCTCACGCCGAGCGAGGTGCGGGCGATCGCGCCCGAGCGCAGCTGTCCCAGCAGCGGCCCGGTGGAGTACGAGAGCATCTCGATCCCGGCCAGGCGCCCGCGCAGGTGGTCCGGGATGGTCTGGCTCCAGATGATGGACCGGAAGATGCCCGAGATCATGTCCGCGGCACCGGCGAAGGCCAGGCACAGCAGGGTCAGCCACAGCATGTCGGACAGGCCCACGCCGATGATGCCGACGCCCCAGGCCGCGGCCGCGAGGACCACCATGAGGCCGTGCCGGTGCACCCGGCCGGTCCAGCCGGAGCCCAGGGTGGCGAGCAGTGATCCGGCGGCCGGGGCGGCGTACAGCAGGCCCAGCACCTTCGGGCCGCCGAGCTGGGTGGCCAGGAACGGGTAGAGCGCCTGGGGCATGCCGAAGAACATGGCGTTGATGTCGACCAGGTAGGTGCCGAGCAGTTCGGGGCGGCTGCGGGCGTACTTCAGGCCGGTCACCACCGACCTGAGCGACGGGCGGTCGGCGTCCGGCGGGGGCGGTACCGCCCGGACCAGCGTGAGGCAGAGCAGGGACACCGCGAAGGTGACCAGGTCGAAGGCGTACACCCATTCCAGGTCGATGGTGGCGATCAGCACGCCGGCCAGGGCCGGGCCGCCCAGCTGGGCGATCTGCATGGAGAGGGACCGCAGCGCCATGGTGGCCGGGATCTCCTCCGGGCGGACCAGCCGGGGGACCATGGCCTCCAGCGCCGGGCGTTGCAGCCCGTCCACGGACGCGGTCAGGGCGGCCACCACGTACAGCAACCAGAGGTGGGGCTCGTCGGAGAGCGCGTTGAGGAGCAGGACTCCGCAGAGCGCGGTCTGGGCGAACTCCGCGCCCCGGACCAGCAGGCGACGGTCCAGGAAGTCGGCCAGCGCGCCGCCGACGAACGCCATGATCAGCAGTGGCACCAGCTCGCAGACGCCGAGCAGGCCGACCATGAGCGGGTCGGCGGTGATCTCCGCGACCTGGAACGGGATCGTCACATAGGTGATGAAGGACCCGAAGCCGGAGATGGAGCCGCCGATGAAGACCAGGCGGTAGTCGCGCGAGGTGCGCAGCGGCGTGAGGTCGAGCCCCAGCCGGCGCCGGGGCCGATCAGTCACGTCAGCGATCCTGCATCAGCGCCCGCGCGGGCGCGACGCTATTTCAAGACCATCCGGCCGGTGCGCTCGAACTCGGCCAGATCGGCCAGGGTCTCGCCGATGATCGGCGACTTCGGCCCGGGCAGCGCGTCCAGCGGGAAGAACCCGGCGTCGACCGATTCCTCGGTCTGCCGTTGCAGCTCACCCTCCCAGGTGTGGATCCGGAAGGACATCAGGATCTGCTGGTACGTGTGACCCCAGTCGTTGGTGTACGTGTACGACGAGTAGAACGCGAACGGGGTCAGCGCCGTCGCCCGCAGCCCGGTCTCCTCCCAGACCTCGCGGATCGCACACTCCTCCATGCTCTCGTCGAGTTCCATCGCGCCGGCCGGGATCGCCCAGCGGTGGTTGTCGGAGCGCTGGATGAGCAGCAGGCGGTTCTGGTCGTCCAGGATGACGCCACGAGCGCCGACGAACAGCAGCGTGTCGGCATCGCCGATGCTGGTGCGGACCCGCCCGAGGTAGGACTCGTTCCACGTCAATGCCACGGGACAACTGTAGTCAGGCGGACTTCTTCGCCGCCTTCTTCGCCGGGGTGGTCTTCTTCGCGGCGGTGCCGGAGGACGCGGCCTTGGTAGCCTTCTTGACCGGGGCGGCCTTCTTGGCGGCGGCCTTCTTCGCCGGGGCGGCCTTGCCGGACGATCCGGAGGACTTCGCCTCGCTGATCGGCGTGGCGCGTACCGTCTCGGCGCGTTCCTCGGGCTTCTCGCCGCGTGCCTTCTTGGCGCGTTCCACGGATGCCTTCAGCGCGGCCATCAGGTCCACCGCGGCGGCCGGCGCCTCCTCGGTCTCCTCCGGCGCGACGACCTCCCGGCCCTCGACCTTGGCGTCGATGACCTCCTGCAGCGCGGCCCGGTAGTTGTCGGTGAACTCCTCCGGCTTGAAGCTGCCGGCCATCGAGTCGATCAGCGAGCTGGCCATGGCCAACTCCGCCGGGCGGGTCTCGATGTCCTCGTCCAGGAACCCGAAGTCGACGTTGCGGACCTCGTCCGGCCAGAGCATGGTGTTGAGCACCAGCACGTCGTCGCGCACCCGCAGCGTGGCGAGCTGCTCCCGCTGGCGCAGCGCGATCTTCACGATGGCCACCCGGTCCGCGTCGCTCAGGGCGTCCCGGAGCAGCACGTACGGCTTGGCCGCCTGGCCCTCGGGCTCGAGGTAGTACGACTTGGCGAACATGATCGGGTCGATCTCGTCGGCCGGAACGAACTGCAGCACGTCGATCGCCCGGGACGTGGTCAGCGGCAGGTCGGCGAAGTCCTCGTCGGTCAGGATGACCATCTCGCCGCCGCCGATGTCGTACCCCTTGGCGATGTCGTCGTAGGTCACCTCCTCGCCGTCGACCGAACACGTGCGCTTGTACTTGATCCGGCCGCCGTCCGTGCGGTGCACCTGGTGGAACCGGATGTCCTTCTCCTCGGTCGCCGAGTAGAGCTTCACGGCGATCGACACCAGGCCGAACGAGACCGCGCCCTTCCAGATCGCCCGCATTGTGCGCCTCCCACCCCCGTGACCTGCTCTCCGATCAAGAATGGCATTAGTGAGACGCCTGCGTAAGGTGTTCGGACCCGCCTATGGTGATCGAGTGCCCGGTGCGCCCCTGTCCCCGATGCTCGCGAGCACGGGTCCGCTGCCGGCCGGCCCGGGCTGGAGCTACGAGTTCAAGTGGGACGGGGTCCGGGTCCTGGCGCTGTTCGACGGCGGCGCGCCGCACCTGTACGCCCGTTCCGGCGCCGTGGTCACGCTGGCCTATCCGGAGCTGACCGGCCTGCGGTTGCCGGCCGGGACGCTGCTGGACGGCGAGATGGTGGTGCTCGACGCGCACGGCCGGCCGTCGTTCACCGCGCTGGCGGAACGGATGCACGTCCGCGAGCCGCTGCGGGCCGCCCGGCTGGCCGGCACGCTGCCGGTCACGTACATGATCTTCGACCTGCTCCGGTTCGGCGGCGAGGACCTGATGCACCTGCCGTACGCGGTGCGCCGGGAGCGGCTGGAGGAGCTGGACCTGGCCGGGCCGCACTGGATGGTCCCGCCGGTCTTCGCGGACGGGGCGGCGACCGCGGCGGCGGCCCGGGAGAACCGGCTCGAGGGCGTGGTGGCGAAGCGGGTGGACACGCCGTACCTGCCCGGTCTGCGCTCACCGGACTGGATCAAGGTGAAGTTCGACCGCACCGGTGACTACGTGATCGGTGGCTGGCGGGCCGGTGCGCGCCGGCTGGGCGGACTGCTGGTCGGCATGCCCGGTCCGGCCGGCCGGCTGCTCTTCCGGGGCCGGGTCGGCGGCGGCATCAGCGGCGCCAGTGAGCAGGAACTGCTGGACGTGCTCCGGCCGCTCGCCGCGCCCGCGTCGCCGTTCGCCGACGGGGCGGTGCCGCGCGAGGATGCGCGCGGCGCGCACTGGGTACGTCCGGAACTGGTGGTCGAGATCCGGTACGGCAACCGCACCCCCGACGGGCGGCTGCGGTTCCCCCGTTTCCTGCGGCTGCGCCCGGACAAGACCCCGGAGGAGTGCGTGGAGGACGACGACGATGCCGGTTAGCGGGAAACAACGGTTCCCGGTCCAGATCGAGGGCCGGGACCTGGAGCTGTCCAACCTCGACAAGATCATGTACCCGGACGCGGGCTTCACCAAGGGTGAGGTCATCGACTACTACACCCGGATCGCGCCGGTGCTGCTGCCGCACCTGCGGGACCGGGCGCTCACCCGGATCCGCTATCCGAACGGCGTCGACGGTGCGCACTTCTTCGAGAAGAACGCCCCGGGCGGGACGCCGGACTGGGTCCGCCTGGAGACGCTGCCGGTGCCCGGGTCCACGAAGAGCCGGGAGACCATCGACTTCGTGGTGGTCGACGAGCTGGCCACGCTGGTCTGGGTGGCCAACCTCGCGTCGCTGGAGCTGCACACGCCGCAATGGCGGATCGGCGCCGACCCGGATCTCATGGTGGTGGACCTGGACCCGGGCGCCCCGGCCGGGCTGAAGGAGTGCTGCGGCGTCGCGGTGCTGATGCGCGACCGGCTGGCCACCGACGGCATCGCCGCGTACCCGAAGACGTCCGGCAAGAAGGGCATGCAGCTGTGCTGCCCGATCGCCGGCGAGCAGGACGCCGAGTACGTCTCCGGCTACGCCCGGAAGGTGGCCGAGGAACTGGCCGCCATGGTGCCGAAGTCGATCACCGCGAAGATGGCGAAGAACCTGCGGCCCGGCAAGATCTTCATCGACTGGAGCCAGAACAACGCGGCGAAGACCACGGTGGCGCCGTACTCGTTGCGGGCGCAGTCGTCGCCGACCGCGTCGACGCCGCTGACCTGGCCGGAGGTCGAGGCGATCGCGACCGGCGAGGAGCCGGCCCGGCAGTACGGCGCGGGCGAGGTGCTGGACCGCGTCTCCGAGCACGGTGACCTGCTGGAAGACCTGCTCAGCCCGGGCCCTCGCCTGCCCTGACCGCCCGATCGGGCACGGGCGGCGAACCTGTCTGGACGTACCTTGCGACGCAAGGTACCGTGGCTGGCATGACTGATGCCGCGCAGCTCTCGACCAGCCTCCGGCGCGGGACGCTGGAGTTCTGCGTCCTGGCCATGGTCGAACGCGAGGACAGCTACGGCACCGAGATCGTGCGCCGGTTCGGGGCCGAGCGGAGCTTGGCCACCTCGGAGGGCACGGTCTACCCCCTGCTCTCCCGGTTGCGCCGGGTCGGTTGGCTGGACAGCAAGTGGAGCGAGTCGCCGGCCGGGCCGCCGCGGCGGTACTACACGCTCACCGACAGCGGCCGGGCGGCACTCCAGCACTTCCGTACCGAGTGGGTTTCGTTTCGACAGACCGTCGACCGTCTGGTGGGGACTGAGGCATGAGCATGAACAGGACCGACGTCGTGGGGGAGTACCTGCGCGAGGTGGAGCTGCGGCTCAGCGGGTTGCCGCTGCTGCAGCGCCGCGAGCTGCTCGCCGATCTGGAGACCCACATCGCCACGCTCCGCGCCGAACAGGGCGCCCAGTCGGAGGGCGAGCTGATCGAGATCCTGGAACGGCTGGGCAGCCCCGAGGTGGTCGCCGCGGCCGCCTACGAGGAGGCCGGTCCGAGGTCCGCTCCCATGCCCGGCCCTATGCCCGGCCCTATGCCCGCGCCGGTGCCCCCGCCGACCGCACCCGCCCAGTCCGCCGGGTCCGGCCTGCCGTGGTGGCTGATCGGGCTGGTGGCGGCGGCCGTCCTGCTGTTCCTGGTGGGCTGCGTCGGCCTGATGTTCTTCGCCCAGACCAGCGGCACGGACGCGCCGCCCCCCGCGCCCGCGATCACCCGCGTCGGTTAGCTCAGTCGATCTGCGGGAGCGACGGTCCGAGCACGTCGTCCGCGTCCACGATGGTGTACGCGTAGCCCTGCTCGGCCAGGAAGCGCTGCCGGTGCGCGGCGTACTCGGTGTCGATGGTGTCCCGGGACACCACCGTGTAGAAGTGCGCCTGCCGGCCGTCCGCCTTCGGGCGCAGCACCCGTCCGAGCCGCTGCGCCTCCTCCTGGCGGGAGCCGAACGTGCCGGACACCTGGATCGCCACCGCCGCCTCCGGCAGGTCGATCGAGAAGTTGCCGACCTTCGAGATGACCAGCGTCTTCACCTCGCCGGACCGGAACGCGTCGAACAGCCGCTCGCGCTCGGAGTTCGTGGTGGAACCCTGCACGATCGGCGCGTCCAGATATTCGCCGAGCTGGTGCAGCTGGTCGATGTACCCGCCGATGACCAGGACCTGCTCGTCCGGGTGCCGGGCGACCAGGGCGCGCACCACGGGCAGCTTGGTGCGGGCGGTGGCCGCCACCCGGTACCGCTCCTCCGCCTCGGTCACCGCGTACGACATCCGCTCCGCGTCGGTGAGCGTGACCCGGACCTCGATGCACTCGGCCGGCGCGATCCAGCCCTGCGCCTCGATGTCCTTCCACGGCGCGTCGTACCGCTTCGGGCCGATCAGCGAGAACACGTCGCCCTCCCGGCCGTCCTCGCGTACCAGCGTCGCGGTCAGGCCGAGCCGGCGGCGGGCCTGCAGATCCGCGGTGAACCGGAAGATCGGCGCCGGGAGCAGGTGCACCTCGTCGTAGATGACCAGGCCCCAGTCGCGGGCGCCGAACAGGTCCAGGTGGGTGAACGCGCCGCCGCGGCGCGAGGTGAGCACCTGGTACGTGGCGATGGTGACCGGCCGGATCTCCTTGCGCTCGCCGGAGTACTCGCCGATCTCGTCCTCGGTCAGCGAGGTGCGCGCCACCAGTTCCCGCTTCCACTGCCGCCCGGCGACGGTGTTCGTCACCAGGATCAGCGTGGTCGCCTTGGCGGTGGCCATCGCGGCCGCGCCCACCAGCGTCTTACCGGCACCGCAGGGCAGCACCACCACGCCCGAGCCGCCGGCCCAGAACCCGTCCACCGCCTCCTGCTGGTACGAGCGCAGGTGCCAGCCGTCCTCGGCCAGCTCGATCGGGTGCGCCTCGCCGTCGACGTAACCGGCCAGGTCCTCGGCCGGCCAGCCGAGCTTCAACAGCGCCTGCTTGAGGCGGCCGCGCTCGGAGGCGTGCACCGCGATCGTCTCGTCGTCGAGCCGGGCACCGAGCATGCCGGCCAGCTTCTTGCTCTTGCTCACCTCGAGCAGCACGATCTTGTCCAGGCCGCGCAGCACCAGGCCGTGGTTCGGGTCGTTGGCGAGCTGCAGCCGGCCGTACCGGTCCATGGTGTCGGCGACGTCGACCAGCAGCGCGTGCGGCACCGGGTACCGGGAGAACTTGATCAGTGAGTCCACCACCCCCTCGGCGTCGTGGCCGGCGGCGCGGGCGTTCCACAGACCGAGCGGGGTCAGCCGGTAGGTGTGCACGTGCTCGGGCGAACGCTCCAGCTCGGCGAACGGCGCGATCGCCATCCGGCACGCCTGGGCGTCGGGGTGGTCCACCTCCAGCAGCAGAGTCTTGTCGGACTGCACGATCAGGGGTCCGCCGCTCACCAAGGTGCCCTTCTACGGACGGGAAAAGACCCTCCAGTCTGGCACACCATCCGCAGCCCCACCGCCGCCCTTGTCCGGACTGCAGCGAGCTCTATTCCTCCGGCACGGCCGCCGTGATCCGGTGCAGGGCGAAGGTGTGCAGCGTCTCAGTCCGCTCGTCCTCGGCGCGCAGGAAGCCGGCGCTCAACGAGACCGGGCGCACCAGCCGGGACAGCGTGGAACCGTGCGAATCCACGTACCCCACCCAGACCCGGGCCTTCTCGCGTACCGCCTGCTGCAGCACGGCCATCGCCTGGCCGTGCGCCTGCACCGCGGTCAGGCCGGGCCCGGGCTGGCCGTTCGCGGCGCGGACCGTGATCGGCGCGCGCCGGGCCGCGCGGGTGGCGACGTCGCCCCGGCGGATCTGCTCGACCACGCCGGCCAGGCGCGGCCCGGCCAGCATCGGCGGCCCGCTGTGGTCGACCCGGGCGGACACCGGGGTACGGCTCGGCGCCCGCCGCACCTTCGGCCGGGACAGCACCGCGGCACCACCGGCGTCCTCGGCGACCGGCGCGAACCCCGCGTCGCGCAGCGCCCCCAGCAGTCGGCTCACCTGGTAGGGGCTGACCAGCACGGTGGGAGCCAGCCGGCGCAGCGCCAGCACACTGAGCCGCTTGTCCGCCATCACCTCGGCCAACAGGGCCTCGTCGTCGCTGCGCAGGTACCCGCCCGCCGAGCCGGCCCGCAGCCCGCCGTGCTTGCGGGCCGCGTCGTCGATCAGGTAGGTGAGCGCCTGCGGCACCGGGGTACGGGACCGCCGCCGGAACAGCGCGTGCAGGTCACCGGCGCTGTACCCGACGTCGAGCGCACGCCGCACGCTGGCCGTGGTGACCCGGTGCACGCTGGCGCCACCGGCCGACTCCGGTTCCGCCACCACCTCCAGCTCGGCGGCCAGCTCCGGCTCCGGCGGCCCCGGCACCACCACCGACAGGTCGGCCTGCACCAGCACGTGGTCGACCGGCGCCGGCAACAGCGAGTCCAGGGCCCGGATCGCGTCGGACGTCTCGGACGTCTCGGCGCCGAGCGGGTCCGCCTCCGCCTCCGATCGGTCCGCGGTCAACAACCGCGCGTACGACGTCAGCGCGTTCAGCGCGGTGGCGCCGAGCGTGGCGGCACCGGCCAGCGCGTCCCGGTGCGCCGCCTCCCGCCCGCGCGCCCGCCGCGGAGCCTGCCAGCTCAGCAGCTCCAACACCGCGGTCACCGGCGGCGCGGTGCCGGCCGGCAACCCGGCCAGGGCGTGCAGCGCCTCGCGGCGGGCCTGCGGTGCGCCGCCGCGTTCCGCCTCGGGGGAGAGCGCGTTGATCGGCCGGTCCCGCTCGTCGCGCTGCCCGACCAGCCCCGGCTGCCGGGTCATCGCCAGCCAGGCCACGGCCAGCGCGTGCCAGCGCCGGGCGACACTCAGCGCGCGCCACAGGTCGTACGCGCCGGTGGGCAGGAAGATCTCGTCCAGGCCGCCGCTCGCCCGGCTGACCGTGACCGCGCGTGCCGAGCCCCCCGCCTCCGCCTCGCCGAGCAGGCCGGCCGCGTACGCCACCTCGAGAAACAACGCGGCCGAGGACTCGTCCACGCCGGACGCGCGGGCCAGGCGTTTGAGGTCGCGTACCCCCAGCCCGCCGGTCTTCAGCACCGGTGCCGGCTCGGCGGCCAGCGCCTCCAGGAGCACCTCGGTGGTGCGTACCGCCTCCATGGCCTGCCCGGCACCGGCCGAGTCGACCGCCTTCGGGTCGCGGGCCGGGCCGTCCGGCGTGGGCGGCGCCGGCCGCAGCGGGCCCAGCGGCCCGGTGTCGCGGCGCAGCAGCATGCCCACCTCGCGCGGCAGCTCGACCAGCTCACCGTCCGGCCGTGGGGCCCGGCCGGCGTCCGAGATCGGCACCAGGATGTGGTTGTCGACCAGCCAGCGCACCGGCTCGGCCATCGCCGCGGTGCCGTTCAGCGCGCCGACCGGCGGGCCGGCGGCCAGCCGGTCCAGCACCGCGCGGGCGCCCGGCGGCGCGGACAGTACGGTCCGCCGCAGCTTCGCCCGGTCCGCGCAGAGCGCCGCCGCCCGCGGGTCCAGGAAGTCGGCCGGCCGGCCCAGACCTGCCGGGTAGGGCGAGGTGACCTCGTCCACCGCGCCCACCACCTGCAGCGCGTCCGGTGCACCGGCCAGCAGGAACCGGTCGCGGAGCCGGTCGACGGCCGACCGCACCTCGTCCGCCGGCCCGTCCGCGGCCAGCGCCAGGATCGCGTCCACCGACGTCAGCGCGGTCTCCGCGGACCGGGTCAGCCGGGCCGCGTCGAGGACCTGCAGGGTGAACTCGTCGAGCGCGTCCAGACAGCGGGCCACCGAGCCGCGGGACTGGGCACGTACCGCCAGCGCGGACAGATCGGAGGGCACGGGTACGACAAGGTCCGGGCGCACCCGGATGAGTGCGCCCAGTGCCTCGTCGGAGAGCGCGCGGAGCTGGTCGGCGAATGAGGTGGTCATCGCTCTCCACGCTAGCCGCGTCCTCCGGGCACCGCGTACCCACCGCGCTCGTGGGACGATGGTGAAGGGTTCGGGGTTGGCCGGGCCGACGAGGGACGAGGGGGACAGTCGTGGCCGCAGAGCCGACGATGCCGGGCACCGGCGTGACCGAGAACGACGGGACCGAGTCGCCGGGCGCGGCGCCCGGCCCGGTGTACGGCGGCCACCTGCCCGTGTCCGAGCTGATCGCGGACCGGCCGGCGGCGCCGTCGCCGTTCGGTGACGACCAGACCTTCCCGCTGCCGGTGGAGGAACTGACGTACACGCCGACGACCACACCGTGACCGGAGCGGTCGGGTTCGACCTGGACATGACGCTGATCGACTCCCGGCCGGGCATCGCGGCGGCGTACCGCGCGCTCACCGCGCAGACCGGGGTGTTCGTCGACGCCGACCTCGCGGTCAGCCGGCTGGGGCCGCCATTGCGCACCGAGCTGCGCAACTGGTTCCCGGCCGACGACCTGGAGGCGGCGGTCACCGCGTACCGCACGCTCTACGCCGAGCACGCCATCGTCCCGACGCGGTCGATGCCGGGCGCGGTGGAGGCGTTGCGGGCGGTCCGGGCGCTGGGTCTCCGCGTGGTGGTCGTCACCTCCAAGATCGGGCGGCTGGCCGCACTGCACCTGAAGCACCTCGACCTCGTCGCCGACGAGCTGGCCGGTGACCTGTTCGCCGAGGGCAAGGCGGCGGCGCTGACCGAGCACGGGGTGCGGTGGTATGTGGGTGATCACGTCGGTGACATGGTCGCCGCGCGCACCGCCGGCGTACCCGGCATCGGCGTCGCCACCGGCCCCTGCGGCGCCGACGAGTTGCGTGCCGCCGGTGCGTCGTACGTGCTCGACGACCTGACCGCCCTGCCCGATCTCCTGCGGCGGATAACGGTTGGGTCCGGCACGAACTCCTCGATAGCCTTGAAGTCACGTTCCAGCGAATGAGTTGAGGTCAGCGGTGCCCACGGGTCGAGTGAAGTGGTACGACGCGGCGAAGGGATTCGGTTTCGTCACCAGTGACGAAGGCGGGGACGTGTTCCTGCCCAAGGGTTCGCTGCCGGCCGGGGTGGCCGAGCTGAAAACCGGCCAGCGCATCGAGTTCGGCGTGGTGGACAGCCGCAAGGGCGCCCAGGCGCTCGGCGTGAAGGTGCTGGACGCCCCGCCGTCCGTGGCCGAACTGCGGCGCCGGCCGGCCGACGAACTGCACGGCATGGTCGAGGACATGATCAAGGTGCTGGAGGGCAAGGTGCAGCCCGACCTGCGCCGGGGCCGCTACCCCGACAAGCGCACCGCGCAGAAGGTCGCGCAGCTCGTGCACGCGGTCGCCCGCGAGCTGGAGATCTAGCGCAGCGTCACCGCAGGGGTGATCCCGGCCGCCGCCGCACGTCCGAGCAGGGCGTCGGCGGCGGCGTACCCCTCGTCGCCCAGATCCAGCGAGAACTCGTTCACGTACAGCCCGATGTGCTGCCGTACGACCTCGGGTTCCATCTCCTGGGCGTGCGCGAGGACGAACTCGCGGCTCGCGTCCGGGTCCGCCCACGCCATGCTCACCGAGGTGCGGATCCACTCCGCCGCCTCGGCCGGATCCACCACGCCGCGCTTCGCCAGGATCGCGCCGAGCGGGATGGGCAGGCCGGTGTCCTTCTCCCACCACTCGCCCAGGTCGGCCAGCGCGGTCAGGCCGAACCGCGGATAGGTGAAGCGGGCCTCGTGGATGACCAGGCCCGCGTCGTACGTGCCGTCGGCCACCCCCGGCATGATCCGGTCGAACGGCACCACTTCCACCTTCGCCGGCGGCCGGTCCGCGGACCAGAGACGGAACAACAGGTACGCCGTGGTCCGGTCGCCCGGCACGGCCACCGTGGCGCCGGTCAGATCGCGGTCCTCCCGGGCCAGCACCAGCGGGCCGCAGCCCCGGCCGAGGGCGCCGCCGCAGGGCAGCAGTTGGTATTGGCCGAGCAGCCACGGCAGGGCCGCGAAGCTCACCTTGACCAGGTCGTACGCACCCTTCTCGGCGGCCGTGTTGGTGACGTCCACATCGGCGAACGTGAGATCCACGTGGGGCGCGCCGGGGATCAGCCCGTGCACCAGCGCGTGGAAGATGAAGGTGTCGTTCGGACAAGGTGAGACCGCAAGGGAAAACGCCACGTCCCCACGCTAACGGGACCGGTGGGCCGAACCGCGCCCTCGTCACTGTCTCTCCGCACACACTCGCCGGCTTCCACCGGGCCTGCTCCGGTGGCGCCACCTCTCGACCGTGTTGAGGCCCGGTGCGGAGCGTGCCGCTTCTCCACACGTTGTGCTCTGCCGGGCGGGGCGTGTCGAGTTCCGGCAGGGAGCGCACCATTCCTCCACACGCTGTGCCGAGCGCGGCCGTGGACCTTCCTCGGACGCGGTGTCCGATGACCCCAGGGATCGCGCGGGCGTGCCTGCTAACCGGGGATGGTGACCCGGGGATCGCGCGGGCGTGACCGCTAACCGGGGACGGTGACCCGGGGATCGCGCGGCGTGACCGCTAACCGGGGAGCGTGACCGCTAACCGGGGAGGATGAAAGCGGCCGAAGCGGCTGCCGTGAGGGCGGCCAGGGCCTCGGGGATCCGCCAGGCGGCCCGGTCGCGGGGGCCGACGAGGTTGGAGATGGTCCGCAGTTCCGCGAACGGCACACCGGCCCCGGCCGCCGCACAGGCCACGCCGTAGCCCTCCATCGCCTCGGCGGCCGCGTCCGGATGCGCGACGGCCAGGCGGTCCGCGGTGACGGCGGTGCCGGTGACCGTGGCCAGCGTGAGGATGTCGCCGACCACGGCCGTCGGCAACGCGGACCGCAGGAGTTCCCGCAGGTCCTTGTCGGTGTCGTGGTGGCTGGTGCCGAAGCCGAGTTGGTCCACCGTGCGGAAACCGTCCGGCGTCTCCGCACCCAGGTCGGCGGCGACGCTGCGGGTGCCCACCACGGTGGCGCCGACCTCGGCCCGGCCGGGGAAGCCGCCCGCGATGCCGGCACTGATCACCGCGTGGAACGGGTCACCTCCGGCCTCGGCGAGCGCGAGCAACCGGGCGGTACCGGCCGCGGCGACGGCCGAACCGACCCCGACCGCCGCGACGGTAACCCGGATCTTCCGGTCGCCGGCCGGGATCGCGTCGGCCTTCGCCGGGGTGGTGACGGCGGCCGCCCGGTCGCCGGTTCGGGTTGGGTGGGTTTTCGCCGGGGTGGCGCCGGCCGTCTGGTCGCCGGCTCGGATCGCGTCGGCCTCCGCGGGGACGGCGGTGACCACCAGCAAGCGCCGCATCAGTCGTGCGCGCCCTGGTCGCCGTGGGACTCGGCGGCCGAGGAGGGGCGGTAGACGTGATAGCCGGGCGGTGCCAGCGCCGGGTCCGGACCGGTGGGCTGGTGAGCGGTGGGCTGGTGAGCGGTGGGCTGGCGAACCGCAGGCTGTGGAACGGTGGGCTGTGGAACGGTCGGTTGCGGAACCGTCGGCTGCGCGGCCGTCGGGTGCGACTCGGACGGGGACGGGCCGGTTGACCGGGACCTACGCGGCCAACCGAAGCGCCGCTTGGGCCGCGCCGGAGGCTCGACCAGCGTCGGGTCGGGACGGTCGCCGGATGCATCGCCGTGGTCGCCGCCGCCGTCGGTCGGTCGTCGACCACCGGACGGCTCGCCGCGCCCACCGTGCGGGCCCGGTCGGCCGGTGGCCGCGCCGGACGAAATTCCGGCCGGGCGAGGGGCCCCAGCACCGCCTCGGGCCGGCGCCTCCGCCGGCCGGGTGGCGCCGCGAGCCGCCGGCTGGGTGGTGCCTTGGGCCGCCGGCTGGGTGGTGCCTTGGGCCGCCGGCTGGGTGGTGCCTTGGGCCGCCGGCTGGGTGGTGCCGCGTGCCGGCGGCTGGGTGGCGCCGCGGGCCGGGGCGTTTCCCGGCTGGGTGGTGCCACGGGTTGCGGCCGCCGGGTGGCTGGTGCCGCCGCGCGACGGTGGGGCCACGGTGGGGGCGTCCGGCCACGGGTCGGCCGGCTCGCCGGGGCGGGTCGCGGGGGCTGCCGAGTCGCCGGCCGCCGTGGACGGCTCGTCGTCGACCACCCGGGTCTCGTCGTCGGGGGTGGAGTCGGGCCGGCCGTGCAGGCGTTCGCCGTGCAGCCGGGCCGCGACGTACCCGGCGCGGAGGGCGGCGGTCACGGCCAGCGCCGCGGCCATCGCCACGCCCAGCCGGCCGGTGAACGGGATGATGCCGACCGCACCGCCGATCACCCAGGCCATCATGAGCACGGTCTCGGAGTGGGCGAACGCGGTGGATCGGAGGCGTTCCGGTACGCGTTCCTGGATGCTGGCGTCGATCGCGAGCTTGGAGATGCCGCTGAAGACCGCCGCGACCAGGGACAACAGGGCCACCATCGGCAGCGTGTAGAAGATCGTGGCCAGCACCGCCACGCCCGCCGTGATGGTCAGACCGCTGGACTGCAGGGCGGTGGGCCGGCGGATGCGCAGCCGGGTGCCGATCGCGGTGGCCAGGAAGGTGCCGGCCGCCAGGGCGCCGCCGATCAGGGCCACCGCGCCCTGGTTGCCGAAGTCCCGGCCGGCGACGGTGGTGGCCAGGTCGCCGGCCTTGATCGCGAAGGCGAAGTAGAGCAGCAGGAAGCCGTACAGCAGGCGGAGGCTGGCGCTGCCGATCAGCGTGTTGACGACGAGCGGGCCGGAGAGCGGGCGGTCGGTGCCGCGGCGCAGACGCAGCACGGTGCGGATCGGGCGGGGCATCTCCTCGGGCGGATCCGAGTCGGCCCGGGGCGGCAGGCGCAGCGAGATGACCATGCCGACGATGAAGATCACCGACGCCACCCGCAGCGACCACTGCGGACCGACCCAGAACGCGGCCAGGCCGATCGGTGCCACGATCGCGCCGGCGAACGTACCGTAGAGACTTGCTCTGGCACCGACCTGCGACAGGCCGACGCCGTCCGGCAGCAGCCGGGGCACCGCGGCCGAGCGGGCCACGCCGTAGGCGCGGGACAGCGCCAGCACGCCGAAGGCGGCCGGATAGAGACCGAAGCCGAGCAGGTTGTCGGAGATGACGTACGCCAGGAACGCCCGTCCCAGCATCGTGCTGGCCAGCGCATATCGCCGACCGTGCCGGAAGTGGTCGAGCAGCGGGCCGACCACCGGCGCCAGCAGCGCGAACGGCACCATCGTGATGAGCAGGTACAGCGCGACCTTGCTGCGGGCCTCGCCCAGTGGCGCGTTGAAGAAGATGGTCCCGGCCAGGCCGATGGCGATCAGCGTGTCTCCGGCGCAGGAGATCGCGTGCAGATCGAAGAGGCGCACCATGCCGATTTCGTTGGCCGCGCCCTTGGCCCGGGCGTCACCCACCCGGCGGGTCGCCCAGGCGCTGCCGCGCACGGAACCGCGCACCAGCAGGCGGACCGCCCGCACACCGGTGCCGACCGTCCGTCCGAGTGTGGGTAGCAACGGCATGGGACCATCCTGACTGATCCGGGCGACCCGCGTCGCCCTCTGATCGCGCCACTATGGGGGAGTCGTTGTGAATGGGTGCCGCCGGTGAGGGACAATGGTCCGGTGACCACCAGGACCGCTGCCCGTGCTGCCCGCCTCGACCAGGTCTGTGCCGATGCCGTCGGGGTGGCTCGCAGCGCCATCACCGAGGTCGATCCGAGCGACATCGGCGACTACCTGGAGGCGGTGGCCGAGGGCGACCGGGTGGTGACCCACTTCTTCGAGAGTCACCTGGCCGGCTACCAGGGCTGGCGGTGGGCGGTCACGGTGACCCGGGTGCCGCGCAGCCGCCATGTCACGGTGTGCGAGACCGTGCTGCTGCCCGGCCCGGACGCGCTGCTCGCGCCCGGCTGGGTGCCGTGGAACGAGCGGGTGCAGCCGGGCGACCTGGGCGTCGGCGACCTGATGGCGACCGCGCCGGACGACGATCGCCTGACCCCGGGTTACGTGCTCAGCGACGACCCGGCGGTCGAGGAGATCTCCTGGGAGCTGGGCCTGGGCCGGCCGCGGGTGATGTCCCTCGAGGGCCGGATGGACACCGCCCAGCGCTGGTATGACGGCGAGTCCGGCCCGGAGGCCCCGATCTCCACCGCGGCGCCGCGCACCGCCCGCTGCGGCACCTGCGGGTTCTACCTGCCGCTGGCCGGTTCGATGCGGCGGATGTTCGGCGTCTGCGGCAATCTCTACGCGCCCGACGACGCCCGCGCGGTGAGCGCGGACCACGGCTGCGGTGCGCACTCCGAGGCCCTGCAGGTCGGCGCGGAGGCGCCGGTCGAGGAACTTCCCACGGTGTACGACGACAGCGAGGTCGAGCAGGTCGCGGTGAGCCGTGGCCCCGGTTCGGTCGAGTCCAGCGAGCCCGCCGAGGACTACGGCCACTCCTGACCGACACCCACGTCGACCCCCGCCCTACGACGGGTCGACCCGGAACTCCGGATGGGTCAGCGCGCGGCGCCGGCGGCGTCCGGCGTCGTGCCGCAGCATGGTGATCAGTCCGACGATGCCCCACAGGAAGCCGGACAGGCAGATCCACCGCCACTCGGACGGGCCGTCGGCGAGCACCACCACGACGCCGGCCACCGCGAACGCGATCAGCCCGGCCAGGGCGACCGGCACCATCGGCGGGTCGAGCGGTTCGGGCCGCGGCTTGGACCCGGTCACCGCGGTCAGCGCCGGAAGCGCGTCGGCCCGATCCGCCGGATCGGGGCGGGAGTCGCGGGAGCGCGGTGCGGGGGACATCTCGGCCACGACCTCAGGGTACGTCCGTGGAGATCGCCCGGGCGGTCCCGTGACGGTTGTAACAGAACCGATCTTTTGCCGAGGTCAGCGAACTGACACGATGCGCGCATGTCCACTACGCCAGCGGATGCGAGCGTCGACTCGGGACCGCGTACGCCGGGAAACGGTTTTGATCGGTACTTCGAGATCACCGCGCGCGGGTCGACGGTCGGCCGGGAGGTCCGCGGTGGGTTCGCCACCTTCTTCACGATGGCCTACATCGTGGTGCTCAACCCGCTGATCCTCGGCGCCGGGGTGGACGCCGTGGGCGGCACGCTGCCGATCGCCGCGCTCGCCGCGGGCACCGCGCTGGTCGCGGGCGTGATGACGATCCTGATGGGGGTGGTGGCCCGGTTCCCGCTGGCGCTGGCCGCCGGGCTGGGCGTCAACGCACTGGTGGCGTACGAGATCGCGCCGGAGATGACCTGGGCCGACGCGATGGGCCTGGTGGTCATCGAGGGTGTGCTCATCGGCGTGCTGGTGCTGACCGGCCTGCGGACCGCGGTGTTCCGGGCCGTGCCGACCGAGTTGAAGACCGCGATCGGCGTGGGCATCGGCCTGTTCCTGATGATCATCGGCCTGGTCGACGCCGGTTTCGTGCGCCGCATCCCGGACGCGGCCGGCACCACGGTCCCGGTGGAGCTGGGCATCGGTGGCGAACTGGTCAGCTGGCCGGCGCTGGTCTTCGTGCTGGGCCTGCTGCTCACGCTGATCCTGTTCGTGCGCCGGGTGAAGGGCGCCATCCTGATCGGCATCCTGGCCACCACGGTGCTCGCCATCGTCGTGGAGGCGATCGCCAACGTGGGCCCGTCGTTCGTCGACGGCAAGCCGAACCCGAGCGGCTGGTCGCTGAACGTGCCGGCGCTGCCGGACAAGATCGTCGACGTGCCCGACCTGTCGCTGCTGGGCGAGTTCAACGTGCTGGACTCGTGGAGCCGGGCCGGCTGGCTGGTCGTGATCATGTTCATTTTCACGCTGATGATCACGGACTTCTTCGACACCATGGGCACGATGGTCGCGGTCGGTCAGGAGGGCGATCTCCTCGACGCCGAGGGCATGCCGCCGCGTACCCGGGAGATCCTGCTCGTCGACTCCGTCGCCGCGGCGGCCGGTGGTGCGGCGAGCGTGTCCAGCAACACCTCGTACATCGAAAGCGCCTCCGGTGTGGCCGAGGGTGCCCGGACCGGCGTGGCGAACCTGGTCACCGGCGTGCTGTTCCTGCTCGCCATGTTCCTCGCGCCGCTGGTCACGATCGTGCCGTTCGAGGCGGCGTCCACCGCGCTGGTGGTGGTGGGCTTCCTGATGATGACGGCGGTGCGGCAGATCGACTGGACCGACTACGAGATCGCGGTGCCGGCGTTCCTGGCGATCACGCTGATGCCGTTCACCTACTCCATCTCCAACGGCATCGGCGCCGGGATCATCACGTACGTCGTGATCAAGGTGGCCGTGGGCAAGGCCCGCGACGTGCGACCGCTGCTGTACGGGGTCGCGGTGCTGTTCGTGCTGTACTTCCTGCGCGGACCGCTGGAGTCGATCGTGAGCTAGGTTCGTGCCGGTGACGGTGGTCATACGGTTTTCGGATGTCGTTAGCCAAGCTCATTAGCTAGGCTAAGGATCGTGATGGAGCGGTCGGTGACGACGGAGCGCACAACAGCCGACGAGTTGGCCAGAACGCTGCGTGAAGCGATCACCCGGCTCAACCGGAGAGTCCGGCAGGCCCGTCCGGTCGGCGATCTCACGTTCAGTCAGCTGTCCGCCCTGACCAGCCTCCAACTGGCCGGGGCGCTGACACCGCGGGAACTCGCCGACATGGAACGGGTCCAGCCCCCGACGATGACCAAGATCGTCGGGAAGCTGGAGGAACGCGGGCTGGTGGCGCGTACCCCGCACCCCACCGACCGGCGGCAGGTGATCCTGGCTGCGACGGAGGAGGGGCGGGCGGTGTACGCCCAGTTCGAGCGGGCACGCAACGAATGGCTGGCCCGGCAGCTGGTCGACCTCGGTCCCGCCGAACGCGACACGCTGGCGCGTGCCGCGGAGATCCTCCAGAAGGTCGCCCGAGCCTGAGGGCTGCGGTCGTCGGTCGCTTCGTCACACGTCGATGACCTGTACGACCGATCAGGGGGCGACGCCGAGTGCGGGCAGTGCTGACCACGACATTCCGATCCCTGCACGTCCGCAACTACCGCCTGTTCGCCATCGGTCAGCTGATCAAGCTGGTCGGCGTCTGGATGATGTTCACCGCCCAGGACTGGCTGGTCCTCGACCTCTCCGGCGACTCACCCGGAGCACTCGGCCTGGTCACCGCGCTGCAGTTCCTGCCGGTGCTGCTGCTCACGCTCTGGGCCGGCAAGCTGGCCGACCGGTTCGACAAGCGCAAACTGCTGATGGCCGCCAACCTCGCGTACGCCGTCATCGCGATCGTCTTCGCCATCCTGGTCGCCAGCGGCGTCATCGTGCTGTGGCACGTGTTCCTGTTCGCCGCGCTGTTCGGCATCGCCAGCGCCGTGGAGACGCCGGTACGCCAGGCGTTCGTCTCCGAACTGGTGGAAATGCCGCTGCTGCCGAACGCGCTGGCGCTGTCCGCGGCCACGTTCAACACCGCCCGGATCGGCGGGCCGGCGCTGGCCGGCATCGCCCTGGCCCTGCTCGAGACCGGCCCGGTGTTCCTGATCGCCACCGCGCTGTCCATCGCCCCGGTCTTCAGCTACCTGATGATGCGCGCCGGCGACCTCTACCGGGACGCCGCCGCGGCACCCACGTCCGCCGACACCCGCATCATCGACGGCCTGCGGTACGTACGGGCCCGGCACGACCTGCTGCTGCCCATCGCGTTGATGGCCGTGGTCGGCATGGTCGGCTTCAACTTCCAGGTCACCCTGGCCGCCCTCGCGAAGATCAATTTCAATGCCGGCCCGTCCTCGTTCGGCCTGCTCACCACGGCCCTGGCGGTCGGCGCGCTGGGCGGTGCGCTGGCGGGCAGCGGCCGGCGGGCCCGCCCCGGCGCGTACCTGGTCCTCGGCGCGGCGATCGCGTTCGGGGTGTTCGAGATCGCGGTCGGCTTCGCACCGTCGTTCGTGGTCGCCATGATCCTGCTGGTGCCGGCCGGCTTCTTCTCGATCTACCTGGCGCAGGCCGCCAACCACCGGGTGCAGATGGGCGTCGACTCCGCGTACCGGGGCCGGGTGATGGCGCTCTACGTGCTGGTCTTCCTCGGCACCACACCGATCGGTGCGTCGCTGGCCGGATGGTGGGGGGAGCGCTTCGGGGTCGCGTCCAGCATCTGGGGGTCGGGAGTGATCTGCCTGCTCGCGGCGATTGCGGCGCTGGTGTGGGAGCTGCGGACCGGCGGGGAGCGGTTGCGGCTCCGGATCCGGCCACGGTTGCGGCTCAGCGTGGTGGGCTCGGCCGGTGCCGGTGCCGGTGCCGGTGCCGGTGCCGGTGCCGATGCGGCTGTGCCTGGTGCGGGTGCGGGGGTGCCTGGGGTGCTGGGATCGGAGCAGGCGGCCTTGGAATCGGCGCCGGCGCGCTCGGCGGCCTGATTCCCCGGGCTACGGGGCGACGGGCGTTGGGCCGTGAGTGAGTCGCGACCGGGATGTGAGTAGCGCGGAGGCGGGGAATTCCGAGAAAGTTCCACGCACGTGGGCCTGGACGTGCGACGTTCGGTGCACCTTGCGGCGGGATTTCACGCTCAGGACCGGGGTGGGTGTTCGCCTGGTGGGATGGATCATGGGATGGCACGGAAGGTCATGCGAATGGGCGTGGCCTGACGTGCGGATGAAGGCTTAGCGTCGGGCGATGGCTATTCCGCACGTGCTCGTGCTCGCAGCTGCTCTGGTGGCACTGCTGTGTCTGCCGTGTGCGGTGGCCGTGTTGATCTGTTCCGACGATCTTGCGGTTCGTCGCGCGTGGAGCCGCCGAGGCCGGGCCGAACTGGTCGCCCTGCACTGCCTCGACCGTGAGCTGCGCGGCCCCCGGGTCACCGCCGATCCGACGGGAACGCTTCCGTTCGAACAGGTCGCCGCGGACCTGCGGCGGCTCGACCACCAGCGGCACACGGGACCGACCACGTCGTCGGAGCGGTGGGCGCAGGCCGTGCTGCTGGCCTACGACGAAAGGCTCAAGCTCGCCTGCCGGTACCTCGACGTCAACCAGCACCTGGCGACGGTGAACGGCCTCGACCGTGATCTGGAGCGGGTCCGGGTCGAGAGTGCGCTGGAGCGGGCCGGACTGGAGTTGCGATCGGCCGCACACCGCCCGGAGAAGTAGCCGGTCAGGGTCGGCCGGTGCGGTTGTTCGTGGCGGTGTTCCCGCCGGAGGGGGCGCGCGCCCACCTGCGGCACCGGCTGGCCGCCGCGCACGAGCACTCGGCGAGCGAGGGCGACACCGGGGACACCCGGGCCGGCGGCGTCCGGGTCACGGCGCGGGACGGAGTGCGGGGTGCGGGCCGGCGGGTGCGGCCGTTCCGCCTCACTCCGATGGACCGCTGGCACGTCACGCTCGCCTTCCTCGGGGAGGTCGACCCACCGCTCCTCCCGGACGTGGACCATGCCGTGGCCTCGGTCCCGCCCCGCGACCCGATCACGCTGCGCATCGCGGGCGGCGGCTCGTTCGGGGGTCGGGGCCGGTCGGGCGTGCTGTGGGCGGGGCTGACCGGTGATGTGCCGGCGCTGGCCGAGGTGCATGCCTACCTGCGGAACGCCCTGGTGGCGATGGGTCTGCCGCACGACGCGCGACCGTTCACGCCGCACCTGACCGTGGCCTACGCGCAGGACCGCGGTGTCCGCGCGGCGCTGGACGACTACGCCGGGCCGGCCTGGGCGGCCGAGGAGATCGTTCTGGTGCACAGCCGGCACGCCGAGGGCGGCGGGTACGAGCACGTGCGCCGGTGGCCGCTGATCCGCTGACCGGCGGTCAGGACGACTCGCGCGCCGCGGGGCCGCCGCCGAACAGGACGTCGTCCCAGCTCGGCAGGCGCTTGCGGGGCTTCTGCTCCTCGGACTCGCTGGCCGCCTGCTGCGCGTTCGGGCCCTGACCGACGGTGCGCCGCGGCCGCAGCACCGCGAGCGACGGCACGGCCGGGACCTCCTTGGGCAGGTCGGAGTCGTCGTCGAAGGCCGAGCCCGCGCCGCCGCCGAGCAGGGCGGCCGCGCCACCGGCGACCGGCCGGCGGCTCTCCTGCGGGGTGTCCAGGCTGCGCCCGCCGCCCTGACCGCCGAGCGGCCGGTCCAGCGACGCCAGCAGCGCGTCCCGGCCGGCCCGGATCGGGTCCCGGCCCGGGCGCTGGGTGTCGGCCGCGGCGGCGGGCAGGCCGTGGCCGCCGCGCGCTGGTTCCGTGGTGCGGGACGGGCCGGGCAGCCCGTGGCCGCCGCGCTCGTGCACGCCGCGGTCGGGTGCCGGTTCCTGGCCGAGGATCTGCGTCGGCCGCTCGGCACACAGATACTGCGCCATGTCGTCGTGCGGGGACACCACCTGGCGACCTTTGTCCAGGTCCCAGATGGCCTGCGCGGTGGCCTTGCCGGACGGCCAGGTGGCGATGATCCGCCAGGTGCCGTCCTCGCGCCGGTACGCGTCCCAGGAGATCTTCTCGGTGTCGATGCCGTGCTGGGCCAGCCGGCCGTCCACGACCTCGGCCAGCGGGGCGCCGGAGTCCGACGTCTTCAGGCGGGTGCGGCGCGCGTGCTGGGCCAGCATGGCCCGCTCCTGCAGCACCGGGCCGGCATACCGCAGCACGCGGTCGACCGGCACGCCGGCCACGCGCGCGACGTCTTCGGCGGACTCACCGGAGCGGATCCGTGCCTGGATGTCGCGCGGGGACAGCGACGCCATGGTCTCCGCGTTGGCGACGGCCACGGCGGTGCCGACCGGGTGCGGTGTGCCGTCGCCATGCAACGCCGTGCTGATCCGGTCGTCGATCGGCAGGGCCAGGAGCCGTCCGACCTCATCGGCCAGCACGAGGGCCTGTCCGTCTTCGGAAAGGGCGACGAAGCGTACCGGCCGCATGCGTTGCCTCCGTCCCCTCGCTGGCGCAGTCACCTGCTCTGACACTGCCTCCCGAGAGTCAGCCACCCGGGCGCGTTTCGGAACACGGTACGCGCCCCGGTCACCCGATGGGGGTAAGCCACGCCGTCAAACTGGTTGAGCTGCAGAGATGATCTTCGTCGTGGGAGAGTGGTCAGCGGACTGCGACCCGGTGCGGGTTGTACTGCTCGGTCAGGCCGGTCCAGTTGCCGTCCAGCGGGTCGTCCCGGAAGGACCGCGGATCGTCCTGGAACGACGGCGGGAGATCGCTGTCGCCCTGCCATTGCCGCCCGTAGTCGAGCATGCCGGTGATCAGCCGGTCGACGTCGTTCGACGGGCGCACCACCAGCCGCATGAACTGGCTGGTCATGCCCAGCTTGTTGCCGCACTCCCGGGTGTAGACGGCGTGGTTGGCGACCAGGTAGTCGCGCAGCGCCACGCCGGACCATTCGTTCGGCAGCTTGACCAGGATGAAGTTGCCCTGCGACGGGAACACCGTGAGCCCGGGGATCCGGCGCAGTTCGTGCGCCATCATCCGGCGGTCCCGGCTGAGCAGGCGCAGGCTCTCCTCGTACTCGGTGTCGTGCGCCGAGATCATGAAGACCACCTTCTCGGCGAGCGAGTTGAGGTTCCACTTCGGCAGCGCCTTGCCGATCCGGGCGGCGATGGCCGGGTTGGCCATCAGGTAGCCGAACCGGATGCCGTGCAGGC
Source organism: Jidongwangia harbinensis (assembly GCF_020216025.1). Classification (GTDB taxonomy): domain Bacteria; phylum Actinomycetota; class Actinomycetes; order Mycobacteriales; family Micromonosporaceae; genus Actinoplanes; species Actinoplanes harbinensis. The sequence goes on along the minus strand of NZ_JAIWNC010000011.1, from coordinate 126,616 downwards.
CGAAGTTCTTGCCCAGGCTCTTCAGGACCACCGCGTTGGGGCGGATCACCGCGTCCGGGCCGACCGACGGGTACGGCTCGGTGTCCGAGAAGTCGATGAACGACTCGTCGATCACCACCAGGTCCAGGTCGACCAGCGCGTCCATGAACCGGATCACGTCACGGCGCGGCAGGTAGTTGCCGTCCGGATTGTTCACGTTGCACACCACCGCCACCCGGGAGCCGCGGTCCCGGATGAACCGGACGTACTCCTCCAGGTCGAGCCGGAAGCCGTCGCGTTCCTGCAGCGGGAACATGTCCACCCGCTTGCCGGTCTCCAGCGGCTGGTCGGTCCACCGGCCGAAGGTCGGGATCGGGATCGCCACGCTCTCCTTGATCAACAAGTGGTCGATCCAGGTGATCAGCTCGGTGGAGCCGTTCGCCATCGCCACGGTCTGCGGATGCAGCTGCAGCACGCTGGCCAGCTTCGCGGTGATGGTCGCGGAGTCGCTCGGGTAGTACTTCAGGATCTTCTGCAGGTCGCGGGACAGCTCGTCGAACATCTCCGGGGTGGGGAAGTACGGGTTGCACGGGATGCAGAAGTCGACGATCTCCACGTCCTCGCCCATGCTGCGGGACAGGTCGAAGTACGAGGCGCTGTGCGCCCCCTTGTGCAACATCCCGGTGTCGATACCCGTGCCTGCCACTGCAACCTCCCGGTCGACTCCATTGTCGGCGGTAGATACGTGTCGAGACAGCGGATCGTTCACCCGATCGTGTCAGAGGCGCTCGACCACGTAGTCGATGCAGGCGGTGAGCGCCTCGACGTCGGACGGGTCGACGGTCGGGTACAGCGCCACGCGCAGCTGGTTGCGGCCCAGCTTGCGGTACGGCTCGGTGTCCACGATGCCGTTCGCGCGCAGCACCGTGGCGATCGACTTGGCGTCCACCTCGTCGGCGAAGTCGATGGTGGCGACCACCTGGGAACGCAGCGCCGGGTCGGTCACGAAGGGTGACGCGAACGAGGCGCGGTCGGCCCAGCCGTAGATGGCGTTGGCGCTCTCCGCGGTGCGCTTGGTGGCCCACCCCAGGCCGCCCTGCGCGTTCATCCAGTCGGTCTGCTCGGCGGCCAGGAACACCGTGGCCAGCGCCGGGGTGTTGTACGTCTGCTCCAGCCGGCTCTGTTCGATCGCGGTGACCAGGTCCAGGAACTGCGGGATGTACCGCCCGGTGGCCTTGATCTCGGCGGCGCGCTCCAGTGCGGCCGGCGACATCAGCGCGATCCACAGGCCGCCGTCCGAGCCGAACGCCTTCTGCGGTGCGAAGTAGTACACGTCGGTCTCGGCGAGGTCCACGTCCAGACCGCCGGCGCCGGAGGTGGCGTCGGTGAGCAGCAGCGCCCCGGGGTCGGCGCCGTCGACCCGGCGGACCGGCACGGACACGCCGGTGGACGTCTCGTTGTGCACGCTGGCGTACACGTCCACGCCGGGCTCGGCCGCCAGGAACGCCGCCGAGCCGCCGGGGGCCTTGCGCACCGACGGGTCGGCCAGGAACGGCGCGTCCCGGACCGCCTTGACGAACTTGCTGCCGAACTCGCCGAACTCGGCGAGCTGGGCCCGGTCGCGGATCAGGCCGAACGCGGCGGTGTCCCAGAACGCGCTGGTGCCACCGTTGGACAGGATCACCTCGTAGCCGTCCGGCAGCCCGAAGAACTGGGCGATGCCGGTGCGCAGCCGGGCCACCTGGTCCTTCACCGTCTTCTGCCGGTGCGAGGTGCCCAGGAACGTCCGAGACACGGCGGCCAGCGCGTCGACGCCCTCCGGACGGACCTTGCTCGGCCCGGAGCCGAACCGTCCGTCGACGGGCTTGAGGTCGGCGGGGATCTGGATCGCGTCAGCCACGAGGGTCCTCTCCTACAGGGAAGTCAGCCCGTCCAGCATGCCGAGCGTCAGGCGTTGTGCGGAACCTGGTCCCAACCTTCGACATCCTGCGGCTTGCGGGGCGCCGGTCCGAGGTAGCGGGCGGACGGGCGGACGATCCGGCCCAGCCGCTTCTGCTCCAGGATGTGCGCGCTCCACCCGGCCACCCGGGCGCAGGTGAACATCGAGGTGAACATGTGCGACGGCACCTCGGCGAAGTCCAGCACCACCGCGGACCAGAACTCCACGTTGGTGGCCAGCACGCGGTCCGGCTTGCGGGCGTGCAGCTCGGCGAGCGCGGCGCGTTCCAGCGCCTCGGCCACCTCGAACCGGGGTGCGCCCAGTTCCTTGGCGGTGCGGCGGAGCACCCGGGCGCGCGGGTCCTCGGCGCGGTAGACCCGGTGCCCGAAGCCCATCAGCCGGTCGCCGCGGTCGAGCACGCTGCGGACGTACCCCTCGGCGTCGCCGCTGCGTTCCACCGCCTCGATCATGTGCAGCACCCGGGACGGTGCGCCGCCGTGCAGCGGGCCGGAGAGCGCGCCGATGCCGGAGGAGATGCAGGCCGCGGCGTCGGCGCCGGTGGAGGCGACGATCCGGGTGGTGAAGGTGGAGGCGTTCAGGCCGTGTTCGGCGGCCGAGATGAAGTACGCGTCGACGGCCTTGACGTGCCGCGGGTCCGGCTCGCCGCGCCAGCGCTTCATGAACCGCTCGACCACGGTCTCGGCCTTGTCGATGTCCTTCTGCGGCACGGCCGGCAGACCCAGGCCGCGGGCCGCCTGCGCCACGAACGACAGTGCGGTCACCGACACCCGGGCCAGGTCCGAGCGGGCCTGGTCGTCGTCGATGTCGAGCAGCTGCTGCAGACCCCAGTACGGCGCCAGCATGGCGACCGCGGACTGCACGTCGACCCGGATGTCGCCGGAGTGCACCGGGACCGGGAACGGCTCGGCGGGCGGCAGGCCGGGGCCGAAACGCCCGTCCACCAGCAGCGCCCACACGTTGCCGAACGACACCTGCCCGATCAGGTCCTCGATGTCGACGCCGCGGTAACGGAGTGCGCCGCCGGCCTTGTCGGGCTCGGCGATCTCGGTCTCGAAGGCGATGACGCCTTCCAGCCCGGGCTTGAAGTCCGACACCTTAGCCTCCTGGATTCCGGCCACTCCGACATCGCGGCCAACAGCTGTAAGGGTTTCATCTTGCCGGGTGGTGACCGGGCGGTCGACCCACCGCGTTGTGCTCTCCGCGACACCCATCCTTACCGACCTGACGGATCGCCGTGGGCGACTTAGGTTCGTTGCGTCGGATCAGGACAAGGAGATCGTGTGAGCCCGGAACCCGCGGAGATGCGGCGTGACTACACCGAGCGCGGTGCGTTTCTGGAGACGGACCTCGCCGCCACCTGGTCCGAGCAGTTCGGCGCCTGGTTCGCCGACGCGGTGGACGCCGGCCTGCCCGAACCCAACGCCATGATCGTGGCCACCGCGGACGCCGACGGCCGGCCGTCGGCGCGCACGGTGCTGCTCAAGGGGTACGACCCGGCGGGCTTCGTGTTCTACACCAACTACACGTCCCGCAAGGGCGTCGAGATGGCCGGCAATCCGTACGCCAGCCTGGTCTTCCCGTGGTTCGCCATGCAGCGGCAGGTGCTGGTCGCGGGCGCGGTGGAGCGGGTGACCCGGGCCGAGACCGAGGCCTACTTCGCCAGCCGGCCGCGCGGCTCCCAGCTCGGCGCCTGGGCCAGCCCGCAGTCCCAGGTGGTGCCGGACCGGGCCGCGGTGGACGCGGGACTGGCCGAGGTCACCGGGCGGTTCGGCGCGGGGCCGGTGCCGGCGCCGCCGCACTGGGGCGGTCTGCGGGTGAAGCCGGTGACCGTGGAGTTCTGGCAGGGCCGGAGCAACCGGCTGCACGACCGCCTGCGGTACCGCCGGACCGGCGCGGACTGGGTGGTCGAGCGGTTGGCACCGTGAGTCAGGAGCCGGTGGAGGCCGCCGAGCGGGTCGTCGAGGAGCGCCGTGGCTGGATGATCGACGTCCGGCCGCTGCGGATCACGGCGTACCGGCGGATGTGGGTCGGCAACGGCCTGTCCTTCTTCGGGTTCCAGTTCACCAGCGTGGCCGTGCCGGTGGAGATGTACGCGATCACCGGCTCGTCCTCCTGGGTCGGCCTGCTCGGGGTGGCGGCGCTGGTCCCGCTGCTGGTCTTCGGGCTCTGGGGCGGCGCCGCGGCCGACGTGGTGGACCGGCGGCGCCTGCTGCTGGCCAGTTCCGCGCTGGCCTGGGCGTCCACCGCGGGCCTGCTGGTGCAGGGCCTGGCCGGGGCGCACAGCCCGGTGCTGCTGCTGGTGCTCACCGCGGTGCAGTCGGCCGGGTTCGCGATCAGCTCGCCGACCCGCCAGGCGATCATCCCGCGGATCGTCCCGGTGGGCCTGGTCCCGGCCGCCAACACGCTGGGCTACACGACCACCACGGCGGGCGGGGTGTTCGGGCCGCTGGCCGCCGGACTGATCTTCAGCATCTGGTCGGTCGACACCGGCGTGACGATCGCCTACGCGGTGGACGCCGCACTGTTCACCGTCTCGCTCTGGGCCACCTACCGGTTGCCGCCGATCCCGCCGGTGCGCCGCGCGGAGGGCGCCGAGAAGCCGAACGCCGGGCTCCGGGGCATCGTGGTCGGCCTGCGGTTCCTGGTCACCCAGCCGGTGCTGCTGCTCTCCTTCGCGGTGGACATCGTGGCGATGGTGCTGGCCATGCCGCGTGCGTTGTTCCCGCAGGTGGCCGAGGAACGGTTCGGCGGCGGGGCGGCGGTGGGCTGGCTGTTCGCGGCGATCGCCATCGGCTCCATGATCGGCGGGCTGACCTCCGGCTGGATCGGCCGGGTCCGCCGGCAGGGTGCCGCGCTGGTGCTGGCGGTGGTCGCCTGGGGGATCGCGATCGGCCTGTCCGGGCTGGCGTCCCAGCTGTGGCTGGTGGTCCTGCTCCTCGCCGTCGGTGGTGCCGCCGACCTGGTCAGTGCGGTGTACCGGCAGTCGATCCTGCAGACGTTCGCCCCGGACGAGTTGCGCGGCCGGCTGCAGGGCGTGTTCACCGTGGTGGTGGCCGGCGGTCCGCGCCTCGGCGACCTGCGCGCGGGGGGGACCGCGGACCTGACCGGTCCGACCGTGTCCTGGGCGGGCGGCGGATTCGCCGCGGCCGGGCTGGCGGTCGTGCTCGCCGCCGCGTTCCCGGCACTGATGCGCTACCGGCCCACGACCGACGAGCCGGTGAAGCGATAGTGTCCAACCCATGACGAGCGTAGTGCCGGCGAAATCGGGAACGCAGTGGTCGATCGAGGCCGACGGGCACCGGGCGACCGTGGTGGAGGTCGGTGGCGTGCTGCGCAGCTACGCCGTCGGGGACCGGGCGGTGCTCGACGGGTTCGGCGCCGACGAGGTGTCGCCCGCGTCCGCCGGCCAGGTCCTGGCGCCGTGGCCGAACCGGATCCGCGACGGGCACTACACGTTCGAGGGTACGTCGTACCAGCTCTCGCTGACCGAGCCGGACAAGCACACCGCCATCCACGGGCTGACCAACTGGTCGCGGTGGCGGGCGGCGGAGCAGTCCGCCGACTCGGTGACCCTGGAGTTCGACCTGCCGCCGCAGATCGGGTACCCGTGGCCGCTCACGCTGCGCACCCGGTGGACGGTCGGCGGCGACGGCCTGCGGTGCGACCAGGAGGTGGTCAACACCGGCGACGCGCCCGCGCCGTGGGGCTATTCGGTGCACCCGTACCTGCAGTTGCCCGGCGTACCGGTGGACGACACCCTGCTGCGGGTGCCGGCCCGGCTCCGGGTCCTCGCCGACGCCCGGCTGCTGCCGATCGGCGCGGTCAAGGTGGCCGGCACGGAGTACGACTTCAGCGAGCCCCGCCGGATCGGTGACCTGGTGCTGGACACCACGTTCGGCGATCTCGACTACGAGCCGGACGGCGGCTCGTCGGTGACCATCGCGGCGTCCGGCGGGTCTCCGCAGGTGACGGTCTGGGCGGACGGCAACTTCAAGTGGTGGCAGGTCTTCACCGGGGACACCCTGACCGGTGCCCGGCACCGCCGTTCGGTGGCGATCGAGCCGATGACCTGTCCGCCGGACGCGTTCCGGTCGGGCCGGGACCTGATCGTCCTGCAGCCCGGTCAGACCTGGTCGGCGTCCTGGGGGATCAAGCCGTAACCATGGAATTCGACGAGGTCGTCCGCCGTCGGCGGATGGTACGCACGTACGACCCCGATCGGCCGGTTCCCGCGGAGATCCGCGACAAGCTGCTGGCGCACGCGCTGCGTGCGCCGTCCGCGGGGTTCTCCCAGGGCTGGGGTTTCCTGGTGCTGGAGAAGCCGGAGGACCGCGAGCTCTTCTGGACCGCCACCACCGCGGACGATCCGGACGACGGCCCGGACGGCTGGCTGACCCGGATGCGGACGGCGCCGCTGATCATCGTGCCGATGTCCAACAAGTCGGTCTATCTGGACCGGTACGCGCAGTCCGACAAGGGCTGGACGGATCGGGACGAATCGCGCTGGCCGGTGCCGTACTGGGACATCGACACCGGGTTCGCCGCGCTGCTCGTCCATCTGACCGCGGTGGACGCGGGTCTCGGGTCCTGCTTCATCGGCCTTCCGGCCGATCGGGTCGAGCACTTCAAGGTGGCGTTCGGCGTTCCGGAGGCGTTCACCCCGATCGGAGCGCTCACCGTCGGCTACCGTGCTCCCGACAAGAGGTCACCATCACTGCGTCGGGGGCATCGGCCCATGGACGAAGTGGTGCATCATGGCCGATGGACTGGGTAACGCCGTAGCGCAGGGGACCGGAGGGAGCGTGCCGTCGTGATCTTCAAAGCGGTCCGGGACGGAGCTCCGTACCCGGACCACCACACGACGCTGAAAGCCTGGGCGGAGATCCCGCCGCGCCCCATCCGCCTGGCCGATCTGATCACCACCAAACGTGAGCTGGCGCTGGACAAGCTGCTCGCCGAGGACTCGACGTTCTACGGCGACCTGTTCCCGCACGTGGTGGAGTACCAGGGCTCGCTCTACCTCGAGGACGGGCTGCACCGGGCGCTGCGCGCCGCCCTGCAGCAGCGCAACCAGATCCACGCCCGGGTGCTGGTGGTCCAGGGGTGACGTCGGCGCTCGACCTGCTCGACCTGGACGAACTGCTGAGCGACGAGGAACGCGACGTCCGCGCGCTGGCCCGCCGGGTGGTCGACGACCGGGTCCGGCCGTACGTGGCGGACTGGTACGAAAGCGGCACGGCCCCGGTCCAGGAACTGGCCCGGGAGTTCGGCCGGCTCGGGCTGCTCGGGATGCACCTGACCGGCTACGGGTGCGCCGGCGCGTCCGCGGTGTCGTACGGCCTGGCCTGCATGGAGCTCGAGGCCGCCGACTCCGGCGTGCGGTCCCTGGTCAGCGTGCAGGGCTCGCTGGCGATGTACGCGATCTGGCGGTACGGCAGCACGGAGCAGAAGCAGCGCTGGCTGCCCGGGATGGCGGCCGGCGACCTGATCGGCTGTTTCGGGCTGACCGAGCCGGATCACGGTTCGGACCCGGCGCGGATGGCCACCCGGGCCCGCCGGGACGGGGACGGCTGGGTGCTCACCGGCGGCAAGATGTGGATCACCAACGCGCCGGTCGCCGACGTCGCGGTGATCTGGGCCCGTACCGACGAGGGTGTGGCCGGCTTCGCGGTGCCCACCACCACGCCCGGTTTCACGGCCCGCGAGGTGCGCCGGAAACTGTCGCTGCGGGCGTCGTCGACCGGCGAGATCGTGCTCGACGAGGTGCGGGTGGGTGACGCCGACCGGCTGCCCGACGCCCGCGGGCTCTCCGCGCCGCTGTCCTGTCTGAGCGAGGCGCGGTTCGGCATCGTCTGGGGTGCGCTCGGCGCGGCCCGGGACTGCCTGGACACCGCGCTCGCGTACGCCACCACCCGGGAACAGTTCGGCCGGCCCATCGCCGGCTTCCAGCTGACCCAGGCCAAGCTCGCCGACATGGCACTGGAACTGCAGAAGGGCTACCTGCTCGCGGTGCACCTGGGTCGCCGGCTGGACGCCGTGGGGCTGCGGCCGGAGCAGGTCAGCATCGGCAAGCTGAACAACGTCCGGGAGGCCATCAAGATCGCCCGGGAGTGCCGGACGATCCTCGGCGCGAACGGGATCAGCGGCGAGTACCCGGTGCTGCGGCACGCGAACAACCTGGAGAGCGTGCTCACGTACGAGGGAACCTCGGAGATCCATCAGCTCGTCGTGGGTCAGAAGCTCACCGGGCTGAGCGCGTTCGGCGGCTGAGCGGTCGCCAGTGTCGGGGGGTACCCGTACCGTGAGGGTATGACCGACGAACCGACCCGCGAGTATCCGGAAGCGGTGCCGCCGGCCGAGCCGTCCCCCGGCGGCCGCGGCGGTGTGCTGCGTGTCGCCGCGTTCGGCGGCGTGGTCTTCGTGCTGCTGGTCGGCATGTGCCTGGGCCTGCGCGCGATCAACGTGCTGCCCGAGTTCGGCAATCCGTTCAGTGACCAGGAGACCGACCGCAGCCAGCCGGTGCTGCTGCAGTCGATGCGCGACCTGAGCCGGTTCGTGGCCGCGGACGGCACCTTCCAGGTCATCGTGGACCTGCAGGAGAACAAGGAGAACATCCCCGACTTCCTGGTCAACCAGCGGACGCTGTTCGTCGGATCGGGCTCGGTCGAGGCTTATGTCGACTTCGCCTCGCTGGCCGACGACGCGATCGTCATCAACACCGACGACGACACCGTCAAGATCAGTCTGCCGGCGCCGCAGCTCACCCAGGCCGCGCTGGACATGGAGCGCAGCTACGTGGTGGCCGAGGAGCGGGGCCTGCTGAACCGCATCTCGGACGCCTTCCGCAGCGACCCGCAGCAGCAGCAACGGGTCTACGCCGAGGCGCAGCGGCGGATCACCGAGGCGGCCCGGGGCAGCGGCCTGGACCAGCGGGCGAGGGAGAACACCCAGAAGATGCTGGTGAGTCTCCTCGCCCGCCTCGGCTACACCCAGGTCACCGTCACCTATGCGAATCCGTGAGCGTCACTCGTTGGGCATGATCATCCAGAGCACCAGGTAGACGAGCACCTGCGGCCCGGGCAGCAGGCAGGACAGGACGAAGAGCAGGCGTACGACGCCGGACGACAGACCGAAACGGCGGCCCAGACCGGAACAGACGCCGGCGAGCCATCGGTCGCCGCGGGGCCGGACAAGTCGGCGATTCACGTCACTCACTCCTTCGGTGGTGGTCGCTGCGGTGTGCCGCAACCACCTTCGACGGTACGGTCGCCGCGCACTCCCGCCCTCGGTCCGCAGGGGGATCTGCGGCTCGTGACTCCCGTAAGGGGGACCCGGACCGGGGCACTGCCCGCTGTTAACCTGAGCCTCCGTGACCGCAGCCTCCGTGACCGCGCGCGAAGGGCGGTCACGTGCGAAGGAGGCAAGCGGTGATGGTCCGGTGACGCTGGCCCTTCTCTGCGCCAGCACCGGCAACGCCCTCGAGCCGGTCGATGCGACCCGGCTCACCGACGACCTGGCGGCGGCACTGCGCGCGGCCGGCGCGTCGGTGGTCGAGCGGTCCACCGGCGGCGACCTGGCGGCGCAGCTGGACGACATCGCCCGCCTGGCCCGCGACGCCGACGGGCCGGTGCTGCTCTGCGCGGACGACCTGGTCGCCCACCCGAGTCTGCTGTGGATGCTGGCCACCGAGCCGGCCGGCCGCAGCACCGCCCTGGTGGTCCCCGACCCGGACGGCGAGGTACGCGAGGACCGCGGCCGTCTGGTGCCCGGCGCCGGCACCGTGCGGTTCGCCGGGGCGCTCTACGTCGCCGCCGCCGACCTGCCGCTGCTCGCCGAGGTGGCGGCCACCGGCACCCGCGGCGGCGGGGTCGCCACCGACGTCCGCAACGCCGTCGACCTGCTGCTGCCCGCGCTGCTCGACGCGGGGCTGGTGCCGGTCGCCACCCGGGTGCGCCTGCTGCGGGCGGTGCGGGTGCACACCGGCGCGGAGCTGGCCGACGCCCGGGCCGCGGTCGCCGCGGTGGACGAGGACGCGGCGCGGCTGCGGCTCGCGGTCAAGGAACGCGACGACTTCTTCACCACCTACGCGGTGAGCACCTGGTCCCCGCTGGTGACCCGGTGGTGTGCCCGGCTCGGCCTCACGCCGAGCGGGGTGACCGCGCTGTCCGTGCTGTTCGCGGTGGCCGCCGCGCTGGCGTTCTGGCAGGCGTCGCGGCCCGCGATGATCGCCGGCGCGGTCCTTCTCTACCTGGGCTTCGTGCTGGACTGCGTGGACGGCCAGTTGGCCCGCTACACCCGCCGGTTCGGCGCGTTCGGCGGCTGGCTCGACACCATGGCGGACCGGGCCAAGGAGTACGCGGTCTACGCCGGCCTGGCCGCTGGGGCGGAACGGATCGGGCTGCCGTACGCCTGGCCGCTCGCGATCACCGCGATCGTGCTGCAGACCGTCCGGCACATGACCGACACCTGGTACGGCGCGCTGCACGACGAGGCCGCCGCCCGTCCGGCGCCGGTGGCGCAGAGCGGGGTGGGTGCCCGGCTCAGCGCCGCGTCCAACCGGGTGCAGGCGGACACCGGCTCGGCCGCGTACTGGCTGAAGCGGATCGTGGTGTTCCCGATCGGCGAGCGGTGGGCTCTGATGGCCGTGCTGGCCGCGCTCACCAACGGCCGGGTGGCGCTGGCCGCGGTGGTCGGCTGGGGCCTGCTGGCGGCCGCGTACACGTCGGCGCTGCGCTCGCTGCGGTCCTTGTCGATGCGCGTCGGGGTGCTGAACACGGTGGACACCGCCCGGCACCGGGACGACGGGCTGCTGACCTGCGCCGTCCTGGGCCGGGCCCGGGTGCCCCAGCCGTTGCTGGTCGGCGCGGCGGCGGCGCTGGTCGCGTTCGCGGCGGTGGTGGGGTTGCTGACCGACCTGCTCGGTGGCGGCGACGCCCGCCTGGCGCTGGTCGTGGTGGCGCTGGTCGCGCTGGCGGCCGGCACGCCGGCCCGGGCGCCGCACGCCGGGCCGCTCGACTGGCTGGTGCCGGCGGTGCTGCGCGCGATCGAGTACCTGTTCGTGGTCGCGGTCGGGCTGACCGGCGACGTGCCGCCCGCGGTGATCTTCATGCTGCTGTTCGCGCTCGCCCTCCGGCACTACGACCTGACCGCCCGGATGGAGAAGGGCGCACCCGCGTCCGGCGGCACCGGACCGCTGCTGGGCTGGGACGGCCGGATCGTGCTGCTCGCCGTGGCGGCGGTGACCGATCAGGCCACGCTCGGGGTCGCGGTCCTCGCCGGCGTGGTCGCCGGCAGATTCCTGATCGGTGCGGTCGGCGACTGGCGGACCGCGGAGGGCGCCCGGTGACCCTGCTCAGCGTGGTGCTGCCGGTGTACAAGGTGCAGGGCTACCTGGGTCAGTGCCTGGACTCGCTGCTGGACCAGTCGTTCACCGACTTCGAGATAGTGGCCGTGGACGACTGCTCGCCGGACGGCAGCGGCGAGATCCTGGCCGAGTACGCCGCCCGTGACCCGAGGGTCCGGGTGGTCTCGCTGACCGGGAACGTGGGACTCGGGCGGGCCCGCAACGCCGGCCTGGACGCCGCCGCCGGCGAGTACGTCTGGTTCATCGACAGCGACGACTGGGTGGCCGGCGGTGCGCTCGGCGCGGTCGCCCGCCGCCTCCGCGCCGTCGAACCGGACGTGCTGCTGGTCGGATTCGACCGGGTGCACTGGGACGGGCGGGTGGTCGGCTCGGCCCGGGCGGCACTGGCCAAGGCGCCCGAGGTGTTCACCGTCGAGCAGTACCCCCGGGTGCTGGACGTCCTGCACGTGGCGTGGAACAAGATCGTCCGGCGGGACCTGCTGGCCAAGACCGGGATCCGGTTCGCGCCCGGCTGGTACGAGGACGTGTCGTTCACCTACCCGCTGCTGGCTGTGGCCGAGCGGATCAGCACGCTGCCCCGGGTCTGCGTGCACTACCGGCAGCGGCGTACCGGGGCGATCACCCGTACCCTCGACGACCGGCATTTCGAGATCTTCGACCACTGGACGCACGCGCTCGAGCTGGTCGACGAGCACTCCGACCGCGGCCCACAGCTGCGGCCACTGCTGGTACGGCGGATGCTCTGGCACTACCTGGTCGTGCTGGACAACCAGGAACGGCTGGCCCGGGGCTCGCGCAAACGGTTCTTCGCCCGGATGCACGAGGACTACCGGCGGTACGTGCCGGCCACCGGCTATCCGGCGCCAAAGGACGATCAGGTCGTCCGGCACCGGCTGGTCGAGCGCGGGTGGTACCCGGCGTACCAGGCGTGGGAGATCGCGTCCCGGGTGCGCACCGCGGTCGCCGGGGCCACCACCGCCGGCCTGAACCTGGCTCGCACGGTCGCCCGCAAGGCCCGGCAGGGCGTCTTCCAGATCTACTACCGCGGACAGCTGCGCCTGCCGGTCGACCAGAACCTCGCGGTCTTCGCCGCCTACTGGTTCCGCGGAGTGTCCTGCAACCCGGCGGCGGTCGCGGCGAAGGCCACCGAACTGGTCCCGGGCCTGCGTGCGGTCTGGGTGATCAGCCGGGCCCGGGTCGGTTCGGTGCCGCCCGGCACCGACTACGTGGTGGCCGGCACGCTCCGGTACTACCGGACCATGGCCCGCGCCCGCTGGCTGGTCAACAACGTCAACTGGCCCCGGCCGATCGTGAAGCGCCGGGGCACCACGCACGTGATGACCCACCACGGCACGCCGCTGAAGATGATGGGCCTCGACCAGGTGGACCACCCGGCGGCGGCGACGGACCGGGACTTCGCCGGGCAGATGCGCCGGGTGGACCGCTGGGACTACAGCATCACCGCGAACCGGCACACCACGGTGGCCTGGGAGCGGGCCTATCCGGCCCGGCACGAGACGCTGGAGGTCGGCTATCCGCGTAACGACCGGTTGGCGGTGGCCACCGCCGAGGACACCGCGGGGGTACGCGCGAAGCTCGGCCTGAGCCCGGACCGGACCGTCGTGCTCTACACCCCGACGCACCGGGAGTGGCTGCCGCCCGGCACGCCGACCCTGGACGTGGAGGACCTGGCCGACCGGCTGGGCCCGGACACGGTGCTGCTGGTGCGGGCGCACTACTTCCACGTGGCGCCGGCCACGGTCGCGAAGCTGGCGCGGCAGGGCTCGATCCTGGACGTCTCGGCGTACCCGGTGGTCGAAGATCTTTATCTGGCCGCCGACGTGCTGATCACCGACTACTCGTCCGCCATGTTCGACTACGCGGTCCTGGACCGGCCGGTGGTGATCTACGCGCCGGACTGGGCCGCCTACCGTGCCCTGCGGGGCGTGTACTTCGATCTGCTCGCCCAGCCGCCCGGCGCGGTCGCCACCAGCTACCCCGATCTGGTCGAGACGCTGCGCAGCGGGGTGCATGCCGGGCCGGCGGCCACCGCGGCGCGGGCCGCGTTCCGCGCCCGGTTCTGCGGACTGGACGACGGCGGGGCGGCGGAGCGGGTGGTCCGGCGGGTCTGGTTCGACGGGAAACCGAGATAACGTTTCGACGACGGGAACCGGAGATAACCGGCCGGATTCCTGGCGGTGAACAGCACTGGCCAGCGGGTTTTATCTGCGCGCCGACCATCGTTGTCATACCAAACCTGTAATGATGTGGTAACCCTAGGCGAATGGCACGTTCGCCCGATGGCCAATCGTCGATGGCGCTGGTCACAGTAGGCGCGATCGCGGGTCTAAGGGGGCCTGGATCGCCGCTGCTCCGACCGCAGGAGGTTGACGGTGTCGACCGTCAGTATCAAGGACGTCACCAAAGTCTGGCCGGACGGCACGGTGGCGGTCGACAAGGTCAGTCTGGACGTCAACGACGGCGAGTTCATGGTGCTGCTCGGCCCGTCCGGCTGCGGCAAGTCGACTGTCCTGCGCATGATCGCCGGCCTGGAGGACCCGACCAGCGGTGACATCCTGCTCAACGGAGAGCCGGTGCTCGACCTGGCTCCCCGGGAACGCAGCATCGCGATGGTGTTCCAGGACTTCGCGCTGTACCCGCACATGAGCGTGAGCGACAACATCGGGTTCCCGCTGAAGCTCTCCGGCGTGCAGCCGGAGTCCCGCTCCGAGCGGGTCGGCGACGTGGCCAGCGCGCTCGGCATCGGCGACGTGCTCGGCCGCCGGCCCAGTCAGCTCTCCGGCGGCCAGCGCCAGCGGGTGGCGATGGGCCGGGCCATCGTGCGCCGGCCCGGCCTGTTCCTGATGGACGAGCCGCTGTCCAACCTGGACAGCGGGCTGCGCGCGGAACTGCGTGCGGAGATCACCGGCCTGACCAAGGAACTCGGCGTCACCACCATGTACGTGACCCACGACCAGGCCGAGGCGCTCACCATGGCGGACCGGGTCGCCATCCTGCGCAAGGGCGTGCTGCAGGACATCGGCACCCCCACCGAGGTGTACGGCCGCCCGGCCACGCTCTACGTGGCCGCCTTCCTCGGCGCGCCCCGGATGAACCTGCTCGAGGCGTCGGTGTACGTGCACCTCGACCGCTACATCGCGCTGAATCTCGGCGAGCAGGCGCTGTACCTGCCGTGGACCGACATCCGCGCCCGGGCCGTCGCGCACTACCACGGCGAACGCATCGTCGTCGGCATGCGGGCCGAGGCGCTGACCCCGGTGGCGCCGGACGCGCCCGGCGACGTGCTGCACGGGCGGATCCGCTACCTCGAACACCACGGCCACGAGTCGCTCGCCTTCCTGGACATCGGCGCCACCGCGATCCTGGTCGACGAGATGGGCGGCGCGGTGCACGACGGTCCCGAGGAGAGGGGCGCGCTGCAGCGGTTCGGCGGAGCACTCCAGCGCCTCACCGGCCGCGCCGACCGGACCAACGGCAGCAAGCCCGGCGTCCGGGACGCGGAACAGACCAGCGTGCTGGCCGATCCGGGACGGCACCACCGGCGCCCGGCCGAGCTGGCGGTGCGGCTGGCGCCCTACCCGGCGGTGTCGCCGGGCCATCCGTTGGCCATCTCGGTCCGGATGGACGCCCTGCACTTCTTCGACGAGCGCGGCGACCGGATCGACGTCGGCTGGCGTTAGCCCCGGCGGACGCCCCCGCGCGCCTCGGCTTGGCGTGCGGTGCTCAAGTGTCCGGGCGCAGGAACCGGCGGCTCGCCCGCAGCGGGGACAATTCGGGCGCTCAGTCCTCAAGCTCCGGCAGAGTCCGGGGGGAGCGGCGCATGGCAAGCCCCGCCGGCCGGGCCTGGTTCGCGCGATGCGCAGTGCGTGTGGCTTCCGGGTGCGGAACTAGCCGCACCTCCACACGCCGGGCCCGAGGCCACCGGTCGTGTCGAGTTGCGGTGCGTAGCGCGCCATCTCGCCACACGCCCTACCCGGTGCGAGGGGGCGTGTGGAGTTGTGGTGCGTAGCGCACCATTTCGTCACACGCCCTACCCGGTGCGACCGGTCGTGTGGAGTTGTGGTGCGTAGTGCGCCATCTCGTCACACGCCCTACCCGGTGCGAGGGGGCGTGTGGAGTTTCGGTGCGTAGCGCACCATCTCGCTACACGCCGGGCTCGGGGCGACGGGGTGTGGCGCGGAGTGAACCGTCTCGCCGGGCACGGGGCAACGGGGCGTGTGGAGCTCCGGCGCGCAGCGAACCGTTCTTCCACGCGACGCGGCCAGGCCGGCCCTTGGTCCGCCGGAAGGGCCGCTGTCGAGCGAGTGGTCGATCGACAACGCCAGCGCTCCTAGGAGCACGCCTCGGTGGCGATGGCGTGACGTCGTCGGATGGCCACGATGGCTGGGGCGGCCGAACTACGTACCCGTCAATGAGGGTTTGTCATCTGATGGGCGATTGTGATCTTGGCATGTGCGCGCCTCTTACATGTCTTGCCTGGATGGCATATCGTTCGCGCACACGTCGGTGCGATGGCGTATCGACGTCGAAGTGAAGGGTGGCCGTCGTGGCGAACGCATCCGGCTTACTGGTGATCGAACGGATCCTGCGGGACCGACAGGGCATCTGGCAGCAGGTCGTGGACGACCGCGACCTCACCCGGCTGACCGGCCAGATGCTGATCAGCTCGATGGCCGCACTGGCCGTCTACGGGGCCGTGCTGGGTTCCTTCCACAGTGTCCTGATGGCGCTCACCTCGGCGGTGAAGCTGCCCCTGCTGTTCGCCGTCACGCTGGCCATCTGCCTGCCCACGCTGTACCTGTTCAACCTCGTCTTCGGCGCCCGGCTGTCGGTGCGGCAGTCGTTGTCGCTGGTCATGGTGGCGCTGACCGTGACGGCGATGCTGGCGCTGGCGTTCGCGCCGATCAGCCTCTTCTTCCTGATCACCGCGCCGGACTATGGCTTCTTCAAGCTGCTCAACGTGGCGATCCTGGGCCTCGCCGCGCTGGTCGGCCTGCGCTTCCTCACCGGCGGCATGCGGGTGCTCAACGACTACGGCCTGCTCTCCCCGGCGGCGCCGGACGTGCCGCCGGCCGCCCCCGTGCCCGCAGCCACGCCCGCGGCCACCCCGGCTCCGGCGGCCACCCCGGGCGCGGCGCCCAACGGTGCCACCCCGGCATCGGCCACCCCCGCACCGGCCGGCACCGCGGTGGCCGTCGCCGAGCCCGCCGCTCCGGCGGTCACGGTTCCGCCGGGCTACGTGCTGCAGCCGGTGCGCCCGGCGCCGGCCCCGTACCCCCGGGCCGCCCGGCCGGCCACCGGCACGCCGCCGAGCATGACGCTGCTGTACGTCTGGATCTTCCTGTTCGGGTTCGTCGGCACCCAGCTGGCCTGGACCCTGCGGCCGTTCTTCGGCAGCCCGGGGATGAAGTTCAGCCTGTACCGGGAGATCGACGGCAACTTCTACGCCGAGATCTTCCGGACCATCTCCGGCCTGGTCTGACCCGCCGGCCCGGTCCGGTGGCCGGGAACGGCCGGATGTTGTCTGCCACGAGGGCGTCGCACAGCGTAGGCTGCACGACGGTGGACGAGACATACGGTCTGCAGCGGAGCCAGGATGCGCTGCGTTCGGCTCCGGCGCGGGAGCCCGCTCGGCATGCGGTTCCGGCCACGTCGCCGCATCCGGAGTTGCTGGATCGGACGTTCGGCCGGGACGAGATCACGGTGGTCCGGCACGAGGTCCAGGCCAGCCTGACCGAGGCCGGGCTGGGCGGCGACCGGCTGCACGGGTTCGTGCTGGCGGTCAACGAGGTGATCACCAACGTCGTGTTGCACGCCGGCGGCCACGGACGCATCGTCGTGTGGCTCGCCGGCGACTCGGCGTGGTGCACCGTGACCGACTCCGGCCCGGGCATCCCGCAGCGTTTTCACCGTGCGCCGGAGGTGCCCGAGGCGTTCGAGGTCGGCGGTCGCGGCATCTGGTTGGCGTACCAGTTGTGCGACGAGGTCACCATGGCGACCGGTCCGATCGGCACCACCATCGGGTTGCGCATCTCTCTGGCCGCCGCCTGAACAGCGTCTGTGCAGGTCAGCACGATGTGACGGCCGGATGAAACACGTAAGAATCGCCGGTGAAACGTTGGGTGCGATGTTGTGGGGATTCTCCGACCGAGGGCGACTACATTAGGCCGGTGCTCGGTCTTCCTCCACACGTGACCGCCTGCCTCTTCGACCTCGACGGTGTGCTGACGCAGACCGCCCTGGTCCACAACGCTGCGTGGAAACTGACGTTCGACGCGTTTCTGCGGATCTGGTCCGCGCAGCACGGGCAGCCGTTCGTACCGTTCGATTCCGGCGACGACTACCACCGATTTGTCGACGGCCGGCAGCGAGCCGATGGCGTACGCACGTTCCTCGCCTCTCGTGGCATCACCCTGCCCGAGGGCGCCCCCGACGACGCTCCGGACGCGGAGACCGTCAACGGCATCGGAAATCGCAAGAACGAGCTCGTCCTGCAGAAGATCCAGGAGGGGGCCGTCCAGGTCTATCCCGGGTCGGTCGACTACCTGCACGCGGCCCGCGACGCGGGTCTGCGGCGCGCCGTGGTGTCGGCCAGTGCCAACTGCAAGGACGTGCTGGAGGCGGCCGGTATCGCAAACCTGCTAGAGGTACGCGTAGACGGCGTGGTGGCCCGGGAGCGACACTTGCCGGGTAAGCCGGCACCGGACACCTTTCTGCTCGGCGCCGAGTTGCTCGACACCCCTAAAGAGCACTGCGCCGTTTTCGAGGATGCGCTGGCCGGCGTCGCCGCCGGTCGGGCAGGCGGCTTCGGGATCGTGGTCGGTGTCGACCGCGTCGGACAGGCCGAGGCGATGCTGGCACATGGTGCCGACATCGTCGTCCAGGATCTGTCCGAACTCCTGACGCGATGATCGCGTAACTCCCCACAGACTTTCTTCTTTCATAGTCATCGAGAGGCACCACCGTGATCCGTGAACGGGCATATCCCGTCGACCCCTGGCACGTGCGGGAGACCCGGCTGGACCTGGACCTGCTGGCCCAGTCCGAGTCGGTCTTCGCGTTGGCCAACGGTCACATCGGGCTGCGCGGCAACCTGGACGAGGGCGAGCCGCACGGCCTGCCCGGCACCTACCTGAACTCGTTCTACGAGTTGCGCCCGCTGCCCTACGCGGAGGCCGGCTACGGCTTCCCGGAGTCCGGCCAGACGATGGTCAACGTCACCAACGCCAAGCTGATGCGGCTGCTGGTCGACGACGAGCCGTTCGACGTCCGGTACGGCGAGCTGCGCTCCCACGAACGGGTCCTGGACCTGCGGGCCGGCACGCTGGAGCGGACCGCCGAGTGGGTGTCGCCGTCCGGTCAGGCGGTGCGGATCCGCACCGTGCGGTTCGTCTCGTTCACCCAGCGGGCCGTGGTCGCGATCCTGTACGAGGTCGAGCCGCTGGAGCAGGGCGCCCGGCTGATCCTGCAGTCCGAGCTGGTGGCGAACGAGCAGTTGCCGCCGACCAGCAAGGACCCGCGGGTGGCCGCGGTGCTCGACCACCCGCTGCAGGCGGAGGAGATGCTCGAGCAGCGCACCGGCGGTCTGCTGGTGCACCGCACCAAGGCCAGCGACCTGCGCATGGCCGCGGCCATGGAGCACCTGGTGGAGACGCCCGGCAAGCACGCCATCACCACCGAGGGGCACCCGGACTGGCTGCGCACCACGGTGGCCTGCAAGCTGGAGCCGGGGCAGAAGCTGCGGGTGGTCAAGCTGGCCGCGTACGGCTGGTCCAGCCACCGTTCGCTGCCCGCCGTCCGGGACCAGGTCGGCGGCGCGCTGGCCAGTGCCCGGCTGGACGGGTGGGACGGGCTGCTCGACGCGCAGCGGGAGTACCTGGACGAGTTCTGGGACCACTCCGACGTCTCGGTCGAGGGCGACCCGGAGGTGCAGCAGGCGGTCCGCTTCGGCCTGTTCCACACGCTGCAGGCCGGTGCCCGCGCCGAGCAGCGGCCGATCGGGTCCAAGGGGCTCACCGGCCCCGGGTACGACGGCCACACGTTCTGGGACGCCGAGACGTTCGTACTGCCCGCGCTGACCTACACCCAGCCGTCCGCGGCGGCCGACGTGCTGCGCTGGCGGCACTCGACGCTGGACCTGGCCCGGGAGCGGGCGCAGACGCTGGGTCTGCAGGGTGCCGCGTTCCCGTGGCGGACCATCCGCGGCGAGGAGTGCTCGGCGTACTGGCCGGCCGGCACCGCCGGTTTCCACATCGGCGCCGACATCGCGGACGCGGTGCGCCGGTACGTGCAGGCCACCGGCGACCACGACTTCGAGCGCGAGGTCGGCCTGGAGCTGCTGGTGGAGACGGCCCGGTTGTGGCGCTCACTGGGGCACCACGACCGGCACGGGCGCTTCCACATCGACGGCGTCACCGGCCCGGACGAGTACACCGCCGTGGTCGACGACAACGTCTACACGAACCTGATGGCGCAGCAGAACATGTTCGAGGCCGCCGAGGCCGCGAAGCGCCACCCGGACGTGGCCCGCCGGCTGGGCGTGGACGACGAGGAGGCCGCGTCCTGGCGGGATGCGGCCGCGGCCGTGCACATCCCGTACGACCGGGAACTCGGCGTGCACCAGCAGTCCCAGGGGTTCACCCGGCTGCAGGAGTGGGACTTCGGCAACACCCCGCCGGAGGCGTACCCGCTGCTGCTCAACTACCCGTACTTCGACCTGTACCGCAAGCAGGTGGTGAAGCAGGCCGACCTGGTGATGGCGATGTACGTGCGCGGCGACGCGTTCACGCCGGAGGAGAAGGCCCGCAACTTCGCGTACTACGACGCGCGGACGGTCCGGGACTCCTCGCTGTCGGCCTGCATCCAGGCCGTGATGGCGTCCGAGGTGGGTCACGTGGAGCTGGCCCACGACTACCTCGGCGAGGCCGCCCTGATGGACCTGCACGACCTGCACCGCAACGCGCGGGACGGCGTGCACGTGGCCTCGCTCGCCGGCTCCTGGATCGCGCTGGTGGCCGGTCTGGGCGGCATGCGGGACTTCAACGGCCAGCTGTCGTTCGCGCCGCGGCTGCCCAGCCGGATCAACCGGCTGGAGTTCTCGCTGCTGTGGCGGGGCCTGCGACTGCGGGTGATCGTGGCGGCCGACGAGGTGACGTACTCGCTGCGCAACGGCGGTGGCTCGGCCCGCCTGGACCTCATGCACTACGGCAAGGAGGTCACCGTGACGCAGGTGAAGCCGGTGGTGGTGCAGATCCCGCCGGCCGTGCCCGCGGGGCCGGCGCCGGAGCAGCCGGCCGGCCGCGCGCCGGTCCGCCGCGCCACGCTGTCCTGACGCCCGGAACACGAAGGCCCCCGGTCGGGTGACCGGGGGCCGTTCCGTATGCGGTGCGGTACGTCAGATCATCGACACGTGTACGTGGTCGGTGTGGTCGCTCGGCCCGCTGTACGAGTGCCAGTCGGACGCCGGCTGCCAGATCTGCTTGTTCCAGATGACGTACAGGACGCCCAGCCGGTCGGCGTTGCGGACCAGGAACGCCATCAGGTTGTTGCCGTACTCCCGGGTGTCCCGGTTGTGCCACGGCGCGAACCCGCTCTTCTGCAGCGACCAGTCGCAGGCCCGGCCCTTCGGGTGCTCGAACGGCCCGCCGCTGCGGTGACAGCCGACGAAGCGGTTGAAGCCGGCCTTCTTCACCTCTTTGTACATGTGCAGCGTCCGCGGTGTGACGCAGCCGCCGGTGGTGGGGTCGTCGATGGTGCAGCCCTGCGGGGAGAACCCGCCGTCGGAGTTGCGCGGCGCGGCCTTCGCCACCCGGGACTTGACGTCCACGAAACCGCCGGTCACGGTCTTGCCGCCGACCAGGCTGAGCGCCTCCTCGGCGGCCTGCTTCTGCTTCTTCATCGAGGCCAGATGCTGCTGCTGCGCCTTGACCTCGGCGTCCAGGCTGGCCTTGCTCTTGGCGACCAGCTCGATCGCGTCGTTGAGCTCCTTCAGCTTCTTGTTGTTGATCGCGTTCATCTCCTCCAGGGAGACCGCGCGTTCCAGGAAGTTGTCGGAGCCCGCGCTGTTGAGCAGGAAGCTGGCCGCGGAGATGCCGCCGATCCGGTACTGCTGTCCGGCCACGGCGCCGACCTCCGGCAGCAGCGCGTCGCGCTTGGACTCGGCGTCGCGGACCTGGACGGCCAGCGCGAGCTGCTTCTTGGTGGACTTGGCGACCGCGGCCTTGGCCGCGAGGTAGCGCCGGCCGGTGGAGTCGAGCACGTCGTTCAGCATGGGATTGTCGTCGCCGTCGTCCGCCGTCTTGGAGGACTTGCCGGACCCGTCCGGCTCGGCGTGCGCCGGGGTCACCGGCGTGATGAGCATCGTCATGGCGACGAGTGGTGCCAGGGCGAGGATCAGCCACCGGCGAGGACTTGCCGTCATTCAGGTGTTCCTTCCGTGTTGCCGCCGACCGAGTTAGCTGACGGGTTCGGGATGGAAGCGATCCCTACCGCTCGTGTGCGTGCACACACGTGCGGATTCACCCCAGGAAAAGTGGTTCCCCGGTACGCCTTGCGGCGATTAAGCGGTGGCCTGCCGGTGCCTTGGGGGCGGCACCTTTTGGCAGTGACCGGCGGCCAGCTTACCCGACGAATCTCCGTCCTTCAGCACCACGACCGCGGCGAATTGCCGTTACTGCGCAATGACTTTGCGTGAGATTGGGCCGTAACCACGTATTAATGTGAGTCGTTGCATTCTGCCCGCGATCTCATCGCTGAACGTGGTCGATATGTAGCGCTCAGTACTACCGCTGGCGATTCGGGAATTCGTCGGTATCGTTCGTCTCGGTCACCGTTACCGAACGGTGATCGCCGTCTAATCGCCGCGAGGCGAGCCGGGGAACCACAACCCAGGTAATGGGGTGAATCCGCCCGGGCGTCCGACGTCCGGCGCGGTAGGGATCGCTTCCGTCCCGAACCCGTCAGCTAACCCGGTCGGCGGCCGACGGAAGGAAGGCACGTGAAGTACCACACTGTCCGGCGACGATTAGCGCCGATCCTCGCGCTGGTGATCGCCATGTCCGGACTGGCCGTCGCGCCGGCGCCGGCCGGCGCCGCGCCCCGCCCGCTGGCCGCGCCCGGCGACTCGGGTGACGACGGCGAGGGCGGCAGCAAGTCCCTGATCGAGCAGCTCGAGGCCGCGTCCAAGGGGTTCGTCGAGGCCAAGGAGGCGCTGGGCCGCTCCAAGAAGCGGCAGGGCGAACTCACCGGGCTGCTGAAGAAGCTCGACGCCGAACTGGGCCCGCGCCAGCAGGCGCTGGACGAGATCGCCCAGCAGACGTACCGCACCGGGCGGCTCGGGCCGATGAAGGCGCTGTTGACCGCGTCGTCCACCGGCAGCCTGCTGGACCGGGCCGAGACGCTGGAGACGCTCGCCGTCAAGCAGGACCGGGCGTTGCGCGAGCTGAAGGAGACCCGGACCAAGCAGGCTCAGGCCAAGGCCGCGATCGACGCCACGGTCAAGGAGCAGCAGAAGCAGCTCGACGTGATGGCCAAGCGGAAGTCCCAGGCGGAGAAGGCGCTCAAGGCCGCCAACCAGGGGCAGGACGCGGGTTCAGCGGGTGGTGGCGGGAACACCGACCGGGCCGCGGCGGCGCCGCGCAACTCCGACGGCTCGCTGTCCGGCGAGGGCTGCACGGTCAACGACCCGACCACCAGCGGTTGCATCACCCCGCGTCTGGCGCACGCCATGAAGGAGGCGCAGAAGGACGGGTTCACCCGCTATGTCGCCTGCTTCCGGGAGCAGAACAGCGGTGAGCATCCCAAGGGCCGGGCCTGCGACTTCGCCGCCGACAAGAACGGCTTCGGCGGGGACGCCACCGGCGCGAGCCGGGACTACGGCGACCGGCTGGCGGACTACTTCGTCGACAACGCCGACGCCCTGGGCGTGCTCTACGTGATCTGGTACCGGCGCATCTGGCTGGCCAGCAGCGACCGGTGGAAGTCCTACTCCGGTGCCGGCGGCGATCCGTCCAGCGACCACACCAACCACGTGCATCTCTCGGTGCGCTGAGCGCACCCGGCCGGATCGGGTACGGGGCCTACTTGCGCATGTAGGCCTCGTACTCCTTCAGCACCTGCTCGGTCGGCCCGTCCCCGCGGATCAGGCCGGACTCCAGCCAGATGCTCCGCTCACAGGTGTCCCGGATGGACTGCTCGCTGTGGCTGACCAGGAACACCGTCCCGGCCTCCTTGCGCAGATCCCGGACCCGCTGCTCGCTGCGGCGGCGGAACTTCGCGTCGCCGGTGGCCAGCGCCTCGTCGATCAGCAGCACGTCGTGCTCCTTGGCGGCGGCGATGGAGAACCGCAGCCGGGCGGCCATGCCGGAGGAGTACGTCCGCATCGGCAGGGAGCTGAAGTCGCCGCGCTCGTTGATCCCGGAGAACTCGATGATGTCGGCGGTCTTCGCCTTCACGTCGGCCGGCGTCATTCCCATCGCCAGGCAGCCGAGCACCACGTTGCGCTCGCCGGGCAGGTCGTTCATCAGTGCCGCGTTGACGCCGAGCAGCGACGGCTGGCCGGCGGCGTAGATCGCGCCGCTCTGCACCGGTAGCAGGCCGGCGATCGCGCGCAGCAGCGTCGACTTGCCGGAGCCGTTGCTGCCGATCAGGCCGATCGCCTCGCCGCGGTAGGCGACGAAGCTGACCCCCTTGATCGCGTGCACCTCGCGGACGGCGGCCTGCTTGGTGCCGGTGACCAGGCGCTTGAAGCTGGCCACCGGGGTGCCGCTGCCCGGGGATCCCGAGCCGTGCACCCGGTAGACCACGTGGGCGTCGTCCACGATCACGGTGGGGACGCGCTCGCCGGTGGGGTCAGCCACGGCCGTAACCCTTCTCTCCGCGCCAGAAGTAGACAAATCCGCCGATGCCGACCACCAGTGCCCACCCGGCGGCCTGGGCCCACAGCACGGCCGGCGGGTTGGCCAGTTCGACCTTCTCCATCAGCGCGTGCCGCATCAGCTCGATGTACACCAGCAGCGGGTTGGCCTCGACCAGCGCCAGTTTCCAGCCGCTGAGCCGCTCGGCGAAGAAGCTGACCGGATAGAGCACGGCGGAGCCGTACAGCCAGATCCGCATGACGAACGGGACCAGCTGGCGGATGTCGGTGAGCTTGGCGCCGAGGCGGGCACCGGCGGTGGCCATCCCCGCGTTGAACAGTGCCTGGAGCAGCAGGACCGGGGGGATCAGCAGCCACTGCCAGGTGATCGGCTCGCCGGTGCCGACCACGATGACCATCAGTACCGCCATCGCGGCCATCATGTTGCGCAGTTCCACCAGCACCACCGCGATCGGCAGGCAGGCCCGGGGAAAGTGCAACGCCCGGATCAGGCCCAGGTTGCTGGTGATCGACTGCACGCCGGCCTGGGTCACCGACTGGGTGAACCCGAACAGGAAGACCCCGATGCAGAGGTACGCGATGAAGTTGTCCATGTTCCGGTGGGTCTTGAGCAGCACCCCGAAGATCACCAGATACACCCCGGCGTTGATCAGCGGGGTGAGGACCTGCCAGAGGCTGCCCAGCCGGGTCTTGCCCAGCGACGAGGTGACCTTCGCGTTCGCGTAGGACGAGATGAAGTGCCGGTACGACCAGAGCTGCCGGGTGTACGCCGGGAAGCTGGGCAGTGCGCCGGCCGAGCTGAGGCCGTGTCGATGAGCCAGCTCCTTGAGCGTGAGGCCGGTGTCGGAATCGGCGACCGCCGTCTGGGGCATGGGGTGGCGCTCCGATCTGATCGGTCCGTCGGCATCCGCGGACCAAGGGGACTTGCGCGTCAACACACTAACCAGGTTTGCGCCGATGAAACGGAGTCGTATCGACGTGCGGCTGACGCTAGCCGACCGCACGCCGGAACGCAACCGTTACGACGTAGCGCTATAGTGACTGAGTGGCAACAGTCAAGCGAGCACCGGCGGGGGCCGCGGTGCTCCGCGGGGACATCACCAAGGCCATTCGAAACGCGGTGATGAACGAGCTGGCCCAGGTGGGCTACGGCCGCCTTTCGATCGAGGCGGTGGCGCGCCGTGCCGGGGTCGGCAAGACCGCAATCTACCGCCGGTGGAGCAACAAACTCGAGATGGTCCTGGAGATCGTCTCGGATGTCGCCGGACGGGCCGTGCCGCTGCCGGACACCGGCAGCTTCGCCGGCGACCTGCAGCTGCTCATGATGATCGCGACCAAGGCTCTGCAACACCGGTATGCCTCCCAGATCATTCCCGACCTGATGGCCGAGGCGGCCCGCAACCCCAAGATCGCCGAGACGCTGCAGAAGGCGCTGCGCAGCCATCAGCAGGCGGTCGGCGACAAGCTGGTCGGCCAGGCCGTGGCGCGCGGCGAGCTGCCCGCCGACGCCGACCCCGAACTCGCCGTCGACCTGATCCTGGGCCCGCTGTACTGGCGGCTCGCGGTGGCCCGCACCCCGGTCAGCGACGACTACCTGGAGCGGTTGACCGAGCTGGTCACGGCCGCATTGCAAGCCGGCTCATCAGCTCGTTAGACAGCTGCTCCGGCGCCATCGGCCGGGCGAAGTGGAAGCCCTGCGCCCGCAGATAGCCGAGGCTCTCCAGCCGGGCCGCCTGGGCCGGTGTCTCCACCCCCTCGGCCACCGCCTCGACGCCGAACGCGCGGGCCAGCTGCACCACCGCGTTGGCGATCGCGTCCGGGCCGGGCACCGGGGCGAACGAGCGGTCCAGCTTGATCTGGTCCACCGGGCAGGTGGCCAGCAGGCTGAGCGTGGAGGCGCCGGTGCCGAAGTCGTCGAGCGACAGCCGTACGCCCAGGGAGCGCAGCCGCCGCAGGGTGTCCTGGGTGGCGCCGCCGCCCACCGCGGTGGACTCGGTGATCTCGATGGTGAGCCGGTGTGCGGGCAGGCCGCTGTCGCGCAGCGCCTGGGCGACCTCGGCCGCGAAGTTGGGCTCGCGCAGCTGGCGGGCCGACGCGTTCACCGAGACCGAGCTGGGGCTCATGTCGCCGTACTCGGCGAGCCAGGCCGCCGCCTGCCGGGTGGCCTCGCGCAGGACCCACCGGCCCAGCGGCACGATCAGCCCGGTCTGCTCGGCGGCGTCGATGAAGGCGATCGGCCCGAGCAGGCCCTCGGTCGGGTGCTGCCACCGGAGCAGCGCCTCGACGCCGGTGATCCGGCCCTCGGGCAGCGTCACCACCGGCTGGTAGTGCAGCACCAGCTGGTCCTCGGCGATCGCGGCCCGCAACGCGGTGGCGTGCCGGCTGCGCTCCGCGCCCCGGGCCTCCATGCCGGGCTCGTACCGCTGGTAGCCACCGTCCCCGCGTTCCTTGGCGTCGTACATCGCGATGTCCGCCTGCCGCAGCAGGTCGCCCGCGTCGTCGCCGTACTGCGCGTCCACCACGCCGAAGCTGGCCTGCACGGTGAGCAGGTGGTCGTCGATCTGCGCCGGCTCGCCCAGGGCGTACGCGATCCGGCCGAGCACGTCGTCCACCGACGTCTCACTGAGGTCCTCGAACAGGATGGCGAACTCGTCGCCGCCGAGCCGCGCCACCACGTCGGTGGGCCGGACGCTGACCCGCATCCGGTCGGCCACGTGCATCAGCAGCGCATCGCCGACCGCGTGGCCGAGCGTGTCGTTGACGGTCTTGAAGTCGTCCAGGTCGACCAGCACGATGCTGATCCGGTGGCCCGGGCGGGCCTGGGCGAGGCAGGTGTGCAGACGCTCGGCGAACAGCGTCCGGTTGGCCAGCCCGGTCAGCGCGTCGTGGGTGGCCTCGTGGCTCAGCCGGTCCTGGATCTGGCGCGTCTCGGTGATGTCCCGGGCGTTGCTGACGATGCCGGCGACGCTCGGTTCGTCGGACAGGTTCGCGCTGATCACCTCCATCCAGCGCCAGGAGCCGTCGGCGTGACCCAGGCGGGCCTGGAAGGTGGCGGTGTTGCCGGGACGCGTCGCGACGTGCGCGATGTTCTCCGCGACCACGGGCGCGTCGTCCGGATGCACGAGCGGGGTGTAGCCGTTCCCCTCCAGGTCTTCGACGCTCCGGCCGAGGACCCGCTCCAGCGCCGGGCTGACGTAGCTGATCACGCCCTCCGGGCTGCTGATCGAGACCACCTCGGTGGAGTTCTGCACCAGGGCCCGGAACCGCTGCTCCTTGTCGCGCAGCGCGCGCATGCCGGCGTCCAGGCGGTTGACCAGGTTGTCGTTCTCCCGGAACGCGGTGACCTGCCGGACGATCACCAGGCCGGTGAGCACGACCGCGACTCCCGCGATCAGCAGGCGGTCGGGCGCGTCGGTGGCGACCGCGACGACCAGCAGCACGTCCGTGGCGACCACCGCGAAGTACGGCGTCAGGCTGTAGCGGCGGGCCGGCCGGGTAGCGTCGGCGACCGGCGTGCGGGCCGCGACGGTCTCCTGGCGGGCTGCCACGGCCAGCAGGAGGCAGGCCACCGGGGCGATCACCACGGTCGTGTCGAGGTACGGGTGGCCGGCGAGTTGCGTGGAAAGGGCCGGGCCGACGCCGGCCACGGTCAGAGTGAGCCCGATCGTGCGCAGTGCGCCGTGGTTGACGAAGGCGGCGCCGGTGAGCAGTACCTTGGCGGCGACGAACACCCCGAGGAGGGCGCCGATCATCAAGGCGAGCCCGGCCAGCACGGTGGCGTCCGGGGTGCCGGCGTGCACGGCGGGCCCGAAGTGCCAGAGGAAGATCGAGGTGCAGGCCATCAGGGTGGTGATGTCGAGCCAGAATGCGGCGCGTTGGGCGCCGGTGCGGATGCCCAGCGGCATCCGGGCCAGCGGCCACACGATCAGCACGACCGCGATCCCGTGCAACGCGGCGCTGTGCAGGCTCAGCCGTGCCGTCATGGTGAGGTCGGCGTTGATCGAGTCGATGATCCGGGACACCATCGATACGCTGAACACGGCCAGGGCCAGGGTGGTCAGCCGCCAGAAACGCCGGGCGGTCGGGGACACTCCGGCGGTGCCGGCCGCCCGGTGACACAGCACCGCGGCGAGCGCCGCCGAGGCCGGGCTCAGCAGCCAGCCGGCGAGCACCGGCTCGACCGGTCCGGCGACGAGCTGGGTGGCGAACCACACCACGGCCACCAGGGCCAGCGCGGCGGAGACGCGCAGGGGCCGGCTCGCCCACACGGCGCCGTGGTCGCGGGCCGGTGCCGCGTCCGGAACGTCGTGGGCCATCCGGCCTCCCTCTCGTGTCTGCGGGTACTGCCAGGCACGATCGGTAACCAACCGGAGCTGCTGAGTCTTTCCCCCGATCAGGGCGTGGCGTTCAACAGGTCGAGCACGCTGTGCTGGCAGCTGTGGTTGGTGTACACGTACGGGCCGGCCCAGTGGCTGCCGTAGGAGTCCAGCGAGTCACGGTTGTGCGCGTGGTTGCTGTCCGCCTGCCGCCGCAGGTAGGTGGTGTAGGCCCCGCCGGTCGCCGCGTTCAGCACGCCCAGCCCGCGGATCGCGGCGCCCTTGAACGAGACGCCGTCCCCGCTGCAGGTGTTGCTCTCCAGGGGTTCGGTGAGGATGCCGCCGGGGCTGAGCCTGGTGGTGAGCGCGTCGCCGATCCGGCGGGCGGTGGCCAGCAGCTCGGCATCGCCGGTGACCCGGTGCAGCTGGACCAGCGCGTTGATCAGTACGCCCTGGTTGTAGGTCCAGGCGACGTCGCCGTTGTCGCCGCAGGTGCTCAGGTTCACCCCGTCGTTGACCAGGTTCGAGCTGTTCAGCATGCCGGTGCCGCGGAACCAGGTCCAGCCGGCCTGGGCCCGCTGGCGGTAACCGGCCTCGCCGGGCACGCGCTGCGCGAGCGCCGCGTTGAGCTGGATGTAGAGGCTGTTCGCGATGGCGTTCTTCACCCTGCGGTCGGTCTTCCAGTACACGCCGCCGCCGCAGCGGGTGTCCCAGTACCGGAACATGTGCTCGGCGGCGACCCGGGCGGTGCTCAGGTACCGGCTGTCGCCGGTGAGGTCGTACGCGGCCACCCAGGCCAGCCCCCACCACCCGGTGTCGTCGACGAACTCGTTGCGGAACTGTCCCTCCCGCGCGTTCACGTTCTTGTCGTACGTGGTGGCGATGGCGTAGTCGTAGCTGCGCATGCCGGTGACCCGGATGTTCTCGATCAGGGCGGTGAGCGCGTTCGCGCCGGTCCACCAGCCGTTGGTGTCGAACAGGCCGGTGCCGCGGTCGAAGCGCATCATCAGCGCGGTGGCCGCCGCGGTGCGCCGGTCCTGCGCGTTCCAGGTGCTGCGGGCCCACGCGGTACAGGCGATGTCCGGCCGGTCGACCGCCTTGCCGCAGGCCCGCAGCGCGCCGACGCCGCGGGCGGCCCAGTCGTCGGTGTTGAACATGGCGGTGCGCCATCCGGTGGCGCCGGCCGGGATCCGGGCGTCACCGAGCCGGCTGCCGTCGCCCCAGCTGCGGCCGCCGTCGAAGGACCGGTCCAGCCAGAGCTGGTCACCGGGCTGCCCGCCGTCCACCGACGCCCAGCCCATGGCGTCGGCGTCGGCGAAGTGCAGAGCGAACCGGCGGCCGTGCAGCGTGACGGTGACCGGCTGCCGGTCGCCGGTCGCCAGGGCCGGGTCGCGACCGTCGCAGTGCCGGTTGCAGACCGCCGCGGCGGCGTGCGCGGCCGGGCCGGACGGGACGGAGACCAGCGTCGCGGCGATCGTCAGGAGTACGGCTGCGGTCAGGCTGCGCGTCTGCATACCTGTTAACAAAACAAACATATCGGCGGACGTCAATGATTTAGTAAAGAAAGGCAACCGAACGGGAACCGGTGATCCGCTCCGTCCCGGCGGTCCGCGGCCGACCGGGAGGGGACCCGCCCCCGCACCCCTCGGAGTCCGACCGTGCACACCCTCCGCCGCCCGCACGTCGACGCCACCGTCCTCGGTGCCGCGCCCCTGCTCGCCCTCGCGCTGAGCAACTCGCGGGTGGACATCGTCGCGACCCAGGTGCCGCCCGGTCCCGGCGACCCGAGCACCGCCGGCACGTGGCGCAGCGCGGACGGCGAGGTGGACCTCGAGCTGGACGGCGACGGCACCTACCGGCTCCGCCTGGCCGGCCGGCGCCGGCCCGCCTCCGGGACGTTCCGGGCCGACGGCCGCACCGTCGTGCTGTACGAACGGTCCGGCCTCCGGACCCACGCCACGCTCGTGGACGGCGCGGTGCTGGAGATGGCCGGGCGCGAGTTGTTCAGAGTCCTGCCTGATTGAGTCGCCCGCGGCCCGATGCAGACATTTAGTTTCATCTATGTGATGCTGGTGTTCGTCATTTGTTCATCCATTGAACAAGGGTGATGTGGCCGTGCCCCGCGGCCCGACAGATGGGAACCACCCATGCTCTCGAAGTCCACCATCCCCGCGGCGGCGCTGGCGGCCCTGATCGCCGGCGCCGCGGGCCTGGCCGCCCCGGGTACCCCTGCCGGTGCCGCGAGTGCCCTGGCGCCGAGCCCGGCGACCCAGACGGCCATGGCCGCCAACGCCCCCGACCACGATGCGCCGGCCGACCACCAGTGGAACGCCGCCGACGTCGTACCGATCACGCTGACCGGCGCGACCGCGACCGCCAACAGCAGTGCCGTGACCATCGCCGGCCGTCAGGTGACCATCACCGCGCCCGGCACCTACCAGATCACCGGCACGCTGAGCGACGGTCAGATCGCCGTCGACTCCGACTCCGGCGGCATGGTCCGGCTCATCCTCAACGGCGCCTCGATCACCAACTCCACCAGTTCCGCGATCAATGTGGTGGACGCGGACGAGGCGATGGTCGTGCTCGCCGCGGGCACCACGAACCGCCTGGTGGACGCCACCCGGTACGTCTACCCCGACGCGCAGACCGACGAGCCGAACGCCGCCCTGTTCAGCGACGCGAACCTGACCATCGCCGGCACCGGCACGCTCGACGTGCGCGGCAACCAGTTCGACGGCATCGCCAGCAAGGACGGCCTGGTGCTCAGCTCCGGGACGATCACGGTCAACGCGGTCGACGAGGGGATCCGGGGCCAGGACTACGTCGTGGTCGACGGCGGCACGACCACCGTGACCGCCCGCGGCGACGCCGTCCAGTCCGACGAGGACACCGACACCACCCGGGGCTACGTCTCGATCACCGGCGGCACCCTCAACCTGACCGCGACCGGTGACGGCGTGGACGCCTCGACCGACGTCGTGGTCAGCGGCGGCACCACCACCGTGCGCTCCGGCGGCGGCAGCGGCACCCAGCCGGGCGAGGAGTCGGCCAAGGGACTCAAGGGCGACGCCAGCGTGGTGATCGGGGACGGCCGGGTCACCCTCGACTCGTCCGACGACGGCATCAACACCAACAACGCGGTCATCATCGACGGCGGCACGCTGAGCGTCGCCTCGGCCGACGACGCGATCAAGGCCGACACCGAGGTGAACATCTCCGGCGCCGCCGCCGTCACGGTGACCCGGGCGTTCGAGGGCATCGAGGCGCTGCGCGTGCTGATCAGCGGCGGCACCATCGACGTGACCTCCAGCGACGACGCGATCAACTCGGTGGAGGAGGGGCTGGACGAGTTCGCCGTCTCGACCCTCGCCTACACCCGGATCACCGGCGGCACCGTGCTGGTGAACTCCGCGATCGACGGGATCGACAGCAACGGGGCGGCCACCTTCTCCGGCGGCACCGTGGTGATCAGCGGACCGGCCAGCGGCAGCCCGGGCGAGGGCGCCATCGACGCCAACGGCACCACCTCCTTCACCGGCGGCGTCGTGCTCGGCGCCGGCTCGACGTCGATGGCCGTGTTCGCCGCGCCGCCGACGAACGGACAGGGCTGGGCCGCGCCCCGGCTGAGCGCCCGGCAGAACGCCAACACCGTGATCCACCTGGTCGCGAACGGGCAGCCGGTGGTGTCGTACCGGTCGCCGAAGGCCTTCCAGGAACTGGTTTTCTCGTCCAACCGGATCACCAACGGGCAGACCTACGACGTCTACACCGGCGGCAGCGTCACCGGCACCACGGTCGGCGGGATGTCCACCACCGGCAGCCTGTCCGGCGCCACCCGGCTCACCACGGTCACCGCCGGCCAGTACAACGGCGGGCTGATCGGCTTCCCAGGCTTCCCGCCGGGCGGTCCCGGCACGCCGCCGGGCGGACCGACCACCCCGCCGGGCGGACCGACCACCCCGCCGGGCGGTCCCACCACCCCGCCGCCGTCCGGCACCCGGACCTGCACCGCCAGCTACGCCATCACCAGCCAGTGGGCGGGCTCGTTCCAGGCCGACGTGCGGGTCACCGCGGGTACGTCCGCGATCAGCGGCTGGCGGGTCGCCATGACGTTCGCCAACGGGCAGACCGTGACCCAGGCGTGGAACGCGACCGTCGCCACCAGCGGTTCCACCGTGACCGCGACGAACGTGGCGCACAACGGCAGCCTGGCGCCGTCGGCGAGCGGCACGTTCGGATTCATCGGTACGTGGAACGGTACGAACGCGGCCCCCACGCTGACCTGTACCGCCTCCTGAGTCGCCCGGTGCCGGCGTTCCCCCGTCCGCACGATCCGGGGAACGCCGGCCGGGTGACATCCTGATCCGGTGATCGACTGGTTGAACAGCACCGCGGTGACCGCGTTCGGCGTCGGCACCACCTGGGCGGAGCTGCTCGGTTTCGGCACCGGCCTGGTCAACGTGGGGCTGCTGGTCCGCCGGCACATCGCCAACTGGCCGGTCGGCATCCTCAACGTGCTGCTGCTCATGGTGGTGTTCTGGTCGGTCGGGCTGTACGCCGACGCCGGCCTGCAGATCGTCTACGTGATCCTGGGCTGCTACGGCTGGTGGGCCTGGCGGTACGGCGGCGCGCAGCACACCGAGTTGCGGGTCCGCGGCACCACCCGGGCCGAGTGGCGGTGGCTGGCCCTCGCCGGGGTCCTGCTCACCGCCGCGCTGTGGCTGTTCCTGGACCGGTTCACCGGCTCCACCGTGCCCCTGCCGGACGCGCTCACCACGGCGCTGTCGCTGCTGGCCACGTACGGCCAGACCCGCAAACTGGTGGAGAGCTGGTGGCTGTGGATCGCCGCCGACCTGATCTACATCCCGCTCTACGGCTACAAGGGCCTGTGGCTGACCGCGCTGCTCTACTGCGCGTTCCTGCTGCTCTGCGTGCTCGGCCTGCGGGCCTGGCGGGCGGCGCGGGAGGCGGACCGGGTCACGGCCCGATGAGTACGCCACCGGCCTGGTCGTCGGCAAGTTCTATCCGCCGCACGCCGGGCACCACGCGCTCATCGAGGCCGCGGCGGCCGTCTGCGACCGGTTGATCGTGGTGGTCGCGCCGTCGTCCGCGGAGTCCGTGCCGCTGGCGCTGCGCCTGGAGTGGCTGCGCGAGACGCACGGGACCGGAGTGCACGTCGTCGGCCGGTACGACGACCACCCGGTGGACTACGCCGACCCGGCGGCCTGGGACCGGCACATGGCGGTGTTCCGGGCCGCGGCCGGCACCGACCGGGTGGACGCGGTGTTCTCCTCCGAGGCGTACGGCGCGGAACTGGCCCGCCGCTTCGGTGCCGTGGCGGTGACCGTCGACCCGGCCCGGGAACGGGTCCCGGTGTCCGGCACCGCGGTCCGCGCCGACCCGGTCGGGCACTGGGACCTGCTCGGACCGGGCGTACGGGCCTGGCTGACCCGGCGGGTGATCGTGGTGGGCGCCGAGTCCACCGGCACCACCACCATGGCCCGGGCGCTGGCCCGGCACTACCGGCTGCGCGGCGGGGTGTGGGCGCGGACCCGCTGGGTGCCGGAGTTCGGCCGCGAGCTGACCGCGCGCAAACTCGCCGCGTTGCGCCGCACCCGGCCGCGGGCCACGGTCGACGAGGTGACCTGGGACCGTGCCGACTTCCGCCGGGTCGCCGCGGAGCAGAACGCGGCCGAGGACGCGGCCGCCCGGGACGGCGCGCCGATCCTGTTCGGCGACACCGACGCGTTCGCCACCACGATCTGGGAGGAGCGCTACCTGGGCAGCGGGTCGCCGGAGGTGGCCGGGCAGGTCCGGGCGCCCGCGCTGTACCTGTTGACCGACGACGCGGGCGTGCCGTTCGTGGACGACGGACTGCGCGACGGGGAGGCCGTCCGGTCCTGGATGACCGGCCGGTTCCGGGCCGAACTGGCCGCTCGGGACGTACCCCATCGGGTCCTGACCGGGGGTTATCCGGAGCGTTTGCGGGCCGCCGTGTCGGCCTGTGACGACCTGCTCGCGCGCGGCTGGTTCTTCGCCGAACCACTCAGCCCGGCCGGGTCCGGGCCGAACGGAGAGTGACGGAAACGGTGGACCGGGGGTGGCATGCGGCTCAGGACGGTGATCGGCGGGCTGGTCACGGCCGTGGCCGTGCCGCTCCTGCTCGGCGGGTGTGGCGCGCTGGGCCTGGGCGCCGCACCGGCGCCGGGCGGCACGGCGACCACCGCACCGGGCCCGGTCAGCGACGCGGGCTGGCTGGTCTCCGCCACCGGCAGCCCGACGCCCAGCCCGACCCCGTCGGTCCGCACCGGGTCCCGCCCGCCGGGCCTGCCGCCGGTGAAATTCCTGCCGACCGAGCCGGGGTGCGGCGCCTTCACCTGGACCGTCGACCCGGTGCTGATCCCGCTGACCGTCACGCCGGGCGCCGGTTCGCTGACCGTCACCTGGCCCCGCCAGTACGAGTCCGGATACCGGATCGCCGCGGTGCCGCAGCCACTGGTGCCGGGCGGCCAGCAGGAGTACACCTGGCAGACCGTGCCGGCCGGCACCGACTGCACGGTGACCGCGACCCTCCGCGGGCTCACGCCGGGCACGGCGTACGTGGTGTGGCTGGACGCGCCGGACACCGGGCACGAACGGGACGGGGCCCGGCACCCGTACAGCGGCGCCTCCGGCGTGGTGTATCCGAAGTAGGCCGGGCCGGTCAGGCCGCGATGGTGTTGCGGCCGCTCCACTTGGCCGCGTACAACCGCTCGTCGGCCACCCGGAACAACATGTCCCCGGTCATGCCGTCGGTGAGCGCGGCCATCCCGACGCTCACGGTCAGGCGTACCCCGGCCAGGATGTCGGCCCGGGCCACCGCGCTCCGGATGCGTTCCGCCATCTCCCGGCCGGTGCCCGCGTCGCCGTGCAGGAACAGCACGAACTCGTCGCCGGCGTAGCGGACCGCCTCGTCCTCCGTCCCGCAGTGCGCGCGCAGGATCGCCGCCACCTCGCGCAGCGCGCGGTCCCCGGCGCTGTGCGAGTACGCGTCGTTGACCGCCTTGAAGTGGTCCAGGTCGACCAGGAGCAGCACCAGCGGCCGCGGCAGCCGCCCGTCGTCCACGCCGGACAGCAGTTCGTCGAAGCGGCGCCGGTTGCCCAGGCCGGTCAGCGGGTCGCGGAGGATCTCCCGCTCGGCGCGGGCCCGGGCGGTCTCCGCCTCCTCGCGCTGCCGGGCCTGGCGGAGCATGGACAGCCGCTGCTGGCGCAGCAGCCACAGCTCGCGCACCTGGCCCTCGACCGCCTCGAACAGGTCCCGGCTGGACTGGCTGCCGTCCAGTTCCAGCGCGGTCACGGCCATCTCGTAGCGGATGATCTGGGCCTCGGCCGGATGTGGCCCGTACCCGCAGAGTTCCCGCGCGGCGACCAGCTCCCGGCGGGACTCCAGCAGGTCACCCTGCTCGCGCCGGCTGATGCCGAGCGCCAGGTGGGCCATCCGCGCGTGCTGGTGGCTCTTGCCGGCCCGCAGCGGGAGGATCACGTCCCGGGCCAGCTTCTCGGCCACCACCACGTCGCCCAGCTTGGCCAGCGCCAGGGCGTGTGCGGCCAGCACGCACGGGTCGTTGCCGGTGCGGTCCAGCCAGCGCCGGGTGATCGCCGCGCTGCGCCGCAACCGGACCGTGGCCTCGCTGCCCCGGCTCACGTGGGCGAGGCGCAGGCCCCAGTAGAGCAGGGTGGTGGCGTAGACGATGTCGAACGAGGTGGCGCGGCCCGGCTGGTCGAAGGCGCAGAGCCGTTCGTACGCGGCGGCGGCGGTCTCGTACATCTCGGCGACCGTCGCGGTCTCGGCGAACGAGCACATCGCGGACCGGTGCCGGTCGGTGCCGGCCGGTCCGGCGTCCAGCAGCACGCCGGCCCGGGCCAGGTCGTGCATGCCGTCCACGTACCGGCCGCGGAGCACGTGCATCTGGGCCAGGTCGCAGAGCGTCTTGGCCTCCTCGAGGACCTTGCCGGTGGCCTGGTGCGTGGCGAGCAGGCGCTCGCCCAGCCGGGTGGCCTCGGGAACCCGGCCCATGTCGAGGTAGGCGTACATCTTGGCCTGGATCAGGAAGCTGACGGATTTCTCGTCGCCCACCGCCCGCGCGATCGCCAGGTAGGCGTCCGCGGCGATCAGGGCCTCGGGGGAGCGGCCGGTGCTGGCCAGCCGGTGCACGCGCGCGGCCAGGAGCTGGAGCGGACCGTATGCCGTCACCGGCACCGGCAACCGCTTCCCGGCGTCGCTTCCGTCCTCCATGCCCCCAGTATCGACGGTTAGCTCCTCCTGCCAATCCTGCTGTCCGCTTTACTTCTCTGGACTTTGTGGACCGAAGATCATGTCGAGCTGGGCCTCGAGCGCGGCCACCGCGCTCTCCGCGGAGTAGTGACCACCGAGCAGGTAGACACCGAGCCCTTCCAGCACCGCGAGCAGGCCGGCCGCGGCACCCGCCGGATCCACCGCGCGGTTCGCCCCGCGGATCAGGCCGGTGACCAGATCGAGCATGTCGCGGGTGTCGGCGCGCAGTGGTTCGGCGGCCTCCGGGCGAACCGCAGTGTAGGCGAGGAAGGCGAGGCCCACCCGCCCGTACGCGCGGCTCTCCGGGTCGAGCGGCAGCACGGTCAGGAACAGGGCGCGCAGCAGGTCACGCGGCGCGGGATCGGGGCCGAGCCGGCCCACCGCCTCGCTGACCCTGAGCTGATGCCGCTCGCGCACCACCGCGAGGGCGAATCGCATCATCTCGTCCTTGGTGCGGAAATAGTGCTGCACCATGCCGGACGACACGCCCGCCGCGGTCGCCACGTGCCGCAGGCTCACCGCCTCCAGCCCCTGGTCGGCGGCCACCCGGACCAGCGCGTCGGCGATCAGCGTGCGGCGCTGATCATGGTCCACCCGTTTCGGCATGCCTCCATGTTTTCACAATGCAGTTGTATTGACACCTGCGCTCCCGAGCTTTTACATTGCAACTGCAACGTAAAAGACGGGAGCGAACCATGACCTACGCGATCGAGGCCACCGGCCTGGTCAAGCGGTACGGCGACGTGACCGCGCTGAACGGCGTCGACCTGGCCGTCCCGGCCGGCTCGGTGCTCGGGGTGCTGGGGCCGAACGGCGCCGGCAAGACCACCGCGGTCCGCATCCTGGCCACTCTGCTGCGGCCGGACGCCGGCACGGCCCGGATCGGCGGGTACGACCTCCGGCGCCAGGCACACGAGATCCGCCTGATCATCGGGCTCGCCGGCCAGTACGCCTCGGTCGACGAGGACCTGAGCGGGCTGCACAACCTGACCATGGTCGGGCGGCTGCTCGGCCTGCCCCGGGCCGAGGCCCGCAGACGCGCCGACGACCTGCTCGCCGAGATGGACCTCGCCGACGCCGGCGGCCGGTCCGTCAAGACGTACTCCGGTGGCATGCGGCGCCGCCTGGACCTGGCCGCGAGCCTGGTCAACCGCCCGGCCGTGCTCTTCCTCGACGAACCCACCAGCGGGCTCGACCCGGCCAAGCGCAACGACATGTGGGCGAGCATCCGGGCCCTCGCGAACCAGGGCTCGACCGTGCTGCTCACCACGCAGTACCTGGAGGAGGCCGATCACCTGGCCGACGACATCGTGGTGATCGACGCCGGCCGGGTGGTCGCCCAAGGCTCACCCGGCGACCTGAAACGCCGCGCCGGCACCCAGACGCTGGACATCCGGCTGGTCGACCCGTCCCGGACCGCCGAGGCCGCCGCGCTGGTGGCCGCCGTGGTCGGCGTGGAACCGGCCCGGCACCGCACCGCCGGGCACCTCAGCGTCCCGGTCACCGGCGGAGCCCTGATGCCCGCGGTGATCCGGCGCATCGACGACGCCGGCGTCGAGGTCGCCGAGTTGGCGCTGCGCCTGCCCAGCCTGGACGACGTCTTCCTGGCTCTGACCGGTCACACGGCACGCACCCTGGAGGGAACGACCACATGAACGTCACCGCCACCCAAGGTCTCCGCCAATGCCTCGAGCTGTCCTGGCGGTGCATCGTCAAGATCCGCCGTAACCCGTTGGTGCTGGCCGACGTGCTGATCGGCCCGGCCGTCTTCCTGGTCCTCTTCGTGTACGTCTTCGGCGGCGCCATCCAGGGCAGCGCCCAGGACTACCTCGACTACATGGTCCCCGGCGTCCTCGGGCTGACCACGTTGCTGGCCACCATGGGCGTGGGCGTCTCGCTCAACACCGACCTGGAGAAGGGCGTCTTCGACCGGCTGCGCAGCCTGCCCATCTGGCGGGCGGCGCCGCTGATCGGGGCGATCGGCGGCGACATGGTGCGGCAGGTCGTCGCGATCGCCGCCCTGCTCGGCTTCGGCACCCTGCTCGGCTTCCGGGTCCGCACCGACGCGTGGTCGGTGCTGGCCGCGTGCGGACTGGCGATCGCCTTCGCGTTGGCGTTCTCCTGGGTGTGGGTGCTGCTCGCGCTGGTGATGAAGGACCCGCAGAGCGTGCAGGGCCTGGGCGCGCTGCTGATCTTCCCGCTCTCCTTCGCCAGCAACATCTTCGTCGATCCGGCCACCATGCCCGGCTGGCTGCAGGGATTTGTCGCGATCAATCCGGTCCGGCACCTGATGGACGCGATCCGTGGCCTGATGCTGGACGGACCGGTGGCGAGGCCGCTGCTGTGGACGGTGCTGTGGATGGCCGGGGTGGTGCTGGTCTTCGTGCCGCTCGCGCTCGCCGCCTACCGCCGCCGCGCCTGAGCCGGCCGGCCCCGGGATCACCGCGTCCCGGGGTCTGACGGCCGGTCGGCCAGGGGTGCCCGCCGCCTGCGCGCTGGACAGCCGAGGTGGCCGGTCCGGGAACGGTCAGCCGGTGGGCAGGCCGGCCGCGGCCCAGGCGGCGAACCCGCCGACCACGTCGGTGGCCCGGGTGAGGCCCAGGTCGTGCAGCGAGGCGGCCGCCAGCGAACTGGTGTAACCCTCCTGGCAGAACACGATGACCTGGAGGTCGTACCGGGTGGCGAAGCCGAGCCGGGCGTCGCTGCGCGGGTCGAGCCGCCATTCCAGCACGTTGCGCTCGATCACCAGGGCGTCCGGTATCGCGCCGTGCGCGGCGCGCTGTGCGGCCGGGCGGATGTCGATCAGCACGGCTCCCCGGTCCGCGGCGCGGTGCGCGTCGTGCGGGTCGAGCCGGTGCAGGCGGGACCGGGCGGCGGCCAGCAGGTCGTCGATGCCGGCCGAGCCGGGCGGCGCGAAGGTGCCTGATGCGCCGGGTGGCGTGACGGTGCCCAGCGGAGGGGGCGGCGTGACGGTGCCCAGCGAGTGGGGTGGCGTGACGGTGCGCGGCGTGACGGTGCCCAGTGTGGAGGCGCTCACCACTGCACCCCCGCCCGCTCCAGCGCGGTGATCTCCAGGCCGCGGGCGCCGATCCGGTACCGGGTCATCGCGGTGAGCGCCGGACCGTACACGTGGATGCTGACCGCCGGCCGGTTCGTGCGGTTGGTGATGCGATGGATGTGCTGGCCACCGAACCGGCGACCGGCGCCCTCGCCGAGTTCCCGGGCGGCGATGCGCGGCGGTTGCCCGGCCGGGGACGTCACGGTGTCCTCGGTCAGCGTGCCGGAGACGACGTGGAAGGCGCCGGCCGAGCCGCCGTGGTCGTGCAGGTCGGTGCCCTGTCCCGGCAGCCAGGTGAGCAGCCACACCTCATGATCGAACTCGGCGGCGATGCGCTGGTACCAGCGTTCCGTCGCGTCGAACCGGGGCGCGACGGGCCAGCGCTCCGGGGCCGCGGCATGCCAGGCGGCGAGGGCGAGATGGTCGGTACGGACGACAGCTGCGGTCACGGGCTCCTCCTCGGGTTACCTACAACGCCTATCAGTTATATAGGTTTAGTGCCGAGGATGTGGGCGCCACCCCGAAATGATCTCAACAGGTGGTCGGCGGGCGCGGTGGTCGGCGGGCGGTTGGCGGGACGGGGTGCGCAGTGGCGTGCCGAGGCGGGGTGGGCAAGCGGCGGGCCGGCGTGGGCGGTGGCGGGTCGGCGTGGGCAGCGACGGTGGCGGGGGCGCGCAGGTCGTTGACGTCGCGCGGCGGGTCGGCAAGTGCGCGGCGGCAATGGCGGATTGGCGGCGGCGGTGGTGGGTGGGCGGCGGCGACGGCGGATTGGCGGCGGCGATGGTGGGTGGGTGGCGGCGCTGGCGGGACGCGGTGGGCGGCGTGCCGCAACGCCGGGGTGCTGCTGGCCGGGATGTGCGAGTCGCACCGGTTCGCCCGGACGTCCGCGGGCGCGATCGGCCCGCGTCCCGCCCGCGCCGAAACGAGTGCCGATCACCACTGCCCGCAAAACGATAGACAATCGCAAATAAATGCGTGCTGAATTTGTTTCGTAAAGCGCCGGAATTGCACCTTCCACTTAAGATCATCGCACGGCGAAAGTTGAAGGAAGCCGGTATTTCGGCGCCCGATTTGGGGCTGTCCTGCCCCTCATTGTCCGCACGGACCGGCTACCCGAGGACATAACGGACATTTTGCCGGTCTATCATGGACAGACGCGCGCCAACCGGGGTTTTATGGGTCACCCGAAAGAACCTCGGACCGTCTTGCCCCTTTCGTCGACACGCTCAAATTAGACGTAGTGCTATCGAACCAACACGTTCCGTTGACGGTATTCGGCCGGGAATCACCAGATCGGACCGCGACCTCAGCCGTTAAGACTAAATTGCAGCTCGGCCCGGGACTCGGCAATCGAGCCAGCTATATGGTGAGCATCGACCGCCGAGAACCGGTGCCGGAGGCCCCCCGCCCCGCCCGCCTCTAAGCCCCAGACGAACGAGGACGGACACGTGTCGATTCCCCGCCGCGGCTTAGTCGCCGCCGGCCTAGCCGTAGCCGTAGTCGGCTCCGTGGGAGCCATCTCGACCCTCAACGCCGGCGCAGAGCAGATTCCGCAGCCGCCCGCCGCAGTGTCGAGTCCGGCTGCCGCGGTCGACGACACCCCGGATCCGCCGTCCACGCTCCCGTGGGGCGCGAAGCCGCAGCGCCTGAAGATCGGCCGGCCCGGGGCCAGCAGCAAGGCCCTCGCCGCGGCCGGCGCGGACGCCGCGTTGTCCGAGCCCGGTGATTCGCTCGCCCTCGATCCGGAGTTCATGCCGAAGGGCCCGGTCACCAAGCGCGGCCCGCGCAAGACCAGCGGTCGCCCGGTCGCGCCGCCGGCGCCGGCGCGCCTCTCCGCGCTAGCCGACCCGCCCCCCGAGCCGCGGGCGAGCTACTACTACAGCACGGCCTTCCAGTTCGTGGAGAACAGCGGCTCCTACGCCAACCTGGTGATCAGCAAGCCCAGGCTGGGCGCGAACGACTATCACTCGCTGGCCGAGATCGCGGTGCAGACGCCGGACGAGCGGCAGACGGTGGAGGTCGGCTGGACCGTCAACCGGGCCATGCACGGTGACGACGACCCGCACCTGTTCGTCTACCACTGGATCGACAAGCGGGAGACCTGCTACAACTCCTGCGGATTCGTCCGGTACAGCCAGACCGTGAAGCCGGGCATGAAGCTGCCCGAGGGCGTCTCCAAGCGGTTCGGCATCCAGTACTTCAAGGACGGCGACGGCAACGGCGCCTGGTGGATCGCGTACGACAGCGAGTGGGTCGGCTTCTTCCCGGACACGCTCTGGCAGGGGCGGTTCACGTCGTCCGGTCTGGTGCAGTGGTTCGGCGAGGTGGCCTCGCCGGTCGGCGCCCAACCGTGCAGCGACATGGGCAACGGCCTTCGGCCGGACGACGAGCGCGCCGCCCGCATCGGCACGATCTCCCTGCTCGGTGGCGCGGAGGTGAGCTACTCGCTCAAGGCGGAGAATCCCTACTATGCCAACCTGCGGTTGAGCGAGCGGACCATGCGGTACGGCGGGCCCGCACCCGCCTGCTGAACCGGCGACCGACCCGCCCGGCGATGCCCGGTTCCTGACGAGGGGGCCGGGCATCGTCCTGTTCGGCGTACCCTTCGAACCGGCTGCGCACCCACGGTGTACAACCAGGTGACCGGCCGGAACGCCGAGGAGGGACCGGGCAGGCGATGAAGAAACGGGCGACGCCCGACGAGGAGCTGATGACCGCGCTCTACACCGAGCACTATGCGGTGCTGCTCAGCTTCATCTCGCGGTACGTGCACGACCGTCACAAGGCCGAGGACCTGGTGCAGGAGACCCTGCTGCGCGCCTGGAAACACATCGATCACCTCGACACCGAGCCCGGCCGTACCCGGTCCTACCTGCTCACCATCGCGCGGAACGTGGTCACCAACGCGTGGCGGGCCGAGCAGCGCCGGCCGCACCTGGTGGCCGACGAGGCCGCGGTCAACGCGATGCCGTCCGCCGACAACGTCGATCAGATGGTCGAGGGCTGGCTGGTGGCCGAGGCGCTGCAGCGTCTGTCCGCCGAGCATCAGGCCGTCGTCCGGGCCATGTACTACGAGGGGCAGAGCGTCGCGGACGCAGCCCGCAAGCTGGCCGTGCCGGAGGGAACGGTGAAGTCCCGCGCCTACTACGCGGTACGCGCGCTGCGGACCGCGTTCGAGGAGATGGGGGTTCTGCGGTGAGCGGAGCAACGCGGCTACGGCCGGAGTCCCCGCGGTGGACGGGCACCGGTCCGCGGAGGGGAGGTCTGCGATGAGTGTCGGCGATCATGACGAACTGCGCCGTCTGCTCGGCGGCTACCTGCTCGGCGGGCTGGACGAGGCGGACACCGACCGGCTGGACGCGCACCTGCGGGACTGCGACGACTGCCGTACCGAACTGGACCGGCTGGCCGCCGTACCCGAACTGCTCAAGCGTCTGCCGGAGGCGCAGCGCGCGGCCGGCGCGGTGACGACCGCGGCCCCGGTGATCGCCATCGGCACCCGGCCCAGCGCGGAACGCATCGAAGGCCTGCTCCGGAAGATGCGCGCCGAGCGGTCCCGCAGCCGGCGCATCGCCGGCGTCCGCTGGCTGGCCGCCGCGGCGGTGGTGATGATCGCCGCGGTGATCGGTTTCGGGGTGGTCACCGCGGACCGGGGTGGCCGGCAGCCGCAGGTGCTGCCCAGCCCGCAGCTGGTCACCGCGCAGTTCGAGTCGGCCGCCGGCAGCGGACTCTCCGGCGAGGCGGTGCTCACGCCGAAGACCTGGGGGGTCTCGGTGGCGCTGGACGTGTCCCGGCTGGAGGGCGACGGGCCGTTCGTGTGCCAGGTACGCAACACCAGCGGCGAGACCGAGCAGGCCGCGGTGTGGGGGCCGACGCCGACCGGCAGCGCCAAGGTGATCGGGGCGAGTTCGATCCAGCTGAGCAACGTGAGCGCCATCGCGATCGCCGACCGGGAGGGCCACGTCCTGGGCACCGCCGAGGTCAGCTAGGTCAGCGGCGGAACAGGCCGGACGCGCGCTGCAGGTCCCACTCGGCGCGCAGCCGGCCGTACAGTTCGAGGGCCTCCGGATCGCCGGCGTCCTCCAGCGCCCCGGCCAGCTCCGGGATCCGGCCCACCGCGCGGTAGTGCTCGGCGGCGGCCCGGGCGCCGGACGGGTCCCCGGTGCGCAGCGTGCGGATCCGCTCGGCGGCGGCGAACGCCCGGGCCGGCACCGACTCCTTCTTCGCCTCCTCCTCGCTGATCTGCGCCGCGGTGTCGATCACCGCGGAGTCGCCCACCGACTGGGCCAGCCGGACGATGTCCGGCAGCCACTGGTGGCGCAGCATCATCGGCGCGTACGACGGCTCCCGCAGCGGCGCCAGCACGGCCAGCGCCTCCTCCGCCCGGCCCTGCTGCTCCAGCACCAGCGCCCGGGCCATCAGCAGGAAGTCGCAGCTCTCCCGTTCCGCACTGGTGGTGGGCAGCTGACTGTCCGCGGCGTCCAGGTGGGCCTGGGCGGTCTTCAGGTCACCGCGGCGGCCGGCGATCAGCGCGGCCACGCCGTGCAGCAGCATCGCCACGGCCGGTGGTTCCCGGGTGCCGTGGAAGGTGATGCCCGGATCGTCCTCGGTGATCCAGCTGATCTCCGCGAGTGCGTCGTCCCAGCGGCCCAGCCAGTAGTACTGGACGGCGGAGGCGACCTGGAGGCTGGACGGCAGGTGATGGCGCGCGGCGACGTCCGCCGCCGACTGCAGGGTGCGCTGGGCCTCCTCCAGCCGGTCCAGGTTCTGCAACGAGAACACCCGGTTGTCCAGCAGATCGAAGAGCAACGTGGCGTCGGCGTCGCCGAGGGTGGCGATGGCCCGGTCGAGGTGTGCCAGCGCGCTCAGGTGGTCGCGGCGGATGGAGTCGATCAGCCACCGGGTCTGCAGGGCGAACGCGGCCTCGTACGGCGAGCCGGCGGCGGCGTGCGCGGCCACCGCGTTGGCCTCCGCCTCGTCCAGGTCGTCCAGCTCGCAGCGGCGGAAGTTGGCGAGCAGCACCCGGTGCCGGGTCCGCCAGATCTCCGGCACCGCCGGATCGTCCACCGCGTCGCTGAGCAG
Source organism: Jidongwangia harbinensis (assembly GCF_020216025.1). Classification (GTDB taxonomy): domain Bacteria; phylum Actinomycetota; class Actinomycetes; order Mycobacteriales; family Micromonosporaceae; genus Actinoplanes; species Actinoplanes harbinensis. The sequence continues at coordinate 81,645 of NZ_JAIWNC010000011.1, read as the reverse complement.
CGCGATGGCGCCGTCCGCGTCGCCCCGGCGGTACCGCATGGCGGCCAGCAGCTGGCGCATCTCGGCCCGGTCCGCCGGGTCGCGCGCCACCATGAGGGCCTCGCGCGCCTCGTCCTCCGGGTACTCGTCCAGCCGGAACAGCAGCTTCACCGCGGCCACCAGCAGGATCTCCCGCTGGGTGAGGTCCGGCACGTCCGTGGTCAGCGCCTGCCGCAGCAGGTCGGCGGCGATCCGCGGGGCCCGCCGGGTCAGTCCGGCGTGGTTGCTCACCAGCCAGTCCACCACCCACGGGTCGACCACCGCGGCGTCCGCGGCGAGCTGTTCCGCGATCCGGGTGACCGCGCTGCCCGCCCGGGCCAGCGCCTCGGCGGCGTGCCGGCGCAGCGTGGCCCGCAGCGGCCCGGGGATCGCGTCGTGCAGCGCCTGCCGCAGGAACGGGTGCCGGAAGGTGAGGTGGCTGCCGGACTCCAGCACCACGCTGGCGCCGACCGCCTCGGCGAACGTGCGGGTCAGCAGCACCGGCGAGCGGCCGGTGAGCGCCACCAGGTCGGTGGTCGCGAACTCCATGCCGAGCAGCGCGGCCAGCCGCAGCACTTCCTGGGTGTCGGGGGAGAGCGAGTCGAGGGTACGGCCGACCGCGGCGAGCAGCGACCCGGGCAGCCGGTCGGCCACCGTGCCGTCCACCTCGGCCACTCCGTCCACCACCGTCACGGACCGCTGGCGTACCAGGTCGGCGGCCATCTCCCGGGTGTAGAGCGGATTGCCGGCGGTACGGACGGCGAGCGCGCGCAGGCTCTCGCCGGGTGCGGCGCCGACGATGCCGCCGATCAGCGTCTCCACCTCGGGCGGGCTGAGCGGGGCCAGGTCCAGCAGTACGCCGTCGCGGCTCCCCACGGCCCGGCGCAGCTGGGCCAGCTCCCGGCGCGCGGACTCCGGCCGGGACGCCGCGACCAGCAGCAGCGGGAGCCGTCGTACCGCCGCGGTGAGCCGTCCCCAGACCAGCAACGTGGCGTCGTCCGCCCAGTGCATGTCGTCGATCACCAGGACCAGCGGGCCCTGCCGGCTCGCTTCCCGGATGAAGGCCAGCAGCCCCTCGTCCTGGTCGCCCTGGAGCTGTTCGGCCACCGCCGCGAGCCGGGTGTCGCTGGACGTGGTCTCCAGCCCGAGCGCCTCCATCAGCACCTGCAGCGGGACGCGCTGGCCGAGTTCGTCGGCCACACCCCAGGCAATCTGGCAGTCCACCCCGGCGAACGCGGTGGTGAGCAGTTCGGACTTGCCGATGCCGGGTTCGCCGTCGATCCACACCGCGCCGCCGCGCCCGGCCCGGACGTCGGCGACCAGGCCGGCGAGCACGTCGAGTTCGGCCCGCCGGCCGACGAACGTGTTGCGCGGCCGGGACAGGTGGGCGGGCTGGACCCGGAGCAGGGGCAGCGGCTCGGCGGCCGGAACCTCCAGGATGGAGCGTTGCACCCGGCGCAGGGCCGGACCGGGTTCGACGCCGAGCTCGTCGATCAGCGTGCGCCGGGCGGCCTGGTAGACGTCGAGGGCCTCGGCGGTCCGGCCGGCCTGTGCCAGGGCCCGCATGAGCAGCTCGTACAGGCTTTCCTGGAGCGGATGCTCGCGGACCAGTCTCTGCAGTTCGGCGACCAGGTCGGCGCTGCCACCGAGATCCAGGAGGGTACGCGCGCGCCGCTCCAGCATGGCCAGGCGCATCTCCGCCAGGCGCGGCCGTTCCCGCTCGACGAACGGCCCGGACACCCCGGTGTACGGTTCTCCCCGCCACAGGGCGAGCGCCTTGTCCAGGGTGGCGACGGAGCCGGCCGGGTCGCCGTCGCGGAGTTGCCGCGCGGCCTCGTCCCGCAGCCGGGTGAAGTCCGTCACGTCCAGGCTGGACAGTCGCAGGTGGTAGCCGCCGGGCACCGTGGCCAGCAGTTCGGCGGCCGGTCCGAGCGCGCGGCGCAGCCCCGAGACGTACGTGTGCAGGCTGCCGCCGGCGCTGGCCGGCGCGCTGTCGCCCCAGACCGCGTCGATGAGTTCGTCCCGGCTGACCGCCCGTGCGGAGTTCAGGGCCAGCACCGCGAACACGGCGCGCTGGCGGGACGGTCCGAGTGGTGGGTCGGCGTCACCGGCCCGGGCGCGCAGTTGTCCGAGCACCTGGACGTGAAGCTCGACCACACGCCCTCCTGACGATTTGTATCTGTTTTTCCGGCCGCCCGGGCCATTGTTGTCCACGCCTGCAAATTCGGCCAGACGTTGTGGAGCAACTCTGGAGAAGTCGTGAAGCCTCGCTCAGCACACTGCCATCGATTGACCGATGTCGAGGGGGCAGCAGTGAAGATAGTGGTGCACGCGGCGGACGCGTTGAGCCGGGCCGGACTGTCCGGTCTGCTGGACGCGGTGCCCGGGACGGAGATCGTGGCGAGTTGGGTGGACGCCGACGTCGCCGTGGTGGCGGCCGACCGGCTGCGGCACGACGTGGTGTCGATGCTGCGTGCCGAGGCGGTCCGGGCCGAGGTGCCGGTGGTCCTGGTGGTTCCGGAGCTGACCGACGCCGAACTGCTCACCGCCATCGAGTGCCGGGTGATGGCGGTCCTGCCCCGTACCGCGCTGACCGAGGACCGGCTGTGGCACTGCGTGCGTACCGCGTTGGCCGGCGGCGGGGTGATCCCGCCCAGCCTGGTCGGCGGTCTGCTCAAGCACATGGGCCGGTTCCAGCGCGAGGTGCTGGCACCGCACGGCCTGAACGCGTCCGGCCTCACCGAGCGGGAGATCGACGTGCTGCGGCTGATGGCCGAGGGGCTGGAGACGCCGGAGATCGCGGCCAAGCTGTGCTACTCGGAGCGGACCGTGAAGAACGTGCTGTACGGCGTCACCCACCGGCTCAAGCTGAAGAGCCGCTCGCACGCCGTGGCGTACGCGATGCGTGCCGGGGTCTTCTGACGGTCACGGTGCCGGTGGGACGAACCGGAACGTGGCCGTGACCGCGTCGAACAGGTCGTGCATCTCCGCGGCCAGCGCCACGATCGGCGTGCTGCCGGTGACCAGGGCCACCCGCGCCTGACCCGGGCCGGGGAACGGCACGAACGTCTGCAGCAGCGCCGCGCGGATCCAGCCGGCCCCCTCCGGCAACGTGACGTCCTCCACACCCCGGGTCCGGGTGACCCGGCCGACGTGCGGCAGGTCGACCTGCTCGACGACGCGCCACGGCCGGTCGTCGCCGGTCCGCCCGACCGGGCGCAGGTACTCGCCGACCGACGCCACCTCGCCCGGCGCGGCCACCACCGACACCGTGACGGTCGCGGTGAGCAGCGCGCCGCCGAGACCGTCGACCATCACGCCGCAGTACGCCGCGCCGTGGGCGTGTGCGGTGCGGGCGGCGCCGCGCAGGGCCCGTACCAGTGCGGTGCGGTGCGTGCGCAGCTCCGGCATCTGCCGGACCCGCTGCCGGACCAGGCTGTTGATGCTGCCGTCGCGGGTGTTCGGGTGCACGTCCACCTCGAACCAGGTGGGCGGCACGGCCAGGGTGAACCCGGTCGGTGCGGCGACGGCGGCGCTCAGCACGCCGCCGTGCCGCCCCGCCCCATCGTGGCCGCGGCCCGGTCGGCGAGGTCGCCGACCAGCCGGCAGTTCTCCTGGACCCGAATCCGGCCGTCGGACCAGCGCGACCCGAAACGCGCGATCGCCTCGTCCACCCGCGGGTCGCCGACGTCGCCGCGGAGCCATCCCGGTGCCGTCCACATGGCCTCCGAGATCTCCGTCAGCGTCGTCGAGAACGTCCGCAGCTCCAGGTGGTCCATGCCGGAACTGTGGCACCGCGCCGTCCCCGGACGGAAGTGACCGGGGCGAACGCCCACGATTCCAGGTGTCTTCGTGCCAACGGCTACGTGTCGGATCTCCGACCGGGACACCATCGGCCGCAACGTGATCATGGAGGGGTGGATGAGCCGGCCGTCGGACTGGTGGGTGCTGGACCTGGCGTCGGACCCGGCGCCGGGGTCACCGGACGACGTGGAACGTCTCGCCGGGAGCCTCGCCGAGTTCGCCGACCGGGCCGAGGGTGCGCACCGCACCGTGCTGCGGATGCGGGACGACGACGCGGTGCTGGCCTGGGCCGGCCTGTCCCGGGACACGTTCCGCGAGCGGTTCGGCGAGTTCCCGGCGCAACTGGCCAAGGTGCACGCCGCGCATCGGCTGGCGGCCGACGCGTTGACCGCGTTCGCGCCGCGACTGCGGGCCGCCCAGGCACAGGCCGACCGGGCCCTCGCCGAGGGCCGGGACGCCCGGTGCCGGCTGGCCGGCGGGCCGGATCCGGAGCAGCTCCGCCAGGCGCTGCGCGATGCCGAGGCCGCGCGACGGGCCGCCGCCGCGGAGCCGGACGCGTACCGCGCGCTGGAGGCCGCGCGGACCCTCGCCGACCAGGCCCGGCGCCTGCGGGACGACGCGGCCGTCGCGTGCGCGCGGGCGGTCGACGTGGCGTCCGACGCGGCCGTGCCGCCGCGGGAGTTCTGGGACAAGCTCGCCGACGCGTTCACCATGCTCTGGGATGTCGTGCACGAGGTGGCCAAGTGGGTGGCGCTGGTGGCCGGTGCGGTGGCGCTGCTGCTGGGCGGTCCGGCGGCCTGGCTCGCGCTCGGGGCCGGCACGTTGCTGCTGGTCGCCGCGGCGGCCCGGGCCGACCGCGGCGCGATGTTCGACCTGGTCCTCGGCCTTCTCGGACGGGTTCCGGGGGTACGGGGGCGGAGCGCGCCGGACCGGCCCGCGCCCGGGAACCACACCGCCCTGGGCGGGTCCGAGCGGGCGTCGATGCGGAATCTGCTGACCGCGTCGCGGCCCGAGACGCCGGTGATCGTGGAACTGGTGACCGGGGAACCGGGGGCGGCCCGTACCGGCCCGGTCACGCCCGACGCCGGAGCGGTACGGTACGCCGAGACCGACCTCGACCTGCCCGGCGCGCTGCCGTTGACGCTGACCCGCACGCACCGTTCCGACGCCCGCCCCGGCCGGTTCTTCGGCACCCACTGGACGTCCACTCTGGACCAGCGGATCCGGCTGCGGGACGGCGGCGTCGAGCTGCTCACCGAGGACGGCGTGCTGCTCGACTATCCCGAGCCGGACGGGACGGAGCCGGTGCACCCGCGGCACGGCACCGGTCCGCCGCTGCGCCGTACCGGCGACGGTGGGTTCGTGGTCAGTGACCGGCCGGTCGGCCGGCGGCGCTGGTTCGCCGCGCCGGACCGCACCGGCGTCGCGCTGCTGAGCGCCGTCACGTCCGGAGCGGACCGGATCGACATCGCCCGCGACCCGCACGGCGTACCGACCGCGCTGACCGGCCCGGGCGGGACGCGGGTGACCGTCGGCGCGGTGGACGGCCTGATCACCGCGCTGCAGGTGACCGGCGACGACGGCCGGCCGGTGCCGGTGCGGGAGTTCGACTACGACGACGGGCAGCGGCTGGTCGGCGTGGCGAACGGCTCCGGCCTGGCGACCGCGTACGGCTACGACCCGGCCGGGCGGCTGGTCCGCTGGGCGGACCGGGTCGGCACCTGGTACGCCTACCGGTACGACGCCGCGGGCCGGTGCGTGCGCGCCACCGGACCCGACGGCTACCTGAACCACCGGTACGAGTACCGGCCGCGCCGGATCCGGTGCACCGACTCACTCGGGCACCGCAGCACCGTCTGCCTCGACGACCTCGGGCAGGTGGTGGCCGTGGTCGACCCGCTGGGCCGGACCACACCGGGGCACCGGCCGCCGGTGCCGAACCAGCCGCCGGTCGGTGCCGGGCCGCCGGTCCGCCACGCCGGCTACCGGTACGAGACCGACGGCCGTCTGCTCGCCCGTACCGGCCCGGACGCGCGGGGCGAGCGACGGGCGTACGACGCCGAGGGCAACCTGGTGGAGATCGTGGACCGGCACGGCGACCGGACCGCGCTGGAGTACGGCCCGTTCCGCCGGCTCCGCACCCGGACCGGGCCGGCCGGCGCGCAGACCCGGTTCACCTGGGACACCGAACTGCGGCTGACCTCGGTGACCGACGAGCACGGGCGGTGCCGGACGTACGAGTACGACGCGGTGGGCCGGCTGGTCCGGGAGCGCGACGGCGACCACCGGGCGCGCACCTTCGAGTACGACGCCGCCGGCCGGATCGTCCGGCCGGACCTGCGCGGGACGGCCTGACCCGGCGCCGGGCGCAATCAGGGCCGCTCGGCGCCGTACAGCCGGTCGCGCTGGGCCTGCGGCAGCGAGCACGCGGCGGTGCCGCCCGGCAGCATGTGCCGGTGGTCCGCCACCCAGCGGTACGCCGGCCACGCGGCGAACCGGACCGGCCGCAACTGCAGCGCCCGCCCGGGCACCTGCCAGAGCCGGCCGGCGTCCCGGAGCAGCAGCGCGATCGCGTCCGGACCCGAGGCCACCGTGCCGTCCGCGGCCACCCACTGCACCGCCGCCTCGGCCTGCTCCTGGGTCAGGCCGAGCGACGGCAGGTCGGCGAACTGCCACGGCACCACGGTCGCGCGGGTCGGGATGCGGCGCTCGACGAACCGGGCACAGTCGCTGCAGAACGAGCAGTCACCGTCGTAGACAAAGGTCGCGGTCACCCGCCAATCATGTCACGCGCCGCAGCTTGACCAGGTAGGTCTGGGCGACCACCACGACCGCCAGGAACGCGCCGCTGATCACCTGCTGGTAACTGGACTGCACGTTGCCGACCTGATTGATCATGTTCTGGATGACGCCGAGCAGCAGGACCCCGGCCACGGTGCCGGCGATCGTGCCCGCGCCGCCGGTGAGCAGCGTGCCGCCGATCACCACCGCGGCGATCGCGTCCAGCTCCATGCCGGTGCCCAGCACGGTCACCCCGGACCCGAGCTTGGCCGCGTTGATCGCACCGGCCAGCCCGGCCAACAGCCCGGACAGGACATAGACCCAGATTTTGGTACGCCGGACCGCCACGCCCATCAGGCTCGCCGCGTCCTCGCTGCCGCCGACCGCGTACACCGCCCGCCCGAACCGGGTCCGCGCCAGTGCCACCATGCCGATCGCCACCAGCGCCCCGACCAGCCACACCTGGTACCCGATGCCGAGGAACGAGCCGGTGCCGAAGGTGCGGAACGCGTCGCTCTCCACCAGGTAGGTGTTCGAACCCTCGCTGCTGAACGCCCGCATCAACCCGCGCGCACCGAGCAGCGCGGCCAGCGTCACGATGAACGGCGCCATCCGGGTGTACGCGATGAGCAACCCGTTCGCGACACCGATCGCGCCGCACACCGCGAGCGGCGCGAAGAACGCCGGCAGCAGACCCCACTGCGAGGCGTACGCGCTGACCACGCCGCCGAGCACGTAGAGCGAGCCGACCGACAGGTCGATGCCGCCGGTGATGATGACGAACGTCATGCCCAGCGCGATCAGCATCGGCGGGGCGGCCGCCATCAGGATCGTGCCGGCGTTGTCCGCGCTGCGGAAGTTCGGCCAGGTGGCGGACGCGATCAGGACCACCACCAGGAGCACCGCCAGGGCGCCCTGCCGCTGCACGATGCCGACGACGCGGTCGGTGCGTTCCGCCCGGCGCACGTCCGCGGCGGCCACCACCGTCGGTGCCTGCTGTTCCGGGGCGATCTGCTGGGTCACCGGGTCTTCCTCTCACGGGCCACGTACACGGCGATGAGGATGATGACGGCCTGCACCATCTCCGTCGTGGACGGCTGCAGGTTGTGTTTGATCATGGTGGCGACCACCAGCTGCATCAGCAGGGCGCCCGCCACGGTGCCCAGCACCCGGACCTTGCCGCCGGTCAGCGGGGTGCCGCCGACCACCACGGCGGTGATCGCGGACAGCTCGATGAGCAGGCCCACCGCCGAGGCGTCACTGGACTGGATGCGGGCCACCGCCAGCACCCCGGCGATCGAGGCGAGAATGGCGCACACCACGTACACGGTGATCAGGACCCGTTTGACCGGCAGGCCGGCGAGTTCCGCCGAGGCGCGGTTGCCGCCGATGGCGAGCAGGCGTCGGCCGAAGACCGTGCGCCGCACCACGAACGCCACCACCACGACCAGCGCCGCGGCGATCCACACCAGCACCGGCAGGCCGAACAGGTCGCCGGAACCCAGGTAGAGCAGGTCGGCGTTGCGGACGTCGCGCAGCTGCCCCTCGGAGAAGACCAGCGCCAGCCCGCGCCCGCCGACGAACAACGCCAACGTCGCCACGATCGGTTGCAGCCCGACCCGGGCCACCAGGGTGCCGTTGATCAGGCCGACGACCAGGCCGGCCAGCAGGGACACCCCGATCGCCGCGATCACCCCGTACCCGAGATAGAGCGGGATGAGCGCCGCGGCCAGGGCCATCACCGACCCGACCGACAGGTCGATGCCCTCGGTGCCGATCACCAGGGCCATGCCCAGCGCCACGATGATGATCGGCGCCACCTGGATCAGCTGGATGCGCAGGTTGCTCCAGGTCAGGAAGTTCGGCGTGAACAACACGTTGTAGAGGACCAGCAGCACGATCGCGACGTAGACGCCGTACACCGGCAGCCACGCGCGGACCCGCGCCAGGTCCAGGGTGGGCCGCCGGACGGCCACGGTCTCAGTGCTCATCGGTGTCCTCCGGTGCCGCCGCCGCGATCGTCTCCAGCAGGTCCTCGGTGGTGACCTGGTCACCGGTCAGCACGCCGACCACCACGCCGTCGCGCAGCACCACGACCCGGTCCGCGCCCTCGATGAGTTCCTCCGCGTCCGACGAGACCAGCACCACGCCGAGCCCCTCCGACGCCAACTCGTCGATCAGGGACTGCACCTCGGCCTTGGCGCCCACGTCGATGCCGCGGGTCGGCTCGTCCAGCAACAGCACCTTGGGCTCGGTGGCGAGCAGCCGGGCCAGCAGCACCTTCTGCTGGTTGCCCCCGGACAGGTCGCCGACCCGTTGATGCGGACTGGACGCCTTGATCCGCAACCGTTTCATGTACCGGTCGACCACCTCGTCGACCCGGGCGTCCGACACCACGCCCAGTTTGGACATCCGCGGCAGGACCGCCAGCGCGATGTTCTCCCGCACCGACAGGCCGGCCACGATGCCCTCGGCCTTGCGGTCCTCCGGCTGGATCGCGATGCCGGCCTTCACGGCGGCCACGGTGGTGGGCCGCTTCAGGGTCCGGCCGTCGACCTGGATCTCGCCACCGTCCAACGGGTACGCCCCACCGATCGCCTTGATCGTCTCGCTGCGCCCGGCCCCGAGCAGCCCGCCCAGTCCGACCACCTCGCCCGGACGCACGTCGAAGCTGATGTCGTGCAGCTTGCGCCGGCTGTTCAGGTCGGTGACCCGCAGCACCGGCGGGGCGTCGGCGTCCCCGGTGGTCTCCCCGGAGAACGCGGTGGCACCCTCCCGGCGTACCTCCGACATGTCCCGCCCCAGCATCAGCGAGACCAGCCGGATCCGCTCCAGGTCGGCCAGCCGCCCGGTGTGCACCACCCGGCCGTCGCGCAGAATGGTGACCGCGTCGCAGATCTTGTACAGCTCGTCCAGCCGGTGGCTCACGTACACGATGCCGATGCCGTCGGCGTGCAGGTTCCGGATCACGCCGAACAGCGTCTCCACCTCACGCGGCTCCAGCGACGACGTCGGCTCATCCATGATCACGACCTTGGCGTCGATCATCACGGCCCGGGCCAGCGCCACCATCTGCTGCGCGCCCAGGGCCAGCGTGCCGAGCCGCCGGCGGACATCGGTGACGACGCCGTACCGGTCCAGGATCTCCGATGCCTCCCGGTTCATCCGGGCCTCGTCCAGCATGCCGAACCGGTTGCGCGGCTCTCGCCCGAGGAACAGGTTGTGCGCCACGCTCATCAGCGGGATGAGGTTGACTTCCTGGTAGATCGTGGAGATGCCGGCGCGCTGAGCGTCCATCGGAGTGCCGAACGAGGCCGGCTGATCCTGATAGCGAAGGTGGCCGCCGTCCGGCTGATACACACCGGTCAGCACCTTGATCAAAGTGGACTTGCCGGCGCCGTTCTCACCGACCAGGGCATGCACCTCGCCGGCCCGCAACTCGAACGACACGTCGTCGAGCGCCCGCACGCCGGGGAACACCTTGCTGACGTTGACGACCTCCAACAGCGACATGATCGCATTCACTCATTTCCCAACACATTCCGTCAAGACCTCCGTCAATTTCGCACATCGACGGGGGTGGGGTGTCGGCAATCTGCGTGCCGCGTGTGTGGGTCTCGGGTGCGGTGCGCGCCGTAGCTCCGCACGCACGGTTCGCGCGATGGCGGTGTGTCGAGTTGCGGCACGCAGCGCGCCCCTGCGCCACACGCCACGGCCGAGAAGCCGTCCGCAGCCGGCAGGGGAGGCGAAGTCGTGCAGCTGTGTCGACAGACGACAGACGACCCCGGCTGCACAAGATCTCCCGGCAACCGAGGCAAACACCACCGCCGGAAGACGACGCCGAGTGCGGACCCGACGGCGCGGACCTTAGCCACCCGCACCGACGCCGCTCCGTGCAGCGAACGCCACCGTGGTCGTCGCGCCCATACCGACGCTGGTGTACCAGTGGAGCGCTCCACTGGTACACCAGCGTCGAGGGCGCTCAGCCGAGTGGAGCGGCGTCGGCCCAGGTGGCGTCGGCGGGGTAGCTGCCGGGGTTGTCCCAGGCGTTACTGCCTCCGGTGGTGGCGATATACACCGCCTCGCTGTAGTGCCGCCAGTAGTGGCCGGGGTAGTTGAACGACTCCAGCGACACGTTGCCCGCGCCGCCGTTCAGGGGTGGCTGGGCACAGAACGTCGCGTCCTGGGCGAACACCGTGGAGTTGTCGTTCGACGCCTTCTGCAAGCGGTAGCCCGCGTGCCGCAGGTACTGCCCGGAGAAGTTGGCCGACTCGAACGAGTAGCAACTGCTCTCCGCCAGGCCGGGCCGGACGATGTACGTGGCGTCCAGCCGGTCGGTGGCGCCGCTGCCCGGGCCGAGCACGTCGGTGCGGGCCAGGCCGTCCCGGTGGCGGAGGTACCGGTCGGTGAAGCCGGGCGTGGTGACCCGGAACGACCGCCGCTGTCCCGCCGCCAGGTCGGCACCGCTGCGCCACCATCCGGGGACCACCGCCCAGGTGGCGTCGGCGGCGAAGGTGCCGCCGGTGCTCTGCTCCACCCAGATCTCGGCGTTGCGGTGGCGCAGGTAGTGGCCGGACAGGTTGGCCGACTCCAGGGACGTGCCGCCGCCGGACAGGCCGGGCCGGGCGCAGTAGGTGGCGTCCGCGTTGAAGGTGCCGCCGCTGTTCGCCTCGCTGTACACCCGGTTGCCGCGGTGGCGCAGGTACCGGCCCGGGAAGTTCCGGGACTCGAACGAGTAGCACGCGCCGTTGGACAGGCCGGGCCGCACGTAGTACGTGGCGTCCAGCTTGTCGACGGTGGCGCTGCCGGCGGTCACCGGGTCGGTACGGGCGGCGCCGTCCCGGTGGCGCAGGTAGCGGTCGGTGAGGCCGGGCGTGGTGACCCGCAGCGAGGACAGCCGGTTCAGCGGCAGGGTGGTGCCGTTCGCCGCGCCGAGGACCCGTTGGTGCAGCTCGCGTACCCGGGCGAAGTCCATTTTGCGGATCTGCCGGTCGTACGTGAAGAAGCCGTTGAGTTCCTCCTCCACGTCCGTCGGTTCGGTGTAGACGGATCCGGAGAGGCCGTTGCCGTTGATGAGTTCGGTCAACCGGCCGGTGATCTGCAGGTACCGGTTGGTGAGGGCGGTCGGGTCGGGCAGCCATTCGTAGGCGAACTTGCCGGACGTCGGCCATTCGTGACCGGGGGTACGCAGGCCCAGTCCGCCGTATTCGCCGTTGACCGCGATCCGGGTGGCGGTGGGCGGGCGGCTGATGCCGGGTCCGACGTACACGTGGTCGTCGATCACGTCGCCGTTGCCCGGGTCCGGGTCGGAGTCGCAGCAGTTGGAGCCGGAGTTGTGGTTGACCAGCCGGGTCGGGTCCCAGCTCTTGACCAGGTCGGCGATGCGGCCGGCGTCGTACTCGCCCCAGCCCTCGTTGAACGGCACCCACTGGACGATCGAGGTGATGTTCTTGTGTTCGTCGATCATCTCGCGGAGCTCCCGCTCGAACCGGGTGCGCCCGGCCTGCGACGGTTCCCGGCCGCTGCCCAGCGACGGCATGTCCTGCCACACCATCAGGCCGAGCCGGTCCGCGTGGTAGAACCAGCGGTCCGGTTCCACCTTGATGTGCTTGCGGACCATGTTGAAGCCCAGCGCCTTCTGCTGTTCCAGGTCGAAGGCGAGCGCCGCGTCGGTCGGTGCGGTGTACAACCCGTCCGGCCAGTAGCCCTGGTCCAGCGTGCCGAGCTGGAACACGAACCGGCCGTTCAGAGTGGGCCGCAGCGTGCCGCCGAGCATCGCCTTGCCGAGCGAGCGCATGCCGAAGTACCCGCCGACCGTGTCACCGCTGGCCAGGGTGACCCGCAGGTTGTAGAGGTAGGGGTCGTCCGGCGACCAGAGCCGGGCATTGGGTACGGGTATCCGCAACGACGCGCCGACCGTGCCGGTGGCGGTGCCGACGACCGTGGAACCGGAGAGTGCCTGCGCGGTCACCGCGGTGCCCGGGGTGGTGCCCTGCACGACCAGGTCCAGGGCGCCGGCGGCCACGTTCGGGGTGGTGTCCAGGCGGGTGATCCGGGCCTGGTCGGTGGGTTCCAGCCAGACGGTCTGCCAGATGCCGGAGTTCGGCGTGTACCAGATGCCGCCGCGGCTGCGCCGTTGCTTGCCGACCGGGATGTCCTGGGCGTCGGTCGGGTCCCACACGCCCACGATCACCTCGTTGGCGCCGGACCGCAGCGCGCCGGTGATGTCGTACGAGAACTTGTCGTAGCCGCCCTCGTGCGTACCCATCAGGGTGCCGTTGATCCAGACCTTGGACTGCCAGTCCACGCCGCCGAAGTTGAGCTGGACCCGGCGCCCGGCCCAGCCGGCCGGGACGGTGAACGTGCGGCGGTAGTACATGAAATCCTCGTGCCGCATGATCCCGGAAAGGGCGCTTTCGATCGGGTACGGGACCAGCACCTCCTCGCCGAGCGTGGTGTTCACCGGGGGCGTGTTGAGGTTCGGGGCGGCGGCGAACTGCCAGATGCCGTTGAGGTTCTGCCACTCGGTGCGGGTGAGCTGCGGGCGCGGGTATTCGGGGAGCGGGTTCGTGGTGGAGACCTGGTTGGTCCACGGGGTGGTGAGCGGCGGGGTCTTGGGGTCGAACGCGGCGGCGGGGGCGGACGTGGCGACCAGTCCGCCGGCGGTAGCGGTGAGTGTCGTGGCGGCCACGGCTATGCGGCGTCGCCAGGACCGGGGGGAGCGGGGATGTGCAGTCACGTGCTCTCTCCTTCGAGAAAGTCGACCAGCTTGACACACATACTGACGTGACCGAACATCGGCGGCAATAGACAAACATCTATGGTGGTTGCGGAACCGACCGTGGTGTTCCACTGGAGCGCTCCAGTGGAACACCACGGTCCGGCGATCAGGAGTACGAGTTCGCCAGGTCCGCCTTGGCGTTGCTCTGGTCGTACTCACGGTCGGTGATGATGATGTTCTCCGGGATCGGCTCACCGTTGAAGAACTTGGTGGCGGTCTCGAAGGCCAGCGGGCCGAACCGCGGGTTCGACTCGATCACCGCGTACAGCCAGCCGTCCACGATGGCCTGCACCGCGCCGCGCGTGCCGTCGATCGAGACGATCTTGACGTCGCCGGCCTTCTTGCCGGCGCTCTTGAGCGCGGTGACGGCGCCGAGCGCCATCTCGTCGTTCTCCGCGTAGATGCCGTTGATGTCCGGGTTGGACTGCAGCAACTGCTCGGAGACCTTCTGGCCCTCCTCGCGGGAGAACTGGCCGGTCTGCTCAAAGGTGATCTTGACGTCCGGCGCGATCTTGGCGATCTGGTCCTTGAAGCCCTTGGTACGCAACGTGGTCACGTTGTTGCCGGGCGCGCCGAGCAGGATCGCGACCGAGCCCTTGTTGCCGAGGGCTGCCGCCATCTTGTCCGCGGCGCGCTTGCCCTGCTCCTCGAAGTCCGACCCGATGAAGGTCAGGTAGTTGGTGCAGGACTCCGCGTTGATCTTCCGGTCGATGGTGATGATCGGGACCTTCTTCGCCGAGGCCTTGGCGAAGACCGAGTCCCAGCCGTCCGAGTTGAGCGGCGCGACGATCAGCAGCTGGACGCCCGAGTCGATCATCTGCTCGACGTCGCTGATCTGCTTGTTGAACTGCGAGTTGGCGTTGGTCGCCTGGAGGTTGTCCTTCGGGATGCCCAGCTTGGCCGCTTCGTCGCGAATGGACTTCGTCTCGGCGATGCGGAACGGGTTGGCCTCCTTCTCCGACTGGGAGAAGCCGACCTTCGCGGTCTTCAGGTCGATCTTCGTGCCGCCGAACTGGTCCAGCGTGCACGACTTGGCGCCGGGGGCGGCCGACTGCGCCACCTGCGCGGCGTTGGCAGCTGCTCCACTGTCGCCGGTGGCGCCGGAATCCTCCGACTTGGCACACGCGCTGACGAGAAGAAGGGCCGCTCCGAGGGAAATGACTGCCGGCCTCCAGCGACCGGACATGGCGCTCATGACATGGGCTCCTTAGCAGGTGGATGGGGACATCAGGGGGTAACCATCCGGAAACACATTCACCCACTATCGAACTTTTCTTGTCAAGGTCAGCTCCATAACCAACCAGAAACGAACGCGGAGCCGCCGACCGTGCGCAGTGGAACGTCGACCGCTCCGGGCCGGGTGGCGAGTGCGAGGGCAGAAAGGACGGTTCGCGGGGCACTGTCGATGCACCTACCTTCCGGAGCGGGCGGCGTACCTGATGAACTGCCCTACCGGCCGGTAGTAGAGAGGACCTCACTGTGAGTGCTGACGGCGATGTGCAGCCCTTCGCCGGTGAGCTGTTCCTGACGCTGGCCGCGGAAGGGCGCCTGGTCCTCGACGCCGCCGCCGCCGACCCGGTCATCGCGGATCTCGAGCAGACCCTGGAGGCGGTCACCCGGCGCCTGGAGCTGCTGACCATCTGGCGAAACAACCCGGGCCTGGCCATGGACTGCCTGCCCGCGGACATCGCCGCCAGCCTCACCGACGCCGCGTTCCTCGACCAGCTGACCCCGGGCCGGCTGGAACGCGCGGTGGAGGAACTGCCCAAGTACATCGAGGCGCTTCGCATCGCCAGTCGCGGCTGAGCCCGCACCGTGTTTGGGCGCCGTGAAGTCGCCGTGGAGATTTCCTGAAGAGCGCGCCTCCACACTGTTCGTAATTGACAGTGGTCCATCGGAGGTAGCAGTGGAACCGATCCGGGTAGCCCTGCAGGCTACTGACCCGCTCAGTCACGCCGGGCTCGCCAACATCCTGCAAGCCCGCGAGGGATTCCGGCTCCTGCCCAGGACCGGACGGTCGGAAGCCGACGTCCTCGTGGTCGCGACCGACCGACTGACCGCGGAAATCATCGCGTCCCTGCGTCGCGCGGCCGGTGAGATGCCGGCTCCGGTCGTGCTGGTGGTCAACGAGATCACCGAGTCGGAGCTGCTCACCGCGGTGGAGTGCCGGGTGGTGGCGGTCCTGCCGCGCGCCGCGGTCACCGCCGAGCGGCTGACGCAGAGCATCACGGCCGCCGCCCAGGGTGGTGGCGTGCTGCCGTCCAACCTGGTGGGCGAACTGCTCAAGCACGTCCAGCGGCTGCAGCGGGAGGTGGTCACGCCGTCCGGGATCAGTTCCGCCGGGCTCACCCAGCGTGAGGTCGACGTGCTGCGCCTGATGGCGGACGGCCTCGACACCAACGAGATCGCCGGCAAGCTGTGCTACTCGGAGCGCACCGTGAAGAACGTCATCTACGGCGTCACCCACCGGCTCAAGCTGCGCAACCGGTCGCACGCGGTGGCGTACGCGCTCCGCAGCGGGATCATCTGACGCCGCGAATTCCGGTTGCCCGGGCGGGTTGGATGGACCCATGGCACCCGCTCTGACCACCCCGCCCAAGCTCCGCCCCGGTGACCGGGTCGCGATCGTCTCGCCGTCGTTCGCCGCGCCCGGTGCGTTTCCGGCCGTGCACGAGCAGGCGTTGCGCCGGCTGCGCACCGAGTTCGCCCTGGAGCCGGTGGAGTATCCGACCACCCGGCGCCTCGGTGCGTCGCCGGCCGACCGCGCCGCGGACCTGATGGCGGCGTACGCCGACCCCACCATCCGGGCGGTCCTGGCCACCATCGGCGGCGACGACCAGATCACCGTGCTGCCGCACCTGGACCCCGCGCCGTTCCGGGCCGACCCCAAGCCGTTCTTCGGCTACTCCGACAACACCAACCTGCTGAACTGGCTGTGGGCGCACGGCATCGCCGGCTACCACGGCGGTTCCACCATGGTGCACCTGGCGCGCGGCGCCGGCCTGCAACCGGTGTCGACCCGGTCGCTGCGGGCCGCGCTCTTCACCACCGGCGACCTGGAGATCCACCCGGTGGAGCGGTTCAGCGAGGAGGAGGTCGACTGGGCCGACCCGGCCGCGCTGACCGGGTCCGCGCCGCAGACGCACAGTCCCGGCTGGGTGTGGCACCGGCCGGACACCGTGGTCAGCGCGCCGACCTGGGGCGGCAACCTGGAGATCCTGCACTGGAACCTGGCCGTGAACCGGTGGATCCGCCCGGTCGAGGAGTACGCCGGGTGCGTGCTGCTGCTCGAGACGTCCGAGGAGATGCCGAGCGCCGAGGACGTGTACCGGATGCTGCGCAACGCCGGGGAGCGCGGCCTGCTCCGGCAGTTCCCCGCCGTGCTGGTCGGTACCGCCAAGGGGACGAGCCTGGCCGAGCGGCGCGCCCCGGAGGAGCGGCAGGCGTACCGCGACGGCCAGCGGGAGGCGGTGCTCCAGGCGCTGAGCGACTACCACCCGGAGGCGATGGCGGTGTTCGGCGTGGACTTCGGACACACCGACCCGCAGTGGGTGCTGCCGTACGGCGGGCGGATCACCGTGGACGGACCGGCCCGGCGGATCACCGCGCACTACTGAGGGCCTACTCCGCCTGACCGAAAGTGGCCACCTCGGCCTCGAACAGTTCGTCGGCGTCCAGCCCCATCGAGGCGAAGTTGCCCTCGATCTCCAGGCTGACCAGGCCGTGCATCCGGCTCCACAGCAGGACCGCCCGGGCCGCGGCGCCCGGGTCCAGTTCCTCGTGCCCGCGCCGGCGCCCCCACTCGGTGAGCTGGCCGGCCAGCGGCCGACTCGGGGCCGGACCGGTGGTCAGCACGCCGAGCACCACGTCCATCACCGCCTGCGCGGCCTTGACCAGGTGCTCGTCGTGGGCGTCGTATCCGGGAAGGGGCGCAGCGAAGAGCAGTCGGTACCGGTGTGGCTGCGCGGTGGCCCACGCCCGGTACGCGGCGGCCATCTCGCGCAGACCCGGCCCGGCCGCCTCCAGTTCCGCCGCCAGATCGGTGTACGCGTCCACGATCAGCTCGGTGAGCAGCGCGTCCCGCCCGGCGTAGTAGCGGTACAGCGCCGGACCGGAAACGCCCAGTTCCTTGGCGATCGCGTTGACGGAGAGGGCGGCCGGCCCGCCCTCGGCCAACTGCCGTAGCGCCACGTCCTTGATCTCCTGCAGCATCTGGGCGCGGAATCTGTCCCGGATGCCGCCGGCCGCCGATGCCACGTGATCTCCCCCTACGCCGTCGCGGACCCGAACGCTACGGGCTCACCCTGACGCTAGAGTATCTAACCGCCGGCGTGGGGTATCAGTTCGCCGACGTTTCGGGCGGCAACGAGATCAGGTAATCCACCACGCCGCTCGTTTCATACAGCCTCGGTCGCGCGGTCAGCATCGGGCACCGGTGGTCGATGGCGGCCAGCGCCGCGGACGCGGCATCCACGTGCTCGACATCCCGATACATCGCCGCGAGAGCGGGCCAGTCGGATCCGTTCAGGTCGAGAATCGCGGTGGCCCGGTGCTCCAGCAGAAGGTCCAGCCAGCCCGTGTCGGTGAGCCGGTGACCGGCCTCCACGAGGCTGAGCACGGGCAGCCCGACCGCGCCCCGCTCGTCGTCGATCTCGCTGAGCGTCTCGCCGACGTCGACCGAGCCGCGGGTGCAAGCGATGATCGCCGAAGTATCCAGAATGATGTGGACCGGGCGTTCGGTCACGCCGACCGCCGATCCAGCCCGTACCGCGACCGCAGCGCGTCCCGATCCTCCGGGGTCATCCGCGCTTCGGCCTCGAGGCGGCGAGCGCGGGCGCGGGACATGCCGCCTTTGGAGATGAAGATGCCGCGTTCGTCGATGAATCCGTCGTTCGCTTCCTGCTCCCCGTCGGCCATGGACCGATAGTACAGATGTTCGGGTAGGGGTGTCAGCCCGCGGAGGCGGGTCAGTCGACCAGTTCGCGCCAGTCCGACTCGCCCAGCTCGATGTCGTAGTGCTTCGCGGCCGCCCGGATGTTCGCGAACGCCTGGTCGCGTTCCGCGTCCGTGACGTCCTGGACCTGGGCGAAGCGGGCCAGCGCGTTTCGTACGTGCCGGGCGTCGGTCAGGGGTTCCTTGCGCTTGCCCGGGAACGCGTATGCGCTGTCGGGCAGGTCCTTACGGTCCCCGGCCGAGAGCGTGCCGTGCTCGTCCACGGGCTTCCAGGTGGTAGCCATACTCCGCCGGTACCCGGGTGCGCCGGCCGCGACACCCCTCGGTCAGGCGCTGTGCCGGAACGGTTGCACCCGGGGCAGCGGCGCCGCGCCCGGCCGGTGCAGCGCGTGCCGGGCGGCCAGCATCGCGGCGGTGGCGGACCGGGTGGTTCCGCCGGGGCGGCGCAGCAGCATGCTGTCCAGGCGCGCGGCCAGTTCGGCGCGGTGGAACGGCTTGGTCAGGTAGTCGTCCGCGCCGGCCAGCATGGCCTCGACCACCCGGTGATCGTTCACGTCGGCGGTCACGAACATGATCGGCAGCAGCGCGGTGGCCGGCTCGTGGCGCAGCCGGCGGCAGAAGTCGATGCCGGACTCGTCGGGCATCCGGACGTCGAGCAGCATGGCGTCGACGGTCCCGGCGCCGATCAGGGTGTGCGCGGTGAGGGTGTCGCCGGCTTCCACCGCGTCATGGCCGAGCTTGCGCAGGGTGAGCGTCAGCAGTTCACGGTGGTCGGCGTCGTCGTCGGCTACGAGCACGGTCGGCACACGTACCTCCTTCGGTTTGTTCCCCACCCTGTTCGGCACACCCGGTCCCGGCGCTGAGCCGTTTGCGGGTACCGGCGGCGCCGGGGCCGGTGTGGCGGGTGGGACGGCCGTATTGTGGGGGTCGTGATCCGGCTCGCCACCGAGGCCGACCTTGCGGGCTTGCGCGACATCGAACGCGCGGCCGGGCGGGCGTTCGCGGACATCGGCATGGCGGCGATCGCCGCCGACGAGCCGCCGACGCTCGAGGTGCTCCGCCACTACCGGCGGAACGGTCGCGCCTGGGTCTACCTGCGGACCGCGCCGGTGGCCTATCTGCTCGCCCGGTGGGCGGACGGCGCCGTGCACGTCGAGCAGGTGTCCGTGCACCCGGACCAGGCCGGCCACGGAATCGGGCGGGCCCTGATCGAGCACGTGGCCGGCTGGGCCCGGGAGCGCGGCGCGCGGGCGCTCACCCTCACCACGTTCGCGGAGGTGGCCTGGAACGCGCCCTACTACGAGCGGCGGTGCGGGTTCCGCCGACTGCGCGACGACGAACTGGGCCCGGAGCTGCGTGACATCCGGGCCGCCGAGGCGGGACACGGGCTGGACCGCTGGCCGCGGGTGGCCATGCGCCGCGACCTGGAGCCGTAGCGGGGCGTCAGGGTGCGGTGAGCGAGTCGGCGACCCGTTCCACACCGCGCCCGTCCACCGCCGCCCAGGCCCGGGCGGACAGCGCGGCCCGGCGCGGCGCGTCGGTCAGCAGGTCCCGGAGCACCGCCACGGCGGCCTGCGCCTCGGCCGAGTCCGGCTCCCGGAGCGACGGCAGGTGCCCGACCCCGGCGGCGAGACCGCGTTCGATCGTGCGGCCGTACCCGAGGATCTGGTTCTCCACCACCCAGACCAGCGCGGCCGGCAGGCCCAGGCAGAGCAGTTCCCAGGTGGACGTGCCGCTGGCGCTGACCGCCAGGTCGGCGTCCGCGAGCAGCTTGGGCAGGTCGTCGGTGGGCGCGATGACGTCGATCCGCTGTTCCGGCCCGGGCCGGAGCGCGAGCAGCTCGGCGCGCAGCTCGTCGTCCGCGGCCACCACCACGGCCTCGAACGCCGCGCCGGTGCGCACCAGCAGGCCGGCCAGGACCGGCGCGGCACGGTAGGCGTCGGTGCCGCCGAAGAAACACACCACCCGGGGGGTACGCCCGGAGCCGGCGACCCGGGGCGCCGGTGGACGCAGCCGGCGTACCACCGAGCGCAGCAGCGCGTAGTCGAGGCCGGCCAGCCGCACCGCGCCCGCGGGCAGGGCCGGGTCGGCCAGGTCCGAGTCGAGGTTCTGGTCGACGTAGAGGTCGGCCTGCTGCCCGAGCAGGTCCCCGTCCACCACGGCGAGCACCCGGCGGCCGGAGGCCCGCAGCGCGCCGCTCTGGCCGGCCGGCAGGGTGTACGAGTCCAGGATCACCGCGTCGAGCGCCAGCCGGTCCGCCGCGGCGAGCAGCCCGGCCGTGTCGGCGGGCGCCGGGTGCCACGGCAGTCCCCGGGCGCGGAGCTGCTGCTCGGCCCAGGGCAGACCGCCCAGGTCGCTCAGGAAGTGCACGTCCACGCCGCGGGCGGTCAGTTCCTCGGCGAGCGCCACGCACCGCACCAGATGACCGACCCCGGTACGCGCTCCCGCGTCACACCGAACCCCGACGATCACGCCGAGCCGCCCTTGGCGTGCGCTCCCGGCCCCTGCTTCGCTGCGGTGCAGTCGCTCACGCCTGGACTAGGGCCTTCTGCTCCACGTGCGCGTTGAGGGCGGTCAGTTCGGGACGGTGGGCCAGCCAGTCGGTGAGCGTGCGCACCGGCACCGCCTGGTCGCCGAAGTGCGCGATGACCGCCTCGATCAGCGCCCAGTCCTCCGGGGTGTCCAGCGTCAGGCGCAGGTGCGACAGGTCGGGCTGCAGCGTGAGCCCGAGCACCGTGTAGTCCTCCGGGTGGGAGTAGATGTACGACGTCACGTGCGTGCGGTGGTAGTCGGTGGCCAGCTTGTCGATCGACCGCAGCACGTCGGTGCGGACCACCTCGACGTCCAGGCCGCGGGGCAGCGTGCGGTGGATCGACGTGCTCAGGTAGTCGACGTACGGCGCCGCGGTGAACACCTTGACGGCCAGCGCGATGAGTTCCGGGTCGAGCAGCGGCGAGTCGGCGGTGAACCGCAGCACGACGTCCGACTCGTACTCGTCGAGCACGCCGAGGAAGCGGGCGAGCACGTCGTCGACCGGGCCGCGGTACACCGGGACACCGATCCGCTCACACTCCGCCACGATCTGGTCGTCGAGTGGTTCCTCGGTGGTGGCGACGACGAGCTGGTCGAGCACCTCGCTGGCCTGGGCGGCGCGGATGACCCGGTCCAGCACGGTGCGTCCGCTGAGCCGGCGGAGCACCTTGCCGGAGAGCCGGGTGGAGTCCATCCGGGCTTGGACGATGCCGAGCGTAGACATCAACGTTCCTTCGTCGAGAGGGTATGCGGTCTGTGGTCAGTGCCGGGCGCGACGCAACAGGTCACGGGCCCGGCGGGCGGCACCCATCCCGACTTCCGCCACCTTGTAGGCGCGTGAGCCGCGAAGGGCGCGGAGCTGCTTACGGGTTTTCCGCAGCTCCTTCTCCTTGCCCGCGAGCTGTTTCTCGTACCACTTCACGTGCTTTCGGGTGTCGTCCAGCTGTTGCCGGAGCGCACGGAGCTGTTCCTGGTGCTCCCGCAGCGAGTCCGGCGGCGGCACCTCGGCGGGCACCGGGGTACCGAACTCGTCCGGGTCCACGTCCAGGCCGGCGGCGCCGACCAGGACGGCGGTGAGCGTACCGGCCTCCGTGGCGGCCGGCCAAGGATGTGCGTATCCGCCGGTCAGCAGCGTGTCGGCGAACCGGTGCAGGGCGGCCACCGCGGCGGCCGGCGCGCTCACCGTGGTGGTGCCGAGCCGGCTCGGGTCGAGCAGCGCGTACGTGTCACCGTCCAGCAACACGTTGTCGACGGTGGCGTAGCCGCGTTCCGCCGACAACGTGCCGAGCCACTCGGCCCAGCCGGTCAGCAACCGCCGCACGGCGGGCAGGTCGTAGCGGACGCACGCGCCGAGCAGCAGTTCCTCCAGCAGCCGGCCGGTGGGCATCGGCCCGTCCAGCCGGCCCGGGTCCCGCTGCGGCGTGGCCCGGGTCTCGCCGCCGACCACCCGTCGTTCCCAGGTGCCCTCGGGGGTTCGGGTCAGTTCGGTCACCGGGCCGTCACCGGAGAGCACCGGCGGCAGCGCCGGGGCGGTCGCCGGCCGGGTCGCCCGGTGCGCCACCACCAGCCAGGACGCGGCCAGTTCCGGGCCGAGGCCGGCCCGCACGGCGGTCCCGGCCAGGCGCCGGGGGTCGCTGAGCACCGGGGCACCGGCGTACGCGGCGGCGACCGCACCCGCGGCCGCGGCGGCGAGCGCACCGCCCGGTCCGGCGCGCAGCGCGTCCGGGGTGGCGATCAGGGCCGGCGCGTGGGGGAGCGGCCAGGTCGCGCCCAGCCAGCCCACCTCCAGCCCTTCGCCGGTGAGCAGGGCGGTGAGGCGGTCCGGGGTGCCGGGCCGGCTGTCGTCGAACTCGCCGAGCGGGTACCACTCGCTGTCGGTGTGCGGCGAGGTGGACGGCGAGCGGTCGACCAGGCGGTGCACGCCGAGTTCGTTCTCCACGCTGAGCAGCAGCGTGCCGCCCGGCCGCAGGACCCGCTGCAGCGCCCGCACGCTCTCCCGCCAGTCGTACTGGGGTCCTTCCACCGAGCACAGCCGGTCCACGCCGTCGAGCGCGATCACCAGGTCGTAGCGTTCGGCGTCGGTGAGCTTGGCCAGCGTGCCGCAGAGCACGGCGCCGCCGTTCCCGGCCGCCGCGGTGGCGTCGACGTGCGAACGCAGCAGCAGGGTCACCGACGCCTGCCGGGCCAGCGCGTTCACCAGCGTCTCGTCGTGCGGACCGGCCACCAGCACCTGTCCGCCGGGCGGGACCAGCGGCGCCAGGCGGTCGAGCAGGTGGGCGAGGACGGGACCGCCGGCCGGGGGGCGCTCGTCCGGGCGCCGGTCGGACCACTTCAGCATCTCGCCGCCGATCATGGACATGCCCGGCATCACGCTGAGCTCCTTCTCTTCGCCCGCGGCCTGACTCGTCATGCCGCTTCCTCGGAGAGCACGGACTTCGCGTCGGCGACCACCGCGGTCTCGGCCGGCTCCAGGTGTCCGCGCCGCCACCCCAGCATCGCGCGCAGTTCGGCCGGTCCGGCCAGCTGCCCGGCGCCCAGCTCGGCGAGCGCGGAGGCGGTCGCCTCGACCGGGTCGGGGTGCACGCCGTGCAGTTCCGGCCACTGCCGGCGGATCCGGTCGGCGGTGGCGATGTCCTCGCGCTCCAGCTGCATCGGGTCGCCGTACACCGCGGGCGCGCAGCCGGCGGCGGCGCCGTAGAGCACGGCGCTGCCCAGCCGGTTGGACGCGACCCGGCGGTGCCGGCGCAGCTCGGCGAGCTGCTTGTAGAGGAACCGGGTGTCGGTGCCGCGCCACTGGTGGCCGCGGTAGCCGTGGCAGACGACCCGGCCGGCCCGCTCGTACTGGGCGCGGATCTCGGCGATGTGGTACTCGTGCCAGTACAGGCAGAACGTCACCGGGCCGGGCTCGGTGGCGATGACCTCGTCGATCAGCCGCTGGTGGTCGCCCTTGACGCCCTGGCGCTCCCAGCCGTGGAACGGGTAGAAGATGGTGCCCTCGCGCTCGTGGTCCGGCTCCGGGTCGGGCTCCACGGCCAGCAGGTACAGCCAGGGGGACCCGGTCACGGTGGCCTGCCGGCGGCCCATCGACCAGGCCCGACGCCGGGTCTGCTCGGACCAGACGAAGATCGGCCGGCCACTCACGTACGGCGTGCCGCCGCCCAGCCCGTCCACCACGTTCCAGCCGTGCTGGACGTACCCGTCAATTCTGGGCGGTTTGTCCCGATCCAGGCCACAGTACTCGGCCAGCACGTGGGCGTGGCCGTAGAAGTGGTTGGCGTGGTGCACCGGGTCAGCTCCTCCGGGGCCGGCGGTCAGCCGGCCAGGATGGTCCGCAGAGTCTCCACGACGCGATCCTGCTCGGCGTCGGTGAGATCCACGAACAGCGGCAACGAGAGTTGCTCAGCGTAGAACAACTCCGCGACCGGGCACATGCCGCGACGGTAACCCAGGTCCTCGAACACCGGGTGCCAGTACGCCGGGATGTAGTTGACCTGCACACCGATGCCCGCCGCCCGGAGCCGGTCGTAGACCTCGCGGCGCCGGCCGTCCAGAATCCGCACCGGATACAGGTGACGCATCGGATCGACCCAGGCACGCCGGGTGGGCAGGCGGAGACCGGGCACGTCGGCGAGCAGTTCGTCGTAGCGGGCGGACAGCTCGGCACGGCGGGCCTTGAACGCGCCCAGCCGCTGCAACTGCGAGCTGCCCAGCGCGCACAGCACGTCGGGCAGCCGGTAGTTGAGCCCGAACTCGTGCACCTCCTGGTGCCAGCCGCCCTCGTCCGGCTGGCGCATCCGGGAACGGTCGCGCACCAGGCCGACCGTGCGGAACGTGCGGGCCCGCCGGACCAGCTCCGGGTCGGGCGACGCCACCGCGCCGCCCTCCGCCGTGGTCAGGTTCTTGGTCGGGAAGAAGGAGAAGGTGGTGAGGTCGGCCAGCGTGCCCACCGGCCGGCCACGGTACGTCGAGCCGATCGCGTGCGCCGCGTCGGCCAGCAGCGTCGCCCCCGCGGTGTCGGCGATCTTGCGGAGTTCGTCGTACTCGGCGGGGTGGCCGGCGTAGTCGACGGCCGTCACGGCCCGGGTCCGGGACGTGGTGAGCGCCTGGACCGCCGCCGGGTCGAGGTTCGCGGTGTCCTCCTCGACGTCCGCGAAGACCACGGTGGCGCCGAGCATGGCGGCCGTCGACGCGGTGGCCACGAACGTCATCGGGGTGGTGATGACCTCGTCGCCGGCCCCGATGCCGGCGGCCGCGTACGCGGTGTGCAGCGCCGCGGTGCCGTTGATCACCGAGACGCAGGGTGCGCCGGCCACCGCCTCCAGGTCGGCCTCGAACGCCTCGACCCGGGGCCCGGTGGTGAGCCAGTCGGTGCGCAGGGCGGCGGTGACGGCCTCGATGTCCGCTTCGGTGATCTGCTGCTTGCCGTACGGCAGCATCACTTGTCCTCGAGCAGCGCGCGCATCTCGTCGACGGAGAGCCACAGGTCGTTGTTGTCCGAGCGGTAGTTGAAGCCGTCCTCGACCGGCTCGCCACCGGTCGGCGTCTGGTAGCCCCAGCTCGCCACCACCGGCTGGACCAGGTAGCGGTCCGGGAAGCGCAGCGTGCGACGGCTGTCGTCGGCGGCGATCATCTCCTCGTGCAGCTTCTCGCCGGGACGCATGCCCATCTCGTGGGTGGGCGCGTCCGCCGCCACGGCCTGGATCAGGTCGAGGATGCGCATGCTCGGGATGCGCGGCACGAACAGCTCGCCGCCCTGCATCACGTCGAAGGAGTCGACCACGAACCGGACCGCGGCGGGCAGCGTGATCCAGAACCGGGTCATCCGCTTGTCGGTGACCGGCAGGCTCTTGCCCTCGGCGTTGAGCCGGCGGAACAGCGGCACCACGGAACCGCGGCTGCCCATCACGTTGCCGTAGCGGACCACGGCGAACCGGGTGGGGTGGGTGGCGGCGTAGTGGTTGCCGGCGATGAAGAGCTTGTCCGCGACCAGCTTGGTGGCGCCGTACAGGTTGATCGGGCTGGACGCCTTGTCGGTGGAGAGGGCGACCACCTTCTGTACGCCGGCGTTGATTGCGGCGTCGATCACATTCTGCGAGCCGTTGATGTTGGTCGCGACGTATTCGGACGGGTTGTACTCCGCGGTGTCGACCTGCTTGAGCGCGGCCGCGTGCACCACGTAGTCGATCCCGTGCATGGCGCGTTCGAGCCGCTGCAGGTCGCGGATGTCACCGATGAAGAAGCGCAGCCGCGGGTCGTCGCCGAACATCTGGCGGACCTCATACTGCTTCAGCTCGTCACGCGAGAACACCACGATGCGCTGCGGGTCAAGGTGCTCCAGCGCATGGCCCAGGAACGCCTTGCCGAAAGAGCCGGTGGCTCCGGTGACAAGGATGGACGATCCGCTCAGTACAGACACAAACGCTCCCGGGGGTGGGGTACGACAGCCGGCTCGATGCGGAAGCATAACCGGGCCATCCCACGGTGGGTTACCGGCCGACACATGACGGCGGCAATTCACCCCTCGTTAAGCTGCTATTTCGAGCCTCGTCGGCCGTGCTGCCACAATGTAGTGTCCCTCGCTCGCCCCAATGGGAGAACCCAATGACTGAACTGCAGAGACTTCGGAACGCGTTCCGGACGTCACTGGACCTGGCGCCCGACGCTCCCGTGGACGATCTGCAATATCAGGACAACGCTCAGTGGGATTCGCTGGCGCACATGTCGTTGGTCGCCGCGATCGAGGACGAGTTCGACATCATGATTGATACGGACGATGTCATCAACATGAGCAGCTTCGCCGAGGCTGTCCGAATTCTCGGTAAGTACGGGGTGACGTTCGATGAGTGACCGCGTGGCCGGAGTCACCGGAGCATCCCGGGGCATCGGCCGCGCCGTCGCGCAGCGGCTCGCCGAGCAGGGACACGACCTGGTGCTGCACGGCCACGGCGCGGACGCGGTGACCGAGGTCGCCGCGGAGCTCTCCGCCAAGTACGGCGTGACGGCCGTCGCCACCCACGGTGACATCGCGGATCCGGAGACCAGCCGGGTGATGATGCGGGTGGCGTTCGAGAACTTCCGCCGCCTGGACGCGCTGGTGGTCAACGCCGGTACGCACGCGGCCGGGATGCTCGGCATGACCGACGACGCCACCGTGCAGCGGCTCTTCGCGGTCAACGCGGTCGGTGCGGCGCACACCCTGCAGGGCGCCGTCCGGCTGCTCGGCCGTGGGCGTACCCCCGCGGTGGTCCTGGTGTCGTCCATCACCGGCACGGTCGGCATCGCCGGCCAGGCCGTGTACGCGGCCAGCAAGGCCGCGGTGGCCGCGCTGGCCCGCTCGGCGGCCAAGGAACTCGGCCCGCGCGGCATCCGGGTCAACGCGGTGGCACCCGGCTTCATCGCCACCGACATGCTCGCCACGCTGGACGACGAGGGCCGCGGCAAGCGCATCGGCGACACCGCGTTGGGCCGGCTCGGTGAGCCGGGCGAGGTGGCCGACGTGATCGCCTTCCTGCTGTCCGACCAGGCCCGGTTCGTCACCGGGCAGGTGCTGGGCGTCGACGGAGGTCTGACGCTGTGACCCTGCTGCACCCGCAGGCCCGCCTCATCGATGCGACCTCGGGTGAGGTCGCCGACGGCGCGGTACTCCGGTCCCTGGTCGACGCGGCGGTCGCCGAGTACGCCGGCCGGCCGGCCGGTGCGGTGTTCGCCCTGATGAGTACGGACATCCCGACCATCGCCCGTTACCTCGCGGCGCTCGAGGCCGGGCGCCCGATCGCGCTGCTCGACCCGCAGCTCGCCCGCGAGTCTCTGCTCGACTTCGTGGACCGGTTCGCGCCTGTCCTGGTCACCGGCGCCACCGGGGAACCGCCGGCGGGCTACCGGGCGGACGGCGGCGACTGGGTCCGCCAGGGCCCGGCCGCGGCGGTACACCCCGATCTCGGCCTGATGCTCACCACCAGCGGGTCCACCGGCAACCCCAAGCTGGTCCGGCTGTCCGGGGCGGCGGTGCTGGCCAACGCGGAGGCGATCGCGCAGAGCCTCGGCATCACGGCCGGCGAGGTGGCACCCACCACCCTGCCGCTGTTCTACTCCTACGGCATGTCCGTGCTGAACAGCCACCTGCTGCGCGGCGCCACGGTGGTGCTGGAACGCACCGGCATCCTGCAGCGCGACTTCTGGAACGCCACCACCACGTACGGCTTCACCTCGATGGCCGCGGTGCCCTATCAGTACGAGATGCTCCGCCGGCTGCGCTTCGATCCGGCGAAGTACCCGACGCTGCGCACGCTGACCCAGGCCGGCGGGCGGCTGCGGACCGAACTGGTGCAGGACTTCGCGGCCCGGATGGACGCGGTCGGCGGCCGGTTCTTCGTCATGTACGGCCAGACCGAGGCGGCGCCCCGGATGGCCACGCTGCCGCCCGACCGCCTCGCCGACAAGCTGGGCTCGGTCGGCCTCGCGCTGCCCGGCGGGTCCTTCGCGATCGAGGACGACGAGGTGGTCTACCGCGGCCCCAACGTCATGCTGGGGTACGCCGAGACGGCCGCCGACCTGGCCCGCGGCGACGACCTGGGCGGCGTGCTGCGCACCGGCGACCTGGGCCGGCTGGACGACGAGGGCTTCCTGTTCCTGACCGGCCGGCTCAAGCGGATCGGCAAGGTGTTCGGGGTCCGCGTCAACCTGGACGACGTCGAGCGGCATCTGACCGGGCACGGCGCGGTGGCCGCGGTGGCCGGCGAGGACAAACTGCACGTCTTCGTCGAGGGTGCCGACCAGGCGCAGGCCCAGGTGGTCCGCAAGGAACTGGCGGCGTGGCTGGACACACACTTCTCCGGCCTGGATGTGCGCGGCATCGATGCGCTCCCGCTGTTGCCCACGGGTAAGGTCGATTACCGAACCCTGGAGGCGTCGCTGTGAGTGTGTTCACGCTGCCGCAGGCTGCCAAGGAAGCCTCGCTGGTCAAGGAACTGTCCGACCTGGTGGCGCACCACCGCGCCGCCTGCGCGCCGTACCGGAACATCCTGGCCGCCGCCGGCACCCCGGACACGTTCGACCAGGTGGCCGATCTGCCCTGGCTGCCGGTCCGGCTGTTCAAGAACCTGGAACTCAAGAGCATCCCGGACGACGAGGTCTTCAAGGTCCTCACGTCCAGCGGCACCACCGGCGAGGTGAGCCGGATCTATCTGGACAAGGCGGCCGCCGCCACCCAGACCCGGCAGCTCGGCGCGACCGTGCAGACCGTGCTCGGCCCGAAGCGGCTGCCGATGCTGCTGGTGGACACGAAGTCGTTGCTCAAGGACCGGCGTTCGTTCAGCGCCCGGGGCGCCGGCGTGCTCGGCATGGCCACGTTCGGCCGTGACCATGTGTGGGCGCTGGACGCGGACGGCAAACCGGACGTCGAGGCGATCCGGGGCTTCCTGGCCGCGCACGGTGACGCGCCGTTCCTGATCTTCGGGTTCACCTACCTGGTCTGGCTGCACCTCTACGAGGTGGCCCGCGAGCACGGCCTCGACCTGGGCAACGGCATCCTGATCCACTCCGGCGGCTGGAAGAAGCTGGTGGACCAGGCGGTCGACCCGGACGAGTTCCGCCGCCGGCTGTCCGCGGACACCGGCCTGCGGAACGTGCACAACTTCTACGGCATGGTCGAGCAGATCGGCACGATCTTCCTCGAGGGTCCGTCCGGCGGCTCGCTGTACTGCCCGGACTTCGCCGACGTGGTGGTGCGCGACCCGGAGACCTGGGCGGAGCTGCCGCCCGGCAAGCCCGGCCTGCTCGAGGTGGTCAGCACGCTGCCCACGTCGTACCCCGGTCACGTCCTGCTCACCGAGGACCTGGGCGTGGTGCACGGCGTCGACGACGGCGACTGGCCCGGCAAGCGTTTCTCGGTCCTCGGCCGGCTGCCGCGGGCCGAGGCCCGGGGCTGCTCGGACACCTATCAGAAGGCGGCGTGATGCGGATCCGGTTCGGGGCCCCGGCCTCCCTCGACGAGCTGACCGCGCCGTCGCCGGACCGGCTCACCGTGGGCGACCCGCGGGTGGTGGACTTCCTCGCCCGCTTCGCCCGCAAGCTGCTGGTCCCGGCGGTCGCCCGCCGGCACCCCGAGCTGGCCTCGCTCGGGTTCTTCCTGCGGCCGGCCGAACTGGCCCGGGCGGTCACCCACATGCAGCGGACCGACGACGCCCTGGTCTTTCCGCGCGGCAACGTGTTCCACATCCCGCCGGCCAACGTGGACACCATCTTCGTGTACTCCTGGGCGTTGTCCGCGCTGGCCGGCAACCACAACGTGGTACGCATCTCGGAACGCTCCGCCACCGCCGCGGACACCGTGCTGGAGGCGCTGAACGCGACCGTGGCGGACGCCGATCCGGTCATCGCGCGCACCCAGCGCATGGTCACCTACGGCCGGGACGACGCCGTCACCGGCGCGCTGAGCCGGTGGTGCGACCTGCGGGTGATCTGGGGCGGGGACGCCGCGGTCGAGACCATCCGGCGGCAGCCGCTGCGCCCGTCCGCGCGGGACCTGACGTTCCCGGACCGGACGTCCTGGGCCGCGCTGTCGGTCGCCGGCTGGCAGGCCGCCGAGCCGTCCGCCCGGCGGGCCGCGGTCACCGGGTTCTCCAACGACGCCTACTGGTTCGACCAGGCCGCCTGCTCGTCGCCGCGCACCGTCTTCCTGGTCGGCGAGCCGTCCGCGGCCGAGGCCGTGCAGCGGGAGTTCCTCGAGCTGCTCGGTGACGTGGTGGCTGAGCGCGGCTGGACCGTGGACGCCGCGATGGCGGTGGAGAAGCGGGTCAACGCGTACGGGCTGGCCGCGACCGGCGCGGCCACCGCGCTGCACTTCCCGGGCAACGCCGTCACCGGCATCCAGCTGGCCGACGTCGGCGGCATGCCGAGGCGGTGGATCGGGGCCGGCGCGTTCCCGTTCGCCACCGTGTCGTCGCTGGCCGATCTGGTGCCGGTGATGACCCGACAGGATCAGACCTTCAGTCATTTCGGGTTCCCTGCGGAGGAGCTTCGGACCTTCGTCCG
Source organism: Jidongwangia harbinensis (assembly GCF_020216025.1). Lineage (GTDB taxonomy): Bacteria > Actinomycetota > Actinomycetes > Mycobacteriales > Micromonosporaceae > Actinoplanes > Actinoplanes harbinensis. Next base: position 50,744 of record NZ_JAIWNC010000011.1, on the reverse strand, counting down.
GTCATTGGGGGGCCGGGGTATCGACCGGGTTGTACCCTTCGGCTCGGCGTTGACGTTCAGCTCCCTCTGGGACGGCTACGACCTGCCTCACGAGTTCACCCGATTGACCAGCTTGCAGATCTGAGGACCGTGCACAGATGACCAGCCCCGTGTTGTCCGTTGTCATCCCCATGTACAACGAAGAGCTGGTGATCTCTGCGCTGGTCGAGCGCCTGCGCCCGGTGCTGGACCAGCTCGGCGTCGGGTACGAGGTGGTGGCGGTGGACGACGGGAGCCGGGACGCCACGGCGCAGCTGCTGCTGGACGCCGGTCGCAGCTGGCCGCAGCTCCGCCTGATCCGGTTGCGCAGCAACAGCGGGCATCAGGCCGCGTTGACCGCCGGGATGCAACGCGCCCTCGGCGGATGGATCGTCACCATCGACGCCGACCTGCAGGACCCGCCGGAGGTCATCGCCGACATGCTGGCGCTGGCCCGGGAGCGCGGTCTCGACGTGGTGTACGGCGTGCGGTCCGATCGCAGCACGGACACCGTGTTCAAGCGGCGGACGGCCGGGTTGTACTACCGGGTCATGCGCCGGATCGTCGGTGGCGAGGTGCCCGCTCAGGCGGGTGACTTCCGCCTGATCAGCCGGGACGTGGTCGAGGTGCTGCGGCGGCTGCCCGAGCGGGCGCCGGTCTACCGCCTGCTCGTACCCTCGCTGGGTTTCCCGTCCGGCGAGGTGGCGTACGTCCGGGAGCGCCGGGTGGCCGGCACCACCAAGTACCCGCTGCGCAAGATGGTCGCGCTGGCCTGGGACAGCACCGCGAACTTCACCGCGGCCCCGTTGCGGGTGGCCACCTACCTCGGTCTCACCGCGTTCCTGGTGTGCCTGGCCATGGTGGTCCTCGGCATGGTGGCGTACGCCAACGGCACGGTGATTCCCGGCTGGACGTCACTGTTCCTGGCGGTGTGGCTGCTCGCCGCGGTGCAACTGATCTGCCTGGGCCTGCTCGGCGAGTACGTCAGCCGGATCTACCGGATCGTGCAGAACCGTCCCAGTTTCCACATCGGGTTCGACTCGGCCGCCGAGCCGGTTCAGATGGAGATTCCGAGCCAGCGCACCGCTTCACCGGATCCCCTGTCGATTCCGTGACGACGGCCGCATCAACGGAACGCACCGGGTCCTTGATCGGCCCGGTGTACCGGAGGTTGTACGCTCCGGGCGGCGGTTACTGACCGTTCCCCGACGGACGGCTTCGCCACTTTCCGTGACCACCGCTCCACCAGTTCGCAGATCTGAGGACCGTGACGGCTGCCGACCTGATCGAGCACACCGAGACCGCGCCGGCGCCGGCACCGAAACGGCGGCTGTCGTTCCGGCCGGTGCTCGCGCCGCTGCCGTGGTTGGTGCCGGTGGCCGGGTTGGTGGTCGGGTTGCGCTGGACCGGCGTACCGGCGGCCGACATCGCGATCTACGCCGGGTACCTGGTCGCGTACGTGGCGTTGCCGGGCACCCTGGTGCACCGCCTGTTACGCGGCAGCCGGGGCAACGTGCCGGAGGACGTCGGGTACGGCGCCGCCACCGGGCTGCTCCTGCAGCTGGTGGTCTGGGCGGTGGCCGCCGGTACCGGACAGCAGCAGTTGCTGCGCTGGTGGATTCTGCCGGTGGTGCTGGCGTTCGTCGTGGTCCCGAAGTGGCGCCGGCACTGGCGGGTCACCGACCTGCGGCCGCTGCCGCTGCGCTGGTCGTGGCTGGTGGCGGTGAGCATGCTCCTGCCGGTCGGGACGGCGGTCGGGGTCTGGGTGTCCACCCCGCTGCCGCCGGCCGCCGCGGTCTACTACCCGGACGTGATGTACCACCTGTCGCTGGTGCACGAGATGACCCGCTCGTGGCCGTTCGAGGTGCCGCAGCTGGCCGGGGACACTCTGCGCTACCACTATCTGTCGGACGCCGACATGGCGGCGGCCCACCTGATCAGCGGACTCGATCCGGCGACCATCATGCTGCGGCTGTGGCCGGTTCCGATCGGCGCCATCGCGATCCTGGCGTTCGCGGCGCTCACCCGGGAGGTCACCGGCACCTGGTGGACCGGTCCGCTCGGCGGCGCGGCCGCGGTGGTCGGCCTGCCGCTGGCACTGGGCAACCGGGTGCCCGGTGCGGGTGGCCCGGCGTTCACCTATCTCAGCCCGTCCCAGACGTATGCGCTGCCGGTGCTGGCCCTGTTCGCCGCGATCGCCGTCGACGCGCTGCGCCGGCGGCCGCTGAACGGCGGATGGCTGCTCGTCCCGGTCCTGGCGTTCGCCGCCGCCGGCACCAAGTCCAGCGCGCTGCCGCCGCTCGCCGCCGGGCTGGCGCTCGGGGCCGTGGTGGCGCTGGTCGCCCACCGGCGGATTCCGTGGGCCGTGCTCGGGCTGCTCGTCGCCACGGTCACCGGCATGCTCGCCGGCCTGCGCTTCTTCGCCGGTGGCGGGGCCGGTGTGCTGTCCCTCCAGCCGCTGGCCGTGCTGCGGTTCATGGACCCGTACTCCCGCACCATCGGCGCGTTCGACAGCGTGGACGCCGGCGACACGTTGCTGCCGCTCGGGCTGGTGTACACGAATTCCGAGGGCTGGTGGTTCGTCGCCGGGTTGATCGGCTGGTGGCTGCTGGTGCAGACGCCCCGGTTGCTCGGCTGGTTCGGCATCGGCGCCCGCCGGATCCGGACCGACCCGGTCGGGTGGTTCCTCGGCGGCACGGTGGCGGCCGGAGCCGTCGCCTCCTGGCTGTTCTTCCATCCCGCCGCGAGCCAGGTCTACTTCTACCTCTGCGCTCTGCCGTTCGGCGCGATCCTGACGGTTTGGTTCGCCGCCGATCTGGCGCGCCGCCGGATGACCTTCTTCCTCGGGTTTCTGGCCGGTGTGCTCTGGGTGGTGTACGCCCCCGAGGTGCTGCTGCCGGAGAAGGACTCGTTCGTGGCCTGGCAGGACGCGCTCTACATGCCGGTGGTGCACACCCTGGTCGCGGTGGGCGCGGCGTTCCTGCTGGCCGTCGTGGTGGTGTGCATCGTCCGCCGGGGCTTCCCGGTCCGCCGGCTGGCGCTGGCCGGGATCGCCGCGGTGGCGGCCGCCACGGTCGGCGGCGGGCTGGCCAACAGCGCGGTCGGCCCGGTGGAGCGGATCCAGCAGGTGCTGGCCTGGCCGCCCGGCGCGGAACCGGACAAGCTGATCGGGAAGGCCGAGTCGGCGGCCGCGCTGTGGCTGTTCGAGAACACCGGCCGGGACGACGTGGTGGCCACGAACGTGCACTGCACGCCGGTGTACCGGTTCAAGAACTGCGACTCGCGCGCGTTCTGGGTGTCCGGGCTGGGCGGGCGGCGCACGGTCGTGGAGAGCTGGGGCTACTCCGACGCCACGGTCGCCGCCAACGGGCGGGACGAGCGCAAGTACATGTTGCAGCCGCCGCCGTACCCGTCGGTGCGCGACCAGAACGACAGCGTCTTCGCCGACGCCGACCCGGCCGACCTGGCCTACCTCCGCGAGCGGTACGGGGTGCGCTGGCTGTTCGCGGACAGCCGGGCCGGGCCGGTGTCGCTGCAGCTCACCTACATCGCGACACTCCGGTACCGGTCCGGCCCGGTCTCCATCTACGAGGTGCCCTGACCCGGTCATCCGACCGTGCGGACCACCTTGCCGCGGGTTGCGTCGCTGCGGACGTACATGCTCACCGTCCGTACCTTGAGCTCGGTGAGGCCGTGCTGACCAGGTCCCCGCCGGGGCGGATCAGCGGACCAGCGCGGCCATGCCGGCGTCGTCCGCGCGGACCAGGACCTGGCTGGACCTCGACGAGCGTGATCGTCTACGAACACGTACAGAAGGGTGCCGATGTCAGCAGTCACGAGCAGACAACGACACCCTTCCCTATATCGGTACGGCCGAGTCCTCCACCAGCCCAGAATCAGGACTCAATCAGCTAGCCTGCAGGCCCTCCGGTGTTGCGGACATGTCGGTCAGTCCTGGACCCACAGCACCCACCAGCTACCGGATTGCTCACAGGACCACCGGTCCCAATAGAAGCTCGCGACGCCGTCGGCCCCCACCACGTCGCACAGCCACTTATAGCGGTATTCGCCGGCCCGGTGCCAGATCTCGTCCGCCGTGCTTGTGGCGACGGCGCTCAGCGGCGTGTACGCAGCCGCCGGTGCCGGCGACACGGCGACCTGGGCTACACCGACCACAGCGGCGACGGCCACCCCGGCAGCGAGGTTCCGTACCCGGCGCCGACCTGTCTTTAGCATCTTTTGCTTCCTTCCTACCCATTCCGGTGCGGACATGTCGATCAGAGCCCTCTCTGGACCCACAGCACCCACCGATCGCCGGATTTCTCGCAGGAGAAGTTGGTCCACGCGTAGGGGACGCCCGCGATCCCCGCTTGCTCGCACAGCCACTTGTAACGGTGGTCGCTCTGCCTGTGCCAGATCTCGTCTGCCGTGCGTACAAGGTCGCTACCTGGGACTGCCCGGCTTGTGGCGACGGCGCTCAGCGGCGTGTCCGCAGCCGCCGGTGCCGGCGACACGGCGACCTGGGCTACACCGACCACAGCGGCGACGGCCATCCCGGCGGCGAGGTTCCGTACCCGGCGCCGATCTGGGGCGACGGCCGTTGCCCACATGGTTCGTCGTTGCATGTGTATCTCCCTTTCGATCCGAACGCCCCCGTGCGGGCCGCTCGTGGCGTGGCCAGCGTCTTCGTGGCGGCAGTTGCGAAACGGCCGTTGACGCCGAACAGGATGGGTAGATGGGGGGTCGAGGTCGATCGGCGCTAGTGCTGCGCGAATCATCAGACCGTCGATGTGTTGAAGTACCTGTCTAGCGGCTGACAAGTTGTCTTGCTTCCGATTGGCCTGCTCGGACAATGGGTCGGACAACTGCTGGACAACTCACGGGGTGAATCAGCACCTGACCGCGTCCGGGAGCCGGACGCTCGACCTCGTCCAGCCGCAGCAATTAATTCGAACTCGTAGCACGCTTTGAATTCGAAGCAAGTAGGATCATGTCGTGACCGACGCCACGCCGCCCCTGGACGCCGGGCAGCTCGCCGCCTATCTCGTGCTCAAGGAGGTCAGCAGCCTGCTCCAGCACGCGGTCGAGCAGCAGCTCCGGGCGGACGGTGACCTGAGCGGCACCCAGTTCCAGATCCTGATGCGGCTGTACGACGCGCCGGCCGGAAGCCTGCGGATGACCGACCTGGCGGACGGCCTGGTGCACAGCCGCAGCGGGCTCACCTACCAGGCCGCTCAGCTGGAGAAGGCCGGGCTGATCGCGCGTGCCCCCGGCGAGGACGACGAACGCAGCACCACCGTCACGCTGACCGACGCCGGCCGGGCGCGGCTGGACGCGGTCCTGCCCGGGCACGTCGAGGTGGTGCAGCGGTTGCTGTTGTCCGCGCTGGACCGCCGGGACGTGGCGACGCTCAGCGAGGTGCTGGGCCGGGTCCGCGACCGGATGCGTTCCGCGCCGCCGCGCTCCGCGGCGACCCGGCCGGCCCGCCCGTCCCCGACCGGTTGAGACGCAGGTCGGGTTATCCCTACCCTCGACTGGCCCGCAGGCGGGATCGGAAGGGAGGCGCCCGTTGCCTAGCGTCGATGACATGACCGCCACGTACGCCCCCGCCGCCCCCTCGCCCGTCGTCCGGGTCCTGCGCCAGCTCGTTCGCGACTCGCGGTACGTCCTGCTCGGCTTCCCGCTGGGCCTGCTCGCGGTGGTGCTCACCATGGTCGGGTTCTTCCTCGGCATCGGCCTCACCGTCATCTGGATCGGGCTGCCGGTGCTGATGGTCACGCTGCTGCTGGCCCGCGGCCTGGCCACCGTGGAACGCTTCCGGATCCGCAGCGTGCTGGGCCGCGACGTCCCGCAGCCGCGCTACAAGCAGGTGATCGGGCCCCGCTTCTGGCGCCGGATCTTCCGGCCGTTGTCCGACCCGCAGTGCTGGTTCGACCTGCTGCACGGGATGTTCCGCTTCATCCCCAGCACGATCGCGTTCTCGTTCGTGGTGACCTGGTGGGCCGGCGCGATCGGCGGCCTCACGTTCCCGCTCTGGGACTGGTCGATCTACCGCGGGCCGGACAACACCGACCTGCCGGAACTGATCGGGCTGGGCGACGCCGCGGCCACCCGGATCATCTTCTACCTGGCCGTCGGGGCGTTCTTCGCGGCCACGCTCTACCCGGTGGTGCGGGGGGTCGCGCTGATTGAGGCGGGGTTCGCCCGGGCGCTGCTGAGCACGATCGCCGAACTGCGCCAGCAGGTCGCCGAGGCGCAGGACGAGCGGGACACCGCCCGGGCGCAGAAGGTGGCGGCCGTGTCCGCGGAGGCCACCGCGCTGCGCCGGCTGGAACGCGACATCCACGACGGTCCGCAGCAGCGCCTGGTCCGGCTCGCGATGGACCTGGGCCGTGCCGAGCAGCAGTTCACCACGGACCCGGAGGCGGCCCGGGCGACCGTCGCGGAGGCGCTCACGCAGACCCGCGAGACGCTGGACGAGCTGCGCGCGCTGTCCCGCGGCATCGCCCCGCCGATCCTGGTCGACCGCGGCCTGCGCGCGGCGCTGACCGCGCTGGCCGGGCGCTCCACGGTGCCGGTGGACCTGGACGCGCCGGAGCTGGACCGGATGGAGCCGACCGTGGAGTCGACCGCGTACTTCGTGGTCGCCGAGGCGCTGACCAACGTCGCCAAGCACAGCCACGCCACCGAGGTGCAGGTGAGCCTGCAGCGCTCGATCGACGGTCTGATGATCACCGTGACCGACGACGGGGTGGGCGGCGCCAGCCCGGCGAAGGGGCACGGCCTGGCCGGGCTGATGGACCGGGTTCATGCGGCCGGCGGCGTCCTCAGCGTGGTGAGTCCGGAGGGCGCGGGCACCACGCTCACGGTGGCCCTGCCGGTCTGACACCATGTCGGCATGCGGGTGGTCATAGCGGACGACGCGGTGCTGCTGCGCGAGGGCCTGGTACGCCTGATCGAGGAGAACGGCCACACCGTGGTCGCCGCGGTCGGGGACGGGCCCTCGCTGGTCGACGCGGTGGTGGCGAACCGGCCGGACGTGTCGATCGTGGACGTCCGGATGCCGCCCTCGCACACCGACGAGGGACTCCGTGCGGCGGTCGAGGCCCGCACCCGGGTGCCGGGCAGCCCGGTTCTGGTGCTCTCCCAGTACGTCGAGGTCTCGTACGCCGACGACCTGCTGGCCGACCGCCTCGGCGCGGTCGGTTATCTGCTCAAGGACCGGGTGTCCGAGGTCGCCGAGTTCCTCGACCAGCTCGAGCGGGTGGCCGGCGGCGCCACCGTGCTGGACCCGGACGTGGTCGGCCAGCTGCTGGTCCGCCGGCGCCGTGACGACCCGCTGCGGAACCTCACGCCGCGGGAGCGCGAGGTGCTGGCGTTGATGGCCGAGGGCCGGTCGAACACCTCGATCGCCCGCCGGATGGTGGTCACCGAGGGCGCCGTCGAGAAGCACGTGCGCAACATCTTCACCAAGCTGGACCTGCCGCCGGACGACGAGCAGCACCGGCGCGTGCTCGCCGTGCTCGCCTACCTGCAGGAGTAGGGGTCAGGTCACCGCCTGGGCCAGCAGGATGCCGAGGTACGCGGCGGCCAGGCCGGCCAGGACGCTGCCCAGCACGTTCGCCACGGCGTGCCGGCGGAGTCCCGCGCGGGCCAGCCGCAGCGTCTCGTACCCGAACGTGGAGTACGTGGTGAGGGCGCCGCAGAACCCGGTGCCCACCAGCGTGGCCACCGCCGAGGGTGCGGGCAGTCCGACGAGAAGGCCGAGCATCAGCGAGCCGGCGACGTTGACGGCCAGCGTGCCCCACGGGAAGGCGGACCGTAGCCGGCGCCGGACGGCCAGGTCGGTGAGATAGCGCAGCGGCGCACCGACCGCCGCGCCGAGGGCGACCAGCAGCACGGTCACCGGCGGGCGCCGAGGGCCGACTCGGTGACCGCGGCGCCCAGCCACACCGCGAGCAGTGCGCCGCCCACCGTGGCGCCGAGGTACCCCAGCGCGATCAGCGGTGCGCCGTGCGCGACCGCCTGCTGGACGTCGACGACCGAGGTGGAGAACGTGGTGTAGCCGCCCAGCAGGCCGACGCCGAGGAACGGGCGGATCAGGCGCCGGTCCGGCCACCGGTGGGTCACCAGCGCCATCAGTACGCCGATCAGCAGGCATCCGGAGACGTTGACCGTCCAGGTCGCCCACGGGAAGGCGTCCGGCCGGTGCGGCCAGGCGGTGGCGATCGCGTGCCGGGCCAGAGCGCCGAGCGCGCCACCGGCGGAGACGGCCGCGACGACCGGGCCGGCGTGCGGGCGGGCGGTCGGCATGCGCTCAGGCTAACCGGATGCTGCGGCGCCCCGGTTCGTTCGCTTTTCGTTCAGCGCTGAGATAGGAAGGGTTTCACCACGGACTGTTAGCCTTCGGCGCCGTTACCGGTCTCCAGAGAGGTACTCCCGATGTCGGACCGCTCCGCTGCCCTGTTCTCCACTCCGGGCACGGACTTCGCGGCCGCACTCGCCACCCCGCCGCTGCCCAACCTGCGGCGGATCGGCGGCGAGATGTTCGCCTGGAGCGACCGGGACCCGGAGCGCGGCCCGGCCCTGCCCCGCGGCGCGGTGCTGCGTTTCCTGCTCGGCCAGGTGGGCGGGTCCGGACGCACCGTGCTGGTCGCCGGACCGCACGCCGACGAGCTGGTGGCGTCCCTGGCCGACGCCGGGGCGCAGGTGACCTGGCTGCTGCGCTCGCTGGGCGATGCGGAGCATGCCGCCGCCACCCATCCCGGGATCACCGTCCTGGCCGGCGCGATCGGCAAGCTGGATCCGGGCACCCGGTTCGACCTGGTGGTGGCCGCCGACGGCGTGGACCGGCTGAACTCGGCCGAGGGGGAGCAGCTGCCGGCCGCCGAGCTGATCGACCGGCTGGTGGCGGCGCTCGCCCCGGACGGCGCCCTGGTGCTGACCCACGACAACCTGTTCGGCCTGCAGCACACGGTGCGCCTGGAGCCCGGGCCGCGCCCGGACGCCGCCTGGTATCCGGCCGACGTGCACGACGACCGCCGCCCGGCCTCGCAGGAGCAACTGGCCGCCCGGCTCACCGGGGCGGGCCTCGTGGTGGACGCCGCGTACGCGGCCTTCCCGGACCCGTCCGCCCCCACCGTGCTGGTCGGGTCCGGCCCCCTCGGCGACATGTCGTCGCCGTTGCGGCCGTGGCTCGCCGCGGCGCTGTCCCAGGCCTTCACGGCCGCGTTCCGTCGCCGCCCGGTGCTCACCGATCCCCGCCGGCTGATGGCCCGGGCGCTGCGGGCCGGCGCGGAGGGCACGGTTGCCGCGGCCTGGCTGCTGGTCGCCCGCGCGCCCGGCGCCGGTGCCACCCCGCTCCGGCGCCACGACGTGCTGATCGGCGATGCCGAGGGCACGTACGCCTATGAACTGGTGCGGGACGGCATCGGCGTGCGTACCAGCGTGCTGTGTCCGGCCGAACCGCTGGAGCGGGCCGGACTGCGCCGGATCGCCGAACCGGTGGCCCTCGGCGCGGGCGCCGGGTACCTGCTGGAGGAGCGCCTGCTGCACCTGTGCGCCGGGTACGACCTCCCGGCGCTGCGCACCGAACTGGGCCGCTTCGAGGCGTGGCTGCGCGGGCAGGCGGCGGACGGTGCGCTGACCGGCCCGGCGGCGCTGACCGGCGTGGCGGACGTGCTGGTCACCGAGGCCGGCCCGGTCCGGCTCCCGGCCCGGTGGGAGCCGGTCGAGCCGGTGCCGCTGCGGACCGCCCTGGTCCGCGCGGTGTGGCGGTTCGCGGTGCAACTGATCACCGCGGGGCATCCGCACCCGTGGCCGGTCACCTCCAGCGCCGTGGATCTGACCGCGGTGCTGCTCGGCATGGTCGGCCACCGGATCGACGCCGCGGACGTCCGGGCCGCGGTGCAGCTGGAGGTCGCGGTGGAGACCGCCGATCACCAGCTCGGCCTGGGTGAGCAGGGCGAGCGGGTACGCCACCTGCTGGCCGTCTCGCCGGGCACCGCACCGGTGGACGCCGAGGGCTACCGGGAGCTGACCGAGGCCCTGTGGCGGCAGCGCTACCAGGCCAGCCACCTGCTGGCGATGATGGAGTGGACCGAGCAGATCATCTCGTCCCGGGACAACACGCTCAGCAAGCTCGACTGGGAGATCCAGTTCTACCGGCGCAGCTGGGCCGGGCGGTTCCTCATGGTGGGCCGCACCGGGTACCGGATGCTCCGCCGCGACGGCCGCAAGGTCGTCCGCCGGGTCCTCGGGCGGGGATAGCCACGGGCCGGCGCCGGCCCCGTCGGGACCGGCGCCGGCGCCGGATCTAGATCAGGTCCCAGGTGAGCGGCGTGCCCTTGGCCGCGTCCGCCCGGAAGGTACGGCCGAGCACCGTGCCGATGGTGTCCGGCGCCAGGCCGCCGGTGGGGCGGATCGAGCGGACGTTCTGCTCGGTGAGGACGTCGCCGGCGCGCACGTCGGCGACCACGTACAGCGAGCGCCGGAAGCGCAGGCTCTCCTGCTCGGCCTCGGTCGGGCCGATGTGCGTGGTGCCCAGCGCCTGCCAGGCCCGCTCCGACTCCACCACCAGCGCGGCCAGTTCCTGCGGCTCCAGTGAGAACGCCGAGTCCACGCCGCCGTCGCCGCGGCTCAGCGTGATGTGCTTCTCGATCAGGCAGGCGCCGAACGCGACGCTGGCCACCGGCACGCCGATGCCCAGCGTGTGGTCGCTCAGCCCGATCGGCACCCGGAACGTGTCGGCCAGCACCGGGATGCGGCGCAGGTTGGTCTGCTCCGGCGGCGCCGGGTACGACGCGGTGCAGCTGAGCACGACCAGTTCGGTGCAGCCGGCGCCCTGGGCGGCCTCGACCGCGGCGGCGATCTCCTGCACGCTGGCCATGCCGGTGGAGATGATCAGCGGCTTGCCGGTGCTCGCCGCGAGCCGGACCAGCGGCAGGTCGGTGATCTCCGACGACGCAATCTTGTACAGCGGCGCGTCCAGCTTCTCCAGCAGGTCCACCGCGGTGCGGTCGAACGGGCTGGAGAACGGCGTCAGCCCGTGCCGGCGGGCCCGCTCGAAGATCGGCTCGTGCCACTCCCACGGCGTGTGCGCGCGCTCGAACAGCTGGTAGAGGTACTCGCCGGACCACAGGTCGTGGCCCTTCGAGATCTGGAAGCGCGGGTGCTGCACGTCCACGGTCATCGTGTCGGCGGTGTACGTCTGCAGCTTGATCGCGTGCGCGCCGGCCTCGGCGGCCACGTCCACCAGGGCCAGGGCGGTGTCCAGCGAACCGTTGTGGTTGCCGGACATCTCGGCCACCACGTACGGCCGCTGCCCGATGCCGATGGGGACGCCGTTCACCTGGAACGTGCTGTTCATGCTCTGCCTCTCTCGGTCCACACCACGGTCTGCGGGGTGCCGTCGACCAGTCGTTCGTATCTGCGCGTCTCGCGGAACCCGAAGCGCCGGTGCAGCGCGAGGACCTGCTTGTTGGCGGCGAGAGTCTCCCCGCCGAGTCGTTCCACCTTGAGGTCGTCGAACGCGTAGTCGACCGCCTCCCGCTCCAGCCGCATCCAGGCCGGCAGCAGCGCGTTGCGGGCGGTGAGACCCGCGACGTCGAGGTAGAAACCCCAGGTCGGGACGTCGCCACGGCAGTCGAACATGACCACGCCGCAGGCTTGCCCGTCGTCTTCGAAGATCAGCACGCGCCGGTTCGGGTCCGCGGTGGCCGCCGCCCACCAGGCGGCGTGCTCCTCCGGCGGAATGACGTGGGTGGTCAGGCTCACGCTGCGCACCTCGGGATGGTTGCGCCAGGTGAGCACGGTGTCACGGTCGGCCGCGACAGCAGCACGAAGCACTTCGGAGAGCAACCTTTCGCGTTCGGGACAGACGCGTCACCGTGCGGATGTCGCCCGGGTCGACGGTTGCGGTGCGGGCGGAGCCAGGGACACCGCGGCTGACGAGTCGGCGTTGATAGTAGCCGGAATCCGCCTCGCGTCCGCCGTGCGACCCGTGTGCCGGTGCACGCCGCGCAGGATCGCGTACAGCGGATAGCTGTTCAGCGCGACCAGCCGGTGCTTGAGCCCGGACACCCCGCCCGGCGGCCGGTGACCGGCCGGGCGGTGCCGGCGGTACAGCGCGGCCAGCCGGCCGAAGAACTCGCGGCGGTCCCGGGGCAGCACCCGGGTGTCGTTCCCGATCACCACGAGTAGGTGGTTGATCATCAGGGTGAACAGGGCGGCGCGCAGCCAGGGCTCCGGTTCCCGGGCGGCGACCCAGGTGAGCAGGTGCTCGTACTGGTCGAAGGCCTCGAAGTGGCGCCGGCTGCGGGTGGTGGTGATCGCGCCGGGCCGGCCGACCCGGTAGTGGTAGCAGACCTGGTCGAGCACCGCGACGCGCCTCGCGGCGATCAGGACCGGGTGGCTGAACGGCACGTCCTCGTACCAGCCGGGGCGGAACTCCAGGCCGATGGCGTCCAGGTGGCCGCGCCGGATCACCCGGTTCCACGCGGTGTGCTGGATGCCGAGCAGGCGCTCCCGGGTGGCCGGGCCGCGCAGCAGGTGGCTGCTGGCGTCCACCTCGGCCCGGCCGTCGGAGTGCATCCGCAGGTGGTCCACCAGCAGGACGTCCGGGTGTTCGGCACGCAGCTTGGCCAGCACCGCGCGGACCGCGCCGGCCGGGAGCCAGTCGTCGCCGTCGACGAACCAGACGTACTCGCCGTGTGCCGCGGCCAGCCCGGCGTTGCGGGCCAGCCCCAGGCCGACGTTCCGCGGCAGGTGGACGACGTGCAGGTCACCGTGCCGGGCGGCGTACCGGTCCAGCATCGCGCCGCAGGCGTCCGGCGAGGCGTCGTCGACCGCGACCACCTCCACCGCCGCGTTCTCCGCGTCGGTGAGGCCGGCGCGGATCGACTCGAGACACTGGTGGAGGTGGCCCTCGACCGCGTGCACGGGCACGACGACGGTGAGCAGAACAGTCATTCGATCACCGTTGATGCCGAAGGTGACCGGCGGGCGAACCGCAGTTGGCCGGAAAGGGGTCGGCCGACCAACCCTCGCGGTGGCCGGCATTCGCGGATGACCGATCCGCGACCCGGCCACGGCGGAATCCTCACACCGGGCGGGCAGCGGCCGATCTGGTGCACGCGAAACCGTCGGAAGGGTTGCGTAATGGGTGCTACGCAGGTGCTCCAGGCTGTCACCGGGCTGCCGGGGCGGGTGCGCGGTGCCGGGCCCCTGCTCGGCGCCTCCGGGCTGCTGGCCGTCGTCGCCGCGGGCTGGTTCGCGGTCAACGCGGTCCGCCCGGTCGGTCCGCCGGGGCTGCTCTGGCTTCCCGCGCCGGTCTCCGCCGTACTGCTCATCGCGGTCCTCTGGCGCACGTCGCGGTTCGCCGCGCTGCCGCCACCGATCCGGCGGTTCTGGCGGCATCTGGCGGTGGTGGCGACGCTGGTCGGCGTCGGCTGCACCCTCCAGGCCGTCCGTGTGGTGCGCGATCCGGACGCGGGTGGTGCCCAGTCGTCGCCGGCCGAGCTGCTGGTCAACGGCGCCGCGGTGCTGGTGATCGTGTACGCGCTCTACCGCCTCCCGTTCGCCCGGCAGAGCTCCGGCGACCTGTTCCGGATGGTCCTGGACGCCGGCACGGTGATGCTGGCCACCGCCGTGTTCACCTGGCACTTCCACACCCGCGGGCTGACCGGGGTGGAGGGCGACCGTGGCGCGCTGACGGTCTCCCTGGTGGTCACCGCGCTGGCCCTGGTCGCCGTGTTCGCGCTGGCCAAGGTGTTGTTCTCGGGGTACACCTTCATCGACGGCACGGGCCTGCGGCTGATCGGCCTGGCCATGATCGTCGGCGTGATGACCCCGCTCCTGCAGCGCGCCTGGCACGCCGACGGCCGGCTGAACATGGTGCAGGTCGGCATGCCGGCGGTGTTCTTCCTGTCCGCCTGGGCCGGCGAGCGGCAGCGGATCGCGCCGCCCGTGCCGCGCCGGGGAGCGGCCCATCCGCCCCGGCGCACGTTCAGCGTTCTGCCGTTCCTCGCCGTGGCGGCGGTCGACGGACTGCTGGTGTTCGTGTCCTGGGTCCAGCACGAGGACCAGCCGGTGGTGGTCGGCGCCGCGGTGGCGGTGACCGCTCTGGTGGCGCTGCGGCAGACCACCGCGCTGCGGGACAACGCCCGGCTGCTGGCCCGGCTGGACCACGGCGCGAACCACGACGGGCTGACCGGGCTGCCGAACCGGGTGTACTTCCACACCCGCCTGGCCCGGGTGCTGACCGCGCCGGTGCCGCGCCCGGTGGCGGTGGCCCTGATCGACCTGGACGACTTCAAGGAGGTCAACGACACGCTCGGCCACGAGGTCGGCGACCAGCTGCTGGTCGCCGTCGCGGAGCGGTTGAGCACCTGCGTGCGGGCCGAGGACACGGTGGCCCGGCTCGGCGGCGACGAGTTCGTGGTGGTGCTGGACGGCACCGATCCGGCCGTCGCCGACCTCGCCACCGGCCGGATGATGGAGGCGCTCCGCCGGCCGGTGCTGATCGACGGCCACGAGCTGCCTATCCGGGCCAGCATCGGCATCGCCGACGGCCGCACCGGCGACCAGGCGAGCATGCTGCTGCGCCGGGCGGACATCGCGATGTACGCCGCCAAGAAGGTGCCCGGTACCGCGTCGGTGCACTACGACGACACCATGGCCACGGTCACCACGGACCACGCGCACCTCGGCGCCGAGCTGCGCGCGGCGCTCCAGTCCGAGCAGCTGTTCCTGCTCTACCAGCCGGTCGTCGCGCTCGACGACGGGCGGGTCCGCGGCGCCGAGGCGCTGGTCCGCTGGGTGCACCCGGTGCACGGCACGCTGCCGCCGGACGCGTTCCTGCCGCAGGCGGAGCGGACCGGCCTGATCGTCCCGCTGAGCCGGTGGGTGCTGCGTACCGCGCTGCGACAGATGGCGGCGTGGCGGGCCGAACACGGTGCCGACGCGCCGGGCGTGCTCAATGTCAACGTCTCGGCCCGCGACCTGCGCGAGCCCGACTTCGCCGACGGCGTGAAGGCGCTGCTCGACGAGTACGGCCTCGCGGCCGACCAGATCACTCTGGAGATCACCGAGACGATGGCGCTGGAGCCCGGTACGTCGGTGGACAACCTGCACCGGCTGCGCGGGTACGGCGTCCGGGTCTCGCTGGACGACTTCGGCACCGGGCACTCCACGCTCACGTTGCTGCACGACTGCCCGATCGACGAGATCAAGCTGGACCGGGCGTTCACCCAGGCCCAGGTCGACGGCCGGGTACCGGTCGCCGCCGCGGTGATCCACCTCGCCCAGGCGCTGGGCCTGCACGCGGTGGCCGAGGGCGTGGAGACGGCCGAGCAGGCCGAGCTGCTGCTCTCCCTCGGTTACGTCGCGGCGCAGGGCTACTACTTCGCCCGCCCGATGCCGGCCGCCGAGTTCGGGGCCCTGCTCGGCGGGGACGCGCGGCCGGCGCTGGGCCCGGCCGAGTGGCAGATGTCGGCCTGAGGATTGCATCCCCGCGGACCGGGTATCTCCTCGGGGCGGGCACGTTGACGTGCCCCTACGTATCGCTGGAGGTACCGATGGCTTTCGACGACAAGGTCGGCAACAAGTCCGAGGAAATTGGCGGCAAGGTCAAGGAGGGCGTCGGCCGGGCGACCGACGACGAGCAGCTCGAGGCGGAGGGCAAGACCGACCAGACCACCTCCAACCTCAAGCAGGCCGGCGAGAAGATCAAGGACGCCTTCAAGCACTGACCCCCACGGGTACGCACGGAAGCCGCGGCCGGCCGGCCGCGGCTTCTCGCGTCGGACCTCAGGTCGAGGGGAAGAGCAGCTCGTCCATGGCCGGCCCGGGCAGCGGCTCGGCGAAGTAGTAACCCTGTCCCAGCTCGCAGTTGCCGTCGGCCAGCTCGTTCAGCTGCTCGATGTCCTCGATGCCCTCGGCGACCGTGGACAGCTGCAGCGCCTGGCCGAGCTGGATGATGCCGAGCGTCAGCGCGGCGGCGGCGAGGTCGTCGCCGACGTCGTCCACGAACGACTTGTCGATCTTTAGGATGTCCACCGGGAACCGGCGCAGGTACGCCAGCGACGAGTACCCGGTGCCGAAGTCGTCGATCGCCAGCCGGACGCCGAGCGCCTTGAGCCGCTCCAACTGCGCCAGCGTGCCCGGGCGGTGATCCACCACCAGCGACTCGGTCAACTCGATGACCAGGCTGGCCGCCGGCAGGCCACTGTCGGCCAGCGCGGACTCCACCAGCGCGGGCAGATCGCCCTGGTCCAGCTGCACGGCGGACAGGTTCACGCTGACCGACAGCGGCTGATCGGTCCGGCGCTCGTTCCACCGGGCGGTCTGCCGGCAGGCCTCGCGCAGCACCCATTCGCCGATCGGCACGATCAGGCCGGTCTCCTCGGCGAGCGGGATGAACTCCAGCGGCGGGACGAGTCCGCGCTCCGGGTGCTGCCAGCGGACCAGCGCCTCCAGGCCGGTGATCTCGCCGGTGCGCAGGTGCACGATGGGCTGGTAACGCAGCTCGAACTCGTGCCGGACCACCGCCCGGCGCAGGTCCGCCTCCATCGCGAGCCCGGCCTGGAACGACGCCTGCATCTCCGGTTCGAAGATCTCGTACCGGTCCTTCCCCTGCTTCTTCGCCTGGTACATGGCGAGGTCGGCGTGCACCATCAGCTCCGCCGCGTCGTACGTGCCGGCCTCGGCGAACGCGATGCCGATGCTGCAGCTGACGAACGTCTCCTTGCCGGCCAGGTCGAACGGCTCGCGCAACGCCTCGAGGATGCGCTCGGCGACCGGCACCACCTCCTCGACGCCGGCCACCCCGGGCACCAGCACGGCGAACTCGTCGCCGCCCAGCCGGGCCGCGGTGTCACCGCCCCGCAGGCAACCGGTGATCCGCTCAGCGACGCCGATCAGCAGCAGGTCACCGGTGGCGTGCCCGAGCGAGTCGTTGACCACCTTGAAGCGGTCCAGGTCGACGAAGAGCGACGCCACCCCGCCGGTGGGGGCGGTGGCGAACGCGTTCTCCATCCGCGTCTGGAACAGCGCCCGGCTGGCCAGCCCGGTCAGCGAGTCGTGGAACGCCTGGTTCATCGCCTCCAGCGTCTGCGCGTCGGTGAGTGCCAGGCTGACGTGCTCGGCGAAGACCGCGAGGATCTCCTGGGACTCCTTGTCCCATTCCCGCTGCGCCGCGTACGAGCCGACCACCAGGCTGCCGACCACGGCGCCGTTGGAGTGCACCGGCACCGCCATGGCGGACTTGAGGCTGGCCTTGGTCATCTCCGGCACCGCGATCGGCGAGTTCCCGTAGTCCTCCACGAACACCAGTTCGTCGCCCAGGATGGCGAGTCCACTGACCCCGCCGGCGACCAGCGGAATCCGCTTGAGCCGGGCCAGCACCTCGGGCGCCACGCCGCTGCACGCCACCATGCTGCCCAGGCTGGGGTCGTCCGTCTCGATCAGGTTGAGGCCGGCCATCTCGACGCCCAGCAGTTCCCGGGCCCCGGCCGTGACCGCCTGCAGGATCTGGTCCAGCGGGGCCCGGCGGGCGATCGCACGCTGGATCGCGGACAGCTGTTCGAGCAGGCGCTGGCGCTCCTTGAGCGAGCCGACCAGGCGGTCGTTCTCCTTGGCGTGCCGCCGTTCCGACTCGATCACGTGCAGCGCCTGCAGGCTCAGTTCCAGCACACCGGCCATGCCGCGGAGCAGGCAGACCTCCTCGGCGCTGAACGGGACACCCGCGCGGGCCAGCACCAGTGCGCCGGGGGAGTCCCCGGCGATCGTCGCGGAGGTCATCGCATGGGTACGCCCGTGCAGCTCGATCGTGGTGCGGCGGGCGCCGGCCGCCTCGGCCAGCTGGAAGGCGGGCACCCGGTCCGCGGGCAGGCCGACGGCGGCCGCCACGCCGTCGTCGAGGAGCAGGACGGCGATGTCCGCGTTCAGCGCGCGGGCGGCGCACTCCACCGCGGCGTGCCGGGCGGCCGGCCCGTCCGGCCGGTCGGCGAGGACCACCAGGAAGTCGGTCAACTCATCTGTGGCGGGCACGCCGGTCTCCATGCTGGAAGCGTCGGCCGATCCGGCGGTGATCTGAGGCGTTCCGGGTCGGGGGTGCGCCCGAACTCACATGACCGCCGTACCCGCTCTCACACGCCCGGGCATGATTCGGTCATGGGCTGCGGTCATTCGGGCACGACTTTCCTCCCAGTTCGTGCCGTCCTGATGGGTTCTGGTCGCGTCTGTCGGCGCGGGAAATCGGGCAAGGTTCCAACAAAGTTGCCTGGTCTGTGACGGAGCCCACAGGTTTCCCCGGTGTTACAAATGGTCCACGGCAGGCGCGGCACGAAATGCGACCGCCGTGGCGGCCGGAGGTGCGGATTGAATGCAGAGGAACGGCAACACCGGATCGTCGCCCTGGCGCGACGCCAAGGCGAAGTCGACGTGGCGAAACTCGCCGCCGAACTCGCCGTTTCGGCGGAAACGATCCGGCGTGATCTGCGCCTTCTGGAAAAGCACGGACTGCTCCGCCGCACACACGGCGGCGCGTACCCCGTGGAAACCGCGAAGTTCGAGACCGATCTGGCGATCCGGACCACCCGCGGGGTTCCGGAAAAGCGTCGGATCGCCGCGGCGGCGGTCGCACTCATCGGCGACGCGGAAACCATCTTCATCGACGAGGGATTCACTCCGCAACTGATCGCGGAGGCGCTGCCCACGGACCGCCCGCTCACCGTGGTGACCGCGTCGCTCAACACGGCGGCGTGGCTGTCCACCAACAGTCCGGCCACCGTGCTGCTGCTCGGCGGCCGGGTCCGCGGCCGCACGCTGGCCACGGTCGATCACTGGGCCAGCGGCATGCTCGCCGGATTCGTCCTCGACCTCGCCTTCGTGGGCGCCAACGGGATCTCCCGCGAGGTGGGGCTGACCACCCCCGATCCCGCGGTGGCGGACGTGAAGGCACACGCCGTGCGAGCCGCCCGCCGACGAATATTCGTCGGCATGCACACCAAATTCGGCGTACGGACTTTCTGCCGTTTCGCCGAGATTTCCGATTTCGAGTCACTGGTCACGGACACCGGTCTGCCGGCGTCCGAGGCGCACCGTTATTCCCGGCTCGGGCCGCAGGTGCTCCGGGTCTAAATCGCTCCGCATCCCCCACTGCCGGCAGGTACGTCGATGTCGGCCGGTTCCCGCATGTCCTAATCGGAGGAACTGCTGTGCAAAAACCAGGAAAGAAACTGTCCGTACTGTTGGCCGGCGCCACCGCCGGCGCACTTGTGCTGTCCGGTTGTTCCGGTGCCGGTTCGACCGGCGGTAGCGGCGAATCGGCGGACAACACCATCACCGCGCTGATGGTCGGCAACCCGCAGATGGAGGACATCCAGAAGCTGACCGCCGACACCTTCACCAAGCAGACCGGCATCACCGTGAAGTTCACGATCCTGCCGGAGAACGAACTGCGCGACAAGGTCACCCAGGACGTGGCGAACCAGGGCGGGCAGTACGACGTGGTCACCGTCGGCGCGTACGAGGTGCCGATCTGGTCGAAGAACAACTGGCTGCACGAACTCTCCACCCAGGCCGGCGCGGACACCGCCTACGACACCGGCGACCTGCTCAAGCCGATGGTGCAGTCGCTGACCGGCGAGGACGGGAAGATGTACGCGGCGCCGTTCTACGGCGAGTCCTCGTTCCTCATGTACAACAAGGAGATGTTCGAGGCCAAGGGCCTCACCATGCCGGAGAAGCCGACCTGGGCGCAGGTCGCGGACTTCGCGGCCAAGTTGGACGACAAGAAGGGCGGCGTGGCCGGCATCTGCCTGCGCGGCCTGCCCGGCTGGGGGGAACTCTTCGCGCCGCTGACCACGGTGGTCAACACGTACGGCGGCACCTGGTTCGACAAGGACTGGACGCCGAAGGTCAACGCGCCGGAGTTCCAGGAGGCCACCAAGTTCTACGTGGACCTGGTCCGCAAGCACGGGCAGTCCGGCGCGCCGCAGTCCGGCTTCACCGAGTGCCTGAACACGTTCGGCCAGGGCAAGGCCGCCATGTGGTACGACGCCACCAGCGCGGCCGGCACGCTGGAGGACCCGAAGGCCAGCAAGGTGGCCGGCAAGGTCGGATACGCGTACGCGCCGGTCAACAAGACCGAGTACTCCGGTTGGCTGTGGACGTGGGCGTGGGCCATGCCGAAGACCACCAAGAAGGCGGACGCCGCCTGGAAGTTCATCTCCTGGGCGACCAGCAAGGACTACGAGAAGCTGGTCGGCGAGAAGCTGGGCTGGTCCCGGGTGCCGTCCGGCAAGCGCACCTCGACGTACTCGATTCCCGAGTACAAGGAGTCGGCCAAGGCGTTCGCGGACATCACGCTCGGTTCGATCGAGAACGCGAACCCGCAGAACCCGGGAGTGCAACCGCGGCCCGCGCTGGGCGTGCAGTTCGTCGGCATCCCCGAGTTCGCGGACCTCGGCACCAAGGTGTCGCAGGAGGTCAGCGCGTCCCTGACCGGCAGCAAGACGGTCGACCAGGCGCTGAACGACGGTCAGAAACTCGCCGAAGACGTGGCGAAGAACTACCGGAAGTAGGGCCCGCGGGGGCGTCGCCGCGGCGACGCCCCCGCGCCACCGAAAGGCCAGACATGACCGACGTCATCGACCGGGCGGATCGGCGGACCGCGACACCCGTCCCCCCGGTCCGGAATCCCGCCAAGGAGCGCTGGGTCCGCCGGGCCCCGCTGCTGCCGGCCCTCATCTTCGCGATCGTGGTCACCCAGGTGCCGTTCCTGGTCACGATCTATCTGTCCACCCTGGACTGGAACGCCCTGCGCCCGGGGGCGCGGGAGTTCATCGGCGTGGACAACTACGTCACCGTCCTGACCGACAGCCGGCTCCGCGCCGCCCTGCTCAACACGATCTGGCTCACCGCCGGTGCGGTGATCTTCTCGATGATCCTCGGGCTCGCGCTCGCCGTCCTGCTGGACCGCAAGTTCTTCGGCCGGTCGATCGTGCGTACGCTGCTGATCACACCGTTCCTGGTGATGCCGATCGCGGCCGCCCTGCTCTGGAAGCACGCCCTCTACAACCCGGCGTACGGCCTGATCAACGGCCTGTTCGGCGGTTCGACCGACTGGGTGTCGAACTATCCGAAGGCCGCGGTCATCGCCACCCTGGTGTGGCAGTGGACGCCGTTCATGATGCTGATCCTGCTGGCCGGTCTGCAGTCGCAGTCCGAGGACGTCCTCGAGGCGGCCCGGGTGGACGGCGCCGGTGCCTGGCAGATCTTCCGCCGGATGACCCTGCCGCACCTGCGGCAGTACCTGGAGCTGGGCGCCCTGCTCGGATCCATCTACCTGGTCAACACGTTCGACGCGGTGTTCACCATCACCCAGGGCGGCCCCGGCGCGGCGACCACCAACCTGCCGTACGAGATCTACCTGACCACGTTCCGCAAGTTCGAGTACGGCGAGGCGGCCGCGGCCGGCGTGATCGTCGTGATCCTCACCATCATCGTGGCCACGTTCGCGCTCCGGGTGATCTCGAGCCTGTTCCGGATGGAGGAGGGCCGATGAGCAAACGCCTCAGCACCACCGTCTGGGGCACCGTCGCGTGGATCGCCGGGATCGCGTTCGTGTTCCCGGTGATCTGGATGGTGCTGACCAGCTTCAAGCAGGAACAGTCGGCCGCCAGCAACCCGCCGACCTGGTTCTTCACGCCCACGCTGGACCAGTACGCCCAGGTGTTCGACCGCAACATCATGCCGTTCCTGCTGAACTCGCTGATGGCCAGCATCTTCTCCACGCTCCTGGTGATCGTGCTGGCCACGCCGGCCGCCTACGCACTGTCGCTGCGGCCGGTGGCGAAGTGGACCGACGCGCTGTTCTTCTTCATCAGCACCAAGATGATGCCGCCGGTGGCCGCGCTGCTGCCGATCTACCTGCTGACCAAGCAACTCGGCATGCTGGACAACGTCTGGACGATGGTCGTCCTCTACACCTCGATGAACCTGCCGCTGGCGATCTGGATGATGCGCTCCTTCCTGCTCGAGGTGCCTCGCGAGGTGCTGGAGGCCGGCGAGGTGGACGGCGCCAGCCTGCTCACCTCGATCCGGAAGATCATCCTGCCGATCGTGTCGCCCGGTCTGGCCGCCACCGCGCTGATCTGCTTCATCTTCGCCTGGAACGAGTTCTTCCTGGCGGTCAACCTCACCGCCACGAACGCGGGCACCGCGCCGATCTTCCTGGTCGGCTTCATTTCCTCGGAAGGGCTGTTCCTGGCCCGGCTCTGCGCCGCCGCGACGATCGTCTCGCTGCCGGTGCTGGTGGCCGGCTGGATGGCGCAGAACAAGCTGGTCCGAGGCCTGTCGATGGGAGCCGTCAAGTGAAGGCAGCGGTCGTCGTCACCCCGGGCACGATCGAGATCCAGAACGTGCCCGATCCCACCCCGGGACCCACCGACGTGGTGGTCCGGCCCGCCGCGGTCGGCATCTGCGGCACCGACCTGCACATCATGGAGGGCGAGTTCGCTCCGGCCTTCCCGATCGTGCCCGGCCACGAGCTCGCCGGCGAGATCGTCGCGGTGGGTGCGGCGGTCACCGGGTACGCGGTCGGCGACCGGGTCGCGGTGGACCCGTCGCTCTACTGCGGGTACTGCTACTACTGCAAGCGGGCCCGCGGCAACCAGTGCGAGAACTGGGGCGCCATCGGGGTCACGGTCGGCGGCGGCGCCGCCGAGTACGTGGCCGCCCCGATGGCCAACCTGTACCGGCTGCCGGAGCACCTGCCGGCCGGCGACGCGGCGCTGATCGAGCCGCTGTCCTGCGCGGTCCGCGGGTTCGACGTGCTGCCCCGCGGCATGGCCGAGACGTACCTGATCTACGGGTCCGGCACCATGGGCCTGATGATGCTGGAGTTGGCCAAGCGGGCCGGCGCGGCCACCGTCTCCATGGTGGATCTCAATCCGGAACGGCTGGCCACCGCCAAGCAGCTCGGCTGCACCGCGGCGGTGACCAGCGCGGACGAGCTGGACGCGCCGCGCGGCTGGGACGTGGTGATCGACTGCACCGGGGTCGAGGCGGCGATCCGGGACGGGCTGGGCCGGGTCGGCCGGGGCGGCACGTTCCTGCAGTTCGGCGTCGCCAACTACGACGCCCGGGTGGCGATCGAGCCGTACGAGATCTACCGCCGGGAGATCACCATCACCGGCTCGATGGCGGTGCTGCACAGCTTCGACCGGGCCGGCGACCTGATGGCCGCCGGGGTGCTGGCACCGGACGTGTTCGTCAGCCACCGCTTCCCGCTCGCCTCGTACGCCGAGGCGCTGGAGCAGTTCCGGGCCGGCGTGGGCCGGAAGATCCTGATCGAGCCCTGACGATCTTCCTGTCACCATCGGTTAGATAGTCGTCACGTCGGGTTGTCAAAGCCCGGCGTGACGACTGAAATGAAGGCGTGGCCCCCCAGGATGCATCGACGTGGACGCTCGCCACCGGCCGTCTCGGCTCCCTGTCCCTGGTCCTGCTCGCCCTCGCCGCCACCACCCCGCTCACCGTGGTCACCACGGCCGTGCCGGCCGCACACGCCCGCGGCGAGACCGGCTTCGTCCCGGCCGGCTTCGTCGCGGTCGGCCTGATCGTGCTGTGCTTCGCCACCGGCTACGCGGCCATGTCCGGTCGCGGCCCGCACGCCGGCGCGCTCTACGCGTTCATCGCCCGTGGCCTCGGCCGCCCGGTCGGCGTCGGCGGCGCCTGGGTCGCGCTGATCGCCTACCACGCCCTGCAGATCGGCCTGTACGGCGCGGTCGGTGCCGCGGCCGCGCCGCTGCTGACCGCCTGGTTCGGGGCGGCCGCGCCCTGGTGGCTGGTGGCGGCGATCTGCTGGCTGGTGGTGGCGGTCTGCGGAACGGCCCGCGTCGACGTCGTCGCCGGCCTGCTCGGCCTGCTGGTCCTGGTGGAACTGGCGGTGATCGGCGGAGTGGCCGTCGCGAGCCTGCTGCACCCGTCGGACGGCCGGATCACCTGGGCCGGCATGGTGCCACCCGGCGGCCCGGCCGACCGGCCCGCCCTCGGCCTGCTGCTGGTGGCCGCCGCGTTCGCGTTCGTCGGCTTCGAGGCCACCGCGGCGTTCGGCGAGGAGGCGATCCGCCCGCGCCGGTCCGGCCGGTCCACGTACGCCGTCGTGCTCCTGCTCGCCGTGCTCTATCCGATCGCGTCCTGGGCGATGAGCGTGGCCGCCGGCCCGCAGGTCGCCGCGCTGGCCGCGGCCCGCGGCCCGGAGTTGTGGTTCGACCTGACCGGCGAACGGTTCGCGCCGTGGGCGGTGACACTGGGCCGGATGCTGGTGCTCACCGGCCTGCTCGCCGGGCTCGTCGCCCTGCACCACGTGATCGCCCGGTACGCGTTCGCGCTCAGCCGCGAGGGACTGCTGCCCCGGCCGCTCGGTCGCGCCCGCCGCCGGACGTCCGCCCCGCGCGCCGCGTCACTGACCCAGAGCACGATCGCCGCCGCCGCGATCGTCACGGCGGCCGTCCTGGACCCGGACCCGCCGACCGAGATGGTCCGCTGGCTCACCGTCACCGGCGCGCTCGGCATGTTCCTGCTGCTCACCGCCACCGCCCTGGCCACCCTGATCTTCCTCAACCGGTCACCGAGCGGCGAGAACGTGTGGGTACGGTTCCTCGCGCCCGGGCTCGCCACGGTGGGCCTGGGCGCGCTGGCCTACCTGGCGTTCGCCCAGCTGCCCACGCTGCTCGGCGTGCCCGGTCGGGCGCCGCTGGTCTGGATCGTGCCGGCCGGGTACGCCCTGGTGCTGCTCGCCGGGATGGGCTACGGCCACGGGTTGCGGAAGGCGCGACCGATCCGGTACGCCGGGATCGGACTGGGCGGCTCGGCCGTGGTGGGGACGCCGTCCGTACCCAAGCAGTCGGTGCCGAAGCAGCGGGCGCCCGGCGCGCACCGTCCCGAGCGGGTCAAGCGTTGACGGCGCCGTCGGTGTCCGGATGACCCGGTCCGTCACGGATGGCGGGGCCTGCGGGCGGCTCGGTGCTCGCCTCGAGGGTGACCGGCCGTGTGGAGTGTTGGTGCGGAGCGGACCACGCCGCCACACGCGCTGACGCGGCTCGAACAACGTGGAGAGCTAGGGCGAGCTGCACACCGCACCCCCACACATCCGTCCGGCCCGCGAGGGGTTGGCGGGGTGCGCGCCGCCGCCGGGTCGGACGACCGTCCTCAGTGGAACGCTACCGTCGTTGTGCGGGCGCCAGAACGACGCCGGTGTGCCACTGGAGCGCTCCAGTGGAACACCAGCGTCGGTATACCGGGGATCGTAACCACGCTGGTGTTCCACCGACGCCCGGCAGTGCTGCGGCATGCGGGTCCGGCCCGAACGCGATCCGGCCCGGGCGTCAGCCGAAGAACTCCTGGATCTGGGCCAGCGTCAGGTAGCCCTGCTGCTCCAGCTCCCGGGGCACCGACGGCAGCGCCCGGGTGGTCACCTCGACCTTGCGGACGTCGGCCGGCAGCTCCGGCAGCGGCGGCAGCGGCGGCAGTCCGGGCAGGCCGATCGCCTCCCGGATCACCTCGAACATCCCGGTCACCTCGCCGACGGCCAGGACCAGCAGGTCTTCCGGGCGGGAGCCGGCCGAGGCGGGCAGCGCGCAGGTGAAGTTGGCCCGTACCTTGTCGTCGATCTTGCGAATGTCCGCGCTGGGCCGCAGGTGGTCGAGCCGGCCCTCGGCCACGATGCCGAGTTCGCAGGTGGCGACGCCGGACCGGCGCCACCACGCCTGCCAGGCCGGGTCCACGTCGAGCGCGACCACCACGTGCAGCAGCGCGGTCATGTAGGCCTGGGGTGCCTGGCCGTCGCGGGTGGTGCCCATCAGCGGGTGCAGCCAGGAGACCGCCCAGGCGTCGGCGTTCGAGCCGGTCTCCGGGCAGACCGGGGTGCGGTGGTCCCACGGCCGGCGGGTGGCGATCCGGTACGCCCGTTCGGCGACCGGCAGCAGCGCGCATCCGGCCGGTGTGCGGTGCGCGAAGCGGGTCAGCGCCGGGGGACTGGCCAGCACCCGCCGGTACGCCTGTTCGCCGGCGGCCACCACGGCGCACCGGACGCCGAGGAACTCCTCGCCGGCGGCGGCCCGGTAGTGCGCCGGGGTGTCGAGGTCGTACAGCGCCCGGGCGAGGTGGTCGGCGAAGTCGCGGATGTCGTCGGCGCTGTGGTCGGACAGCGCGTCGGTGAGCCGGTCGTACGCGTCGGCGGCCGGATCCCGCCCGACCGCGCCGACCAGATCCCAGAACGTCTGCTGGTCCATGCTCGCATCGTGACATTCCCGCCCGGGTGCGGACGGAATGTCACCCGGGCGCGTCCGGGGAATCACCCTCCCGATCCGCGCGCCGTCCCGCCGCTAAATCGCCCAGACCGGAACATAAGGGTATGAGAAGAGCTATGGCGCTCGTCGCCACGGTCGGCCTGCTGGTGGGCGGGGCGGTGGCCGCGCCCGCGGCGTCCGCGCAGCCGGATCGCAGCGCGCCCAGATCTGTGTCCGCCATCGCCTGGGGGGCCTGCGCCGACACCGTGCTGCAGAACTACCGGGCCGAGTGCGGGTTCCTGACCGTGCCGCTGGACCACGCCCGCCCGTACGGTCCCACCATCCGGCTGGCGATCTCCCGGATCCGGCACACCCGTGAGCCGTACCAGGGGGTCATGCTGGTCAACCCGGGCGGGCCCGGCGGGGCCGGGCAGGTCCTGTCGGTGCTCGGCAACTTCGTGCCCGGCGGCGCCGGTGCCTCGTACGACTGGATCGGTTTCGACCCGCGCGGGGTCGGCCGCAGCGTGCCGGCGCTGGCCTGCGACGGCGACTACGCCGGTTACCGCCGGCCGCCGTTCGTGCCGTCCACCGCGGCGATCGAGAAGGCCTGGCTGGCCCGGAGCGCCGGATACGCCAAGGCCTGCGCCAAGGCGGGTGGCCCGCTGCTCGGTCACCTCAAGACCACCGACACGGTGCAGGACATGGATCTGCTCCGCCGCGCGCTCGGCGCCGAAAAGATCAACTTCTACGGCTTCTCGTACGGCACCTACCTCGGCCAGGTCTACGCCACCCGGTACCCGGCGCGGGTCCGCCGGATGGTGTTCGACGGCGTGGTCGACCCGCGCCGGGTCTGGTACGACGCCAACCTCGACCAGAACCGCGCGTTCGACCGCAACATCAAGGTCTACTTCGACTGGCTGGCCGACCACCACGCCGTCTATCGGCTCGGCACCACCGGCACCGCGGTGGAGAAACGGTTCTACGCGGTGCAACGGGACCTCGCCCGGAAACCGGCCGGCGGGGTGATCGGCCCGGCCGAGCTGACCGACGTGTTCGTGCAGGCGGGCTACTACGTCTTCGGCTGGCGGGCGGTCGCCGAGGCGTTCGCCGGCTGGGTGCACCGCCGGGACCCGGCACCGCTCAAGGCCCTCTACGACGAGAGCAACCCGCAGACCGAGGGCTCCGACAACGGGTACGCGATCTACCTCGCGGTGCAGTGCACGGATACCCGGTGGCCGCGGTCCTGGTCGCAATGGAAGCGGGACCACTGGCGCATCCACGCCCGCGCGCCGTTCATGACCTGGGGCAACGCCTGGTTCAACGCGCCCTGCCGGAGCTGGGCCGCGAAGCCGGGCACGCCGGCCCGGGTGGACGGCGCGAAGACGCCGCCGGTGCTGCTGATCAGCGAGACGCTGGATGCGGCCACGCCGTTCAGCGGCGCGCTCGCGGTCCGCAAGCGGTTCCCGCGGTCGGTGCTGATCGAGGGGGTCGGCGGGACCACCCACGCCGGTTCGCTGTTCGGCAACGCGTGCGTGGACGGGGCCATCGCGGCCTACCTGGCCGACGGCACCCTGCCCCGGCGGGTCAAGGGGAACTCCTCCGACGTGAAGTGCCGGCCGCTCCCGCCGCCGGCCGTGTCCGCGGCCCAGAGCCGGCGGGACACCGCGGTCACCGGCCGGGGGCGGCCCCCGACGCTCCGCGGCCGGCGCGGCCGGGCCGCGCCGGCCCCGCCCCCCGCGGCCGGCCCCGCCGCGGCGGGTGACCCGCCCCACCACCAGGGGCTTCCGGCCGATCTCTCGGCTAGGCTGGCGCCTGCGAAGGGGAGTAGTCCTCAATGTCGCGGTCGACACGCTGAGACGCTCGCGTCTCCGGCCGCGCGGCCTCATCGAGGCGGACGAGACCTTCGGCTCTGGCTGTGTTCGCACGGCCGGGTCGAGGTCGCCCCGCGCCCCCTCCCGGTCGTTCTTCGGGAGGCATCTGTGGAAGGTTTTCTGGTCGCGACCGCGGTCAGCTTCGCGGTCATCTTCGTCGCCGAACTCGGCGACAAGTCCCAGCTCATGGCGATGACCTTCGCCACCCGGTTCCGGACCTGGCCGGTGCTGATCGGCATCACCGTGGCCACCGCCGTGGTGCACCTGGTCTCGGTCGGCATCGGGTTCGGCCTGGGCGCCACGCTCCCCACCGGCTGGATCTCGCTGGTCGCCGGCATCGCGTTCCTGGCGTTCGGCGCGTGGACGCTGCGCGGCGACTCGCTGACCGACGAGGAGAAGGGCAAGGCGGAACGCTCGACCGGTTCCGCCATCCTGGCCGTCGGCGGTGCGTTCTTCCTGGCCGAGCTGGGCGACAAGACGATGCTGGCGACGATCACGCTGGCCACCCAGTACGGCTGGTTCGGCACCTGGGTCGGCTCCACGGTCGGCATGGTGGCCGCGGACGCGCTGGCGATCCTGGTCGGCCGGTTGCTCGGGCGGCACCTGCCGGAAAAGGTCATCAGGTACGGCGCCGCGGCGCTCTTCGCTATCTTCGGGATCTGGCTCCTCGCCGAGGCGGTCAGTCAGCTGAGCTAGGAGGCCACATGCCGGCGGACCGGCCCAGCTGGGTGGAACTCAGCCACGTGATCTCGGCCGGCATGATCACCTATCCGGGGCTGCCGGGGCCGGAGATCACGCCGCACCTGACCCGGGAGGCCTCCCGCGCCACCTACGCCGAGGGCGTCGAGTTCGCCATCGACCGGATCTCCATGGTCGGCAACACCGGTACGTACCTGGACAGCCCGTACCACCGGTACGCCGACGGCACCGACCTGGCCGGGCTGCCGCTGGAGCGACTCGTCGACCTGCCCACCGTGGTGGTCCGCACGGCCGGCAGCGGGGTCCGGGGCGTGGACGTCGACGTGCTGGCCCCGCTCGACGTGGCGGGCCGGGCGGTGCTGCTGCACACCGGCGGCGACCGGCACTGGGGTACTCCCCGGTACGTCGAGGACGCGCCGTACCTGACCGCGGCGGGCGCCACCTGGCTGGCGGAGCGCGGCGCCGTGCTGGTCGGCATCGATGCGGTCAACATCGACGACGTCGCACCCGGCAACGGGGGAGCGCGGCCCGCGCACAGCATCCTGCTCGCCGCCGGCATACCGGTCGTGGAGCACCTGACCGGGCTGTCCGGCCTGCCGCCGACCGGGGCCCGGTTCACCGCGGCGCCGCCCCGGGTCGCGGCGTTCGGCACCTTCCCGGTGCGCGCCTACGCCGCCGTGCCCGCCCACGCCCGCGGACCCGCCGGCCCCGGCGTCCACCGGTGACGCCTGACCGGGGGAGAAAACCCGATTCCGCTCAGATCGCCGCCGCCGGTTGCCGATGATGGCCGTGTGAGCCGCATCCTCCCGCTGCCCGGAGCAGTCCGATGACCGACCTCGCCCGGTTCCCGGCGACCACCGAGGGCATGTCCCCCACCGAACTGGGGGTGGCTCGTGCCGCGGCGCTGTTCGAACGGGTCGACCCCGGGCGGGCCGCCGCGCTGCTGGAGACCGTGCTGGCCGAGGACCCGGACACCGCGGCCGGCTGGATTTTGATGGCCCGCATCCGCCTGGTGCTGGACCAGGTCGACGCCGCCCTGGACGCGGCCGGCCGGGCGATCCGGCTGGCGCCGGAGGACCCGCGTCCGGTGGGCGCGGCGAGCCGGGCGCTGACGCTGCTGGGCCGGCACGACGAGGCGGTCGCGATGGCGTACCGGGCGGTCATCGCGGAGCCGCAGAACCCGCTCTGGCACGACCGGGTGGCGTGGGCGCTGCTGGCCGCGGACCGGCAGACCGCCGACGCCGAGCAGGCCGCGCGGACCGCCATCGGGCTGGCCCCGGACGAGGCGCACTACTACTTCACCCACGGCGTGGCGCTGGACGCCCTCGGGCACGCCGACCAGGCCCGGCAGGCGCTGCTGACCTCGTTGCGCCTGGAACCGGAGAACCCGGTCGCCCAGCACCGCCTGGCCGTGCTGAACGGCGAGACCCGCCGGGAGAACGAGCCGAAGCGGCGCGGCTGGAAGCTGTTCGGGCGGAACAAGGACGCGGGCAGCAGGTCGTCCCGCCCGGAGGAATATCTCCCCTGACCGGCGCCGGTGCGCGTCCGGCCGGAGAACGCCGGCCGGGAACCCGTTGACACTGGGTGATCCCGTCGGTACAACGGTCCCACCGCACCTCCCCGGCGGTCCGTGCTCCGCCCTCCACTGTCGATCACCGGGGTGGCCCTCCCGGTCGCAGTGAGGAGCTATGCCCGTGGCTGAGCTGTACGCCCCGGCGCCGGCCGCGGGCGACGCCGGGTTCAAGGCCCGGGTGCAGCGGTTCGGCGGCCACCTCGCCGGCATGGTGATGCCCAACATCGCCGCCTTCATCGCGTGGGGCCTGATCACCGCGCTGTTCATCCCGGACGGCTGGCTGCCGAACGAGCAGCTCGCCGTGCTCGTCGACCCGACGGTCCACGTCCTGCTGCCGGTCCTGATCGGATACACCGGCGGGCGGATGGTGCACGGCCAGCGCGGCGCGGTGGTGGGCGCGGTCGCCACGGTCGGCGTCGTGGTCGGCGCGGACTCGCCGATGTTCTTCGGGGCGATGGTGGCCGGGCCGCTCACCGCGTACCTGTTGAAGCTGGTCGACCGGGCCACCACCGAACGGGTCCGGCCCGGCTTCGAGATGTTGATCGACAACTTCACCGCCGGGATCGTGGGCGCGCTGGCGGCGATCGCCGGTGTGCTCGCGATCGGGCCGGTGATGCGGGTGTTCACCGACGCCGCCGGCGCCGGGGTCGACGCGCTGATCCGGCACGACCTGCTGCCCGCGGCGGCCCTGCTGATCGAACCGGCCAAGGTGCTGTTCCTGAACAACGCGATCAACCACGGCGTGCTCGGACCGCTCGGGGTGGCCGAGTCCGCCGAGACCGGCCGCTCGATCCTGTTCCTGCTGGAGACGAATCCGGGTCCCGGCCTCGGCATCCTGCTGGCCTACCTGTGCTTCGGCCCGCGGGCGTTGCGGCCCAGCGTGCCCGCTGCCACGGCGATCCAGTTCCTCGGCGGCATCCACGAGATCTACTTCCCGTACGTGCTGATGAAGCCCAGCCTGGTGGGTGCCGCGATCGCCGGCGGCGGGGCCGGCATCGTGACATTCATGGTGACCGGGGCCGGCCTGGTCGCCACGCCGTCGCCGGGCAGCATCTTCGCGTACCTCGCCAACAGCCCGCGCGGCGCGCACCCGGGGGTGCTGGCCGGCGTGGTGGTCGCCACCGGCGTGTCGTTCGCGGTGGGATCGCTGCTGCTCGGCCTCGGCCGCCGGGACGGCGACGAGGACGCCGGTCGGACGGGCGGAGCGGAGCGATGACCGGCATCGACGGCCGGAACGTCCGCAAGGTGGTGGTCGCCTGCGACGCCGGGATGGGCAGCAGCGTGATGCTGGCGGGTCAGCTCCGGCGGCAGCTCGGCAGCTGTCCGGTGGTGGTGGAGCATCACCCGGTCGGCGCCATTCCGGCCGACGCGGACGTGGTGCTCTGCCACACCGCGCTCACCGCGCGGGCCCGGTCCCGTGCGCCGGGCTCGGTGGTGGTCGGGTTCCGCCTGTTCCTCGGCGACCCGGCGGTGGCCCGGGTGGTGACGGCCGTGCGGACCGGCGGCCGGGTCGACGACGCCGGGGGGAGTTGAGCGGTGCACGGCGCCCTGATCATCTCCACCGCGCCGGCGGGCCGCGCCGCCCCGGATCCCCGGTACGAGGAACCCGCGCTGGTGGTGACCTGGGTTCCGGACGACAATGGCGGCGTGCTGAGACGTGCACTGGTGAGGCTGGCCGGATGAGACTGGCCCGTGCCGTGCTGTCCGCACGTGCCGTCCGCACCGCCGAGACGGCCACCGACCGGGTGGCGGCGATCCACCGGTGCGCCGACGTGCTGGAGGAGATCGGCGCGGTGGCACCGGGATACCGGCAGGAGATGCTGGCCCGGGAGCGCGTGATGTCGACGTACCTGGGTGAGGGCGTGGCCATTCCGCACGGCCTGGACACCTCGCGCCGGCTGGTGCGACGCGACGCGCTCGCCGTGCTGCGGTTCCCGGACGGCGTGGACTGGGGTAACGGCCGGGTGACGGTCTGCGTGGCGATCGCGGCGCGCGGCGACGGGCACATCGAGTTGCTCGCCGCGCTGGCCGAGATCCTGTTGGACCCGCCGCGGGCCCGGGCGCTGCGGTCCTGCGGGTCCGCCTGGGACGTGGTCCAGATGATCAACCGGGCGGTCGTCGCCGGGTACGACCGGTGATCCGCACGGTGGCGGTGGGTGCGCGGGCCGGCCTGCACGCCCGGGCCGCGGCCCGGATCGCCGGTGCGGCCGGTGCCCTGCCCACGCCGGTCACGGTGCGCGTGCCGGGGCGCTCCCCGGTGCCGGCGGACAGCGTGCTGTCGCTGCTGACGCTGGGCGCGGTGCACGGCGCCCGGCTGACCCTGGAGGCCGACGGCGAGGGTGCCGCGGAAGCCCTGGACGAGCTGGCCGCGCTGCTCGCCACCGACCCGGAGCTCGCCACCGACCCGGAGCTCGCCACTGACCCGGAGCTCGCCACCGACCCGGACCGCGGCGCATGACCGAGGTACTGCGCGGGCTGGGCGCCAGCGCGGGCGTCGCCACCGGGCCCGCGTACCGGCTGGCCGACCCGCCCCGGCTGCCGCCCCCGCACCCGGTGACCGATCCGGACGCCGAGCTGGACCGGGCGTACGCCGCGATCGACGCGGTGTGCCGGGACATCGGCGAGCGCGCCGCCGCGGCCGCGGAACCGACCACCGCGGAGATCCTCCGGGTGCAGGCGGCGCTGGCCGGCGACCGTACGCTGCGGGACGGCGTCGCGATGGCGGTACGGGCCGGCCACCCCGCACCGCACGCGGTCGCCGCGGTGCTCGCCGAACACCGCTCCGCGCTGCTCGCCGCCGGTGGTCTGCTCGCCGCCCGCGCCGCTGACCTGGACGACCTGCGGGACCGGGCGGTGGCCCACTGCCTGGGGCTGCCGATGCCCGCGCTGCCCGACCCGGGACATCCGTTCGTGCTGCTGGCCGTGGACCTGTCCCCGGCGGACGCGGCGATGCTGGACCCGTCGCGGGTGCTCGCGGTGGTGACCTCGGCGGGCAGCTTCGTCAGTCACACCGCGATCCTGGCGCGGGCCCGCGGCCTGCCCACCGTGGTCGCGTGTGCCGGGGCGCTGGACATCCGGGACGGCACGCCGGTCACGGTGGACGGCGCCACCGGCCGGGTCGCGGTGGGTGCGGACGAGCCGGCCGGCGCGGCGCCGCGCCGGTCGCGGATCGAGGCCGTGACCGGGGACCTGCGCGGTCGTACCGCCGACGGGCATCCGGTCGCGCTGCTGGCCAACATCGGCGGCGTCGCCGAGTGGACCGGCGGGACCGCCGAGGGGGTCGGCCTGTTCCGGACCGAGATGCTGTTCCAGCACCACATCGACGCGCCCACCGAGGCCGAGCAGACCGCCGCGTACGCCGAGGTGTTCCGTGCCCTGCCGGACTGCCCGGTGATCGTCCGGACGCTGGACGCCGGCGCGGACAAGCCCCTGCCGTTCCTGCGCGAGGACCACGAGCCGAACCCGGCGCTGGGCATCCGTGGCCTGCGGGTGGCCCGCCGCCGGGAGGACATCCTGCGTACCCAGATCGCGGCGATCGCGGCCGCCGCGGCCGGGTGCCGGGCCCGGGTGTCGGTGATGGCGCCGATGGTCACCACGGTGGCGGAGGCCGCACAGTTCGCCGCGCTGTGCCGGGACGCCGGTCTGCCCACCGTCGGCGCGATGGTGGAGGTGCCGGCGGCGGCGGTGCGGGCCGTGGAGATCCTGCAGGTGGTCGACTTCCTCAGCGTCGGCACCAACGATCTGAGCCAGTACACGTTCGCCGCCGACCGCCGCAGCGGCGAACTGTCCGACCTGCTCGACCCGTGGCAGCCCGCGCTGCTCTCGCTGGTCGCGCTCTGTGCCGCGGCCGGCGCCGCGGTCGGCCGCCCGGTCGGGGTGTGCGGCGAGGCGGCGGCCGACCCGGACTTCGCGGTGCTGCTGGTCGGTCTCGGCGTCAGTAGCCTGTCGATGGCGCCACCGGCCGTCCCGGCGGTACGGGCCGCGCTCGCCGCCCGCACCCTGGACGATTGCCGGCGTGCCGCCCAGGCCGCGCTCGCGGCGCGCGACCCGGCCGCCGCCCGGGCCGCGGTCCGGCTCTGACCGTCACGGTTCCCGCAGGCCCTCCTTGGCCCGGGACTCGGTCGGGCCGTGCGCGTGCGCGGTGGTGAGCGTGCGCGCGGTGTCGATCAGCGGCACGTGGCTGAACGCCTGCGGGAAGTTGCCGACCAGGCGGCGGGCCTCGGTGTCGTACTCCTCGGACAGCAGGCCCACGTCGTTGCGCAGCGCGAGCAGCCGCTCGAACGTCTCCCGCGCCTCGGCGTGCCGGCCCATCAGCGCGTAGTTGTCGGCGAGCCAGAACGTGCAGGCCAGGAACGCGCCCTCGCCCGGCGGGAGACCGTCCACATCGGTGCCCGGGTGCTGCGTGTACCGCTGGACGAAGCCGTCCTTCAGCAGATGTTCCTCGATCGCCGCGACCGTGCCGACGACCCGCTCGTCGGTGGCCGGCAGGAAACCCACCAGCGGCACCATCAGCAGTGCCGCGTCCAGTTCCGTGGAGCCGTAGAACTGGGTGAACGTACGGCGCTCGGCGTCGTACCCCTGGTCCAGGATCTCGGCCCGGATCTCGTCGCGCAGCCGCCGCCACCGGTCCGCCGGCCCGTCCAGGTCGAACTCCTCGACCGCCTTGACCGCGCGATCGGCGGCCACCCACGCCATCAGCTTGGAGTGCACGAACTGCTTCGGCCCGCCGCGGACCTCCCAGATGCCCTCGTCCGGGTCCCGCCAGTGCTCCTCGACGAACTCCATCAGCTTCACCTGCAGGCCCC
This sequence comes from Jidongwangia harbinensis, assembly GCF_020216025.1. GTDB lineage: Bacteria > Actinomycetota > Actinomycetes > Mycobacteriales > Micromonosporaceae > Actinoplanes > Actinoplanes harbinensis. Next base: position 15,481 of record NZ_JAIWNC010000011.1, on the reverse strand, counting down.
ACGCCGGGTCGTCGGCCTTCAGCCCGGCCCGCCGGCCCTGGTGCAGCGCGTCCATCACCTCGCCGTACACGTCCAGCTGGAACTGTTCGGCGGCGGCGTTGCCGATCCGGACCGGGTTGCCGTCGTAGCCGGTCAGCCAGTCCGCGATGTACTCGTCGAGGCGGCGCTCGCCGGCCACCCCGTACATGATCTGCAGTTCGGCCGGGTTGCCGGCGATGGCCCGCAGCAGCCACTTGCGCCACGCCGTCGCCTCGCTCTGGAAGCCGGAGTACAGCAGGCTCTGCAGCGTGATGGTGGCGTCCCGCAACCAGCAGAAGCGGTAGTCCCAGTTCCGCACGCCGCCCAGCTTCTCCGGCAGCGAGGTGGTGGCGGCCGCGACGATGCCGCCGGTCGGCGCGTACGTCAGCGCCTTCAAGGTGAGCAGCGACCGCACCACCGCGTCCCGCCACTCGCCCTCGTAGGTGCAGGCCGACACCCAGCCGCGCCAGTAGCCCTCGGTGACGCCGAGTTCCTCGATCGGGTCGATCGGCTCCGGCGGCGGCAGATGCGACGCCCGCCAGGTGAGCACGAACGGCACCCGCTCGCCGGTGGACACCGTGAAGTCCGCCCGGGTCGCCAGGTTCTCCCCGCGGGTCGGCACCCGGGTGCGCAGCCAGGCCGCGTCCGGCCCGGCGACCGCCACCAGCGCGTCCTGCTCCCGGTACACCCACGGCACCACGTGCCCGTAGTCGAAGCGCAGACGCAGATGCATGACCATCGGTACGTTGCCCCGCACGCCCTCGACGATCCGCACCACGTCCGGCGCCTCGCCGCGCGGCGGCATGAAGTCGATCAGCCGGACGGTGCCCTCGGCGGTGTCGAACTCGGTCTCCAGCACCAGCGTCTCGTGGCGGTACCGGCGGCGCACCGCGGTCACCTCGCCCGCCGGTGCCAGGGTCCAGTGCCCGTTGGAGTCGGAGCCGAGGAGCGCCGCGAAGATGGCGCCCGAGTCGAAGCGCGGCACGCACAACCAGTCGATGGAGCCGTTCCGCCCGACCAGTGCCGCGGTCTGGGTGTCGGCGATGACCGCGTAGTCCTCGATCGGAAGCGCCATGGTCACGTTCTACCCGTCTGTCTCGTCCAGTGAACCGAAGAGCCGTCTCCGATAGCGTGAATCGGCCACGGCACGTCTGCACGAGGGACGGAGATTTCTCATGGCACGGCCTCGCATCGTCATCGTCGGCGCCGGCTTCGCCGGGTTCGCCGCCGCCCGCAAGCTGTCGAAGCTCTCCCGCGGCGGCGCCGACATCGTGCTCGTCAACCCCACCGACTACTTCCTGTACCTACCACTGCTGCCCGAGGTCTCGGCGGGCATTCTGGAGCCCCGTCGGATCTCGGTCTCGCTGGCCGCCGTGCTGCCCGGCGTGCGGGTGGTGCTCGGCGAGGTGGACGGCTTCGATCTGGACGGACGGACCGTGTCGTACCGGGACCCGGAGGGGGAGAAGGGCACCCTGGGGTACCACCGGCTGGTGATCGCCGCGGGCAGCGTCAACAAGCTGCTCCCGGTGCCCGGCGTCACCGAGTACGCACACGGCTTCCGCGGCATCCCGGAGGCCCTGTTCCTGCGCGACCACATCACCCGGCAGATCGAGATGGCGGACACCACCGACGACCCGGCGGAGCGGCAGGCCCGGTGCACGTTCGTGGTGGTGGGCGCCGGCTACACCGGCACCGAGGTCGCCGCGCAGGGGGTGCTGTTCACCGACTCGCTGGTCAGGCACCGTCCACGGCTGGCCGGGCGGCCCCGCTGGCTGCTGCTCGACACCGCCGACCGGGTGCTGCCGTCGCTCGATCCGCGGCTGGCCGTGGCCGCCGACAAGGTGCTGCGCGGCCGTGGCGTACAGGTGCGGCTGGGCACCAGCGTGCGGGAGGCGATGCGGGACGGCGTCCACCTCAGCGACGGCGAGCACGTGCCCACCCGGTCGCTGATCTGGTGTGTCGGGGTGCGCCCCGACCCGTTGGTGGCCGATCTGGGCCTGCCCACCACGCACGGACGGCTGGTGGTGGACGAGTTCCTCACCGTGCCCGGGCACCCGGACGTGTACGCGTGCGGCGACGCGGCGGCGGTGCCGGACCTGACCCGGCCGGGCGAGATCACCGGGATGACCGCGCAGCACGCGACGCGGCAGGGCGCCACGGTGGCCCGCAACATCGCCGCCTCGTACGGCACCGGCCGGCGCCGCGCGTACCGCCACCACGACCTGGGGTTCGTGGTGGACCTCGGCGGGCTGGACTCGGCGGCGAATCCGCTCGGCGTTCCGCTGCGTGGCTTCCCGGCCAAGGTGGTCACACGCGGTTACCATCTGCTCTCGATGCCCGGTAACCGGGTGCGGGTCGCGACGGACTGGGTCCTCGACGCGGTATTGCCACGTCAGGACGTCCAGCTCGGACTGGTACCGGGCAGTTCGGTGCCGCTGGACAGCGAATTCCCGGGCTAGACAACCGGTTTTTCCCCGGTCGCGCGACCACCCCCGGTAATTGCGAGCCGCGTCTCATTCAACGGTCGGCGGGCAAGATCAGTCGTACGCTCGCGCTCAGTCACGTCGTTGAAGGGACCACCATGTCCACCGCTGCCGAAGCCACGGGGGCCCACACGGGCGCTTCGACCGAACCGGATCCGCGCCGCTGGGTCGTGCTGTGTGTGATCGCCATCTCCCAGCTGATGGTGGTTCTGGACGCCACCATCGTGAACATCGCACTGCCCCAGGCGAAGCAGGATCTGGGCATCTCCACCGCGAACCAGCAGTGGGTGGTGACCGCGTACACGCTGGCGTTCGGCGGTCTGCTGCTGCTCGGCGGCCGGATCGCCGACTTCTGGGGGCGCAAGCGCACGTTCCTGGTGGGTGCGGTCGGCTTCGCGGTCGCGTCGGCGATCGGCGGCCTGGCCACCAACGGCCTGATGCTGTTCGGCGCCCGGGCGCTGCAGGGCGTGTTCGGGGCGCTGCTCGCCCCGGCGGCGCTGGCGCTGCTCACCGTGCTGTTCACGGAGGGCAAGGAGCGGGCGAAGGCGTTCGCCGTGTACGGCGCCATCGCGGGTGGCGGCTCGGCGGTCGGCCTGCTGCTCGGCGGCGTGCTCACCGAGTACGCCGACTGGCGCTGGTGCCTGCTGGTGAACATCCCGATCGCCGGTCTGGCGCTGGCCCTGGCCATCCCGCTGGTGCCGGAGAGCCGGGCGCACGGCGACACCAAGTACGACGTGCCCGGTGCCGTGGTGGTCACGCTCGGCCTGACCTCGCTGGTGTACGGCTTCACCGAGGCCGCCTCGGACGGCTGGGACGCGCTCAGCACGATCGCATTCATCGGCGCCGGGGTGGTCCTGCTGGCGATCTTCGTGGTGATCGAGGCGCGGACCAAGAACCCGCTGCTGCCGCTGCGCGTGGTGCTGGACCGTAACCGCGGCGGGGCGTACCTGACCTCCATGCTGGTCGGCGCCGGCCTGTTCGGCGCGTTCCTGTTCCTCACGCTGTACCTGCAGTTCGTCCTCGGGTACACGCCGCTGGAGGCCGGTTTCGCCTCGCTGCCGGTGACCGTGGGCGTGCTGATCGCAGCGGTCATGGCCAGCAACCTGATGCCCCGGCTCGGCGCGAAGCCGCTGATGGTGGCCGGCTCGGTGCTCGCCGCGGCCGGCATGTTCATGCTGCGCTTCATCGAACTCGACACCGGGTTCTGGACCCACCTGATGCCGGCGCAGATCCTGCTCGGTCTCGGCCTCGGCTTCACCTTCGTGCCGCTGTCCAGCCTGGCACTGGTGGGTGTGCCGGACCACGACGCCGGCGCGGCGAGTGCCGCGTTGAACGCCACCCAGCAGGTCGGTGGCTCGCTCGGTACGGCCCTGCTGAACACCATCTCGACTAGCGCGATCACCGCGTACCTGGCGAGCCGGGTGGTGCCGGGTCAGCCGCCCGCGGCCCAGGAGCAGCTGGCCGCGCAGATCGAGGGTTACTCGTCCGCGTTCACCTGGGCGGCCGGGCTGATCCTGTTCGCCGGGGTGATCACCGCGGTGCTGGTCAAGGTGCAGAAGGAGGACCTGCCGACCGATCGGGCCGCGGCCCACGTCGGCTAGGTGCCGCACGCCGCGCCACCTCCGACGCGCGATCGGGGGTGGTGCGGCGGGAGAAATGGTTCACAAGTAATAATTCGGACATGCGATCTCCCGCTTACCTCCTGGCCGCGGCGCTCGCCGTCACGCTGGTGGCGCCACCGACCGCGGCCCACGCCGCGGTCGCCCCGCGTTCCGCCGCGATCGTGTCGCAGTTCCCGATCGAGGTGGCCCTGCCGGTCACGGTCGCCTGGTACGGCTTCGACGGCGCGCGCTTCACCCCGGTCCTGGACGGCACCGGGCGCGGGCACACGATGCGCCTGGTCACCCGCTACGGCGGCACGATCCGGCCGATCCTGCACGGCGCCGGCATGGGAATCCGGTTCCCGCGCAAGTGCGCCGGCAGCCGGTGCCCCAAGGCGGTGCTGCAGAGCCCGCACGCCGCCGACCTGAACCCCGGCGTCCGCCCGTTCACCTACGGCGCCACCGTGCGGCTGGCGCCCAGCCAGACCACGTCCGGACAGAATGTGCTGCAGAAGGGCTTCTCCGCCACCGGCAGCCAGTACAAGCTCCAGATCGACGGCCGGGCCGGCCGGCCGAGCTGCGTCCTGGTCGGCACGCGTACCGGCATCAAGCTGGTCCGCAGCGCCGTGACGGTGGCCGACGGCATCTGGCACACCGTGCAGTGCCGCCGGATCGGCACGGTCTTCCGGATCCTGGTCGACGGCGTGGTCCGCGGGCAGATCGCGGTGCCGGCGTCGTTGTCGGTGGTCAACGGCCGGCCGCTGAGCATCGGCGGCAAGGGCGTCTATCCGGACAACGACCAGTTCCAGGGCCACCTCGACAACGTCTACGTGCAGGTCGGGTGACGCCTACCGGAGCCCGTCGGCCATCGCCGTGAGCAGCTCGGCGGTGGCACTGTCCCCGGACAGTTCCCACGCGAACGCGCCGCCCAGGGACCGGCTCCGGGCGTACCCCATCTTGGCCTTGACGGTCTCCGGGGTGTCGTATCCCCACCATTCGGCGCCGCAGGCGGCGTAGGCGGTGCCACCCGCCGTGCCGGACGGCGGACAACGGTCCCGCAGCACCCGGTAGTCCTCCAGCCCCGCCTGGAACCTGCCGGGTGCCGGGCCGGTGCCGCGCGTCCCCGGCGTGGGCGCGGTGACCCCGGTCCAGCCCCGGCCGTAGAACCCGATGCCGAGCAGGATCTTGCCGGGCGGTACGCCCAAGGCCAGCAGCTTGTCCACGGTGCTGCCGGCGGTCGCGGTGGAGCGCGGGATGCCGGGGTACGCGGTGAGCGGCGAATGCACGGCCGTCGGACCGGTGCCGCCGCCGGTGCCGAAGTAGTCGTACGTCATGGCGCTCAGCCAGTCCACCGACACCGACGCCGCGGCGTAGTGGGCCTTGTCCAGCTTGCCGACGTCCCCGGGGACCGCGGCGCTCACCACCGCGTCCGGGCCGAACCGGCTCCGCAGCGCGGCGAGCAGCCGGGCGAGCGCGTCCGGCCCGCTGGTGTCGCAGGCCAGGCCGCAGGCGTTCGGGTACTCCCAGTCGATGTCGATGCCGTCGAAGACCCCGGCCCAGCGCGGATCGGTGAGCAGCGCATGGCAGCTGGCCGCGAACGTGTCCGGGTCCCGGGAGGCCGCGGCGAACCCGCCGGAGCCGGTCCAGCCGCCGAACGACCAGAGCACCTTGAGTCGCGGATGCCGTTCCTTGAGCTCCCGGAGCTGACCGATGGTGCCCCGCAGCGGACCCGTGTCCGCGACACCGTCCACACTGGACGCGGCCGGGACCGGCTTCTGGTGGTCGGTCCAGGCGTTGCTGGTGGTGCATCGGCCGTCGGTGACCTTGCCGAACGCGTACACCAGGTGGGTGAGCCGGGCCGCGGCACCGCTGTCCGCCACGTCGCGGACCTGGTAGTCGCGGGCGTAGACGCCCCAGTCCGCGAAGTAGCCGACCACCCGGGCCGGTGCGGCCGGGGGCGGGGCGGGTGCCGCCGAGCAGGCCGCGGTGAGCAGCAGCGTGGCGGCGACGGCGATCCGGAGGGACGCCCGCACAACGGGCCTCCATCCCTTGGCAGCGGTACGCCTCGACGCTAGCGCGGCGACGACGGGAACGACCCGGGCTTTCCCCCGATCGTGTAGTCCGCGATTGTGTAGCAGGTCTCGTCGTCGACGGCTCCGGTCGAGGCGTCGATCCGGATCGCGGTGGGGTGCCCGTCGGCCGGGTCCCGGTCCACCGTCACCTGGTCGGCACCGTCCGCCCGGGCCCGTTCGGCCTGATCCTCCATCTGGCCCAGGGTCGGCACCAGGTTGGCGATCCGCAGCATCAGCGCTCGCCGGCCGGCGTCGTCCAGGCCCTCGGTGCGGGCCACCTTGTGCCCGGCCACGGCCACCTGGAACCGGCCGATCAGCGCCCGCTCACCACAGGACGACTCGAACGTGAACTTGTAGTCGGACGGCTCGCTCCACACGGGCGGCGACGCGGCCGGTTCCGCGCCCGCCGTGGCGCCGGGCCGGTCGGCGCAGCCGGTGGCGGCCACCGCGAGGATCGCACCGAACAGAACACCCCTGAGTCGCACGAAGTCCTCCCGTCGTCCAGGCCGCCACCGGCGATACGCAATACGACGGTGGCGGTGCCGGACCGGTTCCGCCGGTGCGCCGGAATTTCACCGCCGGCGGGACCCCACGCCGCCCGCGATGGCGACGCCCACGGCCGCGAAGCCGACCTGCAGGACCAGTTCGATCCAGTCGATGCCGCCCGTGTCCGCGACCCCGAACGCGCCGGCCACCAGGGTGCCGAGAATGGCGGCGACGACGCCGATGACCAGCGTCAACCAGAGCGGGATGCGCTGCCGGCCGGGCACGACCAGGCGGCCGGCCGCACCGATGATCAGGCCGATGAGGATGGCGGTGAAAAAGCCGGTGACTTCCATGGGCATGGATTGCCCACTGCCGCGGTCCGGCGAAACGTCACGTGTCGTTGCCGACCTCACGGCCATCCGGGCCGCGAGCTGTGCGATCGTTTCTGAGTGGTCGTAAGCACCGGCAGCCCGCCCGAACCGGCCCGTCACTGGCGCGCCGACCTGCGTGCGCTGCTGGGCTGGCGGCGGGTGCGCAACCGGCTGCGCGCGGTGCTCCGCAGTGCCCTGGTGACGTTCGTCGTGCTCACCCTGACGTTGTGGCTGATGCCCGGCGTGGCGAGCGCGGACATCGTCGAGACCCTGAACCTGGTGCTGCTGGTGGCCGCGGTCGGCGCGGTGCTGCGCCCGCTGCTGCTGGTCGGCATCACCGCGCTGGGCGGCTGGGGCGCGATGCTGCTCGGCGTCGTGGCCCAGGTGATCGTCATCGTGGTGGCGCTGGAGCTGGACCCGGCCAACCGGATCCGCAACCTGCCCACGCTGGTGGCGGCCGCGATCCTCGCGGTGATCTTCGCGGCCATCCTGGACTGGATGGCGGACAGCGGCTCCGACGACACGTTCGTCAAGGAGAACCGGCGTCTCATGCGCGCGGTGCGGCGGCGGCAGTCCCGGCGGGCCGGCGGACGGGTGCTCACCCTGCGCCGCCCGCGGCCGGGCACCGAGCCGGGGATGCTGATCATCCAGCTCGACGGCGTGGCGGTGGGCGTGCTCAAGTGGGCGATCCGGGCCGGCAACCTGCCCACGATCGGGCACTGGCTGCGGTCCGGCAGCCACACCATGCGCCGCTGGCACACCGGGCTGCCGTCCACCACCCCGGCGTCGCAGGCCGGCATCCTGCACGGCGCGTCCCGGCACATCCCGGCGTTCCGGTGGTTCGAGAAGGACGCCGGGCGGCTGATGGTGTCCAACCGCCCCCGGGACGCCGCGGTGATCGAGTCGCGCCTCAGCGACGGCAACGGGCTGCTCCGGGACGGCGGTGTCAGCATCGGCAACGCGTTCTCCGGGGACGCGGTGACCAACCTGCTGACGGTCAGCCACGCCGCCCTGCCCGGCCGGTCCGCGCGGGGCTGGGCGGCGTTCATGGCGTCGCCGTACGGCTTCACCCGCGCCCTGGTGCTCGGCGTCGGCGAGGTGATCACCGAGCTGCACCAGGCCCGCCTGCAGCGGCGGCGCAACCTGGTGCCGCGGGTCAGCCGGTCCGGCGTCTTCCTCGCGCTGCGGCCGGCCGCGATGCTGCTGCGCGACGTCAACGTGTCGCTGGTCGCCGAGCAGATGGCCCGCGGCGCCCCGGTGATCTACTGCGATCTGGTCGACTATGACGAGGTGGCGCACCACGCCGGACCGGCCCGGCCGGAGTCGATGCGTCAGCTGGAGAGCCTGGACCGGATGCTCGGCGTGCTGGAACGCCTGGCACCCGAGGCGGCCCGGCGCTACCACCTGGTGGTGCTCTCCGACCATGGCCAGAGCCAGGGCCCCACCTTCCGGCAGAGCTGGGGCGAGACGCTGGACGAGGTGGTCGAGCGATACGCCGCCCCGGACGCCGCGACCGCACCGCAGACGCCGGCCGAGGCCGAGGCCACCCAGGAACCCGACTTCCCGGAGCCGCCGATCGCGCCGCTGCTGGTGGTGTCCTCCGGCAACCTCGCGCTGCTCTACCTGACCCAGGTCCCCGGCCGGCTGGATCGCGCCCGGATCGACCAGGAGTATCCGCGGCTGATCGCGGGCCTGGTCGCGCATCCGGGCATCGGCCTGGTGGTGGTGCAGGACGAGGACGGGCCGGTGGCGATCGGTACGGCCGGCACGCACCGGCTGACCGACGGCACGGTCGACGGGGTGGATCCGCTGCTGCCGTACGGGCGGCACGCCCGCGCCGACCTGGTGCGGCACCAGCAGACCGCCCACGTGGGCGACCTGGTGCTGATCAGCGCGGTGGACCCGAACACGAAAGAGGTCGCCGCGTTCGAGGAACTGGTCGGCTCGCACGGCGGCCTGGGCGGCTGGCAGACCGAGGCGGTGCTGGTGCACCCGGCGGGCTGGCGGGTCACCGACGACGAGCTGAACGGCTCCGATGCGGTGCACCACCAGCTGACGGAGTGGCTGTCCGCGCTTGGGCTACGCGCGGAGCCGGCCGAGGCCGACCAGCCGCCGTCGCCGGCCGCGCCGGAGCTGGCGCCGCCGGCCGCCGTCCCGGACCGGGACTACCGCGGCGCGCCGTCGACACTTTCGGCCACCCGCGACGGTTAATGTCAAATGTGCGATTCCAAAGGTTTGCCCGTTTTCTAACCGCTGCGGTCGCCACGACGGCCGTCGCCGTACCGGTCCACTCCGCACCCGCGTCCGCGCTCAGCACCCGGTCCTCGGCCGTGCCGGCCTTCAACGGCAGCGTGTACGCGATCGCCTACCGCGGCAACACCGTCTACGTCGGCGGCTCGTTCACCAGCGCGACCTGGGGCCGGACCACCCACACCAGGCGGCGGCTGGCCGCGTTCGACGCCCGCACCGGCGCCCTGCTCGCCTGGAACCCGGGCGCCGACCGCACCGTCCGCGCGCTCGCGGTGAGCGGCTCCGCGGTGTACGCCGCCGGCGACTTCGGCACCATCTCCGGTCTGCGCCGCGACAACCTGGCCCGGCTGGACGCCGGCACCGGCCGGCCGGGCGCGTTCCAGCCCACCGTCGCCGGCACGCCGCACGCGCTCTGGGCCGGCAACGGCAGGCTGTACGTCGGCGGCAGCTTCTCCGCGGTGAACGGCAGCAGCCGCCGCAACCTGGCCGCGTTCTCGCTCACCAGCGGTGGCCTGGACGCCGGGTGGCGGCCCAGCGCGGACGGCACCGTCTACACGTTGACCGGCTACGGCACCAAGGTCTACGCCGGCGGCTCGTTCCACAAGGTCAACGGCGTCAGCGGCACGCTACGGGCGGCCGCGCTCGCCGGCACCGGCGGCGCGGTGGACCGCACCTTCCTGCCCAAGGCGCCCGCCCAGGTCAACTCGCTCGCGGTGGACGGCACCGGGGTGTACGCGGCCACCGGCGGCCAGGGCGGCCGGGCGATCGCCTGGACCACCCGCGGATCGGTGCGGTGGCAACGGCTGTTCGACGGCGACGCCACCGCGGTGGTCCGGCTGAACGGCGTCACCTTCGTCGGCGGGCACTTCGACCGGGCCTGCCTGACCCTGACCAACGGCGCCCAGGGCACCTGCGCCGGCGGTTCGCTGTCCCGGGTCAAGCTGGCCGCGGTGGGCAGCAGCGGTGCGCTGACCGGCTGGGCACCGCAGGCGAACGGCGTGGTCGGGGTGCGCGTCCTCGCGGTGAACCGGGCGCTCGGCGCGCTCGGCGCGGGCGGCGACTTCACCGTCGTCGCCGGCCAGTCCCGCAAGCGGTACGCCGCGTTCCGCTAGAGCTTGGCGGACCGGCTGAGAAGTCCGATGACGGTCCAGTACCGGCCGGGCATCATCCGGACCAGCCGGTCCGCCAGCTTCGCCGGCGCGGTGATGACCACCCGCGGCTTGCCTGCCTGCACCGCCGCCACGATCCGGCGCGCGGCCTTCTCCGGCGGCAGCGTCAGGGCCTTCTCGGAGAACCGCCGCGCCGCCTCGGCCTGCACACCGTCCGGGTCCGGCCCGCTGATCCGGGCGTTCAGCGCGATGTTCGTCCGCACCCCGCCCGGGTGCACCGACGTCACCCCGACGCCGCGGTCGGCGAGTTCGTGGCGCAGCGCCTCGGAGAACCCGCGCACCGCGAATTTGCTGGTCGCGTACGCCACCTGGGTCGGCGGCGCGAGCAGCCCGAACAGGCTGGACAGGTTCACCACGTGTGACCCGGGCCGGGCCAGCAGCTGGGGCAGGAACGCCTTCGTCAGGCGTACCACGGCCCGCACGTTGACCTCCATCAGCCAGTCGAAGTCGGCCATGTCGACCTGCTCGAACGTGCCGGACAGCACCACCCCGGCGTTGTTCACCAGCAGATCCACCCCGCCGTGCCGGGCCGCCACCTCCGCGGCCAGGTCCAGGCGGTCGCCGCCGTCGGCCAGATCGACCATGTACGTGTCCACCGCCGCCGCGCCCGCCTCCCGGGCCGACTCGGCCACCCGGGCCAGCCCCGGCGCATCCCGGTCGACGAGCACCAGGACCGCACCCCGCCGGGCCAGATCCAACGCCAGCGCGGACCCGATGCCGCCGGCCGCCCCGGTGATCACGCAGATCCGCCCGGCGAACTGCTTCACACCGTCACCGTTGTCCACATCGGCCCATTATGCGGCCCGCACCGGGCCCGCCGGGTAGCCGAACCACGTCACCAGGTCGGCGAGTGACCCGAGTCGCAGATCCCCGTCGAGCCCGCGCAGCGCCGCGGTGTACGCCCCGGCCGCCCGGGCCGCCGCCAGACCCACGTCCGCGTCCTCGACCACCAGGCAGGTGTGCGGCGGCACCCCGATGATCTGCGCGGCCCGCAGGTAGCCGGCCGGATCCGGCTTGCCGGCGGCGATGTCGTCCGTGGTGACCAGCACCGGCGGGACGATGCCGGCGACGCCGAGCCGGGCCTTGGCCAACCGGGCGTCGGCACTGGTCACCACGGCCCACGGCAGGTGGAGCCGGTCGAGCAGATCCACCGCCCCCGGCGCGGCGGCGACGTCCGACAGGTCGTCGTACTGCAGCTCCAACTGCCGCGCCGCGGACACCGCCACCGCCGCCTCGTCGAGATGCGGAAGCAACGTGCGTACGGTCCGCTCACTCGGACTGCCGTGCGCCAGCGCGATCGCCCCGGCGGCGTCCACGCCGTGCTCGGCCGCCCAGGTGGTCCAGGCGCGCTCCACCGCCGCGTCTGAGTCGACCAGCGTGCCGTCCATGTCGAAGAGCACGGCCCGGATGTCCGTCGGATTCACCGTCTACCCACCTCGCCCGGTTGATCGCGTCCCTTCTTCCTATCCCGGAACGCGGAAGACCCCCGCCGGGAGTGGCGGGGGTCACGTCGGCGGCCAGGTATCGGCTGGCGGTCGCTTTCCGGGTGGCGCTGCTTTCCGGGTGGCGCTGCTTTCCGGGTGGCGCTGCTTCCTGGTGGCGCTGCTTTCCGGGTGGCGGTCGCTTTCCGGGTGGCGGTCGGTTTCCGGGTGGCGCTCGGTTTCCGGGTGGCGCTCGGTTTCCGGGTGGCGCTCGGTTTCCGGGTGGCGGTCGCTTACCGGGTGGCGGTCGGTTACCGGGCGGCGCGGCGGGTCCGGCGGGCGGCGGTCTTGACCGCTTCGGCCGTGCCCGGGTCGGGCTTCTCGGGTGGCGGATCCAGGTTGGCGCCGCGAGTGCGCGGCGACGGCTGGCTCTTGGCCGCCGTGGCCTTCGCCGCCGTGGTCTTGGCGGCGGTGGCTGTGGCCAGCGTGCTCGCGGCCGGGCCGTTCTGGGTGGCCGGGCTATCCTCGGCGGCCGTGGTCCGGGCCGGGGCGCCCGCGGTCCGGCCGGCCGTGTTCCGGGCTGCTCCGGCTGTGCTCTGGCCGGCGGTATTGGGGCCGGCCGTGTTCTGACTGGGTGCGGATGCCGTGCCCCTGGCGGCGGTGGCCTCGGCGCGGTCCCGGGCCTTCTCCCGCTTGACCAGCTCGGCCAGCACCACCTGGTCGTACTTCGCCTCGGCCGCTTCCGCCTTGGCCTGCGCCTTCGAGGCCCGGGCGGCCGCCTTCGCCCGCTGCTTGGCGAGCCGGGCACGCTCGGTGTCGGCGAGTTTGAGGGCGCGCTTGAGCCGTTTCGCCTCGGACTCGGCATGGCGCAGCGCCTGGGTCTGCTGCTCGATCAGGTTCGCGTTGGTCTGCAGCCGGTGGTCCAGTTCGGTGACGCCGGCACGGGCCTTCTCCGCGGCCGCATTAGCCGTCGAGGATTTCGTCCGGCGGTTGTCCAGCGCAGAGGTGGCGGGTGTGGTCATGGCCATCACTCCCTTCCGTCCACGACATACCCGACCCTATCGAAGGCAACCCCCTCGCGACGCCGATCTACTTGCATCGCACCGCGGGATCGGGGATTCCAGGCTCGGCGGACCGTCGGCGGCGCGGACGCCGGGCGCAATCGGCGGAGGCGGCGCAGAGAGGGCGGCTCCGCGGGCGTATGTAGCGCAGTCGGCAGCATGCCGCGCGTGTGCGTTTCAGGCGCTGAGCGAGCCGCGTCTCTACACGTGGGGGTGGGGGCGTGGGGGTGTGTGGTTTTCGGGTGGGGTGCGAGCCGCGTCTCTACACGTTGGGGTGGGGGCGTGGGGGTGTGTGGTTTTCGGGTGGGGTGCGAGCCGCGTCTCCACACGTTGGGGGAGGGCGCGTGGCATTTCGGGCGGAGAGCGAGTTGATCAGTGGCGACGTTGCTGCGGTGAGGGTGACCAGGATCTCGGGGTACGCCATGCGGGAGGACGGTGTGCGGTTTGACCGGTTCTTCAAGTCGGCGCCGTCACCGTTCGACCGAGCGCGTCACAGACCTTGGCGGGCGAGCCGAACCCCTGCGCGAAACGGCCTCACGGGGCGATTCGGCTCCAAGATCTGCGGGCGCCGCCAAGATCTACGCATTAAATGCCGTTTATCGGTCACTGTGCGGCGCCGGTGTGTCTGCCGTCCCTGGATCCGGCCACCACGTGTGCGACCTGGAGGACCGGGCCGCGAAAGTTGCCGCCCCGCGGGCGTTCGCGGCGTGATTGGTAATTCGCAGCGATGGGTATCAGTGGCGCGCAGAACGAAGACATACGTTGAAGTGGAGCAAACGCCATGCTGGTTCTCGGCCTCATTCTCTTGCTGTTGGGCATCTTCCTGGATGTGTCCATCCTGTACACAATCGGCATCATTTTGCTGGTGGTAGGCGCTGTGCTGTGGATTCTCGGCGCGGTTGGCCGTCCGGTTGGCGGACGAAAAGTCTGGTTCTGAGTTAGTCCGTAAAAGGGTGCCCGCACCACGGGCACCCTTTTTACGTGCCGAGTACCGCGAACGCGTGCGGGGCCAGCCGGACCACCGTGTCGCCGCTGCCGGGATGGGTCAGCTCGGCCTCGCCGTTCAGCACCGAGGTGGCGTGCGGCGCCGGGATCTCGGCGGGCTCGGTGCCGACGTTCAGGCACACCAGCAACCGGTGGTCACCATCGGAGACCTGGTAGGCGAACTGCTCGTTGGTCAGGTGCACCCGGCGGGTACGTGCGGCGTGCAGCCAGGCGTGCCGGCGGCGCAGGCCGATCAGGTCCTGGTGCAGACGGTAGGTGGGCCAGCCGTACGGGGCGAGGTCGTCGGGCCGGGCCGGGAACTGCGGGCGGACCGCGTCGTCGCCGTGCTCGCGATCCTCCTTGACGCCGCGGTAGCCGTGTTCGTCGCCGGCGTACACCGAGGGGGTGCCGCCCACGGTGAGTAGCACGGCCAGCGCCAGCGGGATGTCCCGCTCGTCGGTCAACCGGCTGGCCAGGCGGGTCACGTCGTGGTTGCCGACGAAGGTCAGCGGCACGAATGTGTCCAGGAAGTCGTTGTGCCGCTGCAGCGCATGGTCGAGTTCGAAGAAGTTGCGTTCGTTGAGCCCGCTCCAGATCGCCTTCCACAGTTCGTACTGGGTCACCGCGTCCATCGTGGACCGGGCCACGACGTCCGGATAGTCACCGTGGATGACCTCGCCGACGAAGTAGGCGCCGGGATGCCGTACCCGCACCCGGGGCAGGACGTCGGCCCAGAATTCGGTGGGTACGGCGTACGCCGCGTCCAGCCGCCAGCCGTCGGCGCCCCGGTCCAGCCAGTGCCCCAGCACCTCGGCGACGTGGGCGCGTACCGCCGGCTCCTGATGGTTGAGCGCGACCAGCGCGTCGTGGCCCTCGAACGTCGCGTACGACGGCTCGGTCCCGGGCTGCCACGGGCCGTCCGGCCAGGTGAGGTGGAACCAGCCGGCGGTCGCCGCGGCCGGGCCCTGCTCGAGCACCGCCCGGAAGGCCGGATGTCCGCGGCCGATGTGGTGGAACACGCCGTCCAGCAGCACCCGCAGGCCGCGCCCGTGTGCAGCGGCGACCAGCGCGTCGAAGTCCGCGTCGTCGCCCAGCCGCGGATCGATGCGGAGCAGGTCGACGGTGTCGTACCCGTGGGTCTCGGCGGCGAAGACCGGGCCGAGCAGCAGCCCGGACGCGCCCATCTCCACCGCGTAGTCCAGCCAGGCGTCGAGCCGGCGCAGCCGGTGCGTGTCGCCGTCGCCGTCCCGCCGTGGCCAGGCCCCGGTGAAGCCGAGCGGGTACACCTGCCACCACACGGCATGTCGGACCCAGTCCGGCTCCATGGCGCCTCCCTTTGCGGACGGACGAGGACGCCGGCCCGAACCGGGCCGGCGTCCTCGTGGAACAGAGCCGTCAGATGGTGTCAGACGTCAGATGGTGTCGCTGGCCAGGTGGGTGCGGAGCTTGGTGAGGGCCTTGGTCAGCAGCCGGGAGACGTGCATCTGGGAGATGCCGATCTGGTCGGCGATCTGCGACTGGGTGAGGTTGCCGTAGAAGCGCAGGGTGAGGATCTTCTGCTCGCG
>NZ_JAIWNC010000120.1 GCF_020216025.1 Jidongwangia harbinensis | reverse complement strand
ACCGACGGCCTCGCCCTGCAGGCCATCCGGATGATCTTCGGCTACCTCGGGCGGGCGGTCGCGGACGGGCCGAACGACCCGGAGGCCCGGGAGAAGATGCACAACGCCGGCACGATCGCCGGAATGGCCTTCGGCAGCGCGTTCCTCGGCATCGTGCACGCCATGTCGCACACCCTGGGGGCGACGTTCCACATCGCCCACGGCCGCACCAACGCCGTCCTGTTGCCACACGTCATCCGCTACAACGGCACGGTCCCCACGAAGCTCACCGGCTGGCCCAAGTACGAGAGCTACCGGGCACCCGAACGCTTCCAGGACATCGCCCGGACGCTCGGGCTGCCCGCCGCCACACCGCAGGAGGGGGTGGAGTCGCTGGCCCGCGCGGTGGAGCAGCTGCGCCGCGAGGTCGGCATCCCGGAGTCGTTCCAGGAGGTCGGCGTGGACGAGCAGGCGTTCCTGGACGCGATGCCGCAGCAGTCCCTGAACGCCTACCAGGACCAGTGCGCGCCGGCCAACCCCCGGATGCCGATGCTGGACGACATGCAGGACATCATGCGAAACGCCTACTACGGCAAGTGACCG
>NZ_JAIWNC010000119.1 GCF_020216025.1 Jidongwangia harbinensis | reverse complement strand
CGAGGCGTTTGCCGAGGCGTTCGAGTTCGCGGTCGAATTCCTGGATGGTGCGCCGCCACAGTTCGGTGGCTTCGAGGTTCCACACGACCTGGCCGTGGTGGTCGTAGCAGTCCAGGCACAGCGGCGTGCCCAGCGCGGGGTCGGTGGCCTTGTGGCGGGCGGTGCACCGCGTCTCGGCGCCGTGCTCGCAGGGTTTGCCGAACGGCCGGCACAGGTTGGCGCGGCAGGTGCAACGGTCCTTGGATCGGCAGTCGGCTGCGTGGGTCTTCACGACGCGGTGATGCACCGGGCCGAAGGACGGGGCGGTGGCGGTGAGGAACACGGCCAGGTGGTCACCGAGCGGCGGGAGCCCGTATCGGCCGCCTTCCAGACCGGCGCGGATGATCTGGTAGGTGTCGCGGCGGTACACCTCGGCACAGGACGGGCACACGGAGGCGCGGCGGTTGCCGCACGGGGTGTAGATGGCGCCGTCGGGCATCGAATCGGTGTCGATGGTGTGCATGAGCGCGCCGTCGGGGTTCTTGACGTCGATGGCGCCGGACAGCCGGATCGGACGAGTACACGCGGCGGCGGCGCTGACGTGGTCGAGCCA
>NZ_JAIWNC010000118.1 GCF_020216025.1 Jidongwangia harbinensis | reverse complement strand
TGCGGAGCTTGGTGAGGGCCTTGGTCAGCAGCCGGGAGACGTGCATCTGGGAGATGCCGATCTGGTCGGCGATCTGCGACTGGGTGAGGTTGCCGTAGAAGCGCAGGGTGAGGATCTTCTGCTCGCGCTCGTCGAGGGTGGCCAGCGCGGGCCCGAGGGCGACGCGGGTCTCGGCGAGTTCGAATTCGTGGTCCTCGCCGCCGAGGGTGTCGCCGAGCTCGGTGGTGCCGTCGGCGGAGATCGGGGTGGACAGCGAGGTGGCGTTGTAGGCGCGGGCACCTTCGAGGCCTTCCAGGACGTCTTCTTCGGTGACGTCGAGGTGGGCGGCGATGTCGGCGACGGTCGGGGACCGGCCGAGGGTGTGGGTGAGGGTGCTGTTGGCCTCGGTGATGGACAGGCGCAGTTCCTGCAGGCGGCGCGGGACCCGGACGGACCAGGTGCGGTCGCGGAAGTGGCGCTTGATCTCACCGATGATGGTGGGGATGGCGTAGCCGGCGAAGTCGACGCCGCGTTCGGGGTCGAACTTGTCGACGGCCTTGATGAGTCCGACGGTGGCGGTCTGGACCAGGTCGTCGGTGGGCTCGCCGCGGCCGGAGTAACGGTGGGCGAGGTGGCGGGCCAGCGGCAGCCACGCCTCGAT
>NZ_JAIWNC010000117.1 GCF_020216025.1 Jidongwangia harbinensis | reverse complement strand
ACACCCGCGCCAACCGCTGCGGCGTCAACGACGTCACCACCCCGTCATCCAGCACCCCCGCCAGATGCACCACCGCGGAAACCCCATCCACCAGGGTCTCCAGCAGCTCCCGATCACCGGCATCACCCGCAACCCACCGCACCCGCGCCCCCGCAGCGACCAACCGCTCATCCAGCTCCGCCACCCGACCACGCCGGGACAACAACACCAGCTCAGACACCCCATACGCCGCGACCAGATGCTGCGCCACCACACCACCCAACGCACCCGAAGCACCCGTCAGCAACACCGCACCCGAACCGAAATCAGGCTCCCGCTCACCACCCGCGGCCCGGACCAGCCGCGGCACCCGCAACGAACCGTCCCCGGCCACCACCACCTGCGGCTCACCAGTAGCCAACACCGCCGGCACATCCGCCTCACCACCACCACCAAGCAACACGAACCGGCCCGGCTGCTCCGCCTGCGCCGAACGCACCAACCCCCACACACCCGCAACCACCGGATCCGACGGATCCGCGGTCAACACCACCAAAACCCGCTCATCATCATCAACCCCGAGCCAGGCCTGCACCACCTCCAACGCCGCGAACACATCACCCGGACGAACCACCTCCCACCCCTGCTCCACACCCACACCCGGACGCCCCACCGACACCCACTGCACACCAAACAACGAATCCACAGACCG
>NZ_JAIWNC010000116.1 GCF_020216025.1 Jidongwangia harbinensis | reverse complement strand
CCGCGCTGGCGCCGAAGCTGGCCGGGTACGGCCTGACCGCCCTGCCGGTCGACGGCATCACCCCGGACACCGAGCCGGCGTTCCTGGCCCGCCGCCGCGAGGTCCTCGCCGACGCCCCACCGATCACCGTGGTGGTCTGCACCCGGGAACGACCCGACGCCCTGGCCCGATGCCTGGACAGCCTGCTCACCCAGGACTACCCCGGCTACCGCATCCTGGTCGTCGACAACGCACCCGTCACCGACACCACCGCCGAGGTCGTCCGCTCCGCCGCCCACCGCGGACCCGTCGACTACCTCCTCGAACCCAAAGCCGGCCTCTCCTTCGCCCGCAACGCCGCAGTCGCCGCCGCACCCGGCCAGATCCTCGCCTGGATCGACGACGACGAATACGCCGACCCGACCTGGCTCGCCGAAATCGCCCGCGCCCTCGCCGACCACCCCGAAGCCGACGTCATCTCCGGCGTCATCGTCCCCGCCGAACTCGAAACCCAACCCCAACTCTGGTTCGAACAATTCGGCGGACACAGCAAAGGCCGCGGCTTCACCCCCGACATCTTCAGCCCCGCCACCGCACACCGGCAAAGCCCCCTCTACCCACTACCACCCTTCGGCACCGGCGCCAACATGACCTTCCGCCCCGGCGTCATCGAACGCATCGGCGGCTGGGACACCGCCCTCGGCGCCGGCACCCCCGCCATGGGCAGCGAAGACACCCTCGCCTTCACCCAGGTCCTACTCACCGGCGGCACCATCGTCTACCAACCCACCGCCGTCACCCACCACTACCACCGCCGCGACCTCGCCGGCCTGCACAAACAAATGCTCGGCTACGGCACCGGCCTCACCGCCGCCTACACCAGCCTCCTCCTGCACCGCCCCACCCTGCTCTGGCCCCTGCTCAAACTCGCACCCGGCGCCCTCCGCGACCTCACCAGCCCCGACAGCCC
>NZ_JAIWNC010000115.1 GCF_020216025.1 Jidongwangia harbinensis | reverse complement strand
GGCGAACTCAACTGGTGGTTGCAACACCGACTAGCTCAGCCATTTTTGCAGCTGGGTTGGCCCAGCCCAAGGTCATGCGGGGTCTTCCGTTGAGTTCGTCGGCGACGTGGTCGAGCCCGGCCTGGTCGATGGTGGTGAAGTCGAACCGGCCCTTCGGGAAGTACTGACGGAGCAGACCGTTGGTGTTCTCGTTCGAGCCTCGCTGCCACGGTGAGTGCGGGTCGCAGAAGTAGACCGGGCAGTCGGTGGCGACGGTGAACTGGTGATGGGCGGCCATTTCGGTGCCCTGGTCCCAGGTCAGTGATGCCCGTAGCCGCTGCGGGAGCCAGGCCATCGCGTCGGCAAGCCGGGAGGCCACGTGCTCGGACAGCTTGCCGTCGGGCAGCGCGACCAGGATGACGAATCGGGTCGAACGTTCCACCAGGGTGGCGATAGCCGAGTTCTGGCCGCCGCGGCGGGTGCCTTCGAGCAGGTCGCCCTCCCAGTGGCCGGGTACCGCCCGGTCCGCGGCCTGCGCTGGACGGTCACTGATGTTGAGCCCGAGCCAGGGCCGCTGCGACCGGATCGCGCCGGCCGCCTCCGGACGCGGCCGGCGGCGAACCCGCCCTGAACGCAGGGCGACCTGCCGGCTCAACTCGGCCCTGAGATTCCCCCGGGCCTGCAGGTAGATCGCTTGATAGATCGTCTCGTGGGACACCTGCATCTCCTTACGGCCAGCGAACTCGATCCGCAGCCACGCCGCGATCTGCTGCGGTGACCACCGCTGCCGCAACCCTGCCAGCACCAACTCCCGCAGCACCGGATCCGCCGCCAGCCGGGCAACACGACGCGGCCGGCGATGCCGTAACCAGGACGCCCAGTCCGCCGCCGACGGCAGGTACTGCTGGCCGTACCTCTCGAACCGGCCAACCTCCCGCGACACCGTCGACGGCGCCCGCCCTAAACACCGCGCGATCTGCC
>NZ_JAIWNC010000114.1 GCF_020216025.1 Jidongwangia harbinensis | reverse complement strand
GCGGATGGCGCGGCGGCCGGGGCCGCCGCGCCATCACGGTGCGGTCTTGCGGTGGTACGCCTACGTCAGCCCGTGCGGCAGGTGATCGTGGGCCAGGTGGTGTTGCCGTTCGACATGATGGTCACGCCGAAGTTGTTGCCGTTGCCGTTCGGCCGGGCGGTGACGGTGCCGCTGTTGCCGCTGACCGAGGCGTTCCAGCTGTTCTGCAGGCTCTGGCCGCCGTTCAGCGCGAGGCTGACGACCCAGTTGCTGGCGCCGCTGACCGAGACGTTGAGGTTGAACCGGTCGTTCCAGCTCTGACCGGCGGACACCGTCGCGGTGCAGTTGCCTCCCGGGTTGCCGGGCGGCGGGGTGGTCGGCGTACCGGGGTTGCCAGGGTTGCCCGGGTTACCGGGGTTGGAACCCTCGCTGACCGTGATGTCCGAGCTGCCCTGGCTCTGGTAGCCCTCGGTGGCCATCACCTGGTAGCTGTGGTTGGAGCCGAGTTGCAGGCCGGCGCGGGCCCAGGCGTCGAAGTGGTTGGCCACCGTGATGGTGCCGCTGCTGCGCTTCTGCTGCCGGACGCTCCAGAACTGGTAGAACGTCTGGGTTCCGTCGATCGACGGCTGGTTGACCCGCTGGCTGCGCAGGATGTCGTAGGTGCCGCCGTCGGTGGTGACGGTGCCCATCCGGGTGGCGCCGCTGCTCGGGTTGTAGCTGCCGAAGTTCTCCACCACGTAGTACTCGATGAGCGGGTTGCGCGTCCATCCGTACAGGGCGAGGTAGGTGTTGTTGTTGCCCGGGTTGTAGGAGCCCGAGTAGCTGACCGTCCGCCGGGTGCCGGTGGCCCAGCCCTTGCCGCCGACCCAGTTGTTGGTGCTCCTGCTCCACTGGCTGGTGTAGCGGCCGTTCTCGCGCAGCGTCATGCTGGCGTCGCCGCTGTCCTTCCAGAACGAGAAGTAGAACCCGTTGTGGGTACCGGT
>NZ_JAIWNC010000113.1 GCF_020216025.1 Jidongwangia harbinensis | reverse complement strand
GGCCGGCCGATCGGGACCGGACCCGACGCCACCGGCGCTCCCGGCTCGATCCGGTACTCCATGCAGTTGACCGTGGCCTCGGTCGGACCGTAAGCGTTGATCACCAGAGCGTCCGGGTGACGCACCCGCCACCGCTGCACCGCCTCACCCAGCAGCTGCTCACCACCCAGGATCAACGTCTGCGACGGCGACGCACTGTCCGGCAACGACTCCAGCACCGTGAGATGACTCGGCGTCGCCTTCAGGAACGTCGGCCGCGGCACATCACCACTCAGCTCGGAAAGGTAGACGCAACCGCCCGAGACCAGCGGCGTGTACAACGCCGTCACGGTCAGGTCGAACGCCACCGACGAATGCACCAGCGCCGAACCCGCCGCCGCCGGATACGCACCACGGGAACGGGTCAGATACGCACCCACCGCACCGTGCGGAACCAGCACACCCTTCGGCCGACCGGTCGAGCCCGACGTGTAGATCACGTAGGCGGTCTGCCCGGCGTGCAGCCGCGGCAACACCGTCTCCGCGCCACCCACCTGATCCACCGACGACAACACCAGCACCGGATCGGCGTCCTCCAGCACATACCGCACCCGCTCCGCCGGATAATCCGCGTCCACCGGCACATACGCACCACCGGCCCGCCACACCGCCAGCAACGCCACCACCAGATCCACCGACCGCGGCACCATCACCGCCACCCGCGAATCCGCACCCACACCCTGCTCGACCAACCACCGCGCCAGGCCATCCACCCGCGCCGACAACTGCTCGTACGACAACACCACATCCCCGGCAGCAACCGCCGGCGCCTGCGGAGTCCGCTCCACCTGCCGCCGGAACAAATCCGGCGCCAACACAACCGGCTCCGCCACCGGCCCGGTGCCCGCCTCCAACATCCGCGACCGCTCGGTGTCGCCGAGCAGATCGACCCGGGCCAGCGGGGCGTCCGGATCGGCGACCACGGCGGCCAGCAGGCGGAGCAGGCGGTGGGTGATGCCTTCGACGGTGCCGCGGTCGAACAG
>NZ_JAIWNC010000112.1 GCF_020216025.1 Jidongwangia harbinensis | reverse complement strand
CTAGGCCGTGTTTCGTAGGACCGTCGATGTTGCGGCGTGGCGGTGGTCGATAACTGAAGAGGTCTCCGGTAGTTGGTTCAGCGACCAAGCTAGAACTTCACACCGGAGACCTCGTGCCGAGCGTAGCGGCAGCGAGGCGACATGACCTGACCGACGGGCAGTGGGCGGTGCTCGAGCCGTTGCTGCCTGCGGGAACGGGTCGTGATCGGCCACGCAGATGGACTATGAGAGTGATCGTCGACGGGATCCGGTGGCGGGTCCGGACTGGCTCACCGTGGCGGGACGTGCCTGCGGTGTATCCGCCGTGGCAAACCTTGTATCGGTGGTTCCGCCGCTGGCAGCGTGACGGTGTCTGGGCGCAGATCCTGGCGTTGTTGCAGGCCCGGGCCGATGCTGCTGGGTTGGTCGGCTGGACGGTGAGCGTGGACTCCACGATCAGCCGCGCTCATCAGCACGCGGCCGGAGCCCGCCGCGACGGCGACAACCAGAAACAGCCGCCCGGCGGCGTGCAGGCAGAGCCGGCAGACCACGGCCTCGGCCGGTCCCGGGGCGGGTGGACCACCAAGACCCACCTGGCCTGCGAGCAAGGCCGCAAGGTGATGGCGGTGGTAGTGACCGGCGGGCAGTGCGGTGACAGCCCGCAGTTCATCCCTGTGCTCACCAAGGTGCGTGTCGCCCGTACCGATGGTGGCCGGCCGCGGACCCGGCCGGACACGGTCCTGGCCGACAAGGCGTACACGTCCAGGGCCAACCGAGCCCACCTACGATCCCGCGGCATCCGAGCGTGCATCCCCAGCAAGATCGACCAGGACGCCCACCGCAAAGCCAAGGGATCCAAAGGCGGGCGTCCGCCCGCCTTCGACCCCGAGGTCTACCGCCTGCGCCACGCCGTCGAGTGCGGCATCAACCAGCTCAAGCAACACCGCGCCATGGCCACCAGATACGACAAGCTCGCCGTGCGCTACGAAGCCACCCTCACCATCGCCGCCATCAACCAATGGCTCCACGCTCTACGAAACACGGCCTAG
>NZ_JAIWNC010000111.1 GCF_020216025.1 Jidongwangia harbinensis | reverse complement strand
AGGTTGGCCTTGGTGCCGTCGATGCTGATGTCGCGGTCGCCCTGGTCGTCCTGCTTGGTGTCGAAGTAGACGATCGCCTTGATGTTCGGGCGCTTGGCCAGCTCCGGGAGCACGCTGCGGAAGCCGGGCGACTTGTCGGTGAGCTTGCCGACCCGGTGGTACACGCCCCACTCCGCGACCATCAGCGGCTTGGCCGGGTGCTGCGTGGTGGCCCACTCGTAGAAGCCGGGGCCGCCGTTGGTGGGCTTACGGTCCAGCAGGTCGGCGAACATGCCGTAGTGGTAGTAGCCCTTCTCGGCGGAGACGTACGAGTCCAGGCCCATCCAGTCGACCACGTCGTCACCCGGGTACAGGTCCTTCCACCACGACTGGGACATCCACTTCTCGTTGCCCATGTAGGCCATCACGTTGATCGCGTTGGTGACGCCCTTGGCGCGCAGCCGCTCGACGGTGTGCCGGTACATCGCGGCGAAGTCCCTGGCCTCCCAGCCGGAACCGCGCCGGGCGATCACGTCGTTCTCCGGCTCGTGGTTGAGCACCAGGAAGAACTTCTCCGGGAAGGAGGACTTCACCCGGGCGGCGAACGCGTCGATGCGCTTGTCCTGCTCACCCTTGGCGACCTTCGCCCAGGTCGAGCCGTACGCGATCTTCCAGTTCAGCAGCAGCACCCGCGGGCGCGCGCTGTCCCGGGCCATCGCCATCTCGGAGCGGGTCGGGAAAGCCTCGTCACCCTTGTGGTAGGCGTGGAAGATGCTCGCGGTGCGACCACTGAGGTTCTCCCACTGCTTGAGGGCGGCGTCCCGCGGTGCGGAGGTGAACCCGCCGGCCGCGGCGCCCCACAACACGCCACACGAGGGTACGAGCATCGCATCGGTCACACAGGCGGCCGGGCCGGCGGCCGGCGCGGGCGTCTCGGCCCGGGCGGCGGCGGGCCCGGCGACCGAACCGGCCACGGCGGCGAACACGGCGGTCAGCGAAAGCACGGTCTGGCGAATGGTCGAGCGACGCAAAATTCTGATCCCCCCGGATTTGTCCGGCCTCGTCGTCGGCCGGGCATACGAAGAGATTCGCGGGGGTACGGAGCACCGCCGGTGCCCGCTCGGGTGCCGCCCGGTTGTACCGGACCGG